>NZ_JACVED010000007.1:0-618317 GCF_015355715.1 Nocardia sp. XZ_19_369 | reverse complement strand
GTGGATTCCACGTTCACCACCGACGAATCCGCGGTCAAGGTGAACCTGCCACTGTTCAGCTCGGTGGAGATGGACTTCAGGTCAGCAGCCGTGGTGGTCTTGAATTCGACGCCCTGCTCGTTACCCGACGCCGACAGGCTATCGGCCCAGCGTGTCTGCTGCGCGGTGTAATCCGTCGCGGACGCCGTACCCGCGTTGGCGAGTGTGGCCACCACCGCGAAAGGCAAAACTACGGTGAGGACCTGACGGCCTGCACGCATGACAGTCTTACGGAACATATTGGTATCTCTCCCGCCCCCGATCCCCATGGAACGCTTTGTCCCCCAGTCGAATCGAAGCGTTGATGTTGATCGAACGAGATATTCATATCCGACAGTCGGCAGAAAACCGAAAAATGTGACGAGCGCCACGTTTGGTTCCGCACGCCCCCTGTGAGTGCGATCCGGCTCGGCGCAAGGTGTACCTGCGTCGGGCCGGACCCGGCGAGAGATCGGGCGATGATCAACCGAACGGGGTCTGCCAAACCAGCACCGGCCGGGTCGAATCGGCCACCAGGTGCCCGCCGAGATAGGCCCGTACCCGCTGCTGACCGGTTCAGCCGGCCAAATCGGCGAGGTGGTGGTGGGATCGGGTGGTGGCGGCGCGGACTGCGGCGGCGATCGCGACTATCGGTGGTATCCAGCGGGCTTCGGTGGGGGAGATCGACCAGGAGGCTGTGCCGTGGGCGAGTCGGGTTGGCGGGAGAGGGATGCTGGTGCCGTCGGTGTGGACGGTCGCCCCTGCGTGGCGCAGTGCTTCGATGGCCATGGCGGCCTTGGTGGCACCGCGGACGAGGTGGATTTCGCGGCGTTGGGTGCCGGGGATTTCGATGACCGGACCGGAGAGGTTGTTGGCGCGCAGGAAGCGGCGGACTGCGGCGGCCATGGCGCCGGTGAGTTCGACGGCGGCGATCTGGTCGTCGGTGATCAGGCTGAGGCCGTTGGCTGTTTCGGCGACCGTCCAGCCGTGGCGGCGGTAGTCGAGTGTTGCCGTGGTGACGGAACTCGGAAACGTCACGGGCACTGCCTTCTCCTTCACCGGGTAGATCGAGGTCTCGCAGCGGGATGTGCAGGTGGTTCGGGCTGCTCGGCCGGAACCTGGGCCAGCAGGCCCAACTCTCACATCTGCACCTGTGCATCAAATCCGTTGCGGCTAAGAGTTTCCCTACAGAAACCTTGCGTTCTTCAACCGCACCAGCGATTCTGCGCGTAACCCCGGTGCGAAACATCGCCCCGCGGTCTCGTCCCTTGTCATCCTTTGGGCGTATCTACCCCGACCCGAGTCATCCCCGACCTTGAGGGTGCGCCCCGAGAAAGAATGGCGAGCCGCAGGCCAGGCGCCTGCGGCTCGCGCACTGAATGCCGATCAACCCCTCGGTGCACGGCTTCAGCTGGGTCGGGACGGTGCCGCGACCGATGTTCGTCTGCCGATGATCCTGACAGTCTCGGCCGATCGGGGGTATCGGTCGTACGACCGACAAGGGGTGAACACGCCACCGGTAGGCGCAAACTCTCGTCCCGACAGTGCCGATCTTGCACAATCGGTGCATGCCCAAGCCCTTTCTGCTGCTCCAGCTACGACCCGAGCGCGCCGCGGCGGACGACGAGTACTTCGCCATCCTGCGCGCGGGCGGACTCGACGCCGGCGACGTGGTGCGGGTGCAGATGGACCAGGGCCTTCCGCACCTCGAACTCGACGATTTCGCGGCGGTGATCGTCGGCGGTGGACCGAGCAATGTCAGCGGCGCGGAGGACAAGAAGTACGACTACCAGCAGCGTTTCGAGCCGGGATTGAAGAAGCTGCTGCTCGAGATCGTCGCCCGCGACTTCCCGTATCTGGGTGCCTGCTACGGCCTGAGCATCCTGGCGGACGTGCTCGGCGGCACGGTGAACGGCGAACGGTACAGCGAGAAAGCGGGCGCGCAGACGATCGAATTGACCGACAGCGGGGCCGAAGATCCGCTGCTGCGCGGCATTCCACGGTCGTTCCGGGCCTTCGGCGGCCACAAGGAGGCGTGCCAGGATGTGCCGCCGGGCGCGGTATTGCTGGCGGGATCGGCCGGTTGCCTGGTGCAGATGATCCGCGTCGGCCGGCAGGTGTACGCAACCCAGTTCCATCCCGAACTCGATGGCGACGGACTCGCGCTGCGCATCGAAATATATCGGCACGCAGGCTATTTCGATCCCGCGGAAGCGGAATACCTGACCGCGCTGGGCCACCGGGAAGAAATCACCGCTCCGAAGGAGATATTGCGCCGCTTCCTCACCAGGTACCGCAGCGAAGATTGAGCAGGTCAGCCGGTGGTGATACCACTGGCGATTTTGACGACCACCTTGTCGGCGGTGACCTCCTGCACCGTGACATTGAACCCGTCGGCGGACTGCGTCTGCCCGGCCGGGACGCTGACCTGCTGGCCACCCACCTTCAGCGTGACGGTATCGCCGTTCACCGCAACGAGTTCCGCGTCCACCCCGATGATGGTGACCTTGGCGTTCACCCCGCGGTCGAAGGTGACCGTGCAACCGCTCACGCCGCAGTCGGTCTTGGTACCCGCACCTTCCGTCGTGCAGGCGGACACTCCGAGCACAGCGAACAGGGCGAGCGCGAGCAGGACGGCCAAGCGGCGAGCAGACATGCCGCCAGAATAGAGCGAATCGGACAAGATCGGGTCCGCCTCGCGTCATTGGTCACACTGCGGCTACCCGGACGACTCCGAACGCCGCCGATTGTTCGCACGAAGAGCGGCGTTGTCGGTGCGCAGGCGGTCGTTGTCGGAATGCAGGTCGGCGTTGGCGTCTTCCAGGTCGAGGATGCGGCCGATGCCCGCGAGATTGATCCCGGCGGCGGCCAGCGTGGTGATGCGGTGTAGTCGAGCGAGATCGTCGCCGCTGTAGCGGCGGGTGCCGCCGTCGCTGCGCGCGGGCCGGACCAGGCCGTGCCGTTCGTAGAGCCGCAGTGTCTGCACACCGATACCGGCCAGGTCGGCGGCCACCGAGATCCCGTACACCGCCTGTCCCGAATCGGGTAGGTGCGTTCCACCCTGCGGCTCTGCCGGCATGGCACTCCTTCTCTCGCAGATTTTCTAGTGTAGACACTTGCACTCACCTGTCGAGAGTGCTAAAACAAATCTATGTCAGATCGCACAGGTTATCTGACCCGACGACGAAGAATGGAGTGAGTTGGAGGTGGCGACCATGCTGATGCGTACCGATCCGTTCCGCGATCTGGACCGTCTCACGCAGCAGGTGTTCGGCACAGCGGCCCGTCCCGCGGTGATGCCGATGGACGCTTGGCGTGAGGGCGACGAGTTTCTGGTGGAGCTCGACCTGCCAGGCATCGACCCGAAGTCACTGGATCTGGATATCGAGCGCAACGTGTTGACCGTTCGTGCGACCCGCCCCGAGCTGGATTCGGCGCGGTCGATGATCGCCGCGGAACGCTCCCGCGGCGTGTTCAGCCGCCAGTTGTTCCTCGGTGAGGGCCTCGACACCGACCACATCCGGGCCGACTACAGCGATGGCGTGCTGCGCTTGAGCATCCCCGTCGCGGAGAAGGCCAAGCCACGCAAGATCGAGATCGAGCACAGCGACCGGCGGCAGGCGATCAACGCCTGACCGGTCCCGGCCCGACGCTTCGTGGAGGAGGCAGAGTCATGCGGCTCGGTTGCGCGGTCGTCCGCCCGGGACCGGGCGGGCCACTCAGCGCGATCCGCCTCCGCCGCGCTGCACAACCAATGGTCAAGCGCGAGTGAGGAAGTGAGGTGAGGCCCGAATCACGACACATCACGTTCCTCTTCCTGGAACAGGCCCGGCCGGTAACCGGGCCTGTTCGACCTATCCGACGACCAGGCCCAGATCACCAGCGTGAGGAGGTTCGCCATGACCACGATTCCCGCAGGCAGCGCCGCCGACTTGGCCGAGCAGCAGGCAGCGGTATACGACTTCGACGTGCCCACCGGACTCGACGAGCCGGCGATCCCTCCGCTGGCCGAGCGCATTCGGGACGCCTTCGAGGCCGCGGACATCACCGACCGCATCGAGCAGTCCTTGATCACCCCGCTCCCCGACGAGGACTACCCCTTTGCCTATTGACCGGGGTCCGTGAGTGGTCCCGGCGTGCCCGGAAGGAAAGCGCCAGATGGTAATTCAGCATGCCCCCGGATTCGCCCTGACCCTCTTCACCGGCGTCGCCGCGCTGGCGGCGCTCGGCGCCCCGCCGATCATCCTGCTCATCCTGCCGACCGTGGGAGCCGGTGCGATGCTGGCAACGATCCTGCGCGATCCCGTCACCTAGGGTCTGTCGCAAAGCCCCGTCAGCCCCCCGACGCATCCGGCCGGCCCTGGCGCCGACGACGTCCGGTGCCATAGGTGCCGTACAGGAGCCGGGACTATGGTGGGGTGCATGGGCGTCATGGGCGAACTGTTTCCGGGTAAGAAGCTGACCGACGAGGGCAGCGGGGACAGCGACGGCCAGTCGCATACCCCTCGGCTTGCCCTCGATCTCGATGCCGGTGTGATCCGGATTTCCGCCCCGGCCGCTTCCTCGGACGAGCCGGTGGCAGGCGACTGAACCGCGCATCCGTCAGATAGTTCGATTTCGATCAGGTATGCCTGCGGCGTGGCGCAACCGCACGAATTCTTTCGCGAGCCGCTGCGGCGGATAGTGCGCGTTGAGACCGCTGGGTTCGGCAACACCCATAGTCGCGTCTCTCCGATGCGGAGATCCTGGAGCCCGAAGGTGGCGTCCGGTCGCTCGTAGCCTGCGCGGAACGCGGTGACCCCGAGGACGGCCAGCCACCGCGGCCGCCAACTGCGCACGCGCTCAGTCAGTTCGGCGGCTCCGGCGAGCAGTTCCACCCGGGTCAGCTCGGCTGCCCTGGCGGTTGGGCGACGAACCATGGTCGTCAAACCCAACCCCCAGGTCGGCAGCTGGTCGGCTTCGGCGGGCGTGAGCACCCGCGGTGTGAAGCCCGACCGATGCAGGGCGGGCCACCACCGGCTGCCGCGGGTCGCGAAGGGCAAGCCCACGGCAGCCGAGGTGAGCCCAGGGTTGATACCGCAGAAGAGCACGTCCAGCTCAGGAGCCAGAATGTCCTTCATCCGCGCTCTCCTCGCTGCCCCGTACCTGCCGTCGACCCTAGAGCGAGTCGGGTCAGCTGCCCGCTCTGTGGGGTGCTAGTTGCGGAATCGGGCGGCACCCGCGTACGGCATCGACGCCAAGGGGGACATGGTGACGCCGGTGCCATAGGTGGAGGCGTGGATGACGTTGCCGTCGCCCGCGTACAGCGCCGAGTGGCCGCCGCCGTAGAACGACACCAGGTCACCGGGGCGCAAATCCTCACGCGGCACCGGGGTTCCGGCAGCGAGCTGGTCATAGCTGGTGCGCGGCACCGAAACTCCGGCCTGCCCGTAGGACCACTGGACCAAGCCCGAGCAGTCGAAGGAGTCCGGGCCCGCCGAGTTGGCGCTGTAGCCGGAGCCGAGCTTGGCGCGGGCGGCGTCGACGGCGACCTCACCGGTGGTCTTCATCGGTGCGACGCGCGGGTACGCCGGCGTCGGCACCTTGATGCCGGGAAGGCCTGCCAGGCTGGAGTATTCGAGGCCTGGAATGTCGGGCAGCGCGAACGTGATTCCAGGAGCGGAGAACTCGGCCCGGGACGGCGCGGCGGAGGGAGCAGCGGATGGCGCGCTCTCCTGCGGTGGGTTCGCGACCTGAACGCCGGGAAGGCCAGGGGGAAGCGGGATTTCGTTCGGCACCTCGAAGGTGCCGAGGCCGGGTACGGTAACTGGCTGGGCCGAGGCCTCTGCGGCGGAGAACAGGAGCGCGCCGGAGACTGCTGCTCCCGCGGCAAGTGTCCACCAGAACACCCGCCGCAGCGAGTGGGTATATCGGACGTCGTCGGTTTCCGATGCCATGATCAGGTCCTCCGATGGTCATTTCGAAGGCCTTGGCTCGGTCGTGCAACGCCGCACGTGATGGCGCTCCGGACTTCACCAAGTCTTCGAATAGATTCGAGAACATCACGGTGATCTGTCAGTCCAAGCGGATCCGATTTCCATCCTTCGACACAAACGTGGTCGAACAAATTCCGACACACGCAAAGCCGATAACAAAACGATAACTATATATCCAATCGTTATAGTAAATAGGCCCTGACCAGGGTGTATGCAAGTTATCGGCAGCGGCAATTATCGGATGGCCTGGCCGTGCCGACCGGGCAATTATCGGGGTTACGGCCGATTTCGCCGGGTGGCGCGCTGTCGATCGGGCCGTTCTCAGCCCTCGATCGGGCCGGTCGCGCCGGGTAGATCACCGTGTCGGCGCAAGGCATCGAGCACCACGGGTCACCGCGGCCCGCGGCGGTGCGCCGCGCCGGATGACCGCGGTGATCGATCGGGTGACCGGGCGCGCGAGTTCCCGTGTCGCAGTGCGATAGCGCGGATCGACGGCGAGTCCGGGCAGCAGCGCGATGGAGAGTCCGGCCTCGACATGCTGCAGCGTCATCATGTAATTGCTGAAGCGGCAGACTATCCGCGGCTCGAAGCCTGATTCCCGGCAGAGCCGGGTCGCCAGATTCGCCATGTAGGACTTGGGCATATCGAAGGCCCACGGCTCGTCGGCGTACGCGGCGAGGTCGGCCGGTCCGCGGGCGGCGCGATCGGGCGGCAGTATCAGCACGATCGGATCGGTGGCCAGCGGCACGATGTCGATATCCGGGCCGAGCGGCTGCTCCACGAAATCCGTTGTGGTGATGATGATGTCGGCGTCGCCGACCCGCAGCGCGCGCATGCTCTCGTGTGGCTCCAGCTCGTGCAGCTCGACCGCGAGGTGCGGGTGGGTGTGCGCGAGCCGGGTCACCGCGGGCACGCACAGCGAATGAATGGCGCTTTGAAAAGCGCCGAGCCGGACCAGCCCGACTGCCTCCGCACCGAGGCCGCGCAACTCCGCCTCGACCGCGCCCATGTGGTCGAGGATCGCCCTGGCGCGGCGGGCCAGGATCAACCCGGCCGGTGTCAGCCGGACCCGGCGGCCGGTGCGTTCCAGCAGCTGCGTACGGGTTTCGGCCTCCAGTACCGCCAGTTGCTGGGACACGCTGGACGCACTCAGGTTGGCCGCCTGCGCGACCGCGCGAACGGTGCCGAGGGAGTCGAGCTGGCTGAGCAAACGCAAACGCCAAGGGTTCAGCATTGCTCGATTGTTGTACGGCTATACCGAACAGCACAGCCGGAATTGTGAGATGGACGTGGCGCTCGCCTCGTCCTTACCGTCGAAACATGGCTTCCCCCACCTTCACGCCGCGGCCCACCGAGGACTTCTGGGCCGACACCGACCGTCACCTCGTGCGCTATGCGGGCGCGGGCACCTTCACTCCCGAGATCATCACCCGCGCCGCCGGGAGCTTCCTCTACACCGAAAGCGGCAGGGAGATACTGGATTTCACATCCGGACAGATGAGTGCGATTCTCGGACACTCGCACCCCGACATCGTCGCGACGGTCCGCCACCAGGTCGGCGAGCTCGACCACCTGTTCAGTGGCATGCTCAGCCGTCCCGTCGTCGACCTCGCCCGCAGGCTGGCGGGCACCCTGCCCGACCCGCTGCAAAAGGCACTGCTGCTGACCACCGGGGCCGAGGCCAACGAGGCGGCGATCCGAATGGCCAAGCTGGTCACCGGGAAACACGAGATCGTCTCGTTCGCCCGCTCGTGGCACGGGATGACCCAGGCCGCTGCCAGCGCCACCTACAGCGCGGGCCGCAAGGGTTACGGTCCGGCCGCACCCGGCAACTTCGCCATCCCGGTGCCGCACACCTACCGGCCCGACTTCACCACGGCCACAGGCGAACTCGACTGGCAGCGACAGCTCGACTTCGCCTTCGACCTGATCGACGCTCAATCGGTCGGCAGCCTGGCCGCCTGCATCGTCGAGCCGATCCTGAGCTCCGGCGGGGTGGTCGAACCGCCGCCCGGGTACTTCGCCGCGTTGCACGAGCGGTGCCGCGAGCGCGGCATGCTGCTGATCCTCGACGAAGCGCAGACCGGACTGTGCCGCACCGGATCCTGGTACGCATTCGAGCGCGACGGCATCGTGCCCGACATCCTCACCTTGTCCAAGACGCTCGGCGCCGGGCTGCCGCTCGCCGCCGTGCTCACCAGCGCCGAGATCGAGCAGGAGGCGCACGATCGCGGCTTCCTGTTCTTCACCACGCACGTCGCGGATCCCTTGGTGGCCGCGGTCGGCAACACCGTGCTCGACGTGCTCATTCGCGACCGGCTCGACGTGCGGGCCGCCGAGCTCGGCGCCTTCCTGCGGCGTGGGCTGGAGCGAATCGCCGAGCGGCACAACGTCGTCGGAGATATTCGCGGCCGTGGACTGCTGGCGGGGCTGGAACTGGTTGTCGACCGCGCGACCAAGGAGGGCTCGGACGAACTCGGTGCTGAGGTGACCCGCCGCTGCCTCGAACTGGGCCTGCACATGAACATCGTGCAGTTGCCCGGCATGGGCGGCGTCTTCCGCATCGCCCCGCCGCTGACCGCCACCGAGGACGAACTGTCGCTCGGCCTGGCCATTCTCGACGAGGCGATCGGCGACGCGGCCGCGCGGCTGCTTTGACGGTTAGGTCAGGTTGCCGTCGGTGCACAGGCTCGCGGAGCGCCAGGACGGTCCGGGGCGCGGTGCGTCCGGATCGAAGACCCACTGCGAGATCGGGCCCGCCGCCTTCCAATACAGCTTTCCGGAGCGGTCCGCGACCACCTGGTAGATGTCCTCGTTGCCTTCGATGAGCTGGCCGCCGACGCAATAGTCGGTGTACTCGGTCCCGGGTTGGCGTGCGCCCGCACTGAACAGGCCCGCGGGGTCGGCGTAAGCGCCGGGGTTGGGAACGGTGCTCGGCCTGCTCGCGGCAGGCACGTTCGACCACACCGGCGCCCCGCGGTCGGTCCCGCAGCGGAAGCTCTGACCGCCGGCGGCGACCGTCGCGCCCTGCGGGTGCGGTGCGCCGGCCCACAGGCATTGCTTGCCCGCACCGACAGCGGTGGTTCGTGCGTCGGCGGCGGCCGTTCCGGCGCCGAACGCGAGGCCGCCGGCTATCGCGGCGATCGCGAGCAGCGCCGTGCTCGAACGGCGGATGTTGATCGACTGCACGGGTAAAACACGTCGCGCCATGGCCTCGTTGCCTCTCTGGTCTGATGTGCTCGCGTAATCGGAATGAGTGCATCTACTGAGATCAATAGTAGATGAAGTCTCCGCAGCGCTTCATGATGCCCAGTGCGCGTTGTGCTAGCTCGACTAAAATGCAGCTCAGAAGGTCTGTCGGGGAGATGTGGCAGCGATTGCGGACGTCGTAAACCGAGGCATGGTGAGATGAATCACGTATCTAAATAGTAGATAGAACTGCCCCCAGCGCGCTGGCCACGACAACTATGGGCACGCCGGACGGTAACCGGAACGCTGTCCTCCTCGATGTGCCGAGCAGAACCCGTCGAGAAATGGGGGCGCGGAGTGCGTCGTTCACTGAAAAGCCTTGTGGTGTCGACGATGACGGCCGCGACCGTATTCCTCGGTACCGGAATCGTCGGTGGCACAGCCGATGCCGCGCCGCCCGGACAACGGCAGTGCGCCGTCGTCGACGGACGGAAACCGCAGACCGCGACACCCGAGGAAGTGGGACTCGACGCGGTGGCATTACGCGCAGCGGTGACGTTCGCGGCGGACCCGTCGCGGCTCAACGTGCAGGTCTACCGCCACAACTGCTTGATCGCGACCGGACCGAGGAACGACCGGACCGGCGGGATCCCGTGGAACCTGTGGAGCAGCACGAAGAGCGTGGTCTCCATGGTCGCGGGCATCGCCGTCGACGAGGGCAGGCTGCGGCTCGATGCCCCGATCGACACCTATCTCCCGGCCGGGCTCGGCGACGCGGCACACCGCGCGATCACCGTCCGCAGCCTGCTCACCGAGACCTCCGGTATGCAGGTGGCGGTGGCCTCGGAGGGCATCACCGGGCTGGCGCAGATCGACCCGAACGTGGTGGCGCAGGCGCTGGCGATGCCGATCGAGCGGCCGCAGGGCGAGGTGTGGAAGTACAGCCAGCGCGCCGTCGACCTGCTCGTCTATGTGGTGCAGCAGGCGGTGGGCGCCGACTTCCAGGCTTATGCCCAGCGAAAGCTGTTCGACCCGTTGGGTATTCAACGCACCGATTACCACTGGGCTCGCGACCGCAGCGGCAACACCTATGGGTACGCGCATCTGGTACTGCCGCCCGACGATTTCGCCAAGCTCGGCCTGCTGCTCGTCAATCACGGGAACTGGCACGGCGATCAGATCATCTCCGCCGAGTATCTGGCCCAGGCCGGCCGGTCGACGCCTACCAACGAGTGCTACGGGTTCCTCCTCGTGGTGAACGGGCCGCGCTGCACCGTCGAGCTGCCCGGACTGCCGTCGGACGCGGTGAAGATGGGCGGCATGATGCGCCAGGACAACTTCATCGTGCCCAGCCTCGGCCTGCTGGTCAGCTGGACTGGCGTGACCGTTCCCGGTGGCGCGGTGAGCTTTCCGCACGACGTGCTGCGCGGCATCGTCGCGGCGTTCCGGGAGCCGCGCCTGCCGGACCCGGGACCCTATGCGCAGCAACCGGATATCAGCCTCGCCGACCCGATGATCTCGAATCCGGACGCCACCTTCGGCGCTTTGGGCCTCGGCCCGTTCGCTTACCCCGGCTGCGGCCCGCTCGAGTGCCTCGGTAAGTCGCTCGCGCCACCCTTCGATGATTGGCCACCGGGCTGTTTCATCCTCGGGTGCCTCGGCTCGGACCCGGCAACACCGGGCATTAGATAGCACTGCCTGCGTGTGCTGCACTTTTGGATAGGTAGCGTCCAGCAATGCTCTACGGACGTATCGAGGAACTGGCGGTCATCGATCGTTTGCTGAGTCAGGCCAAGGCCGGGGCCAGCGGCGCGCTGCTGCTGCGCGGACAACCGGGCATCGGCAAGACGGCATTGCTCGAGTACGCGGCGGCCACCGACGGTATGCGGGTGTTGCGCGGTACCGGTGTCGAGTCCGAGGCGGAACTGCCGTTCGCCGGCCTGCACATGCTGCTCGGCCGGTGCCTGGACCGGATCGAGGCGCTGCCGGAACCGCAGCGGCGGGCGCTGGAAGGTGCGTTCGGACTGGTGTCGGTGCCGTCGACCGAGCGGCTGCTGGTCGGTCTCGCGGTGCTCTCGCTGCTCGCCGAGCTGGCCGAGGAGACGCCCGTGCTCTGCGTCATCGATGACGCCCAGTGGCTGGACCGCGCGTCGGCGGAGGCGCTGGTGTTCGCCGCGCGACGGTTGCATGCCGAGGGTGTTGCGGTCCTTTTCGCCGCGCGGGACGGCGAAACCGCGTTCTCGGCGCCCGGCCTGCCCGAGTTGACGGTGACCGGGCTGGCGCAGACCGACGCGGTCGACATGCTGGACCGGCATGGCAACGATCTCACGCCCACCGTCCGGTTCCGCGTGCTGACCGAAGCATGCGGCAATCCCCTTGCGCTGCTGGAACTTCCGGCCGCTTTCGCGGTCGAGCTGTCGGGGGCCAGACGGCCGCTCGCGCTCCCGCTGACCACCCGGCTGCAGGCCGCCTTCTACGGCCAGGTGAGCAAGCTGCCCGAGGCGACCCGGACGCTGCTGCTCGTCGCGGCGGAGGACACCGGCGACCTCGATCTGGTGTTGCGCAGCGCGGCGCTGCTCGGGTTCGGTCTCGCGGATCTGGTGCCCGCCGAGCAGGCCGGCCTGATCCGGATCGCCGATCACGTGGTGACGTTCCGGCATCCGCTGGTGCGCGCGGCGGTGTCCCAGGGCGCACCGGTGAGCGGCCGCCTCGCGGTGCACCGCACGCTGGCCGCGGCGCTGGACGGCTCGAACGATATCGACCGCCGCGCTTGGCATTTGGCCGCGGCGGCCACCGGCCCCAGTGAAGGGGTGGCGGCGGTGCTGGAGAACACCGCGGCGCGCGCCGGTCGACGCAATGGCCACGCGGCGGCCGCGGCGGCATACGAACGGGCGAGCCAGCTGACCGCGGACCCGGCGGCCAGGTCGCGGCGGTTGACCCTGGCCGCCGAGGCCGCCAACGAGATGGGCGATTTCGACCGGGCCCGTGCGTTGGCCGAGTCGGTGCCCGAGGACGGTGCGGGCATGGTGCTGCGGGCCCGGCTGCTCGCGCTGCGCGCGGCCGCGGAGTTCGGCACGGGAGCGTTACGCAGTGCGCACGCCCTGTTGTGCACGGGCATCGATCTGATCGCGGCCGAGGACGACCCGAACGCGCACGCGCGGCTGACCGAGATGATCTTCCTCGCCTGGCATATCAGTTGGCAGGCAGGCGATTCGGTGTTGCTCGGCCGGACCGCCGAGCGGCTGGAGGCGCTGAGCCTGCCGGACACCGATCCGCTCGCCCCCGTGTGCCAGTTGCTGATCTGGCTCACCCGGCTGCCGCTCGGCCGCCCGGTCGCCGATCTGCCTCCGCTGCCCGAGGTGGCCGCCGCCGCGCGCCGGATCAGGGCCGATGATCTGCGCGGCATCATTCTGACCGGCAGTGCGAGCCTGGCCGCCGGTGCGGACGCCGAGAGCAACGAGCTGGCGGCCTCGGTGGCCGCGCTGCTGCGCAACCAGGGACGGATCGGCCTGCTGTCACCCGCGCTGACCTACCTGGCGACCACCCAGCTCTTCTTCGGCAGATACGCCGACGCACAGGCGAACGCGACCGAGGCGGCGCAGATCGCGCTGGATACCGGGCAGCCCGGTTGGCACGCCCAGGCCAACTCCATCCTGGTGAATCTCGCTGCGCTACAGGGTGATGAGCCGGCCTGCCGGTCGGCCGCCGAGGCGGGTTTCGGCACGGCCAACGGGAGTGCCCTTGGGTCGCCGGGGGTGCAGTGGGGACTGAGCCTGCTCGATCTCGGATACGGTCGTGCGGAGGTGGCGCTGTGTCGTCTGGAAGAGGTGGTGCGCAACGCGATGCCGTATCGGCTGCCGGTCATCCGCTGCACCCCTGATCTGGTCGAGGCCGCGGTACGGATCGGCGAACCCGACCGCGCGGCAACGGCTTTCGCCAGATTCACCGGCTGGGCCACGCATGCCGGGCAACCGTGGATCGACGCGCTCGTGCAGCGTTGCCTGGCGTTGCTCGCGACCGACGACGCGGCCGACGGGCACTACCTCGCCGCACTCGAACTACACGATCAGGCTCGCCCGTTGGAGCGGGCACGCACCCAACTGCTGTACGGCGAATGGCTGCGCCGCGAGCGCCGCACCATCGAGGCGCGCACCCACCTGCGGGCCGCGGTGCAGACCTTCGATCGGCTCGGCGCGGCACCGTGGGCCGACCGCGCCCGCACCGAACTCGACGCCAGCGGTGCGGCCGTGCCGACCAGCCGCCCGCCCGGTGTCCTCGCCGCGCTCACTCCGCAGGAGTTGCAGATCGTGCGGCTGGCCGGCCGGGGCATGTCCAATCGCGATATCGCCGCGCAGCTGTTTCTCAGCCCGCGCACCATCGGCCACCATCTCTACAAGGCCTACCCCAAGCTCGGCGTCACCTCGCGCACCGAGCTCTCCGCACTGCCGCTCTTCGACTGACATTCAGCCTGAATCGGCTGTGCAGCTTGGCTATTCACGCAACAGAGCGCGGTCGGGCGGACCTTCCTTCGATGCCCGGCGAGCCGTGCGGGAGTGAGCACCATCACAGAATATTGCACTGTCTGAAATTTTGCAGTTTGTGTTAAATTTTGGCCATGCCACCGTCCACCCGCGCGGAGTCCCCGGTCGGGCTCCGCGCCCAGAAGAAACGCCAAACCCTGCTCGACCTGTGTATGGCCGCGCGGCGGTTGGCCGTCGAGCGTGGGTTCGACGCGACCACCGTCGAGGACATCGCCAAGGTCGTCGGGGTCTCGCCGCGCACGTTCTTCAACTACTACGACACCAAGCTCGACGCGCTGGTCGGCCCGATCGAGGAGATCGGTACCCCGGAAGCGCGGGAAACGTTCATCGCCGGTGGGCCGAGCGGCATGCTGATGCAAGACCTGACCTGGCTCTTCGCCGCCTCCTTCGCGCCGGAAGAGGAGGTGCGCGAAGCGATTTCGCTGGTGGTCGAGCTCATCAAAGCCGAGCCGCGGGTGCTGGCGGGCTTCATGGCGGCCGGTGTCCGGCAGGAGGCCCTGGTCGGTGAACTGCTCACCGCGCGTGCGGGCGAACCGGTCTCGGCCGAATTCGCTTCGCTCGCAGCGGGAGTCATGACGGCGATCACCACCCGGGCGGTGATGTCCTCGGCCGAGGACACGACCAGATCGCTGACCGCGGCGATACACGAGCACTGCGCGATGGCCGCCCGGCTGTTCGACAAGCCCGACGACGGAAATTAGGAGACGTGCCACATGACCACCACGGCTGACTCGCCGCCTACCCCCATTGTCTTGACCCAGAAGCGAATCTGGCTCATCTTCTCCGCGCTCATCGCGGGCATGTTCCTGGCCAGCCTGGACCAGATGATCGTCGGCACCGCGATGCCGACCATCGTCGGCGAGCTCGGCGGCGTCTCGCACATGGCCTGGACCGCGACGTCGTACCTGCTGGCCACCACCATCGTGATGCCGATCTACGGCAAATTCGGTGACATGTTCGGCAGGCGTTGGCTTTTCCTGTTCGCGGTGACCGCGTTCACCGCCGCGTCCGTCGGCGCCGCCGCCTCGACCAGCTTCTGGGAGTTCATCGTCTTCCGCGGCCTGCAGGGTGTCGGCGGTGGCGGCCTGATGATTCTGGCGCAGGCCATCATCGCCGATGTGGTGCCCGCCAAGGATCGCGGCAAGTACATGGCGCCGATGGGCGCCGTCTTCGGTGTCACCTCGGTCGCCGGACCGCTGCTCGGCGGCTTCTTCGCCGACACCCTCGGCTGGCGCTGGTGCTTCTGGATCAATGTGCCGATCGGCCTCGCGGCGCTGTTCATCGCCTTCCGCTACCTGAGCGTCCCCAGCCATCGGCCCAAGACCAAGCCGGACTACCTCGGCGTGGTGCTGATGTCTTCGGCGACAACGTTGTTGATCCTGATCACCGACTGGGGCGGCAAGCAGTACGCATGGGGTTCGACGACGATCGTGACGATGATCGCCGCGCTGGTGATCGTGGTGGCCGCCTTCGTCATGGTGGAAGCACGGGCCGAGGAGCCGATGCTGCCGCTGTGGTTGTTCCGTAACCGCACCTTCGTGCTGACCTCGGTGATCGGCCTGCTGGTCGGCCTGGTCATGTTCGCCGCGATCGGCTTCATCCCGACCTACTTGCAGATGGCCACCGGCCTGTCCGCCTCGGTGTCGGGTCTGCTGCTGATCCCGATGATGCTCGGCATGATGCTCACGCTGATCAGCTCGATGGCGGCGATCACCAAGACCGGCCGCTACCGGGTCTACCCGCCGCTCGGCGCGTTGTTCATGCTGGCGGGCCTGCTGTGGCTGACCCGGCTCGACGCGCACACCGCGATGTGGGTGGTGTCGGCGATGCTGTTCGTGATCGGCGCGGGCCTCGGCCTGATCATGCAGATCATCGTGCTGGTCGTGCAGAATGCCGTGACGCCCAACCAGATCGGCACCGCGACCAGCGCCAACAACTACTTCCGCGAGATGGGTGGCGCGATCGGTGTCGCGATCTTCGGCTCCATCTTCACCAGCCGGCTGACCGAGGGCCTCACCGACGCGTTCACGTCGCACGGCCCGGAGGTCATGGCGGCGAAGCTCGACCCGGGGGCGCTGGTGCCCTCGGTGGTGAAGAACCTGCCCGATGGGCTGCACGACGCGATCGTCGGTGCCTACGTGGACGCGCTGGTCCCCGGCTTCTGGTACCTGATTCCCGGTGGCGTCATCATCTTCTTGCTCGCGCTGTTCATTCCGCAGCTGAAGCTCTCCGATGAGGCGGGCATGGTCGCGCGCGGCGAAGCGGTGATGGAAGAGGAGTCGGACCGGACTGTCTCGGCGCAGGACGAGGATCCGGATCCACGGCTGGTCTCGGATCGGCGCTGACGGCAACAGAACACCGGGCGGTAGGGCGAAAGCCTTACCGCCCGGAGCTGTTTCGGCTCAGCCGCATGCGGTGCCGGTGTAGCTCGGATCGAGGGCCTTCTCGATGATGTAGGCGACGGTGGGGGATTGGGGCAGGGTGCCGTGGTCGAAAGTGTCGGTGGGGCAGAGGTCTTGGACCCAGACGTTGTCGACCGTCGCACCGGGGCCTGCCTGGAGAAAGGTGGCTTCCGGTGGGGTGGAGGCGTCGTCGTGCGTGCTGGCGATCACCGTGTAGTCGATGCCCGGCACGGTGTCGCCCTCGGCGTTGAGGTTCCGGATGAAGTCGCTGCCCACAAGCTGTTGTGCGGCAGCGACTCCGGCGATCGGAGGCAGTGCGGCGGAGAAGGCCGCGGTGCCACCGGGCGGGAGCCGCGTCGCCACACCGCGCATGGTCGAGCCGTGGTTGGTGCCCGCGAGCGAGATCAGGCGGCCGACCGTGTCCGCGCCCCCGCCGACCCGCAGGTACTGGCGCGACATCACCGCACCCTGCGAATGGCCGACCAGGTCGACCTTTTCCGCACCCGTGGCCGCGCGGATCCGGTCTACGAACGCGGCGAGTTCGCCGGCCGAGGCACCGATGTCGCCGGTGCCGTACATCCCCCGCAGCGCGCCGAGCACGCTCGACGTGTCACGGCCGTAGTTCACCGAGAAGACGCAGTAGCCTTCGGCTTTCAGCTGCGGGGCCAGGACATCCCAGTCGTTCTGGTTCCCCCAGGTGCCGTGCACCAGCACCACGGGCCGGGGATGGGCCGGGGTGGGACGGCACGCCCAGTCATTGGAACCTGCGGGTGGCGTGCTGCCGTCCGGGTCCTTGCCGACAGCGCTCCCGGTGCCGACGCCGCCGGGGTCGGGAGCGGCCTGCGCACCCGAGACACACAGTGCGCAGACAACCCCCGCCACCGCGGTCGCCGCCGTCAGCCTGCGCCGCCACGTCACCGAAGTATCCGTCACTCGGCCACTTGCAGGCGGCGGGCCTGCTGCATGGTGGACAGCATGGCGAGAGTCGCTTCGGCGCCTTGGTTCTCGTTGCGTCCGGTGGGTTCCAGCCCGTCGCAGCAACCGCCGCTGTTCGGGTCCATGAGCGGCGTCGAGACATCGTTCTCGCCACGGAACCAGGCCTCGCACAACATGACCGCGTCCCGCCAATGATGGTCGTGGGTGTCGTCGTAGGCCCGGGCGCAGGCATCGGCCAAGCTGGCGACCTCGATCGGCTGCTGGTCGAAACCGGGACGTTTCTCGCCCGTCGCCCAACCGTCGATCGGGGTGACCGAGAGGTGGTCGCCTGCGGTCTCGGTCTCCAGTAGCCAGCGCAGCATCGCCAATCCATCGGCGTGCGTGCGATTCTGGTCCGGTGCGGCACCGGCCACCAGCAGCGCTTCGGCCAGCACGGCGTTGGCGTAGTGCAGCCGGGGCTCGGGCCACCGCCAGTCGAGACGGCGGGTCGGCGGGCCGATCAGCGCGGCGGTATCGGCCAATAATGCTTGGGCCGTGAGATTTCCGGGGCTCGCGTGCAGCACCTCGGCCGCGCCGAGTGCGGCGAAGGCCATCGCCCGCGGGAACTGGGAACGCTGCTTGGCGCCGATGGTGAAGTGCGCCAACGCCTTTTCGGCCAGGTCGGACCTGCGGGCGGCGGCGGTGCCCAGCGCCCAGAGGGCGCGGCCCCAATGATCCTCGACGGTCGGTTCGTCCTGCCAGTTCAGATCCTTGCCGCGGCGGTTGTGGCAGCGGCCGTCCTCGGTGAGCGCCGCGACGACGAAGCGCGTGTACACCTGGGCGAGCGCGTTCAGCTCTTCGGTCGGCTCGGGTTCGCGGGCCACCACGACGAGGGCCCGCGCGACATCGTCTACGCAGTAACCGTTCTCGTGCCGCGGCGTGGTGAGCCTGGCGTGTTCGAAGATGCCGACGTCGTCGCTGAGTCGTGCCAGGTGGGCGTAGGAGATGGTGATGGTTTCGCTCATGCTGTAGCCAACTTCGCATCGGCTTGTCGCGTCTCTGCGGCAAGCGCATGGTATGTCCCGTGCGGAAAATCCGTCGATACCACCGGTCTACCCGCTGTGACGGCATCTATCAGAACTCCGGATGTCTGACCCAATGTCAGCCTTCCTGATTCGAGTCAGCGCCGCCGGTGCCGCTGTCTGCCCAGCCACTCGATTGGCTGATCGTGTTGCGCGGAAGCGCTCGAGAATCCGGTCCGGAACACGACACGGGCGGATCGACCACTAGGCCTCGATGGTAACACTAAGGTGGCCCATAACTGCCGTGATAGAGTAGTGGCATCAAGTCCGCCCGTTCCGGGACGGCTCTCGGCGGTGAATTCGCCAGTAATCGAGGATTATATGAAAATCGGCGTAATCGCGTCGGTCGCTCGTCGTACGCCACCGAAAAACTATGGCCCGTGGGAGCACATTGCCGCCACGCTGGCCGAGGGTTTCGTCGCGCGCGGACACGACGTCACCCTGTTCGCCACGGCGGATTCCGAGACCTCGGCGCGGCTGGTCGCGCCGGTGCCGTCCGGGTACGCCGAAACCGCTGGCGCGGACGCGAAAGTGGCTGAGGCGCTGCATAATTCGACCGCCTTCGGGCAAGCCGGTGAGTTCGATGTGCTCGCCAACCACTTCGATTTCATGCCGCTGACCTACAGCCGCCTGGTGTCGACCCCGATGGTCACCACCATTCACGGCTTTTCCTCGCCGAATATCGTGCCGGTGTATCAAGCATTCGACGATATCGCGCACTATGTGGCGATCAGCGATGCGGACCGGCACCCCACGCTGAACTATGCGGCGACAATTCATCACGGTATCGATCTCGCCCAGTTCACCTTTCGGCCCGAACACGGCGAATATCTGCTCTTTCTCGGGCGAATTCACCCCGACAAGGGGACGCACCTGGCGATCGAGGTGGCGCGGCTCACCGGGCTGCCCCTGATCATCGCGGGCGTGGTGCAGGACGAGGAGTACTTCCGTACCGCGGTCGAACCGCACCTCGACGACGCCGCGGTGACCTACGTCGGCCCCGTGGGCCCGCAACGCCGGGACGAACTGCTCGGCGGCGCCCGCGCGCTACTGCACCTGATCGGCTTCGCCGAACCGTTCGGCCTCGCGGTCGTCGAAGCACTCGCCACCGGAACACCGGTCATCGCAACGCCGTTGGGCTCGATGCCGGAGCTCATCCGGGACGGCGTCACCGGGTTCCTGGTGACCGACGTCAACGCGGCAGCGGCCGCGGTAGCCGAGCTCGGGAAGCTTGATCGACGCGCCGCCCGCGACGACGCGCAGGCACGCTTCAGCGCGGACCGGATGATCGACGACTATCTGGCGCTGTTCGAGCGCATCGTGCCCGCGACCCCACAGCAGCAGGGCATCGGTTCACCCGGCCTGTTCTCGCACGCGGGGCTGTAAGCAATCCACTGGTTTCGCGGGTCTGTCAGCGGGAACGTCCGGCACATAGTCCGGCCGAACCCGAGGAGTTACCGATGTCTACCGATGCCATTGTGCTGTTGCGTGAGGATCACAAAGCGATCCGCAAACTGTTCCGCGACTTCGAAAAGGCGGGGGACAGCGCCAAGGCCACCAAGGGCCGCCTGGTCGACAAGATCATCGAGGCGCTCACCGTGCACACCTATATCGAGAACGAGGGCATGTATCCGGAGGTCCGCAAGCTGATCCCGGACCTCGAAAGCGACATTCTCGAATCGTACGAAGAGCACCACGTCGCAGACCTGCTCGTGCAGGAGCTGGCGACGATGAAGCCCGACGATGAGCACTTCACCGCGAAGGCCACCGTGCTGATCGAGAACGTCGAGCACCACATCGAGGAAGAAGAGGACGAGTGGTTCCCGCAAGTCCGCGAGCACCTGGGACGTAAGCAGTTGCAGGAAATCGGGGCGCGGCTGCTCGAACTGAAGAAGAAGGCGCCCACCTCGCCCGCGCAGCCCTCGGCGGTGAAGAAGGCGGTCGACGCGGTGATCTCCTGAGCTGCGTCGGGCGGCTAGGGCCGGTGTCGAGGTCGCATTCGGCGCCGCTGGGGGCCTGGCCGGTTGCTGTCCCGAATTGTATTGTGCGGACATGGGTCTAGCGAAGCTTGCCGAAGAGTTCTGGAACTGGCGGTTGGCGACAGTGCCCGACTCCAGCGACGACTTGCCCCGGGTGGAACGGCCGGAGGGCTGGCTGCCCGACTGGTCGCCCGCGGCGATCGCAGAGCGCAGGACGGTCCTGGCCGAGCTGACCCGCAGGCACCGCGAGCTCGACCTGTCCGACGAGCCGGTGGCGGTGCAGGTGGACGGCAGGCTGCTCGGCTCGGCGCTGGCCAGGGTGCACTGGGAACTCGAACTGATCCGCGCCTGGGAGCGCAATCCCGGTTTCTATGTGCAGCAGAGCCTCGGCCCGATCTACGTGGAGCTGCTCGGGTCGTCGCCGTTCGACAACACGCGGGCGGCGAAGATCAGCGCGCTGCTGCGCCACGTTCCGCTGGTGCTCGAGCAGGCCAGAGAGAATCTCGCGGGCCGTGCGAGCGCGTCGTTCACGCGCAGCACGCTGCGCCTGCTCGACGAATCGGCAGGTTCGCTAGAAGCTGCGATGACGGCGCTCGTTCCGTTTCTGCCCGATGAGTACGCGGCCGAGTTGCCCGCCGCGACCCGGGTGGCCGCGGATGCCGTTGCGGCGTACCGGAGTTGGCTCACCGAACAGCTGCCCACCCTGGGTGAGGTGGCGCCTGTCGGACCGGAGGGACTGGCCTACTTCTTGCATCATGTTGCGCTGCTGCCCTATTCGGCGCAGCGGCTGCGCGAGATGGGCAGCCAGGAATGGCATCGGGCGGTCGCCCTCGAAACGCTGCTGCGCACCCGGCATCGGGACGCGCCCGCGCCGTCGCTGCCCGCCGATGCACACGAATGCGTCGAGCGTCAGGCCGCCGACGAGCGCGCGGTGCGGGAGTTCGCCGCTACCCGTGGTCTGCTCGGTCAGCCGGAGTGGTTGCGGCACTACCGGTTCGCGCCGCTGCCGCCGTACCTCGAGCCGCTGACCTGGCTCGGCGTCTCCGACGACCTGACCGGCCCGTCGCGGATGGACGAGGATGCCGTCCGATACATCCCGGCACCGCACCCGGACCTGCCGTACTTCGATCGGGCCGCCGCGTTCGACGCGCGCACCGCGATCGTGCACGAGGGCGTGCACGCCCAGCAGGTCGCGATCGGCTGGCACCACGACAATCCCGCTCGGCGCTACTTCTACGACTCGGCGCCCAACGAGGGCATCGCCTTCAATTACGAGGAGCTGATGCTGCACGCCGGCCTGTTCGACGACGCTCCGGCCAGCGCCATCTTCGTGGCCAGCGCCATGCGGCTGCGCGCTTTACGCGTCGAGGTCGACATCGAGCTCGCCCTCGGCCACCTCTCCATCGACGAGGCGACCGACCGGCTGGCGCTCGCCGTGCCGATGGACCGCGAGACCGCCTGGGACGAAGCCGTCTTCTTCGCGAGCAATCCCGGCCAGGCGCTGAGCTACCAGATCGGCAAACTACAGATCCAGGACCTGCTCAGCACGGCGGTGCGTGAACTCGGCGACAAATTCGACCTCCAGGAGTTCCACGACCGCCTCTGGCGCGAAGGGAACGTGCCACTGGCCTTGCAGCGGTGGGAATTTCTCGGCCTGCGCGACCATCTCGACGAGGTCGACCGGCTGGCCGGGTAGCTCAGGCGTTCGTCACCACCAGCCGGTGGCGAACTGCAGGGCGAGGCTGGACGCTCCGAGGAGCACGGCGAGGATGCCGCCGAACAGGAGGGGGCGCGATCCGGCGCTGCGGAGTTGTTGCCAGCTCAGTGAGGTGCCGATCGCGGCGAGGACCGCGGCGATCAGCCATGCACTGAAGTGTGCGAGTGGCGGGCCGAAGGAGTCCGGCACCACGCCGAGTCCGGCGATCACCGATGCGACGAGGAACAGGATGACGAAGAGCGGGAACGACTGTAGGAGGGTCGCTTTCGTGGACGACGCGGGCTCGCTGCGGTCCTTCGCGAGATGCAGTCCGACGCACATCGGGACAATCATCAGGCTGCGCACGAGTTTGACGATCACCGCGAAATGAGCGGCGGCGGGGCCGTAGATCACCCCGGCCGCCAGCACCGACGAGGTGTCGTTGATGGCGGTACCCGCCCACAGGCCGAAGGCCTCCTGAGACAATCCGAGCAGGCGTCCCAAGGGTGGATATGCCAGCACCGCAACGACATTGAAGACGAAGATGGTTCCGAGGGCGTAGGCGACACGATCCCGGTCGGGCTTGATCACCGCGGTGGCGGCGGCGATCGCCGAGGCGCCACAGATGGTGGTGCCGACCGCCACCAGGGTGGCCGATTCCCGGTCCAGGGCCAGCATTCTCCCGACGACCACCGCAGCGGCGGCACCCAGGATCAACGTCCCGATCAACACCACCGCCGTCTGCCTACCGACACTGAGCACCGATCCGACCGGCAGGCCGAGGCCCAGCAGCACAATGGCGGCACCGAGCAGGCGTTTCCGCGTCACGGCCAAGCCTGGATCGAAAGTTCCTGTGTCAGCGTCGGATCGGCGCAGGAAAACGCCCACCGCGGCACCGCAGGCCAAAGCGATCACCGGTGCGCCGGCGACCGGCAGCGCTTTACCGAGAAGGGTTGCCGCGGTGGCCAGTACGGCGGCGAGGAGCAGGCCGGGACAGAGGCGACGAACGTGCGTCATTCCTCAGACGATCGCGCTCCGCGAGCGTACGGGGTAGCGGTCGAATGGGGAGGACCCCATAAGCCAGCCGAATGGGCTCTGCGTCAGTTCCAACCGGCAGGGTTCGAAAAGGACTCCCGGGAAATACCGGACTCGGTTTTCGGGAAGGCGCCGAAGCGGTCGCTGTGCAGATGTGCGAAGAAGTAGCACATTTTCCCGCCGTCGGTGTCCCGTACCGCGACCGCCGGAGCGGCCAGCGCGGCGTCGTAGAACTCGCGGCCCATCGCGACAATGAAGCCCCGGCAGTAGAGGAAGCCGTCGTCCGAGCCGCCGGTGACCCCGTGGATATCGGCGCGGTCCAGGTCGTACAGCTTGCGTTCCAGCACTCGGTCGAGCGCGGTCAGCTCGTCGCTCGACAGTCCTTCGCTCAGCGTGCGGAGGTGGCCGAAGAAGTGCGGCACCTGCGCCTCGACGGCGGGCACGGCGTCGTCGTTTTCCCGGTGGATCAACGCTTTTCGCAGAACTGCCGGTTCGTCGCCGACCAACTCCCACGCCGATTCGATCAGGGTCCAGAAGCGGGCTTCGTCGGCCGCGGCGGGGATCTTGCTCACCCCCCGGACGCTACCAGGGGCGACTTCCGTTGCGGCGCCGGGCAACCCGCTCATAAGGTCGGATGATGGGGTAATTGCTACGACGGGGGGTGCCGTGGGCGTTGGGCAGGCACATAATCAATGGTTATGACGCTACCGCCGGGGACGCCCGATCTGGACGTACTCGATCTGCTTGTCTCCGTTGCGGAGCTGGGCAGCCTCGGTGCGGCCGCCCGGCGGCACAGTATCAGCCAGCCCGCGGCGAGCATGCGGATCAGTGCGCTGGAGCGGCGGTTGCGGCTGCGGTTGCTCGACCGCAGTCCGACCGGGTCGGCCTTGACCGATTCGGGGCGGTCGGTGGTCGCGCATGCGCGGTTGGTGCTGGAGGCGGCGCGGTCGTTCAGTGCCGGTGTGGCCGCGCTGCACGCCGCCGATGTGCCGCGCTTGCGGGTGGCCGCGTCGAAGACGATTGCCGATCATCGGATTCCACTGTGGCTCAATGCGTTACGGGCCAGCTGTCCGCAGGTGGCGGTCTCCTTGGAGGTGGACAACACTCGGCACGTCGAGGAGCTGATCCGGGACGGGGCGGCCGACATCGGTTTCGTGGAGGGCCCGCACCCGCCGCCCGGTCTCGGTAGCCGGGTGCTCGGGGCGGACGAGTTGGTGGTCGTGGTCGGGGCCGCGCATCCATGGGCGCACCGCAGGAAGCCGGTGACCTTGCGCGAGCTGGCGACCACGCCGCTGCTGTGGCGCGAGCCGGGGTCGGGCACGCGCGACACGGTCTGGGAGATTCTCGGGGCCGAGTGCCAACCGGCCCAGCCCGCCGCCGAGCTGGGGTCCGCAGTCGCGATCTCGGCTGCCGCCCGGGCTGCCGTGGCGCCCGCGGTGCTGAGCAGGCTGATCGCGGGTCCTGACCTGACCAGTGGCGCGCTCGTCGAGGTGCGGCTGGCCGGGCCGGTGGCGTTGAGCAGGAAGTTCCGGGCGATCTGGCGGCGCCAATCGCCGCCGTCGGGACCTGCGGGAATGCTGGCCGAGCATGCCGCGCGCCTGGAATCGGATGGCGCTCGTCACTGGTGACGTTTAGGACGCGGCGTGCGGGTAGGCCAGTCGGTGACACGGATCCGACAAGAAAGGCGTGAACGATGAGTCAACCCATCACCAGCACCCTCGATACGGAGCAGCAGAAGGTCGCGGGCGAGGCTCTGCGCGCTACCGTGATCGATCTGATCGACCTGTCGCTGATCGCCAAGCAGGCCCACTGGAACGTGATCGGCCGGAACTTCCGGTCGGTGCACCTGGCGCTGGACGAGCTGGTCACGGCGGCCAGGGACTTCACCGATGCCGCGGCCGAGCGGGCCACCGCCGTCGGCGTCAGCCCGGATGGGCGAGCGGCGACGGTCGCCAAGGAGAGCGGTGCGGTCGGCTTCCCCGACGGCTGGCAGCAGGACACCGACGTCATCGACGGGGTCGTCCGCAACCTCGCGGCAGTGATCCAGCGACTGCGCGAACGGATCGAAGCCACGGAGAAGGCCGACCCGGTCACGCAGGACCTGTTCATCGGCTTCTCGGCGCGGCTGGAGCAGCTGCACTGGATGTGGCAGGCGCAGGTGGCGACCGCCTGAGCTACCTCGACAGTCCGTGGGCGCGCGCGATGAGGCGCTCCATGACCGTGCGCGGCAGTAGCCTGCGCACCGCGAACATGACGGGGGCATTGCTGCCGACGGCGTAGAGCGGACGCGGTCGGCCGGCCTCGACGGCCTGCACGATCGTGTCGGCTACCCGTTCGGCGGTAATGCCTTTCCCCTGTGCCGCATCCAGTTTCGCGATGAACGCGGTGAAGTCGGCGGTGTGCGGCGAGCCCTCGTTCAGGTACTTCGTCCGGCGCTCCCGCAGGCCCGTATTGATCTGCCCCGGTTCGACGGTGCTGATCCACACCCCGAACGGTGACTCCTCGAACCGGGCGGCCACCGCGAAGCCCTTCAGCGCCGCCTTGGTCGCGCCGTAGGACGAGCGATACGGCATCGGGAAGCTGGCGATCATCGACCCCACCATGATCACCCGGCCATAGCCGCGCTCCCGCATACCGGGCAACACCGCCTGCGTGAGCGCGACCGGCCCCAGCACGTTCAGCCGGAACAGCCGCTCTACGGCCTCCGTTGGCAGTTCCGCCAGTGGTCCCGCCTGACTCTCCCCGGCATTGTTGACCAGCACGTCGATCTCCCCGAGCCCGGCAACGAAGGCGTCGATCGACCCGGCGTCGGTCAAATCGAGCGCCCGATACTCCACGCCCGCCACCCGAGCCTCGGCTCCGATGCCCTCCGGCTTCCGGCTGGTCCCGATCACCTGATACCCGCGCGCCACCAACGCCGCAGCCGTCGCCTTTCCGATTCCCGACGATGCACCGGTAACAACAGCAGTACGAGGCATAACCATCTCCTTAGGCAGCGACTCCAGCCGACCATAGCGCTTTGCGCCGCGATCTCCTGCCCGCGACGGCATGTATGCGTTAACCCCGCATCAGTTGGACTAGGCGGTCCCAAGCGGGGGAGGACGCTCTGGGCTGGGACTGGGCGACCAAGCGGGCAATCGCGGGATTCTGCACGGGCCGAGTCTCGGATCGACTGTGGTAGTTGGCGAACCAGGTGCGAGTACGTTCGGCCAGGGCGGGCAGGCGGGCGTCGTCCGGTGACCAGTGGAAGGCCTGGTCGTGTTCGAGGTAGAGGGCGCGGAACTCGGGAATGGCGAGGAGTTCGTGCTTTTCGTCGAGCCAGCAGGCAGCGTCCGCGGGGGAGGCGGTCTGCAGCAGGATCCAGCCGTCGCGCTCCAGCTGGATCTGGCGTTCGCTGGCGCCGATGTCGCGCAGTTCGTCGAGGAAGTCGGCGACCGCCGGGGCGACGAAAAGCCGGTCGCCGCCGCGCAACTGGGCGAGCTGGTCGCGGGTACGCCGCAGCTGCGTAATCCGATGTCGGACGTCGCGGTCGATCTCGGCAATGGCCGCCGCGAGCGCGGCCGGGTCGGCGTCGAGCAGGTCTTTGACGCGGGCCAGCGGCACGCCTGCCTCGGCCAAGGTTCTGATCTTGACAAGATCGATGGCGTCCTGGGCGGTGTAGCGCCGGTAGCCGGACGAGTCGCGGTCGGGTTCGGCGAGCAGGCCGCGCTCGTGATAGTGGCGGATGGCCTTGGTGGTCACTCCGGCGAAATCCGCGAGCCTGCCGATCGTGATCATGGCGGTCATCCTTCCAGTCGTCGTCGAACCCGTCAGGCGCGACGGGTCAGCCGGCCGCCCGCGTTGTGGAACCGCGCTTTGCCGTCGCGGATGTCGTGGTAGGAGACGAGTAGCAGGCGCAGGTAGCCGTCGAAGGTCTCCATCGGGTAGTCGGCCGGGGCGAACAGGCCGGGCCGGATCGGCACGTACCGCTGCGGCGGGGCGGCGGTGGTGCCGCCGGCGAACTCGGTGAAAATCCGGTCCTGCGACTCGTCCGCAGGCTCGTAGGTCATCCGCTCCTCGAGTTGGCCGTCCACGATGCTGACGTCGATGCGGAGCTGGTTGGAACGGTAGGTGCCGACATACGGGGTGAGGTCGATGTCCTGCTGAAATTCGGTTACCAGCGCAGGGATCTCGACGCCGAGGTGCTCGCGCAGCAGCCACTGCAGCAGTTGGTCCTGCAGCATGAGCGCATCCGAGCTGTTGCCGAACGCGGTGAAGACCAGGTCGTGTTCCGGCAGCACACACAGCAGGGACACGCCGCCGGGCGAGGCACCCGACATGGCGAGAACCGTGGTGTCGCCGAACGGGTACCGCACCCAGCCCATACCCATCGGTGGAACGTTCGGGGACGCCATATCGTGCGAAACCTGCTGCATCAGTGCGGTCGAATCCGTTGTGAGAACACGGGCACCCGTCGCGGGAGACACACCGCCCGCGAGATGAGTGCGCCCGAAGCTGAGCAGATCGCCAACGGTGCCGATCGGCGTGCCACCGGCCGGCCCCCAGGTGTCGGGCAGCGTGAACATGCGCGTGGGCTCGGCCGTCATCGTCTCGGGATTCAGGAAATGCCCCACCGCGGTGCTGCGCAGAATGGCCTGCTCGGCCGAGGTACTGGAGTTCCGCATGCCGACGGGCCCATAGATATCGCGCTCCAGCAGTTCGTGATACGGCAGCCCGGTCACCACTTCCAGCAGCCGGCCCGCGACGATCATGCCGCCATTGGAATAGCTGAGCTGCTCGCCTGCCTCGAACAAAATCCCGTTGTCCGCAAGGCCCGCAACATAACTCCGCAGCGCGTCACGCCCTTTGGCATCCGGAAAGTACAGGTCCGCATCAATGCCATTGGTGTGCGAAAGCAGATGCCGAACCAGAATCTTGTCCGCCGCACCCGGCACGGACAGCGCGAACTCGGGAAGGTACCGCACCACGGGCGCGTCGAGATCGACTTTCCCGAGCTCCACCTGCTGAAGGACGAGCGTAGTTGTCAGCACCTTGGTAACCGAACCGAAGAGAAACCCGGTATCCGCCGACATCGGTGCCCCCGTAGCAACATTCGCCGCACCATGCGCGACCACAACCTGCTCACCCGCCTGATAAACACCGGCAACAAACCCGGGCACATGGTTGGCCTCGCAGTAGGCCACAACCTGTTCGCGGACCTGAGCTTCGACAATCTGCAGTGCGTTGTTGTTCATGAAAGCAATCCTCAAACCTTCCCCCAGGGGCAAGGTCAAGCCCACCCGCGAACCACCCTCCGCGAGTACGCCCGCTATCTGATCGGCTGGCCGGTCTGTTCTTCGGGGGAAACGGGGGCGCAACGGGGGGTGGCTGGTTGGCGATGGTGTCTTGAATTCTGTGGGTGGGGTGGGTGGGGCTTGGGGTGTTGGTGGGTTTGGTGGTGGGCGAATGTCCAGGGCTTTGATCTGGGGGGATGGGTGGTGAGGTGGTGGTGGAGGTGGGAGAGAGGGGTGGTCAGGGGTGGTTTCGGGTGGGTTTCGGGGTGGGTGGGTTGGGGCTAGGGTTGGCCGGCGCGGTGGGGCTTCGGTGCTGTCGCGGGGATTGGTCGGTCGCCGGATGCCTAGGAGATTTTGTGGTTGTCGACACTGTTCGGGAGGAACAGGCGCTGCGTCAGGTGACGGAGCGGTTGGTCGAAAACTTCGGCGGCACTTACTCTGCGGAGTACATCGAGGGGGCGGTGGCGGCGGCGCGGCGGCGGTTCGCGGGGCATCCGGTGCGGACGTTCATTCCGATCCTGGTGGAGCGGTACGTTCGTCGGCAATTGGCGGCCACGGGGGAGGTGGCGGAGGCTGTCGTCGGGCCGGAGGCGGGGCGGACGCGCCAGCCGAAGCATCAGGCGGCCGGGGACGGTGGGCTGCCGGAAACGATTCAGGAAACCTGGTCCGCGAGTAGGCGTTTCGCTCCCGCAGCGGTCGCGGCCGTGATCGCGGCGTTGGTGGTGGTGACCGTGGTCGCGTTGGCGCTGGCGGTGCGCCAGCCCGGTGCCGCACCGAATACGGCGACGCCGGTGGCGCCGATCACGGTGGTGCGCGGCGTGGTCGGGTCGGAGAAGATGGCGTTCTTCCAGGACGCGAAGGTGGTCGACGCGCTGGCGCGCCACGGGGTGAAGGTGGAGGTCGAACCGGCGGGGTCACGGCAGATCGCGACGTCGATCGATCTCGAGAAGTACGACTTCGCGTTTCCGTCGAGCGAGCAGGCCGCGGAGCGAATCCAGCGGCAGCGCAACGTGACTGCGAAGTACATCCCGTTCTCGTCACCGATGGTGATCGCCACGTTCACGCCGATCGCCGAGCTGCTCGCGAAGGCGGGCGTGGTGCACCAGGGCGCGGTGTCGACCTTCGACATGGGTCCTTACCTGCGCATGGTCGGCAACAACACGCGGTGGGACCAACTCGACGACAACACCACGTATCCGGTGCGCAAGAACGTGCTGATCTCCACCACCGACCCGCGCAGCTCCAACTCCGCGGCCATGTACCTGGCGATCGCCGGCTACGTGGCGAACAACAACACCATCGTGCAGGGCTCGGACGCCGAGCAGAACATCCTGCCCACGGTGGCAAGGCTTTTCGTCGGCCAGGGCTACACCCAGAGCAGTAGCGAAGGCCCGTTCGACGCCTACCTCGCGACCGGCATCGGGCCGACGCCCATGGTGTGGATCTACGAGTCGCAGTACGTGGACGCCAGTGTGCGCGGGCAGATCAAGCCGGACATGACCATGCTGTACCCGTCGCCGACCATTCTGTCCCGGCACACCCTGGTGCCGTTCGGCGAGTCGGGCGACCGGCTCGGCCGCCTGCTGTCCACCGACCCGGGCCTGCAACGCCTCGCCGCCGAGCACGGCTTCCGCACCGGCGCGGCCGACCAGTTCGCCGAAGTGACGGCCGCGCACAACATCCCGGTGGCCAAGGACGTGCTCGATGTGATCACCACCCCCACCTACGACACCCTGGAACGGCTGCTCGACGGAGTCACCAAGTCCTACAACTGATCTGACCTGCCCGAAACACCATGCCGGACAGCGAGTGCCGGGCGCCCCGTTTCGGAGGAGAAGATCAGGGCATCCCTGTCGCATCAGATACCGGCCGACCAGCCGGTTTCGCGGCGTGAGGTAGCAGCATGACAGTGGATGGCCCGTACGAGATTCCCCCGCTCGACGACGCGGCGGACATCTCCCGGACGACGGCGCCGCAGCCGGGTGAGACATTGGCCGATACCCGGAACTGGGCCGGCTTCGGCATGTTGTTCATCGGCGTGCTGCTCGCCGTCGCCGCTGCCGTGGTGGCGCTGTGGGGCTTCGGTGCGGCAGCCCTGGTCGTCACGATCTTCGCCGTGGTGACGGTGCTCGCGGGCGTGGCACTGGTGGCTGTCGAGCAGGTACGTCGGCGCGCGCGCAACACCGCGGCGCCGGGGGAGGCGCCCGCCTGGCAGGCCGTCGTCCCGCCGGGCTCCTGAACCGCAGTCGGTCCATTCCCATTGCGCACGCGGCGATTCCGTCGAGTACACAGCCGAGTCCGAATATGACCTGCCCGTGCAGGCGGCGGTCGCGGTCGCGGGATCTACGGCCTATCGCACCGAGTTGCCCGGTGCGATAGGCCGATCGGATCAGGACTGGCCGAGCATGCCCCGCATCGTGTCGATTTCCGCGCGCTGGCTGTCGATGATGCTGCGGGCCAACGCCTTCGACTCGTCGTTCGTGCCCTGGGCGAGCTCGGTCTCGGCCATGGCGACCGCGCCGGTGTGGTGCTCGATCATCATGGTCAGCCACTGTCGGTCGAAGTCCGGGCCGGACGCGGCCTGCAGGGCGTTCATCTGATCGGGGTTCATCATGCCCGGCATGGTGTGGCCGCCGTGGCCGCTACCTGCGGTCGGGGCGGGCTTGCCGAAGCTTTGCAGCAGCGTGGTGATCTGCTGCATCTCCGGCGCCTGGGCCTGCTCCACCTTGGCGGCCAGCGCCAGCAACTCCTGGTTCTGGCTGTGGCTCGGCACCAACTTCGCCATGTCGACCGCCTGCGCGTGATGCGGGTACATCATCTGCAGGAAGGTGACGTCGGCGTCGTTGAAGTCGGTGCGGGCCGCCGGTGCGCTCGACGCGGCGGGCGCGCTGCTCGACGAGCTGTGCTGCATGCCGGACATGTCGTCGTTGTCGCTACAACCCGCGAGAACGAGGGCGGCGGCAGCGGTGCTCGCGGCGAGGACGGTGCTGATTCGGGTACGGCTGATGACCATGGTTGTGCTCCTTGGGAATTGCGCGTGACTGGGTTTCGGGCAGGGCAACGCCGACGACCGTCGAAAACGGTCGCCGCAGAGCTGTCAGATCCGCAGAATCGACAATTCGGCCAGGGTGAGCACGGTCCACGGCGGTGGCCGTTCCCGCCGTGGTCGCCGATGACGTAGCCGCGCAACATCGTTGCCCGGCCGGTCGAGAGCCATTCGATACAGCAGCACCAGTGCGAACAGCAGCGCGGCAGCGGCGAGGATGAACACGCAACCGTGCATCCCGCCGTGGCTGCCGCCGCATCCGTCGTCCGCGCAATCCATATCCGGCGCAGTGTGTTCGCCGAGGGATGCGGCGACCGGCTGGGCGACGGTCGGCATCGCGGTGAGATCGGTGGCTTGTTCGTGACCGTGGTCGACCGCGTCGTGCCGGTCGGCGAACACCACGGTCGCCATCGGCACCGCAGGCAGTTGGACGGTACGGCTCTCACTTGCCATCGAGTCATGGTCGAAGCCGGCCGCACCGGCGTGACTCGGCATCGCGAACACCACCGCATGCATGACGACGATCCCGGCGAGCAGCACCAGCACACCGAGCGCCCGGGCGAGCCCGGTGACGCGGAGTGCAGGATGCCGTTCGACCACGCGGCCAGTGTAATGACGGCGGCCCGGTAGATGGCAATACCCCCTGGCCGTACGGGTACTACTGGCTGGCGACGTCGATGACCAGCCGGGTCGGGTTGGTCAGCGTGGTAACCGCGAACCCGGGCCGGTCACCGTTGATGCCGATGAACGACTGGGTGGTGCCCTCGAACACGGTGGTGCGATAGACCCCCGCGATGCCGGGCGCGCTCGGTTCGGTCGCGGGATCGGGTCCCGCGTACGGCGTCTCGGCGCTGTCGAACGGGTACGCCGAGCCGAGGATCTGCACCTCGAGGATCGACTTGCCTGCTACCTCGATCGGCTTGCCGCTGCCGTCCTGCACGGCGCGGTCGGTGTACTGCACGATCCAGCCGGGGGTGCCCGTGCCGCCGAGGTCGTAGACCACCCGGTCGAAGCCGGGCTGGTGGCCGATCCGAATGCCGGTGACGGTCAGGCCCGCGTCGCCGGACGCCGTGCCCCGCTTGGGTGTGGTGTCGCGCGGGGCGGTCGGCGCTTCGGCCAGGGTGCCCGTGGTGGAGGTGCTCGGCGTAGTCGTGTTCGCGGTGGTTCCGGCGTCGTCGCCGCAGCCCGCGAGCAATGCCGTCACCGCGACGATGGTCAACACCATCCTGTTACGCATGGGGCTGATGGTAAACGCTGGACGGGGCGTCGCGCGGGATTTGCGGGTTTCTCGATGTTTGCCATCCGATGGTCCCGCGGGTGAACCGGTCGCGGGCCTGCCTCGTAGTTGTGGATGACCGGACGCGAATCGCGCGTCATCGATCGATCCGGAGGATCTGAAAAATGCTGTCGACCAAGCGCTTCCAGCGAGCCGCGCTGCCATTCGCCGCTGCCTCGGTGATTCTCGCTGGTTTGCTCAGTGCGTGCGGAAACGCCGACACGGCGAAGCCCGAGGCATCGGCGGCGCCGACCCCGGCGGTGTCGACCTCGGCCACGGCTGCGGCCGGTGCGCCGCAGAACCAGGCGCCGGCCAAGACGCAGGACTGGCTGAAGATCTACAGCGGAACGGCGCCGACCGGCACGAATGCCGTGCAACTCCGCCTCGCGGACAATAGCGCTGTCGGAGAGCACGTTACGGCCGCCGACCGCGCGCTGTACCGATTCGACAAGGACACCGCGCAGCCGCCCACCTCGACTTGCGCGGGCGATTGCGCCGCGAAATGGCCGCCGCTGATCGCGCAGCGCGGCCAGGCCGTGTACGCGGCGGGCGTCGACCCGCAACTCGTCGGCTTCATCGAACGTGCTGATGGCGCATGCCAAATCACCATCGCGGGGTGGCCGGTCTACTTCTTCGCCAAGGATGCGAAGCCGGGCGACCTGCTCGGCCAAGGCGTCGGTGGGGTCTGGCACGCGGTGACCGCGACGGGTGGCAAGGCGGGCGCCAACTGAGCCGGATCGGTTGGGACGCTGCGCCTTCCAGTCGATTGATCGGAGCACACGGGGTGCGCCGAAACCGGTTAGCCGGGGCCGATGTGACGTTGGGGCAACGATCTAGCACACTTGAGGCGTGGCAGCCATCGAGGACGTTCTGAGCCGACTGCGGCGGTATCCAGATGTGGAGGCATTAAACCTCTACGCTGTAGATGCCGCCGATCGGCTGATCCTCGATGTCGCCGACGAGGCGCTCGCCAGCAACGATAGCGGAAAGATAGCCATAGTCGGCGACGCGTACGGCGCGCTGACCATCGGCGCGGTGACCGCCCACGACCTGCGCGGGGTCCGTGTGCACCAGGATCTGCTCACCGGCGAACTCGCCCTGGCCAACAATGCCCGCGCGCTCGGCCTCACCGACCGCTACACCGCGTATCCGCTCGGCCGCGAGCTGCTCGCCGATGTCCGGGTGGTGCTGCTGCGGCTGCCGCGGGCGCTGGCCGGGCTGGCCGAGGTCGCCGACGCCATCGCGCGCTACGCCGATCCCGAGGTGATAGTGGTCGCGGGTGGCCGGGACAAGTATCTGACGAAGTCGATGAACGACGTGCTGGCCCAGTCGTTTTCCGAGGTCCGGGCCAGCCGTGGCCGGCAGAAGTCGCGCACCCTGCTGGTCAGCGGCCCGAAGCCGGTCGGCGACCCGCCGTTCCCGGTGCGCGACCGGCTCGACGACCTCGATCTCGACGTGGTCGCGCACGGTGCCGCCTTCTCCGGCGCCCGGCTCGACATCGGCACCCGGTTCCTACTGGAGCACCTGAAGTGGATGAAGCCCGATGCGCGCGAGGCGATCGACCTCGGGTGCGGCACCGGGATACTGGCCGTAAAGCTGGCCAAGGCCCGGCCCGCCCTCAAGGTGCTCGGCACCGATCAGTCGGCGGCCGCGGTGGCCTCGGCCAGGGCGACGGTGGCGGTCAACGGGGTTGCGGACCGGGTGACGGTGGTGCGCGACGACGCGATGTCCTCGGCCGCCGACAACAGTGCCGACCTGGTGCTGTGCAATCCGCCCTTCCACGTCGGCGCCGCCGTGCACACCGGGTCGGCGATCAAGATGTTCGCCGAGACCGGCCGCGTGCTTCGGCCCGGCGGCGAGCTGTGGACGGTGTTCAATTCGCATCTGAACTACCGTGGCGTGATCGAGCGCATGGTCGGGCGCACCGAGGTAGTCGGTCGCAACCGCAAATTCACAGTCACTCGATCCGTGCGTGGCCTACACGACGCGCAGCAGCGGTAGAGTCCGTTTTGTCCGCCTGCGCGCCGTTCTTTTCGGGAACTAGCGCCGGGCAGTAAACGTTGTACCCAGCAGTTGGATATCGAGCGCGAGCTCGACGAACAGCGGCAACGACCAGAAAGGGACGCAGGTGCGTAGCACAAGCAATCCGGTTTTCCGAAACTTGCCCAAGCAAGAGGGCAATGGCTACGCCAACTTCGGCTCAGGCGTGGCCGGGGCGGGCCAGTTGGGGCAGCAGTACGGACAGCCGTACCAGCAGCCGCAGCCGTACCAGCAGGCGCCGGGCACCACCCGGGCGATGACCATCGACGACGTGGTGACCAAGACCGCCATCACGCTGGGTGTGCTCGCGCTGTCGGCCATCGTCTCCTACGGCTTCAGCAACGCGGACCCCTCGCTGGCGAAATGGTTCGTCATCGGCGGCGGCCTGATCGGCCTGGTGCTCGTCCTCGTCGCGACCTTCGCCAACAAGATGGACAACCCGGCTCTGGTGCTGTCCTACGCGGTGTTCGAGGGTCTGTTCGTCGGCGCGCTGTCGTTCATGTTCACCGACATCAGCTTCGGCGGCGTCGGCGGCAGCGGCATGATCGCGCAGGCGGTGCTGGGCACCTTCGGTGTCTTCGCAGGCATGCTCGTCGTCTACAAGACCGGTGCCATCCGCGTCACGCCGCGCTTCACCCGGATGATCGTCGGCGCCATGATCGGCGTGCTGGTCCTGGTGATCGGCAACCTGGTCGCCGGCTTCTTCATCTCCGGTGGCCTCGGCCTGCGTGACGGTGGCCCGATCGCCATCATCTTCAGCCTGGTGGTCATCGCGATCGCCGCGTTCAGCTTCCTGCTCGACTTCGACGCCGCCGATCAGCTGATCCGCGCGCAGGCGCCGGAGAAGGCGGCCTGGGGCGTCGCCCTCGGCCTGACCGTCACCCTGGTCTGGCTGTACGTCGAGATCCTGCGCCTGCTGAGCTACTTCAACAACGACTAGTACCAAGCGGTTTCGACCGCCTCAGCTGACAACGGGTGGTTGCCGGAAACGGCAACCACCCGTTTTGCGTCCCGAGACAGCAGAGGGCGGTCACCACTCGGGTGACCGCCCTCTTCTGTGTACTAGCTATCTCAGCTCAGCCGCTCGATGACCATTGCCATACCCTGGCCGCCGCCGACGCACATGGTCTCCAGACCGAACTGCTTGTCGTGGGTCTGCAGGTTGTTGATCAGCGTGGTGGTGATGCGGGCACCGGTCATGCCGAACGGGTGGCCCAGCGCGATGGCGCCACCGGAGACGTTCAGCTTGTCCTCATCGATCTTCAGCTCGCGGGCCGAGCCGAGCACCTGCACCGCGAACGCCTCGTTGATCTCGACCAGGTCGATATCGTCGATCGACTTGCCCGCCAGGGCCAGTGCGCGCTTGCACGCCTCGATCGGGCCGAGGCCCATGATCTCGGGGGACAGACCCGAGACACCGGTGGACACGATGCGGGCCAGCGGGGTCAGGCCGAGTTCCTTGGCCTTGGTGTCGCTCATGATGACCAGCGCGGCGGCGCCGTCGTTGAGCGGACAGCAGTTGCCCGCGGTGATCGTGCCGTCGGGACGGAACACCGGCTTCAGCTTGCTGACCGCCTCGTAGGTGACACCGGCGCGCGGGCCGTCGTCCTTGGACACGACGGAGCCGTCGGGCAGCGTGACCGGGGTGATCTCGCGCTCGAAGAAGCCGTTCTTGATGGCTTCCTCGGCCCGGTTCTGCGACCGGACGCCCCAGTGGTCCTGCTCCTCACGGGTGATCCCGGTGAAGCCTGCGACGTTCTCCGCGGTTTGGCCCATCGCGATGTAGGCGTCGGGGATGAGGCCGTCTTCGCGCGGGTCGTGCCAGACGCCCGCGCCGCCCTCGGCGGTCTTCGCGGTGCGCGCCTGCGCGTCGGCGAAGAGCGGGTTCTGCGTGTTCGGCCAGCTGTCGGCGGAGCCGTTCTTGTACCGGGACACCGTCTCGACACCCGCAGAGATGAAGATGTTGCCCTCGCCCGCCTTGATCGCGTGGAAGGCCATCCGGGTGGACTGCAGCGACGACGCGCAGTAGCGGTGCACGGTGGTGCCGGGCACCAGGTCGTAGCCGAGCTGGACCGCGACGATCCGGGCCATGTTGAAGCCGGACTCGCCACCGGGGGAACCGCAGCCGAGGATCAGGTCATCGATCTGGTTGGGGTCCAGGGCAGGTACCTTGTCGAGCGCCGCGCGGACGATCTGGGTGGTCAAATCGTCGGGCCGCATGTCGACCAGCGATCCCTTGGCCGCCCGGCCGATGGGGGAGCGGGCGGTCGAGACGATGACAGCCTCAGGCATGAGGACTCCTTTGTCTGAAGGAACGTGCGAACCGCGGTTGTTACTCGCGGGTTCCTATCGAATCTACGTCGCGCCCCAGGGGACTGGCAGCCGGGGTCGCCTCGCCCAACGCCTCGAGCAGGACCGGAAGTAACTGGGCCGCGGCCAGCTCGTAACCGGCGGCCGAGGGGTGGAAACCGTCGGCGGCGAAAAGGAGTTCGGGCTGAGCGCGGAACTCGGGAGCGAGCAGATAACCCATCGGCACCGGACGGCCGCCGGCGACGGCGGTGGCCACCGTCTGCGCCTTGGCCAGCCGGACGCTCCAGTTGTGCACCACCGTGCGCAGCGGCTGCGGAATCGCGGTCACCGTGCCGAGATTCGGGCAGGTGCCGACCACCACCACGCTGTCGGCCCGGCGCAGTCGCGCGACCGCGGCGGCCAGCCTGCGCGCGGAGGCGCGCACCGAGTGCTTCTTGGTGATGTCGTTGGCGCCGATCAGGATCACCGCGGCGTCCGGCGGCGGACCGGCCACGAACATGGCGTCCACCTGACCGGACAGGCCCTTGGAGGTGGCGCCGGAGATCGCCTTGGTGCTCAATCGAATTCGCTGTCCGGTAGCCAGCGCCAGGCCACGGGCCAGGCGGACGCCGGGCACCTCGTCGGCGACCACGCAGCCGACACCGGCCGCGGTGGAGTCACCGAAGACCATCAGGTGCAGGTCCGCGTGCTTGCCGGTGCGCCAGCGTTCCGGCGTCAGGCAGCCCGCCGTGTAGATCCCGTCGGCTTCCGGTGGTTTCGAGGTGTCGCGGCCGATCACGCCACGCGCCGCGCCTGCCTGCGCCATCAATAGTCGAGAGGCCGCCCACCATGCGGTGCCCGCGCCGGAACCGGCCAAGACTGTTGCGGCACCGGTCACCGCGGCCGTACGCCAGCCGATGCGTGGTGCGTTCACACAAGAAAATGTACCGACTTCACGCAGTCGGGGCAGCCGGAGCGGGAACCTGGAACCAGCCGCGGGCGGGAATGTTCGCGTGGTCGGTGGTGACGGTGACCTCGACCAAGCCAGGGCCGGTGTCCTGGAGCAGTGAATACTGCATGCTGCCGTAGAGGCCGGACACGATCGTCTCGTCGTAGCTGCCGACCGCGCCGGTGCTGGTGTTGCGCCAGGCCACGGTGGTGCGCACCTCGCACAGCGGGGCCAGCGGATAGTCGCCCGGCCCGATGCCCGCCACGGGCAGCGCGCGCATATTGAGAATCGCCCGGCCCGGCCACGCCGGGCCGACATCGGCCCAGGTCCGGATGGTGGTGCCGCACCAGCCGCCGTAGGCGAGCGTGGGCACCTGCGGGAATTCGATGGTCACTGCGTTCGCCTGCGCGCCCGGTCCGGCCAGCGCGGCGAGTGCCGCTCCGGCCAGCACAACGCCGGCCTTGGCGATGTTCGGCTGCTTCATGGTTCGGATCCTAAATGGGCGTTTGCTGGAATCCCGGTTTGTCGAGCCGGAGGGGCTTGCGCGTGGCGTGCGCGAACTCACACCGGGACCATCTGGAACTATGGGTCGCATGCGCATCGCCGACCATGTAGTGGACCTCATCGGCAATACGCCGCTGGTCCGGTTGAACTCTGTTGTAGGCCCGAACGCCGGACTGGTGGCGGCCAAGATCGAATACCTGAATCCGGGTGGTAGCTCCAAAGATCGGATCGCGGTCAAGATGATCGACGCGGCCGAGCAGTCCGGGGCGCTGAAGCCCGGCGGCACCATCGTCGAACCCACCTCCGGCAACACCGGTGTCGGCCTGGCGCTGGTCGCCCAGCAGCGCGGCTACCACTGTGTCTTCGTCTGCCCGGACAAGGTGAGCGAGGACAAGCGCAACGTGTTGCGCGCCTACGGCGCCGACGTCGTGGTGTGCCCGACCGCCGTCGCGCCGGAGGACCCGGCCAGCTACTACAGCGTCTCCAACCGCCTGGTCGGCGAGATCGACGGAGCCTGGAAGCCGGACCAGTACTCCAACCCCGGCGGCCCGGACAGCCACTACGAGACCACCGGTCCGGAGATCTGGCGGGACACCGAAGGCAAGGTCACCCACTTCGTCGCGGGCGTCGGCACCGGCGGCACCATCACCGGCGTCGGCCGCTACCTCAAGGAGGTGTCCGGCGGCCAGGTCAAGATCATCGGCGCCGACCCGGAGGGCTCGGTGTACTCCGGCGGCACCGGACGGCCGTACCTGGTCGAGGGTGTCGGCGAAGACTTCTGGCCCTCCGCCTACGACCCGGCGATCCCGGACGAGATCATCGCGGTCTCGGACGCGGACTCCTTCGACATGACCCGCCGCCTCGCCCGCGAGGAAGGGCTGCTGGTCGGCGGCTCGTGCGGCATGGCCGTGGTCGCGGCCATCGAGGTCGCCAAGCGTGAGCCCGACGCGGTCGTGGTGGTGCTGTTGCCCGACGGCGGCCGCGGCTACCTGTCGAAGATCTTCAACGACCAGTGGATGAGTTCCTACGGCTTCCTGCGCGAGCGCCTCGACGGCAGCACGGTCGAACCGCTGGTCGGCGACGTGCTGCGCGGCAAGTCCGGCGAACTGCCCGACCTGGTGCACACCCACCCGTCGGAAACCCTGCGCGACGCCATCGAGATCCTGCGCGAGTACGGGGTGTCGCAGATGCCGGTGGTCGGTGCCGAGCCGCCGGTGATGGCGGGCGAGGTCGCGGGCAGCGTGTCCGAGCGCGATCTGCTCTCCGCGGTGTTCGAAGGCCGTGCGCACCTGACGGATTCGGTCGGCAAGCACATGAGCCCGTCGTTCCCGCTGATCGGTGCCGGCGAGCCGATCTCGGCGGCGACCAAGGCGTTGTCGGACACCGACGCGCTGATGGTCGTCGAAGAGGGCAAGCCCGTCGGCGTCATCACCCGCCACGACCTGTTGGGCTTCCTCAGCATCGGCACCCTCGGCCACTAACGCGGTTTCGCGCATACCTTTTGATTTCCCGCACACCGAATCGCATGCGATTCCTTGTGCGGGAAATCAAGGCAGGTGCGGCTATTCGAGTCGGGCGCGCAGGGCCAGCGCGTCGCGGGGCGCCATGACTTTGGCGTCGTTGTCGAAGTAGCAGTAGACGTCGTGGCCGGCGGACCAGGTGCGGATCTTGGCGGCCCACATGTCCAGGCCTTCATCGGTGTATCCGCTGACGTAGAGCTCGTCGTGACCGTGCAGCCGGATGTAGACGAAGTCGGCGGTCACCTCCTCCATCAGCGGGTATTTGCCTGCGGCATCGGCGATTACGAGTGCGATCTGGTGTTTGGTCAGCAGCTCGGTGAACTCCGGCGTGACGAAGCTGGGATGGCGGATCTCCAGCGCGTGCCGCAGCGGCTGGTCGGCGTCGGTGGTCGTGAACGCCGGATCCACCCGATGGTCGTGCCGTTTCGCGATCTCGACGGCGTGCGTGGTGCTGCGGGGTAGGTGGGTGAAGAAGGTGCCGAGCAGCTCCGGATCGAACTGGAAGTTCGGCGGCAGCTGCCAGAGGATGGGGCCGAGTTTCGGGCCCAGCGCCAGCAGCCCGGAGGCGAGAAAGTTCGCCAGCAGCTCGTCACCGTCGCGCAGGCGCTTCATGTGCGTGATGAATCTGCTGCCCTTCACCGCGAACACGAAGTCGTCCGGCGTCTGGCTCGACCAGTTCTGATAACTCGACGGACGCTGCAGCGCGTAGAAGGAGCCGTTGATCTCGACGCTGTTCAGCTGCTCGGACAGGTATGCGAGCTCGCGCTTCTGCGTGACGCCCTTCGGATAAAAGACGCCACGCCACGGCGGATACACCCAGCCCGAGGTGCCGATCCGGATCTCACCCATGACTCCATCGTGGCAGCCGGGGCCACCGGCTAGCCGGATTTGCCGACCGCGGCCCGCTCTTTCCGCAGCGTCGCAACCCGGCCGACAACCCACGCGACCAGCATCGCGGCCAGGAACGACAGCAGCGACGCACTCATCCACGCCTGCTTGGTGAAGTGCAGCTGCTCCTGCACATCCACCCAGAAGTCGGTCCACACACCGGCATCGCCCGGGTTGATGAGCTGATAGACCGAGAGCCCGGCCAGCCAAGCGGCGATCATTCCCCAGCGCGGCGGGGCATCTTCGGCGGTGTTCCACTCGCCCTTCGCGCGCAGGAAGAAGTCGGCGACCAGCACCCCGAGCAGCGGCACGAACACCGAGCCGATCAGGCCGAGGAAGGCGAAGTAGTTCGCCATGTTCAGCTGCAGCGCGAGCAGCGTGATCAACGCGCCCAGACCGATCGACAGGATCCGCCGGTCGATGCGCGGCGCGAGATTCTGGATCGAGAGCGCCGTGGAGTACACGTTGGCGAAGGACTGATCGGCCTCGCGCAAGACGAACACGAAGAAGAACAGCCCGCCGAGACTCACCTGGAGGAACGGCGAGTACTGGCCGTCGCCGGTGGCCCGGGCCAGCGCGAACAACCCGAGGGTGTAGGCGACGATCTGGGTGATCGCGTAGGCCCCGCTGGCCGCGCCGAACGCCGTGCCGGTGCTGCGCGAGTGCCGGGTGTAGTCGGCCGCGACCGGCATCCAGGAGATGGAGACCGCGAGCGCGGCGTCGGTGGCGATCCAGAAGAGGTTCCAGTCGGCGCCGAACGGGCCGCTGCCGTGCGGGCCCGGATTGGCCGACAGGTCAGGCAATCCGGTGCGGAAGAACTGGATATAAAACCAGACCAGCGCGATCACCACGCCGATCGTGACGAACCGGCGCAGCAGCCGCACTGAGCCGAGCGGCCAGATGGTCAGCGCCGTGGTCAGCACGCCCGCGGCCACCACATAGAGCCAGTGCGGGCCGCCGCCGAACAGCTCGTCGGCCGCGTCACCGATGACGATCAATTCGAAGGTGCCCCAGCCGATCAGCTGGGCGATGTTCAACACGGTGGGCAGATAACTGAGTTTCGCGCCGAACAGGCCGCGCAGCAGCACCATCGCGGGCTTGCCGGTCTTGGCGCCCGGCACGGCGGCCAGGCCGAGCATCAGCCCGCCGACGACGGTGCCGACGATCATCGCGAGGATGCCCGCGGAGATGGAGATCTGCGGTACGCCATCGGAATTCGGTGCCAGCACGGTGTACGCGCCGGAGAAGGCGATGAGGCTGACACCCAGGTTTGCCCAGAATGCGCTCTGGTCCCAGAAGGACAGCACCTTCGGGGCGGGCTCATCGAGGGTGAAGGGGGCCTCGTGCCGTTCGGAGTTGTGCAGGGTCGATGCAGACATGCCCGAAACGCTCTTCCTACGCCGGCATTACCCGGACAGGTTCATGCGGTCGGCGAAGCGCTGGGGTCCGCCCTCTCAGCCCGGCCGTGCCCGAGCTCCCGCGGTGGGGGTGGTTCGGGCGAATAGTACACGTGGCAACTCGGCGGTCACGGGGCTGCGCGCTCGGACGGCGGTGAGCTTCGAGTTCGCTCGAGTGTTTATCCGTCTTATATGGGGTAGTACGAAAAAGGGATGCAGGCGCGCTAATGTCCGCCCTGAGCAGGGAATTGGCCGTGTGCGTTCAGGATCACACCAGCTGTTAACCCTGATAACGGAGATGTAACGGTCTGTTCACTAGTCACCGCGAGGATTACTAGGTATGACGCGCAGGCAAGTGATCGGATGGGTAGCTCTGCTGGCCTCGGTGCTTGCCGGGGCGACGTTACTCGATCGCGTGCATTTTCCGGCGCCGCAAATGATTCTAGCGATCGTCGTCGGTGGGGCCCTGGCGTTGGCCGGGAAGTTGCCCGCTCCGATGCCGCGGCAGCTCTCGTGCGGTGTGCAGTCCATGCTCGGGGTGCTGATGGGCAGTTACCTGGAGATCTCGCTGCTGTCGAGTATCGGGATGGCGCTGGTGCCGGTACTGGCCGTCACGGTGGCGACGCTGCTGATCAGCCTGCTGGTCGCGGTGGTGTTCGCCCGGTTCGCCCACGTGGAATTGCCGACCGCGACGCTCGGACTGCTGGCCGGCGGTTCCGCGGCCGTGGTCGCGGTGGCCGACGATATGGACGCCGATCCGCGGCAGGTGGCGTTCATGCAGTACCTGCGGGTCGCGCTGGTCGCGGTCAGCGCGCCCGCCCTCGGCGCGTTGCTGAACAACAGTGGCGAGGGCCTGGTCACCGAGCACGCGACGCTCGGCGCCGCGGTCACCAATCCTGATCTGCCGTACTGGATGATCGTCGGGCGCGGCGATCAGGTCGCCGGGTTGTCCATCGCGGTGATGCTGTGCGTGCTCGGCACCAAAGTGGGCAAGCGGCTCAACCTGCCGAGCCCCGCGCTGATCGGGCCGATGCTGATGACCGCGGTACTCACCGCGCTGGGCGTCAGCCACGGGTACGCGCCGACGAATCTGTTCAAGGATCTGCTGTTCGTGCTCATCGGTTTCGAGGTGGGCACCCGCTTCACCAAGCCGGTCGTGCGCGAGATGGCCCGGATGATCCCCGGCATGACGGTCACCATCGTCGCGCTGTCCGCCATCGTCGCGGGCCTCGCCTTCACCGTCGCCACCTTCGTCGACCTCCAGCTGTCCGACATCTACCTGGCCACCACGCCGGGCGGCATCAACGCCGTGCTGGCCACCGCCGAGTCGATGGATGCCAACCTGCCGTTGATCACCTGTGTGCAGAGCATGCGACTGCTGCTCATGGTGTTGATGCTGCCGCTGCTGGCGAAGGCGATGCGGTGGTTTTCGGCACGGCAAATGGCGATGCCGGAACCCAAGCTAGCGGTCTGACCCGGCCTGGGCGGACACTTTCGCGCGCCGTAACGCGGTTTTCGGCGCGGTGCGGCGATAACTGTCCATTCAGGCCGGGTTCCCGTGCGCCACTACGCCTTCCGGACCGCGCCGACGATGAGATCGGTCCATTCATCGGCCAGCGAGGCCAGGCGATACCACGCCGCGTGGACCCGATCGTCGGACACCTTTTCGGCGGTGTGCAGCAGATGGCTGGCGTGCGCGTGTGCCGCGGCCATCCGATCGACGGTGGCGCCGAGGGATCCGGTGCGCAGGTGCTCGGTGCACCCGCGACGAGGCACCTGAGTGGCCACCCACTTATCGATGGCGGCGACCAATTCGGCTCGGCGGCAGTCGATTCCCGCGGCCGCGAGCGGATTGCCGTGGCGCTGCCGGTGCAGGGTGGCCAATGTGCGGGCCCAGCCGATCAAGGGGTGGTCGGTATTCGGATCGCCTTGGCTACTGGTGAAAGCGGCGACCAGCTCGCGCTGATCCGGCAGTGACCGAGCGGTGCCGCCGAGGCCGGGCAGGGCGTGATCACGCACGAACATCGCGGGCTCCCAGCGGGCGGCGCGTCGCGGCGCGGTCGACCGGCCATCGGCCGATGGGGTCGGCGGTCTGTGTGTTCATCGTGCTCCTCCGGGTGACGTCAGGCGGGAGGCATTGCCCTGATGCCGGATCCGGGGATAAGCGTGCGCCACCCACCTCGGCGTGTCGGTGACATCGAGATGGCACAGCGATGACAGGTCGTAACAATCTTCTCCGCATCGCGTCGGGCCGCATTGTGAGGAAGACCGACCAGTTCGGGGCGGTCGACTATGGACAGTACGGGCCCGCGTGCCGCAGCGGTGAGTAGTCGCGCCGAATGACTCAATGTGGCAAATTATCTGCAAACGAATGGTTCGAGTTATGCGGCAGGGGTATAACCGGCATTGAAGCAGCCTCGGCAAACGCCATGGCGTAATCGGATAGCGAAGGGATGGGCATGTACACCTCCAGTTTGGCTATCGATTTCCAGAAGGGGTTCTCGGACGCGTGGAGTTCGGTGGCCACGTTCGTCCCCAAGCTGGCCGGATTCATCGTCATCTTGCTCATCGGCTGGATCGTCGCGAAGGTCGTGTCGACGATCGTGGACAAGGTGCTCGACCGGCTCGGCTTCGACCGCCTGGTCGAGCGTGGCGGGCTCAAGCAGATGATGTCGCGCAGCCGCTACGACGCCTCCGATCTGCTGGCGAAGCTGGCCTACTACGCGATCCTGCTGATCGCGCTGCAGCTCGGCTTCGGCGTCTTCGGTCCGAATCCGGTGAGCGATCTGCTCGACGGCATCGTCTCCTGGCTGCCGAAGGCTGCGGTCGCGATCATCATCGTGGTCATTGCGGGTGCCATCGCCTCCGCGGTGCGTGACCTGGTCGGCAACATGCTCGGCGGGCTGTCCTACGGCGCGATGATCGGCCGGATCGCCGCGGTGTTCATCTGGGGTGTCGGCATCGTCGCCGCGCTGAACCAGATCGGGGTGGCCATGTCGGTCACCATGCCGATCCTGATCACCGTGCTGGCCACCATCGGCGGCATCCTGGTGGTCGGTGTCGGCGGCGGCATGGTTCGCCCGATGCAGCAGCGCTGGGAGAACTGGCTGAGCGGGCTGGAAGAGGAGATGCCCGCGGTCAAGGGGCACGCCGAGGCCTACTCGCGCGGTCGTGAGGATGCCTCCCGGGAGCAGCTGTGGATGGATCAGCAGGCCACCCGTGGCCAGCATGCGCAGCAACAGCAGTGGGATCAGGGTGCGATGCAGGGCGGCGGCTCGTACGAGCAGTCCGGTGAGTACATGGGATACCGCGACCCGGGCGACCGGCGCTAGGCACCCTGCTCGGTTCGAATGACGAACGCGTCCGCCGTGGGCTGTCGGCCTACGGCGGACGCCTTTGTTCTGGTGCCCGTCAGGCGGGCTGCAGGGACGGGTGCAGGCACACGCTCGCCAGGCGCAACTGCACCCAATCGGCGTTCGCCCAGCTGCCGAGGTCGCCCGGTGCCGTGCTGGTCATCGACGGTGCACCGCGATCGGCCGCGGCCTCGCGCACATGATCGAGCAGCCCGCGTGCGTAGCCGGCGAGCAGCACGCTCACCGGAACGCGCGCGGATTCCTCGACGCCGAGCGTGAGGATGTCGCGCACCGCGGCGGCGTGCTGATCCAGCGCCGCCGACAGCGCGGGCAGCTCCGCGGCCGCGGCAAGCGCCGGTACCCCGTGCGTCTTGTGCAGGCGGTTCAAAATCTTGCGCGCCGACACTTCGAGCAACGCGGGGCCCAGCAGAAACATGTTCCTATGCTAGCAACCGGCGAGTCTTTATAGAACTGTGACGCTTCACCCAGTCGCTTTTGCCGGAAAAGTGCGTTCCAGCAAATTGCCCGCACGAAAATCATTGGGGCAGAACCGGTTCGCCGAAGCCATTCATAAACGCGACCGACCGGTACGAATTCGGTGCGGCCGAACGCACAGTGGCCGGGCGTCGAGTTCAGTCCACGGACGCCGTCACCGGAAGGCGTTGGCGTCGGTGAGCGCGCGCCCGAGCACCAGCTGATGCACCTCCGCCGTGCCCTCGTAGGTGAGCACCGACTCCAGGTTGTTCGCGTGACGTAGCACCGGGTAGTCCAGCGTGATGCCGTTCGCGCCCAGAATGGTGCGGCACTCGCGAGCGATCGCGATCGCTTCCCTGGTGCTGTTCAACTTCCCGGCGCTCACCTGCTCGGGTGTCACCACGCCGCGATCCTTCAACCGGCCGAGGTGCACGGCGAGCAGCTGACCCTTGCCGAATTCCAGGGCCATGTTCGCCAGCTTCGCCTGGGTCAGCTGATACGCGGCCAGCGGCTTGTCGAACACCTCGCGGGTGCGTGCGTAATCGATGGTCGCGGCCAGGCAGTCGCGGGCCGCGCCGAGCGCGCCGAAGATGATTCCGAACCGTGCCTCGCTCAAACAGGCCAGCGGCGAGGCGAGGCCGCGCGACTCCGGCAGCACCGCGTCGGCGGGCAGTCGGACATCGTCGAAGTCCAGTTCGGCGGTCACCGAGGCGCGCAGCGACAGCTTGCGGTGCATCTCGCGCGCACTGAATCCCGGCGTCCCGGCGGGCACCAGGAAGCCGCGGATCACCTGCTTGCCCTCGTCCTCGGTCTGCGCCCACACCACCGCGATGTCGGCCACCGAGCCGTTGGTGATCCACATCTTCGAGCCGTTGAGCACCCAGTCGGTGCCGTCGCGCTTGGCCCTGGTCCGCATGCCGCCCGGGTTGGACCCGAAATCGGGTTCGGTGAGCCCGAAGCAGCCGAGTGCACGGCCCGCCGCCATCTCCGGCAGCCACTGCTGCTTCTGCTCCTCCGAGCCGTACTTGTGGATCGCGGTCATCGCCAGCGAGCCCTGCACCGACACCATGCTGCGCACGCCGGAATCGACCGCCTCCAGTTCCTGGCAGGCCAGCCCGTACATCGTGGCCGACATGCCCGCGCAGCCGTAGCCCTCCAGATGCATACCGAGCAGCCCGACCTCGCCCAGCTGCGGTGCGATCTCGCGGGCCGGGAAGGTGCCTTCCTCGAACCAATCCGCGATATGCGGTCGCAGGCGTTGATTCGCGAAGGTCGCGACGGCATCGCGGATCTCGCGCTCCTCGTCGGACAGCAGGGAGTCGATCGCGAACAGTTCTTCCACAGTCACCATGCGCTAAGCCTAAATGGGGAGGGCGCCGGTGAGATCAGGGTCACCGCAGGTGCTTCTCGGAAAATTTTCGGTGCAACGAGCTCAGCTGCGGAACTAGATCGGAATCATCGGACGAATGCCGGACACGCGCCAACTGTGGAGCACCAGGGGGTTGCCCAGAAATCGCCCCTGATTAGGCTGGCCATCATGAGCGAGCGTAGCGAGCGAACCACAAAAACAGCTGAGCTCAGCTCGGTCATGCCGGAGCCGAGCGCAAGCGAGGCGCAGGTATGAGTGAGCTGGGGTTCTCCACACGGGCCGTGCACGCAGGATTCGATCCCGACCCGCAGACCGGCGCGGTGAACGTGCCCATCTACGCGAGTTCGACGTTCGCCCAGGACGGCGTCGGCGGCCTGCGCGGCGGTTTCGAGTACGCCCGCACCGGCAACCCGACCAGGTCCGCGCTGGAAGCCAACCTCGCCGCGCTCGAATCCGGTACCTACGGCCGGGCATTCGCCTCCGGCATGGCCGCCACGGACTGTGCCATCCGCGCCACGCTGCGCCCCGGTGACCACATCGTCATCCCGGACGACGCGTACGGCGGCACCTTCCGGCTGATCGACAAGGTGTTCAGTCAGTGGGGCATCGAGCACTCGCCCGCACACGTCTTCGACGTGGACGAGATGCGTGCCGCGATTCGGCCGAACACCAAGCTGGTGTGGGTGGAGACCCCGACCAACCCGCTGCTGAGCATCGGTGACATCCCGGCGCTGGCCGATATCGCGCACGGCGCGGGCGCGAAGCTGGTGGTGGACAACACCTTCGCCACCCCGTACCTGCAGCAGCCGCTGCTGCTCGGCGCCGACATCGTCACCCACTCGACCACCAAGTACCTCGGCGGTCACTCCGACGTGGTGGGCGGCGCGTTGATCACCAACGACCCCGAACTCGACGCGGCGTTCGCGTTCCTGCAGAACGGCGCGGGTGCGGTGCCTGGCCCGTTCGACGCCTTCCTCACCCTGCGCGGCACCAAGACCCTGGCCGTGCGGATGGACCGGCACTGCGACAACGCGGAGACGCTCGCCGAGTTCCTGTCCCGGCATCCGGCGATCTCCCAGGTGATCTACCCGGGCCTGCCGGAGCACCCCGGTCACGCGGTCGCCGCCAAGCAGATGCGCCGGTTCGGCGGCATGATCTCGGTGCGGCTGCACGGCGGTCCGGATGCGGCCCGCGACTTCTGCTCGCGCACCAAGGTGTTCACGTTGGCCGAGTCGCTCGGCGGGGTGGAGTCGCTGATCGAGCACCCGGCCGCGATGACGCACGCGTCCACCGAAGGCTCCGTGCTGGAGGTGCCTGCGGATCTGGTGCGGCTGTCGGTCGGCATCGAGGACGCCGCCGACCTGCTGGCCGATATCGAGCAGGCGCTCGGCGGCTAGGAGCCACGGACATGACGAAACGGCCGCACTCGGAATCCGGGTGCGGCCGTTCGTGTCTCAGGGGAAGAACTCGGCCGTGGCGCGCGCTGCCGAGCTGCGCGCCGCTGCGTCCGGGGAGGGACGCGGCGCGACGGCCGAACGCGTCAGCTGTGGTACGGCTCCGCGCTGACCAGGGTGACCTTCATGGTCTTGCCGTTGGGCAGGGTGTACTCGCGCGTGTCGCCGACCTTCGCATCGATCAGCGCGCCGCCGAGCGGGGACGCCGGCGAGTAGGTCTCCAGCTTGGAGTCGTTCAGACCCTCTTCGCGGGTGGCGATGAGGAAGGTCTCGGTGTCGGACTCGTCGCCGTCGTAGTAGACCTTGACGACCGAGCCGGGGAGTGCGACGCCGGACTTGGTGGGCGCGACGCCGACCTTGGCGTTGTTCAGCAGCTCCTGCAGCTGGCGGATACGCGCCTCCTGCTGACCCTGCTCCTCGCGCGCGGCGTGGTATCCGCCGTTCTCCTTGAGGTCGCCCTCTTCACGGCGTTCGTTGATCTCGGCAGCGATAACGGGACGATTGGCAATGAGCGCATCGAGTTCGCCCTTGAGCCTGTCGTGCGACTCCGGGGTCAGCCAAGTCACTTGCGTCTCAGTCATCTCGATCACTCCCTAGTAGTTGTTCCCGGCGGGCCGGGATTCCCTGATAACTGCCGCAGTACCCACCCGTAGGGCGGGCACGCACCAGTCGACGGCTAGAGCGATCCTGGGAAGTTCATCGAACCCCGACAGACCCGGTTCCGGACAAAGCTCGTAACCCGGAACAGATAGCGCTGGCCGCCAATGCAGCAAACACGGCTCCGAACCCCGGAACCGTGTATCAGGCCATTTTAGCATGAATCACAAACGTGCAGGTCGGAGTTAATTTCGAGGACAACCGCTGCGGCAAAAGCGGCAAATCACCCTGCTCGAAGATAGCTGGGCACCTCGGCGCTGCAGCCGTAGATACTGCTCGACGCCGGTCGCGAGGACGCCTTGACCGTGGTGGTCTGCTCGATCGTGCCGCTGGTAGACGGGGCGATCAGGACCTCTCGACGGCCGACCTCGACACTGTCGCGTGCCATGGCCCGAACGAAGCATACGACGGGCTGTGCGGGATCTTTGCGGGTGACCTTGATCCGGATCGTCATCGTCGAGTCGTCGACCACGACGTAGCCCAGTTGTTCGGACTCGATGTCCTTGGGGCCGTACTTCTGGTAGCCGATGTAGGCGATGCCGCAGCCGAGCAACACCACAACGAGGCTGAGCGTCACCGGCAGCCAGCGGCGGTCGACCGGAGGTTTGGTGCCGTACCGGTCGGTCGGCCTGTTATGCGTCGCCGGGACCGTGACGCCAGCAGCGGTCGCGGATTCATCGGGCGCGTCCGCACCGGGCGAGGTTCCATCGCGCTGGCTCAAGGTCGCTCCCGGGGGGTACGTCGGAACAAAAGTCGGTCGAATGGAACTATAGGGAACGAAGACCAGACACCCGCGAGCGAGAGCGATGGTGAACGAGACGTGAGTGGCCTTCGCCTCATGGCGGTGCATGCCCACCCCGACGACGAATCCAGTAAGGGTGCCGCGACGACCGCCCGGTATGCCGACGAAGGACACGACGTCCTCATCGTGACGCTGACCGGTGGTGAACGCGGCAGCATCCTGAACCCCGCGATGGACACCCCCGGTGTCCTCGACCGGATCGACGAGATCCGCCGCGAGGAGATGGCCGCCGCGGCGCGTGCGCTCGGCGTGCGCCAGCACTGGCTCGGATTCGTCGATTCCGGTCTGCCGGAGGGTGATCCGCTGCCGCCGCTGCCCGAGGGCAGTTTCGCGACGGTGCCGCTGGAGGAGTCCACCGAGGCGCTCGTGCGGGTGGTGCGCGAGTTCAAGCCGCACGTGATGACGACCTACGACGAGCTGGGCGGCTACCCGCACCCGGACCACATCCGCTGCCACGAGGTGTCGGTCGCGGCGTTCGAGGCGGCGGGCGACCCGGCCCGGTTTCCCGACGCGGGCGAGCCGTGGACGCCGCTGAAGCTGTACTACGACCACGGGTTCACCGCCCGGCGGATGGAAGTCTTCGCCGAGGAGTACGAGCGGATGGGTGAGCCGTTCCCGCTGCAGGAGTGGCTGGACCGGATGCGCAAGTACGTCCCGGAGCGCGGCGACGTGTTCTCCAGGGTCACCACTCAGATCGACTGCGCCAAGTACTTCCCGCAGCGCGACGACGCCCTGCGCGCGCACGCCACCCAGATCGACCCGAACGGTGCGTTCTTCGCCATCCCGCTCGAGCTGCAGCAGCGGCTCTGGCCGACCGAGGAGTTCGAGCTGGCCAAGACCAGGGTCAAGACGGCGCTGCCGGAGACCGATCTGTTCGCCGGCATCGAAGACGAGCAGCGGTGATGCTGGTTCTGCTCGCCCAGACCCCCGGCACCCCGACCGGGCCGGAGTTCGGCAAAGCCTCCCCGCTCGGGTTCTTCATCATTCTGATCCTGCTCGCGGGCACGGTCCTGCTGGTTCGGTCGATGAACAAGCACCTGAAGAAGCTGCCGGCGACCTTCGAGCCGGACCACCCGGAACCGGACCAGGAGGCCGACGAGGGAACCGAGCGCGGCATCACCACCCGGCCCGACGAGGCCGAGCCGGATGGGCGGACCGACAAGACCTGATTCGCGCGAGCGCGACGCGCAGGTCTTACTCGTCGTCGTCCGGCGCCAGCGCGGCGTAGGCGGCCGCGGCGGCGTTCTGCTCCGCTTCCTTCTTCGAGCGCCCCACCCCTTTGCCATAGGCCACGCCGCCGACCACTGCCGTCGCGGTGAATTCCTTGTCGTGGTCGGGGCCGGTGGAGGTGATCTCGTAGCTGGGGACGCCGAGGCTGTGCTCGGCGGTGTGTTCCTGCAGGCTGGTTTTCCAGTCCAGGCCCGCGCCCATCTTGGCGGCGCGCTGCAGCAGATCGTCGAACAGCCGCAGCACCACGGTGCGGGCGACGCCGATGCCGTGCTGCAGGTGCACCGCGCCGAGCAGCGACTCCATGCCGTCGGCCAGGATGCTGGTCTTGTCGCGACCACCGGTGAGTTCCTCGCCGCGGCCGAGGAGCAGATGCGGGCCGAGCCCGCCGGGGCCGAGGCTGCGGGCGACCTCGGCGCACGCGTGCATGTTCACCACCCGGGACCGGATCTTGGCCAGATCGCCTTCGGTGCGTTGCGGATGCCGCAGATAGAGATATTCGGTGACACTGAGCCCCAGGACCGAATCGCCGAGGAACTCCAGTCGCTCGTTGGTCGGCATGCCGCCGTTCTCGTAGGCGTACGAACGGTGCGTCAATGCCAATGTCAGGAGTTCGTCGTCGAGTGGAACACCGAGCGCGGCAATCAGATCCGTGTGGTCGTCGGAGTTCGCGCTGCGGTACGCACCGGATTCGTCCGTCATAAGCTGCACCGCGCGGTGCCGCGCGAAAGTCGGGGCCGCCCATGGGCGATGCGCAGGTCGTCGACCGACCTGCGGGAGACAACGACACCGGCGCCGCGGTGGGCCCTCAACGATCGCACACTCGACCTTCCTGGTAGCACACCTGCATTGCGCTGCACGAACGTGAGTTTACCCACGTGCGGGCAGCGCGAATGCGTGGTCCGAACCAACATGCTGCGGGCGAAACGCCGATGCTGTGACCGTGGTCACACCACTGGCGGAGCCGTAGGATGGAGCGACCTGTCCGGTCGCGTGGCGCAGCGCGAGCTGTGCTCGAAACATCAAGTGGGGGAATATAAATGCGGACCACACCGGCTCGACCGCCGATCTCGTCGAAGCAGTGATCGGTGCGATGGGTATGGCACCGATGACCACGACGCAGGCGTGTGTCGCAGGCCAGCAGGCCGGATCGCCGGTCGGCCTGTGCGTGGTCGGCGGCGCCGACGGCTATCAGGTTTCGGCGATCGGGCAGGGGTTTGTCGGATTCCTCAGCTTCGCAGGGCCGGGTATCGACCGCGATCTCGCCTCGTCGCCGACCGAGGCGGATCCGAGCTGGATCGTCAACGGCATCGGGCGCGGCAGGGTGTGCGTCGTCGCGTATCAGAAAGACGGTGGCGGATTTCATCAGATCGCCGTGGAGTGTCAGAACGTCGACTGACGGCTGCGGATCAGTTGGGGCCCAGCAGGTCCCACCGGTTGCCTGCGATATCGCGAAATACCGCCACCTTGCCGTAGGGCTCTTGCCGTGGCGCGGTGACGAATTCGACGCCGTGCGAGACCATGCGGCGATAGGCCGCGTCGAAATCGTCTACCTGGAGAAAGAATCCGACTCGGCCCGCGGTCTGGTTGCCGACCACGTCGGCCTGCGCGGTGCCGTCCGCGCGGGCGAGCAGCAGCCCCGTCTGGGCGCCGGGCGGGCGGACGACGACCCAGCGCTTCGGTCGCCCGTCGTTGGTTCGGGACGGGGTGTCCTCGATCAGGTCGAAGCCGAGCGCTTCGGTGAAGAAGGCGATCGCCGGGTCGTAGTCCGCGACGACGACGGTGCAGAGGTCGATGCGCATGGTCACGACATGGTAGGCCGCGCCTGCCTGAAGGCGGCTGGTCGCGTGCTGCGAATCGGCAATGCGTGGCAAGTTGTTTCAACCGGGAGTAACAGGATTGAACCGCACCTGAACTGGTTATCGAAATCTGTACGACCGGGGCGGAAATCGGAAGTGATTGTCATCTGGACGCCCACTACATAGCGCGCTCTACGGTCGCAAGGGTGTCTGCGCAACAGTTTTCAAACGTTGTGGGACGAGCGTTGCATGTGCTCGCACCGCATTGCAGACTGTATCCGAGATGTATTCGGATCGCGCATCCGCTTTTTCCCCTGGCCACCGAGAAGCACACTGCTGGCAACCTATTTCGCCGCGAGCAGCTTTCGCAACGGCCTCCGTATGTCGCCCGCCTGTGTTACCAATTCAGCCAGACCGCTCGACCGAAGGAAGCTCATGGACAACGTGATCGGACAGATCGACCGTGCTCTCGACGCGACGAGCGTGATCGTCGCCGCCTTGGACGACAGCTCCTTGGCCGCGCCGACGCCCTGCCGGGAGTGGGACGTGCGCACCGTGCTGAACCACACGGTGGGTGGCATGCACGTCTTCGCGGCCGCGTTGAGCGGCACGGATTCCGGCGCCGATCACGAATCCGATTGGCTCGGCGGCGATCCGCAGGGCGCTTACGCGGCGGCGGCGGAGGTGGACCGCGCGGCCTGGCATCGGCCCGACGCGCTGGACAACACCGTGCACAGTTCGCTGGGTGCGCTGCCCGCGTCGGCGGCCGCCCTGGTGCACCTCACCGAGCTGGTGGTGCACGGCGTCGATCTCGCGGTGGCCATCGGCAGGCCCGATCTGGCCGACGACGAGTTGTGCGGCGAACTTCTCGCCACCATGCAGAGCCGGGGTGGGATCGACCAGTTCCGCGGTCCCGGTGTCTTCGATGCCGAGGTCCCCGTCGCGGACGGGGAGCCCGGGCATCGTCGACTGCTCGGCTATGTCGGCCGGGAAGTGCTGGCCCGGACGCCGTAGCGCGTTAGCGGATCCGCACCACGGTCGAGGCCGCCAGCAGCAGCAGCTCGCGGGCCGCTGCCTGCTGGTAGTCGAGCCGGCCCGCGTGGTTGCGGTGGAGGGTGTGGTGCTCGGCATGTACCGAGGACGTCGCCGCACCGATATTCCGCGCTGCGTCGTCGTTCGGACGTGCGAAGGTGAAAATGCGCATGGCAATTCCGTCCTTTCCTTCATGGCGGGTATTCGGTCCGATTTCCTGCGCGCTCACCGCATTTCGGGCACACGTCGGAAACGTAGCCGGATACGGTGGGTGCGCGTTCCTGCACGCCGGTGTTCGCGGTTGAAAACGGACACCATCGACTCGATGTGTATTCGAGTCGACGGCAGGTAGCGCTACCGGTCGAGCTACCGAATCCGTCGATTCGGTCGCATCGACCGTTGTCCGCGCACCGGCGCGTTACGAACTGTATCGGGTCGAATTCGACCGGCGCATCCTATTTTTCGGCGGCCCGGCTAGGTAGCGCCGCACCGGTTGCGTTCGATCGCGGCCGATATGGCAGCTTGGGCAGTCGTGCAGGAGATCTTTCGCGACGTCGGTGTGCAGGGCTGGGTGCATGCCCGGTGTTTCGACTGCGGCGCGGAGGTGGGCTCGGGCGCCGACGAGCCGGTGGTGCTCGCGTCGGTGGTGAAGGTGCCGCTGGTGCTGGAGTTCGCTCGGCAGGTGGCGGCGGGACAGCTGGATCCGACCGATCGGGTGCGTGCGGGCGGCGCGGATCGCCTCGGCGGGGTCGGCACGGCGGGTTGCCACGACGACGTCGATCTCAGCCTGCGTGATGCCGCCTTCTTCGCCATCACGCTGAGCGACAACACCGCGGCCGATCTGCTGTTCGAGCGGGTCGGCATCGACAATGTGCGCTCGCTGGTCCGCGAACTCGGGCTCGCCGAGACCCGGATCGTCGGTGCGCCACGGCATATCGTGCAAAGCATGGCCGACGACATCGGCGCGCGGGACGCGGCCGAGTTCGCCGAGCGGTTTCCGGCGCTCGCGGCGTCGGAGATCCTGCGTAGCCGGGCGCTGGATCCGCAGCGGACCACCGCGAGCACGCCACGCGAGATGACCAGGCTGCTCACCCTCATCGGCGAGGATCGCGCGGGCCCGGCCGAGGCCTGCCAGTGGGTGCGCGATCTCATGCGCCAGCAGCTCAATTGGCACCGCCTCGCCGCAGCGTTCCCGCCCGAGGTGCAGGTGTGGGCCAAGACCGGCACGCTACCCGGTGTGCGCAACGAGATCGGTGTGCTCGAATATGCGGACGGAAGTCGCTATGCCGTCGCGGTTTTCACCAGGGCAGGCACGCTCGCCCAGCGGCTGCCCGAGGTGGATCGCGCGATCGGCACCGCGGCCGCGCACGCGATCGGCAGCATTGTTCACGGCCTGCCGTACACCACGTTCCACGGCCGCTGCGCCACCTCCTGAACAGCGGCGGGCCGAGAGTTGCCGTCGCCCTGGACAACTCGCACGATCAGCTCCGCGAGATCGGCCACCAAGGGGTGTGGTGCGTGCGCGGGCCAGGCGAGCGAGAGCCGCCACTGCAATGTGCCCGCCGGTAGTGGACGCCAGACGACCCTCGGCTCCTTCTGCGCTACCAGACCCTGGTCGAAGGCGACGCCGCGACCGGAAAGCACCATGCCCAGCACGAATTCGGGGTTGCGGGCGTGCTGCACCCGGGCGGGCCGGAAGCCGTGCTCCCAGCAGGTGCGCAGTGTCGCGTCGTAGAGACCGGGCGCGGCCGCGCGCGGAAAGATCACCAGACCGAGTCCGGCCAGATCGGCGAGGGTGAGCGAAGCACGCACCGCCAGGGGCGAATCGCGCGGCAACACCACCCCGACCGGGGTGTCGACGGCGGGGCCCAGCTCCAGGCCGACCACGTCCACCGGGTGTTGCACCAGCCCCGCGTCGAGCTGCCGGTCGGCGAGCAGGCGGACCTGTTCGGCCGTGGTCAGCTCCTGCAGATCTACGCGCACCTCGCGACTTTCGAACGCGGTGAGGATCGCGGCGAGCACCCGTCCCGCCAGTTCCGGCGGCACGCCGACCCGCAGCTCGTCCATCTCGCCGCGATGCGCCTTGCCGACCAGCGAGGTCGTGCGCTCCCAGCGGGCGAGCAGATCGCGAGACTCGGCGAGCAGGATCTGGCCCGCCTCGGTGAGCTCGACGCGGCGGCTGTCCCGGTCGAACAGCCGCGCGCCCAGATCGTTTTCCAGTGTGCGGATGCGTTGGCTCAGCGGCGGCTGGGCGATGCCGAGGCGTTCGGCGGCCCGGCCGAAATGTAATTCTTCGGCGACGGCAACGAAGTACCGCAGCTGACGCAGCATGTCCACGCTGCGACGATATCGTTTTCGATATCGCCGAGCAGACCTGTCGGTCTTGGACAGCGGTGGCGGTCCTGTGTTCTTGTGCCCGCATGACAGGTTTCGGACGGCGAGAATTCTTCGGTATGACGGCGGGCGCGTCGGTGCTCGCGGGTGTAGTCGCCTGTGGCGGAACGGAATCCGCGAGCCCGGCGGCCGCCACCTCGGTCACCGGTGCTCCGGCGCCCGGTGGCGTGACGCTGCGCTGGTGGGGCAACAACGGCTGGGAAATACGGCTGCCCGGCGGTAAGACAGTTCTGATCGATCCCTGGCTGACCAGGTTCCATACCGGAACCTATACCGCCGCGGGTGCCGACCCGAACACTCCGATCACCGTCGATACGGCGCTGATCGACCGCTACGTGGACAGCGGTGAACTGCGGGCCGACCACATCCTGGTGACGCACGGTCACTACGACCATCTCACCGATGTGCCGTACCTGGCGAAGAAGACCGGTGCGACGGTGCTCGGCACCGAGACTCACCTGAATCTGATGGCCGCGCTCGGTGCCCCCGAGGATCAGCTCGCCATCGCCACCGGCGGTGAGCACCTGCGCTTCGACGGGTACACCATTCGCGTGCTGCGCTCGCTGCACTCGGCGTCCGGGGCCAGGGCCGCGGTGGCGTTCGCCGGTACCCGGACGGGTCTCGGTGCGGAAAAGCTGCCGGAGCCCAAGGTGATTCGGGATCTGGTCGAGGGCGGCACGCTGGCCTACGAGGTAAGCGGTGGCGAGGTGAGCGTACTGAACCTGGGCGGCTCCAACTACATCGAATCCGAGCTGGCGGGTCTGCGCCCGGACGTGCTGCTGTTGCCTGCGGGCGGCGGCAAGATCGTCGACTACGTCGCGCGGCTACTACAGGTGACCGGCGGCCCGCGCTACGTATTGCCCACGCACTGGGACGATTTCGACTATCCGCTCGCCGAACCGGCGCGTGACTGGGGTGGGCTCGAGGCGCTGCGTAAGGCGGTCGCTGCGGCCGGCCCGGCAAGCAAGTTCGTCACCGTCGATCACCTGGAGACCTTCACGCCCTGAGGTGCGCGGCTCGTGAAGTGAGCAGTTTCTGGTCTGGCACATGGGCTCTGCCGGGGCGGAAGGGTGGCGTAACAAACTGGTCGTTCTACCGATACCAGATGCACGCGCTGCGGATGCAGTAGCGAGAACAGCCAATCGGTGGGGAAATCCCTTGGCAGTGAGGAACTTCGAGATGTTCACAAGGAATACCGCGCGCAGTGTCGCGGCGCTGGCCTGTGGGGCGGCCATGCTGCTCGCCGGGTGTGCTGCCAACTCCGCGGATAGTTCGCCGAAGCCCGGCGCGACCGCCTCGGCGACGAGCGCCCCCGCAGTGCCCGCGCCGGTTCCGGGGGAAACCGGCGCACCTGCACCTGCACCAGCCCCCGCGCAAGCACCAGCACCAGCACCTGCGCCCGCACAAGCGCCCGCACCGGCACCAGCACAAGTGCCTGCACCCGCCCCCGCGACCGCTGCCCCCGAGGGCTCGCCCGCCAAGGTCGAACAACCTGTCGCAGGCGCACTTTGGGACCCCTGCTCCCTCCCCGAATCCAAGATCTCCGCCGCCGCACTGGACACGTCCACCAAGAAGCGGCTCACCCACCCCAACAATCCCACCTGGCAAATGTGCCAGTGGCAAGCCATCGACCGTTCCTTCGAATTGGTGATCGGCACCTCCGACCGCACCATCAACGACCTACTCGAACCAGGAACATTCCAAGATCTCCGCCAAACCGAATACTACGGACGCCAGGTAGTCCTCTACCGCTCAGTCCAGGACACCCACAAACGAACCTGCAACATCGGCACCCCCGCCCCCTTCGGCAGCACCGAACTAGCGCTACGCACCACCAAGATCCAAACCGACGCCTTCGACTCCTGCGCCGACGTCCAGCGCATGGGCGCCGCCCTACTCACCTCGCTGCCCTGACCCGAGCGCCTGCACGAGGGTGCTAACCGCTCGGTCGCCGGGTCTTTCACGCCCGGCGACCCAGCACTTGGTCAACGATCGACGCTGCCGTTTGTGTCGTGGTGATCTGCCGAGCCGGTCAGCCTGACCGTCCAATTGCATACGCGGCCCTGTATCCGTCCCGCGGGTACGGTTCGGTGTCGGTCGCACCGCCTACGATTGCGGCGGGATCGAGAATGGCGGTCCCCGGATACGCCGAGGCCCTGCCAGAGGTGGACTCCAGCAGGGCTTCGGATTTGTCTTGGCGGACGTTTCTGGTTGTTCCTACATGCTACGACAAACCACTGACGAGTTCAGTGTTCGGTTGCGGGCTTGTCGGGCTTCTCCTGTTGGCAGCCCTCGGTGTATCTGCCGTACCCGAAAGCAGGAGATCAGGATGGAAGAACCCTTCGGCGCCGAAGCCGGCGCTGCGGAGAACCCCGATGCTCGGGTTGCCGCTGTCACCCCGGGTGAGTTCGTCGTTTACAACACCGAGGACGGTCGCACCGAAGTGCAGCTCCGCACTGTCGACGGCACGGTGTGGCTCACCCAGCGTCAGATGGCCGAACTGTTCGACAAGGACGTCCGGACAATCAACGAGCACATAAAAACCATCTATGCCGATGGCGAGTGTGTGGTGGAGGCAACTACCCGGAAATTCCGGATAGTTCGCGCAGAGGGGGCTCGCGAGGTCGAGCGCGAGATAGAGCACTACAACCTCGATGTCATCCTTGCGGTTGGCTACCGCGTTCGTTCGCCGCGGGGCGTGCAGTTCCGGCGCTGGGCCACGACCGTGCTGCGCGAGTACCTGATCAAGGGTTTCGCGATGAACGACGCGCGGCTGAAGGATCCGCAGGGGGTTGACTGCTTCGATGAGCTGCTTGCCCGGATTCGGGATATTCGCGCGTCGGAGAAGCGCTTCTACCAGAAGGTCAAGGAGGTCTTCTCGGCATCCAGCGTCGACTACGACCCCAAAGCCCCTGTCGCGCAGACATTCTTCAAGACGATCCAGAACAAGCTGCTGCCGCGGCCGTGACCGCGCGCCTGGTGGCGCACCACGAACCTGCAACGTCGGGACACATGACCCAGCGGACGTAAACCGCTGGGCCACTGTCAGATCCGGGCTGCCGCCAGTAGCCGGCCGCTATTGCTGCTCGGCAGTGGTGCCCCGGCGGGGAATGGCTGGATCGAATTCCCTACGGTCCTCGTGATGCCGGCATACCTGGCAGTCTCTACTGATCTGCTGCTCCGAGGAGTCGTGTCATGAAGATTCCAACCCCGTTGTCGTCGACGAGATCTATCCCTGTCACGGATTTCGCAGATCCGTGCACCCGTACTCTGCTGGCGAACAACGGCACCACCACACTTCTCCTGGAGGCCGCCCTGCGCACCTCGGTCACCGTCGTGGTCCAAGACCAATATCTGCAGAGCGCAGGCGAATTGCCGCCGGAGATCGGTCGGGCACTGCAGCTGCAGGGGCAGCATCGGGTGCTGGTTCGGCACTCGATCCTGATGACGCCCGACCAGCGTCCGGTCTCCTGCAATCGCGCAATCATCGCCACGGCACTCGATAGTCCGCTGTCCGCTCTCGGCGACGACCGGTACACGCCACTCGGCCGGACCCTGCTGTCGGCCGGTGTCGAACAGCATCGACAAGTTTTGACCACCGGTCACCATCCATGGCCCCTCACCGCTGAGTTCCGGGCTGCCGCGGGCAAGACCTACCTCGTCGGTATCGACGGCCGACCTCGGCTGCACCTGACCGAGACCTACAACCCGGATCTGTTCTCGGCCGATCTCGACCCGGTCAACTGACCGGACGGTCGGCCGTCGTGCCGCGCATCTCCGGCGGATCGACCACCTACCGACCTGTGCACCGTGATTGTGAGACGGTGGAGTCATGAATCGGCTCGGGAACGCGACCTCTCCGTACCTGCGGCAGCATGCGGACAACCCGGTGCATTGGCAAGAGTGGGATGCGGCGGCGCTGGGGGAGGCGCGGGAGCGGGATGTGCCGATTTTGTTGTCGGTGGGGTATGCGAGCTGTCACTGGTGTCAGGTGAGTTGCGAAGTACCATAGCCTCCGAAAGGTGTTGCTACCTACGGAGATACGATGCAACCAGATGAAGAAGCTCCGGCTGTCGATGGTGCCGTCCTCGCCAAGCTGGATATGGAGATGCGGGGTGTGCCCGCGAACCTTCCGAGTCCGGCCGAGCTGGTCGAGTTCGGCGCGGTCTGCGTTGTGGCCTACGCCCGGATTTCGGACCTGTCCGGCAAGCGGGGGACGAGCAAGAACGCCAAGGGCGTGACCAACCAGCACGCCACGAACCACAGCACCGCTCGGTCATCGTTCGGTACTACACCGATAACGACCTGTCCGCCTCGAAGGATGCCTACCGTCCGGATTTCGAGATGATGCTGACGCACCTGCACAAGGGCACCACTCCGGAGGGATACCCGATTCAAGGTGTCGTCGCCGTGGACGAAGACCGTATCTACAAGCTCCCGGCCCAATGGCAGCACTTCATCGAGGCATTCCGGTCGGCCCCGGACCGAGTGTTCGCCGACGACTACGGCACCCAAGATCTGTACTCGGAGAACTCCGAAATCATCGGCCTGCTTGGTGTCGCAATCGCCATGGGGGAGAACCGGAAACGACGCAGCCGAACTCGGCGTTGGCACGAAGGCCAAGCGCGGCGAGGAATTGCGCACACTGGGGGTCGGGTTTTCGGCTACGAACCGGTACCGGGGAAACCTGGTGAGATTCAGGTAGTCCCGGAGGAAGCAGTGGTCATCCGTAAGGCGGTTGCCGCATGTATCGCCGGGCAGTCTTGGGGCACAATTACGCAGATCTTTCAACAGTCTGGAATACCGACCGCCAAGGGTGGGCCGTGGCGAGATCAGACCGTGAAACAGATCGTCTCGAACCCGCGGAACGCGGGGCTACGAATCCTCGGGGAGAACAGCGATGTCTGCCGGGACGAGCACGGTGAGCTGAAGCTGGGCCAGTGGGACGCCATCATCACCCCGGCCGAGTGGGAGAAGGTAGCCGGGCGCTATCGCCCGCGAAACCGGATCGGAAAGAACAAGCTCCCGAAGGGCGTTGTGTCGCGGGTCTATCTGGGCAGCGGCTTATACCGGTGTGGGAATCTGCTCGAAGACGGACGCCGTTGCAACTGCGTGATGTCCGGCCGAAAGAACGACAAGGGGCGGGCCAAGTATCGCTATGGCTGCCGCCCGGTCACCAATGGCGGATGTGGTGGCGTCTCCGTTGCCGGAGAGTGGATAGACGAGAAGATCTCTGAGCTCGTCTTGCTTGCGCTGGAGCAACGCCCGGAAATTGTGGTGGAACTCCAGTGGGACAAGGAGTCCGAGCTCGAGGCTGCCTTGCGTCGGCGAGACGACTTCGAAACGCGATGGAACCAAGGCGAGATCAGCGACGAGCGGTTTTACCGGATGTTGCCGAGCCTCGATGAGACTGTGAACAAGCTCCGGCGTGAGCGCACCGCGTTTCAGAAGGCCAGCACCGTGCCGGTGGAGACTGCTGCGCAACGTCGGGAGAGATGGTGCAAGCCCGTTGAAGAGGGCGGCTACGACCTCCAGCAAAAGCGGTCAATCCTCTTCGCGGAGTTGGCGGCAGTCGTGATCTATCCAGTCGGCAAAGGGACACAGAAGCGTTCGCTGGACAGCTTCAAGCCAGTGTGGAAGACGGCAGAATAGGCGCGAAACCAGGAATCGAGAGTTGGTCCGTGGGGATTCGAACGATAAATCCGCCAAGATGTCGTTCGTGGCGGAGGTTGGCTGTCGAATCATACGAACAGTTGGATCTTGTTTCTAAAGTCGCGATCACGATCGCAAGAAATCATGTATGGCTCTGAGTTCAAACCGTATCAAGATGGGGACCTTTGTGATGAATTCGATTATCAGATGCCCTGCAGATTGCATAATTCCCCACACTGTGTCCTGCTGCTCCTTTGGCATCTCCAGGAATGCAGTAACCGCCATAGCGCTCTGAATTTTGCTGATTTCACGGACGATCCGATCATTCATCTGCCGGATCTCGTGGACTGTAGGTTCGGATAGTAGGTGCTCGTGTGCGTCGATCACCTTAAAGGTCTCGTGATACGCTGAATTGAGGTGCGCCAAGAATTCTGCTAATACCGCCTCATCATGGTCACGAATGGCTGGCTGTACTTTTTCAAACACAATTTGCATTAGATCTGAACGATCCAAGCTTTTGATGAGTTCGCTAAGTTCCTTGAATCTGTAGGTTTCGAAATCTGCGCGTGTTTTACGTTGCTCATTGCGCCGCGTCGACCGCATGTTCAGCACCAAGATACTGAGGTTGGCAATAGCGGTGAGCGCGGCCGCTATGACGGTACCTGCCAAGAGAGGATTCGTACTCATTTTCACCCGCCCGGAGGTTGTTAGGCTGCATTGGCGGCCGATCGGTATGCCGCTCTTGAATTATCGCAGTTCGAGCTTCAGGTCGTCGCCGTTTTGCGGTGGTCTGCGCCTGTTGTTTCGATGCTGGGTTACGGGCACCTCCGGCGCATTGATGGTGGCAGGTAGCTGACGGAGAGTTGGTCGTAACTGCTTGCCAGAGAGCGGTTTTGCTTGAGTTGGCTGATGCCACGGTCGACTGCGTGGCTGCCGTCGGACCTCGCCACCGCTCGCCGGAGGGTCGCTGTCTCGCGCGGGTGTTGGTGGCGGGAGGAGACGGTGGCAAGCCCCGGAGGGGTGCGGCAGTACATTGGACCCGATCCAAATGGACAGTTTTGCCATGGAGATTCGTTCCTCCATTCTGGTTCTGCGCCGGGGTGCCTGCCCGGGAGCGGAGCGGGAGGGTGGGCACCCCGGGCGGCGCGCATGCGCGCCGCTCTTGACTTAGTAGAGGTGAATTCGGCAAGTTCTCTTTGTTGGGTTTCCGGTTCCCTTTTCCCTTTCTCTCTTCCGGGGGCTCCCAACTTTTTCATCTTCTCTGCTGGGTTGGTCAAAGATTGCGGCACACCATATTCGCGCATATGACCATGTGCCCGCCTGACCGCGACGCGACGGGCAGCATCCCTGGCGCGCGGGACCGGGGCAGGGGCAACGAATCCACGACAGCACGACCAATTACAGGCAATCCGGTGACGAACCAAGGTGCCACCGAGGACGGCTTGCAGCGCCGCTGAGTCGTCAGCGGTTGCGTGGCCCTATTTCGGGTGTGCGTGGGTCCCGCCCTTGTCCAGTGCCGCCTCGTTCGACGCTGGGTGCTTGTCCAGGCGGAGTCTGTACAGCCGCCTCCGGTGCCTGTGCGTGCGACAGTCCTAGTCGGACATGCTTTGGCACCTGAGCTTGATTCAGCATCTCGCGATACGCCGCGTCCCGCGCCTGGTCCAACTCGGCCTTAGTCCGCGCGGCCTCTCGCGCTTCGGCTTCTCGCTGCTGTGCAGCTGTCTCCCGAGCCTTGTCGGCAGCGTCAGCCAAGTCCGGGGTAGTCCGCTCCCCAATCTCGACGGCTCGTTGCTCTCTAGGCTTATCAGGCACCGGAAACGGGAATTCCCGCGCCGCGAGACGGGCGGCGTCACGTTCCACCTGTTCGACCAGGGCTGCTTTAGCGGCTTCGGGCGACTCTCGTCCCGGAGTGGTCTTCTCGGGTGCTTTGCCCATGGACTGCACGGAGCCGATCTTTAGCCGTTCCTGGAATTCCCTTACGGTTTTTTCGGCAGCTTCGCGGTTAACCCGATCACGCTCGGACTCCGGGGCTTTAGCTCGGTCAGCCGCAGGTGCCTCAATTCGCCGGAGCTGATCAGGAGTCGGGAACTCCAGCGCCACCCGTCTAGCGGCTGCGTCGCCAGCGGCTCTAGCGCGGTCGGCTTCCTCCCGCGCCTTCACGATCTGACGGATGTTCGCGAGCCGTAGACGAGCGCGCTCTTTACGATCACGTGCCTTGGCGATCTCTGCAATTTTCTCCCGACGATTTTCTAGTGCTTGCGCTTTCCCTTCCCGTGCCCTCTCTCTGACGCCGGATAGTTCGAGCTGTTGGCCTAGCCCTCGCTCTATGGCAAGTCCTTTAGCCCACACCTCGCGTGCCTCGGCTCGAGAAATTTCGAGATGTGTGAATCTGCCGGGAAAGTCTCGCTTCAACCCATTTATGAGTTCTTGGCATCGTTCGGATACCCCCTCACGCTCAACTGAGCGTAGCGTGTGTTCCTGTACAACACCCGTTTCGAGAAGGACTCGCAACACCATAAGTTGCTTTACGTCCTTATCTCCTTCGATTCTGCCCGACTTATCCTCAATGGTGTAGGTAAGCCCTTGCTCCCGCTTCACGTGGTCGAACATAATCCGACCTTGCGGAGTCTTATATACGCGGGAATCGGGGTGATATCCGCGCTGACGATCCTTAAAGTGCGCGTCAAGACCTTTCTCGAAGATCCTTCCACGCTCGTTGCTGCCGAATCCGTCGCGGTCCCTGTCGTACCCGTCCAATCTATGCCCCCCCCGAAAGCGCGAAGCGATATCCAGATTTCCTTCGGTCGTAGCCCCTCAGATCACGGCCGAAGCGGCTCAGCGGCCTTGAGATTCCTTGTGGTACGACGCATACTCGCGAATGGCCGCAGCCATGTAAGAGAACATTCCATCGTGATCACCGGGATGATATTCCATCATGCGGCCAATCAATGCCCACACGATTACGACATCCTCCTCGTCGCCCGTATCCATCTCCAAAGCTGGATTTACGTCGTCATAGAAAGTATGTTCTCGACCGAACCATTCTTCGGCGATAAACTTCGCTCCGGCGAACTTTTCGAAACATGCGCCAATAAAACAAACGAATGAGTCGGCCATGTCGGCGTTCTCGGGAGCCATTGCCGTAGCCATATCGGGGAACAATTCCGCGACAATCGGGTCAAGCCGTTTTACCTCCGGCGAGTCTTCGGGCCACGGCTCCGCAGGAATCTCACGGATGCCCGCGTAGTCCATGAATTTCTGCGTTTGCGCCCTACGGCGTTCGGGGTCGACCCATTTACCCCACTCGGTCCGCTCGACGCTGAGATCCATACTCAATTGCTGTTCGTCATTTCCCATAACTTCTACCCCTTCTCGTTGGGTCAGAACCGTTCAGTGTCCCGTGTGCACAGGTCAAGGTACAAGCTGGTTGCCTCCGTCACGCGGGGTCTGGGGTGTCACTGCTCCACCGTGTCGGGTTGAGAGACCAACGCGCGTAAGTCTCTTCGGGTGACACGGTGATTACGTCGACTACCTGAGTGAGTTCACCAGGGATGGCGTTTCCCTCGAAGTGGGTAACGCTGGGCACGATCACCGCGTCAGCCGTCGCCCGTCGAGCCGCCTCGATGAGTTCCTGTATCGGGTCTGCGGTCTTCTCGCTGAAGGCTACGGTCTTGGCGAGGTTGTAGCCGAGTCGCCTTGCCACGCTTCGTATTTAGTTTTCGTTCCAGCCCTGTGCTACTCCGGCGATGTCCCGCCGGAGGTAGCCGACCGCGATAGGTTTGAGCGTCATCATGGGCCCTCGTAGAGTCGTTCGTTCGGGAGTCGATCCAATCCGGTTGTGGCACCGGGGATCACGCGAACGCTGTCGATGTAGCGCCGCTGCTGTTGCTCCTGGACGAAGAACAGCGCCGAGGTAAGGCAGGCGGCGAAGTCCAGCGATTCACCCCCTAGCGTGACCCGCAGGTGGACGTCCGGCTCCTCCGGGTGCGGGGACAGGTGCGTGCTCACCTGGGCACCTCCGCGTTGGTTCCGGACTCGATGTCTAGGGAAGCCAGTTCACGATGTGCGACCGGTGCCAATCGCCACGAGCGAGCGAACTGGACGTAGCCCTCCTGCTGAAGCCAGGTCATCGTCCGTGCCACCACCCGGCTCGGTTTCCCCAAGTCGGCTGCCAGGTCGTCTACGTCGTGGGCTCGGCCGTCGTCCATCGCACGCATGATCAGTAACTGCGTCTTGGTGAGTTCGTTCCGGTCCCTCATGACGGAACCACCGCATCGGAAGCGTTGGCGGTATCGGCAACCGAGATCCGGTCATCACACACCCGTGCACCACCCAGCGAACAATCTCCCGACATGCCGAGGTGTTCGCCGATCATGCCGTCGACAACAGGGACCGTCACACCGCACGCCCGCGACGGGCATACCACCGCCATCAGCGTGACCGTGGCTGCGCGGAACACCGCCGCGCTGCACTGAGACAGCAACACCGTGCGGTCGATCCTGTCATCAGCCACGATGCACCGCCAACGATCGCGAATCGCGATGGATACCGGTACACTCGAGTATCGCGTCAACGACAACACGGCCGGAGGGCCGAAAGCTGTTGCGTGGTAGTTCTATCCACCGCCTGCTACCGCCGCCGAGTTCGCCGGTCGGCGACGGCAATGCGATCGTTCCCTCACCCCAGAACATGACATTGAGCCGGAAAAGATCCTTGAACAGCCCGGTGTCGTCGTCGGGTACGTCCGGCCGAACCAGGAAGGTCCACCGGTTGGAACCGGCATGTGCCACGATCGGGCCGACCGCGACGCCGTGACACTGCATGTATTGGAGTACAACGATTCCCAACGAACCAGGCATGCTCAGCACGGCGGTGCTCCCGGCGAGGAAGGTGATGCGCCCGGAGCCGGGTGGGTCGATGTTGGCGGCCAGTCCGCACACCAGGCGGTAGTAGACACATCGAGAGACTGGTGTATCCCCAAACGAAATGTTCTTCATCGACCTAGGCCCCCTGCTCGCGTGGAGTGGATTAGGTGGCCCGGCCCCTAGCGGTTCGAAAGGGTGAGGGTGACTCGGTCCGACTCGAGGCACCTACCGGGCACGAGTTCAGATCACCACGGGACGGCCCACTGCCTGACGACTACGCTGTTTCCAAACGCGCAGTTCCCAACTGAAAACACATGGGTGGGTGTGCAGTGGACTTGACATCGACACGATTGATCGGGATGGAACCCGAACGAACAGGACGTGCGCTCAGGCAGCTACGCAATGCGCGTGGGCTTAGCTTGCGAGACCTCGCGAGTCTCACCTTCTGTGACTACTCGTACCTGTCGAACATCGAGGCAGGCCGGCGCTGGCCAAAAGATCGTGGTTGGGCCGAACGTGTCGACCTCGCGCTCGATGCCAACGGAACGCTCGTCGCTGCATGGGATGAAGACCAACGCGACCACGCCCGCCGAAACGACACGATGCGGATGCTGGAACAGGCTCGACGTGACTCCGAAGCACTGCTGGTCTCCCCGGACGGCGCGGAGCTTGAAGAAATACACGACGGCATCATCGACATTGCTAAGAACGCCCGGTTCGAGCCGTATGACAAGACTCTGGCGCGCGCTCTGGACATCCGCGGCGAGTTGATGCGGCGTATCAGAGCAGGTGCGTACAGCCCCGACGACATCCGTGACCTGTACGTCGCGCTTGGGCGTGTCTGCGGTGTCCTCTCCTATCTGACTCTCGACCTTGGGCAAGCAGACACTGCCCGTGTCCACGCTCAGGCGGCATTCCGGCTCGGAGATCGTGCGAATCACGATCAGCTACGCGCATGGGCAAGAGGGACACAGGCCCTGGCGTTCCGGTTCACCAAAGACTTCGACCTCGCAGCAGCTGCCGCGACTGACGGGCTCAAGTACGTCGGCGGTTCGACCGGCACTACTGAACCGCGTCTACTTTGCGGATTGGCCGCGTCGGTCGCCAACCTCGGTGACTCGGTCAGGGCACTGGAACTTCTCGACGATGCTGAGCGGGCACGCGATCACGCCAACCCGGACGAAGTGCCCGGACTATTCACGTTCTCGCCAGCGAAGCAGATTTACTATCGTGGCTTCTCGCTCATGTGGGCTGAGGACAAGCAGACGTTGGTGAAGTCGGTAAAGGCATCTGAGGAGGCCATAGAGGCATGGCAACTACAGAGGTCGCCGGGAGACGAGATGCTGAGCCAGATCTACTTAGCAACGGCGAATGCGCGTTTGGGTGAGCTGGATGCGAGCATCGCAGCGGTATCGCCAGTCCTTGCCAATCCGATCAGCGCCCACTTTTCGTGGGTTCGGAAGCGGCTCAAGCAACTAGACGGCTTGCTCGGCAAGCACTTCGCGGATTCAGTGGATGCGGGGGACATGCGCGAGACGCTGGCGGCATACATCCACGCCGCGTAGGGCTTCCGGGGAACGATGAGTACCCGTACGTGGATAGTTCTGCCGGTGGGCATGTGCGTGCCAAAATTGTTCGGCAATGAATGTGGATGGTGGGGCCATCTGTGATGGTGCGCTTATTGAGATGCTTTGCCGGAGAAGTCAAGCCGACACGCCGTTAGTGAAATCGCTTTTTTAGGTGGGGATTTCATTGCGTGGAATGCATTTAACAATGACCGCGTTGCATTAAACAAACCTCAGGTTTTTTCTTGACCTTGATCGGTTTGCCAGGATCATTGAGTTAAGGGACTGCGAGTGCAGTGAGGGTGTGCCCCTGGGACAGTCAGGATTTCGTGTGCGTGCCCAGTCCCTTGCTGCTGGTCCGGGTTGGTTGAGGTGGCCGTATGGCGCTCCTGGCCCGTGTGTGCGGGGTGGTGTTCGTATCGCTGAGGTTTCGCGGTACATGATCGCGGCGGTTCCGCCGAATTCCGTTGCGGTGATTGATGTTCGGCGTCTAAGCGTTCCCTTGTACGAGCCGCGTGCTGGCGTGTGCCCGTGCAGCTGTAATCCACACTGCCGGTGTGGGATCGGTGCCCACGATGGGTGTGGTGGGCGTAGGAAGGGTACAAGCATCCGGAGTTCACAATGGCGTAGTTAACGCAAATAGCGTCAAGTGCGGCACTGGACAGGTACCGCTGACGAGGTCAGGATGGAATGTTGACCACGCGACAGAAGAGAGGTAGGTGAAGCGGTTTCGGTGAGTTGAGTTCGGCAGGGCCGAACAAGGTTTCGTGGCTGTCCCCCCGCGCGAACGAGGGGACAGCATGAACGAAAAGAAACTCCGCCAGGTGTCATAGGGAGACAAGCCCTCGCCCTAGGAGTCCCCACTTTCCATCCATTGCAGAAACGAGGGTCTCTGCTGTGTCCAGAGTAGTCCATGGCTGCTGTCCGCGTCACTTCTTGGCAGCCGATTCGGGGCGTCTACGTCATGTCGAATCGGGTGCGTCGTGGCTGGTGACGGCGCTGCGGTGTGGGCTGTGCGGAGGCCGCGGTCCTCCTGTTGTGGCTGGTAAGTCCCCAGAAATGCGGTTGCTACGGTGCCGCACCACGATCACTACCGCCCCTGGTGGTGATCGGCCAGTCAACACAAGATCGATCACAGAAAGGTTGGCCACCATGGCTAACGATGCGGATAGAGATTTTCGCAAGGATTACCGGCACACGCCCCCGTTCGATGACTTCTACCGAGCTGGGTTGTTCCAGTTGGGAGAGGTCCGACCGGATACCGAATACACCGGTGATCCCAACCGGCCGGGGCCGCAGAAACGCGACCCGGTCACCGGGCAGCTGGTGTGGAAGATCACGGTCACCGATCCGGGCGAGCGCAACCCGCGCCGCGCCAGCTATGAGGTGCTGCTGCTCTCGGATACCGAACCAGTGCCGACAACCAGCGAAATCGCGCCGGGGTTTCGGCCGATCGCGCTGACCGGGCTCATGGTCACCTATCGGGTGGGCGGGCAAGGCGAGTTCAAGTATTTGACTCAGACCGTGCGCGCCACCGGTTACGCCCCTGCTCCGGGCCGGGGTTCCGCGGGTGGCCCGGCATCCAAAAGCGCCTGATTTCTCGAGGCGCTGAGCGCGTAGAGGGGGTGGGTCCGGTGGTCTGCACACCGGAGCCACCCCCGCGCGCAACCCTACCGGCACGGCGAAGTCGTAATCGCCTGTAGGGCAGCAGTATTCGTATCAATCCTGATGGAAGGCACAAAGAAGATCATGGTTCGTTCGGCGGAGTACCAGAAGCCCCCGACCGGGACACCCACGGTCGCTGATGAGGCGGGCAAGGCGTTGTTCTTTGTCCTCGAGCGCGCGATTGTGGGGGTGGCGCATGTGGTGTGGTGGGCGGTGTTGTTCCCGATGTTATCGCTACCGCTGGCCGGGGCCGGGGCGTTGTGGTGGTGGCGCGGGTGGTCGTATGGGGTTGGGGCGGTAGCGTTTTCGGGCGCGATGTGGATGGTGTGGTGGGCGTGGTGGCCGGGTTCGTGGCGACGCTGGGTGTCGGGAAGGGTCCGGGGCCGGTATCTGAGCTGGAAGCGTTACAAAGTCAGCTGGAATACCACGTTGGCGCTCAACGGGCTGACCGCGATGCTCGACAACGGGGTGCTGACCCCGCGACTGGTCTCGATCAGCATCGGCGACACCGCCGACATCTTGAAGATCAAGATGCTCAAATCGCAGACGGTCGATGACTGGGCCGACCGCGCGGACGCACTGCGAAACGCGTTCGGGGCGATCGGGGTACGAGTGCGCACGATCGAATCGGGCTGGGTTCGTCTCGAGGTCATCCAGGTGGATCGGCTCACCGAACCGATCCCGCTGCCGCGCGTGGAACCCGACACCGTGGATCTGGAAGCTCTGGCTATCGGGTTGACCGAGTTGGGCGAGCTGTGGCGGATTCGGCTACTCGGTAATCAGCTGCTGGTTGCCGGGGCCACGGGTTCGGGGAAGGGGTCGGTGGTGTGGGCGACCATCGCGGCGCTGGGTCCAGCGATCCGCGCGGGTGTGGTGCAGGTGTGGGTGCTAGATCCCAAAGGTGGCATGGAATTCGGGGCCGCACGGCGCTGGTTCGCTCGTTTCGCCTACGACAACGGCCCTGGTGCGTTGAAGCTGCTCCAGGACGCTGCCGCCATGGTGCAGGGGCGGGGCGAGAGCTACATGGACTCGTGGGCGCGCAAGATCACTCCCAGCGTCAAGGAGCCGCTGATCTTTCTGATCATCGATGAGGCGGCAAGCGTGAGCGCCTATTTCAGTGACCGCAAGATCAGAGACGAAATCCTGCGGCTACTCGGGGACGTACTCAGCAAGTCGCGGGCGGTGGCGGTGCCGGTGATGGGATGCCTGCAAGACCCGTCCAAGGAAGTGATTCCGCTGCGCCAGCTGTTCCCCACGCGGCTCGGACTGCGGATGAAAGAACGCACCCAACCGGATATGGCACTCGGCGACAAGGCCCGCGACCGGGGTGCATTGTGTGATCAGATCCCGATGTCCATGCCGGGGGTGGGCTACGTCGAATACGACGAGTCCCCCGAAATCACCCGCGTGCGCGCCTATCACGTCACCGACGATGACATCAGATGGATCATGACCACCTATCCGCCCCCACACTGCCAAGGCAAGAACGACCTCGGCAAGGACGCGGGCTAATCGTCACGCGATAACCTGGTAGAAGCCGCGCCAGGTGAATATCTTTGAATCCCCTTTGCGAGCGGCACTTTCAACAGCGCGGGTAGCGCATCCACACACAGTCTCCAGCGCGGGTAGCGCATTCTCAGACTCCTCTATTTTCAGCGCGGGTAGCGCTCGTGGCCTGTCCCGGCAGGTGCACATCATTTATCGATTCCTGTTCCGGCAGAACGATTTTGCAGTGCTGTCTGCGGCATCGGGCCGATCCGCTTCGCGCGTGGTGGGCCTGGTGCCGCAGCTTCCCACGCGACAGGAGCGCTCCACTGATGACTATCCATCTTGATGACATCTCGCACGAACACGACAGCGACGCAGCGATACCGGGGCGGGGTCCGTCGTTCCTCGACATCGCTGTCGCTGCCGCCGAACGCCACGGCGTCTGTACACGCCCGGTACTGCTCGAACAGACCGACACCCACACCGGACACACCACCTTCGTGCCGGTGCCGTGCGGGGCCAGACTGCAATCACGGTGTGGACCGTGTGCCCGCAAAGCACAGGCGCTGCGCAAGGCACAATGCCGGGAAGGCTGGCACCTCAGCACCGAGCCGGTAGCCGCCCGTGCGCGCCCAACCTACGACTTGGAAGGACTTGTGGTCTACCGGGCCGACCTGGGCGCGCTACTCGCCGAAGGACACCCGCACGAGACCGGCGAACTGCGTGCCGAAATCGCGTGGGCCGACAAGCAACTAGCGCTGTTGGGGATGCGGGGATCGACGCCGGTCTCGGTGGATGAGGCAGCGGCCGGCGGGGACGGTGAGGACAGCGCGGGTTCGCGTCGTCGGCGTTCGACTCGCCGCCGTGAAGACGCACCGGATTTGCCGCGCCACCCGGTCTCCGAGCGCACTGTCGGGCGCGCACTGGGAGGTCACTTCTCCTCGATGTACGTCACCGTGACCATGCCCAGCTACGGCAAGGTCTACGCCGACGGTGCCGCACGCGACCCCGAGGGCTACGACTACCAGCGCGCGGCCTGGGACGCGATCACCTGTGCGCGGCTGTTCTCGCGCTGGATACAGAACCTGCGCCGCGCCCTGGGCTGGAACGTCCAATACTTCGCCGTGGTCGAACCCCAGAAACGCGGCGCACCACACCTACACGTCGCGCTACGAGGCGCGATCCCCCGCGCAGTGCTGAGCAAAGTCCATGAAGCCACCTACCACCAAGTGTGGTGGCCCCCAGCAGACGAGCTGCGCTATCCGGGCAAGACGGTCCCGGTATGGGACAGCGAGCACGCCACGTTCACTGACCCGGCCACTCGCAAGCCGTTGCCCGGCTGGGACGACGCGGTCGATGCGATCGGCCCCGACGACGCTCCCGCACACACCGCCCGGTTCGGCCCACGCATCGACATCCAAGGCATTGCGGCAGGCACCCACGCGGCGGACAGAACGATCGGTTACCTGTGCAAGTACCTGACGAAATCAGTAACCGAAGTGCTAGCCGCGCACACCGCCCGCCAGCAAGACCACTACGACCGTCTACACGTCGCACTGTGCCGGACACCGTGTAGTCCGCGGTGCGCTATCTGGCTGCTCTACGGCATCGTCCCCAAAGGCGCGAGCGCGAAAACCGTTCCTGGAGTGTGCAAAGCACGCGCACACCGCCGCGAAACCCTCGCCCTGCCCGGCAACCGAGTACTCACCTCCGAGCAATGGACGGGCAAGACCCTCGAAGACCACAAAGCCGACCGCATCGAATTCGTCCGCCGCACCCTGGCAGCGGTCGGCATCGAGAAACCCACCCAAGACCCCCGCCGCTACGTATGGGCCACCATCGCACCCGGCACCCGCACACCCTCCCGAGCGAAACTCCTACTCGCCGCGATCAGCCAACGCATCACCTGGCGCGCGGAATACGACCGCGCGATGCTTGCTGCCCAAGACCGACCCGGTGACCAGGATTCCGGCGGGGGCGGGTGGGGTGAAACTGTTCGGCAACCGGCCCGGTGACCCCGTGACGGAGCACGAAAAGCCTGATGGAGACGCACCGGAAGAAGAGTGGCTTCGATGGCACCTCCGGGACCGTCCGAGCCGATCGGAGCAGCATTACGACACCATTGCCCGGATTTTGGACGGCCGGGCCGTAAGGTGAGGTCATGAACCGATTAGGTAGTGCTACCTCGCCGTACCTGCGGCAGCACGCCTCCAATCCTGTGGATTGGCAGGAGTGGGGGAAGGAGGCGAGTGCAGAAGCTACCAGGCGAGACGTGCCCATACTGTTGTCAGTTGGGTATGCGTCTTGCCATTGGTAGCTACGGCACTCAACAAATCATTTGGTGTCATGTGATGGCGCATGAGTCGTTCGAGGATGTGGCGACTGCGGAGTTGATGAATGCGAACTTCGTGTGTGTGAAGGTGGACCGGGAGGAACGGCCTGATCTGGACGCGGTGTACATGAATGCGACCGTGGCGATGACGGGGCAGGGGGGCTGGCCGATGACGTGCTTCCTCACGCCAGAGGGGGAGCCGTTCTACTGCGGTACTTATTACCCGAAGTTGCCGCGTGGGGGTATGCCGTCATTCACGCAGTTGCTTACCGCGATCACCGAGACTTGGCAGCTGCGGCGCGATGAGGTGCACAAGGCGTCGGCGCAGGTGACCGAGGCGCTGCGGGCGCAGGCCGGTGGGTTGCCCGACTCGGATCTCACGCTCAGTGCGGAACTGCTCGATCATGCGGTGGCGGCGGTGCTGCGGGATGAGGATCCCGAGCATGCGGGATTCGGTGGGGCGCCGAAGTTTCCGCCGTCGGCGTTGCTGGAGGGTCTGCTGCGCAGTTGGGAACGGACCGGTGATCCGGCTGTTCTCGCGGCGGTGACTCGGACGGCCGACGCTATGGCGCGGGGTGGGATCTACGACCAGTTGCGCGGGGGTTTCGCGCGTTACTCCGTCGATCCGGCTTGGGTGATACCGCATTTCGAGAAGATGCTGTACGACAATGCTCAATTGCTGCGCGCCTATGGGCATTTGGCCCGGCGGGCACCGGTGGATGAGCCGGAGTCGTTGGCGCATCGGGTTACTCGGGAAACTGTGCAGTTCCTGATCGATGACCTGGGAACCGAGCACGGCGGCTTTGCCTCCGCTCTCGACGCCGACACTCATCTCGAACCCGGCAAGCCCGGTGTGGAGGGCGCGACCTACGTCTGGACACCGGCCGAGCTGGTCGGTGAACTCGGGCCGATCGACGGTGCCTGGGCCGCAGAGTTTTTCGGCGTGAGCACTGCGGGGAACTTCGAACAGGGCACCTCGGTGCTCACCCGATACACCGATCCCGCGCCCGGTGACGTCGATCGGCTCGAACAGATCCGCGACGCGCTCCGGAAGGCGCGCGACGGCCGGCCGCAACCGGACCGCGACGACAAGGTGGTCACTGCCTGGAACGGGATGGCCATCACGGCACTGGCCGAGGCGGGAGCCGCGCTCGGCGCGGACGACTGGGTGTCGGCCGCGGTCCGCTGCGCTCGATTCCTGTTGTCCGAGCACGTGGTCGACGGCCGGGTGCGCCGCGCCTCGCTGAACGGTGTCGCGGGAGCGTCGCCCGGCGTGCTGGAGGACTATGCCTGGCTCGTCACCGGTCTGCTGGCCCTGCATCAGGCGACCGGCGAACTCAGCTGGCTCGACGAGGCGCAACGGTTGCTGGACAAGGCAATTCAGCGCTTCGCCGACCCGAATATCCCGGGCAGCTGGTTCGATACCGCCGACGATGCCGAAATCCTGGTCACCCGCCCCCGTGATCCCATCGACGGTGCCACCCCCGCGGGCGCGTCCTCGCTCGCCGAGGCACTGCTCACCGCGGCCGCCGTCAGTGAGGCGGACCGGGCCGTTCCGTACTTCGCGCTGGCCGAGCAAACCCTGCAGCGCGGTGCCGTAGTGCTGGCACGCGCTCCGCGGTCGGCGGGCCAATGGCTCACTGTCGCCGAGGCCGCGCTCCGTGGCCCCCTTCAAGTCGCCATCGCCGCCGAAACTCCGGGCGAGTCCAGCGAACTGCTCGCGGCTGCTCGTGCCGCGGCGCCCGGCGGCACGATAGTCATTGCCGCCCCAACGAACTCGGTACCCCTGCTGGCCGACCGACCGCAGGTGCACGGCGAGCCTGCTGCCTATGTATGCCGAGGCTCGGTCTGCGACTTGCCGGTATCCACCGTCGCCGAACTACAGGAAGCCTTGGCGCGGCCGTAGCGGTGCGGCGTCAGTCGGTTTCCGTTGCGGCGGTACGAACCTCGACCACCGCACTGCGCTCGATCGTCGGGTCGGCGGTCCCGGACGGTTCCATGTCGGCCCCCGGTACGGCGGCGGCCGGGTAATCCAGATCGGTCCAGCAGGCCGTCGGCTTCTTCATACCGCGGAGCAGGATCGTCTCGTAGAGCGTCCATTTCGCGCGCTCATGATCCGCAGCAGCCTCGATGACGGCCCCGCTCACCAGGATTCGGTGCGGCACCTCTTTGGCCTCGGTGGTGAGCCGAGCGGCCTCGTTGACGGCATCACCGATGACGGTGTACTCCAGCCGAGTATCGGAGCCGACATCGCCCGCGAAGACCCGACCGTGCGCGACACCGATGCCGATATCGAGTTCACCGGCCGCGACCACCTCGTCCCGGATCCGGCGAGCCGCGCGCAGAGCGGGGGTCGCGTTGTCCCGCAAGGCGATCGGTGCACCGAAGATGCACAGCGCGGCATCACCCTCGAACTTGTTGACCAGCCCGTTGTTCTCCTCGGTCGCCGTGACGACGGTCGCGAGCAGCCGGTTGAGCTTGGCGACGAACTCCTCGGGCGGCAGCCCGGTGGACAGCTCGACCGAGCCGGTCACGTCGACGAACAGCGCGGTCACCACCCGCACGTCACCGGTCAGATCCAACCCGCCGGCCAATGCGCGTTCGGCCACCTCGGTGCCGACGTGCCTGCCGAATAGGTCCCGCATGCGTTGGCGCTCACGCAGATTGGCGACCAGCTCGTTGACCGAGTTCTCCAGTCGCCCGATCTCGCTGGTGCTGCCCACCGGGACGCGCACATCGAGATCGCCCCTGGTGATGCGGTCCAGCGCCCGGCGCAAGGTGCGCATCGGCGTGGCCACCGCGCGGGCCAGGAAGGCGGTGGCCAGCGCGCCGACCCCGAGACCGACCACCGAGAGGTAGATGGCGGTGCGAACCCGGTCGGACGGGTCGGCTACCGGATTGGCCAGCACCACGATCAGCATCAGCAGCGGCAATGCCGCCGCGACCGCCCAGCTCACCACCACACGGACCAGCACCGAGGAACTCCAGTGCATGGTGGGCCCGAGCACCGCGGCCACAATCGGAATGGTCGGCCGGATCAGCCGATCGACGATGAGGAACGTCAGCCCGACCGATTCGAACCCGCCGAAGGTGAACAGGGCCGCCATCACCGCCGGATCGTTGTCCGGCGTCAGCCGCATCAGCATCACCGTGGCGACGATGACGCCGGTGATCCACACCACGAACGCGCGTGCGGTGATGGTGATCGGCAGCCGAAGCAGCTGCCGCGCCTCCTCCTCGGTCGGTTTGCGCCCCTGATCGAGCCAGCCGAAATGCGAGGACCGGTCCCGGATGGCGAGCGCGACCCCGGCCACGAAGCCGATCGAGGGATAGATACCCACCAGCGCGGTGGAGCGGATCCAGTCGGGGCCGAGCCTGCTGAGCGATCCGCTGAGCCACAGCTCGGTGATGATGACGGCCAGGCCGCTGAGATTGGCGGTGATCACCACCGCCGCCAGCCCCGCGCGGGCTTTGAGGGCCCAGATGACCAGCCGGGCGATCATGGCGTTCGCACGCGCACGACGGCCCGTCCGGGCAGCGCGACGCTGCGAACGGCAGTGACTAGGAACACGATCGAGCAGCTTAGCCGTTGGCGCTGGTCAGCGGAGGACGACGAGCCAGACCGCCACGTAGTGGGTGAGGGCGGCGAGCACGGTCGCGGCATGGAAGAACTCGTGATGACCGAAAACGGTCGGCCACGGGTTGGGCCACTTGGTGGCGTAGAGGATCGCGCCACCGCTGTAGAGCAGGCCGCCGACCAGCAGCAGGATCAGCGGCGCGATGCCGATCTGGGTGTTCAGCTGCCCGGCGACCGGCACGATCGCCCAGCCGAGCAACAGGTAGAGCGGCACGCCGACCCAGACGGGAGCGGTGGGCCACAACAGTTTCAACGCGACACCGGCCAGCGCGCCTGCCCACACCACGAGAAGCAGCGTCTGTCCGGTGCGGCCGGGCAGGCCGAGCAGTGCGAACGGCGTGTAGCTGCCCGCGATGAACAGGAAGATCATCGAGTGATCCGCCCGCTTCATCCGGATCCGCGCCTGCGGCGTCGGCCAGGTCACCCGGTGATAGATGGCACTGATGCCGAACAGTCCGCACACCGTCAGCCCGTAGATGGCGGTGGACCAGCCTGCGGTCGCGGAGAGGGTCGAGGCCTTGGCGACCAGCACGATCGCGGCGATCGCCGCGATGCCGACCGCCCAGGTGTGGATCCACCCGCGCATCCTGGGTTTGACCAGCGCGTCGGGCGCCGGCTCGGCGGCTGACCCCGATCCTTCGGTCACCCCGGTGTCTGCCGCACCGACCGATTCGGACACGAGCTACCTCCTGGTTGAACTCACCGGTAACCTACGGAACCGTAGGTTTCGGTCCTCCGTCACTGTACCGGGAGCACCCGGTCGCTGCCGGGATCGTGCCGGTGGGGCGTAGGGTGGCCGCGTGGAGCTTCCGGTTCAGGTGCGGGGTTTGCCGTATCGCATCTACGAGGCCCGGCTCATGAAGCAGCTGGCCGGCAAACAACATCCCCGACACGTCGCGGTGATGTGTGATGGTAATCGGCGGTGGGCCCGGGAAAACGGATTCACCGATGTGAGCCACGGACATCGGGTCGGCGCGGTGAAGATCGCCGAGCTGGTCGGCTGGTGTCAGGCCGAGGGCATCGAGATGGTCACCGTCTACCTGCTCTCCACCGAGAACCTGCAGCGCGATCCCGACGAGCTGGAGACGCTGTTCGAGGTGATCACCGACGTGGTCGAGGAACTCTCGGCGCCGGAACAGAATTGGAGCGTGCGGATCGTCGGCTCGCTCGACGGATTCCCGGAGCTGATCGCGAAGCGCATGCGCACCGCCGCCGAACGCACCGAGGGCCGCGACGGCGTGCACGTGAACGTGGCCATCGGCTACGGCGGCAGACAGGAGATCACCGATGCGGTGCGCTCGCTGGTGCGCCAGGAGATCGCCGCGGGGGAGACCGGCGAGGATCTCGTGCAGTCGATCACCGTGAACGCCATCGGCCAGCACCTCTATACCTCCGGCCAACCGGACCCGGACCTGGTCATCCGCACCTCCGGAGAACAGCGACTCTCCGGATTCCTGCTGTGGCAGAGCGCATACTCGGAGATATGGTTCACCGAGGCATACTGGCCGGAATTCCGGCGTGTGGACTTCCTGCGAGCACTGCGCGACTTCGCCGCACGGCACCGCCGCTTCGGGATCTGACGCCCGCCCTGCGACACCGCGGGGTGCGTCATGAGTGAGCTCGACAGCCGCTCCGACGGACAACAAGCACCCGCCAAGTCGAACGAGCCGGTGCCCTACATCAGCTACGAGGCGTTCGGCCGGCGGTTCCTCGAATACGCCGCCACCGAACAGCGCATCCTCGGCGCCTTCGACCAATTGACCGGCGCTGCCTTCGATTTCGGCCCGATCGGGGTCGGTCCCGGTCGGCTGGCCAAGGCGAGCGCGCAGGTGCAGCTCGGTCAGGCCGTGGTGCGCCGCGATCTCGACGAGGTGATCTCCTTCGCGCTGAAGATCCCGCTGAGCGTCGACATGCTCATCGACCTCGCGCTGGACAAGCACCGGTTCGAGGTGGACGGCCACATCCATCTACAGCTGATCGTGCGCGCCGCCGAACCGCTGCGCGTGGTCATCGACATCGCCACTCCGCGCTCCAGCGACGTCCGGATCAATGTCGCCACCGACACCATTCGCGGGCAACTGCTGCGCATCCTCGCCAGCGTCGACCAGGAGATCCGGCGATTCATTGCCCGCTATATCGCCAAGGAGATCGACAAACCGCACATTGCCGCGGCCCGCGATATCAATGTGGCGAAACGCCTCGACGAAGCCTGGAAATTGTAAGCGGGATCACAATTTACGCAGACGCAGCCTATTGATGCTGTGGTCGGCGTCCTTGCGCAAGACCAGGGTGGCGCGCGGCCGGGTCGGCAGAATGTTCTCCACCAGATTCGGGCGGTTGGTGTTGTTCCAGATCTCCTGGGCCGCGCCGGTCGCCTGGTCGTCGGTGAAGGCGGCGTAGTGGTGGAAATGCGCGTTCGGGTCCGCGAACGCGGTCTTGCGCAGCGCCAGAAACCGTTGCACGTACCAGTTCTCGATGTCCTCGATGCGGGCGTCGACGTAGATGGAGAAGTCGAACAGATCCGAGACCATCAGCCGCGGCCCGGTCTGCAGCACGTTCAGGCCCTCGACGATGAGAATGTCGGGTTGGTGCACGCAGTGGAACTTGCCCGGCACGATGTCGTAGGAGATGTGCGAATACACCGGCGCGCACACCTCGGCCGCGCCTGATTTCACCTCGGTGACGAATCGCAGCAGCTTGCGGCGGTCGTAGCTCTCCGGGAACCCCTTGCGGTGCATGATGCCGCGGCGGGTGAGTTCGGCGGTGGGATAGAGGAATCCGTCGGTGGTGACCAGATCGACGCGCGGGTGGTGGTCCCAGCGGGCCAGCAGCGCCTGCAGCACGCGGGCGGTGGTGGACTTACCGACCGCGACGCTGCCCGCGACACCGATCACGAACGGCACCTGCTGATCGGGGTGGGTCTCGCCGAGGAAGGTCGCGGTCGCGGCGAAGAGCCGCTGGCGCGCGGCGACCTGCAGATGGATGAGTCGAGCGAGCGGCAGATAGACCTCCGCGACTTCTTCGAGGTCGATCTGTTCGCCGAGACCGCGCAGGCCCCGCAGTTCTTCCTCGGTGAGCACCAGGGGAGTCGACTTTCGCAGTGTGCGCCACTGTTTCCGGTCGAATTCCACATACGGACTGGGCTCGCTCATTCGTCCCACTTACCCGACGCTCCAGTTCGGCAAACGCGTACACATACCGTGCCGGCTCCGTGTGATTCGGTCTAACTCTCGCCGCATAACCGAATTCTGCTCTGCGTCAACGGCGTGCGAAAAGCGGGGTACCGATAAGGGGCTATCCGGGACGATGCCGACGGCTTTCACCCGGGCGAGCGCAGGGCAGCCGCACGCGATTATGCCGCGCGCGGGCGCCCGCTGAGCGACTAATGTCGGGCGGATGGCAGCGCACCCACTGGTGACCGAGTACCTGCGGCTCGGCTTGGCCTTCGACCGGCTAGAGGATGGATTCGTCGACGCGTACACCGGCGATCCGGCGCTGCGCCGCGAAGTGGAGAACGCCCCCGCGCCGGAGCCCCGGCAGCTGGCCCGCCGGGCGGCCGAGCTGCGCGCCGAGTTGCCCGAGGCCGGACTGAGCGCGGAGCGCACCGAATTCCTCGACGTGCACCTGCGGGCGCTGGAATGCTCCGGCCGCAAGTTCGCCGGGGACGACATCGGTTTCGTGGACGAGGTCCGCGCCTACTTCGACGTGGACATCGCGCCGGGCGACGTCGAGACCTACCGGGACGCGCACCGGCAGATGGACGAGGTGCTGGCCGGGGACGGCCCGCTGGCCGAACGGATGGCCGCGCACCGTAAAGCCGACGAGATCCCGCCGGAGCGCCTGCCCGCCTGCGTCGAAGCCTTCTCCAGCGCGCTGCGTGAGCTGGTCCGCGAGCGCTATCCGCTGCCCGACCACGAGCACGTCACCTACGAGGTGGTCGGCGACAAGCCCTGGTCCGGCTTCAACTACTACCTCGGCAACTTCCACTCCCGCGTTGCGATCAACTCCGACCTCAAGCAGCACATGACCCATTTGCCGACGCTGATCGCGCACGAGTCGTATCCGGGGCACCACACCGAGCACTGCCGCAAGGAGGCCGGGCTGGTCGCCGCAGGCCAGGCGGAACAGACCCTGTTCCTGGTGAACACGCCCCAGTGCCTGATGGCCGAGGGCCTGGCCGACCTGGCCCTGCATTCCATCGTCGGACCCGGCTGGGGCAAGTGGGCCCAGGAGATCTACGCCGACCTCGGCCTGCGCTTCGACGGCGAACGGGCGGAACGACTTTCGACCGCGGCGTCCGCGCTGATCAGCGTCCGTCAGGATGCGGCCCTGCTGCTGCACGATCAACACCGCAGCGAGGACGAGGTCGCCGAGTTCCTGCAGACCTGGAGCCTGGTCACCCCGGTCCGCGCCCGCCAGTCGTTGCGCTTCCTGTCCTCGCCGCTCTGGCGCGCCTACATCTCCACCTATGTGGAGGGCTACCGACTGCTCGGCGACTGGCTCGACCGCGCCATCGACGCGGACGAGCGCGCCGATCGTTTCCGCCGCCTGCTCGACGAACCACTGACACCGGGCGCTGTGCGCCGCGCCTGATCCGGAACGGATTCGCCTCCGCTGCCGGGCAGTGGCAACGGGGGCGAATCTTCGGCGCGTACAGCGGCGGTCTTACTGGATGACCGAGCAGTTGGTGCCGGAGGAGATGGAACACATGATGAAGGCGAGCTGCCGGAGCAGGCCTTCGAGCGGGTTGGTGGGAACCGCGATCAGACTGAACATATAAACAATCCTCGTGATGTTGAGATGGACAACCTCACGAGATTAACCGGTCGGATTCTGGCGCCTGTTACGGCTCTGCCTGCCCCGAAATCCGGTGCTGGGAGAAGCGCTGTCGACGGTGCGACCGCGCTGCTGCTTCAGGCGTCAGCAAAGGTGATGCGCACCGAAATCGGGTCGCTTTCCAGCGCTTTCATGGTCCATTCCGCGGCGGACTCGGGCACCCGGCCCTTGGCGAAACTGCGGGCGCGGGCCACCACGTCGTCGTCAGGGACGAAGGCGGCGGTGCCGGTGTACCAGCGTTTGCCTTGGCGCAGGCGGACTTTCGGATCCGCGACGATATTGCGGGCCCAGCCGGAGCGGCGGCCGTGCTGTGAGATGAGCCAGGCGCCCTGCTCGTCTATCGAGACGGTGACCGGAACGCGGCGCGGCTGACCGGTTTTCGCGCCGGTGGTCTCCAATTCAGCGAGCAGTGCCGAGCGGATGCCGAGACGATCGAGCAGGCCGACGGCGGGGTTCGCCAGATAGCGGCCGACGAGGCGTTCGCGCCGGAACTTGCGGACGGCGGCGCTGGTGCTGCGTTCACGCATGGCGGTACTCCTTGTGTCTCAACGGTTTCCACGGAAGATGACGCAGGTGGTGGTGGCGTGCGCGACCAGGCGGCCCTGCTCGTCGACGACCCGGCCCTCCGCGGTCGCGGTGGTGCGGCCGACGTGGATGGTGGTGCCGGTGGCGGTGAGCCGCTGGCCGTCGGTGGGCACGGCGCGGATGTAGTTGATCTTCAGTTCCAGCGTGGTGTAGCCGACGCCTGCCTCGAGCGTCGAGTGCACCGCGCAGCCCATCACCGAGTCCAGCAGGGTGGCGCAGATGCCGCCGTGCGTGGTGCCGAGCGGGTTGGCGAAGTCGGGCCGGGTCCGCAGCGCGAACACCACCTTGCCCTGCTCGAGCAGGTCCACCTCCATGCCGAGCAGGTCGCCGATGAACGGTGGGCGACCCGCCATGGTCATGGCGGTCCGGAGCAGCTCCAGGCCGGACAGTTGCGCCAGATCAAGCGTGGTTTCCGACATTGATTCGTCCTTTCGGTGAACCGATCGGTCCACATCTGTCATGATTGGAGCATGAACCGATCGGTTCACGCAAGCAGGTACCGGAGGGAGCTGGCATGACCGGCCCACGCGCGCGGCTGATCGAGAGCGCCATCGAACTGGTGCGCGTACAGGGCGTGCACGCGGCGGGCCTGACCGCGCTGCTCGACCGCAGCAAGGCCTCACGCAACTCGCTCTACCAGCACTTTCCGTCCGGAAAGAGCGAGCTGGTCGCCACCGCGACCACCATCGCCGGTGCTCGCCTCACGGCCGTGATCGAGAAGATCACCGCGTCCCGGACGCCCGATCGGTGGCTGGAGGCGCTGATCGGCTGGTGGGTCACCACGTTGCAGACCAGCGCGTACCGCACCGGCTGCCCGATCGTCGGCGCGGCGCTCGCCGAATCCGAGCCCGACATCCAAGCCGCGGCCGGTGCGGCATTCGCCGACTGGCACGACACACTCGGGGCAGGGTTCGCCACCGCAGGCATGCCCGCCGCGGAAGCGAAGTCCTTCGCCAGTTTCGTGATCAGCGCGCTGGAGGGCGCCATCGTGCAGTCGCGCGCGGTGAAGTCGACCCAGCCGCTGATCGACGCGCAAAAGCACCTCTCCGTTCTGCTCGACCACTACCTCCCTGCCCCGGCCGAAGGCGATGGCGCGGTCGCGACATCGGGCGAACCCCGTGCCGAACAGCACAGCGGCGGCCAATAGACTGAGGCCGTGACGCAGACGACGGCCTCGGTCAATACTCAGTCTCTCGGTGAGCTCGATCCGGAGCTCGCCGCCGCGATGGCGGGTGAGCTCGCCCGCGAACGAGACACGCTCGAGATGATCGCCTCGGAGAACTTCGTGCCGCGCGCGGTGCTGCAGGCGCAGGGCAGCGTGCTCACCAACAAGTACGCCGAGGGTTACCCCGGCCGGCGCTACTACGGCGGTTGCGAGCACGTCGACGTCGTCGAAACCCTCGCCCGCGACCGCGTCAAGGAACTCTTCGGCGCCGAATTCGCCAATGTGCAGCCGCATTCCGGCGCGCAGGCGAACGCCGCGGTGCTGATGGCGCTGATGAACCCCGGCGACCGGCTGCTCGGCCTCGACCTCGCGCACGGCGGGCACCTGACCCACGGCATGCGGCTGAACTTCTCCGGCAAGCTGTACGAGACGCACTTCTACGGCGTCAGCAAAGAAGACCACCGCATCGACATGGACGAGGTGCGCAAGACCGCGCTCGACGCCCGGCCGAAGGTGATCGTGGCAGGCTGGTCGGCCTACCCGCGCCAGCAGGACTTCGCCGCGTTCCGCTCGATCGCCGACGAGGTGGGTGCCTACCTGTGGGTGGACATGGCGCACTTCGCCGGTCTGGTCGCGGCCGGCCTGCATCCCTCGCCGGTGCCGCACGCCGACGTGGTGTCCTCCACCGTGCACAAGACCCTCGGCGGTCCGCGCTCCGGCGTGATCCTGGCCAAGCAGGAATTCGCCAAGAAGCTGAACAGCGCGGTCTTCCCCGGCCAGCAGGGCGGCCCGCTCATGCACGCCATCGCCGCCAAGGCCGTCGCCTTCAAGATCGCCGCGGGTAGTGAGTTCAAGGAGCGCCAGGAGCGCACCCTGTCCGGTGCCAAGATCCTGGCGGAGCGGCTCACCGCCGACGACGTCAAGAACAAGGGCGTCAGCGTGCTCACCGGCGGCACCGACGTGCACCTCGTGCTCGTCGACCTGCGCAACTCCGAGCTCGACGGCCAGCAGGGCGAGGATCTGCTGCACGAAATCGGCATCACGGTGAACCGCAACGCCGTTCCGTTCGACCCGCGCCCGCCGATGGTCACCTCCGGTCTGCGCATCGGCACCGCCGCACTGGCCACCCGTGGTTTCGGTGACACCGAGTTCACCGAGGTCGCCGACATCATCGGCACCGCGCTCGCGGGTACCTCCGATGTGGAGACGCTGCGCGGCCGGGTGACCAAGCTGGCGCAGAGCGTCCCGCTGTACGACGGGCTGGAGGACTGGCGCCTGCTCGGCTGAGTCGCCGCGAATCAATGCAGCACAGGCTCGTACTTCCGGTCATATCCGCCGGAGGTACGAGCCTGAGCCCTCTGCAGGCGCGTACACCTGGAGACGTCTCTGCACGTGCCGCGTCGAAATCGTTCGGCTGCGTGTCGTCGCGGAGCAGCGGCGAGCGGTCCCGCTAGGGTTTGCGCAGATCACCCCTCGTCGCAGGGTTGGCAGCGCAGTCTGAAGTTGTGCGGTTGCTCAGGTAGGTGACTCGACTCGACGCGGAGGCAACCTGGTGGTCGGCAGGCGGGTGTACCGGGTGGTCTGCGTGCTGACGGTGCTGGCTGTGGGTGCTGCACCTACCGCGGCCGGGGAATCGTCCGGCGTTTATGTGTCCGTCGGGGAGTCCAGCGCGGCGGGGCCTTTCATCGCCGTTCAGCTCGACCCGCTCGGCTGCTTTCGTTCCGACCACAACTATGCGCACCTGGCCGCCGGCGCGCTCGGGCTGACGTTGCGTGACCCGGCGTGCTCTGGCGCGAAAATCGCGAACATGTATGTGGCACAGCCTGTTCCGTTCGGCGGCTCGAACAGTCCACAGATCGACGCGGTGACCGAGGACGCGACGATCGTGTCGGTCGATTTCGGCATCAACGACTACGCCGACGACGGCTGGACCGCCACCGCCCTCGCGCCGAAAATATCCGCACTGCTGAACGATATCCGCGGTCGCGCACCGCGGGCCGAGATCTTCGTGATGGGCAAGATTCAGCGGATCCGCGCGGGCGGCTGCTTCCCCGCGGTGCCCTTGCTCCCCGCGCAAGCCGACCAAATCTTCGTCGGCATCGAAGCCGTCAACGCGGTACTGGCCGCACGGGCCGCCACCCATGACGCAATCTTCGTCGACGTCTACCCGGCGAGCGTCGGCCATGACGCCTGTGCGCCGGAAGACATCCGTTGGGTCGAAGGCATATTCCCGAGCTCGCCCGCACAACCGTTGCACGCCAACGCCGTCGGTCACCAGTACGAAGCACAGCTGCTCACCGCCTCGATTCGCGGCAACAGCTGACCGGACGAGCGGCGTCGGCCCGCCGGCATTCCGATGCGCTTGGCGGCGGCCGCATTCAGGCCGATTCCATTCTGGCTCTGGCGCGGACAATCGCCTCGTCCAGATATCGGATGATGTCGGCGCTGGTGCCGGGGCGGATCATCAAGGCGCGGTTGGCCGGGACCTCGTAGTACCGGCCGTCGGCGGCATCGATCCAGCGGAGGCGGCCGGTGCGTAGCGGTTCGGCGTTGCGTGGGCCGAGCAGGACCGTCGCGGCGCCTCGGGTGGCACAGGGCTGGCGCCAGAAGCGGCGGTAGCGTTCCTTCACCTCACTGGCCTCGGCGTTGCCGAAGAGGTCGGGGCGTTCATCGGTGAGATCGTCCAGCAGGAACGACTTTTCGCCGGTGGTGCCCGCACCGGTGTTCGGTAGCAGGCGCACCAGCTCGGTCGCGAGCTGCTCGGTTCGGCAGCGGCGCAACTGGACCCGGCCGCCGGTGGGGGCGGGGGTCTGCTGCGCGATTACGCCAGCTCCGCCGCGGGTGGCACAGCCGATCGCGCGCAGTTCGATGCCGTCGCGGGTGTTGTCGTAGCCGAAAAGCTCGATGCGCCAATCGGGTCGGGCGAGCACTGTGATGGCACGCGAGAGCGGGAGGCGTTCCGGGCGGGCCAGCTCGTCCCGGAATTCTTGCTGGTAGGTCTGGTATTCGCGTAGGCAGGGGAAGCGGCTGGTGAAGCGGAAGGGAAAAGGTAAGCGGTCGAGTCCGGTACCGAACCAGGCCGCCGCGAACTGCTCGGCGGACAGCGACCACTGCGCCGTCATTTCTCGCCGATCACCGGCGGCACAGTCTTCTCCCTTTCGCCCAGTAGTTCTTTGGCGTGCTCGGCGGTGCGCAGGTAGCCGGGGGACTTGTGTTCGTCGTCGTCCTCGCCGCGGCTGCGGGCTCCGTGCGGAAACATGCCGGGATAGCCGGCTACACCCGGGGTGCCCGGTCGGCCGGGGGTGGCGGCGGGCTGTGGTCCGGCGGCGCCGGTGGTGGTGGCGGGCGGCGCGGGGCGTGAGGTGCCGGGTTGGGCTTCGCTGCGCGGGCTCGCGGCAGTGCTCGGGCTCGCGGAGGTGCTGGGGTTGCCGGAGGTACTGGGTGTGCCCGTCCGGCTCGGAGTTCCGTTGGCCGCGGCGGCCGCGACCGTCGCCGGGGTGGATGGGAGCGTGCTGGTGGGGAACGCCGAACTGATCGGGCTTGCCGTGCTGGCCGGGGTGGCGATCGGGGAGTTCGTGGTCGCGGCCGTCGTTGTGGCGGCAGGGGTGGTCGGCGCCCCGTTGTTGCCCTGCTCCTGCGAAACCGCCTGCGGAGTGGTCTCTTCCGAGGTTGTCTCGATTTCGGGTGTACCGGCTTCCGTCGGGTTGTCGGTTGTCGCTGCCGCGGTCTGCTTGGCGGAATCCCCGGTGCCCGAGCCGTTGTCGGCGGGACTCGTGCTCGTGCCGGGGGTGGTCCCGGGGTCGATACTGCTGTCACCGCCGGGCGTCGGTATGGCGATCGGGTTGATCGGCGGCGGCAGTGTCGGAATGGCGGGGGCGGTGGTCCCGTACGGCTGGATGTACTGGGAGGTCATCTCGTCGCGGGCTTGCTCTTCGCTCGAGTTTCGCAGCTCGGCTCCGCGGGGATTGGTCGAGGTGTCCACCACGTCGGGCACCGACATCTTGAACTTCGCGGCCGCGCTCGCCGCCTGCGACAGGGGCGTGCTCTGCGCGTTCAGCGTCTCGCCGAACTCCCCGACCCTGGTCGCGTAGTCCCGGATGCCACGCACCGCACTGTCGGCCGCCGCACCCTCCCAATGCTGTTCGACCGCCTGCTTGATGGCCGTCTCGAATTGATGACCCGCGTTCGTCACCGCCGCCGCGATCTTCGACCAGGCGTCGAACGCGCTGCCGAGCCCGGCCGGGTTCATCTCGTCGGCCGCCTGCTTGATCTCGGCGTGCGTAAAGCTCTGCGCGTTCTCGGGATTGGTGATCGCGCGGCCATCGGTCTGTCTCATGATCGCTCCCCCGTGGGGTTGTTCAGCTGCCCGCGGGCAGCAGTGGTGCGACTGCTTGGGCGATTTCGGTGGCGGTGTCGCAGGGCGACAGTTTGCGTGGATGCTTGCCGGTCGGGTCGTCTACGAGCAGATACAGCGAGCCGCTCTTCGTCTCGACGTTGATCGAGCATCCACCGGGGACGTCCGGCCTGGCTTCATAGCGCAGCGCCTTACGGCCACTGATCGAGATGTCCACGGCCGCAGGGAACTTCTGGCGTACTTGATCGAGGGTTCCATTGGTGGTCTCGACGGTGAAGCCGTAGCCGGCCTTGGCGACGTAGCGGCAGCCCTTCCAGCTGATACCGCCCGCGGTGTTCTGCTTCGGCGAGGGCGGCAACGCGTCCCATTGGTGCGTACCGAGGAATTGCGGTGTGAGTGCTGCACACGGATCGAAGGCGGCTTGTGGATCGGATCCCGTTGCCTTGGTGGCGGATGGCGCGGTCGCCGTCGACGTGGTCGGTGTGCCGGACGTCTTCGCCTCGGTGCCGCATCCCGTCAGCAGAGCCGCGAGGAGTGCCGCAGCTGCGAAACCGATTCCTGGCGAACGGCTCCCGTGCTGGACAAGGCTCATGCGCTGATCTCCAGCAACTTTGCCGCGAATTCGGCATCGGTGCGCTGGTAGGTCTCGCAGATGGTCTTGAACATCGCCCTGATCTCCTCCGCGACCGTGACGTAGTCGCTGAGGGTGTCGTAGGCGTTGTTCGGTCCACCGAATGCCTTCTCGCGGAACAGTTGTACGAGTTCGACGGCCGACGACAGCCGCGGATTGCTCTCGCCGAGTCCCCAGGAGGTTTTCTCGCCGAGGTCACGCGCGTCGGCCCGGATGCCGGTGAGCTGATTGATCAGCTCTTCGCACGCCTTGTCGATATCGACGAATCCCTGCGGATCCATCCGCACGGTCAACGCCCCGGCCTTCGCATCCTCGATGTACCCGGGAAACGGGCTGTCCACCGCCATCACCGTCCCCTTTCATGAGTGCCTCTGACCCTATAGACGCGCCCCGCCCCGCTTCGGTTCCATCGAAACACAGCGGATTCTCCGGTGCGACCGGATCGGCGCATCGTCCGCGCATACCGGTCGGCCTCGATTCCTCGTGAAAGATCGAAAACTCGCTGCGGCCAACGCTTTCAGTTGATCTCGCGTTCCCGCGCCATGGCCGGGTAGTCCTGGAGGTCGATGTCATTAGCAGCCTTGTCGGCGTACTTCGCCATGAGGGTGAACAACCACGATCCGAGGAACCAGTTGCGCACCCGGATACCGAGGGCCGTCTTCGGCGCGAGGAACTTTCCCGTGTTGTTGTTGTCGGCGATCTTGGCGTAGCTCCGCATGATCTCGTCGTAGCGGGCGAAGGCCACCGTGTGATCGCCGTCGGCCACGGCGAGTTCGCCGGCGATGACGTACGCGCCGATGAGCGCGAGCCCGGAGCCGAACCCCGCCAACGTGTTTCCGTAGGCCGAGTCGCCGACCAGCGCGACCCGCCCCTTGGTGTAGCCGCCCGTCAACCGCATCCGGCTGAGCGAATCGAGGTAGATGTCGTCGAAGTCGGCCAATTCGCTGAGCATCTGCGGTACGTCCCAGCGCACATCGGCGAAGACCTGCTCGATGATGCGCCGCTGAGCCGCGGTGTCGTCGCGGGAGTAGTCGAGTTCGGGGGACGCGAACATGTAGAACTGCTGCGCTTTCGGGCCGCCGCTGATGGCGAGTTTGCCCGGCGCGTTGTGGCCGTAGGAGGTGGCGCGTGCCCGCGGTCCGGTCGCGTCCGCGGTGGCCGGGGCCGCGCCCGCGATGCAGTAGTAGTGGCCGAGGTATTCGACGAAGTCCTTTTCCGGTCCGAAGACGAGTCCGCGTACCCGGGAGTGGATGCCGTCGGCGCCGAAGACCAGGTCGAAGGTGCGCGCGGGTCCGTGCTCGAACTCGACGTGCACGCCGTCGGCGAGTTCGGTGAGCGCGCTGATCGAATCGCCGAACAGATATTCGCAATGGTCGGCAGTGTGCTTGTACATGATCTCGGCGAGATCGCCGCGCAGGATCTCGAGGTCTCCGCCGGTGAAGTCGCCGGACATGGTGGCGAGCCGGTTGCCGTTCGCGTCGACGAAGACGGTGTCGGTGGTGCCGGTTCTGCGCTGCTCGAGCTCGTCGCGCAGGCCCATGCGGTCCAGCACGGTCAACTGGGTGCGGCCTTTGAAGTCGATGGCTTGACCGCCCGCCCGCAGTCCTCGGGCCCGCTCGACCACGGTGACGGCGAAGCCGTAGCGGTGCAGCCAGTAGGCGAGGGCAGGGCCCGCGACGCTGGCGCCGGAGATGAGAACGGTCTGGTTACGCATGAGTGCTCCATCCAAAGTATCTGTGTCCAGAGGATTCTGTTTCCGTCGGACGCAGATCAGCGTATGGTAGACACAGTTTCCGAGTCAAGCTGCCGTCGAAAGGATCCGGTCATGCCGACCCCGACCACCGTGCAGCTGCTGTGGGGCACCCAGCAGCGGCCCAAGCGCGGTCCGAAGCCCTCGCTGTCGCTGGACGGGATCGTGGCCGAGGCGATCGCCCTCGTGGATGCCGACGGCCTGGCGAACCTGTCCATGCAGCGGCTGGCCGAGCGGCTCGGTTTCACCAAGATGTCGCTGTACCGATACGTGCCTGGCAAGGAGCAGCTGACCGCACTGATGCTCGACGCCGCGATGGGCACACCGCCGGATATCACTGCGATGCAAGATGATCCGTCCGCCGAGCGTTGGCGAGCCGGGCTGCGCTGGTGGGCCGAGACGCTCTACCAGCGCTACAGCGCGCATCCCTGGGTGATCGAACTGACCGTCGGTGCGCGGCCGTTCGGCCCCAATGAAATGGGCTGGCTGGAAAGCGCCCTCGTCGCGCTCGCGGACACCGGACTCACCGGTCCGGAGCAGCTCGACACCATCGTGCTGGTCAACGGCCACCTCCGCAGCCTGGTTCAGCAGACCCAACCCCTGGGCGACGACCCGACCCTGCAGTTCGCGGAAATGATGAGCGTGGCGGGCGATCGCTACCCGGCCGTCGCCGCCGCTTTTACGGCGGAGGCGGCGGCAGCGGGCGCACCACCGGAGTCCGGCGGTGCGAACAACGCCCTGCGCTTCGGTATCGAACGCGTGCTGGACGGTTTGGGCGTCCTGATCGCCCGCCGAGCGGGCGGCTGAATCGGCCCGCCGGGACTCCCCACTGCCCTCGGCCAGGGCCTATCGTCGGACCATGACCCAGGATCTCGAACTTCAGCAGGACGCGATCACCACGGTGCGGGAGTTCCTTTCCGCGCTCGAACTCGGCGCCGTCGACGAGGCGTTGGAACTGCTGCACCCGGACATCGTTTGGAAGAACACCTCGCTGCCCGATGTCGGCGGCGGGCTGGCGCGCAAGATACTGCGGAACCTGAATCGGGACCCGTTCGGTTTCGAGGTGGACGTGCACCACATCGCCGCCGACGGCAACATCGTGCTCACCGACCGCACCGACTTCCTGCAGTTCGGCCCGCTGAAGATCGGGTTCTGGGTGACCGGCACCTTCGAGCTGCGCGACGGCCGGATCATCCTGTGGCACGACCACTTCAGCTGGGAGAACTTCCTGCGCGGCACCGCCGTCGGGCTGTGGCGCGCCGCGTTCTCCCGCGACTGAACCGGCCGGCTCAGTCCTGAGTCCGCTGCTGCTGGAGCAGTTTTCGCCAACGCTCGGCGGATTCGACCATGTCGTGGCCGACGAAGTCGAGGAATCGACTGGTGTTGTGCGCGCGTACCCCTGCCGGTGTGTCGTTGCCGAGTAACTCGGCGCCGCGTCGGGTCACCGCGGCCAACTCGCATACCTGTTGCGCGCTGACCACTGTCGCGTGGACCCAGATGTTGTCGTCGACAAAGTAGCGATCCCGGCGGCTGCGGGCATCGCGTTCCCGGTGCACGAGCCCCTGTGTTTCGAGCATGTTGACGGCCGAGGAGATGGTGGCCGGGCTGATCCGAAGTCGTTGCGCCAGTTCGGCGGCGGTGAGGCTGCCGCTGTCGGTGGTGTAGAGGCAGGCCAGCGCGGCCGCCGCGGTGCGCGGAACTCCGGTCCTGGTGATCTGCGCGACGAACTGCGTCACGAATTCGGCGAGCACCGTATCGCCTGCCGCCGGGGCACTTTCGGCGGTCGCACCGCGCGATCGGTGGCGACGCGCGCGTAACTCGGTTGCTCGGTGCGCCCGCCCAGGGTGGTAGCGACCGGGTCCACCGTTGCGGATGACTTCCCGGCTGACGGTCGAGGTAGGCCGGTTCAGCTGCCTGGCGATCTCGGCGTACCCGAGACCTTCCGCGAGGCCCTCGGCGATCTGCCTGCGATCGTCCTGGGTCAACCTGCCACCCGGCATGAGCCGCCTCCCTCGCGATCGAGTGGTTCGTCGCGCCGAACCCTTCCGCGATTATTGCGCTCAGTGGCAGACCATTGCAATACCTAGGTCAGCTGGGTGCATTCAGTGGCATATTCATTGCAATTCAGTTCTGGAATCTACCTGCTGAAATGGCTTGATAGCCTGCTTTTATCGTTGGAACACAATTGAATGCAACGTAGCGTTCGGGCATATCCAAAACTCGAACGAAGTAGGAATCATGGTGCATCAACCACTCTCCGAATCCGTCGAACTCCCCACCACGCGCCCGGCCGGTTGCCCCTTCGACCCGCCCGCGGAACTGGCCGCACTGCGCCCGCTGGTGCGCATGACTTTCCCCGACGGCCATCAAGGCTGGCTCGCCACCGGGCACGCGACCGTCCGCACGGTCTTCGCCGACCCACGCTTCAGCGTGCGCTACGAACTCGGGCACAACCCGCTGGCCGATGGCGGCCCGATGCCGCCCGCGACGCCGGGCGACCTGCTCGGTGTCGACTCGCCGGAACACACGCGCTATCGAAAACTGTTGTCCGGCAAGTTCACCGTGCGCCGGATGGCCATGCTCACCGAGCGCGTCCAGGAGATCACGGCCGGCCATCTGGACGCCATGGCCCGCAACGGCGGGCCGGTCGACTTGATCGAGGCGTTCGCCTTCCCCGTACCCGCGCTGACCATCTGCGAGTTGCTCGGCGTTCCGCCCATCGAGCGCGACACCTTCCGCGAGTGGGTCGCCGTGGCCAACGACATGACCGCGTCCGTAGACGAGCGGATGGCGGCCTTCGCCGACGGCGAGAAGTACCTGCGCACCTTGGTGCTGGCCAAGCGCGCCGAACCCGCCGACGACCTGCTGAGCGACCTCGCCGACACCGACCTGACCGACGACGAGCTCGCCGGTATCGGCACCCTCCTACTCGGCGCGGGCCTGGACACCACGGCGAACATGCTGGCGCTGGGCACCTTCGCCCTGCTGTCGCATCCCGACCAGCTCGCCGAGCTGCGCGCCCGGCCCGAACTCGCCGATCAGACCGTCGAGGAGCTCATGCGCTACCTGAGCATCGTGCACACCTCGTCGCGGACGGCGCTCGAGGATGTCGAGCTGGACGGTCAGTTGATCAAGGCGGGGGAGACGGTCGCGCTGTCGACCCAGGCGGCCAACCGCGACCCGGCCAAGTTCGACGATCCGGACACCTTCGACATCCGGCGCAACGCGGTCGGACACGTCGGCTTCGGGCACGGCATCCACCAGTGCCTCGGTCAGCAACTCGCCCGCGTCGAGATGCGAGTCGCGTTGCCCGCCTTGGTGCGTCGCTTCCCGACGTTGCGGCTGGCCGTCCCGGCCGAAGAGGTCCCGTTGCGGCACGACATGGACATCTACGGCGTGCACCGGCTCCCGGTCACCTGGTAGGGGGGCGGGCACCGATGAAGATCACGATCGACCGGCACCGCTGTATCGGCGCGGGCATGTGCGCGCTGCTCGCACCCGAGGTTTTCGATCAGGACACCGACGACGGAAAGGTGCGGCTGCTCGACCCCGCGCCGCTGCCCGCTCGGCATGCGGCGACACGAGAGGCGGAGCACGCTTGTCCGTCCGGTGCCATCGACGTCGTTCCGGATGGAGCATCGTAATCGCAGCTCAGGTGGGATAAATCACACCTGTCCGGACACTCAGCTGTGCTCGTTCAGGTACTCCAGATAGAACGGCCGCAGCACCTCGGCGACCTCCCCGTCACCCGCGTGGATGTAGTCGTCGATCATCGGCAGCACGTACTTGATGTCGGCTTCGCTCTCGCCGAGGTTGCCCGCGGCGGCCTCGGCGGCCGGGATCGAGGTGAGCAACCGCCACAGGAACTTGACGTCCCCGTGCCGCACGGCCAGCTTCACCGCGCGATCGTGCAGTTCCTTCGACGACAGCTTCTCCAGGTCCTCGTTACCGGCCATGCCAGCGACTCTAACCGGCGCCTCGGCGCGGCGGCCACGGCCCGGTCGTTCGCGTCGGCGAGTGAGGTTAACGACAAATTCACGGACACGCCTACCTGTGCGGGAGCGGGGAAGCGTAGTTCGGCGGTAGCGTCGATGGTGCGGGCCGCGGCGGTGTGGCTCGTACGGGAGGTCCTGACCGTGACTGAGCTATTCAGTACGAGGGGGCCGGCACCCGGCCCTCGTGGCATCTGACGGCAACGTCAGGTCCCATCAGGACGGACCGGTCCAGCGAGATCGTTCGCGCGGGTGCCGTGCGGACACAGAGGAGCCCACCGTGACTGCTTCACGCTCCGTTCCCGCTCCCTCGGCGCAATCCCGTTCCGCGAAAGGCGGAACCGCCGCGAAGGGTGCACACCCCTCGCATTCCCTCGCCAATACCTTCGTCATCGACACGTCGGTCCTGTTGTCCGATCCCTGGGCGTTCACCCGGTTCGGCGAACACGATGTGGTGCTACCGCTGGTGGTCATCAGCGAACTCGAAGGCAAACGGCATCACCACGAATTGGGCTGGTTCGCACGGGAAGCCCTGCGCAACCTGGACGATCTGCGCCTGCTGCACGGCAGGCTGGATCAGCAGGTGCCGATCGGCACCGAGGGTGGAACGCTGCAGGTGGAACTGAACCACACCGATCCCGCGGTCCTTCCGGTCGGATTCCGCACCGACACCAATGATTCCCGAATCCTGGCCTGTGCACTCAATCTGGCGGCCGAGGGCCGTCAGGTGGTGCTGGTGTCCAAGGACATTCCGCTACGGGTCAAAGCGAGTGCGGTGGGCTTGCAAGCCGACGAATATCACGCACAGGACGTCGTCACCTCCGGCTGGTCCGGCATGGTGGAGCTCGACGTCAGCTCGGGACAGATCGACCAGCTCTACTCGGAGTCCGTGCTGGACATCGACGACGCCCGGGAACTGCCCTGCCACACCGGAATCCGGTTGCTGGGTAGCAGCTCCAGCGCGCTCGGCCGGGTCACCCCGGACAAGCGGGTTCAGCTGGTGCGCGAACGCGAGGCGTTCGGCCTGCACGGCCGCTCCGCCGAGCAGCGCATCGCGCTCGATCTGCTGCTGGACGAGAGCATCGGCATCGTCTCGCTCGGCGGCCGGGCCGGCACCGGCAAATCCGCGCTCGCGCTGACCGCGGGCCTGGAGGCGGTGCTGGAGCGGCGAACTCAGCGAAAGGTGGTTGTCTTCCGCCCGCTCTACGCGGTCGGTGGTCAGGAACTCGGTTACCTGCCGGGCAGCGAGAGCGAGAAGATGGGCCCGTGGGCCCAGGCGGTCTTCGACACCCTCGACGGGCTGGCCAGCCGCGAGGTGATGGAGGAGGTGCTCGCCCGCGACATGCTGGAGGTGTTGCCGCTCACCCACATTCGCGGCCGGTCGCTGCACGACTCGTTCGTGATCGTGGACGAGGCCCAGTCGCTGGAACGCAATGTGCTGCTCACGGTGCTCAGCCGGCTCGGCACCGGTTCGCGGGTGGTGCTCACCCACGACGTCGCCCAGCGTGACAACCTGCGGGTCGGCCGGCACGACGGTGTCGCCGCGGTGATCGAAAAGCTCAAGGGTCACCCGTTGTTCGCCCACATCACGCTGACCCGCAGTGAGCGCTCGCCGATCGCGGCGCTCGTGACCGAGATGCTGGAGGAGTACGGCCCCAACGCCTGAGTCGGTTGGTGTGTTTCCCCGCACAGTTGCCGGGTAATATCCCGGCGATAGCTGTTCGGTATGACCCGGCGTGTCCCTGGTGGATTCGCCGGGTCATTGCTGAACATCGGCCTAGGCTGCCAGCGGCGTCACCGAGTCGGCGACGTTTTCGGTAGCCACTTTCGAGAGGATGGAAATGCACCACTTCGCTCGACGAACGGCTGGATACACTGCCTTGCTCGCCGCCACCGGCCTGATCATCGCCGGCTGCAGCAGCAATGACGACGACGACAAGAACGACAGCGCGGCCTCGGCGGGAGCGTCGGCGGCCTCGGCGCTGATGACCACCACGGTCCCGATGGGCACCACCGAGGAGCACACCTCCGGTGCCGCGGAGGAGACCAAGATCGCGACGCAGCGTGGTGACATCGCCGTCTCCGGGCACATTTTCGACAAGTACGTGCAGACCGGCGGCCCGACGGGCCCGCTCGGCGCTCCGCTGGAAGCGCAGGAAGACGGACCCGACGACGGCAAGTACCAGGACTTCGTCGGCGGCACCGTGTACAAGGCCAAGGACGGCCAGCCGCACATCGTCTGGGGCGAGATCCGCAAGGCGTGGGAAGACAACGGCGGCGCCAAGGGCAAGCTCGGCTACCCCACCAGCGACGAGAAGGACATCGCGGGCGGCAAGGAGAGCGACTTCTCCGGTGGCACCATCACCTGGGTCGACGGCAAGACGACCGTCACGCCGAAGTAGGTAGTCGGTTCGGCGCCCGGGACGGCTGAGCCGGTCCCGGGCGCCCGTCCAGTCTTATCCAATGAATGCCCGTATTTCGGGCTCAACCGCTAGGTTGGCTAGGTGCAAACTCTCTTGACCGATCGCGAGTTGCTCGAATCCCTCGCGCTGGACGTGGAATCCATTCTGCGTCGCCACATCGACGCCGCCGACGGATGGCAGCCGCACGACTTCGTGCCGTGGGACGACGGCCGTAACTTCGCGTTTCTCCACGGGACCGACTGGGCGCCGGAGCAGTCCGAGCTCAGCGAGGTCGCCAAGCTGGCGTTGACCGTCAGCGTGCTGATCGCGGACAACCTGCCCTCGTACCACCGGGAGCTCGGCAAGTACCTGCGCACCGGCGCGTGGTGGCGCTGGGTCGGCCGGTGGACCGCCGAGGAGAACCGCCACGAGATCATGATCCGCAACTTCCTCATGGTGACTCGGGCGGTGGACCCGGTCGAGCTGGAGCGGATGCGGATGAAGCACATGACCGACGGCTTCCGCCGCCCGGGCATGCACCTGCTCGACGTGCTGGCCGCCTGCGCCTTCGAAGAGGTCGCCGCCGCCATCCGGCATCGCAACACCGCGGCGCTCGGCGAGAGCCCGATGGTCACCGCGATCGCCGAGCGCATCGCGCTCGACGACGAAATGCAGGCGGTCGTGTTCGCCGAGCTGGTCGAGGCGGGCCTGAACGTGGCGCCCGATCAGGCGATGCGCGCCATCGCCGACCAGGTCGCCGACTTCAAGGTGCCCTCGGTGACGCTGGCCGACGGCCGCACCAGCGACGAGGTGCTCGCCGTAGCCGGGATCTACGACCCGGCGAAGGAGAACGAGTTGGTCTTCAAGCCGCTGTTGCAGCGGTGGAACGTCTTCACTCGGACCGATCTCGGCGAAGCGGGCGAAGCGGCTCGCGCCGAACTCGCGCATCTGCGCGACTGAATTATCCCCGGTCGGCGCGTGGTTTTACCGCGCCGATCGGATTCTTTTCTTTTCCGCGTAGTTGTGATGAAACACACGCGGTGTCGCCAGCGATTAGCTGAGTACATCCGCATTACGCGGAAGAAGGAAAGGAAAGAATCATGATCACTGCATTTCTTGGCGCTGTTTCCGCTCTGGCCGCACTCGGCGCGGGCGCATTCCTCGCAGCACTCGGCATCTTTTTGTGATGCCCCGCGCGGGTACGTCGACTTCGGCTGACATACCCGCGCACACGCTTGTTCGGGCGTCACGTTGGACCGGTATGAGGGTGTCCAACGTGGCGCTCGACGCGGCGTCGAAAGTACTGACTATTTCTTGCCTTCGACCTTAGCCATCGACAGCACATCCAATCGGCGGTCGAGTTCTTCCTCGGTGAGCTTCTCATCGAGCAGACCGCGATCGATAACCGTCTGGCGAATTGTCTTCTTGTGCTTCAACGCTTCTTTGGCAACGGCTGCCGCCTCCTCGTAACCGATCGCCGAATTCAGCGGGGTCACAATGGAGGGCGAGGACTCCGCCAAGGTGCGCAGATGATCGACATTGGCAACAAGCCCGCGCACACACTTATCGGCGAAGAGCCGGGAAACATTGGCGAGCAAGCGAATCGACTCGAGCAGATTGCGCGCCATCACCGGGATATAGACATTCAGTTCGAAGGCGCCGTTCGCGCCGCCGAACGCGACAGTGGCGTCATTACCGATCACCTGCGCCGCGACCTGCGTAACCGCCTCGGGCAGCACCGGATTGACCTTGCCGGGCATGATCGAACTACCGGGCTGCAGATCGGGCAGCTGCAGTTCGCCCAGGCCGGTCAGCGGGCCCGAGCCCATCCAGCGAATGTCGTTGGCGATCTTGGTGAGACTCACCGCGACGGTGCGCGCCGCACCCGACGCCTCGACCAGTCCGTCCCGGGCCGCCTGCGCTTCGAAGTGATCCCTGGCCTCGCGCAGCGCGTCGAGTCCGGTCGAACGGACCAGTTCGGCAACGACCTTCCCGCCGAACCCATCTGGCGCATTGAGGCCGGTGCCCACCGCGGTGCCGCCGATGGGCAGCTCGCCGAGGCGCGGCAGCGTCGCCATGAGACGGTCGATGCCCGCGGCGATCTGGCGGGTGTAACCGCCGAACTCCTGGCCGAGGGTCACCGGCACCGCGTCCATCAGATGGGTGCGCCCGGACTTGACCACGGTCCGCCACTCGGTCGACTTGTCCAGCAGGGCCAGCCGCAGGTGCTCGAGCGCGGGCACCAGGTCGGTGATGATCGCCTCGGTCGCGGCGAGATGCACCGCGGTGGGGAAGGTGTCGTTGGACGACTGCGACATGTTCACGTCGTCGTTCGGGTGCACGGTGACGCCGTTCGCCTTGGCGATCGAGGCGATCACCTCGTTGGCGTTCATGTTCGAGCTGGTGCCCGAGCCGGTCTGGAAAACATCGATCGGGAACTGGTCGTCGTGCTGGCCCGCGGCGATCTCGTCGGCGGCGGCGATGATGGCGTCGGCCTTCGCGGGGTCGAGCAGCCCCAGATCCCGATTCACCTTGGCGCAGGCGGCCTTCAGCAGGCCGAGCGCGCGGATCTGCGCGCGCTCCAGGCCGCGTCCGCTGATCGGGAAGTTCTCCACGGCCCGCTGGGTCTGCGCCCGCCACAGCGCGTCCACCGGGACCCTGACCTCGCCCATGGTGTCGTGCTCGATGCGGTACTGCGTCTCCTCCGTCATGTTTCCGACCATATGCCCGAGACGACCGTCATGGGGCTGCCACGCCTGTAGTGATTCGCACACCCTCGACTGTGTCGCACCCGGAATATCCGCGGGGCGGTCGACAGGTCGCGGCGCGTGACCGTTCGACTCGCCTCGCTGGGCCCGAAAAGCAGAGACGCGCAGGGGATACCTGCGCGTCTCCGGATCTCGATGGTGCCGGATCAGGGCAGCGGCGGCACCGCGTGCTCGTCACCGATGAAGTCGACCGAGGAGTACTCGCGCAGCTTGGTCAGCCGGTGGTAGGCGTCGATCATCCGGACCGTGCCGGACTTGGAGCGCATCACGATCGACTGGGTGGACGCGCCGCCGCCGTAGTAGCGCACGCCGCGCAGCAGGTCGCCGTCGGTGACGCCGGTGGCGCAGAAGAAGACGTTGTCGCCGGCCACCAGATCCTCGGTGGTGAGCACCCGATCCAGATCGTGGCCCGCGTCGATCGCCTTCTGCCGCTCGTCGTCGTCGGTGGGGGCCAGCATGCCCTGCAGCTCGCCACCCATACAGCGCATCGCGGCGGCCGCGATGATGCCCTCGGGAGTACCGCCGACACCGACCAGGATGTCGGTGCCCGAGTCGGGCCTGGCCGCGGCGATGGCGCCCGCGACGTCGCCGTCGGAGATCAGCCGGATGCGCGCGCCCGCGTCGCGGACCTGCTGGATCAGCTCGGCATGCCGGGGCCGGTCCAGGATGCAGACGGTCAGGTCCGACTTCGACAGGCCTTTGGCCTTGGCGACCCGCCGGATGTTCTCGCCGATCGGGACCGAGATGTCGATCACGTCGGCGGCGTCCGGGCCGACCGCGATCTTGCTCATGTAGAACACCGCGGACGGGTCGAACATCGCGCCGCGCTGGGCGACCGCGAGCACCGCGATGGCACCGGGGGAGCCCTTCGACATCAGCGTGGTGCCGTCGACCGGGTCGACCGCGAAATCGACCTCGGGTCCGGTGCCGTCACCGACGAGCTCGCCGTTGAACAGCATGGGCGCCTCGTCCTTCTCGCCCTCGCCGATGACGACCACGCCGCGCATGGAGACCGAGTTGACCAACTGGCGCATCGCGTCGACCGCGGCGCCGTCGCCCCCCTCCTTGTCGCCGCGCCCGACCCAGCGCCCTGCGGCCATCGCACCGGCCTCGGTGACGCGGACCAGCTCGAGCGCGAGGTTGCGGTCCGGCGCCTCGCGGCGGCTCGGTGTCGGGGAAGATGCCGTCATTGCGGGGTGCCTCCTGTGCGTCGGTACAAAAGCTGTGCGCCGCGCGCGGGGTCCTGGGGTTACGCAAGCTGCATGACCGCGCGCGTCGGTCCGGACGATTGTCTCACTCGAACTGAGACGGGCGTACACCCTGCTCGGTCGATCGGGGTGCGTGCGGGGGCGCCGGACGCGCGAGTGGATACTGAGTGCGTGTCCCCGCAAAAGCCACGCATCATGAACGACTACCGGGATCTGTTCTGGTCACTGATCCCCCTCGTGTTGATCGCCGTGGTTTTCGCCGGCCTGGCGAGCCAATGCAGTTTCGCCGCAAAGGGTCCGACGCAGGGGCAGATCCCGCACTTCGATGCGAAGGCCGCGCTGACGTCCGACGCGCGCAGCCTGCCGTTCCCCATCCGGAACCCGGCCGTGCCCGCCGACTGGACCCCCAACTCCGGCAGCCGCGAGAACATCAGCGGCACCGGCGGCGGTCCGATCAGCACTGTCGGCTATATCACTGGCCACGGCGCCTACATGCGCTTCAGTCAGAGCAGCGCGACCGAGGAAGCCCTGTCCCGCTTCGTGCTCGGCTCCCGCTACGCCACCGGTACCGAGCAGATCGGCGACCAGAAATGGATCGTCTACGCCGAGCCCGGCTCGGAATCGGCCTGGATCACCGACCTGGGCCAGGTGCGGGTGCTCATCACCGGCGCCGGTCAGCGTGAGTCGTTCGTCACGCTGGCGCAGGCCATCACCGCGGCACCGCCGATCAAGCCCTGACCCCGGGTGCGCGGCGAGCCCTGATGAATGGGGTCGTGCGCAGCGGGCGAAATCGTCGAATACTGCTTGCTGGGCGGGGATTCGGACGAACTCGGACAGAGCTTATGAAGAAAACCATTGCAGGCCTCGCGGTCGCGACCATGCTGCTGGCACCGGTGACGGCGACCGCCGCCACCCCGCTCGATCACTCGACCCCGACGCTCGTCGCCGACAGCGGTTCGGCCGCCCCTGGTTCGGCCGGCGACTACCTGTGCAGACTGCTGAAGATGTTGCGCGCCGGCTGGGTCGACAGCTCCGGCGGCGGCCCCGCCTGCACGTTTCCCTAGCGGTGGTTGACCACGTTGACGATGGTGCCGCTGGGGTCGCGGACGAAGAAGCGGCGCACGCCCCACTGTTCGTCGGTCAGCGGATAGACGATGTCGGCGCCCGCGGCGGTCATCGCCGCGTGCACGGCGTCCACGTCTTCGACCTCGACGCTCATGTTCGGCTGCAACTTCTCCGCGCCGGGGCCGATGAGCAGCACCTGGGCGGTGGGGTTGGCGGGAGAGGCCATCGTGACGACCCAGCCGAGGTCCATCGCCTCCTCGAAGCCGAGCAGCCGGTAGAAGTCGCGGCTGCGCTCGATGTCGGTGGCGTGGATGTCCGGCGTCGCCCGGCGGATCGTCATTTCTCGCTCTCCAGGTCGGTGCGGGACAGCGCGTCCTCGACGCGCTTCCTGGCACCGGCCAGGTGTTCCTCGCAGCGGTTGGCCAACGCTTCGCCGCGCTCCCATAGAGCAAGCGACTCATCGAGGTCGAGGCCGCCCTGTTCGAGCATCTTCACGACATTGACCAGTTCGTCACGGGCACGCTCGTAGCCGAAGGTGGCGATCTCAGCCAATTCGGTCTCGGCATCCTTGCCGGGCTCGGCCAAGGTCAGCTCCTTGTTGTGGTGTCGGTCTTGTCCTGGGTGCGGGGGCCTAGTGCTTGGGTGCCGAGCGCGGCTGCGGTGACCGCGCCGTCGGCGACCCTGATACGCAGCTGGCTGCCCGCGGGTGAGTCCTCGATCGTGCGTACTACGTGCCGTTCCGGGCCGGCGACGCGCTGCACGACAGCGTAGCCACGGGCCAGGGTGGCGGCCGGGCCCACCGCGGTCAGCTTCTCGCGCAGGTGGCGGGTCGCGGTGGCCTCGGTGCGAATGAACTGCTCGGCACAGCGGCGGGTCGAGGCGCGCAGGCGCTCGATTTCCTCACGGCGCCGGTCGATTTCGCGCAGCGGATCGGCGAGCACGGGGCGCGAACGCAGTTGGGTCAGCGCGCGGGTCTCGCGGTCGACCCAGCCGCGCAGCGCGGCGGCGGAGCGGGCGCGCATATCGCGCACACCGGCCAGTTCCGCGGCGGCGTCGGGCACCACGCGCTTGGCGGCATCGGTAGGCGTCGCGGCGCGTAAGTCGGCGACGAGATCGCTGAGCGGGTTGTCCGGCTCGTGGCCGATCGCGCTCACGATGGGGGTGGTCGCGGCGACGATGGCGCGGCACAGCGCCTCGTCGGAGAAGGCCAGCAGGTCCTCGACGCTGCCGCCGCCGCGGGCGAGCACGATCACCTCGACGGACGGGTCGCGGTCGAGCTGGGCGAGGGCCTCGAGCATCTGCGGCACCGCGGTCGGACCCTGCACGGCGGTATTGCGGATCTCGAAACGCACTGCGGGCCAGCGATTTCTGGCCACCGTCAGAACGTCGCGTTCGGCGGCGCTGGCCCGGCCGGTGATCAGGCCGACGGTCTTGGGCAGGAACGGCAGCGGCCGCTTGAGCCGCACGTCGAAGAGGCCTTCGGCGGCGAGCAGGGCCTTCAGCCGCTCGATGCGGGCGAGCAGTTCACCGATGCCGACCGGGCGAATCTCGATGACGCGCAACGACAGGGTGCCGCGGCCGGTGAAGAACGAGAGCTTGCCGTAGACCACGACCCGGCTGCCTTCCTGCAGCGGGATCGGGGACTTACGGATGAGGTCCGGATCGCAGGTCACCGACAGCGACATGTCCGCGGACGGGTCACGCAGCACCAGGAACGCGGTGCGGGTGCCCGGGCGCAGGTTGATCTGGGTGATCTGGCCCTCGACCCAGATGCTGCCGAGCCGGTCGATCCACTGCGCGACCTTGATCGCGACGGAGCGCACCGGGTACGGCTGCTCGGCGGAGTTGGCGGGCGCGGCGGAACTCGCGGGCGCGGCGGGGGCCGGTGCGGGCGGTTGGCCGGTGCGCTCCGGTTGACCGGGGGTCACCCGGCCAACCGTCGACGAAGGTGTGCGTGGCACCCGAGGCCGGGCGGCCCGAGGAGGCTTCCGCGCATGGTTTCGGTCACTGCGCCTGCACGGTGGCGATCCGATTCGTCAGCATGGTCACGAACGGCGCCCGGTTGCGGGTCTGCTGCTCGTAATCCAGCAGCGCGGTGAGGTCTTCGACGGTCAGCATGCGCAGGCGGGCACGCAGCTGAGCCAGGGTCATGCCGCCGTAGTCGTAGCGGGTGGCTACCTCCGGCACGCTGATCTCCGGCGCGGGGTCGGCCGCGGGGACGATCTCGAGTTTTGTTTCCGTTACCGGCTCAGCGGTTTCCGGCTCGTCGGCGCTCGATACCGAGGTGCTGTGGCCGTTGCCCTCGGCGGCGCGGGCGGCGGCTTCGGCGGGCAGTGTCTCGCGAGCCGGGTAGGTGGCAGGCTCGGGCTCGTCGGTGGCGTACAGGTCGAAGCGGCTGGTGCGCGTCGTGCTGCCGCTGTGGGCCGGCTCCGGGTCGAGGTCCTCGTCGAAGGTGGCCCACTCCGGCTGTTCCTCCGGAGAATTGGCCAGTCGATCGAAGACCGCGTCGCCCTTGAGCGCGAGGCTCGTCACGAACTGCTGGACGTGCATCGTCGTCTGCAGCAGCTGGCTGATGGCGGTGATCGGTAAATTCATTGCGGCCGTGGGTAGCCGACGAGTTTCCTCAACGGCGTAAACGGCGGCCCCGGCGGCTACCCGGGCCAGGAACGGTGGTCGAAACATGGTCCTAGCCTGCCCGAAATGGTGTGCTATGCAAAGGTCGGGGCTCACGAGAGTGATTCTGGCGTATGTCACGGCGCGTACGGACCGCGCCTCGCCGCACGGTAGCGACTTCGGCGTACTGCCCGGACGGCGGATAGTCGGTCGGCGCACGTAAGCTGTCGGCATGTCCTCGGCCATACCCTTGAACGTCGGAATCACCCGCTCAGCGGGTGCCGGAACCGTCGATCCCGTCGGCGGCAAGCGGGTGCTGCTCGCCGAGCCGCGGGGGTACTGCGCCGGCGTGGACCGAGCGGTGGAAACCGTCGAGAAGACGCTCGAGAAGCACGGTGCGCCGATCTACGTGCGCAAGGAGATCGTGCACAACCGCCACGTCGTAGAAACGCTGCGTGAGCAGGGCGTCATCTTCGTCGACGAGACCGACGAGGTGCCCGAGAACTCGGTGGTCGTGTTCTCCGCACACGGTGTCTCGCCCGCGGTGCACACCTCGGCCGCCGCCCGCAACCTGCACACCATCGACGCGACCTGCCCGCTGGTGACGAAGGTGCACCAGGAGGCCAAGCGGTTCGCCCGCGACGACTACGACATCCTGCTGATCGGCCACGAGGGCCACGAGGAAGTCGAGGGCACGGCGGGCGAGGCGCCCGACCACGTGCAGCTGGTGGACGGCCCCGGCTCGGTGGACAAGGTCACCGTTCGCGACGAGTCGAAGGTGATTTGGCTCTCACAGACCACGCTGAGCGTCGACGAGACGATGGAGACGGTGCAGCGGCTGCGCGAGCGCTTCCCCGCCCTGCAGGATCCGCCCAGCGACGACATCTGCTACGCCACCCAGAACCGTCAGGTCGCGGTGAAGGCGATGGCGCCGGAATGCGATCTGGTGATCGTCGTCGGCTCGCGCAACTCCTCGAACTCGGTGCGCCTGGTCGAGGTCGCGCTCAATGCCGGTGCCAAAGCTTCGTACCTGGTCGACTACGCCCGCGAGGTGGACCCCGCGTGGCTCACCGACGTCCGCACCGTCGGCATCACCTCGGGCGCTTCGGTGCCGGAGATCCTGGTCCGCGGTGTGCTGGACATGCTGGAAGAGCACGGCTACGCCGATGTTCAGCCGGTGACCACGGCGAACGAGACCTTGGTCTTCTCGCTGCCGCGCGAGCTGCGCACCACTCGGCGCTGAGCTGCGCCTAGCCGTCGGCGTTGAGCTGCGCCGAACCATCTGGTGTTGAGCTGGGTGTGGATCGCGTTTGTGGGTGACCAGGCCAACCGGGCCGCCCACCGAAACACAGTGGGCGGCTTGGTCGTCGATGCACTCAGCAGGAGAAGTACGGCTTCAACCGTGCCGGGACTCCCTCGCTCTCGGCCTGCGCCCAGCACTTGTCGTGGGGGAAGACCAGATACGTGCTCCAGCGGTCCGGGACGCTGTACACGATTCGCTGGGTATCGCCGGGCGAATCCCAGGAGATGACCGCCCAATTCCCGTCGCATTCACGCACCGATGGCATCCCCGTAGGGATTCCACCTTGCTTGGCCAGGTCGCGTGCGATGGTTTCGGCCGAGCATGGATCGGGCGCGGAGTCGTAGAAACGCAATTCCGCGTTGGCTACCTGGCCTTCTCGCGCGATGGAGAGGCTCGGCCATTCCCCGGTTGCCGGGGAGGTTCCGGGCGGAGCGGTCATGCCGACGATGTAGCAGCCGACCGGCGCGGTGAAGACCGCTTCACCGGCATAGTCCGTAGTGCTTTCCCGGACGGATGCCTCCCGGGCGTGCTGCGGAATTCCCGGAATGGTGGGATCGCAGGGCACCATCTGGCGGATATAGACCGGCACGCGGGGTACGCGGTTGCCGGACGTTGTGACGGTGGTGATGATGATGGTGCCGTTGCCCTGCGGCGGCGGATTGTTCGCCGGCGGCGCTGCGGCCAAGGTCCCCTCGCCCGGTGGCGTACTTGTCGCCGCGGAATTGGCCTTGGGCGGACCGGTCGTGCCGGGAGCGGCCATGCTGGGGATGGTCTTGCCGGGGACATTCGGGCCAGGGACGGTGGTGCCGGCGACCGTAGAGCTGGGAGGATTTGCCGCGGTTGTCGGCTCCGAATCACCCCCGCCGCCACAGGCGGCGACAGTAACCGCTGCCGCAACGAGGACAATCGCTCGCTGAATTAACTTGCGCACGTGCATAACCCCTAACCGTCGGGTCGGTTTCGCCCCGACGCACCCTCATCGCCGCCGGACTTCGCGGAGTTACACAGGTGTCGTTGTTCGGAGAACAGTTCAGTGCTGACGAGCGGATTCCGCTGCGGCTGAACGGGACTGCGGATCGTCGGCGTGTCTCGAAATCCTCGGCAGTACGGTTCTGTCAGCCGTACCCGTCTTCAGCACGGGGGCAAGCCGCTCCGGGCGCGCGGCACGATAAATATGTCGCGCCGCGGCCGCCCGGCCTGACACCATCGCCGCATGCCAGCAGCCATGACATCCGACCAGCTCGCCGCCCGCACCACCCGAGCGGTTGCCGCGGCGGTCGACGCGGGCCGTGACCTCGGGCTGACCGTGACCGACCCGAAGGTCCTGCACGACGCGTTCTCCGTGGTCGTGCACCTCGCCCCGTCACCCGTGGTGGTCCGGGTACCCACCGTCCTGCTCTCGGCCGACCTCGACCCGCAAACGACACGCCAGCGCTCGGAGCTCGAAGTGGTGGCGTGGCTCGCGGAACAGGGCATCCCGGTGATTCCGCCGAGCCCGCTCGTGCCACGGGAACCCGTGCGGCGCAACGGTTTCTCGATGACGTTCTGGCAGTTCGTCGAGGTGGACGCGAGCGTCGAGCCCGACTACGTGCACCACTGCGGCCTGATCGCGGACCTGCACGCCGCGCTGCGCGGTTACCCGGGCGAGCTGCCGTTCCTGTCCTCGGCGGAACCGGCGGTGGTCACGGAGAGCCTGGCCGCCCTCGCGCAGAGTCCCGACCTCATCGACGCCGCAGATCTCGATCGTGCGCAGCGGGAATGGGAGATCCTGGAGCCGATCATCCGGTCGCGTGCGGCGTTCGAGGCGGAGTTCCCCGGCGTCGACCTCCAGCCGATCCACGGGGACGCGCCCGCGGTCAATGTCGTGCATACCTCGGACGGGTTGTTGTATGCCGACTTCGAGCTGACCACGCTCGGCCCGGTCGAATGGGATCTGGCGTTTCTCGGCCCCGAATGCGAGGCCGCGTACAACGCCGCGGCGGAGCGCCGCGGCCTGCGTCCGCTGGACGAACGCCTGATGCGTTTCATCAACGCCGTAGGCATGGCCAGAACGCTGGCCTGCCTCGCGGTGGTGCCGCAGCTGCCCATGCTCTCGGAGGCTTTGACACCGTCCATCGAGTACTGGCGGTCGATGCCGTTCGCAGGCGGACTGAGTAACTGAGCGCCTGCGGCTACAGGTTCTCGGGCCTGCGGCGGTCGGTGCGGCTCGAATCCCGTTCGCGGTAGCGGACGTTGGGCTGGGGGTGCGGCGGCGGCAGATCGCCCCGGCGGCGCGGCGGATTGCCGCGCGGCGGTTCGTTGTCCGTGCGCGGTGGCGCCGCGGCGGGGCGGGCGCCGGTGCGCGGGGCGGGGCGCCCCTCGCGGGGCCGGGCGGGCGCGGCGACCCGCGGCGGCGCGTCGGCCACGGAGGGTGCGGGCCGACGGGACGGCCGCGGGGTCTTCTCCTCGAGGTCATGCTCTAGGTCGTCCGCTTCGTCCTTGGGGCGGCGGGTGCGGCGGCGGGCCGACTCGGCCAGGCCCGCGGCGCCGGTCCGGCCGGAGCGCGGGCGCTTGGTGGCGGTCCGGCCCCAGCTTTCGCCGCGCCGCGATTCCGTCGCGCGCTCGCCGGGCTCGCCGCGGCGCTGCATCATGATGCGCGCCCCGCCGATCAGCAGTACCAGGGCGGTGGCGAGGAACATCGTGGGGAAGCGCTCCACCAGCGGGACCGCCAGCTTCAGCAGGATTTCGGTGATCGAGCTCATCGCGACGCCGGTCAGCTGCTTGTAGGCGAGCGGGACGGCGACGAACAACAGCAACGGCGGCAGCACCATGGTGGTGAACAGGCCGCGATAGCGGACCGTCAGCACGGCTGCCAGACAACCGACGATGTACAGCGCGGCGAAGGTACCGGTCAGATCGGTACTGTCGCCGTTCGCATCGATCAAGAAACCCAGAAACGTGCAGGCAACCGCGATCAGGACCGCCGCACCCACCGGGAGACCCGGAACGGTCGGCAGTATCGAGCGTTGCGGCGCGGGCACCCGGGTTCGCACACGTTGGGAAGCAGCCACATTGTGAACACTAACCGGCGCCGCGCCGGAGGGCGTTATGGCACGGCGGTTATCCGGCTAATCAGCGGCGTCGGCGAAGCCCACCGCGCGTGGCCAGGAATCCACCCGCTGGATTGCCGGCACCTCCTCTTCCGCAATTTCCAGGTCGTGCAGTTTGCGTGCGGTGACCATGACCCGCGATTCCACCGATGCCACGGTGTAGTTGAAAGCGTCCACGGCCTTACCGAGTTGCGCGCCGAGCCGGTCCAGATGCCGACCGGTCATGCCGAGCCGGGCGTACAACTCCTTGCCCAATTGCTGAACGGTTGCCATATCCCGGGACAGTGCTTCTTGCCGCCAGCTGAACGCGACCGTGCGCAGCAAGGCGATCAAAGTGGTCGGCGTCGCGAGGATCACGTTCCGGCCGAACGCGTACTCCAGCAAGCCGGAGTCGGTGGTCAACGCGGCGTCCAGGAACGGATCGCCGGGCACGAACAGCACGACGAACTCCGGCGCCGGATCGAAAGCGGCCCAGTACGCCTTGTCGGCCAGCTGGTCGATATGTCCGCGTAGGTGTTTCGCGTGCCTGGTGAGATGCTCGGCCCTGATGTCCGGATCATCGACCGTGCTGGCGTCGAGATAGGCACTGAACGGGACCTTGGCGTCGACCACGATGTGCCTGCCGCCCGCCAGGTTCACCACCAGGTCGGGCCGGACGTTGCCGGTCCGGTCGCCCGCGCCGTTGCCGCGGGCCGCGCGGGTCACCTGGGTGTCGAAGTCGACGTGCCTGGTCATGCCGGCGAGTTCGACCACGCGCTCCAATTGGATCTCGCCCCATCGCCCGCGCACCTGCGGCGCCCGCAGCGCGGCGACCAGCTGGCTGGTCTGGCTGGTCAGTTGCAGCGAGGTGCGCTGCATGCCCGCCACCTGCTCCCGCAGACCCGAATACGCGTTGATCCGATGGTGCTCGACCTGCTGGATGTGCTGGTTCAGCGCGCCGACCGCTTCGCGCAGCGGGTCGACCATGGCACCGATCGCGTGCGAATGCCTGCGCGCCGCATCCTCGTTCGCCGCGGTGAGCGACTGCCGCAGCAGCCGCTCGTTGTCGGTGGCCGCGGCCAGTCTTGCCTCCGCCGCAGTTGCCCGATGCCCGGCGCGCGCGGCATGGCCGAGCCAGCCGAGCCCGACTCCAGCGGCGAATACCAGCATCAGTGCGACAAGCATCGGTGCGGTCATAACGCCGATAGTGCCGCACGCCACCGACAAGTGCCGCCGGTTGGCAATTACGCAGCGCCGTGTCGGCAAACGAGGTGGTCAAGCCGTACATACGGCGCGCTCGGTCATGACGCGGCAAACGAATTCGTGACCTACCTCGCTTCGCGGCTGCTGGTCGTGCGCTGCCCGCGACACGCCGCCGCGTGGAATGACCACGAAAACCGTGCTCCCGGTGGAACTCTGAGTCGGCCGCCAGGGTGACCCGGATCGGTTCCAGCAGGTCTGCGTGCACAGCGGGATAGCCACGGAGTGCCGGAAGAATCACCGCTGACACGCCGGAGAAACGGGCGGCTATCCGACACGGCGGCCACGGCAATTGAATTGTGTCGGTGCGGTGGCCTACGGTTTCGCGGATGCGGATGCTGCACACCTCGGACTGGCACATCGGGCGCACGTTCCACGGGGTCGATCTGCTTGCCGACCAGGCACGTTCACTGGCCGCGATCGCGGAGCTGGTGGCCGAGGAGTCGGTCGAGGTGGTGGTGCTGCCCGGCGACGTGTACGACCGGTCCATTCCGAGTGCCGACGCGATCGCGGTGTGCAACCGCGGATTCGAGGCCATCCGTGCGGCGGGTGCCCGGATCGTCGCCACCTCGGGCAACCATGATTCGCCCGCGCGGCTCGGCGCGGGTGCCAGCTTCGCCGCGGCGGGCGGGCTGTATCTGCGCACCACCGTCGCCGATGCCGACCGCCCGGTACTGCTCGACGACGAGCACGGTCCCGTCGCGTTCTACGGCATTCCGTACCTGGAGCCCGACATCACCCGCGCGGAACTCGATGTGCCGCAGGCGCGTTCGCACGCGGAGATCCTCGACGCGGCCATGCGCCGGATCCGCGCGGATATCGCGCAGCGCGACGGCACGCGCACGGTGGTGCTCGCGCACGCCTTCGTCGTCGGTGGCGAGGCGACCGGATCGGAGCGCTCCATCTCGGTCGGCGGCGTGGAGACGGTGCCCATGTCCGCCTTCGACGGCATCGACTATGTCGCGCTCGGCCACCTGCATTCCCCGCAGACGCTGTCGGAGTCCGTGCGCTATTGCGGCTCCCCGCTGCCGTATTCGTTTGCGGAGAGCTCACATTGCAAGGCGGTGTGGATCATCGAGCTCGATGCCGCCGGGTTGCACTCGGTCGAACGGCGCGACCTGCCCCTGGTCCGCGGCCTGAGCAAACTCACCGGAACGCTCGACGAGTTGCTCACCGACACGAACCACGCGGCCGCCGAGGAGCACTACGTCTCCGCGGTGCTCACCGACTCCACCCGCCCGGTCGACGCGATGCGCAAGCTGCGCGAACGCTTCCCGCACGCGGTGCACGTCGAGTGGGTGCGTCCCGAAGGCAACCCGGAATTGCGCTACCGTGAGCGGGTGCACGGCCGCCGCGACACCGAAGTAGCGCAGAGCTTCCTCACCGACGTCCGCGGCGAGCCGAGCGCCGGCGAAATGGCCTGGCTGGAACGGGCGCTCGCGGCCGCCGTCGCGGAGCCGGATCGGGCGCTGACGGCCGCCGACTCGGCAGCGGAACTCTCGGCGTGAGGGCGCGGCTCGCCGCTCGCCCCGCGCTACCGAGCGGTCCGCGCACGGGTCGCCCCAGCACGCTGGCCGACCGCGGTGGTGCCACCGAATGAGGCTGCACCGGCTGGAGATGACCGCGTTCGGCCCGTTCGCCGAGACCACGGTCGTCGACTTCGACGCGCTCGGGGCCGACGGACTCTTCCTGCTGCACGGGCAGACCGGCGCGGGGAAGACCACCGTGCTCGACGCGATCGCCTTCGCGCTCTACGGCCGGGTCCCCGGCGCCCGCGGCGAAAGCAAACGCCTGCACTCCGACCATGCACCGGATCAGACACCGCCGCAGGTGATCCTGGAGGCCACCCTCGGTGGCCGGCGAGTGCGGCTGACCCGTATCCCCGAGTTCGAACGCCCGAAGCTGCGTGGCACCGGCATGCGCACCGACCCCGCCAAGGCGACGCTGGCCTGGTTGGACGGGCGCGGCGAGAACCTTTCCCGGATACCGGATATCGGCGACGAGATCATCCGGCTGCTCGGTATGAGTGCCGACCAGTTCTTCCAGGTGGTGCTGCTGCCACAGGGTGATTTCGCGCGATTCCTGCGGGCGGACAACGAAGATCGCGAGAAGCTGCTCGAAAAGCTCTTCGACACCGAGCGATTCGGCAGCGCCGAACAGTGGCTCGCGGACAAGCGCCGTGCCTCCGCCGCCGACCTGGATGCGCGCAAGCAAGGTATCGATCGGTTGATCGCGCAGCTCGGCGTCGCGGGTGGCACGAGCGCGGCCGAGACGCTCGGCCCGCTGGAGGCCGTCGGCTGGTCGCAGGACCTGCTTGCCACGGCGCGCACCGATCTGACCACCGCGGCCGCGGCAGCCGAACGCTGCCAACTGGAGTCGGCGCGGGTGCGGGGGCTCGCCGAAGAGCAGCGCCGCCTGCACGAGCTACGGCGTCGAATGTCCATCGCCCGTAAGCAACTCGACGACTACGCCGCTGCGGCGGATCAGCGCGCCGCCCTGCAAGCCGAACTCGAACTGGCCCGGCGTGCCGAGCCGGTCGCCGCGGCCATCGACGAGGCACGCGACGCCGTCATGGCGATGCGCCGCCGAGCGGCCGAGGCGCTCAGCGCCAGTGGGCAATTGGCAGCACGGCTGCTCGAACCCGGTGCCGCCGATCTCGGTGGCGCGGAACTGGTCGAGTACGCGAGTGTGGGCGCGAGTGTGGGCGCCGATCGGTCGACCCGCGCGAATCACCATGGCGCCGGGGCGGATCGGGTAGGGGAGGCCGAGTCTGCGATCGCCCCCGGCCAGGCCGTCATCAAGGACGACGCCGACATCGATGGCGCGATTCGCCGGTGGAGCGGGCAGATCGGCGCACTGGACGAGGTGCGCATCGACGTGACGACGGCCGATCGGCTCACGAGGGAGCTGGCGGGGCTGCGCGACGAAGATGCGGCCCTCAATACCCAGGTGACCAAACTGACCAGGCTGCGCGAGCAGCTCCCCGGCTCCCTCGCCACCCTCGAGGCGCGCCTGCGCGAGGCGACCACTGCGGCCGCGACACTGCCGACCTTGACCGCCGAATGCGAGCGGCTACAGACGGCCGCCGCCGCTGCGGTCGAACTCGCTTCTCGCAAAACAGCTCTGGATCACGCACGGGTCGAGTTCGAGTCGGCCCGTGCCGCGCACAACGACGCCAAGGAGCGCGTCCTCGACCTGCGCGAACGCAGGCTGGCAGGCATGGCGGCCGAATTGGCGGCCGGGCTGACCGACGGTCTGCCCTGCACGGTGTGTGGCTCCGCCGATCACCCAGCGCCCGCTCGCCCCACCGCGGGCGCCGTAGCCAAGGAGGCCGAGGAGGCCGCGGTCGCGGCCGAACGTGCCGCCGAGGACGCCCGGGATCGAGTCTTCGCCCGGATCACCGTCTTGGAGCGGGAGATCGAGGCGCTCACTGCCCGTGGCGGCGACGTCGACCGCGTGGAACTCGCTGCCGCTCTGCGCGCGGCCACCGACCGCTACGAGGACACCGCCGAGCTGGCTGCCCTCGCCGACGGCCTGACCGCGGAACTCGCCCGCTTGCGCACCGACGAGTCCCGCCTGCACGACGAACTCCGCGAATCCGATTCGCGCCGCAGCACCGTCGCCGCGAACGTCGTCACCGTGACAACCCGTCTCACCGAACTCAACGACCGCCTCCGCGCCGCCGCGGGCGCGGACGAAACCATCGACCGCCGCTACGCCCGCCTCACCACCCTCGTCGCCGACGCCACCGCCCTGCGTGAGGCACGCGCCGACGCCGCCGCAGCCCGCGAGCAGGTTGCGGTGATCGCCGACCGTGTCGAAAACTTGTCCCGTGCAGCCGGTTTCGTACCCGAGCAGGAGACTGCGGCTCAACCCGCCTGCGCTGCTGGGGCCGGCGCTGCCGGGGACAACGTAGTTGGGGCAGGCGGTGCAGCCGCAGACGCTGTAGTGGGCGGCGGTGCTGGGGCCGGCGGTGCCGGTAACAACGTAGCTGGGGTAGGGGGTGCAGCCGCTGCTGAGGCTGACGTCGCAGGGGGTACCGCTGTGGGCGCCGACGATGATGCGCATAGTGCCGTTGTTGGCCAGGGTGTTTCGGCTGCGGCCCAACGAGATGAGGTAGCGCGTCTGACCGCGTACGCGCGAGTGGTCAACGCGGCCAGCCGGACTCCGCAACGGCAGTCCGGCATCGAAGCGGAACTGACCGCCGCCGACCGTGCCCGAGCGCACGCGGAAGCCGTTCTCGCGGAACCGGAAATCCGAGCGGCAGCATCGATCGAACCCGGCGACCTGACCGAGCTCGAAGCCGCCGTCGCGGCCGCACAGACCCAGTTGAACGCCGCCGTCGCCGGGCACGCCGAGGCGAGCAGGCGAGTCGCCCTGCTCGAAGATCTAGGCGGACAGCTGTGGGCGGCGGTGGATCGGATCGCGCCGCTACAGCGCACGCACGACGAGCTGGCCGGACTGGCCGAGGTGGTGGCCGGTCGCGGCGAGAACAATCGCCGGATGTCGCTGCGCTCTTACGTTCTCGCCGCCCGGCTGGAAGAAGTGGCGCAGGCCGGTTCGCTGCGCCTGCGCCGAATGTCGGGTGGCCGTTACGAATTCGTGCACACCGACAAGGCAGGCCCGCGCGGCCGACGCGGCGGTCTCGGCCTGGACATCCGGGACGACTACACCGGCGCCATCCGCCCCGCCAAAACCCTCTCCGGCGGCGAAACCTTCATGGCGTCATTGTCTTTGGCGCTCGGCCTCGCCGACACCGTCGCCGCCGAATCCGGCGGCCTGGTGCTGGACACCCTCTTCATCGACGAGGGCTTCGGCGGACTCGACGCCGACACCCTGGACGCGGTGATGGGCGTCCTCGACGAACTCCGCGCGGGCGGCCGCGTGGTCGGCGTGGTCAGCCATGTCGACGAGATGCGCCAGCGCATCCCCAGCCGCCTGCATGTACGCCGCGGCCGCAACGGATCCCGGCTCGAGGCAACCGTCGCCTGACCGCGCTCTCGTGGCGCGCCTCAGGTCGTGGCGAACAGCGCAGACTCCGACTCACCCTCGTGATCGAGCAGCCAGCGCTTGATCGGCAGCCCCCAACGGAACCCGCCGAGCGCACCGCCGATGCGGAAGATGCGGTGGCACGGGATGAACAAGGCGGCCGCGTTGCGCGCGCAGGCGTTGGCCGCGGCACGGGTGGCGTCGGGGCGACCGGAGATGGCGGCGTATTCGGTGTAGGTGATGGGTGCGCCGGCCGGAACCTTGCGCAGGACTTCCCAAGCGTGCAGCAGGAATTCGCCGGAGTGCTGGCGGACCGGGACGCTGTCGATCGCGGTGAGATCGCCCGCGTGATAGTCGGTGATGATTCGGGTGAGCTCGCCGAGCGAATCGCGTCGGCGCAGTTCGGCCGGGCGCAAGGTCGGGTGGATCAGGCTGCACAGGTTCTCCGCGTCGGCGGTCCACCCGGCGGCCAGCACGATGCCGTCGGTGTCGACGAGGGCGGTGAACGGCCCGATGGGCGTGTCCGTGGTCGCGAAATCCGCAGTGCTGGTACCGATGTGGCGCGGGGTGGAGCGAACAACGGTGGGGGCGTTCATGCTTCGGCACTCGCTTTCGAGGAGGTGGACTTGGCGGCCTTGGATCGGTCGGCGCGATCGGTCAGCGCCGCCTTCCACAGGTGCATGGAGAGGTAGGACCGCCACGGCGCCCAGCGCGCGGTGTCGGTGAGGTCGATGCCGAGCACCGCGGCACCCTGGCGGACCACCAGGTCGGTGTTCAGCAGTACGTCCGGGTCGGCGAGCAGGCGCATGGTCACGTAGTCGGCGGTCCACGGTCCCACCCCGTCCAGTGCGAGCAGGTCGCGGCGTAGATCCGCGGAGGTACGGCCCTGATGCAACGCCAGGTCGCCACTGGCCAGTGCCTCGGCCGCCCCGATGATCGAGCGGATGCGCCGGGTGGGCCCGGTGAGTACCTCGGCGCCGCGCTCGGCGATCACCGCCGGCGTGGGGAACAGCAGCGGGATCGGGCCTTCGACGCGCTCGCCGAGTGCCTCGACCAGCCGTGCCGTGTGCGTGGCCGCCGCCGACACCGAGATCTGCTGCCCGATCATGGTGCGCAGCAACAGTTCCGGCCCGTCGAGGCAACCCGGTACCCGGATGCCGGGGGAGAAGACCGGCCGACGCACAGCGACCGAGTCGAGCGCGGTATCGGCGTCCGGTGGTGAGCCCGCGCCCGCGTCCGGCAACCGAGTGGTGTCCGAGTCGGCCAGTTCCGGCGCCGAAACCCGCTGTCCCGGAGCGACACCCAGCGCCTCGTCGATGCCGATCGGGTCGGCGTCGAGGTCGAGCAGGTGCCGCAGCCGGGCGACCGTCGGCGCCAGGTCGCGCATGTCGTGCAGGGCCAACTCGGCGCGCACGTGGTCGCGCTGGAAGCTGAGCCGCGTCGTCGCATGGCCGTGCGGAGTACGCAGGTTCCGGGTGTAGACGCGGTTCTCCCACAGCTCCATGCCCGGTGCCACATGCGACGACAGAAACCACTCCAGCCAGGCCTTATCCAGTGGCTCACGGTAGGGCAGCCGGAGGCTGAGCGTCCCGTTGACGGCGGGCACGGGGCGACCGTTCGAGCCCGACTTCACCCGGTGCGCCTCGGCCCGCATGGTGGTCGGACTGACCGCGAACACCTCGCGGACCGTGTCGTTGAACTGGCGGATACTGGCGAACCCGGCCGCGAACGCGATGTCCGACATGGGCATTGCCGTCGTCTGGATCAGCAGCCGCGCGGTATGCGCCCGGTGCGCGCGGGCCAGCGCCAGCGGGCCCGCACCGAGCTCGGTGGTCAAGACCCGGGTCAGCTGCCGCTGCGAATAGCCGAGCGTGGCGGCCAGCGCGGGCACGCCGCCGCGTTCGATCACGCCGTCGCCGATGAGGCGCATGGCGCGCGCGGCGAGGTCTGCGCGGGTGTTCCAGAGCGGGGAGCCGGGGGCAGCGTCCGGCAGGCAACGGCGGCAGGCTCGGTAGCCCGCCTGTTGTGCGGCCGCCGCGGTCGGTAGGAACGATACGTTTGCCCGTTTCGGGGTAATCGCCGGACACGAAGGGCGGCAATAGATTCCGGTGGTCCGCACCGCGGTGAAGAACTGCCCGTCGAAGCGGGAGTCCTTGGTCGATACCGCGCGATAGCACAGGTCGAAATCAAATGCCGTGATCGTCACGCCAACCACAATGTCAGCTGAGCACAGCCTCCGCTAGCGGGAATCTGCCATCACCCCTCCGGTGGGCCTGATCGGCCCCCGAACGCGGGCGGGCCGAGCCGCGCGTACGCGGCTCGGCCCGTCGGTCGGCGGGGCAGAGCGGCACCCTCATCGCACCGCCCTGCCGTGCCTCAACAGCAGCGGTTCGTCGGATTGTTGTCCGCGTCCGCGTGCCGTGTCCGCCAGTACTCGCGTTCCGTCGGCACCTCGCAACCGGGATGGTTGCGGGCCAGATGGTCCACATACCGCCGGTAGTCCTGGCCGCCGAGAATCGAGTCGAAATACCAGACAACCCTGCGAAGCGCTGTCACGCAAGCGTTTCCAGCGTCGCGCAGGCGCCGCGGCACGGTCGATCGAGTCGACCGGCCGTCCCGCGCGGCGTCCTGCACCGTCAATGCGTCGCTTTCGTGTGCGCGGCGCCGGGTGCGCGGACCTGTCCTGATTCGATCAGGGCGTCCCATTCCCGTTGCACCTCCTTCTCGGCAGGGGTCGCGAAGAAGGCCTTCGGCGCGAAGATCTTCGACGGTTCGTCCTCGGACTCGCTGCTCGGCCCGCCGCCCGCGCGCCAGGCCCGCACACAGACCAGCACACCGACGATGGCCACGACCAGCACCAGCACCGCGAAGATGATCGACAGGGTGCCCTGGATGAAGGTGTTGCGTACCACCTTCTCCATGTCTTCGACCGTCTTGGCGGGGGCCAAGATCTTCCCGGCGTCCAGCGCGTTGCTGTAGTTGCTGTGCTGCTTCCAGTAGCCGATCTTCGGGTCGGCGGAGAAGATCTTCTGCCAGGACGCGGTCATCGTCACCGTCAGATCCCAGAACAGCGGCACCGCGGGGATCCAGGCCCACTTGATCAGGCCCTTCTTGATCACGATGGTGAGCACCACGGTCAGCGCGATCGCGGCGAGCAGCTGGTTGGAGATGCCGAACAGCGGATACAGCGTGTAGATGCCGCCGAGCGGATCGGTGACACCCATCAGCAGCACCGAACCCCACGCGGCGACCACGATCGCCGAGCAGAGCCACGCACCCGGCCGCCAGGACGGATCCTTGAACTTGCGGGCAGGCCCACCGAAGTTGCCGAGCGAGTCCGACAGCATGAACCGCGCGACCCGGGTGCCCGCGTCGATCGTGGTGAGGATGAACAGCGCCTCGAACATGATCGCGAAGTGATACCAGAACGCCTTGAGCCCGGTGCCGCCGAGGAATCGGTGCAGCACCTCGGACATGCCGACGGCGAGCGTGGGCGCGCCACCGGTGCGCGAGACGATACTGGTCTCGCCGACGTCGGAGGCCGCCTTGTTCAGGTCGGCCGCGGTGATCGGATCTCCCGCCAGCCCAAGGCTATTGGTGTAGGCCGCCGCCTTCTCCGCGGTGCCGCCGGTGAGGCCCGCGCTCGCGTTCATCGCGAAGTACAGGTGCTGGTCGATGATGCTCGCGGTGATGATCGCCATCACCGCGACGAACGACTCCATCAGCATGCCGCCGTAGCCGATCATCCTGGCGTGCGACTGCTTCTCCAGCAGCTTCGGCGTGGTGCCGGAGGAGACCAGCGAGTGGAATCCGGACAGCGCGCCGCAGGCGATGGTGATGAACAGGAATGGGAACAGGCTGCCCGCGAAGGACGGGCCGTTTCCGGAGAACGCGAACTCCGAGACGGCAGGCGCCTTCAACACGGGCATGGTGACCAGGACGCCGACCGCCAGCAGGACGATGGTGCCGATCTTCATGAAGGTCGACAGGTAGTCGCGCGGGGCGAGCAGCAGCCACACCGGCAGCACCGATGCGATGAAGCCGTAGAGGATCAGGCCCCACGCGATGGTGGTACCCGACAGCGTGAACCAGTCCTGGCCCCAGCCGGATCCGGCGACCCAGTTGCCGGAGATGATGGCCAGCATCAGCAGCACGAACCCGATGAGGGAGACCTCGCCGACCGCGCCGGGGCGCAGGAAGCGCAGGTACACGCCCATGAACAGGGCGATCGGGATGGTCATCGCGATGGAGAACACGCCCCACGGGCTGCCGCCGTGCAGCACCCCGTCCGGGCCCGGTGTCGCGGCCAGCGCGTTCACCACGACGATGCCGAGCACCGCGAGCAGGATCATCATGATCACCAGCACGGCGATGATCGCGGCCACGCCGCCGACCGCGCCGAGCTCGTCGCGGGCCATTTGCCCGAGACTGCGTCCCCGGCGGCGGGTCGAGGCCCACAGCACCAGGTAGTCCTGCACCGCGCCGGCGAACACGACGCCGATCACGATCCAGATCGTGCCGGGCAGGTAGCCCATCTGGGCGGCGAGGACGGGGCCGACGAGCGGGCCCGCGCCGGCGATGGCGGCGAAGTGGTGCCCGAACAGCACCCGCCGGTCCATCGGCATGTAGTCCTTGCCGTTTTCCAGGATCTCGGCCGGAGTGGCCTGGTCGTCGCGTGGTTTGACGATCTTGTATTCGATGAGCCTGGAATAGAACTGGTAGGCGAGCACGTAGGTGCTCACCGCCGCGACCACGATCCAGACCGCGTTGACGGACTCGCCGCGGGCGATGGCGATGATGGCCCAGGCGATCGCGCCGATTATCGCGATTCCGGCGAAAATTCCCTTTTTAACAGGCGTGATAGGCGAACGGTCCACGACACCCACGGGAGGTAGGTCGGGATCTGTCCGGAGGTATTCGATGGTCGCCATGCGAACTACTCTCCCGTGATATCGAGCTGGACTTGCTGAAACGTTCACAACGTAGCTGAACTGAAGCGGCTATGAGCCGGACTTAGTGAAGTCTGAACATTGCGACGCGGATCGAGCCGCCGCGACGACTCGTGCTGTGGGTTTCTACGAGCCGGGCTCGATCCGGGTACGCGGCGGGTACGGGTGGCCCGCGGGGGCGTCAGCTGCCCGTCGGCCGATGTTCACGATCTCCGGGTGTTCGCGCGTGCGCGTGGGCGTGTTCCCTCGCACGGCGATGTTGCCATCCGTATGCTGCCATGCTGGCTCCGGCATTCGCCGATCGGTCCGTTCTCTGCCGAGGTTCACGTATCCACCGCCGTGGAGGAGCAACGTGTCACCGGTTCGTCGTCGCACATTTCTCGGCTCGGCGCTGGCCGCACCGCTGCTGGCCGCGACCGGCTGTGGGTCCGCCGACGACGCGCTGACCTTCTTCTTCCAAGCCAGGCCGGAAGAGGCGCGGGTGCGGCTGGCGATCATCCAGGAATTCCAGAAGCGGCACCCGGACATCAGGATTCGCACCATCATGTCCGGGCCGGACCCGCAGCAGCAGCTGCTCACCTACTGTGCGGGCGGTAAATGCCCCGACGTCGTGATGGCGTGGGAACTGCTCTACGCCGGGCTCGCCGAGCGTGGTGTGCTGCTCGATCTGCGGACACTGCTGGACCGGGAGCCCGAGTATGCCGAAAGGTTGCGCGCGGACAGCTATCCGGCGCTGTACGACACGTTCACCTACGCCGGTGGGCAGTACGCCTTACCCGAGCAGTGGTCCGGGGTGTTCCTCTATTACAACCGGGAGCTGTTCGACGCGGCCGGGCTGACGCCGCCCACGCGCTGGCGGGGCGCGTGGTCGTTCGACGAGTTCCTCGACGCCGCGCGCACACTCACGCGACACCGGCAGTGGGGTTTCGCGGATGCCTGGGTGCCGTACTACTCGGCGGCCTGCTTCGGCATGAACAACGGTGCGGAGTGGTTCACGCCGTCGGTGGCGCCGACCAGAGCGAACCTCGGGGATCCTCGGTTCGCCGCGGGGTTCCAGTTCTACGCCGACCTCGCGGTGCGGCATCGGGTGGCGCCGAAAGTGGCTGACCAGCTGTCGGTTTCGGCACCGGATCTGTTCCGCTCCGGTCGGGCGGCGATGGTGCTCGGCGGGCATTGGCTGTATTCCGAATTCGCAGGGCAGGAGGGGCTTTCGATCGATGTGACCGTGCTGCCGGTCGGGCCGCAGGGCGGGCCGGGTGCGATCACCGATGTCGGCAGCACCGGGTTGGCCATCGCGGCGGGCAGTCCGCGCATCGAACAGGCTTGGGAGTTCGTCAAATTCGCGACCGGGCCGGTGGGGCAGGCCATCATCGCCGCCTCCGGATTGTTCGTGCCGGTGCTGAAGTCGGCGATGAACTCGCCGGGTTTCGCGGCCGCGCATCGGGAGATCCGCAACCTCGCCGTCTTCACCGAGGGGCCGGACAACTCCCGCCCGTTGCCGGTGACGCCCGCCTGGGGCAAGGTCTCCGCGCTCTTGGAGCGTGGTAGCAACCGTGTCCTGCGCGGTGCCGCCACCGCCGACTCTCTCGATGGCCGGTTCACCGCCGACCTCGATGCTCTGCTGGACGCTCCGTGAGTGGCACATGGTTGCGGCGAATCGCGAGAAGGGCTCACCATGGTGTGCCACTCACCCCGCGCGGGACGCTGGCGCGCAAGCGCGAGCGGGCGGGGTGGGCTTTCGTGGCGCCGAACGTGGGGGCGGTGGCGGTGTTCCTGCTGTTTCCGCTGGGGTTTTCGCTGTATCTGAGTTTTCATTCGTGGGACCTGTTCCGGCCGATGCGGTTCGTCGGGGTGGCGAACTATCAGCGGTTGTTCGGGGCGGATCCGTTGTTCTTGATCGCCTTGCGCAACAGTGCGGTGTTCACCGTGCTCACACTGGTGCCGACGGTGCTGTTCGGGTTGGCGATCGCGGCGGCGTTGAACCGGAAGTTGGCCGGTATCGGGATGTTTCGGACGATGGCCTTTCTGCCGCTGGTCGCGTCGACGGTGGCGATGGCGGTGGTGTGGCGGTTCATCTTCACCGAGGACGGGGTGCTGAATATCGGGCTCGGGTGGGTCGGGTTGGGGCCGGTGCCGTGGTTGACCGATCCGGATCTGGCGCTGGTTTCGCTGAGTGTGGTCACCGTGTGGAAGGGCGTGCCGTTCGCGACGGTCATTCTGCTGGCCGCGCTGCAAGGGGTGCCGGAGCCGCTGTACGAGGCGGCGAAGATCGATGGAGCTGGTGCGCTGCGGCGGTTTTCGGCGATCACGCTGCCGTTGATTCGTGGGCCGCTGTCGTTCGTCTTCGTGATCACCGTGATCAACTCGGTGCAGGCGTTCGATCAGGTGTACGCGCTCACCGGTAGTAACGGTGGGCCGGAAACGGGGACGTATCTGCTGGGGATCATGCTGTTCCAGAATGCCTTCGGGTTCTATGAGGTGGGGTACGCGTCGGCATTGGCGTGGGTGATCTTCGCGATTTTGCTGGTACTTACCTTGGCGCAGTTGCGGTTTGCCCGGCGGGGCGCGGTGGACCTGTGAGGGGCACCGGGGACCCGAGGGTCCTGCGGCGGATGGTTCGTGGTGCGGGCATCTACGCGGTGTTGATCGGCATCGCGTGGTGTGCGTTGGCGCCGGTGCTGTGGGCGTTGTCCGGGTCGTTGAAGCGGGATGGGGAGATCGTCGAGCCGATGCTGCTGCCGGCGGACCCGCAGTGGTCCAACTACCGGACGGTGTTCGAGTTGCTGCCGCTCGGGCGGATGCTGGTCAATACCGCGGTGTATGCGGTGTGTGTCACCGCGGGCCAGGTGTTCTTCTGCTCGCTGGCCGGATATGCATTCGCGCGCTTGCGGTTTCGCGGCCGCGAGGTGCTGTTCGTCGCCTACCTCGGCACGCTCATGGTGCCGTTGACCGTCACGGTGATCCCGCAATTTCTGGTGATGCGTGCGTTCGGCTGGGTGGATACGCCGTGGGCGATGATCGTGCCCGGGCTGTTCGGCAGCGCCTTCGGTACCTATCTGATGCGGCAGTTCTTCGCCACGCTGCCAATCGAATTGGAGGAAGCCGCGATCCTCGACGGCTGCTCCACCTGGCAGGTCTACTGGCGAGTGCTGTTGCCGCACACCCGTCCTGCCCTGATGGTGCTCGGGGTGCTCACCTGGATCACCGTCTGGAACGACTTCCTGTGGCCGCTGGTCATGATTCAGCGCAATGAGATTGCCACCGCCACACTTGGATTGGTGCGGCTGCAAGGGCAGTATCACACGCAGTGGCCGATCCTCATGGCCGCCTCGATGGTCATTCTGTTGCCGCTGCTGGTGGTGTACGGGATCGGGCAACGCGCGTTCATTCGCGGCATGGCCATGTCCGGGCTCGGTGGTCGATGAAATTGCCTATGGCCCAGCGGTATTGAATGCCGCCGGACCATGGGCCCCCAGGTGAACTTACGCTGTGCTCCCGGCTGTCCGCCGCTGTGTTCCGGGCTATTCGCCCCAGTAGGTGCCGAAGCTCCAGAGGTTGCCCTCGGGGTCGCGGACGGTGAAGCCGCGCGAACCATAGTCTTCGTCGCGCAGGCCGCGCAGCACCTCGGCCCCGGCGGCGGTGGCGCGCTCGAACAGCGCGTCCGGGTCCTCGCAGACGACGTAGGTCGAGTCGTTGCCCGGCACGCGCTTGCCGAACTCGCTCTCGTCCTTGCACGCGGAGCCGAACATCACGCCACCGCCGAGCGGCCAGCGCAGTTCGGCGTGCTCGACGATCGACGGGTCGTCGTCCCTGGTGTACATCGCGGTCTGCACGAAGCCGAAGGCTTCGACGAGGAAGGTGGACATGGCCCGGGCGTCGCGGAAGGTCAAGGTGGGCCACACGGCGGTGCGGGTGGTGGTTTCGGTAGATGCTGGATTTGTCATGCGCTCAGCGTCGTCCGGCGGACCGGTCGGTGTCTTGGACGGATGGAATCTCCTCGCGCAACCAGTTCGTCGGACTGGTGCCGGCCAGCTCGGCGAAGTCGCGATTCAGGTGGGCCTGGTCGTAGTAACCGCAGCTGGCCGCCACCTGCGCGATGGTGATGTAGGACGGGGTGCGCTCGAGCATCCGCCGCGCCCGTTCGAAGCGGGTGATGCGGGCCGCGAGTTTCGGGCTCAAGCCGAACTCGTCGTTGAATCGGCGCGCGAGATGCTGTCTGCTCCAACCGATCTCCTCGGCCAGCGCGCCGACGGTCAGTACCCCGCCGGACCCGACGACCGACCGCCACGCCCACGCCAGCTCGGGTGCGACCACGCGATCGGGGTAGGCGAGGCGGGTCAGGATCCGATCGACGGTGGCGAAACGCTCCGGCCAGCCGAGCGGTTCCTGCAACCGTTCCCACAGCTCACGACCCACCGGACCGACCACGTCGGCGCATTCCACCGAGGTATCCCAGAGTGCGGCGGCGGGCATACCGAACAGCGCGCGGCTGCCGAGCGGGGTCAGCGCGATCGAGACACCCTCCTGGTAGCCCTCGTGCGCGATGAGCGCCGAGCTCGCCTGCAACCCACTCACCGAACAGAGGTAGTCCTGCGGTGACTGGCTCGGATCCGTCTGCGCGACTACGTCGATGGACGCGCCGATGCTGACGATGAACGTCATATGCGCCGACGGCAGGCCGCGATGCAGCCCCGCCCCGTACCCCACCATGCGGTAGCCCATGTAGTGATCGATGAACGGCGCGAGCATGGGCGCCGGTCGCGCCGTCACCATCTCGGTGCTCGGCTCCATGCAGGTCACGGTACGCCGCGCGGGAGGTTGTGCAAGGTGGGTCGGACGACTCCGGGGGTGGGTTGCCGGCCCGTGAGATGGAGCACTCGGTGCCGAAATCGAGTAGGAGCGCACAGCGAGGCCTGGTTAACGTTGCGTCTTCTCACGAGCTTGGAGGTGTACATGCGGCGGGTCCAGTACGAGCACAGCGGTGGTCCTGAGGTGCTCGAGGTCGTGTCGGCCGAGGTGCCGACGCCGGGGCCCGGCGAACTGCTGGTCCGGGTCGAGGCGATCGGGGTGACCCTGCCGGTGGTGCGGAAGGTGCGCGAACAGCGCGAGCCGATCGCGCTGGGTGGTGAGGTCGCGGGTGAGGTGGTCGCCGTCGGTGACGGCGTCACCGGGTACGCGCCCGGGTATCGGGTGACCGGGCTGGTGTTCGGGCACGGATACGCCGATTACGCGCTGCTCGCGGTGGCGATGGCGACGCCGATTCCCGACGGGGCATCCGCCGTCGACGCGGTCGCCCTGGTGCGCAGTGGTTTGGTCGCGCTCGGGGCGCTCGAAGCGGCGAGCCCCAAGGAAGGGGAGTCGGCGCTCGTCACGGCGGCGGCCAGTGGTGTCGGGCATCTCGCGGTGCAGCTCGCGCGGGTACGCGGAGCGGCGCGGGTGGTCGGTGCGGTGTCGGATCGGGCCAAGGCGGAGTTCGTGCTCGGGCTCGGTGCGGACGAGGTGATCGAGTACGGACAGGAGTCGTGGGGTGAGCCGGTCGACTACGCGCTGGATGCGGTCGGGGGTGAACTGCTCGGGCCTGCCGTCGCGGCGGTCGCACCCGGCGGGCGTCTGGTCGCCTACAGCTCCGGCGGCGGCACGATCGAGGCATACGACCTGTTGGTCGGTGCCAAGTCGGTGATCGGGTTCCAGATTGCTCGGATCGCGAAGGGGCAGCCGGATCTGTTCGACCATTGGCGGCAGGAGCTGTGGCAGTACGTCGCGTCGGGGCAGCTTCGGCCCGCGGTGCACGCGGAATTCGCGCTCGACGAGGCGGCTGAGGCGCACCGGGTGATCGAGGCGCGCGCCAACCTCGGCAAGGTTGTCCTCATCCCCTGAACCCGGCGCGTCGGGTCGGTCTCACCGGGCAGCTACACCACGCCTGTGAAAGGTGTGGATGGTCGGTGAGAGCGGTCGAGCGCCGCGGGGGTTTCTGCTGAGGACGGGCGCGGGGTGGGGGATCGGGGCTGCGGCGTAGACTCTCGTCCTCGTGAGTCTCACTCTTGGAATCGTCGGTCTGCCCAACGTCGGAAAGTCGACGCTTTTCAATGCGCTGACCAAGAACGACGTGCTGGCCGCGAACTACCCGTTCGCGACCATCGAGCCGAACGTCGGCGTGGTCCCGCTGCCCGACCCGCGGCTGAACACCCTGGCCGAGATCTTCGGTTCCGAGCGCATCGTGCCCGCCGTCGTGTCGTTCGTCGACATCGCGGGCATCGTGAAGGGCGCCTCCGAGGGTGCCGGTCTCGGCAACAAGTTCCTCGCCAACATCCGCGAGGCCGACGCCATCTGCCAGGTGGTACGCGTGTTCGCCGACGACGACGTGGTGCACGTGGACGGCCGGGTCGATCCCGCCGCCGACATCGAGGTGATCGAGACCGAGCTCATCCTCGCCGACCTGCAGACCCTGGAGAAGGCGGTCGTGCGGTTGGAGAAGGAAGCCAAGATCAAGAAGGACCGCAAGCCGGTCGCCGAGGCCGCCAAAGCCGCGCAGGAACTCCTGAACAACGGCACCACCCTGTTCGCCGCAGGCAACAAGGTGGATACCGAACTGCTCAAAGAACTTTCGCTGCTCACCACCAAGCCCTTCCTCTACGTCTTCAACGCCGACGAGTCCGTGCTCACCGACGAAGCGAAGGTGGCCGAGCTCAAAGCCTCTGTCGCACCGGCGGATGCGGTCTTCCTCGACGCCAAGGTCGAGGCCGAACTCCTCGAACTCGATGACGAATCCGCCCTCGAACTCCTCGAATCCATCGGCCAGAACGAACCCGGCCTGCACGCCCTAGCCCGGGCCGGCTTCCACACCCTCGGCCTGCAGACCTACCTCACCGCAGGCCCGAAAGAGTCCCGCGCCTGGACAATCCACCAGGGCGACACCGCCCCCAAAGCCGCAGGCGTCATCCACACCGACTTCGAACGCGGTTTCATCAAAGCCGAAGTAGTTGCCTTCACCGACCTCGTCGAAGCCGGATCCATGGCTGCCGCCAAGTCGGCCGGTAAGGTCCGGATGGAAGGCAAGGACTACGTCATGCACGACGGCGACGTAGTCGAATTCCGCTTCAACGTGTAGCTGCGGCTGTTCGATATCCTGCGGTGTTCAATCCAGTTGAACACTGTCGTGGATTGAACGTACGCCGGACACTGCATCGGCCGTACTACCTCCCCGATGTCTTCACGCTGCCAGGAATGTGGTCAAGGCTGCTATCGCTCGGTGTGCCGCAGCACGGTCGGGATTGGTCTTCGACCGTTGCCGAGCGAAGTATTGAGCGAGCAGCTCGAGATCTGTACTAGCCCATGCCGTTGCGAGCTCAGCTACTCGGACAGAGCCAAGTACGCCAGCTATCTCCTCACCGAGCAGATAGAGCGAGGCCACATCAGTGTCTACTTCAGCCTTGATCAGCAAATCTGTACGTGGCCCGAAGAGCAAGGCTCGAACATCATCGTCCTGCTGATACCAGGCAGCTGCGGCCGCGATGTCGCCCGAGTCCTTGTACTCGCCATTGACGGATCGGTCGCACCACGCCTTCAACTTCAGCGCGGTGTAACCCGCCGGCGCTGGAATTCGTACGCGATGACCGCTCCGTAGCCGTAACTCGATCGAGTGGGCAAAGACTTCCTGGAAGCCGAAGACATCGAGGGTCTTCGTTCTGCCAGGTAAGGGGGTGGTGCCAGCCGGATCTTCGATGTCGCCGAACGGCACGACGTCGACTGCGATTCCAGCGACCGCATAACGGACATCGGTGGTGCCGGACCGGGGTAGTGCCGAGACGATCCGTTGATACTCCGGGTGTCCTTTGACTGCAATAGCAATATCTACGTCATTCGTAGACCGCAGGACGTCGGTACGACCGAATCCCGTATGCAGTAAGTCGCGGGAATGTGCACCGATGACCATAATTGATGCGTCGTTTGCGGCGGTACCTGAGACCAGTGCAGTCACCACACGGTCTATCAGATCTAACGACGGCGCGTCGATGCGTCGTGGGTCAAACAAGTTGTTCTCGTCGCAGAGTCCTCGCGACCTCGGCTTGTCGTGGCTCCTTGACGGCAAGGAGATCCGCATATATCAGCAGCGGCGGAGCTGACGATCTGGCGAAGACATCTCGTCTCTCGGACGGTACTGCCCAGGGTGGTTCGTTCCAGAACTGGTGCCGGATCTCGATATTTGGGTCGGTGGACTGCTGCCAGCCGTGACTGACTGCATCCATGAGATCGAATTTCTTAGTGTAGATCGTGAGCGTCTGTGGTTTCCGGATGAGCTCCACCGCTGACTCGCCACTCACGAGAGCTCCAAGCCTCGTAGACCAATTCTCGATATCGCCCTTAAAGGAATTACGCCGGATTTTCGGCAGGAGCGTTCCTCGGAATGCCGCGGTCCAGAGATCGAGTAGCTCCTCGCGTCGGTGCAGCCTTTTCCCCACCAGATAGTCGGACTCCTTCATGATCTCGAGCGTCGATTGTGTGATCCCCACCGACGTTCCGGCAGCCTCGGCAATCCTGCGAACCGGCATGTCTGCGAAATCTGGCCACGCCAGCAACACAAAGAGAACTTGCATTCGCCTAGCACTGAATAGGTTGGCATCCGCAGGCCGGTGACTCTGCTCCATGTTCGGGTTCCGACGGCCGCGAACGTCTACGAGCACCGGGCCGAAGTTCAGATTGGTATTTCCTGCATAGTCGATGTAGTCGATGTGTGCAGCTCGGAGTGCTTCAGCAGTGCGACTGTTGATGTGGGGGCTGGTCACCAGCAGCCGTTGGGCGCTGTCTTGCTGGTCCAGTCGTGATAGCCCGGAGAGAGTCGCGTGCGACAGCCAGGCCATCCGATATGTCATGTCGAAGTTGCGGCGGCTTACGCTGACGATCGCGGTTTGGTCCGCCGTCCAGTGCAACACGGAGAACTCGATCGAGAACTCCGACAAAGCCCGGGCCACGGAGTGTTCGATGTCACAGTGTAGCGTTCGGTCGGCCATGATGTTCAGTTTAATTGAACATCATGAAATATTGAACACTGCCACGCCGGTTGTCCGCCGGGTTGGGTGATGGTGAACGGGCCGATGAGACCCCTCGCTGTATGGTCAACGCTTACTGCGATGCGGACGGATGATGTACACACGTTGTTCGGCTCGTGACTCGGTCAGGGTCGGCCTCGACGTTTCGGTGTTCGTTGCCGTCGAGAGACGAGTCGCGTTCAGTCATAGCGTTCTCCACGGTTCATGGGTAGTCGTGGATGGTTCACGGGTGGCTCGCCCTACGACGAAGGGGCCTGTATGCCTGGGACTCGAAGCTGTTTGCGGAGGCGGTATGAACGACCAAGCAAGGGTCGCTGTGGTTATCGCGTTGATCGAGCTTGTGCGTAGTGCCGATGTTCGCGATCGGGCTGATGCTGGCCATGGGCTGGCTGCATTTGCTGAAATGCCTGAGGCGCGAGCGGTGTTGGCTTCGCTTGTATTGGATGCCGATGATACGTTCGTTACCGTTGTGACGGCGGAAGCCCTGCTGCGCCGGAAAGATGTTGTGGGACTTGGGGTGGTCGCTGCCTCGTTCGCCGGCGCGGATGGCACGCAGTCCGAATGGATCGGGACGGCGTTGAACGATGTGTACGGCGTGTTTGCCGACGAACGAGACGCTGCGGTACGGATCTGCTCGACGTTGTCCCGCGACCCGGATGCCCAAATCAGGCGTGGGGCAATCGATCTGATCACCCTGCTGAACCGGATCGATCCGATTCTTCGTCCCGTATAACGGTGGTTGCTTAGGCGATGCAGGGTCGGCGAGGGTAGAGCGAGTTCACCACTCGCGTTCTTGGGATACGCCGATGATGTAGCCGTCGGGGTCTTGGAAGTAGAACAGTTTCATGCCGTGTTCGGTGTGTTCTTTGATGACGTTGACGAGGGGGCGGATTTTGGTGGTGTAAGCCTCGTGGTCTTTGACGGAGAGGTAGAACATGCCGAAGGCTCCGGTGGGGAAGTTTTGGAGTTGGGGGAGCCATTGGCGGAGGTTGTCTGCGTTGTAGACCATGAAGGCGAAGTTGCCTTGCCAGGTGAGCATGCGGATGTCGTCTTCGGGGTTGTCACTGCCGGGGGCGGCTTCGAAGCCGAGGCTTTCGTAGAAGGTGACGGACGCGGTGGTGTCTGCGACGCCTAAGCAGGAGGCTACTCCGGTGGCTTTCATGGGGAACTCCTTCTGTCGGTTGGGGTTTCGTGTAGTCGTGTCAGGCGCCGGTCCATGGCTGGCTGATGCAGAAAGGTTGACCGGGGGGGTCGAGTAGGACGGTCCAGTTTTCGCCGCCGGGCTGGTGGTCGGGTTTGGTTGCGCCTAGGGCGAGGAGTCGTTGCTCGGCTGTTGCGACGTCGGGGAAGATGAGGTCTAGGTGGAAGGGGAGTTCGTCGGCGGGCCAGTTCGGGGCGGTGAACTTTGCGCCGGTGTAGAAGACGTAGGTGGTGGTGCCGTCGGTAATCATGAAGGCAGTGGGGACGCCGTTTTCGTCGGGGAATTCTTGGGTGAGTTGCCAGCCCAGTGCCGCTGCGTAGAACTCGGCGAGGGCTCGGCCGTCGTCGGCCCAGAACGCGTAGGAGGAGACCGTGCCCGTGGGTGGGGCGGTGTTCTTCATGGCTGTTCACCATCGCTTTCCGTGCGTCGCTGAGTTGTGCGGAAGGGCTGGTTGCGAACGGCGGCATCATCAGGGTGCTCGTGCCGCTGGGCGAATGTCGAGCAAATCGCATTGAGTACATTTGTACCTTAAGAGGCGGCAGTGCGACAGTGGGTTGTGACGCGTCTCGCATTGGGTACATATGTACCCTGAGAGGCATCTACCCGCGGAAACAGCTCTGATGGAGGCGCAGTGGCCGACGAACCAGCCGTCGAGGCCAAACCTGTCCGGCGGCGGCGGTTCGATCCGAACCGCCGTCGCCGCATTGCGGAAGCCGCGATCCAAGTCATCGGCGAACGCGGTGTTGAGGGTCTCACGCACCGGGCCGTCGCCGAGGCGGCGGATGTTCCGATCGCGGGCACCACGTACCACTACAGGGACAAGGAAGACCTGCTCCAAGCGGCGCTGGAAATCTGCGTGGCCGACTATGCCGCGATCATGGCGGCCATCCCGTCGAGCCATCCCGGCCTGACGATCGCCGATGTCATCGACCAGACGGCGGACGCGCTCGTTGGATGCTTCACCACCGAACGCACCATTACGACTGTTCAGCTCGAGCTATACGTCGCGGCTATTCGACGCCCCTCGCTGCGGCCGATCGCCGACCGCTTCGTCGGAGCGACTCGAACGATGTATGCCCATTACACCGATCAGCTCACCGCCACCCTGCTTGCCGATACGGCGCAGGGAATTACGTTGCGCGGCATGGCAAGTGCGGTGCCGCCAACTCGAGACCAGATCCGCGACTTGCTCCTGCGCTGCCTGCCTCGGTAGTCAGCTGAAACCCCGGGTGAGGGAGGGCGCCGATGCGCCGACTTGACCTGAACCATTGTTGAAGTTCGATGCTTGCAGTCGTCACCTGCACACGTCGAAAGGAATTGTCATGACGGAGAATCCGGTTCAGCTCGCAGTGATCGTGGGAAGCACCCGGCCGGGGCGCTTCGGTCCCACGGTCGCCAACTGGTTCGTCGAACATGCCGAACCACGTGCCGACATCGCGATCGATCTCATCGATTTGGCGGAAGACGAACTGCCCCAACCTGCGTCAGACACCACAGCCGCTCGCGTGTCGCAGCCTGTCGGTGCCCGACTGGCTGCCGCCGACGGGTTCGTCATCGTGACGCCCGAGTACAACCACAGCTACCCGGCACCCCTCAAGAGCGCGATCGATGATCACTACACCCAGTGGCAGGCCAAGCCGATCGGATTCGTCTGCTACGGAGGCGTTTCCGGTGGCCTGCGTGCCGTCGAACACCTCCGCCACGTGTTCGCCGAACTCCATGCCGTCACCGTCCGCGACACCGTGAGTTTCCACGGCGCCGCCCAAGTCTTCGACACGACAGGCAAACCCACGGACCCGAAGCCGGCGGCCGCGGCTGCCGATCAACTCCTCGACCAGCTCGTCTGGTGGGGAGCTGCCCTCCGTTCGGCCCGCACCGAACGCCCCTACGTGGCCTGATCAGCGTGTGGCGCGGTGCGGGCCCGGGTGATCCTTGCGGCGGATGCAGGCGACACCGGCGCGGGGAAGCACTGCGCCACAGCGTGGTTCACCGCGCTCGCCGACGATCCGGCTCAGGTCGCCGGCATCCACGCCGGCGCGGGCGCGCGCCAAGGCAGCGCGAAGAGCGGATTCGGGATCGGGCCCGTCCGGACCCCACCCTTGCGACATTGCCGCATTGATCTCGTCTCTCGACATCACCCGGGCGATGGTCTCGTCGAGCAATCCGGCGGCGACGACGGTGCGGATGAGGCCCTCCGGTGCTGATTCAGGCCGGTAGTCCCAGCCGTCCAGGCCGATATCTTCGGCAAGCACGTCGAGCAGAACGAGCGCTTGCCACAGTTCGGTGACTTCATCGAGAGTCAGCTGTCCGCACTGGATCAGCGCATTCGCCATGTCATAGGCGGCGTCTGCCCTGCGTGGACCCGCGCAGAGCACCTCGATGACGCCGACGCCATCGACAATCCTGCTGGCGAATACGACGCGGTGCTGTTTGCCGAGTACGTCGAGGGTGTTCCAGCCGGCCAATCGATCGCCGGTGCCGCGGTTGCTCAAAGGGTGGGAGCCTGCTGGATTACCGCACAGCGTAAGCAGATCGACCAGGACGGATTCGCACTCGGCGGATGGCAGATCCTCGAGATATTCGACGAACGCGTCGGAGAACTCGAACTCCGCCTGACCGCCGGGGAACGATTCGCCTTTCCTCACCGATTCGCGACACGCTCGGCCGCGAGGGCCCGCACCCTGGACTCGTCGACGCCGAGCCGGACGCACACCTCTGCGAGGTTGAACTTCCGGCTCCGCTTCGATGCGAGGTCGGCTGCGGCATCAAGGATTGCGAGTTGAGCCTCGCGAATCTTGCGCATGTCCTCGTCGATCCGGTCGGCCGAATCGACAACGGCCACTGGTCGGCCGTGGCTGGTCAGCACAATGCGCTGTTCTTCGCTCGCTGCGACCAACCCGGACACGCCTTTGCGAGAAGCGGTGGTGATGGGCACTCGAACGGACGACGTCATACTGCAAAACTACCTAGAAATAGGTAGAAATGCAATGCGCTGTAGGTCTGCTAGTGCCCGGTGCTGGTGAAGGTGGGGGGTAGGGGTTGGCCGCAGTTGTTGGGGGTGGGGGTGTTGGTGAGGTGGTCGGCGAACCATTGGATGACGCGGGGGGCGACGGCTTTTTCGTTGGCGCTGTCGTGGCCGACGCCGGGGTTCCACTGGGTGGTCACGGGGGTGCCTGCGGTGCAGTAGCGGTTTACGAGGGCGGCGGTGAATTTCGGGGGGACGAGGGTGTCGTCGAGGCCTTGGGCCAGGTAGACGGGGATGCCGGGGGGCATGTCGGGGGCGCGGTTCTCCTCGAAGGCGCGGCGCCAGGCGGGGTCGGCGAGTGGGTCGCCGTTGAAGTAGTCGCCCATGCCGGGGACGACGGTGAGGCGGGCGAACAGTGCCGCGAAAGGTGTTGCGGCGCAACCGGCTGCCGCCATTTCTTGGTTGCGCGCGGCGGCCTGCGGGGTGAGGAGTGCGTTGGGGTCGAGGTGGGGGTAGGCCTTGGCGTACTGGGTGGTGAGGAAGGGGGTGACGGCCCAGCCATTGAGAAGTTGGGGTGGACTTTCGCGGAGGATGCCTGCGATATCGGAGGCGGGAGCGGTGGCGGCGTCGGCGACGAGGTGGAGTTCGGGGGCGTAGGTGGGTGCTTGGGCGGCCGCGGCCAGGGAGATGAGGCCGCCCTGCGAGACGCCGTAGATCAGCATGTCGGTGCCCGCGTGCGCGTCGGGGAGGTTGCGGGCGGCGCGGGCGGCGTTCACGGTGTCGCGGCCCTGGTCGGTGGCGACGAGATAGTGCTCGCCGTCGCCGGTGCCCGCGGCGCCGGCGTAGTCGCTGGCGGCGACCACCCAGCCGCGGCCGAGCGCGTCGTTCAGCCAGGGCATCGACGAGGCGATCTGCGATTGTCTGCTCGGTGCGCATTCGGCGCCGAGGCTGACGGTGCCGTGCGCGAAGTTCAGGATGGGGCGATCGGTGCCGTCGGTGAGTGGTGTCCAGACCATGCCGGAGGACACCGTCGGGGTGCCGTTCCGGTCCTGCGACCAATAGAGGATGCGCTGGCCGTGTCCGTTCACGCCGGGTAGCGACATCGGGGCCGAACGGATCACGGTGCCCGGCGGGCCGGGTGAAATGCCTTGCGGCACTTGATAGAACGCGTCCAGTCGAGTTTGCTCCGCGTCCTGTCGGGCAGCTTGAGTGACGACCGTTCCGTACCAGCCGACCGCCACCGCGAGCACGATCAGCTGCACGCTCACCGCGGCCGGCCGCCACCAGCGCAGTGTGCTCGCGCGGGGCAGTGGAGCAGTCAGTCGGACACCGCGGACCACCATCGCCGCGCCGGTGATCAACAGCGTGATGATGGTCCACGCGGTGAAATCCAAGCCGGTACGAAACGGGAGCGTCGCGAGGATGACGCCGGCGAGCACCTGCCAGCCCGCAAACGCCGCGGAGGCGACGAGCACATCATCGCGGCGCGCACCGGCCGCCAGCCCGCAGACGCCGAGCCCGATCCAGCACGCCCCAACCCAGATCAACGAGGTCGACACGGACATGGTCAGCGCGGCGATACCGAGCGCACCGAACCCGATGGCGACCAGCGCCTCGACGCCCAGCAATCGTTCAGCGCGCGCGTATCTGGCGGACTCATAGTCCGGCACCTGATTGTCGGCCCGCGCCCACCAGCACCGCACGGCCGCTGACCCGCCGAGCGCCAGCATCGCGACCGCGACCACAACCCGTCCCTCGATGAGCGAGACACCGAAGGGCGAGTACAGCAGTACACCCGCCACGATCACAGCCAGCCCAGGCAGCCACCACGCGATCCCGCGTACCTCCCAGGTCCGGGCTTTGCCGGTCACCACTCCGTCTCGCTGACGCTCGCTCACGGCTGCGCCTCGCTGACGCTCGGCTCCGCCGTGCGCGAGGGCGCACTGTGCCTGTGGTTCACTCGCTGACGCTCGCTCACACCGCGGCCTCCGTCCTTCGGTTACGCGGCAAAAAGCTGGATGCCGACAACTCTACGGACGGCTGAGGAACGGTCGATGTGATCTTCGTCGGCCCGTGGCATCAGCGGTCTCGCCACCGCCGTCGCGCCCATTTTCGCGCCGCCGGGCTGACGGCGAGAACCGGGAGGAACAGTACGAATCCGACCAATGCGACCGGAATCAGCAGGTAGATGAACAATTCGCCGAGGACTTGGACGATGGTGGGTATCGCGAAGGGGACGGCCAGCGCGGCTAGCCCGATCGCTACCGGGTAGGCCCCACCGGAGGCTGCGCCGATCGCCGCGATGGCGAATCCGGCCGCGAGGACGAGCCCCAACAGGGCGACGAGGTAGTTGTCCCACCATGCGTGTTGTTTCGTGTGAATCGAAGCGCCTCCCGAGACGTCGGGTCCGACCCAGCCGCCGAGCCTAGCGCGGTGTCGCCGCGGGGATCGGCAAAGGCACGGAACACATTGTGCTGGTCAGGAACTCAGCGCGACAGGCTGGACGGGCGGTGGTGTCGCTTCGCGCGGCGTTTCCTTGCGTGTGTTCAGCCACGCGCCGACGAACAGCAGCGCCGCCCCGACCCCCTGCACCGGCGCGATCGTTTCACCGAGAACGACCCAGGCGCAAGCCAATCCGAACGCGGGCACCAGGAACATGGCGGTCGCGGCGGTGGCCGGCCCGACCTGCCCGACGGCGCGGTAATAGAGGACATACGCCAGCGCCGTCGGCAACACCCCGAGATACGCCTGGTTGAGCCAGAATTCGAGACCGAGCTCGGACCACGCGACGTCCGGCAGCGTCGGTGCGGCGAGCAGTCCGAGCGCCACCGTGCCCGCTGCGGACGCATAAACGGTGACGGTCGGGGCGGCGAGCCGAGTCAGAATCGGCGCACCGAGCATGGTGTAGCAGGCCCAACAGGCGGCGGCGGCCAGGAAGGCGAGATCGCCGAGCAGCCGGTGCCCGCCGGATGACGGGATGCCGACGAAGAAGACGACACCGCCGGTCACCGCGGCGGCAAGACCGAGTGCTCGTGCACCGGACGGGCGCGTACGCGAGCGCACAGCCAGGACGAGAACGGTGATGACCGGCGCGGTCATCGGCACGATCACGCTGCCATCGGCTGCGGGCGCGAGAGAAAGCCCGAGGAAGAACAGAACGTTGTAGCCGAAGACGCCGATCAGGCCGAGCCCGGCGACGCGGGTCGCCTCGCTTGAGGGCAGCCGAGGCAGCCGCAGCACGATCACGAGCACCACGGTGCCCACCAAGAACCGCAGGAACCCGGCGACCTCGTGCGGCACGTCGTGCACCGCCAGCTTCGAGGAGGCGAACGCGCTGCCCCACAACGCCATGACCAGCACAAGCAAGAGTCGAATACGCACGCTTGCGATCCTGGTTCCGAGACCGGTGCGCGGTATTGAACGCTGGTGCGGCGACAATGGTTCGGTGGCCGAGCAGGAGTGGGTGACGTACCGGCGGATGGCGCACCGCCCGGTCGAGGTGATGCACGCGCACTTCGAGCGGCACGTCTACCACTTGCACAGCCATGAGACGTATTCGTTCGGGCTCACCGAGTTCGGCGCGCAGAGCTTCGATTGCCGCGGTGCGTCGCGGGTGAGCGCGGCGGGCATGGTGATGGCGTTCAACCCGGACGAGCCGCACGACGGTCACAGCACCACTGAGCTCGGTTTCACCTACTCGATCGTGCACATCGGCACCGAGCTGATCACCGACCTGCTGTCCGATCAGACCGGGCGCCCCACCGGCCTACCGCTTTTCGCCGACCCTGTCCTGCCCGACCCGTTGTTGTCATCCGCGCTACATCGCCTGTGCGCCAGCCTGATCCACCCTGCCACCGAGCTGGCCGCGGACGAAGCGCTGGCCGCGTCGGTCGCCGCCATGGTGCGCCGCGGTGCCCGCCGCCCCCTGGTGAACTCGTCGGCCACTCTGCACGGCGGCGCGAGCGCCGACATCGCCCGCCGCGTCCGCGCCATCCTCGACGACCGCTACCTCGACCCACTCTCCATGGACGACCTCGCCGAAGCCAGCGGCTGCAGCCGTTTCGCCCTCTACCGCGCCTTCCGCACCAACTACGGCCTGTCCCCGAGCGATTACCAACGCCTGCTCCGCCTCCGCGCCGCCCGCCGCCTGATCGCCGCAGGCCACCCCGTCGCTCGAGCCGCCACCGAATCCGGCTTCGCCGACCAAGCCCACCTCACCCGCTGGTTCCGCCGCTGCTACGGCATCACCCCCGGCATCTACGCCACCGCCGCTTGAATCGCGAAACCGATTCGCGCCCTGGCGTTCCCACGTAACCGGATCGACTACCGGACCTCGGGTGGCCGCGGCCACGGGTTGTCTTCGATGTGTTCGACGGACTGATTGAACCGGGCGATCAGCCTGCTCAACTGGTCGACGTCGGTGTCGTCCCAGTCGGCGACGACCGTACCGATGCCTTCGCGGCTCTGCCGCCGGTCGGCGGCGAGTACCTCGAGGCCTTTACTGCTGGCTTGGATTTTGCGGGCGATGCCACCGTCGGGGTCGGGGACGCGGTCGACCAGGCCTTGCTTGAGCATGGCGGCGACCTGGCGGTTGATGGTGGAGATGTCGAGTTGGAAGGCTTCGGACAGCTCGCGCAGGCTCAGGGCGGTGTCGAATTCCAGCCTGGTGAGGATGAGGAAGGCCGAGCGGTCGAGCTGGAAGCCGGGGCGGCGGAGTAGCGACGCGGGGAAGTGCCGGGCGAGCAGGGTCAGCTCGAAGACCAGGCGGGTGAGGGCCGCGTTGTCGGCGGGACCGGATTCGGACATGGGGCTCACTATGTCGTGTTCGTCACGACGATATCAAATTGTGCACGATACACATCGTGTGTAGCGTGCACATTCGTGACTGTTGCTGCCGACGCGTCTTCGACCGCCTCCGATACCGATGACCGACGGCGTCCGGCGCCTGCCGTCCTCATCGCGACCCTCGGTATGGTCGGTGTCGTCGTCTCGCTGATGCAGACGCTGGTCATCCCGATCATTCCGACGTTGCCCGACCTGCTGAACACTTCGGCGTCCAACGCCTCCTGGGTGGTCACCGCGACCCTGCTCGCCGGTGCGGTGGCGACGCCGATCAGCGGTCGCCTCGGCGACATGTTCGGCAAGCGACGGGTGCTGTTCGCCAACCTGCTCTCGCTGGTCGCCGGTTCGGTGGTCTGCGCGACCTTCTCCGCACTGGTTCCCGAGATCGTCGGGCGCTCGCTGCAGGGTGCCGCGGTCGGCGCGATCCCGCTGGGCATCAGCATCATGCGCGACGAACTGCCCGCCGAGAAGGTGGGTTCGGCGATGGCGATCATGAGCGCGACGCTCGGCGTCGGCGGTGCCCTCGGCCTGCCGCTGGCCGCGGTGATCGCGCAGAACGCGGACTGGCACATGCTCTTCTGGACCGCGGCGGGCCTCGGCCTGGTCTGTGCCGTGCTGGTTTTCGTGTTCGTGCCGGAGTCGCCGGTGCGTACCCCGTCCCGGTTCGATTTCGGTGGCGCACTGGGCCTTTCGATCGCACTGCTGGCGTTGCTGATTCCGATCACCAAGGGTGCGGACTGGGGCTGGGGCAGCCCGACGACGCTGATCCTGTTCGCGGTGTCGCTGGTGGTGTTCCTCGGCTGGGGCTGGTACGAGCTGCGCCAGGGTGCGCCGCTGGTCGACCTGCGGGTCTCGGCGCGGCCGCGGGTGCTGTTCACCAACGTGGCCTCGATCGCGGTCGGCTTCGCGCTGTACGGCATGTCGCTGACCTTCCCGCAGCTGCTGATGGCCCCTGAGCAGACCGGCTACGGCTTCGGTCTGAGCATGGTCAACGCCGGATTGGCGCTGGCGCCAACCGGTTTCGTGATGATCCTGCTCTCGCCGGTGTCGGCGAAGCTGTCCGCCGCCCGTGGTCCGAAGATCACGCTGGCGCTCGGCTCCGCGGTGATCGCGGCGGGCTACCTGTGCGCCGTGGTGCTGATGAACAGCGTCTGGGAGATCATGCTGGCGTCGATGATCGTCGCCGCGGGCGTCGGCCTCGCCTACGCCGCGATGCCTGCGCTGATCATGGGTGCGGTGCCGATCACCGAGACCGCGGCGGCCAACGGACTCAACTCGCTCATGCGCTCCGTGGGTACGTCCACCTCGTCGGCGGTGATGAGCGTCGTGCTCGCGCACATGACCATGCAGCTCGGCGTGCACGTGTTCCCGTCCCGCGACGGATTCCACACCACCTTCCTCATCGCCACCGCGGCTGCCGTGGTCGCGATCGTGCTGACCACGCTGATCCCGATGCGCAAGGCGCCGGATGCGGCGGCGACGGTGGGCCACGCCTGACCCGAACAGAATTGGGGTCGGCCCGAGTTCGCTCGGGTCGGCTCGTCTGTTTCAGGGGCCCGTGATCAGTCGTCCAGACTTACGGCCTCGGTGTAGCGGCGCGCCAACGTGCGGATGTGCGCGACCAACTCGGGCGGACCTTCGACGCGGAAGTCCATCATCAGCATGCTGAGGTAGATGGCGATGGTTTCCAGTGCGTCGGCACCGGTCACCAGCACGCAGGTGTCGGCGTCGACGGCTTCCACGACACCGACGGCGGGATTGATTCGGGCAATGACTGTTTCGGCAGGGGCCAGGACGGTGACCCGCGCGTGCACCTTCCATGCCGTGCTCGCGATGTGCCGCATGACGAAGGCGACCAGGTCGTCGTCGGGCAGCGTGCGGGCGGCGAAGCGGCGGCTGCCCGGGCGCGCCTGCTGGATCCTGGCGACGGGAACCGCAGTCCAGGAATGGGTTTCGAGATGGTAGGCGACCAGGTACCAGCGGCGCTGCCAATTGATGAGTCGATAAGGTTCGACTTCCTCCTGGTGCACCGGGTCGATCTGCTCGATCGAAACCGTTGCCCCGTCACGGATAGCACCGGCCAGCGTGGTCAGGACCGCAGCCGGGACCGGGGCATCCGGTTCCCTGGAGCCGGTGGTGGCCGGGCCGATAGCGGTGGCCTCGCGCAGCGCGGTCACCTTGCGCTGCAAGCGTTTCGGCAGGATCTGGTCCAGTTTGGCGAGGGCGCGGGTGACGTTGTCGCTGATATCCGCGATCCCGGTGGCGCCGTCCTCGGCCAGTCCGACGGCGACCGCGACGGCCACCGCCTCGTCGTCGTCCAGCAGGAGCGGCGGCATGGTGGACCCGCGACCGAGCCGGTAACCGCCGATCGCACCACGTTGCGCCTGCACGGGATAGCCGAGTTCGCGCAGGCGCTGGATGTCGTTGCGCAGCGTGCGATCGGTGATGTCCAGCCGCTCGGCCAGTTCCCGGCCGGTGTGGGCGCGGTCTTGTAAAAGCGCCAGCAAACGCAGCACGCGCACTGTGGTCGGCGTCACATCAAGCCTCCGGAAATTTAGGAACGATATCAGCCTAATGGACTCATAAGCTCATGTCAGAAGCAAGGAACACCCACTCGAAAGGCTCCGACATGAACGCCACCAGCACCGCCATCGCCACCCTGACCCCCGTCTGGCGCGACGTGATCGCCGAGTCCTACCGCGCCCTGGCAACCGTGGTCGCCGGCGTCCGCGACGACCAGTGGCAGCTGCCGACCCCGTGCTCGGAGTGGAATGTGACGCAGGTGGTGCAGCACGCCGCGGGCGATCAGCTCGCCTACGCCGCGGCCCTCGGCATCGGCGGTGGCCCGTCCGAGAACCCCTTCGAGCCGTCCGGCCACATCGACGGCGCACCGGCCGCGCTGGTCGCCGACGCGATCGCGCAGACCGCCGCCGCCTGGGCCACCGTCACCGACGGCACCGAATCCGTGCCGACACCGCTGCCGCACGGCGCCCTCGCCACGCCGGTCGCCGCCGTGATGGGCGCACTGGACGCCGCGGTGCACGCCTGGGACATCGCGATCGCCACCGGCCAGCCGTCGCCGCTGACCGACGAACTGGCCGGCTACCTGCTCACCGCCGCGCGCACCGGGCACCCCGCACCCGGCAGTGGCGAGGAGGCGGAAATCGTTGAGCCGCTGCGTCAGTGGGGCGCCTACGCCGCGATCGTCGACGGTAAGTCCGAGGACACCGCGGTCGAGGAACTGCTGCGCTACCTCGGTCGTGACCCGCAGGCCTGAGGCACCCGTCAACGCTAGAAACGCACACCCTTTGATCTCCCGCACATCGAATCGCATGCGATTTCAGGTGCGGGAAATCAAAGGGTGTGCGGCCGTTGGTAGGACGTGCCGATGTCACCGAGCGGTGACGAACCCCTGCGCGACCATCCAGTCGCGGGCCACCTCGGCCGGCTCCCGGCCTTCCACATCGACCTGACGATTCAGCTCGGTGATCTCCTCGTTGGTGAGGCGCTCGGAGATCGGCTCCAGAACAGTGGCGACCTGGGGGTGCGCATCGGCGAAGGACTTCCGCATCACCAGTGCCGCATTGTATTTCGGGAAGAAACCTTGATCATCTTGCAACAGCACGAGATTCAGCGCGGGGATGCGGCCGTCGGTCGCGGCGACCGAGCCGAACCGGCACTGTTTGGCATCGGCGGTGGCCTGATACACCACGGCGTCCTGCACGATCTGCTTACGAACCTTGCCCGCGTCGATGTTGTATTTACGAGCCAGGCCGGGGAACCCGTCTTGGCGCACATTGAATTCGGTGCCGACACAGGTGGCCGCGGCCGCAGGGTCTTTCGCGATCAACGCGGCGTAGTCCGACAGTGTCCGGACGCCGGTCTCCTCGGCGGTACGCGAGCTGGTCACCAGCGCATAGGTGTTGTTCATCGGCGCCATCGCGGTCCACACCATGCCGTGCGCGGCGAGGTCGGCCTCGCGTACCGCCTCGAACTGGCCGACCTCGTCCGGGATCGGCGTCTCCTTGCCGAGGTAATTGATCCAGCCGGTGCCGGTGTAGTCGTAGGCGACATCGATCTGACCGTGCAGCTGGGCATCGCGAAGACTGTTGGAGCCCTGGATGTTCGTCAGGTCGCGCACCTCGGCACCCGCCGCCGACATGGCGAATTCGATGAGGTAGCCGAGGATGTTCTGCTCGGTGAAGTCCTTGGACCCCACGATGATTCGGGCGCCTTCGAGTTCGGGCACCGGACCGATGCTGCCCGGCCCGACCCGAAGGGGCACTGCGCCACCGGATTCCAGTCCGCAGCCCGCGACCAGCAGCAGCCCGGCCGTCACCGCCAGGCCACGCCACCACCGGTTCACTTCAGCCCCCTCGGTCCGAGGAACTGCTCGGCGAGCGCGCCGAGCCAATCGACCAGCAGGGCGAGCGCGACCGCGAGGACAGCGCCGACCACCAGCGTGACGTTGTCGCGCAGCTTGTAGCCGGTGTCGATGAGGATGCCGAGACCACCGGCGCTGACCAGGAAGGACAGGGTCGCGGTGCCGACCGCCAGCACCAGCGAGGTGCGCAGGCCGGCCAGGATGTAGGGCACCGCGAGCGGGAACTCGATGCGGCGCAACACCGTTACCGCCGACATGCCCTGTCCGCGCCCGGCGTCGGTGAGGGTCTGATCGACCTGCTGATAGCCGAGGATGGTGTTGCGCAGCACCGGAAGCAACGAATAGAACGCGATCGGCGCGACACCGATCCAGAAGCCGGTGGTGCGGGTGGCGAGATAGCACAGCACGATGAGCCCGACGGCCGGTGCGGCCGCGCCGATATTGGCGATACCGACGAAAACCGGTGCCAGACGGCGGTAACCGGGCCGGGTGAGCAGGGTGCCGAGCGGTACGGCGACCACGACGACGATCAAGACGACGGTCGCCGAGATCACCACGTGCTGCCAGGTGACGGTCATGATGTTGCGGGCATTGAGACTGGCCTGCTGGGTGGTGGTCAGGTCCCGGGCGAAGGCCCACACCAGCACGCCCGCGGTGAGCAGCAGCACGACCACCGGTTGGATGAGCAGCCGGATGCGTTCGGCCCGGCGCTGGGCGGCGGGCGCGGACGTCGCGGGTGGTGTGCCCGTGGCCGCCGTCACGGCGCCGCCCCCGGTGCGGGGCGGCCGGAGCCGTGCTCGGCGCGCATCGCCGACAGGTGCGCGACCAGCGTGTCGATGGTGATCAGCCCGACGTACTCGCCGCGCTTGCCGGTGACCACCGCGTTCGCCGTCTGATCGGCGAGCAAGGCCTCCAGCGCGTCCTGCAGGGTCGACCGCAGCGACAGCGGCTCGCCGATCGGGGATCCGGTGTCGCGCAACGAGTTCGCGTGCGCCAGGTGCTCGGATGATACCCACCGCAGCGGTCGGCGGTGCTTGTCGAGCACCAGCGCCCACGGCCAGTCCTGCCCGGCCAGCGCGGTCCGCAACGCCTCGACCGGCTCGTCCTCCGTGGCGGTCGGGCATTGCCCCAGTTCGACGTCGCTCACCCGGGTGAGGGTGAGCTGTTTGAGTGACGCGTCCGCGCCGACGAAGCCGGCGACCGTCTCGTCCGCGGGGTCGGCGAGAATCGCCGCCGGAGTGTCGTACTGCAGGATCCGGGACTGGTTGCCCAGCACCGCGATTCGGTCACCGAGCTTGACCGCCTCGGTGAAATCGTGGGTGACGAAGACGATGGTCTTGCCCAATTCGCCTTGCAGCCGCAGCAATTCGTCTTGCAGCAGGCCGCGGGTGATCGGATCGACCGCGCCGAACGGCTCGTCCATCAGCAGCACCGGCGGGTCGGCGGCGAGCGCGCGGGCGACGCCGACGCGTTGCTGCTGGCCGCCCGACAGCTGCCGGGGGTAACGGTCGCGATAGGTGTCGGGGTCCAGGCCCACCAGATCCAGCATCTCGTCGGTGCGGGCGGCGATCTTCTTGCGGTCCCAGCCGATCAGGCCGGGCACCGTCGCGACATTCTTGGCGACCGTCATGTGCGGGAACAAGCCGGCCTGCTGGATCGAGTAGCCGATGCCGCGGCGCAACTGGTCGGGGTTCATCGACGCGGCATCGCGCCCGCCGATGGTGATGGTGCCGGAGGTGGGCTCGATCAGCCGGTTGATCATCCGCATGGTGGTGGTCTTGCCGCAGCCGGAAGGCCCGACGAGCACGACGATTTCGCCCGCCGGGATGGTCATCGACACCTGGTCGACGGCCGGATCGCGCTGGCCGGGATAGTGTTTGGTGACGCTGTCGAGGACGATCTCCTCGCCGGACACCGCCGATTCGATGGCGCCGGAACGGGTTTCGGTGTCAGTCACGGATTCCCCTCGAGGTGGTGAGACGCCCGATCAGGACGTAGATCCCGTCCAGTACGAGCGCGAGGACAACGATCAGCACCGTGCCGACCAGGGCCTGTGGCACCGCGTTCGGGCTACCGAGGCGGGCGAGGCCGGAGAAGATCAGGTTGCCGAGTCCCGGGCCCTTGGCGTACGCGGCGATGGCCAGAATGCCCATGATCAACTGGGTGCTGACCCGCATGCCCGCCAAGACGGCGGGCCAAGCGAGGGGGAGTTCGATGGCAGTCAGTATTCGCAGCCGGTTCATGCCGACGCCGCGGGCCGCGTCGGTGACCGCGGGATCCACCGAGGACAGGCCGATGATGGTGTTGCGCAGGATCGGCAGGAGGGCATAGAGCACCAGCGCGGTGATCGTCGGGGCGACACCGAGGCCGAGTATCGGGATCAGCAGGCCGAGCAGTGCGAACGACGGCACGGTGAGGATGGCGCTTGCCACGGCAGTCGCGATCGAGGAGCCGAGCGGGCTGCGGTGCACCAGGATGCCGATCAGCACCGCGACGATCGTCGCGAGCAGCACCGACTGCACCACCGCCGACACATGCAGATAGGAGTCGATGAGCAGCTGATGCCGCCGGTGTACTACGAAGGTCCACAGCGTGTCCAGGGTCGTACCTCCCCGTCGCCCGGTGTCCTGGGAGGGTAGCGCGGATTCGGTTCGCCCGGACGGTATTCCGGACGGCGGCGCGCCGCCCGGAATCTAGCTCCGTGGTCAGACCGCGGATCGGATATCGGTATGGCCGAAGTCGTTGCCCTTGTACAGCAGCGGCTTCTTGGTGACGGTGGCGAGTGCGTAGGCGAAGCAGTCGCCGAGGTTGAGTTGTGCTTTGTGTCCGCTGCCCTTGCCGAAATCGCGATACGCGGCACGTGCGATAGCGGCCTGCTCCAGCGAGACGGGAGCGAGATCGATGTCGCCGTCGTTGATCAACTCCGCGAACCGGCGCGCGATGATCGGGTCCGTACTGCGATCTACTTTGATCGCCACTTCGAAGTGGTTGACCACCGACATCGACCGGCTCTCCGCCGAATCGAGTGCATCGATGAAGCTGCCTCGTTCGGGTTCCCGGTTGATGATGGCGAGCAGAGCCGATGCGTCGACGATCATGCGGGCAGCCCCTGATCGTCGTAGAGATCATCGGTGGTCAGCAAGGTGCGGGTCTCCGGTGTCATCCTGGCGTCGATATCCGCCACGATCTCCCAGAGTCGTGCCTTGCGGGTCTGTCGTGCCGCTTCGCGCTCGGCATCCAGTTCTTTCAACATGCGTTTCAGTGCCTCCTCGACAACGCTGGTTTGGGACATCCCCGTCCGCTCCGCTGCCTCACGCACCAAGGCGTGCACCTTCTCATTCTTTATGTTCAAGCCCATTGGATTCTACCTTCCAGGACCAGGATGGTAGACACTCTACCCTGGTACCTGCGTTCAGAGAAATGATTATTCGAGCGGGAACCGTGCGCCCCCCTCGTTCGTCCAACTCAGCAAGGACCAACGACGGTCACGAGCACGATGAACCGGGGGACAGATGGCGGAGCGACAGGTCAGCACCTCGCATCGGGTACGTTCCCGCAGCGCAGGCGCCAGGCACGGCCGCCCGGACCGGCACACCGGTCCGTGGCTCGCGGTGGCGCTGGTGGTCATCGCGCTCGTGGTGGCGGGGGCATTGGGAGTGCGCTGGTGGCAGGACCATTCGAACCCGGCCGCGATCGTCGGGCAGCGCGGCACCGAGTTCCCGGTGATCGACCGATCGACGCTGGACCAGACACAAACTCAGGTCATCGCGGTGACGGAGCGGGAGTTTCGTGACCCGGGCGCGGGCACCAAGTACGCCGAAGGGGTGACCGAACCGTGGTGCGCGGACTTCGTGAGCTGGGTGATGCGCGAAGCGGGTGCACCGCTGGCGAACCCGAATTCGGGCTCGTGGCGGATCCCCGGGGTGTACACCCTGCAGGAGTACTACGCGAGCGCCGGAAGGTTCGCGCCCATCGGCTACCAACCGCGCACCGGTGACGTGCTGCTCTACGACAGCACCAGTCCGTTCGGTCAGCACACCAACATCGTGCTGAAGTCCGACGCGGGCACCGTGACAACCATCGGCGGCAACGAGTTCGGTGAGATCAGCATTCACACGTTCCGGTTGGCCGATGCGGGGGGAATTGTCGGATTCGGGCGATTGTGAGAACCGTTGTCGGCCAACGGCGGTCGGTGCGGGGTGCGCGAGTCGGGCGAGCCGCGGTGCTAGCCCTACGATAGAAGTGGCGGCGCCCGGCAGCGCCGTCGCCGATCCCCGCCCTGCCTCCCCCTCATCGGCAGGACGGGGATCTCGGGTTCAGACTCGTGCAAGTTCCGGGCAATGTCGGTCGCGTAGCGTGTCGAGTGTCCATCGAGAGGTGAGGGTTCCGGAACATCTGATGCAGCCGACCGACGAAACGAGCAGCGATCCCGCCTGGATCGACTATGCCGACTTCGGCGCGCACTTCGTCACCGCCGCGGTGACGAAGGACCGGATCGAGGCCGCGGTGGCCGGGATGACCGGCCGCGGCATGACGATCGGCCCGTTCTCGCTGGGTCCGGCCGGCCTGGCGGGCTTCGTCGCCGAGGGCAAGGTCGGTAAGCCGGAGGTGGTGCACAGCGGTCCGCATGTCACCTTCCAGGTCACCGTTCCGGTGTCGTTGGCGCTGAAGGTGATGCTCGGCGGCAAGAAATTGCGGCTGGAAGCACGCGTCGAGATCGACCTGACCCTGCACGCGCGCACCGCCGACCCGCTGCTGATCGTCATCGACATCCCGCCGGTCACCCCGCCGGATGTCAGCTTCGTGCTGCGCGCCCAGGCGGTCGACGCGGCCGGAGAAGTGCTGCTCGACCCGATCGCGGGACTGGTGCAACGCGAGGTCGCCGCCCGGGTGAACGGCATGCTCGCCGACCCGCAGGCACGGCGCAGCCGAGTCTTCGACGTCGAGGCCATCGTGAGCGGCACCCCTTCGACGCACCGCGAACAGGCCGAGTTCGACTGGATCGGCTACGACGAATTCGGGCATCGGTTCTTCTCGCACATCGTCACCCGGGATCGGGTGTTCGACGTGGTGGAGCGGATGGCGGGACGGCCGATCGAGGTCGGCCCGCTCAAGACGGGGCCGGGTAAATCGGCGACGGTCACCGTGCGCGGCAATGTCCGGGTGCCACAGCTGGCCGACAAGGCGGACACACCACGCGCTTTCGACCTGACGCTGCCGGTCAGCCTCGACATCACCGTGGACGTGCTGAAGGCCAATCGCTATCGCGCCGATGTCGAGGTGCCGCTGGTGTTGACCGCGCGCGCCGCCGACCCGCTGCTCATCGTCATCGACGTGCCGCCGCCGGATCCGGACGATATCCGGCTGGAGTTCAAGGCACACGGTGTCCGCGCGGCGACGCTCGGCGCCCTCGCGGGGATCAAGAAGCAGGTGATCGCCCAGGTCGCCGGCGTAGTGCGGAAAGAACTCGCGGACAGCTCGGGCCGGACCATAGACGTCGCCGCTCGTATCGGGTCGTCGGCTCCCCGGAGTACTTCTGGCGCGTCCGCCGATTCAGAGACCGACTCCGCAGACTCGGCAGAGGCGTCCAGCCGGACCTAGCCACCGGTACCGCTCGCCGGTGATAGTTCGCGTCTCGTGCCAGGAGTAACCGATTCTTGCGAAGCTAAGTCTTCGCGAAATCCAGCGTGCCGGATTCCGTAACCCGTGCCCGAAGCAGGTCGACCCATGTGACCAATGTGAATGGGTGTGTCCCGTGGGTCTGGCGGTTCCCAAGTGAATATGGTGAAATAAGTACACGTTCGAGGCTCCCGGCGCGTACGCAATGTTTGGGGAAGGTGCGCCGGGCACGCTGCCAGCCATAGTCGGGGTTGCGCGAAGGAGTCCTGCGATGCGTTCCATTTCGGTGTCCCGGCGTGAGCTATTCGGGTACGCCGCGGCTGCGGCCGCGCTCGGCATGACCGCCGCGGCGACACCCGCCACCGCCGCCGATGCCTACGGCACCCTCATCGACTACTCGGGCGGCGTGCCGTCAGCGGAGTCGATCAGGGACGCCGGGCATCTCGGCGTGATCCGGTACGTCTCCGACCGGCGTCCCGGTGCGGAGTGGATGGCGGGCAAGCCGCTGCGCGCCGACGAGGTGGACCAGCTGCACGACGCCGGCCTGTACATCGTGTCCTGCTACCAATTCGGCAAGGGGCCCACCGCCGACTGGCGCGGCGGACTGGAGGCGGGCAAGAAGCACGCCCAGCGCGGGCTCGACTTGCACCGTGCCGCAGGCGGTCCCGACAACGTGCCGATCTACGCCTCCATCGACGACAATCCGACCGCGGTCGACTTCGCCACCATGATCGCGCCCTATCTGCTCGGCTGGGAGTCGGTGCTCGGCAAGGAGAACACCGGCATGTACGCCAACGCCCCCACCATCGAACTGGCCCACGTCGCGGGCCTGGGTTCCTGGTACTGGCAACACAATTGGGGCTCCAAGGGCGTCTTGCACCCCGCAGCGCACCTGCACCAGTTCGAGATCGACAAGCGCTCACTGGACGGCATCGGCATCGATCTGAACAACATTCTCGCCGCCGACTTCGGCCAGTGGTAGCCCGCCGGACCTAAGTCTGGCAGTGGCTCAGCGGTGCTTCGCGCAGATCGGGTTCCTCGTCGGGCACCACCCGCAACGTCGGGCGCGTGTCCGGTGCCTCGTGATCGCCGAGCCAGGAGAACAGCGACCACCGGGACAAACCGGAGAACGCCGAACCCAGGCTGGTGAACGAGAACGAGGAGATAGCCGACCCGAACGAGCCGATGGAGCCGATCGACAGCACCGAGCCGACGCTGCCGATCGAAAGGATCGAGTAGGCCGAGCCGATGGACAGGATGGAGCCCTCGGATCGGATGGACAGTATCGATCGATGCGAGCGCCTGCTCCGGATGGAGTGGCCGGGCCGTATCGAATGTTCGATCGTCGCCATAGTTAGCGGTCTACCACAATCGCCACCCGCGCACGCGTCATCGCGGCGATTCGGCAGCGGGATGTCGTACAGACGACAAAGGCGGCGACCACAATGGGTCGCCGCCTTCATCGGAAAATCATGCGACGGTGAAGAATCCGAGCGTCGGCAGGAAAGAGCAGGTGCGCGGGTCGGCGTCGTCGGCCTTGGTGGTCAGCGAGCCGGACACCACCGCGACGACCCGGCCGGAACCGGTGTCGGCGATCGCGGACAGCGTGGCCGGGCCACCGGGGTTGATCTTGGCCTCGTCGGTCAGCGGCTGGAAACCGGTCTGCCGGGTGTCCAGGTTCATCCACTGCACCGTCATCGGCGGGTTCTGTTCCGCGGTCGGCGCCTTGGTGCCGAGCGCGGTGAACACGAACCCGGCCTGACCGGCCTTCGGTCCGGGCGGCGGCAGCTGGGCCGGGCCGGACACCGCGAGCGCGGTACCGATCGAGTCGGCGGTCGGGCCGATGCAGCCCTTGCCGATGGTCGGGTACAGGAACTGGGCGATGACCGGACCGTCCTGCGGCAGTTCGGGGCCACCGCCACCGCTGCCGTCCAGGAAGGTGATGATCCGTTCCAGGGTGGACTTGATCTGCGGCGGCAGGCCCAGCGTCGCGAGCAGCCTGCGGGCTTGATCGAGGATGGCGGACTGCGGACCAGCCGCGATATCGGCGGGGCCGGCGATCGAACCGATGATGGCGGGGGCCAGGGCGGCGAGGGCGTCGATCGGGACGCCTTCCGGAACCATCGGCACGGTGTTCGGGGACGCCGCAGGCGCGGGCGCGGGCGCCGCGACTGCTGTCGTCGGCGCGGCAAGCGTGGCGCTCGCCGCGATGGCGAGCGCGGACAATGCAATCCGCGATCCTCGGGTGCGAAGCACTGGTCTAGCCGTCCTTACCTCGGGTACATCTGGGGCCGATGCTGAAAAGCCATCGTTTCGGGGGTCACTCTAGGGACATCGCGGCTATGTGTACAGCTGCAGCGCCCTACTGATGGTGCGGACGATCAGTGTTATCAGACGTTAGCGTGCCCCAGGTGTTACTGGTGTTAAAGGTGATGCAAATGTTATCAGTGATTCCCATGGAGCCACTGATGCCAGGGTGCGACGACCGGGATCGACGCTGCGGTTAATCTAGTCGCAGCCGTCCATCCTTGTCGCCGAACACTCGCATCGCCGGGTGCCGGGCCGACGTACCGCACCCGAGTCGAAAGCCTGCGATTTGAACCGTCAACTCCGATGGGCTGTCTCGGCACTCGGTCTGTCCGTGCTGGCCAGGCTGCTCTGGATGTTCTTGAACAAGAACGGGATCAACGTCGTCGACCTCCACGTGTACGTGGACGGCTCGGCGTCGCTGCTGACCGACCGGCTCTACGACTTCACCTACGCGGAGAAGACCCCGGACTTCCCGCTGCCGTTCACCTATCCACCGTTCGCGGCGCTGGTGTTCTTCCCGCTGCACTATTTGCCCTTCACGGTCGTCGCCGTCGGCTGGTTGCTGGCCACCGTCGCCGCGCTCTACGCCGTCGTGCGGATCGCGCTGGAATTGATCCTCGGCGCGGAGCGGGTGCGCGAGCCGGGCTGGCAGGCGGCTGCCGTCGGCTGGACCGCGCTGGGCCTGTGGATGGAGCCGGTGCGGACCACGATCGACTACGGCCAGGTCAACGTCTTCCTGGTGCTCGGCGCGATGGTCGCGGTGCGCAGTTCCCGGTGGTGGCTGTCCGGCGGGCTGATCGGCGTCATCGCCGGGATCAAGCTGACGCCGGCGATCAGCGGGCTGTACTTCGTCGCGCAGCGGCGCTGGCTCACCGTGGTGTGGTCGGCGGCGGTGTTCGGCGCGACGGTCGGGATCAGCTTCCTGATCGCCCCGCATATGGCAGACCATTACTTCGGCAAGCTGATCGGTAAGGCCGACCGGATCGGTCCCGTCGGCTCGGTGTGGAACCAGTCGCTGCGCGGCGCGCTGAGCCGGATCCTGGGGTACGACGTGGAATCCGGCCCGTGGTGGCTGGCGGGGGTCGTGGTCGTCGCGGTGCTGGCCCTGCTGGCCTGGCGGGCGCTCGCGTTCGACGACCGGATGGGCACGCTGATCGTGGTGCAGATGTTCGGGCTGCTCGTCTCGCCGATCTCCTGGTCGCACCACTGGGTCTGGCTGCTGCCGACGGTGTTGTGGCTGCTCTACGGTCCGCTGCGGCAGGCGCCCGGCGCCAAGATCATGGCGGGCTACTGGCTGGTGACCACGTTGATCGGGGTGCCGTGGGTGCTCTCGTTCGCCCAGGACTCGATCTGGACCATCCCGCGACCGGCCGTGCTCGCCTGGCTCGGCACGGTGAACGTGCTCGGGGCGCTGGTGTTCTTCGTCTGGGTGATCAAGGTCGGCCGTCGCCCGCAATCGGACCCGCCGGAGACGGCGCGCGTGCTCGCCGTGGGCCGCACGCGCGCCGCCTAGGGGTATCAGCCGAGCTTCGCGGCGAACTGGTCGATCTTGCGGGCCAGCTCGACGTCCAGCGCGGTGAGGCCGCCGGAATCATGCGTGGACAACGCGAACGCGACCTTGCGCCAGCGAATATCGATATCGGGATGGTGGTTGGCCGCCTCGGCCGCTTCGGCGACCTCGCGGACCAGCTCGATGCCGGCGAGGAAGGTCGGCGCCTGGACGGTGCGGGTCAGGACATCGCCGTCCCTGGTCCAGCCCGGGAGTTCGGTCAGGGCCTCGGCGAGTTCGGTTTCGGTCAGCAACGGAGCACTCATAACCCGGTTCTACTCCTGTGCCGGGAGTGATGTCCGTCATTGCCGGATCAATCGAGCGCAGCGGGTCGCGCGGGCCGCTGCGGCGGCGCGAAAAGGTCAGGCGGCGCGCGCCTGCTTGAGCGCTTTCTTGAGGTCTTTGCCGCAGATGCCTGCGGCTTCGCACTTCTTCATACGCATAATGACCACAGGGCATTTCAGGCAGCGCGTCTTTTTTCGACAGCACTTTTTCTTCGGTTTCAAGCGTGAAACCTGCTTAGCCTTGACCTTGCCCATGTCGGTTAGCATACCCTTAGTACGGTGCCTGAAGCGTTGGGGTGACCCGAACGCAGGTAGGGTGTATATGGCCGCAATGCCCGGTGAGTTTCGATTCTCCACCTGTTTGCAGGGGTCGGCCGGTACCAACACCTAACAGCAGGAGGATTCAGCGTGTCGTCTGCGCGCGATTTTCGCAACGTCGCCATCGTGGCCCACGTCGACCACGGTAAGACGACGCTGGTCGACGCCATGCTCCGCCAATCCGGCGCCTTCGCCGAACGGGCCGAGCTCGTCGATCGGGTGATGGACTCCGGTGACCTGGAGCGCGAGAAGGGCATCACCATTCTCGCCAAGAACACCGCGGTGCATAAGCACCACGTGGACGGTTCCGTCACCGTCATCAACGTGATCGACACACCGGGCCACGCCGACTTCGGTGGTGAGGTCGAACGCGGCCTGTCCATGGTCGACGGTGTCGTGCTGCTGGTCGACGCCTCCGAGGGTCCGCTGCCGCAGACCCGGTTCGTGCTGCGTAAGGCACTTGCCGCGTCGTTGCCGGTGATCCTGGTGGTCAACAAGACCGACCGTCCCGACGCCCGGATCGAGGAGGTCGTAGAGGAGAGCCACGACCTGCTGCTCGACCTGGCCTCCGATCTGGACGACTCCGCCGCCGAGGCCGCCGAGCTCGCGCTCGACCTGCCGGTGCTCTACGCCTCCGGCCGTGAGGGCAAGGCGTCGAAGGAGCGTCCGGAGAACGGGCACGCGCCCGACGCCGAGAACCTCGACGCACTGTTCGAGGTGCTGCTCAACAACATCCCGGCGCCCAAGGGTGATCCGGCCGCGCCGCTGCAGGCGCACGTCACCAACCTGGACGCCTCGGCGTTCCTCGGCCGCCTAGCGCTGGTCCGCATCTACCAGGGTGAGCTGCGCAAGGGCCAGAATGTCGCGTGGATGCACGCCGACGGCGTCAAGCAGGTGAAGATCACCGAGCTGCTGCAGACGATCGGTGTCGAGCGGCAGCCCGGCGAGGTCGCCGTGGCCGGTGACATCGTCGCCATCGCGGGCATCCCGGAGATCATGATCGGCGACACCCTCGCCGACGTCGACAACCCGGTCGCGCTGCCGCGCATCACCGTCGACGAGCCCGCCATCTCGGTGACCATCGGCACCAACACCTCGCCGCTGGTCGGCCGGGTGCAGGGCCACAAGCTCACCGCCCGCATGGTGAAGTCACGCCTGGACCAGGAACTGGTCGGCAACGTCTCGCTGCGCGTGCTCGACATCGGCCGCCCGGACGCCTGGGAGGTGCAGGGCCGTGGTGAGCTCGCGCTGGCCATCCTGGTCGAGCAGATGCGCCGCGAGGGCTTCGAGCTGACCGTCGGCAAGCCGCAGGTGGTCACCAAGCAGGTCGACGGCAAGGTGCACGAGCCCTACGAAGAGCTCACCATCGACTGCCCCGACGAGTACCTCGGTGCGGTCACCCAGCTGCTGGCCGCCCGCAAGGGCAAAATGGTGCAGATGGCCAACCACAGCGCGGGCTGGGTGCGGATGGAGTTCATCGTCCCGTCGCGCGGCCTGATCGGCTTCCGCACCGACTTCCTCACCGAGACCCGCGGCACCGGCATCGCCAACGCCGTGTCGCACGGCTACGCGCCGTGGGCAGGCGAGATCCGGGCCAGGCACACCGGTGCGCTGGTGTCGGACCGGGCCGGCTCGGTGACCCCGTTCGCGATGATCCAGCTCGCCGACCGCGGCCAGTTCTTCGTCGAGCCGGGTGCGGACACCTACGAGGGCATGGTCGTGGGCATCAACCCGCGCGCCGAGGACCTCGACATCAACGTGACCCGCGAGAAGAAGCTGACCAACATGCGCAGCTCGACCGCGGACGTGTTCGAGACGATGGCCAAGCCGCTGCACCTCGATCTCGAAGCGGCGATGGAGTTCTGCGCCGACGACGAGTGTGTCGAGGTCACCCCGGAGGTGGTCCGCGTGCGCAAGGTCATCCTCGGTGCGACCGAGCGTGGTCGCGAGAACTCGCGCCGGAAGGCTCGGGACCGGGCCGCGCTGTAAATCGCGGTAGAGTGCGCAGCGTGAGCTCGGGGGCTGTATCTGGTCGCGCCACGTGGCGCGCACTGCTGGTCATCGTGACGGCGTCGTTGACGGTGTTCGCCGGTTGCACGGCGAACCCGCCACCGCCGATCGAGAGCACCGACAGCCCGAAGACCACGCCCGCCAAACCGGGCAAGACGACGGTGGTCGCCGCGATCGACACCATCGGCATCGGCTTCAATCCGCACCTGCGTTCGGATCAGTCGCCGGCCACCGCGGCGTTGAGCTCGATGGTGCTGCCCAGCCCCTTCCGTCCGGTGCCGAACCCGGTGGCGCCCAACGTCACCGACTGGGTGCCGGACACCTCGCTGATCAGCACGGCCGATGTCACCGCGCAGGAGCCGTTCACCATCACCTACACGCTGCGCAACGAGGCGAACTGGTCCGACGGTGCGCCGATCGCCGCCGAGGACTTCCAGTTCCTGTGGCAGCAGATGATCTCGCAACCCGGTGTGGTCGACACGGCGGGCTACCGGTTGATCACCGACATCGGTTCCGCGGGCGGCGGCAAGACGGTGACGGTGACGATGCGCGAGCCGTACCCGGCGTGGCGGCAGCTGTTCGCCAATCTGCTGCCGTCGCATCTGATGAAGGATTCGCCGGGCGGATTCCAGGACGGCTGGGTGCAGAGCATCCGGGTGTCGGGCGCGCAGTTCGCGATCAAGAACATCGACCGCGGCCGCGAGGAGATCCTGCTCGAGCGCAACGCCCGCTTCTGGGGTACCCCGGCCGCGCCGGACGAGATCCTGTTGCGGCGCGGCGGAACTCCCGCGCAACTGGCGGAGTCGCTGCGCACCAACGACGCGCAGATGACGCTGGTGCACGGCGGGGTCGCGACGCAGGCGCAGCTGGCCGCCATCCCGTCGGTGCGCACCGCGATCATGCCGCAGTCGCGGGTGCTGCAGCTCGCGCTCAACGGCCGGACCGGTCCGGTGAGCGATATCCGGGTCCGCCGCGCGGTGCTCGCACTGCTCGATCCCGCGCTGCTGGCCACGGTCGGCGCGCAGACCGGCGGCTGGGTGGAACCGGCTCGCGCGCAAATACTTTCACCGTCCGACCCCGGCTACGCGCCGACCGCGCCGCCGCGGCCACCGGCCGAGGAGGCCTTCGCGTTGCTCGCGGACGCGGGCTACGGCCGTGCGCCGGAGCCGCCGCCGGTGAATTCGCCGACCTCGCCCGCGCCGACCCCGCGGCCGGTCGCGAAAAACGGTAAGTCGCTGACGATGCGGATCGGTGCGGTGGAGGGCGACCTCACCGCGCTCGCGGTCGCGAACACCGCCGCCGACCAATTGCGCAGTGCCGGAATCGATGCCACGGTGCGCAGCGTGGCCGCCGATCAGCTGTACGGCCGCGAGCTCGTCGAAGGAACGGTCGACGCGATAGTCGGCTGGGAGCGTGCGGGTTCCGATCCGGCCACCGTGCTCGCCTCCCGATATGGTTGCCCGCCACCGGATCCCGCCACGGGCACCGCGGGAACCGCACAGCAGAGCGCGGATCCGGCGCGGCGAGCGCCCGCCAACCTGTCCGGCGTGTGCGACCCGGCGCTGCAGTTCCCGATCGACGAAGCGTTGCGCGGCATCGAAACCGGCCGCGTGATCGCCGAGGCCGAGCCCAAGCTGTGGGAGCTGGCCACGGTGCTGCCGATCGTGCAGGACAACCTGGTCGCCGCGGCGGGCCCCCGGGTCGACGGTGCGTCGCTCAGCGGCAGCATCCAGGTCGGTATCTTCGGTGACGCCGGACAGTGGCGAAAGATCCAATGACCGGCGGTCTGCTGCTGGTGCACGCGCACCCGGACGACGAATCCATCACCACCGGCGGCACCATCGCGCACTACCGCCGCCGCGGCGTGCCGGTGACCGTGCTGACCTGCACCCTCGGTGAAGAGGGCGAGGTGATCGGGGACGAGTGGGCGCAGCTCACCGCCGACCGTGCCGATCAGCTCGGCGGCTATCGCATCCTCGAACTGACCAGGGCCTTGCAGGCTTTGGATGCCGCGCCGCCGCGCTTCCTCGGCGGGGCGGGACACTGGCGCGATTCCGGGATGGCGGGCACCCCGGCGGCGGAGAAGCCGCGCGTCTTCGTGAAATCCGGCGACGAGGCGGTGCAGGCGCTGACCGAGGTGATCCTGGAGCTGCGGCCGCAGGTGGTGATCACCTACGACCCGAACGGCGGCTACGGCCACCCCGACCACATGCGCGCCCACCAGATCACCACGGCCGCGATACCTGCCGCGGCCGAACGCGGTTGGGACACACCGAAGTTCTACTGGACCGTCACCGACGCCGACATGCTGCGCCAGCACACGGCCGCGCTGGCCAAGCGCACCGTGGACGGGCTCCCCGGCAGGCTGCCGCCGGGTTGGCGGCTGCCCGGCGAGGGTGAGCTCGCGAGCGTGTCGAGCCGCACCGTGACGACCACCCTCGACGTGTCCGACGCGCTGGCCGCCAAACGCGCCGCGCTGCGTGCCCACGCGACCCAGGTGACGGTCGCGCCGTCCGGTCGCGAATTCGCGCTGTCCAATAATGTTGCTCAGCCGGTACTGCCGGAGGAGTGCTTCGTCCTTGTCCGAGGTCGATGGGGTCCGGTCGGAGCGGATGGCCGCGAACATGATCTGTTAGCTGGACTTGAATAACGAACTTCTGTCGATTGTCCGGCTAGCCTTCCGCAGTTCCTGCCATATCACGGCATAATCACCGAATGCCTCCTGAACTGCGAATATTCGTAGCTTGAGGGTTGCTGTCACCTCGAAAACTTTCGCCGGGTACCGTTCCCGTGATCTCGAATTCATCGATGTGGAGGGCGAAGCGGTTCATGACGGCGGTCGGCGACAAGGCGCACCTCAGCATCGAGGACGAGGGGTATCACAAGAGTCTCAAGCCGCGGCAGCTGCAGATGATCGCCATCGGTGGCGCCATCGGCACCGGGCTGTTCCTCGGCGCGGGCGGCAGGCTCGCCAACGCGGGACCTGGCCTGTTCCTCGTCTACGGCGTCTGCGGATTCTTCGCGTTCCTCATCCTGCGTGCGCTCGGTGAACTGGTGCTGCACCGGCCCTCGTCCGGGTCGTTCGTCTCCTACGCGCGTGAGTTCTTCGGCGAGAAGGCCGCGTTCGTGGCCGGCTGGATGTACTTCCTCAACTGGTCGATGACCGGCATCGCCGACACCACCGCCATCGCCCAGTACTTCCACTACTGGTCCGGATTCAGCAGCGTCCCGCAGTGGCTGCTCGCGCTCATCGCGCTGGTCGTGGTGCTCAGCATCAACCTCATCTCAGTGAAGTGGTTCGGCGAGATGGAGTTCTGGGCCGCGCTGGTCAAGGTGTTCGCGCTGAGCGCGTTCCTGATCGTCGGCACCATCTTCCTGATCGGCCGCTTCACCGTGCAGGGGCACCCGACCGGGCCGAGCGTGATCGCCGAGAGCGGCGGCCTGTTCCCGACCGGCGTGCTGCCGCTGGTCGTCGTGGTCTCCGGCGTCGTGTTCGCCTACGCCGCGGTCGAATTGGTCGGCACGGCGGCGGGCGAGACGGAGAACCCGGCCAAGATCATGCCGCGCGCGATCAACTCGGTGATCGCCCGCATCGCCATCTTCTACGTCGGCTCGCTGGTCCTGCTCGGCCTGCTGCTGCCCTACACCGCGTACACGGCCAAGGAAAGCCCGTTCGTCACCTTCTTCACCATGCTCGGCGTGCCCGGCATCGGCAGCGTGATGAACCTGGTGGTGCTCACCGCCGCGTTCTCCAGCCTCAACGCCGGGCTGTACTCGACCGGGCGCATCCTGCGGTCCATGTCGATGAACGGCAGCGCGCCGAAGTTCACCGGCGTGATGGGGCGCAACGGCGTGCCCTACGGCGGCATCCTGCTGACCAGCCTGATCGCGCTCGTCGGCATCGCGCTCAACGGCGTGGTGCCGGATCGGGCCTTCGAGATCGTGCTGAACATGGCCTCGCTCGGCATCGTCGCCTCCTGGGCCACCATCGTGCTGTGCCAGTTGCAGCTGTGGCGGTGGTGCCAGCAGGGCAAGGCGGAGCGGCCGTCGTTCCGGATGTTCGGCGCGCCCTATACGGGCCTGCTGACGCTGGTGTTCCTGTTCTTCGTGGTGGTGCTGACCGGTTTCGACTATCCGGTCGGCACCTGGACCGTCGCCTCGCTGGCGCTGATCATCCCGATGCTGATCGTCGGCTGGCTGGTCGCGCGCAAGCGGGTGCTGTCCATCGCCGAGGAGCGCGCGGGCTACACCGGCGAGTTCCCGGTGGTCGCCAACATCCCGATGGATGGGGACAAGTGATCATGCGGGTCCCGCCCGTGGCAACGCCGGAATAGACTCGTTCGCATGTACAACTGGTCGGTCCAGGACGCGATCGTCGCGTTCGTGGACAGCATGAAGCCGAACTGGCAGGCGCAACACGACCTGTACCTGAGGGTGCTGTACGGGTTCGTCGATATGCAGAGCCACCTGCTGACCCTCCTCGGCTTCCCACCGGTGCCGTGAGGGCGGCCGTCGACGGTCAGGTGCCCGTGACATACCGGGAGATACCCACCGCCGCGCTGCCCTGGCTGGCGCCGCTCACCTTGGCGGTGCTGGTGCTCGACGCATTCATCACGCTGGCGCTGGAGGTGCTGTACCTGCCGTTCTACTTCGGCAGCACCGCGTTCCCGCTGTCGGGTGTGCTGGCCGGTGCGGTGAATATCGCGCTGGTGCTCGGCGTCCGCGCCGTCTCGCCACGGACCGCCGCGATGTTCTTACCCTTGGCCGCTTGGACTTTCGGGTTCCTGATCTGCGCGAGCACCGGTCCCGGCGGGGACATCATGCTCGCCAGCGACTGGCGCACCGTGCTGTTGCTGTTCTGCGGTTTGGTGCCGCCGCTGGTGTTCATCTACGTCCGGGTCAACTCCGGGTTGTTCAGCAAGCGTTAGCGACTGCCCAGCTGGCCGGGGGTCACCGCATCGATGAGGGCCCAGGCTTCGTCGAGCGGGATATCGACCACGTGATACCGCTTCTTGCCCGCGGCGGCGGCCGCGACCAGGGTGGCGACGCCTGCCCGGCGCTGGAAGAAGGTCTGCCGGACGGTCCAGCCGATCACGCCAGGGGCCTCCAGGCAGTCGCGGTCGCGGTCCAGTGAGCCGGAACGCGTGATCAGCCAGGTCGGGCTGGTGGGGGTCGCCGGGAGCACGGTGTGGCCGAGGCCGCGATAGCGGTCCTCCGCCAGCGCGAGCGCGACCGGAACCAGTAGCACGGGGACCAGCCACCACCACGGCGAAAAGTCCGCGCCCGCAACGGAAAAGGCGAACATGACGAGCGCCGCCACGGCGATCGGGGTCAGCGTGCGGGTATGGCGCCTGCGGCGGGCGACCGGCCCGTGCGCGAGCAGCGGCGCGCTACCGGGGCTCGGGCCCCCGGCGGGCCGGGCAATGGTCTTGTCCTGGAACTCGTTCGGTGCGAGCAGGTGGCTGAGGGTGTGCTCGATGGCGGTGCGCGGCGCCTGGGGGAGGATCTTCTGGCGCGGGTTCTCCCCGACCATGATCGCCTCCAGCTCGGCGGCGCCGGCCAGGCGCAGCAGCAGCGGCTCGTTCACCGTCGCGCCGCGGAAGCGGGCCAGATCCAGGGTGATCTGGCGGGTGGTGAACAGGCCGTGCCGCAGGTGCAGCGTCCGGCCGTCGTCGGTGACCCGCAGGCCGAAATACGTTGTCAGATAACGGGCACAGGCGGCGAGGCTGACCACCAGCACGATCGCCGCGATGAGCGCGATGGTGCCGAGGGCGATGATCACCGCGCCGCCGTTCTCCACCCGCTGCACGGCGTCGGAACGGAACAGCACCTGGCCGACGCCGTACTGGAAGGCCAGACCGACGATCGGCGCGACGATCGCGAAACCCGTCAACGACAGTGGCGCGTACCGCACCCAGCTCGGATTCCAATGGGCGATCTCGCGCCGGGACCGTGCCTCCGGGGCTTTCGCCAGAGTGACACCGGCCGGGTCGACGGTCGGAGCAGGTTGTCCGGCAACGCTTTGCGGCGTTCCGGTGTGCGCGAGCAGCGCGGTACGCAGGTCGGGCACCAATCGTGCGTCCAGCGCGTCCAACTTGAACTTCTCGCCCGACTCCGCCTGCTGCCCGGTGCCGATGGCCAGCACCGCGAGCCCGAGCATGCGGTGCAGCAGGTCCGCCTCGATGTCCACCGACCGGATCCGGGACCGCGGCACCGCCAGCTTCTTGCGCTGGATCAACCCGGTGCGCAGCTCGACATGGGTCGGCCCGACCCGATAGGTGGTGGTGAACCAGCGGGTCAGCGCGAACCCGACGATCAGGATCAACGGGAAGATGCTCCATACGTGGTTGCCGCTGCTGGTGCCGAGGATTACCGAGCCGATCAGCACCGGAATGAACTTGATCACCTCGGTGACCGGGTGCACCAACAACATTCGCTTGTCCAGCCGCGACCACGGTTGATCCGTCTCCGGCGCGAGCGCCTCCACCGAATTCACGTGGCGTCTCCGCGATGCTGCGCGGCGATCCGGGTCAGCCGGGTCACCGTCTCCTCGGCCACCGGCAGGTCGAGGGCGGAGATCTGCACCGCGCCCGCGGACGAGGCGGTCGTCACCGTGACCGTGGCCAGCCCGAGCAGCCGCTCCAAGGGTCCGCGTTCGGTGTCCACCGTCTGCACCCGCGAGATCGGCGCGACCCGGCTCTCCTGCGACAGCCAGCCGACCCTGGTGTAGACCGCCTCCTCGGTGACCTCCCAGCGATGCACCGCGTACCGCCACCACGGCACCACGGCGATGTTCAGCACCGCGAGCACCAGCGTCACCAGGAACACCGTCAGCTGCCACCCTCGATGCCCGGAGTCGAGGATCGCCCAGACGAGCTGCGCCGCGAACGGAACCACCCAGACCAGAGCACCCTGCACGGTCCACAGGAGTTTGGCCTTGGGGCTGGGACGCCAGGCCGGATCGGCCATGATCGTGCGCGGCTGCGACATGCTTGCCATGGTTCCATGAACTTCGGCCGCCGGGGCTGCCGATCGTGTGCGGCGCGGCGGACCTGGCAGCCGCACCACGCCGGTCGCCGCGGGATTTCGCGGTCGACGATGGAATAGGCCTGCGCTTCGCGCAGTTGTCAACGCTCACACGGTCCCTCGTTCGCAGAGGGCGCGTGGTGAGCGCAGCGTCCCGGCCCGGTGAGTCCCGGTCGCTACGCTCAGTCATTACCTCGGAAGGAGACAGGTCCGGATGGTTAGCGCATGATCGAGGACGTGACTGAGCGCAGCGAAGGAACCATAGACACAGCACTGCCGGTCACGGCGGAGCCGAGCGTCAGCGAGGCGCAGTCGTGACTGAACTGCCGAACCCGAGCATTCCTGCCGCACCGCCTTCGCCATCGGCTATGCGGAGGGCGCTGCGGCGAGCCCGTGACGGCGTCACGTTGAACGTGGACGAGGCCGCGGTGCTGCTGCATGCGACCGGCGACGATCTGAAGGATCTGAGTCACAGCGCGGCCAGAGTCCGCGACGCGGGGCTGGAGTCGGCGGGGCGGCCGAAGACGATCAGCTACTCGCGCAATGTCTTCATCCCGCTGACCCGATTGTGTCGCGACAAGTGCCACTACTGCACCTTCGTCACGGTGCCCGGCAAGCTGCGCGCCGAGGGCACGGGCATGTTCCTGGAGCCGGACGAGGTGCTCGACATCGCCCGCCGCGGCGCGGCCCTCGGCTGCAAGGAAGCACTCTTCACGCTCGGCGATCGCCCCGAGGACCGCTGGCCCGAGGCCGCGCAGTGGCTCGACGAGCGCGGCTACGACTCCACCCTGGACTACCTGCGCGCCGTCTCCATCATGGTGCTGGAGGAGACCGGCCTGCTGCCGCATTTGAATCCGGGTGTGATGTCGTGGGAGGAGATCTCCAGGCTCAAGCCGGTCGCGCAGTCGATGGGCATGATGCTGGAGACCACCGCAACCCGGCTGTTCACCGAGAAGGGCAACTGCCACTACGGCAGCCCGGACAAGGATCCGGCGGTCCGGCTGCGCGCCATCACCGACGCGGGCAGGCTGTCGGTGCCCTACACCACCGGCCTGCTGGTCGGCATCGGCGAGACGCTGACCGAGCGCGCCGAGTCGATCATGGCGATTCGTAAGCAGCACAAGGCTTTCGGGCACATCCAGGAAGTGATCATCCAGAACTTCCGGGCCAAGGACGACACCGCCATGCGCGATGTCCCCGACGCGGGCATCGAGGAGTTCCTGGCCACCATCGCGGTGACCAGGCTGCTGCTCGGCCCGGACGTGCCGGTGCAGGCGCCGCCGAATCTGGTGTCGCACGAGGACTGCCAGGCGCTGATCGACGCGGGCATCGATGACTGGGGTGGCGTGTCGCCGGTGACGGTGGACCACGTGAATCCGGAGCGGCCGTGGCCGAATCTGGACACCCTGCGCGAGATCACCGAGGCGGCCGGCTACCAGCTGGTCGAGCGGACCTCCGCGCATCCGAAGTACGTGCGGGCGGGAAGTCCATGGATCGATCCGCGGATCGGCGTGCATGTCGCCGCGCTCAGTGATCCGGCGACCGGCCTGGCGAACCCGGACGCGATGCCGGTCGGCCTGCCCTGGCAGGAGCCGGACCAGTCCTGGGAATCCGCAGGACGAGTCGACCTGAACACCGCCATCGACACCGAGGGCCGCAACACCGAGAGCCGCAGCGACTCCGCGATCGGCCAGGACGTGGTCGGCGCCTTCGGCGATTGGGACACCATCCGCGAACAGGCCCGCGATCTCGCGATCGTCGCGCCGGAACGGCTCGACTCCGAGGTGCTCGCCGCGTTGCGTGCGGCCGAGAAGGACCCGGCCGGGCTCAGCGACGCCGAGTATCTGGCGTTGGCCACGGCCGACGGCGCGAACCTGGAGGCCGTCGCCGCGCTGGCCGATCAGTTGCGCCGCGACACCGTCGGCGACGACGTCACCTACGTGGTGAACCGGAACATCAACTTCACCAACATCTGCTACACCGGCTGCCGGTTCTGCGCGTTCGCCCAGCGCAAGGGCGACGCCGACGCGTTCACGCTGAGCATGGACGAGGTCGCCGACCGGGCCTGGGAGGCGCACGTCGACGGCGCCACCGAGGTCTGCATGCAGGGCGGCATCGACCCCGACCTGCCGGTCACCGGCTACGCCGACATCGTGCGGGCGGTGAAGCAGCGGGTGCCGTCCATGCACGTGCACGCGTTCAGCCCGATGGAGATCGTCAACGGCGCTTCGCGCGGCGGGCAGAGCATTCGGGACTGGCTGGTCGCGCTGAAGGAGGCCGGCCTGGACACCATTCCGGGCACCGCCGCCGAGATCCTGGACGACGAGGTGCGCTGGGTGCTCACCAAGGGCAAACTGCCGACCTCCGCCTGGATCGAGGTGATCACCACCGCGCATCAGATCGGCCTGCGCTCCAGCTCGACCATGATGTACGGCCACGTGGACAACCCGAAGCACTGGGTCGGGCACCTACGCGTGCTGCGCGGAATCCAGGACGAGACAGGCGGTTTCACCGAATTCGTGCTGCTGCCGTTCGTGCATCAGAGCGCGCCGCTGTACCTGGCGGGCGCCGCACGACCGGGGCCGACCAACCGGGACAACCGGGCCGCGCACGCGCTGTCGCGGATCATGCTGCACGGCCGGATCGACAACATCCAGACCAGCTGGGTGAAGCTCGGCACCACCGGCACCAGGGTGATGCTCACCAGCGGCGCCAACGACGTCGGCGGCACGCTGATGGAGGAGACCATCTCCCGGATGGCGGGCTCGCAGCACGGCTCGGCGAAGACCGTCGCGGAACTGGTGGACATCGCCGCGGGCATCGGCCGGCCGGCCCGCGAACGGACCACCACGTATGGCGTTCCGCAGCACAAGTTTTCGGCACTGCCGCTCTCGGTCGGCTAGCCGCGTAGGCTTTCGGTGGCGCTGCACGAGAAGTGGCGTGCGGAACATCTGAAGTTAGGCAAGGCTGACCCGGAGTAGCGTGGGGTGTCCGGATAGGGTTTCGCTGGGCGGACTATCCCCGCAAGGTGAGGACAGACTAGGAGAACGGCAGTGCCGTACATCATCGCTGAACCGTGCGTTGACGTGAAGGACAAGGCATGCATCGAGGAATGCCCCGTGGACTGTATCTACGAGGGTGGTCGCATGCTGTACATCCATCCCGACGAGTGCGTGGACTGTGGTGCATGTGAACCGGTGTGCCCGGTGGAGGCCATCTTCTACGAAGACGACACCCCGGACCAGTGGAGCGGCTACGTGAACGCCAACGTCGACTTCTTCAACGAGCTGGGCTCGCCCGGCGGCGCGACCAAGGTCGGCCAGGTCGACCACGACCCGCCGTTCATCAAGGAACTGCCCCCCATGGCGAGCGAGTAGCTCTGCCGTGTCCGTTCGTGGCCGGGTCAGCAGTCTGCTTCCCGATTTTCCCTGGGACACCATCGCTTCGGTGAAGGCGAAGGCGGCGACCCATCCGGGCGGGATCGTCGACCTGTCGGTCGGCACCCCGGTGGACCCGGTCGATCCGATCATCCGCGCGGCTTTGAGTGCGGCGGCCGCGGTGCCGGGCTATCCGGCCACCCACGGCACGCCGGAGCTGCGCGCGGCCGCGGTCGACGCGCTCAAGCGGCGCTACGGGATCACCGGCCTCGACCCGGCGGCGGTGCTGCCTGCGATCGGCACCAAGGAACTGATCGCCGGACTGCCCCGGCTGCTGGGCCTGGGTGCGGACGACCTGGTCGCCATCCCGGAGGTCGCCTACCCGACCTACGAGGTCGGCGCGCTGCTCGCGGGCACCCAGATCGCGCGCGCCGACGGGCTGACTCAGCTCGGTCCGCGCACGCCTGCCTTGCTGTTCGTGAATTCGCCCTCGAACCCGACCGGGCGCGTGCTGGGGGTCGACCACCTGCGCAAGGTCGTCGAGTTCGCCAGGGAGCGTGACGTGATCGTCGCCTCCGACGAGTGCTACCTCGGCCTCACCTGGGAGGGTCGGGCGGTCTCCATCCTCGATCCCGAGGTGTCCGACGGCGAGCATACGAACCTCCTTGCCGTGCATTCGCTTTCGAAGACCTCCAACCTGGCCAGCTACCGGGCCGGTTTCGTCGCGGGCGATCCCGCGCTGATCGCCGAACTGCTCGAGGTGCGCAAGCACGCGGGCATGATGGTGCCGTTCCCCATCCAAGCCGCGATGACCGCCGCCCTCGGCGACGACGCGCACGAGTCGCAGCAGCGTGAGCGATACCGGGCGCGGCGTGAAATCCTGCGAAAGGCCTTGCTGGCCGCCGGTTTCCGGATCGACCATTCGGAGGCGGGACTGTACCTCTGGTCCACCCGCGGCGAACCGTGCCGGACCACCCTGGAGTGGCTCGCCGAGCGCGGCATCCTCGCCGCCCCCGGCGACTTCTACGGGCCGACCGGCGCCGAACACGTGCGGATCGCGCTGACCGCCACCGACGAGCGCATCGCCGCCGCCGCCGAACGACTGACCGCAGGCTGACCAGCGGCCCCCGACGACACGCCGAATCACCGACGTCCGGGCCGAAGCCTCGGCAACGCCGGAGCGCTAGCCTGGGGTATGGACGCTGTCACGGTTGTTCCTACCCCCAGTAACGAGCCGGTGCATTCCTACGCGCCGGGCAGTCCCGAGCGGGAACTGCTGGTCGCCAAGCTCGCTGAGATCGCCGCGGAATCTGTCGAGGTGCCGCTGGTGATCGGCGGTAAACACCGGCCGGGGATCGGCGAGCGGCACGATATCGTCGCGCCGCATCGGCACAGTCACGTGCTGGGAACCTATACCGATACCACGCATTCCGAAGCACAGGGCGCGATCGACGCCGCGATGGCCGCGGCCCCCGGCTGGCGCACCCTGCCGTTCGACGAGCGCGCCGCTGTTTTTCTGCGGGCCGCCGATCTGCTGGCTGGGCCGTGGCGGGAAACGCTGGCCGCGGCGACCATGCTCGGGCAGTCGAAGTCGGCGCAGCAGGCCGAGATCGACGCGCCGTGCGAGCTGGTCGACTTCTGGCGGTTCAATGTGGCGTTCGCGCGGCAGCTGATGACGCAGCAGCCGGAGTCGAGCGCCGGGGTGTGGAACCGGCTCGACTATCGGCCGCTGGAGGGTTTCGTCTACGCGATCACGCCGTTCAACTTCACCGCGATCGCCGGAAACCTGCCGACCGCGCCCGCCCTGATGGGCAATACCGTGGTGTGGAAGCCGTCGCCGACGCAGACGCTGTCCGCGTTCTACACGATGCGACTGCTCGAAGCGGCCGGCCTGCCGCCGGGTGTGATCAATATGGTGACCGGTGACGGCATCGACCTGTCCGAGGTGGCGCTGGCCGATCCGCGCCTCGCCGGGATCCATTTCACCGGGTCCACCAAGACCTTCCAGTACCTGTGGCAGCAGGTCGGCGCGAATATCGGCCGGTATCACGGCTATCCGCGGTTGGTCGGGGAGACCGGCGGCAAGGACTTCATCGTCGCGCACCCGTCGGCCGACCCGGAGGCGTTGCGGGCCGCGTTGATCCGTGGCGCTTTCGAGTATCAGGGGCAGAAGTGCTCGGCCGCCTCCCGCGCCTATATCGCCCGATCGGTGTGGCGCAAGATGGGCGACGATTTCCTGCACCTCACCGACGGACTGACCTACGGCGACGTGGCCGATCTGTCCAATTTCGGTGGCGCACTGATCGATCGGCGCGCCTTCGACAAGAACGCGGCCGCCATCCGGCGCGCCAGGGACGCGGGCGTTACCATCCCCGTCGGTGGCGGTTGCGACGACAGCGAAGGGTATTTCGTCCGGCCGACGGTGCTGCTCGCGGACGACCCGCACGACGAGTCCTTCGGCACCGAGTATTTCGGGCCGATCCTGTCGGTGCACGTCTACGACGACGCCGAACCCGGCTCCTACGCATCCATTCTGGCCGAGGTCGACACGGCAGCGCCGTACGCGCTCACCGGTGCGATCTTCGCGCAGGACCGGCAGGCGATCGAACAGGCGAGTGCCGCACTGCGATTCGCGGCGGGCAACTTCTACGTCAACGACAAGCCGACCGGAGCGGTGGTCGGTCAGCAGCCGTTCGGCGGCGCCCGGGCCTCCGGTACCGACGACAAGGCGGGCTCGCCGCTGAACCTGCTGCGCTGGGTGGCGCCGCGCACGCTCAAGGAAACCTTCGCTCCACCAAGCGAATACACCTACCCGCACATGCAGGCGTGATCGACGTGAATCCGCTGCGCCCCCTCATCCTCGCCGCGGCGGAGTCGCCGCGGTTGAAGCGGGCGCTCACCGGCATTCCGGTCACCGCCGATATCGTGCGGCGGTTCGTGGCGGGGGAGACGCGCATCGACCTGATCGGGGTGGCGCGGACACTGTTGAACAGCGGGCGGATGGTGAGTGTGGACTTCCTCGGGGAGAACACCACCGACCGGAACCAGGCCGACGCCACAGTGGCCGAATATCTGTCGCTGATCAATGATTTGGCCGCGCTGGACCGGCCTGTCCTGCCGGGGATCGCGGTGCCGCCGGTAGAGGTGTCGGTAAAGCTGTCCGCGCTGGGCCAGGCCTTGCCGGTGGACGGTCCGGCGATCGCCACGGAGAACCTGCGCATCTTGTGCACCAAGGCCGCGCAGGCCGATGTGTGGGTGACCGTCGACGCCGAAGACCACACCACCACCGCGGCCACGCTGGCTACCGTGCGGGAGCTGCGGGGCGAGTTCCCCTGGCTCGGTGCGGTTTTGCAGGCCTACCTGCACCGGACCGAGTCGGACTGCCGCGAGTTGTCCGGGTCTGGATCGCGAATCCGGTTGTGCAAGGGTGCTTATCGGGAACCGCCCGAGGTCGCCTTCCAGCGCGCCGGCGAGGTGACCGACTCGTATCTGCGCTGCCTCGACGTGCTCATGCGCGGCGAGGGTTATCCGATGGTTGCCTCGCACGACCCGGTGCCGATCGCCGCCGCCGCGGACCTCGCGGCGGAAAGCGGCCGAGGCGCAGATCGTTTCGAGTACCAGATGCTGTACGGCATCCGCGCTCCCGAGCAACTGCGGTTGGCTGCCGCGGGCAGCGCGGTGCGGGTCTATGTGCCCTACGGCAGCCAGTGGTACGGCTACCTGACCAGGCGGCTGGCCGAGCGGCCCGCCAACCTCGCGTTTTTCCTGCGCGCTCTCGTCAGCAAGTCCTGAAAGCCGAAAGTTCTTACACCAGTGGCTTGCCCAGTCGCATCCGCCTGCGCAGGTCGAACAGGTAGATATTCAACGGAAACAGCCGCGCCTGCTTCGGCAGCCGGTTGTGTACGACGGAGATCCCTCGCAGCAACCGATCGAAGCGAGCTTGGTCGCGTTCGGACCAGGTCATCCGCATCTCGTCGCGCACATGCTGCGGCAGCAGCCCGGCCACGATGAACCGCTGCAGCTTGGCGAAGGTGAATCGGACTGGGCGCGGCATCATTTCGAGGTCGATGAGGCCGTCGAAGTAGTCGCGCAGGGCGGGCTCGATGCGGTGCTGCGCCAGGGTCTGCTCCCACCACGGGAAGAACTCGGCGCGGCTGGCGGGCCACATCTCCGGCCGCATCTGCAGCGTGGTGCCGAGTCGCGCGCAGTACTGGTAGAGCGCCTCGGCGGCCGCCGGATCCAGCGGTCCGTGCATGCGGGTGTAGAGGTCGTCGATGCCCCAGTAGATCGTGCCCGCTACCCACAACTGCAGTTTCGGGTCGAAGGCGTTGTACTTGACCGGGCTCTGCGGGCCGGAGCGGATGGGGCGGTGCGAGCGGTTGACCGCCTCGCGGTAGGCCGCGCGTTCCTCGTCCGAGCCCATCATCGCGACGGCGATGTAGGTCAGTGTGGTGCGCAACCGCTTGACCGGGTGCAGGGTGACCTTGCCGCTGTCCACGGTGCTCTCCAGCACGCCGCGGCCGACCGGGCGCAGGCTCAGCTGCATGATCACGTTGGCGGTGCCGCCGAGGAAGGCCGCGAGGCCGTCCATGTACTGCTCGACGCTGGTCGGCGTGAGGGGCTCGGCGAGCTGCGGAACCGGGTCGTGCGCGGGGGTGCGCAGCGGTGCGGTCATCGTTGACCTCATCTTTCGGTGGCCGAACGCGCCGCAGGCGGGCGAACGGATGAGAAGGTTCTTAACTCACCTTCTCATTGCCTCGTCGGCTGTGTCAATGATGCGCTGCAATGGTTCTTGTGTCATCGTTTCGGCGATCCGGATAGGCTGGCAGACATGGCGAGGCTGAGCAGACTGCTGCCGATGGTGCGGAGCGCCGGTCCGGAAGACCGCAATCAAGCCCGCGTGCTCGACGCCGCGATGCTGGCCTTTCTGGACTTCGGCATCAAGCGCACGAGCATGGTCGAGGTGGCCCGGCGCTGCGGTCTCTCGCTGGCCACGCTGTATCGCCGCTTCGCCAGCAAGTCCGATCTGATCGAGGCGGTCGGGTTGCGGCAGACGCGCGAGTTCGTCGAGGAGGTCGACGCCGCCCTGCAACGGCAGGTCGACCGCGACGCCGACGCGCAGGAGCAGATCATCGAGCTGTTCGCCGCGTTCATCAGCGGCCTGCGGAACAACCGGCTCGTGCACCGGCTGCTGGCGACCGAACCCGAGCTGGTGCTGCCGTATCTCACCACCAAGGGCGCGCCGGTCCTCGAACTCGGCCGGGACTACGTGGCCGAGTTCATCGCCCGGTTGCAGCAGGAGGGCAAGCTGCCCGCCTACGACCCGGAGCCGCTGGCGGAGATGATCGCGCGCACCGCGTTGTCGCTGGCGCTGACGCCGCAGACCGTGATCCCGCTGCACGACGACGCAGCGATCCGGCAGTTCGCGCGCGACCACGTGGTGGTGTCGTTCCGGGTGCCCTGAAACCCCTTCTGCCGCATAGCGATCGGTCGGGTCGGCGGAGCTACTCGGCGACGAGCATGCCGACCGTGGCCATCGGAAACGCGGCCATCAGGTCGAGGGTCTGTTCGGCGGCGGTGCCGTGGGTGTGCGCGACCACAACGAAGCCGGTGCCGTACGAGGCGGAGGCGACGTCGGGCGGGCCGATATCCGACCAGCCCCACTTGGTGCCGCGCACGAACGGCCAGCGGGCGGTGCCCCAATCCTGTTCGGTCCCGTCGGTGGCCGTGGCGCCCGCTGCGGCCATCCATTCGAAGATCGGCGATCCCGGGTCGGTGCGCAGTTTCATGATCAGGAAGTCGGCCACGTCCGCGGTGCTCGTGGCGGCCAGGCCCCACTCGCCGAAGGACTGCGTATCGGACAGCTCGTATTCGGCCGCAATCGCCTCGATCGCCTGCGGATACTTGGCCTCGATCGCGCTCGCGGCTCCGTCGTCGGAGTAGCGGATCATCTGCTCGGCGAGTTCGCGGTCGTGCTCCGCGCCGTCGCCGTGGCGTAGGGCGTAGTCGGCCAGGTAGAGCTTGACCAGCGACAGTGCCGCGCGGGACTCGTGCTCGTTCGGGGTGCTCCAGTCGCTGCCGCCTGCCACGGTGCGGAACGAGAGGGCGGTGCGCGGCGGCACCAGGTCGGGCTCGAACGGTTTCGCACCGGCGGTGGGTGGGTGAAAAGCGAAACAGAGTGCAATGGCGAGCACCGCGATGGTCCCACGGTTCACGAGTCCTCCTAGCCGCGTCCCCTTTGTGCCGAATGCCCGTCTTTATCGAGATAACACTGCTCGACGCTGAAATAGCGGCAGGACATGCGTGGGTTCGGCGGATTTGTGCCGGAAGGGCTACACCAGGCGCAGACCGAGCTTGCGGCGGAGGCGGAAGTCGAGCAGGTAGGCGTTGACCGGGAACAATCGGGCCGGGCGGGGAAGCAACGTCTCCGCGGTGCCGAGGCTGCGCAGGATGTGCGCGAGGGCGCGGTCCTCGCGCGCGGACCAGGTGAAACCCATCTGGTCGCGGAGATGTTCGGGGAGAAGACCGGTGACGAAGAAGCGGTGGATCCGCGCGAACGGCAGCCGCAGCGGTAGCGGCAGCATCTTCAGATCGACCAGATCGTGGAAATACTCGCGGATCGGCGGATCGATCGTGGTCATGGCCAGATGCCGATCCCAGTAGGCGGCAAAGGCTTTCCGGTCGGCGGGCCACATGTCCGGGCGCACCTGCAAGGTGGTGCCGAGGCGGGCGCTGTGCCGATAGAAGGCGTCGGCGGTCGCCTCGTCCATCGGCCCGTGCAGCCGCGTATAGGTGTCCTGCGCACCCCAGTACAAGCAGGCGGCCACCCACAGTTGCAGGTCGGGATCGAAGGCGTTGTAGCGCACCGGGCTCGACGCGGTCGAATGCACCGGGCGGTGGGAGCGGTTGACGGCGTCGCGGTAGTCGGCTCGCTCGGCGTCCGTGCCCAGCATGGCGACGGCGAGATAGGTGATGGTGGTGCGCAGCCGCTTGACCGGGTGCAGCATGACGTTTCCGCTGTCGACGGTGCTCTCCAGGACGCCGTAGCCGACCGGCCGGGTGCTGAGCTGCATGATGACGTTCGCGGCCCCACCGAGCAGGCCGGCGATGCCGTCGATGAACTGCGTGAGGTCGAGCTCGTCCGGCGGTGCGGTGTCGTGCGTCGGTGCGCGAAGTGGCCTGGTCATCGTTGACCCCTGTCTCATTGAGAAGGCTATGCAGCAACTGTCTCACCGCCTCATCTGCTGTGTCAACCGTCACATCGACGGTTATTTGCAGGGGATCGGCCGAGGTTCCGGGAGCGCGGCGAGGTGCGGGAAGTAGTTTGGGCGCATGTCGTTCGGTCCGCCCTTGCTGCTCAGTTCCCTGCACCCGCTCGCCGTCGCCAGCGGTGCGGATATCCCGGATGCCGTCACCATCGACGGGGTGACGCTGTCGCGCAGCGATCTGCTCGGCGCCGCGACCTCGGTCGCCGAACGCGTGGCCAGGGCCGATCGGGTCGCGGTGCTCGCCGAGCCGACGGTGACCACGGTGCTCGCGGTGGTCGGCTGCCTGATCGCCGGCGTGACCGTGGTTCCGGTGCCGCCGGATTCGGGCACTGCGGAACTCGCGCACATCCTGGCCGACTCGGGAGCGCAGGCCTGGCTCGGAAAGGCCCCTGCGGGTAGCGAGTTGCCGGTCGTGCCGGTGCGGGTGCACGCCAGGTCGTGGCATACCTACCCCGAACCAGACGCCGCGACAACAGCTTTCGTGCTCTACACGTCCGGGACGACCGGCCTGCCGAAAGGTGTTGTGCTCAGCCGCGGCGCCATCGCGGCCGGGTTGGACGCGCTCGCCGACGCGTGGGCCTGGACCGCGAACGATGTACTGGTACACGGGCTTCCGCTGTTCCACGTGCACGGACTGATCCTCGGGGTGCTCGGCCCGCTGCGGGTCGGTAGCCCGCTCGTGCACACCGGCAGGCCGACCCCGCAGGCGTATGCCGCCGCGCCGGGCACGCTGTACTTCGGGGTGCCGACGGTGTGGTCGCGGATCGTCGAAGACCCTGAAGCCGCAAAGCAATTGGCCGCTGCCCGGCTACTCGTCTCCGGCAGCGCACCGTTGCCGGTTCCGGTGTTCGAGCGGTTGCGCGAACTCACCGGACACGCGCCGATCGAGCGGTACGGCATGAGCGAAACCATGATCACGCTGTCCACCCGCGCCGATGGTGAGCGCCGTCCCGGTTGGGTCGGTACCCCGGTGCAGGGTGTACGGACCCGGCTGCGCGACGAGTCCGGCGCCGACGTCGCGCACGACGGCGAAAGTATCGGCGGGCTCCAGGTTTCCGGCCCGATGCTCTTCGACGGATACCTCAACCGGCCCGACGCCACCGCCGACAGCTGGACCGAGGACGGCTGGTTCAAGACCGGCGATGTCGCGGCGATCGATCCGGACGGCTTCCACCGCATCGTCGGCCGGGAATCGGTGGACCTCATCAAGTCCGGTGGTTACCGCATCGGTGCCGGCGAAGTGGAGACCGTGCTGCTCGGCCACTCCGAGGTCGCCGAGGCCGCGGTCGTCGGCATCCCCGACCCCGACCTCGGCCAACGCATCGTCGCCTTCGTCGTACTACGCGGCAGCGCACCGGATTCGATCGAGCAAGACCTGATCGCCCATGTCGCGGAACAACTCTCGGTCCACAAACGCCCCCGGGAGATCCGCGTGGTCGACTCCCTGCCCCGCAACGCCATGGGCAAGGTGCAGAAGAAGCGCCTCACCTGACCTGCGCGGCGAATTCAGTCGTTGGCGTGCAGGGCGGCGTTGAGTTCGATGCCGGTTCCCTTGCGGGGCACCACCTCTACCGCGCCGGAGACGGAGTTGCGGCGGAACAGCAGGTTGTTCTGGCCGCTGAATTCGGCGGCCTTGACGAGGGTGCCGTCCGGGGTGCTGACCTTGGTGCCTGCGGTCAGGTAGAGGCCTGCCTCCACCACGCAGTCGTCGCCGAGCGGGATGCCGAGGCCGGAGTTGGCGCCGAGCAGGGAGCGCTCGCCGATGGAGATGACGGTGGTGCCGCCGCCGGAGAGGGTGCCCATGGTGGAGGAGCCGCCGCCGATGTCGGAGCCGTCGCCGACCACGACGCCCGCCGAGATCCGCCCCTCGACCATCGAGTTGCCGAGGGTGCCTGCGTTGAAGTTCACGAAGCCCTCGTGCATGACCGTGGTGCCGGAGGCGAGGTGCGCGCCGAGGCGGACCCGGTCGGCGTCGCCGATGCGCACACCGGAGGGCAGGACGTAGTCGACCATGCGCGGGAACTTGTCGACGCTGTACACGGTCACTGGACCGCGGGCGCGCAGCTTGGCGCGGGTGGTCTCGAAACCTTCCACCGCCGCCGGGCCGTGATTGGTCCACACCACGTTGCTCAGCAGCCCGAACTGACCGTCCAGGCTCACCCCGTGCGGCCGGACCAGCCGGTGCGAGAGCAGGTGCAGCCGCAGGTAGACGTCGTGCGCGTCGACCGGCGCGGCGGACAGGTCGGCGATCGTCGTGCGCACCGCGACCACATCGACGCCGCGCGCCTCGTCGAAACCGAGCAGCGCCGCGTACTCCGCGGGTGCGTCGTCCAGCCGCTTGGTCCCCGTCTCGGCGAACTCGCCGAGTTCCGGACTCGGGTACCAGGTGTCCAGGACGGTCCCGTCCGCGGTCACATTGGCAATACCGACTGCAGCTGCTCCCTGAGTACTCACGTCCACAGAGGTTACCGACCCATCGTCACCAGCGGTGACCCCGCTCCCGCCCATGTGCCGCACTCCACTGCGCGCGACAGACGACAAGGACGCGCGGCGGTGCCGTCGCGGGTGCGGCGGTCGTAGGGTGGATAGGTGACCATTGACCTGCGGGCCGACCCGATTACGCTGACCGCCGCTCTCGTCGATATCCCGAGTGTTTCGCGGGACGAGGCGGTGATCACCGACCTCGTCGAGCAGGCGCTGCGGGAGCAGACCAGTGGGTTCGAGGTGCTGCGGCACGGCAACGTGGTGCTGGCGCGCACGCATCGGGGGCTGCCGACGCGGGTCGTGCTGGCCGGGCATCTCGACACCGTGCCGATCGCCGACAACGTGCCCGGGCACTTCACGGTGAACGCGGCGGGGGAGCGGGTGCTGTACGGGTGCGGATCGGTCGATATGAAGTCCGGCGACGCGGTGTTCCTGCACCTGGCCGCGACGGTCGCCGAACCGGTGCACGACCTGACGCTGATCTTCTACGACTGCGAGGAGATCGCCTCGGAGTTCAACGGGCTCGGGCATATCGAGCGTGACCTGCCGGAGTGGCTCGCTGGCGACCTCGCCGTGCTCGGCGAACCGTCCGGCGGCTGGATCGAGGCGGGTTGCCAAGGGACGCTGCGGGTTCGGCTTTCCACCGCCGGGATCCGCGCGCATTCGGCGCGAGCCTGGCTGGGCGACAACGCGATTCACCGCCTGGCGCCGATCTTGCAGCGGCTGGCCGACTATCGGGCCCGCGAGGTCGACATCGACGGGTGCGTCTACCGCGAGGGCTTGTCCGCGGTGCGTGTGTTCGGCGGGGTCGCCGGCAACGTGGTGCCCGACGCCGCCGAGGTGGACGTGAACTTCCGCTTCGCCCCGGATCGCACGGTCGCCCAGGCCATCGAGCACGTCCGCGAGGTCTTCACCGGGCTCGAGCTGACCTTCGAGGTCACCGACGCCGCACCCGGCGCGCTGCCCGGCCTGACCGCCCCGGCCGCCAAGGACCTGATCGCCTCGGTGAACAGCCACGGCGGCGGCGGAGTGCGCGCCAAATACGGCTGGACCGACGTCTCCCGGTTCGCCGCCCGCGGCATCCCCGCCGTGAACTTCGGCCCCGGCGACCCCAACCTCGCCCACAAACGCGACGAACACGTGCCCGTCGACCAGATCACCGCCGTCACCGCCATGTTGCGGACCTACCTCACCGGCGGTCGAACGGACTGATCGGCCGTGGCCATTGCGCCGCTGACCTGAGCCACGCGTCGGGCACCCGGGCCCGTGACAACGCGGTCCAGTAGTCAGCCGCGGACACCGGCACCGCTCGCAGTCGGCTCGCAGGCAGCGCGGATCGCGAAACCTTGCCGGCCCGCAGGTTGCGGGTCTGTCTCGCGGGCGGGGCTGGTTACTGAACGTGGGACGACTTCTCGGCTCCCGGCAGTTGCGTTGCTCCCCGCCCGGTAGCGTGATCGGCATGTCCACTGACGCCGCTGACCGCGAGGTTGCCAACAAGCCGAAGTCGACAGCCAAGTTCCGCGGGCCAGTCATGTTCCGCCGCGACCGCAAGGACGGTATCGGCACTGCCGACCGGAATTTGCTGGATCGGCGCGGCGACACCGATTGGGTGCACACCGACCCGTGGCGCGTGCTGCGCATCCAAGCCGAGTTCGTCGAGGGGTTCGGCGCGCTCGCCGAGGTGCCGCGCGCGGTCACCGTCTTCGGCTCGGCGCGTACCGGACCCGATCACCCGGAGTACCAGGCGGGGCGGGCGATCGGCGCCGCACTGGCCAAGGCGGGCTTCGCGGTGATCACCGGCGGCGGGCCGGGCGCGATGGAGGCGGCCAACCGGGGTGCGTGCGAGGCGGGCGGTTACTCGATCGGTCTCGGCATCGAGCTGCCGTTCGAGCAGAGCCTCAACGACTGGGTCGATCTGGGCATCAACTTCCGCTACTTCTTCGTCCGCAAGACGATGTTCGTCAAGTACTCCGAGGCGTTCATCTGCCTGCCCGGCGGCTTCGGCACCCTGGACGAGCTGTTCGAGGCGCTCACCCTGGTGCAGACCCGCAAGATCACCCGCTTCCCGATCATCCTGTTCGGCAGCAGGTACTGGTCCGGCCTGGTCGATTGGCTGCGCGACTCGCTCGGCGGTTCCGGCAAGATCTCGCCCGGTGATCTCGACCTGATCCACGTGACCGACAGCGTCGAAGACGTCGTGCAGATCATCCTCGCCAACGCGGAGGTGAACGGCGCGGAGGATGCGCTGGGCACGGAGGATCAGTGGTGACCGAGCCAGTGCAGCCGTACGCGATCTGTGTCTACTGCTCCGCGAGCACCGTGGATCCCGTCTACCTCGCGCTGGCCGCCCAGGTCGGCGCCGAGATCGCCCGGCGCGGTTGGCAATTGGTGTCCGGCGGCGGCAATGTCTCGATGATGGGCGAGGTGGCGATCGCGGCACGGGCGGGCGGCGCGAACACCGTCGGCGTCATCCCGAAACACCTGGTGCACCGGGAGGTCGCCGATGTCGACGCCGACGAGCTGATCGTCACCGATACCATGCGCCAGCGCAAGCAGACCATGGAGGACCGCGCCGACGCCTTCCTTACGCTGCCCGGCGGCATCGGCACGCTCGAGGAGTTCTTCGAAACCTGGACCGGAGGCTATCTGGGACAGCACAATAAACCCGTGGTGTTGTTGGACCCGAATGGCTTCTACCGAGGCCTTTTTCAGTGGCTCGACGAACTGCACGACCGTAAATTCGTCCCCCAGCCCGCCATGGACCGCATCACCGTGGTCACCGATCTACCGTCGGCCTTCGCGGCGCTGGAGGCGCGAGCGCGACCTTCCTGATGAGGAGCATGGCAAGTGAGTGACCGTGTGAGCCTGCTGGACCTGGCCAGACACCTACCCGCGATGGCGCTCGACGCACCGGGCATGCTGCGCAACGCGACGGGCATGCTGGTGAAGCCGGACGACAAATCCTCTGTCGGGCTGTACTTTCAGCGCACCGCACATCGTCACCCGGACCGCCCGTTCCTGCGTTTCGAGGGCACCACCTACACCTACGGCGCGGCCAATGCCGCGGCGAACCGCTACGCGTCCGTGCTCGCCGAGCACGGTGTCGGGCGCGGCGACGTGGTCGGTGTGCTGATGACCAACCGGCCCGAAACCTTGTTCGTGGTGCTGGCTTCGGTGAAACTCGGCGCCACGGTCGGCCTGCTCAACCACAATCAGCGCGACCACGTACTCGCGCACAGCTTCGGGCTGCTGAACAGCGTGCTCAATGTGATCGGCGAGGAATGCAAGGAGGCGCTGGATTCGCTGTCCGAGCCGCTCGCGAATACGTTGTCCGCCAACGACTTGCAGGTCGCCGCCGAGTCGGCGGCGGCCACCGATCCGCCGGTGTGCGCCGAGATCACCGCCAAGGAGCGGGCTTTCCTGATCTTCACCTCGGGCACCACCGGTCTGCCGAAGGCCAGCGTGATGACGCACCTGCGCTGGACCAAGAGCATGGCGGGCCTCGGCGGCCTCGGAATTCGCCTGCACGGCAACGACACTCTGTACTCCTGCCTGCCGCTCTATCACAACAACGCGCTGACCGTCGCGCTGTCGGCGGTGGTGTGCGCCGGCGGTACCTTGGCGCTCGGCAGGCAGTTCTCGGTGTCGCGGTTCTGGGACGAGGTGATCCGCGAGGAGGCCACGGCCTTCATCTACATCGGTGAGCTGTGCCGGTATCTGCTGAACCAGCCCGCCAAGCCGACCGATCGGCAGCACCGGATCCGGCTCGCGGTCGGCAACGGGCTGCGCCCGGAACTGTGGGACGAGTTCAAGCAGCGGTTCGGCATCAACCGGATCGTCGAGTTCTACAGCGCCAGCGAGGCGAATGTCGCCTTCATCAACGCGTTCAGCGTGGACCGCACCGCGGGCTTCGGACCGCTGCCGTACGCGGTGGTCCAGTACGACGAAGAGACCGGAAAAGCCAAGCGCGACAACAATGGTCGGCTGCACAAGGTCGGCACCGGCCACGTCGGGCTGCTGCTGTCCAAGGTGACCGACCGCTCGCCGTTCGACGGCTACACCGACAAGGAAGCCTCCGAGGCCAAGCTGCTGCGCGACGGTTTCCAGCCGGGCGACGTCTGGTTCGACACCGGCGATCTGGTCCGCGACCAGGGCTGGCATCACATCGCGTTCGTGGACCGCCTCGGCGACACCTTCCGCTGGAAGGGCGAGAACGTCGCGACCACCGAGGTGGAGGGCGCGCTGACCCGATCCGACGCGATCGCCGAGGCGGTCGTCTACGGCGTAGATGTGCCGGGCACCGACGGTAAGGCGGGCATGGCCGCGGTGACGCTGAGCCCGGACGCGGAGTTCGACGGCAAGGCGATCGCCGAGCTGGCCTACCGGCAGCTACCCGGCTACGCCGTCCCGCTGTTCATCCGCGTGGTCGACGAGCTGGAGCAGACCTCCACCTTCAAGAGCCGCAAGGTCGAACTGCGCAAGCAGGGCTACGCCGCAGCCGGCGACGGCACCCTGTACGTCCTGGCGGGCCGCTCCGACGGCTACGTCCCCGCCTACGACGACTACGCCGAGGATGTAGCCGCGGGCCGCGCCCCGAAGAACTGACAACCCTGCTGGCGCGGTACCGCTCGCACACCGGTCGGTACAGTCGGAGGATGTTCAGCACCACCGCGGAGCCGCTTCCCTCGCTGTGCGGCAAGCCGGTGGCGACCGATCGGGCGCTGGTGATGGCGATCGTGAATCGCACGCCCGATTCGTTCTATGACAAAGGCGCCACCTTCACCGACGCGGCGGCCATGGACGCCGTGGCCCGCGCGGTGGACGAAGGTGCGGATCTGGTCGATATCGGCGGCGTGAAGGCGGGCCCCGGCTCGCTGGTCGACGCGGTCGAGGAAGCGCGGCGGGTGATCCCGTTCGTCGCGGCCATTCGCGCGAAATACCCCGAGCTATTGATCAGCATCGACACCTGGCGGGCCGAGGTGGCGCTGGCCGCGGTCCAGGCGGGTGCCGACCTGATCAACGACACCTGGTCCGGCGCCGACCCGGATCTGGTGCGGGTGGCTGCCGAGCAGGGCGTCGGAATCGTGTGCAGCCATACCGGTGGTGCGGTGCCGCGCACCCGTCCGCATCGGGTTCGCTACGCCGATATCGTGGCCGAAGTCACCGACACCGTGGTGCGGGCGGCCGAAAACGCGGCGGCCGCCGGTGTGCGCAAGGATTCGATTCTGATCGATCCGACCCATGATTTCGGCAAGAACACTTACCACGGGCTCGAGTTGTTGCGCGGAGTGGACGTTCTTGTAAATACCGGGTGGCCAGTCCTGATGGCACTCAGCAACAAGGATTTCATCGGGGAGACTCTAGGTGTCGATCTTTCCGAACGGCTGGAGGGCACATTGGCAGCAACAGCATGGTCGGCCGCCGCAGGCGCCAGAGTCTTCCGCGTCCACGAAGTCGCCGCGACCCGGCGGGTGGTGGACATGATCGCCGCGATCCAAGGCATCCGGCCCCCAGCACGCACCCTGCGAGGTTTGGTATGAAATTCCACCACCGCGAGCCCCACTGGGCGACGACGAATACCTGGGACACCCCCGACTGGACGGTCGACGAACTCGTCGCCGCCAAGGCAGGCCGCACCGTATCGGTGGTGCTGCCCGCCCTGAACGAGGAAGACACCGTCGCCGACGTGGTGGCCAGCATCATGCCGCTGCTCGGCACCCTGGTCGACGAGCTGGTCGTGCTCGATTCCGGCTCGACCGATGCCACCGCCGAGCGGGCCGCCGCCGCGGGCGCCGAGGTGATCACCCGGGAGCAGGCGGTACCCGAACTGGACCCGGTACCCGGCAAGGGCGAGGTGCTGTGGCGTTCGCTGGCGGTCACCAGTGGTGATCTGATCGCCTTCGTCGACTCCGACCTGATCGACCCCGATCCCGCCTTCGTGCCGAAACTGCTCGGCCCGCTGCTCACCGTCGACGACATGCACCTGGTCAAGGCCTACTACCGCAGGCCGCTGCGGCAGGGCGGCGCGGTGGACGCGCACGGCGGCGGCCGGGTCACCGAGCTCGTAGCCCGCCCGCTGCTCGCCGCGTTGCGCCCCGAACTCTCGCAGGTGTTGCAGCCGCTCGGCGGCGAATACGCGGGCAGTCGTGAGCTGCTCACCGCGGTGCCGTTCGCGCCGGGCTACGGCGTGGAGATCGGCTTGCTGCTCGATACCTACGACCAGCTCGGCCTGTCCGCGATCGGGCAGGTGAACCTGGGGGTGCGCACGCACCGCAACCGCCCGCTGGCCGATCTCGGCGTGATGAGCAGGCAGATCCTGGGCACCGTGCTCGGCCGCAGCGGCGTGCAGGACTCCGGCGCCGCGCTCACCCAGTTCCCGCTGATCGGCGACGCCTTCACCGCGCACAGCACCGAGGTGTCGCTGGCCGATCGGCCGCCGATGAATACGCTGCGCCCCGCGTGGGTAGCGGCCTGAGCACAGCCTGATCAGTGAACCCGGGTGCCGTCGGCGCTCGGGTTCACTGCTTTTCGCCCAATCACCTGCGCTGACAACGGATGCGATCGGCGCATTCACGATTTTGCCCAGCGCGTTAGCTGATCGGACGCTAGGGTGGGGATGGTCTTACGTTCGCTTTCTGTACTTCACGGTGTTGCGTCCATCGCACGCTCATGAGCAGGAGATACGTCGATGACTATTGGTGAGCTACCCAAGCAGGACACCCGGCAACCAGAGTTTGCCGGTCCCGATTACACGCTGGCGACATTGCGGGTGAACGGTCACGTTTTCCCGGTGGCATTGGAGCCGAGAGTCAGTTTGCTCGACGCTTTGCGTGAATACCTCCGGCTCACCGGCACCAAGAAGGGGTGCGACCAGGGTGCATGCGGAGCGTGCACGGTATGGGTCGACGGTAAGCGCGAATTGTCGTGCCTCACCTTGGCATTGAGCGTGGAGGGGCGCGAGGTCACCACGATCGAGGGCGTCGCGGAGGGGGAGGAACTGCACCCGGTGCAGCGCGCGTTCATCAGCTGCGACGGTTTCCAATGCGGGTACTGCACGCCGGGACAGATCATGTCGGCGATCAAATGCATCGAAGAGGGCCACACCGGCAGCGACGCGGAGATCGCCGAATGGATGAGCGGCAATATCTGCCGCTGCGCCGCCTATCAGAACATCAGGGACGCGATAAAGAGCGCAGAGGCCGAGCTGGGGGAGACCCGATGAAGCCCATCGCCTTCGCCCGCGCCGAGACGGTCGACCAGGCGCTCGCCGCGGTGACCGCCCGCCCGAACACCGTATTCCTCGCCGGCGGCACCACTTTGGTGGACATGCTGCGGATCGGCGCGATGGAACCGGACAACGTCGTCGACATCAACCGGTTGCCGCTCACCGACCTGGAGCACCGCCCCGACGGTGGCCTGCGCATCGGCGCGATGGTCCGGATGAGTGAGGTCGCCGCCGATCCCGGTGTGGTAGAACGCTTTCCGTTCCTGTCCATCGCGCTGGCGAAGGGCGCGTCCGCGCAGATCCGCAACATGGCCTCGATGGGCGGCAATCTGATGCAGCGGGTGCGCTGCCCGCAGTTCCGCGATATCGCCTACGCCTGCAACAAACGCGACCCGGGGAGCGGGTGCGGCGCGCAGGAGGGGCTGCACCGCGGCAATGCCGTATTGGGCACCAGCGAGCACTGTTTCGCCATGCACCCCTCCGATATGGCCATCCCGCTGACCGCCCTCGACGCTGTCGTCCAGGTGCAGGGACCACGCGGCACCCGCGCCATCGCCTTCGACGACTTCTTCCTCTTACCCGGCGACACACCGCATCTCGAACATCCGATCACCGCCGACGAGCTGATCGTCCGAATCGACGTGCCGCCCTTGCCTTTCGCGCGGAACTCGCACTATCTGAAGGTGCGCGACCGCGAATCCTATGAGTTCGCCGCCGCTTCCGCGGCCGTGGCGCTCGAGCTGACCGACGGTGTGGTGCGCGATGTCCGCATCGGCCTCGGCGGCGTGGCGACCAAGCCGTGGCGCGCCAAGATGGCCGAGGCGCTGCTCATCGGCAAGCCCGCCACCAAGGAGAACTTCGCGGCCGCCGCGGCCACCGAGCTCGCGGCCGCCGACAGCAGCCACGAGATGAACCGGTTCAAAATCGAACTGGCACAGCGCACCATGGTGCGCACGCTGGAGACCGTCACCGCGCAGATCTCGCAGCGGGGAGGCCGGAAATGAGTGCACCCACCGCCCCGAAGCTCGTCGGCCAGGGCCTCGACCGGATCGACGGACACGCCAAGGTCACCGGCGCCGCGAGGTATACCGCCGAGATCCCGATGCCGAACGCCGCCTACGGCGTTATCGTCGGGGCCGAGATCGGCAGCGGCACAGTGACATCCATCGATGTCAGCCACGCGTTGCGTGCCGGCGCGGTGGCGGTGCTCACCCACGAGAACCTGCCGCGGGTCCCGTCGGTGCCGCTGATGCCGTCGCTGTTCGGCCAGCCCTCGCCCGGGCAGACCTTCTTTCCCATGCAGGACACCACGATCCACTACTTCGGCCAGCCGATCGCCGTCGTGGTCGCGGACACTTTCGAGGTCGCCCAGCAGGCCGCCCGGCTGGTCGAGGCCACCTACGATGCGAAACCCGCACTGGTGCAGTTGGACGATGGACGCGCCGAGCAATACCTGCCCGACAGCATCTTCGCCGGCTTTGTCCCCGCGTCCCAGTCGCGCGGTGACTTCGCGAGCGCGAGCGCGGCCGCCGCGCACACCGTCGACGCGACCTTCCGCTTCGCCGCCAACCACCACAATCCGATCGAATGCTCGGTCACCGCCGCGATGTGGAACGGGGATTCGGTCACCGTCTACGACGCTACCCAGGGCATCGTGGCCAGCCAGCTGACCATCGCGGCTCACCTCGGCATCTCGCCGAGCAAGGTGCGGGTTGTCGCCGATTACGTCGGCGGCGGGTTCGGCGCCAAAGCCCTGATGTGGCCGCACGTCACGCTCGCCCCGCTGATCGCGCGCGAGCTGGGCAGGCCGATCCGGGTGATCCTGAACCGCGAGCAGATGTTCTACGGCACCGGATTACGGGAAGAGCAGGAGCAGCGCGTCACCCTGGTCTGTGACGCCGACGGCCGATTCACCGGGCTGCGGCACCACAAGCTCTCCGTCACTTCGCATTTCGACGACTGGGCCGAGCCGTCGCTGGAGGTGGCGAGCAAGGCGTACGGAATCCCGCACTGGGAGGGGCAGTATCGGCTGATCAAGGGCAATACGATGACGCCGACCTTCATGCGCGGGCCGGGCGAGGCGTCCGGCATGATCGCGCTGGAATGTGCCATCGACGAACTCGCCGAACAGCTCGGTGTCGACCCGGTGGAACTGCGGCTGCGCAACCACGCCGCCGTCGACCCGGAGAGCGGAAACCCGTGGAGCTCGGACGGTTACCTCGACTGCCTGCGGCTGGCCGCCGAACGCTTCGGCTGGGACGGCCGTGACCAGACCCCCGGGTCACGCACCGACGGCAACTGGCTGATCGGCTGGGGCGTCGGCACCGCGGGCTACCCGGTGTACGAACCGGGCCAACCGCAACGCGCCCACGCCCGATTGCGTTCGGACGGCTCACTGGTCGTGCAGACCGGCACCCAGGAGTTCGGCACCGGTGTCGCGACCGTCATGTCCCAGGTCGCCTGCGACGCGATGGGCATGCCGTTCGACCGCATCCGCTTCGAGATCGGCAACACCGACTACCCGAATATCGCGGCCACCGTCGGCTCGATCGGCGCCAGCGCGGTCAGCGCCGCGGTGCACACCACCTGCACCCAGCTGCTCGCCCAGCTCATCGAGATCGCGGTCGCCGACATCGACTCGCCGCTGCGCGGCCGGACGCCCGATGAGATCGAAGGCGTCGCGGGCGTGCTGCGGCTGATCGACGACCCCTCGGTGTGCGATGCCTACGCCGAAGTGCTGGAGCGCAACCATCTTTCGGATATCGAGACCACCGGCAGCTGGCGGCCCGACACCACCCCGTCGGGCTACGCGAAGATGAGCTTCGGCGCCCAGTTCGCGGAGGTCGCGGTGGATCCGGAACTCGGCCTCGTCCGGGTCCGCCGGATGGTCGGCGCCTTCGCGCCCGGCCGGGTGCTCAACGTGAAGCTGGCGCGCAGCCAGGTGCTGGGCGGCATGAACTGGGGCCTGTCCCAAGCCCTGATGGAGGCGAGCCTGCCCGACCCCAGGGACGGTCGCTGGGCCAATGCGTCACTGCTGGAATACCTGCTACCGGTCAACGCCGACGCCCCCGAGGTCGACATCTCCTTCGTGCCGGTCGACGACACGGTGGTGAACCCGTTGGGCGTCAAAGGCATCGGCGAACTCGGCATGATCGGTGCCGCCGCCGCCATCGTCAACGCCGTGCACCACGCCACCGGCCGCACCATCCGCGACATACCGCTGCGCATCGAACACCTGCTCTGAGCCGAACCCCCTCTCGGGATCCGCACCGCCTCCGACGTCCACAAGCAGTGCAGGTCCCGAGAAAGGGTGCAACTTGGGCGCTGCACTCTTTGTTGGGTCCGCACCGTCTCGGGCGGCCCGCAAGCGGTGCAGGCCCTGAGAAGGGGTGCGCCCTTTGCTGACTGCGGGGTGCGGGTCAGCGGTGGATGGGGCCGTCGGTGCGGTCCAAGGGGCGGGCTGAGGCGTTGCCGCGGTCGGCGAGGATCTGGGCGGCGATGGAGATGGCGGTCTCGTCCGGGGTGCGGGCGTTGAGGTCGAGGCCGAGTGGGCTTTTCAGCCGGGCGAGGCTGCTTTCGGTGACGCCGGCCGCACGTAATCGATCGGTGCGTTCGGCGTGCGTGCGGCGGGAACCGAGGGCCCCGACGAACGCGATGTCGTCGATACTCAACGCCGCCACGATGGTCGGCACGTCGAACTTGGTGTCGTGGGTGAGTACACAGACCACGGTGCGCCCGTCGATGCGCCCCGCCTCGTGCTCGGTGCGCAGGTACCGGTGCGGCCAGTCCACTACGACCTCGTGCGCGGACGGGAAACGTGCCGGGGTGGCGAACGTTTCGCGGGCATCGACGACGGTGACCCGGTAGCCGAGTTGGCGCCCGGTACGGCTGAGGGCGCGCACGAAATCATTGGCCCCGGCCAGGATCATCCGCGCGGGTGTGGCGAAGACCTGCACGAAAACTCGCGGGCGTGGTGAGGCGTCGGCCTCACATTCGTCGGCACCCACCACGCCGCTGTGGCCCGCGGCAAGCAGCGCGAGCACGTCGCGATCGACGCCGTGCCACGGCTCGGTCGAGCCGGTGTGCGACAACTTCCATTCCGCCGTCGCGTCCAGCCGGGTGGCCAGCGCGACGGGGCTGCCGTCGGTGATCCGCCGGTGCAACTCCGACAGCATCGGGAGGTGTTCCGGTCCCACCTGTTCGACGAAGACCTCGATCTCGCCGCCACAGGTCAATCCGACCGCGAGACCGTCGCCGTCGGCATAGCCGAACCGGTCGGTCACCGCTTGGCCGGTGGCCAGCACCTGACGCGCCGTCTCGACGACCGCGGCCTCCACACAACCGCCCGACAGTGAACCGACGATCTCACCGGAGCCGGTGACGATCATCGCGGCCCCCGTTTCGCGCGGCCCGGGGCCGGTCGTATCCACCACCCGAGCCAGGGCCACCGGCCCCTGCCCGGCGAGGGCTATCAACTGCTCGAGCATTGCGCGCATCAGCACGGATCCTCTCTCGAGCCGGCACGCCGGAGTAGACCGGCTACCTCGAGCCTAGCTACTCGAAAGCTATTCGTCCGTGCGCGCGGCTCAGGACTCCCGTTGCTGCGCGCTCGCGTGCTCCATCTCGGGCGCGACCAGGCGTTCGGCCGTCTCGTCGGGCGCCGGAGCGTCCTCCTCGGCGAGTCGCCGTTGCAGCGCGGCGACGGTGAGGTGTTCCGGCGACTTGGCCGGTCGGCGCAGCATGGTGACGATCAGGATGAGCAGGCCGAGCGCCAAGAGGGCGCCGCCGGCGATGGCGAGCGGATTCATCACTGCCTCCTCGGGACACGCATCATTCGGCCGTTTCGCGGAGTGCGAGGCCGGGTGGGACCGTGCCGGTGTGGAAGTAGCCCGCGAAGATCTCGGCCGCGTCCTCGGCGGTGAAGACCTCGTCCGGGTAGATCCACGGAGCGGGCATGCTCTCCGGAACCTGCACGCAGATGCCGGGCTCGCCGTCGCGGCTGCCCGCACGGCCGACGACACACCGGCGCGCCGCGCCGTCGACGAGGGTGTGCAACTCCAGGATCAGCGCGTCGGCCGAGCCGGTGCAGCGCAGGTAGTTCTGGCCGGGTGCGGAGCTGATCGCGGGGGTGATGTCGGCGGGGCGCATCGGCGCGGGCAGGCGGGTCAGCTGGACCGAGAAGCGGTGGTGGCCGTCCAGTCTGCGCAGCGGGCGCAGGAAGTTGTCGATGCTCTCACCGGTGCCGATGAACAATTTCAGCCGGTCGCTGTAGGTGACCCGATGGGTCGTGACGATCGGATCGGCCGCGTCGACGGTGGCGGTCGGTGCCTGCTCGACCGGCTGCCGTCGCGCCGTCCGGACCGTGGGCGCGGAGCTGGCCGCCATCGAACGTTCAACACTCATCAGAGCTCACCTATCACGCATAGTTATCTTCTAGCTATTCAAGCATCGCACCGCGATTCGCCTAAGGGAAGACCCGAGTGACCTGTGACACAATTCGGTCACGGTTGTCATCGGCTGCGCTCTGCGCCGGCTCGACTGCCAGCGGAAATCAGCGACGGATACCCGGTGCGGGCAAACGGGTTTCGGGGTCGTGGCGGTAGACCGGCGTGAGTAGCTCGGCTTCCAGCGGTTCGCCGGTCGCCCGGTCGAACCGGCAGGCGACCAGCACTGAGAACAGGTGGGTGCTCGCTCGTTCGTGCAGGGTGGCCAGCCGGGTGGCGAGCAAACGGATGGCACCGAGCGAGCCCGGTGGGTGCATGCCGTCGATCATGAGCACGCTGCCACGGCCGTCCGGACGTGGCAGTCGTGCCAGGTAGGCGATGTCATGGGGGTCGGGTCCACCGGGTCGATACACCCGCCGCGCGGCCCGGTCCTCGATGCCGCGCCTGGCGTCGCCCGCCCTGGCCACCGCGCGCCGCAGCCGCGGATCGGCCGCGATCAGCTGCCGCACGCTGGGCGAGAGCTCCGGCCCGCCGAGCACGATGAGACCGTCCCGGTTCAGGTCGACCGGTCTACCGGGTAGGAAGTGTTCGATCGATGCGGTGAAACCCAGCTCGCGTAGTAGCTCGACGAGCCGATGCGGCGCCGCGGGATCCGGGGCGCCGATCACTCGGCCCGCCCGTACCTCCGGCACCAGCACCGTGAGCGTCCCGTGCCCGAAGAACAAGCCCTCCGGTGCGGGACCCTGGGTACTCACCTGATGGATTCGAGCGCGGGAAAGCCCGGCTGCCGCACCGATTCTGGCGAATGTCCAGCCTTCGGCGTGGAGCTCCCTGATCACCGCACGGCGGATCCTGGTGAGCTCGTTGATGGTCTGCTGGGCCGCAGCCACACCATCGGTGGCCGCCTTCAATCGCTCGACCTTGTCTTCGATCGCGAAAACGCGCGCCACGTCATCGGCCGACATGTGGGAAGTCTAGACAGCTGGACAGGCCAAAGTGTCTAGTTCGGTTGACACTGCGGCCTTCTCGTGACGCGTTCGTGCCGACTTTTATCGGAGAATGACAGTCCGGCAACGTTGCCCGGGGCAGTCCGCACGGCCGGTGAACTCAGGTGGCGTCGGTGTCGATCGGGGGACGTTCGTTGCGCTCCAACGGCTTTTCCAGCTTGGGCATCGGATAGTCCGGCATGCCGCTGTTCGTGCCGTAGATGTCCTTCTTGTCCGGCAGTGCGTCCTCCATATTGCGGAAGATCGAATCGTCGCCATTGAGAAGGTGTTTGGTCACCATCGAGCGCGGGCTCATGCCGCGCAACTCGTTCAGGTCGGCCAGCGGCTTGCGCAAGTCCTCGAACTCCGGGCCGAGCTCGTCCTTGAGCTGCGAGGTCGCGCCGCTGGCGTAGTCGCGCACCTGACGCAGACTGCGCGTGGTCCAGCGAACCGCGCCGGGCAGTCGCTCCGGTCCGAGGATCACGAGGGCGGCGACGAGCAAGATCATCATCTCGCTCCAGCCGATGCTGCTGAACACCTAACCAGGCTACCCGGCCATTCGACCAGCGGCTCAGTCGGATTCCAGGGTGGCCGTCACGTCCACCCGCCTGCCATCGCGAATCAACTGCACGTTCACCGTGTCGCCGATCTTGTGCATCTGCACCGCGACGACGAGCTCGTCGCGCGACGTCACCTCGCGATCACCGACCTTGACGATGACATCGCCCTCGACGATGCCGGCCTTGGCAGCGGGGCTGCCCGGCGAGACATCGGCGACCCTGGCTCCGGAGATGACCTCGTTGGCCACGTTCTTCGTCTGCGCGCTGACGCCGAGCTGCGCGTGATGGATGGCGCCGTCGCGGATCAGCGTCTGCGCCACGCTGGTCACCCGGTCGACCGGGATGGCGAAGCCGAGGCCGACCGACCCGCCGGATTCGCTGCGGATCGCGGTATTGATGCCGATCAGCCTGCCCTCCATGTCGACGAGCGCGCCACCGGAGTTGCCGGGGTTGATCGAGGCGTCGGTCTGCACCGCGTCGATCACCGCCTTGGTGTCGCTGCCCTCGCCCTCCAGGTTCACCGGGCGGTGCAGTGCGCTGACGATGCCAGAGGTGACCGTCTTGCTCAGCCCGAGCGGCGAACCGATGGCCAGCACCTCGTCGCCGACCTGGACGTCGTCGGATTTGCCGAGTTTGGCGACGGTGAGGTTCTTGACGTCGACCTTGAGCACGGCGAGGTCGGTCTTCGGGTCGCGCCCGACGATGTTCGCGGGCACCTTGGTGCCGTCGGAGAACTGGACCTGGATGGTGGCCCGGTTGGACTTGTCCTGGGCGGCCATCGAGACCACGTGATTGTTCGTGGCGAGGTAGCCCTGGCCGTCGAGCACCACGCCGGAGCCGGTCGCGCCGTTGTCGCCGACGGTGACCCGGATGGACACCACCGACGGCAGCACCGCGTTCGCGACGTTGGCGATCTGGCTGTGCGGCTGGTCGCCGCCGTCTTCGGTCTGCTTCAGCGTCACCGGGCGCGAGGTGAGGCTGGAGGCTTGTTCGGCCGTCAGCCTGCCGACCAGGCCGCCGAGCACGCCGACGGCGAGCGCGACGAGCGCGAGCAGCGCGAGCGCCTTGGGGGCGACGCGCGAGCCGAAGAGGACCTCGCGGGCACTGAGGCGGTGGGCCTGCGGCAGCGGTTCGGCCTTGGGGGTCGGCACCGCGGGGGCACCGAGCCGGGCTGCCGAACTCGGGTCACGCCACGGATCGACCGGACCGGCCACCGGGGTACTGGTGTCGGCGGCGTCGGGATCGCGCTGCAGGAGTTCGGTGGAACCCTCGGGGCGACCGAACGCCTCGGCGAGCACGGCGTCCGGCGGGCGGTTCTGGGCGTCCTGGCCCGCCAGCGGCCCGGCACCGCGGGGCAGCGGCTCGGCACCGCGGGGCAGCGGCTCGGCGAACGAGCCGGACAGGCCCGCCGGCCTGCGGAAGGCGCGGGCGGTGTGCTTGTCGACATGGGGTCGGTAGACCGGGCGCGGCCCGAGGACGGGCGCGTCCGGCGGCCGCAGGTTCCCCCTGTTGGCGCCTATGGTTCCCTCGCTACGCTCAGTCACTCGGGAAACTCTACTTGCGCCACCACGTAGTCCACCGAGTCGCGGCGAACGAATCGGTCAGAAAGCCGAAAACCGCCTCGTTGCGCGGAGTCCCGTTGGTACTCGCGGTCTGGCTGGACGCGCCGCCGGGCAGATCGGCGAGCGGAATCCGGGTCAGGCTGTCGTGCAGGCCGTGCGGAATCGCGATCGGGCCGGACTGGCGCAGCGCGATGCGCGCCTGCTGCTGTGCGTCGACCTCGGCCGCGCACTCCGGGCATTGAGAAAGATGCTGGGCGGCACGCAGATAGGCGTTCATCCGCAACTCGCCGTCCACATAGGCCGCGATCGCTTCGCTGGCCAGATGCTCGGTGGGACGGAATCGAGGCGGACGACGACCGGGCGTGCTGGAGTCGCCACTCATTCGGTGCTCACCCTTCCAACCGACATCATCCGATCCGTAGGGTGATGCCGGCTTTCGTCCAGCTCACCCGAGGCTTGCTTCAGCAGCGAACCGCTGCTCACTTCCATTATGCGCAAGGTAGTCGCGCAGTGCCTGTCGCCCGCGATGAATCCGGCTGCGCACGGTGCCGAGCTTCACGCCGAGCGTAGCGCCGATCTCCTCGTAGGAGAGTCCTTCGATGTCACACAGCACGACCGCGGCCCGGAATTCCGGGGCCAGCGAATCCAGCGCCCGCTGCAGATCCGGGTCGAGGCGGGCATCGTGATAGGCCTGCTCCGGGTCGGGACCCTCGGACGGGACCCGGTCGTAGTCCTCGGGCAGCGCCTCCATCCGGATGCGGTTGCGGCGCCGGACCATGTCCAGGAACAGATTCGTGGTGATGCGGTGCAACCAGCCTTCGAAGGTGCCGGGCTGGTAGTTGGACAGCGAGCGGAACACGCGGATGAAGGTCTCCTGGGTGAGATCCTCGGCATCCTGTGCGTCGCCGGAGAGACGGTAGGCCAGGCGGTAGACCCGGTCGGCATGTTCACGGACCAGGTCGTCCCAGGACGGCATGGCCGCCCGGTCACCGGTGGCATCGAAAGCAGCGGTACCGGTGAGATCGACGGCCTCTTCGGCGTCGGACTCGATCGGGAGGATCTGCTCGGGAAGGGTGGCGTGCTCACGCGCCGCATCGACCATGTGGATGGGGCTACCTCCTACTAGGGACCGTAAACTCGGAACTCGGCTCGGTTCCGAAATCTCTTTCGGAGGTGGAACCGTTACGTTCGGATACAACCGACAACCTGTATGCCGTTGTTCCCGCGTCCCGTGTCGAAGGTCGACTGGTCTTGCGTTGCCCCTACTCTTTCCTGTCCTGATATGGCCTGGATATGGAGATGCTGAGGGACACCTGAGAAAACTGGCGGCGAGATTGCCCGGCGGGGCAGGAGTTCGGAACGCGCGGATACCAGCTGCCCAGCATTAACCTCATACCCGTGGCATCGAATTTGGAGCGAAATCTCGCCTACGTGGAGGAATCCGTCGTGGAAGACGAGATCCTCGTCAGCGCGCGCGAACGGGCCACCGAGCTCGGTGCGGTGCCGGTACCGCCGTCGGTGGGGGCATTGCTGAGCATGTATGCGCAGCTGCTCGACGCCAAAGCGGTGGTCGAAGTGGGCACCGGCGCGGGGATCAGCGGGCTGTGGCTGCTCGACGGCATGCGCGAGGACGGCACGCTGACCACCATTGATTCCGAGCCGGAGCATCAGCGCGCTGCCAAGGAGGCTTTTCGCGCGGCCGAAATTGTGCCCGCTCGCACCCGGCTGATCAACGGCCGCGCACTCGATGTGCTGCCCCGCCTCGCCGACGGCGCCTACGACCTGGTGTTCATCGACGCCGCGCCGCTCGAGCACCCGCAATACGTCACCCAGGCGGTGCGGCTGCTGCGTGCGGGCGGGGCGATTCTCCTGCACAACGCGTTGCTCGGCGGCCGGGTACCCGATGCGGCGCAGCGCGATCCGGCGACCCAGGCGGTGCGTGCGGCCACCCGCGCGATCGCCGAGGATCCGGAACTCACCAGTGTGCTGATCCCGGTCGGCGACGGTTTGCTCTGCGCCTCACGCGGTTAGCCGCGGCACCATTCGACGCCCATAGTGGATATCCGTGCGTGACATGGGATTCCTTCGCCTCGCTCCGGGTACCCGATGAGCAGCCAATGGTGGCGGAGGTATAGCAAATGCGTGGATACGAACTGTTCGAAATCGGTCACGTCGGCCATGTCGTCGTAGAACATCGATCGAGTTGGTTGCGGCCCACGCTGTTCTTCTTCGCCTTGGTCATTGTCGCCGCGATCGTGGTGATGCTGGTGGTGAGTAACACCGATTTCGAAACCGGCCCCGCGAAACTCACCCCGACGCCGGGCCCCTGCGAACCGTTCTGCACGGCGCCGCCCGCGCCCCGGTAGGTAATCCACCGCACACACGCACACCGGTAGGTGATGCGTGTTTCGTGCTGCCCGCAGCACCGGCGAATTCACTTGCCGCACTGGGCATTGCGCGGCCCGATCGGTGACAGATCATGGAATGCGAAGGCTCGCAACGGATGTACGATGGCCGGTTGCCCTTCGGGAGGTCGCGCTCGGCACGGGAGACCGGTACCGGACGCGCACGGAGGTCAACCGGATCGCCGGTGACCGACCCCGGAGGGGTGGGCCGGTCGCCGGCGCTGTCCTCGGCCGAGTCGCCGAATACAGCAACAGCGCGGCGATTCGAGGCGCATGCTGCTCAGAGCACATTTGTACCGGAGAGGTAGTGCCCGCTCGACGCCTGCGGAAGAGGTGCGACCCGAGTGATCTACTACATCTTGAACAACAACAGTGACGGCGGGCGTCCGCCGATCCACTGGGGCGGGGCGATGATCGCGTTCGCCCTGGTCCTGGTCGGCGCGGTGCTGGTGGTCTACCTGGTCAGCACCGCCGACTTCGGGCAGCCTGCGACCTCGACGGTGCCGCGCACGCCGGGCCCCTGCGCGCCGTTCTGCCCGGCTACGCCCGTGCCGCCGCGCTGATCGCCGGGTCGGCCACCAGTGCGTGCGCACGGGACCACTGCGCGGCGATCGCGGCGAGTTGTGCGGCCTCCTCCACCAGATTGTCGCCGGCGCAGTGGTGCATCGAGCCTGCGCCTGTCGGCACATCGCCACGGGCCTTGGCGGCGCAGGCGCGCACGAGCCGCACCGCGAGGTCCAATGCCTCCTGTTCCGGGGTGGTGCGGGCGGACGAGGTGATCGCGGCCCGGAGCTCCGGCGGCGTGGGCGTGGCGTACCTGGCCAGGATGAGCACACTGTCGCGGATCTCGATGACGGTGCGGTGCAGGAAATAGCGGCTGCGGTGCGCGGCTATCGGCGTCGAGGTGCGGTGCACGATCTCGGGGCAGGCCTTCGTCAGATCGAACCACAATGGCAACAACCGTTTCCGGCGCCGCGACCAGGCATCGAGCCCGATCGCGTCGATGAGCCAGGCCGCCACCGGTACCCCGCCGATCACCAGGAACGGCAACGCCTGGAAGAACACCGCGTTGTTGTCGATGACGAGTTGCGCACGCGTCAGCCAGTTCTCGTGCCCCAGCGCACGCAGGCCGGTGCTGACGAAGGTCAGGCTGAACATCAGGAAGACGGTGCAGCCCGCACCCAGGACCGTGGCGTGCAGGGCGCGTTCGCGGCGAGCGTGCTGGGTGCGCATCTCGGCGATGCACACCCGGCCGAAGTAGAAGACCATCCAGTAGGACAGCGGCGCCAACGCCAGCCAGAAGCCGAACTGGCCCCAGCCCGGCTGCTCGTACATGGTGAACGGGCTCGGCCCCTGTGCGGGCCCGCTGCAGAGCATGCCCACTGCACAGGACGCGCCGGCGAGCCCGTAGACGAGGGCGGCCGACTGCACCCGACCCAGCATGGCGGCCGCGACCAGCAGGCTCGCCGCGGTGCTGAACATGAAACCGATGGCGCCGAACTGGTAGATCAGTCCAATGCTCAACCGTCCGCCGGTGAGTGCGCTCAGCTCGCTGCGCAGCGTCGGCTCGTGCGTCGTGAGGATCCCGGTCACCGTCACGAGCAGCATGTTGAATCGGCGTTCCACCAGCGTGGTGCGGAAGCGGACCAGGCGGACGGTCAGCAACAGCCACGCGGCCACCGTGATCGGCAGTGTCACGGCGATCGGCAGCGTCAACGCGTATCCCTAGCGTCGGAAGATCGCCCGGCCCAGCACGGAACCCGAACGGGGAGCATCGGTTTCGGACATCACCAGGGAGGCGAACAGTTCGGCCTGGCTTTCGAGAACGTCATCGTAGTCGGTCCGCGCCAGCACGCGGAGCACAACGTCGGTGTCCACTTCGGTGAACAACTGCTGCAGCGTGCGCAGGCGCGACGAGGGGGACACGTAGCCCGCGTGATCGAGCAGCAGGTGCGCGATCTCGTGCAGCACAATGTGATCGGTGTGGTAGCCGGAGCTCGCCGCGTCATAGGCGACGACGAAACTGTCCGGTCGTTCGATGACCACCCCGCACGGAAATCCCTTGGCCGTCAGGTCCGGTTGCCCGAACAGCGTGATCGGCTTGCCGAGCAACGTCGCGACACTATCGACGAAGGTTTCCAGGTGCCAGGGGCGCGGCACCTCGAGCGACGCGGTCAGCGTGCGGACCTGTTCCAGCGCGGGGTCGGACGGCGCGCGCCTGAACATGACACCATCTTCCGGGCCGAAAGCCCTTGCTGTCCAATGTTTCGCTACACCCAGACACCCTTGCCGACGGTGACGACGCCACCGTTGCTGATGGCGAAGCGCTCGCGGTCGCGCTCCAGATCGACGCCGATGATCTCGCCCTCGCCGACCACCACGTTCTTGTCCAGGATGGCCCGGCGCACCACCGCGCCCCGGCCGATGCGCACACCCGGCATGAGCACGCTGCCCTCGACGGTCGCCCCGTCGTCGATCACCACATTGGAGCTGAGCACCGAATTGCGCACCGTGGCGGCCGACAGGATGCTGCCGGCGCCGACGATGGACTCCTGCGCCAGGCCGCCCTGCGCGAACTTGGCGGGCGGCAGATTCTCGGCGGCGCCGCGAATCGGCCAGTGCCGGTTGTAGAGGTTGAACACCGGGTGCACCGAGACCAGGTCCATGTGCGCGTCGTAGAAGGCGTCGATGGTGCCGACGTCGCGCCAGTAGCCGCGGTCGCGTTCGGTCGCGCCGGGCACGTCGTTGTCGGCGAAGTCGTAGACGCCTGCCTGCCCCGAGGCGACCAGCGACGGGATGATGTCGCCACCCATGTCGTGATCGGAGTCGGAGTTGTCCGCGTCGGCCTTGATCGAATCCACCAGCACCTTGGTGGTGAAGACATAATTGCCCATTGACGCAAAAGTGACATTGGGATCATCGGGCGTGCCCGGTGGATGCGCGGGCTTCTCCAGGAACTGGGTGATCAGGCCGGACTCGTCGGAGTCGATGCAGCCGAACGCGCTGGCCTCGCTGCGCGGCACCCGGATACCCGCCACCGTGACGCCCGCGCCGGACTCGATGTGATGGTTGACCATCTGTTCCGGATCCATCCGGTACACGTGGTCGGCGCCGAAAACCACGATGTAGTCGGGATCTTCGTCGTAGATCAGGTTCAGCGACTGCATGATCGCGTCGGCGCTGCCGGTGTACCAGCGCGGGCCGAGGCGCTGCTGCGCGGGCACCGGGGTGATGTATTCACCCCCGAAACCGGACAGGCGCCAGGTCTGCGAAATATGCCGGTCCAGCGAGTGCGACTTGTACTGGGTGAGCACGCACAATCGCAGAAAACCCGCGTTGACCAGGTTGCTGAGGACGAAATCGATCAGTCGATAGGCGCCGCCGAACGGCACCGCTGGTTTGGCACGGTCCGCCGTGAGTGGAAAGAGTCGCTTGCCCTCGCCACCGGCGAGCACGATCCCGAGTACGTGCGGCTGGCTCCTCACACCTGCCAAACTACCGGGTAACCGGCGCGCGAGTGGCCCCAGCGGTGGTGAACGTCTACTTTGAAGCGGGTGAGTTTCGGCACGGACACCGGTCGCTCGACGGCGGATTCCGGCGCGCACGACCGGCTTCGGGTCGCGATGCTGACCCGTGAGTACCCACCCGAGGTCTACGGCGGTGCGGGGGTGCACGTCACGCAGTTGACCGCCCAGCTGCGCAGGTTGTGTGAGGTCACCGTGCATTGCATGGGTGTCGCGCGCAGCGATGCCGTGGTGCACCAACCCGATCCCCAGCTCTACGCCGCCAACGCGGCGGTGCAGATGATGTCCGCGCAGCTGCGCATGGCCGACGCCGCGGGGCAGGTGGACGTCGTGCACTCGCATACCTGGTACACGGGCCTGGCCGGGCATCTTGCGGCCACCCTCTATGGCATCCCGCACGTGCTCACCGCGCATTCGCTGGAGCCACGACGGCCGTGGAAGGCCGAACAGCTCGGCGGCGGCTACCGGCTCTCCTCGTGGTCGGAACGCAACGCGGTCGAGCACGCGGACGCGATCATCGCGGTGAGCGACGGGATGCGCCACGACGTGCTCGACGCCTACCCGGCCGTCGACCCGGACCGGGTGCACGTCGTGCGCAACGGCATCGACGCGGGCGTGTGGTACCCGGGTCCGGTGGCGGCGGGCGCGCGGCCGGTGCTCACGGTGCTGGGCGTGCGGACCGACCGGCCGATCGTCGCGTTCGTCGGACGGATCACCCGGCAGAAAGGAGTCGGGCATCTGCTCGCCGCGGCTCGCGACTTCGACCCGGACATCCAACTGGTGCTGTGCGCGGGTGCGCCCGACACCAAGGAGCTGGAGGCGGAGACGGCCGCCGCGGTCGAGGAGCTCCAGCGCAACCGGGGCAATGTGTTCTGGGTGCGCGAGATGCTGCCCACCGAGCAGATCCGGCAGATCCTGGCCGCCGCGACGGTGTTCGTGTGCCCGTCGGTGTACGAGCCGCTCGGCATCGTGAACCTGGAGGCGATGGCGTGCGCGACCGCGGTGGTCGCCTCGGATGTGGGTGGCATCCCCGAGGTGGTCAGCGACGGCAGCACCGGACGGCTGGTGCATTACGACCCGAGTGCGCCGGAAGCGTACGAGCAGGCGTTGGCCGCGGCGATCAACGAGGTGGCCGGTGATCCGGTGCTGGCCGCGGAGTTCGGGGCGGCGGGGCGGGCGCGGGCCATCGCCGAATTCGATTGGTCGCGGATCGCGGCGCAGACCGTCGAGGTGTACGACCAGGTCCGCAAGCTCTGATCCGAGGAGAGTGCACCGGTTGAACGTGGCCGGTGGCTGGACCACCTGGCGCGGCCGGTGCGTCGATGGCGGCAGCGGGCCAGGTCGGGGACGACTGAAGCGGGCTAGGTCGGGAAACGACTGCGCCGGGCCAGGTCGGAGACGACGGCAGCGGGCTAGGTCGGGGAACGACTGCGCCGGGCCAGGTCGGGGACGACTGCCGTGGGTCAGGTCGGGAGATACGTGGCGACCACGACCGAGGCCGTGACCTCGACGGCATCTGGGAGGGTGGCGATGCGCGGATCCTCGGTCGTCGCATGATGGGCTGACGGTCCCATACCGACGACGTTCGCCACGTCGGTCCGGGTGAGCTTCATCGGATACTCGACCAGCACGCGTTCGGCCGCCGTGAAATGCCCGGACATGGCCGCGTCGAGCCTGCGGTCCTTGTCCGGATCGATCGTCACCATGCCGAGCGGGCCGATCAATTCGCGTAGGTGCCGGTCGGTGGGGGAGGCGACGACGAATCGGCCGTCCGCATCGAGCACGCGGGCGACCTCGGCCGGATTGCGCGGGGCGAACACCGACAGCACGGCACGCAGCGTGCCGTCGCGGACGGGCAGCCCACGCCAAGCGTCGGCGAGGACCGACGCCGCCCGCGGATGGGCGCGGGCACAGCGCCGGGCGGCCGGTTTGGCCACGTCCAACGCGATCCCGGTGGCCGAGGATGCGGCGTCGAGCGCACCGGCCAGGTAATAGCCGGTGCCCGCGCCCACCTCCAGCACTGTGCCGGACGCATGCGCGTCCGGTCCGACCGCCTGTGCTGTCGCGGCGGCGATCGGTGCGAAATGTCCCTTACCTTGAAAGGCGGCACGCGCGTCCAACATGGCCGCGGTGTCGCCGGTCATCTTCGTCGACGCGCCGGTCAGCAGGCTGACATAGCCCTGCTTGGCGATGTCGAAGCTGTGCCCGTGCGCACACCGCAATGCCCGATCACGCGGCTCGAGTCCGAGCGCGCATTCCGGGCAGGACAGCAGGCCGGCCACAGCTGCCAGCGCTGAAGTATCAGCTGGTGACACTCTTCAGTTCGTCGCCGAGCGCCGCGGCCTCGTCCGGCGTGAGTTCGACGACCAAACGCCCGCCACCCTCGAGTGGAACCCGCATGACGATTCCACGCCCTTCCTTGGTTGCCTCGAGGGGACCGTCCCCGGTACGGGGCTTCATGGCCGCCATCCTCTGCTCCCTCCAGATCTGCGCGATATGCTGCGCACTTTCTTGGAACTCCAGTTGTCACCAACCAGCGAGCTCGCCGGCATTTGGCGAGCTACACCTGTCCCATTCTTCCCTATCGCGGATGTGGACGGATACCTGAGTTCAAAAAGTGACCGGTCGGACTGTGTCGGACACGTCACTACCGACCCAGCAATCGGCCAGGTGATCGTCTACCATCCCCGTCGCCTGCATCAGTGCGTAGGCCGTGGTCGGTCCGACGAAACGGAACCCGCGCTTCTTCAATTCTTTTGCCAGAGCTACGGATTCGGGTGTGCTGGCGGGTACCTCGGCACCGGTTTTCGGCCGCGGTCGGGGGTCGGGCGCGAAGGACCAGAGCAATGTGTCCAGTCCGATATCGAGGTCGCGGGCAACCCGGGCGTTGCCGATCGCCGCCTCGATTTTCAGGCGGTTGCGGACGATGCCCGTGTCGGCGAGCAGCCGCGCCACATCGGCCTCGCCGAAGTCGGCGACCCGCGCGATCGAGAATCCGGCAAACGCTGCCCGGAAGGCGGGCCGCTTGCGCAGGATGGTGATCCAGGACAGCCCCGACTGGAACGCCTCGAGGCACAGCCGCTCGAAGAGCGCGTCGTCGCCGTGCAGCGGCTTGCCCCACTCGAAGTCGTGGTAATCGCGGTACAGCTGGGTCTCCAGCGGCCAGGCGCAGCGGATGCGCCCGTCGTCCTCGGCGCGGCGCAGCGGGTCGGGCGAGCTCATTTCGATTCCGGGGTGACCGGGGTCTGCCAGCGCGCGGCCTGCGCCTCGGTGAGCTGGTGCTGTAGCTCGTCGATCCGCGCGGCGAGCCGGGCCAGCGCCCAGTCGACCTCGGAGGCCTTGTAACCGCGCACCACCTGTTGGAACCGCAGCGCCCGCACATCGGCACCGGAGACCCCTTCGGCGGGCAAGACCGTCGCCGTCGTCCCCTCCGGCAGCGGCCCCAACTCCTCGGCCCGCCCGAAGACCGCACTGGCGAGCAGGAACAGCACCGCGGCGACGAGACCGACGATCAGCACGTACAACAGCAACGTGAGCATGAGACGAGCTTATTGGCTGGGTCCGACACCGGGCACGCCGTGTCCAGGCGGAAATCGGACGTCGAGGTCACCAGCACAGCTGATTTCGTACGCAGGTAGGCAACTCACTGGGCACGGGCTGCCATCCACTAGGCCGCCGATGCGACTGCCACGGCACCGATGTCCGGCCCGAATGCACGCAGCGACGGGCTATCCGTGACGCGTGGTGTCGATGTTGAGGGACATGCCCGCCAGGCCGCGGCGACGGACTGCCAGTTTGTCGGCGATGTCGAGCAGCGCCTTGGCAGCGGGGGAGTCGGGGCTGCTCAGGACGATCGGCGAGCCTTCGTCGCCCGCCTCGCGGACGGCCTGCTCGATCGGGACCTGGCCGAGCAGCGGCACGTCGGCGCCGACGGCGCGGGTGAGGCGGTCGGCGACCACCTGTCCGCCGCCGGAACCGTAGAGCTCCATCCGGCTGCCGTCGGGCAGGTCGAGCCAGGACATGTTCTCCACCACGCCGGCGATGCGCTGCCTGGTCTGCAAGGCGATGGCGCCCGCGCGCTCGGCCACCTCGGCGGCGGCGATCTGCGGGGTGGTGACGACGAGGATCTCGGCGCCGGGGATCAGCTGCGCGATCGAGATGGCGATGTCGCCGGTGCCGGGCGGCAGGTCGAGCAGCAGCACGTCCAGATCGCCCCAGAACACGTCGGCGAGGAACTGTTGCAGCGCCCGGTGCAGCATCGGGCCGCGCCACACCACCGGCGTATTGCCCTGGGTGAACTGCGCGATGGAGATCATCTTCACGCCGTGCGCCTGCGGCGGCATGATCATCTTCTCGACCTGGGTCGGCCGGGCGTCGGTGCCGAGCATGCGCGGGATGGAGTGACCGTAGATGTCGGCGTCCAGGATGCCGACCGAGAGCCCGCGCGCGGCCATGGCGGCGGCGAGATTGACGGTGACGCTGGATTTTCCGACGCCGCCCTTGCCGGACGCGACCGCGTACACGCGGGTCAGCGAGCCGGGCTGGGCGAACGGGATGACCGGGTCGGCGGAGTCGCCGCGCAGCTGCTTGCGCAGGTTGGTGCGCTGCTCGTCGTTCATCACGTCGAGGTCGACGGTGACCGCGCCGACACCGGCGACGTCGGCCACGGCCTTGGTGACCCGCTGGATGATCTCGGTCCGCAGAGGGCAGCCCGCCGTGGTCAGGTAGACCTCGATGTGGACATTGCTGTCCGGACTGATCGCAATGCTCTTCACCATGCCCAGTTCGGTGATCGGCTTGCGGATCTCCGGATCGTCGACCTTCGCGAGCGCGCCGCGCACATCCGATTCCGTAACTACTGGCATGGCAGGAATTTTAGGCGTGTCAAATTCTGGGCAGGTCCCCGGCCCGTGGTGCGACACCACTGCTGTACGAGGTTTCCCAGGCCATGACGTTCGCGACGTACGCCATCGAGTTGTTGTAGCGCAGGATCGCCTTGGACTGCTGGGCGAAGTCGCGCATGTTCAAACCGCCGTCGCAGAGGTACTTTCCGGCGGTCAGTGCCGCGTCGAAGAGGTTCTGCGGATCGGCGATGCCGTCGCCGTTGCCGTCGGCGGCGTAGCGCTTCCAGGTCTGCGGCAGGAACTGCATCGGGCCGATGGCGCGGTCGTAACTGCCGAGGCCGTCCAGCTCGCCGCCGTCGGAGTCGCGAATGATGTTGTTGCCCGCCAGGCTTCCGTCCAGCACCGGACCGTAGACCGGGGTGATCGGGTTGCCGTCGGCGTCGGCCTTGCCGTAGGCGTGCGTGGATTCGACGCGACCGATTCCGGCGAGCATCGACCACGGCATGTTGCAGGTGGGGTTGTCCGCGGCGAGGATGCGCTCCGCGTTCTCGTAGGCCGCGATCGCGATGCCCGGGACGCCCATCGGGCCTGCGGGCAAGGCCGCGAGCTGCCGATTATCTGCCAGCGCAACGGATTTCACCACCGGTGGCCCGCTCGGCTTCGCCATCTTGTTGACGATGAACTCGGTCTCGGCGGCCGGGTCCATCAAGGTCTGCGGCTTCGCGCCGACCGCAATCTGATCATCCCCCGGGAGATGCTGCTCCACCGCTGCCGCGGCCTGACTCGCGTTACCCACATCGGACGCGGCAGTGACTGCCACGAGTCCAGCGGGAACCAATCCGGAAAGTGCGAGAACCGAGCTGCGCTTGACGGTGACAGCCGGTTTTTTACGGTGACGCCCCACTGTGCGGTGACCCTCCAACGGCTCTCGTGAGCCCTTCGTGATCTGACGAAGAGGAGACTACCGCATTCGAGACCCTTTTGTTACTGCTTCGTGACCTGCTTCGAGTTTGGCGTCAGCCCTGTGGGGCAGGCGGCAGCGGGATTACGATGCCGAAGGGCAGCGTGATGCCCGGCGGCGGAGTCGGGGTCGCCGCAGCCGTGGGGGGTGCGGGCTCGACCGTTACCGTCGGCGGCGCGTCCGGCGTCGGCGCCGCCCGCTGCTCGGGCGCGGGCGCCTGCTGCGGTTGTGGCGCCTGTGCTTGCTGCTGAGCCTCGGGCGGTGTGCACACCGGCACCACGGGCGGCTGCTCGGGGTGCGCGGGATCCTGTGGAGCGGCCGCTCCGGCCCCGAAGGTCTGTCCGGGTGCGTCAGGCGCGATCGCGGGCTCAGCGGGCTCACCAGGGCGCGGCATGGGCGCCGGAATCACGGCAGGCTCACAGGGATTGAGCGGCTTCGGCGGCGGCGGGCAGAAGATGCCACACGGGATCGGCGGCAGACCGGGGATGGTGATCATCACCTCGGTCGGCGTCGGCGTGGTCGTGCTGGTCTGCGGCGCCGCGGGAGTGGTCGTGGCCGGCGCGGCGTTCGTGTAGGTCGCCGCGGTCATGTTCGGGCCCTGGGCCGGGATGCTGCTGCCGGGCGGGATCAGGTCGGGGGAGATGGTCACCTGGGTCGGCGCGCCACCGGTGCGGTAGGCCGCGGCCCAGCTGAGCACGTTGGCCGCGTAGGCGGTGGAGTTGTTGTAGCGCAGCACCGCGCGTAGTTCCTGGGCTTGGTCGCGCAGGTTCAGCCCGCCCGAGCACAGGTACTTGCCCGCGGCGAGCGCGGAGTCGAAGACGTTGTTCGGGTCGGCGGCACCGTCGCCGTTACCGTCGGCGGCGTACTGGCTCCAGGTGCCGGGCAGGAACTGCATCGGCCCCATCGCGCGCACGTAGCCGCCGCTGGCGGCCTTGATGATCTCGTTGCCCGGCAGCGTGCCGTCCAGCGCGGGGCCGTAGATCGGGGTGACCGTGGTGCCCGCGGCGTCGGTGCGCCCGCCGCCCGCGTGGCCGGACTCGATCCGGCCGATGCCCGCGAGCAGGCTCCAGGACAGTCCGCAGCCGGGGGTGGAGGATTCGAGCGCGAGCTCGGCGTTGCGATAAGCGGCGAGCACGACCTCGGGGATCCCCAGTGCGCCGCCGATCATCGGGAGCGAGATCTCCTGCAACGGCACCCGTCCGGCAAACGGCGCCGAGCCGTCGGACGGGGTCATTGCCCGTAGTTTGCGGGGCGCCTCCTGGGTCACCGGGAGGAGGCCGACTGTCTTAGACAGTCCTGTTTCACTTGCCTTGCCCGTACTGCTCGCCGGATTGGCGGACGACGCGAGCAGAGCCTCGGGTGCCTGCGGTGCGCCGGTGGAAGTGGTGGGGTCGGAGGTCGAGCCTGTGGCTACCAGACCAGCTACGACCAGGGCCGAGACGGTTATCGGAGCAGATATACGCATTCAGCCACACCAATCCTCTACGTCGTTTGAGCGGCTGTCCGGGACATCCCCTTCCCGAACCCGCTCGGGACAACGCTGTCCAGGTTACCCACCAGTCAGGTAGTTGTTCGGTATTTCCCGTCAATCATCAGCTACAGCCGGTGAAACCGGGGTGGACGTCTGCTTTCGGCCGGAGTTTTTCTTGCGCTGCGGGTTGTCGTCACGCGCACCCTCGATTCGATCGAGTATCTCCTTCATCTCCTCCAATTCCCTGCGCAAATAGTCGCGAGTCGCCACTTCGCCGACCGCGATCCGCAACGCTGCGAGTTCGCGGGCGAGGAATTCGGTGTCCGCCTTGGTCTGGGCGGCCCGCATCCGATCCTCCTCCAGGGAGACCCGGTCGCGGTTGTCCTGCCGGTTCTGCGCGAGCAGGATCAATGGCGCGGCATAGGCGGCCTGGGTGGAGAACGCCAGATTCAACAGAATGAACGGATACGGGTCCCAGCGCAAGGCGATGACGAAGACATTCAACAGGATCCAGATAATCACGATGATCGTCTGAATGGCCAGGTAGCGGCCGGTGCCGAGGAAGCGGGCGACCCGCTCGCTGCTGCGCGCGAGCGCCTCGGCATCCCACTCGATCCGGAACCGGGACTCGACCGGCGTCTCCAGCCGCTGCCGAGCGCTGCCTTTGTCAGTCATGCCGGACTATCCCTTCGTGCAGCTCTTCCTGATCCCGCCAGTCGTCGGGCAGCAGATGGTCGAGCACGTCGTCGACGCTCACCGCGCCGAGCAGGTGGTTCTCCTCGTCCACCACCGGTCCGCAGACCAGGTTGTAGGTCGCGAAGTAGCGCGTGACCGCGGCAAGTGGGACATCAGGGCGCAGCGGGGCCAGTTCGGCGTCGAGAATGCCGCCGACCAGATGGGCCGGTGGTTCGCGCAGCAACTGCTGGATGTGCACCGAGCCGAGGTAGCGGCCGGTGGGTGTCGCGGTCGGCGGCCGGACCACGAACACCATGGACGCCAGCGCGGGCGTCAGATCCGGATTGCGTACCCGCGCCAGCGCCTCGGCGACCGTGGTGGACGGGGTCAGGATCACCGGCTTCGGCGTCATCAGGCCGCCCGCGCTGTACGGCGAGTGCTCGAGCAACCGGCGCACCGGTTCGGATTCCTCCGGGTCCATCAGCGCGAGCAGCGATTCGGCCTCGCTGACCGGCAACTCGCCCAGCAGGTCGGCGGCGTCGTCGGGATCCATCGCCTCGAGTACGTCGGCCGCGCGGCGCACTTCCAAGTGGCCGAGCAGATCGACCTGCTCGTCGTCGGGTAGCTCCTGCACGACATCGGCGAGCCGCTCGTCGTCGAGCGCGATGGCGACTTCGATGCGCCGCTTCTCCGGCAGTTCGCGCAGCAGATGCGCGACATCGGCGGGGCGCAGGCCCTCGAACTGCTCCAGCAGCTGGGTGACCTCCTGCCCCGGCCGATCGATCTCGGTCGGCGTCAGCCCGGAGACGTGGATCCAATCCACCACGTGCACGGTCCGGCGGCGCCCGATCCTGCGATGCCCGCGCACCGCCACCCTGGTCACCCGCCAGTCCCTGGTACGGGTCTGCTCCATGCCGAGATCGACCACGACCACATCCACCCCGGCGAGGTCGGGCAGATCCGGATCCTCCACGCGCACCGCGGAATCCACGATCTGCGCGAGTGCGAGCATTTCGCCGGGGCGCTGGGTGAACCGGCGCAGGCTCACCGTCCCGGTGTTCAGCGTCACCACCCCCGGTTCGATCGCGGTGACCCGCAGGATCGGCACGAAAATGCGCCGACGGGTGGGCAATTCGACGACGAGACCGTGGATCCTGGGCTGTTGCCGGTCGTACCGGATGGCCACGACGACATCGCGGACCCGGCCGATAGACTCGCCGTCCGGTCCCAACACCACCAGGCCGGCCAGCCTGGCGACGTACACCCTGGTAGCTGCCATGCTTGCCAGGCTAGAGGTTCGCGGGCGGGGGCAAGTACCTCGCCACGATCGACGGGAGTGATCTTGAAGCCGCGCCGTTCGGTGCTCGCCTGTCCGGGCAGCAACAAGAAGATGATCGAAAAGGCCAAGGGCCTGCCCGTCGACGAGGTGTTTCTCGATCTGGAGGACGCCGTCGCGCCGGCCGCCAAGGCCGAGGCGCGGGCGAATATCGTGGCGGCGCTGAACGACTCCGACTGGGGCAACCAGTTGCGCGTGGTCCGCGTCAACGACTGGACCACCCAGTGGACCTACGCGGATGTGATCACCATTGTCGAGGGCGCGGGCACGGCCCTGGATGCCATTCTGCTGCCGAAGGTCACCGACGCCGGCCAGGTGCGCGCCCTGGATCTGCTGCTGACCCAATTGGAGAAGGCGACCGGGCTCGAGGTCGGCCGGATCGGCATCGAACCGCAGATCGAAAATGCGCTGGGGCTCCGCAATATCGACGAGATCGCCACCGCGAGCCCGCGGGTGCAGGCGCTGGTCTTCGGGCCTGCGGACTTCATGGCGAGCATCAACATGCGCACCCTGGTGGTCGGCGAGCAGCCGGAGGGCTACGACACCGGTGATGCCTATCACCACATCCTGATGACGATCCTGCTCGCCGCCCGCGCGCACGGTCTGCAGGCGATCGACGGCCCGTACCTGCAGATTCGGGACGTGGACGGCTTCCGGCGGGCCGCCGCGCGCACCGCGGCGCTCGGCTTCGACGGCAAGTGGGTGCTGCATCCCGGGCAGATCGAGGCGGCCAACGAGATCTTCAGCCCGCGCCAGTCCGACTACGATCGCGCCGAGCTGATCCTGGACGCGTACGCCTTTCACACCTCGGCCGAGGGTGGCGCCCGCGGCGCGGTGATGCTCGGTGACGAAATGATCGATGAGGCAAGTGCGAAAATGGCTCAGGTGATCGCGGAAAAGGGCCGGGCCGCGTCAATGACGCGTACCACGCGTTTCACACCACCGGGAATCCGGTCGGAATAGCAGAATAGAGACATGACGAATCCCTTGGGGAACTCGAATCGCGCACGGCAAGCGCTGCCGACGCCGCCGTCCGGCTGGCCGGTCGGCTCCTATCCCACCTACGCCGAGGCCCAGAAGGCCGTCGATTACCTGGCCGACAGCCAGTTCCCGGTGCAGGACGTGACCATCGTCGGCGTCGACCTGATGCAGGTCGAGCGGGTCCTCTACCGGCTGACGTGGGGCAAGGTCATCGGTGGCGGCGTGGTGAGCGGAGCCTGGCTCGGCCTGTTCCTCGGCCTGCTGCTGAGCCTGTTCACCACCAGCGGCGCGCTCGGCCCGCTGCTGGTCGGCCTGGTCGGCGGCATCATCTTCGGCGTCATCTCCACCTCCATCCCGTACGCGGCGACCAAGGGACAGCGCGACTTCGCCTCCACCATGCAGTTGGTGGCCGGGCGCTACGACGTGCTGTGCGACCCGAAGTCCGCGGAGCAGGCGCGGGACATGCTTGCGCGGCTGGCCATCTGACGCATGGAGGTGGTGTCGACGGTCCGCACCGGTGTGCTGGACCACTTCGGTGTGCAAGCGACCGGCGTCGATTCGGCGTCGGTGACGTTCCTCGGCTTGGAACCCATCGAGATCCTGCGGATCGCCGACGACGAGCTGGTGCACTACGCGACGGTGGGCGGCTCCCGCCATCCGATGGGCGATCCCACTGCGCTGCTTGCCGATCCGGTGAAGGGGCCGCGGGCCGAGCTCGTGCTCACGTTGCGTGGCACGGCCGGGGCGAGCTCGGGTCTGGCCAAGACGCTAGGTGTGCTCGCCGCCGCGCCCGCCGTGGAAGGTGTTGTGCTGCAAGCGGATGCGCTGATGGACCTGGGCGAGCCGATGTGGCACGGCGCGCCGTTCTCCGCGGTGCTGTTGGGCGACAGCGAGATTCCCGAGGTGGTGCTGCCCGAGCCTGCCGAACCGGTGCGGTACTTCGCGGTGACGCCGGTGACCGCGACCGAGGCGGCCTGGGTGCGGGTGCGCGGGGCGCAGGCGCTGCGGGATGCGTGGGCCGAGGCGGGGATCGATGTGCGTGACCCCGAAAGAGGCGCCGCCAGTCTGTGATCCGGCGCTACAGCCAGTTGTTGCGTCGGAAGGTGGTGAACAGCCCGAAGCAGATGCCGAACGTGACCACGATCACCAGCCAAAAGCCCCACACCTCTTCCGATCCCGGAATGTGGGTGAAGTTCATGCCGTAGAGACCCGCGATCATCGTGGGCACGGCGGCGATCGCCACCCACGCCGAGATCTTGCGCATGTCGGTGTTCTGCTGCACGCCGATCTTGGCGAGCGCGGCGCTGATCAGCGCGCTCAGCGCGTCGTCGAAGTCGCTGATGCGCTCGGCGACGCCTGCGTGGTGGTCGGCCACATCGCGCATGTAGCGCCGAATCTCCTTGGGCAGCGGCACATCCGGCTTGTGCCCGAGCACCTGGAGCGGGATCGCGAGGGGATTGACGGCTCGCCGCAGCTCTACCACTTCCCGCTTGAGCTGGTAGATCGACTCGATGGCGATGCCGTTGCGCGGCGTGAAAACCTCTTCCTCCATCGCGTCGATATCGAGCTCGACCGACTGCGTCACTTCGATGTACGAATCCACCACGTGATCGGCGATCCCGTGCAAGACCGCGCCGGTGCCGAGCATCAGCTTCGACGGGTCGGCCTCCAGTTCTTTGCGCAGCGAGGCCAATTCGGAATGCTCGCCGTGCCGCACACTCACCACGAAGTCCGGCGCCGTGAACACCATGATCTCGCCGGTCTCCACGATCTCACTGATGCTGTGCAGCTCATGCTCTACGTAGGCGACCGTCCGCATCACCAGGATCAGCGTGTCGTCGTACCGCTCCAATTTCGGGCGTTGATGCGCATGGACCGCGTCTTCGGCCGCGAGCGCGTGCAGCCCGAACGTCTCGGCGATATCGGCCATCTGCCCCTCGTCCGGATCGTGCAGGCCGACCCAGACGAAACCCGCGCCGCGGTTGCGCACCTCGGCGAGCGCGTCGCGATGGGTGAACCTGCCGGGCAGCCGGTGTCCCTCGACGTAGACGCCGCAGTCCACGATGGCCCGTGCGGTCGGGACCGGGATGCGCGGCAGGGCCCGGGCCGGGCGGCCGGAACCACGAAACGACGGCATAGGTGGAATCGTTGGCACTGAACGATGCTACGTCGCCCGCCGGTGCGTCCAGGGCTTCCCGCCGCGACGGCTCGGCGGCGGTAGCGAAGCGGTCACCACGCGGGCACTCGCGCATGCCGCCGATCGAGCACTGTAAGACTGAGGGCGTGCGCATTGATCTGCATACCCATTCGACCGCGTCCGACGGCACCGACACCCCGGCGGAACTGGTTCGCAACGCGGCCGCTGCGGGCTTGGACGTGCTCGCGATCACCGACCACGACACCACGTCGGGCTGGACCGAGGCGGTCGACGCGCTGCCGCAGGGGTTGACGCTGGTCCGTGGCATGGAGATGTCGTGTACCGGCCTCGGCGAGGACGGCTGGCCGGTGCCGGTGCATCTGCTGGCTTATCTGTTCGACCCGACCGACCGCAGTTTCGCCGACGAGCGGGAGCGGTTGCGTGGCGAGCGGATCGAGCGGGTGCGCGCGATGGCCGAGCGGATGGTGGCCGACGGGTTGCCGATCGATCCGGATGCGGTGCTCGCCTCGGCCGGGCCGTCCGCGGGCCGGCCGCACTTGGCCAGGGCATTGGTGGCGGCGGGTGTGGTGCCCAGTGTCGACGCCGCCTTCGAGGAATTGCTCGCGCCGCACGGCCCCTACTACGTGGAGAAGGCCGACACGCCGCTGCGGCGCGCGGTGGAGATGATCGCCACCGCGGGCGGGGTCAGCGTGATCGCGCACGCGCGGGCCCGTAAGCGCGGCAGGCTGCTCGCCTTGGACGACATCAGGGAGCTGGCCACACTCGGCCTCGGCGGCTTGGAGCTCGACCATCCGGACCATTCGGCGCAGGACCGCGCGGTACTGGCCGGCCTGGCCGCCGAGCTCGGCCTGCTCACCACCGGCTCGTCGGACTACCACGGCACCAACAAGTCCATCCGCCTCGGTGAGTTCACCACCGACCCAGCGCAATTCGAGGTGCTGGTGGGCAAGGCGACCGGGGTGCCGGTGATCGCTTCGTGAGGCTCCTGCGTGGCCTCAGCGGGATCGTCGCCGCGGGCACCGTCGCGCTGATGCTGGTCATCGTCGGCACCGCGTTCATGGCGGGTCGCCGGGACTTCCCTGGCCCGGGCGCCGAGTCGGTGGCGTGGCATGTGGTGGTGGCCGTGATAGCCGTTGCGGCGCAGATTTATTCGGACAAGCGTCGGGGTTTCGCCGCCTTTTCCGGATCTGCGGTTGTTTTTATCGTCGCTGGATTATTGCTGTGGACGCAGTGGTGGAGTTGATCTACGGCGGTGTTATCGCATTCGGCTGACATCGAATCCGAAACGCCACCGCTAAAAATTCCGCTAATGGTTGCGGCAACGTGAATTGTGGCCGAACATTTCTCATTGTGACCGAACTCGAGACGGACGTACTGGTTCTGGGCGGAGGCCCTGCCGGAACCTGGGCCGCCGTCTCCGCCGCCGCCACCGGCGCCCGTGTCGTGCTCGCCGACAAGGCCAGATGCGGCACCAGCGGCCCGACCGCGCACGGCACCACCTCGTTGTGGAACATCCCGCCCGGACCGGCCAGGGACGAGGCGGTGCGCCGTGGGTACACACACGGCGGCGGACTCGGCGATCCGGAGTGGATGCACCGCGTGCTGGAGGAGACGCACCTGCGGGTCGAGCAGCTGGCCCGCTGGGGTTATCGATTCCCCGGCGCGGGTCCGGGCTCGTCGCTGCGGGTGTATCTGGACGGCGCCAGTTACCTGCAACGGATGCGGCGCAGCGCGCTCGACGCGGGGGTGCGTGTCCTCGACCATCATCCGGCCCTGCAACTGCTCGTCGATCGCGACGGCGGCGTCGCGGGGGCCACCGGGGTGCAGCTGCACAACCACTGCCAGACGTGGACCGTCCGTGCGGGCGCCGTGGTGGTGGCCACCGGCGGTTGTGCCTTCCTCTCCGGCGGCGCGGGCACCGACGTGGACACCGGCGACGGTCTGCTGTTCGCCGCGGAAGCCGGCGCCGAACTATCCGGCATGGAGTTCTCCAGTGCGTACGGCCTGACTCCCGTTGTGCATGCGCCGTCCTCGGCTCGCCGGCCGAAGTCGGCGTCCGAGCTCGGGTTGCATTTCGCCACCCTGTACGACGAGTCGGGGGCCATCCTCGAAGGCCACCGCGCCGCGGCCTTCGCCGCCATCGCCGACGGCCACCGGGTGTTCGCGGCACTCGACGACGTGCCCGTCGCGATGCGCGGCAGGCTGACCGAGCAGGGCCTGGTCGACCACACCGGCCGGGTACCGCTGCGCGCGGTGCTGGAGGGCACGGTGCGCGGCACGGGCGGTTTGCGGGTCGCGAACCACGACTGTGCCACCACGATCGGCGGGCTGTTCGGTGCGGGCGACGTGACCACCAGGGAGCTGATCACGGGTGCGGTCAGTGGCTTCGGCGGTCAGGGCGGTGCGTGGGCGATCGCCTCCGGGGTGTGGGCCGGTGCGGGCGCGGCGAGATACGCCCGCGCGGCCGACCTGCGCAGTCCGGTCCAGGAGGTGCCGGGGGCGGGGCTGAGTGAGGTGCCGCGGATCGATCCGCGCGCGGTGGTCGGGCTCGTGCAGGAGCACACGCTGCCGCTGCGGCGCAGCTACTGGCGCAGCGCGGGCAGCCTGGTCGACAGCATCGGCGAACTCGACTCGATGTGGCCCGGCGCCGAATTCGACCTGGGCGGCACCGGATTGGATCGGTTGCGGGCCCGCCAGGCGGCCGCGTTGCTGGCCGTGGCGCGGTGGACCAAATACAGCGCGCTGGCGCGGACCGAGAGCCGCGGCATGCATCGGCGCACCGATCATCCGGGGGCCGAGGCGGATTGGCGGGTGCGGTTGATGTCAGGGGGCCTGGACAACGTGTGGGTGCGCCCGGACGCACGTGAGATCGCGGCATTGGACGCGGGCATGGTCGGTGCCAAGGAGATTGCTGTGCCGCCCGCCCGCGAGCCGGTCGCGCGCGGCAGGCGCGAGGCGCTCGTACTCGACGCGCACGACCCCTCCATCCGGCGGGAGACCCTGGTGTTCGACGCGCGCGGACCGTCTCCTCGGCGGGAGACCCTGGTGTTCGACGCCCGCGGTCCGTCGGGGCGTCGCGAGGCGCTCGTGCTCGACGCCCGCGGACCGGCCGTCGCACACGCCCGCGAGGGCGGCGTGCTGAGCACACGGTCGGCGGCGCTCCCGGACGCGCCGGAGATCCGGCCCGCGGACGACACAGCGGCGGCGACCGACGAGCACCTCACACCGGCCGACCCGATCGCGATGTGACAACTCACCGCCCGGTCGGCGCGGTACGCGAGTTTTCGCTTACCGTCCGGTAATTCCGTCGCAGTAAGCTGGGGGCGGGCAGGCGACACGGCGAGAACCAGACCGGTTTGGCAAGTCGCAGACCGTGCTGGCAGAATATGTCGGATTCCTTTACCTAAGCCACCGCCGGGTACTGGAGTTACGGAGATCTCCGCCTCGCGACGCACCGTCGCGACCCGAGGATCACGCCGCATGTTCTGTCCGGACCCACCCGTCCGGCTCCCGCTCCGCGGATCAGTGCCGCGCCACGTCAGCGAAATCGACAACGGGTTTTTTGTGACCCGCCGTCACACGCGAAACGTACCGGTCTGCGCACTCGATGAGCGTAAAGAATCCACAGGAGCGGAGCCTGTGGAGCGACTGTAGACACTTATACCTATATACCCGGCGGTAACCGTCCCCCGGTTTGTCCGGCCCGAGCAGGAGTGAAATCGTGTCACCTGTGACTGACGCACCGAATGCCACTGCAAGTCTTTCCGAAATCACCCACGACGAGATTTTCGCGGGGCATCTCGGCGGCAAGCTCTCGGTAGAACTCAGCTCGCCGCTGGAAACCCAGCGCGACCTGTCGATCGCCTACACCCCGGGCGTCGCTCAGGTGAGCCGGGCGATCGCGCAGGACGCCGAGCTCGCCAAGCGCTACACCTGGACCGACCGGCTCGTCGTGGTGGTCAGCGACGGCACCGCGGTGCTCGGTCTCGGCGACATCGGCCCGCGCGCCTCGCTTCCGGTGATGGAGGGCAAGGCGGCGCTGTTCAAGAAGTTCGCCGACCTCAACTCGATCCCGATTGTGCTGGACACCAAGGACGTCGACGAGATCGTCGAGACGGTGATCCGGCTGCGCCCCAGCTTCGGCGCGGTGAACCTGGAGGACATCTCGGCGCCGCGCTGCTTCGAGGTGGAGAAGCGACTCATCGAGGCGCTCGACTGCCCGGTCATGCACGACGATCAGCACGGCACCGCCATCGTGGTGCTCGCCGCCCTCAACGGCGCGGCCAAGGTGCAGGGTCGCGCCATCGACGACATGAAGGTGGTGGTGTCCGGCGCGGGCGCCGCCGGTGTCGCGTGCACGAATATCCTGCTGGCCGCGGGCGTTCGGGACGTCACCGTGCTCGACTCGAAGGGCATCATCACCCGGGAGCGCACCGACCTCAACGACGTGAAGGCCGAGCTGGCCACCCGGACCAACCCGCGCGGGCTGACCGGCGGCGCGGCCGAGGCCCTCACCGGTGCCGACGTCTTCCTCGGCTTGTCCGCGGGCCTGATCGCCGAGGAGCTCATCGCCTCGATGGCGCCGGAGTCGATCGTGTTCGCCATGTCCAACCCGGACCCGGAGATCCACCCCGAGGTCGCGCGCAAGTACGCCGCGATCGTGGCCACCGGCCGCAGCGACTTCCCGAACCAGATCAACAACGTGCTCGCGTTTCCGGGCGTGTTCAAGGGCGCACTCGATGCGGGTGCCCGCCGGATCACCGAGGGCATGAAGATCGCCGCCGCCGACGCCATCCTCAGCGTCGTCGCCGCCGAGCTCGGCCCGGAGAAGATCGTGCCGAGCCCGCTGGACCCGCGGGTCGCCCCCGCGGTCGCCGAGGCCGTCGCGGCCGCCGCGCGCGCCGAAGGTGTTGCCTAGCAACTCACTCGCTGGAAGGCGCCTTGTCCCGATCGGGGCGGGGCGCCTTTCGCGTATTGCGCTGCCGACGGTTGGACAGGTGGATCCAGACGTTCATGGCGACCATCGCGCACAGCGCGAAAACCAGGGACGCCGCGAACACGGGATTGCGGTCCGTGTTGGTCGCCCACACGAACAGCAGAATCGCCACGAGCGCCACATAGCCGCCGATGAACCTGATACTCACTGGTCAGACGTTAGCGATGTCCGGTGCGGCATGTGCGGTGTTTACAACGAGTGGTCGTCGAGCCACTTGCGCGCCAGCTCCGCGGGCTTCGCGCCTTCGTCACGGATACTGCGGATCATCGCCGCGAGGTCGTCGGTGGTGAGTTCGCCCGCAACGTAATTGAGCTTCTTGATCTGCAGCTCGTCGAGCACACCTTTGCGGAACAGCGGCAGCACGTTCTCCGCGCGCAGGGCGTAGTCGGCGTCGGACAGGAGCGTCAGCCCGTCGGTCGACCCGGGTACGACGGCGGGCGACCCGGTCAACAGCCCGGCGTGAACCTGCCCGTCCAGCAGCGCCTTTCGCAGCGCCGCCGCGTCCGGGAACCGCACGGTCGTGGCGCAATCCGCCACCTGTTCCAGCGCGGGTGGCAGGGCGATCAAGTCGAGGACGGGCGCCATGCCGAGCGTGAGCGTGCCGCAGCGGGGCACCAGATCGCCGACGCTGCGCACGTTGTCGCGCGCCGCGGCCTCGCTGGTAAGGACGACCCGCGGCCGCAGATCGGTGCCGTCGGCGGCATCGGTGACCACCAGTCCCTCGGGCAGCGACTTGCTCAGCGCCTTACGCACCTGGTCGGGCGTGCGGTCGGGGGCGGTGGTGTCGAGGAAGGCCAGCAGCGCACCGTTGTGCTCACCGACCAGGTCGACCCGCCCCGCGTCGAGCGCGGCCAGATAGTCGGCGCGCCCGCCCAGCCGCGCCTCGACCGTGGTGCGCGCGCCGGCGCGAGCCAGTGCGCCCGCATAGATTTCGGCGAGCAGCCCCGACTCGATCGAGTCACCGGCGCCGACCGTGATCCGCGCGCCCTGCGCACCGTTCCCGCAGGATACGGCCAGTGCGGCGGTCGCGACGACCAGTAATCGAGCCAGCATCCGCAGCGACGCGGGCAACACCATCCGGCGACACCAACTCTCCGAGAGACCGACAGAGCTAACAGGAAGACCCTGAAGCGGGCAGTATGGACACCCAGAATGTACCGGTGGCTGTGCTGCCCCGGGACCTCGCACTGCCCGTCATGCCGGAAGGACTTCAGTGAAAACCTCGATCACCCCCGATGCCGCGCGGCACGGTCGGTCGGCGCTGCGGCTCACAATGCGCGCCGTCCGATTCATCGTCGCCGCGACGGCGTTGGCCGCCGCCATGATCCTGTCCGCCTGCGGCAACTCCGACCCGCTGGCCAGCAAGGGTGACTGCGAAGGCGACGGCCTCATCGTCGGCTCGGCGAACTTCCCGGAGTCCGAAACCGTCGCCGAGATCTACGCGGAGGTCTTGCGGGTCAACGGATTCAAGGTCGAGACCAAGCTGAACATCGGCAGCCGGGAAGCCTACGTCCCGGCGGTGCGTCAGTGCGCGATCTCGGTGATCCCCGAGTACACCGGCAACCTGCTGCAGTACCTGGACAAGAACGCCACCGCGACCAGCGCCGCCGACGTCGACGGCGCGCTCGCCAAGGCCCTCGGTTCGGAGCTGGCCATCGGAACCCCGGCCCCCGGTGAGGATTCCGACGCGGTGGTGGTCACCAAGGCCACCGCGGAACGCTGGAACCTGCAGTCCATCGCCGATCTGGCCGCCCACTCCGCCGAGGTGAAATTCGGTGCGCCCGCGGAATTCCAGGAGCGCCCGGGCGGCCTGCCCGGCCTGAAGAAGAACTACAACCTCGACATCGCCCCGAACAACTTCGTGCCGATCGCCGACGGCGGCGGGCCCGCCACCGTGCGCGCGCTGGTCGAGGGCCAGGTGACCGCGGCCGATATCTTCACCACCTCGCCCGCCATCCCGCAGAACAACCTTGTGGTGCTTGCGGATCCGAAGCACAACTTCGCCGCGCAGAACGTGGTCCCGCTGTTCAATGCGGCCAAGAAGTCGGATAAGGCGCTGGCCGCCCTCAACGCGGCCTCGGCGAAGCTGACCACTGCGGAACTGATCAAACTGAACGAGGCCGTCTCCGGTAGCAGCAAGACCGAGCCCAAGGCCGCGGCTGCGGCGTGGGTGGCCGCGCAGGGGCTGAAGACCCCCACCGGGTAGGAGAAAAGCGTTGTCCGATATCGAATTCCGCGGTATCAGCAAGACCTATCCGGACGGCACGCACGCCGTCACCGACCTCGATCTGCGCATCGACTCCGGGTCGTTCACCGTGTTCGTCGGCCCGTCCGGCTGCGGCAAGACCACCTCGATGCGGATGATCAACCGGATGATCACGCCCAGTTCCGGCAGCATCACCATTGCCGGACAGGACATTTCGACGGTCGACCCGGTAAAGCTGCGGCTCGGTATCGGTTACGTGATCCAGAGCGGTGGACTGCTGCCGCACCGCACGGTCGTCGACAATGTGGCGACCGTGCCGGTGCTGCGCGGAGATTCGCGCAAGGCCGCCCGCGCGGCGGCGCTGGAGGTGCTCGACCGGGTCGGGCTGGATCGGTCGCTGGCCGGCCGATATCCGGCGCAGCTGTCCGGCGGTCAGCAGCAGCGCGTCGGGGTGGCCAGGGCGCTGGCCGCGGACCCGCCGGTGCTGCTGATGGACGAGCCGTTCAGCGCGGTCGACCCGGTGGTGCGGGCCGAGTTGCAGACCGAGATGCAAAGGCTGCAAGCCGAATTGCAGAAGACCATCGTGTTCGTGACGCACGACATCGATGAGGCGATCACCCTCGGTGATCGCCTCGCGGTGTTCGGCCGCGGCGGGGTGCTGCAGCAGTACGATCCGCCGGATCATGTACTCGCCCAGCCCGCCACCGACTTCGTTGCCGATTTCGTCGGACGTGACCGCGGCTATCGCGGGCTCTCCTTCCGATCGGCGAAAGACGTTCCGCTGCACGAGATTCGGACCGCGACGTCGGCGGAGGTGCCGTCGCTGCGGCTGGACCGCGGCGACTGGGTGTTGATCGTGAACGCCGAAGGTAAGCCGTCCGGCTGGATCGACGTCACCGGGGTGGAGGCGGTGCGTGGCGGTCGTTCGCTGGCGGCGAGCACGTCCGCGGGTGGCTCGCTGTTCACGCCGGCGGGTGATCTGCGGCAGGCGTTGGACGCCGCGATCTCCTCGCCGTCCGGAGTCGGTGTGGCCGTGGATGATTCGGGTGCGGTGCGGGGCGGCGTGCTGGCCACCGAGATCCTGCAACGGCTCGCCGATCAGCGCGCTGTCGAAGACGCCGAGCGCAACAGGCACTTCTTCGAACAGGAAGTGGGCGGCGGGGGCTCGACGTGAGATACCTGATCGACAACTTCGCCGAGATCATGGGGTTCACCAGAACCCATCTCTACCTGGCGCTGGTGCCGCTGGTGCTCGGCCTGGTGATCGCGGTGCCGGTGGGCGCGCTGGTGCGCCGGGTCTCCTGGCTGCGCCGGATGACGGTGACCGTGGCGAGCCTGGCATACACCATTCCGTCGCTCGCGCTGTTCGTGATCATCCCGCCGCTGGTCGGGATTTCGACGATCGACCCGTTGAACGTGATCATCGCGCTGACCGTGTACTCGACCGCGCTGCTGGTGATCGCGGTGCCCGCGGCGCTGGACTCGGTGTCCGCCGAGGTGATCGACGCCGCCGACGCGGTCGGGTTCAGCTCGCTGCGGCGCACGCTGACCGTCGACATGCCGCTGGCCATCCCGGTTTTCGTGTCCAGCCTGCGGGTGGTGGTGGTCACCAATATCGCCATGGTGTCGGTCGGCGCGCTGATCGGGGTCGGCGGGGTCGGCAAGCTGTTCACCCAGGGCTACCAGCGTGACTATCCGGACGAGATCGTCGCGGGCATCATCGTGATCCTGGCGCTGGCCCTGATCTTCGACCGCCTCGTCTACGCGCTCGGCCGCTGGGCCACGCCGTGGGTGCGGGCCGACGCGCGGTCGGCGCAGGCGAAAGGCGTTGCGGCATGAACCTTTTCATCGATGCCTGGCACTATCTCACCGACGGCGCGAACTGGAACGGCCCCGTGGGCATCGAACACCGGATCGCCGAACATCTGTGGTACAGCTTCCTCACCATCGTCGCGTCCGCCGCGGTCGCGCTGCCGCTCGGCCTGGTGATCGGACACACCAAACGTGGTGCGGCCGTGCTCGTCGGCTTCGCGAACGCCATGCGGGCGCTGCCGACGCTCGGCCTGCTCACCTTTCTGGTGCTCGGCATGGGCCTCGGTTTGATCCCGCCACTGCTCGCCCTGGTGACTGTTGGTATTCCGCCGCTGCTGGCCGGGGCCTACGCCGGAATCGCCAATGTCCCTGCCGATGTCGTCGACGCCTCGCGCGCCATGGGCATGACCGAGACCCAGATCCTGTTCCGGGTCGAGGTGCCCAACGCCATGCCGATCCTGCTCACCGGTCTGCGCGGCGCCACCCTGCAGGTCGTGGCCACCGCGACCATCGCGGCCTACGTCAACCTGGGCGGGCTCGGCCGCTACATCTTCGACGGCATCAGCCTCTACCGGTACGACCGGGTTCTCGTCGGCGCGCTGCTGGTCGCGGTTCTGGCCATGGTCCTCGACGGGTTGCTCGCCGTGGCCGTGTGGGCGAGCACGCCGGGCACCGGGCGGCTCCGTCGCGCCACTGTCCTGCCGGTTGCCCCTGACCTCAGCGTGCGAACCGCCGGCTGAGCCGCCGAACAGTCCAGTTCAGCCCGGCCTCCGACTGATGTCGGGGGCCGGTTTGCTGTGCCTGCGATCACCTCTGCGCCTGATTGCCAGGTCTTGCGATCGTATTGTTCCGCGCCGTATATTCCACGTGGAGTATTTAGTGTGGAGTATGTCGGAAGCCGGGGCTACGTTCGCCTCGCGGGCCGATGACTCCGGCTCGGGCGCTGACCACGCGCGAGCGATCTGCGGAAGGTGACGGAAATGGCGCAGCAAGCGCGTCCGACAGTGACGCCACTGGCGATCGCTGTGCTCGCGCTGCTCGAGGAGCAGCCCATGCATCCGTACGAGATGTACCAACTGCTGATCGCCCGCCGGGAAGATGTACTGGTCAAGGTGCGGCCCGGCTCGCTGTATCACACGGTCACCCGGCTGGCCGAGCACGGTTTGGTGCAGGCCGAAGGGGTGGACCGGGAGGGAAACCGGCCCGAACGCACCACCTATCGCATCACCGAGCAAGGCCGCGCGGCGCTGCGCAGCCGGATCACCGAGATCCTGCGCTCTCCGGTCCCGGAGTATCCGGTGTTCCCGATCGCGCTCGGCGAATCGCACAACCTGCCCAAGGACGAGGTGCTCGCGTTCCTGCGGGAGCGGGCCGAGCACCGGAAAACCGAGCTCGCCGAGGTCGAGCTGATGATCGGCTGGGCGGGCGAGCGCGGGGTGCCGCGCCGCTACGTCATCGCGCTGCCGTACCTGCACGCCATGCTCGGCGCCGAGATCGCCTGGCTCGAGAGCTTCCTCGTCGAATTGGCCAGCGGGGCACTCGAATGGGAGGACTTCGACCCGGCCGCCGGCGATCGGCCCGGCAAGCACCACCAAGGCTGGACCAGTGATGACCTCACCGGGGCGCCGCCGGTGACCAAGATCCGCCGCGGCGCGGGGGCACCGCCTTGATGCCGCGGCTCACCGACTTCGTTCGCCCGTCATCGGGAACCTCCGAGATAGGAACTGTCGAATCCATGACCACTCAACGCAATCCGTGGCTGGCGCTCACCGCGCTGGTCGTCGGCTTCTTCATGATCCTGCTCGACATGACGATCGTCGCGGTCGCCAACCCGGCCATCATGGAGGATCTGCACGCCGACATCTCGCAGGTGATCTGGGTGACCAGCGCCTACCTGCTCACCTATGCGGTGCCGCTGCTGGTCACCGGCAGGCTCGGTGATCGCTTCGGCCCCAAGAACATCTACCTGATCGGCCTGACCGTGTTCACCGCGGCGTCGCTGTGGTGCGGCCTGTCCGGCACCATCGGCATGCTGATCGCCGCGCGGGCCGCCCAGGGCATCGGTGCCGCGCTGATGACGCCGCAGACCATGGCGGTGATCACCCGCACCTTCCCGCCGGACAAGCGCGGCGCGGCCATGGGACTGTGGGGCGGCGTGGCCGGGCTCGCGACGCTGGTCGGGCCGATCCTCGGCGGCGTGCTGGTCGACGGCCTCGGCTGGAAGTGGATCTTCTTCGTCAACGTGCCGATCGGCATCGTCGCCTTCGCGCTGGCCGCCTGGCTGGTGCCCGCGCTGCCGACCAACCGGCACAAGTTCGACATCCCCGGCGTGCTGCTCAGCGCCGTCGGCATGTTCCTGCTCGTGTTCGGCATCCAGGAAGGCAACAGCAACGACTGGTCGCTGCGGATCTGGCTGGTGATCGGTGCCGGCGTACTGGTGCTCGCCGCGTTCGCGGTGAACCAGGCGCGCAATACCGGCGAGCCGCTGCTGCCACTGAAGTTGTTCAAGGAACGCAACTTCGCGCTGTCCAACACCGCCATCGCCGCGATGGGCGCCACCGTCACCGCGTTCAGTGTGCCGTCCTACTTCTATCTGCAGGCGGTGCGCGAGATGTCGCCGACCGAGTCGGCGCTGGTGTTCGCACCGATGGCGATCGTCACCCTCGTGTTCGCGCCGTTCGTAGGCCGGTTCGCCAACCGCCTGCACCCGCGGATCCTGCCGACCGCCGGGTTCGCGCTGTTCGCGGTGTCGGTGTTCTGGTTCTCGGCGCTGATGACGCCGGACGCGCCCATCATCTGGTTCCTGGTGTCCGCCGCGCTGGCCGGTTTCGCGAACTCGTGCATCTGGGGTCCGCTCGCCACCACCGCCACGCATAATCTGCCGGTGCAACAGGCAGGAGCGGGTGCGGGCGTCTACAACACCACCCGTCAGGTGGGTTCGGTGCTGGGTAGCGCGGCGATCAGCGCCTTGATCGCGGCCCGGATGTCGGCCAACGGACTGGGTGGCGGCAAAGTAGCCGAAGGTGGTGCGGGCCAAGGCCCCATCCCCGAATTCGTGAAGGAATCGTTCAGTACCGCACTGGGTCAATCAATGCTGTTGCCCGCGGGCATCCTGCTGATCGGCGTTATCGCCTCGGCCCTGTTCATTCGGCACGGCAAACCCCCGGTGGCCGACGCGAAGGATGCGCCTGCCAAAGCGGAGTCGCTGACCGGCTGACAATTCGGTGCCACTGCGCCCCACGGGCATTCGTTTCGTGGGCGCAGTGCCGCACGCGGACCGTAAGCTGTCCGCACGTCGTTGCCGAACGCGGCGTTGGAGCCGGTGGGGGTTGTTCAGGTATGGCAGAGAACTATCGCGTCGTTTTCCCGGAGGGGTATCCCGGCCGACGGGAGACGGAGACCGCGGACAAGGGGTGGCTCGATGTCGAAGTCGTTTTTGCCGACGGCTCGGTATTCCCCGTCTCCTTCTATGACCCAGCCCGATTGAGACAGACCATCGAAGACGAGATCGCCGGTGGCAGTCTCTATTTCACCGAACCGAATCTGGTAATTCTCAAAAAGGTCACCACCGCGAACATCGAACTGGCGGTGAAAGACATGGTCGATACCGGTTTTTTCGACAGCATCGAAGCCAAGGACGGATCCTCCGGCGATTCCGGCTACTGAACAGCGCGGACAGTTCTCGGTGGTTCAGTTGACCTGGAGGGTGACCGAGGGGTAGCCGGTAGCGCCGTCGGGGACCACGTCGCGGCGCTCGGCGGTCTGGACCTCGCCGGTGCCGTCGGTGGTGCGGGCGCGCAGGGTGTGCGGACCCGGGGTGGCGTCCCAGTCGAAGGTCCATTGGCGCCAGGTGTCGATGGAGTGTTCTTCGGCCAGCTGGGCGGGCTGCCATGGGCCGTTGTCGATCTGCACTTCCACGGTGCGGACGCCGCGATGCTGCGCCCAGGCGACGCCCGCGACGACGGTGCGGCCCTGCTTGATTCGGCCACGGGGACGAGGGGTGTCGATGCGGGTGCCGGTTTTGACCGGACCCAGGGCGGACCAGCCACGACGGGTCCAGTAAGCGGTGGCGCGATCGAACCGGGTGACCTCCAGCTCGGTCACCCACTTCGTCGCGGAGACATAGCCGAAGAGACCGGGGACCACCAGCCGGGCAGGGTAGCCGTGCACCACGGGGAGTGGTTCGCCGTTCATGCCGACGGCGAGGAGGGCATCGCGGCCGTCGGTGAGGACAGACAGCGGGGTGCCCGCGGTCCAGCCGTCGGTGCTGTGCGAGAGCACCATGTCCGCGTCGGGGTGCGGTCCCGCTTCGGCGAGCAGTTCATCGAGCCGGTAGCCGAGCCAGCGGGCGTTGCCGATCAGGTCGCCGCCGACCGGATTGGACACGCACGCCAGCGTGACCAGCCGCTCGACGGCCGGTCGATTCGCCAAATCCGCCCAGGTGAGCCGGATTTCCCGGTCCACCATGCCGTGGATGCGCAGCGACCAGTCGTCCTTGGAGACCTGCGGCACGATGAGCGCGGTGTCGATGCGGTAGAAGTCCGAGTTGGCGGTCAGGTAAGGAGTGAGGCCGGGGACCCGCAGATCGGCGCCCGGTGCGATCGGTAACTCCGGCGCAGTCGGCTGCGGCAACTCGACTGCTGCCCGCTCACCCGATACATCGCTGCGCCGCACCCCGAATAATCGTCCGCCGACGCCGGTGACCACCGCCAGACCGCCTACCACCAGCAGGCCTTGCAGCACCTGCCGTCGTTCCGGAGTCGCGTCGGCGGCTACCTTCTCCGGCGCACCGGTTACGGATTCCCCTCCGGCGCTTGAGGTTTCAGCGTCGCTCTGCGGTTCGGTGGCATCGATCCGTCGAGTCAGTAACCGCAACGCGTAGATACCCACGCCGACACCGATGATGGTCGGCAGCGCACCGGACGCACTGGTCCGTGCGACCGCGGCAAGAACGGCGACCACGCCGAAGACCGCCAGGATCGCCGAACCCGCCGCCCGCGAGGTGCGTTCGATCGCACCCGCAATCGCGGCGACGACCACCGCGACCACCGCCATGCAGGCATACAGCACCGCCTTGTCGCTGGTGCCGAAAGTGCTGATGGCCCATTCGCGAATGCCGTCGGGCGTGTGGTCGACCACGGTCGCGCCGAGGGCATTGAGGGGCGCGCTGTCGGCGCCGAAGAACGCCGCGAGCAGCTCCGCGACGCCGAGCGCCACACCTGCCGAGACGATCCCAGCCGCGACCCGCACTCGCAGATTGGCCATGAACTCGAGCGTACTGCCGGGCCGCCGTCGCCAGCGGAAATCCTGCTATTCGGTGAACTCGTCCGCGAGGGTGTTCCAGAACATGAGTTCATAGCTCTGGAAGAGGCGGGCGTAGAGGTGCGCCTCGTCGGTGTTCAGGCGCGCGGAGTCGATGCCGGCCTGGATGGCGCGCAGCGCTTGCTGTTCGACCTCGGGGGCGTCCGCGGCGAAGTGGTCGAAGAACGCGCAGGCGGCGTCGTCGAAGCCGTAGTGCTCGCGCATGCCCGCGGCGACGTCGCGGCAGTAGCGGCCGAAGGTGCCGAAATTCGCGAAGATGCCCGCGGCGACCGCGGCCGGTTCGCCGTTCAACGCCAGCCAGGCCACGTAGGCGGCATACGCCTGACAGCCGGCGCGCGGCAGTTCGGTGCCCGGGTCCCGTCCGGCCGCCACCACCAGCGCGTGCAACATCTCCTGCGCCTGCTGTTCACCCGGCGCGAGCATGCCGAAGAAGGCGCGGGCATGCGGGTGGTCCGCCCGGGCCGCCAGCGCGTGGAAGCTGCGCCAGTCACTACTGGTGATCCGCCACTCCTCGGTGGCGATCGCGGCGAACACCGCCCGCGCCGCCTTACCCGTGCTGATCAGCGGTATGAGCCGATTGTCCGCGTCCCGCGGCGCCAGCTCCGCCTGGATCATGGCGAGCAATTTCCTTGCGCCATCAGTCATCTCGGCAACCTCCGGTTCGCGATGGGGTTGCTCCATTGAAACCCGAACAGCAGTCGCGGCGACGCAAAAGGCCGAAAAGTTCGGATCGCCGCCCCCCCAGATAGCCGAAAGGCGCCGCGCACGAGGAATCCTCGCGGGCGGCGCCTCCCGGCGTTTCAGCTCAGCTGTAGATCTTCGCTACATCGTCGGCGTGCTGCTTCATCACGACCGCGCGCTTGAGCGACAGCTTCGGGGTGAGCTCGCCACCCTCCTGCGTCCAGTCGACCGGCAGGATGCTGACCTTCTTGATCCCCTCGGCATGCGAGACCTTCTTGTTGGTCTCGGCGACCGCCGCGTCGATCTCGGCGATCAGCTCCGGGTTCTCGATCAGCTTCTCGATCGGGGTGTCCGCGGGCAGGTTGTGGTTCTTCTGCCAGCCCGGCAGCGCCTCCGGGTCCAGCGTGATCAGCGCGGCGATGAACGGCTGGCCGTCGCCGACCACCATCACCTGGCTGATCAGCGGGTGGGCCCGCAGCGAGTCCTCGAGCAGCGCGGGGGAGACGTTCTTGCCGCCCGCGGTGACGATGAGTTCCTTCTTGCGGCCGGTGATGGTGATGAACCCGTCCGCGTCGATGGCGCCGAGGTCACCGGTCTTGAACCAGCCGTCCTGGAAGGCTTCCTCGGTGGCCGCCGGGTTGCCCCAGTAACCGTCGAACACCACCGAGCCGCGCAGCAGCAGCTCGCCGTCCTCGGCGATCTTGGCTGCGTGGCCCTGGATCGGCTGACCCACCGAACCCACCCGGATGTTCTCGGGGGTGTTCACGGTGATCGCCGCGGTGGTCTCGGTGAGCCCGTAGCCCTCGTAGATGGTGACGCCGACGCCGCGGAAGAAGTGCCCGAGGCGCGCGCCCAGCGGGCCACCGCCGGAGACCGCGGCGTCGCACTGACCGCCGAGCGCGGTGCGCAGCTTGCTGTAGACCAGCTTGTCGAACAGCGCGTGCTTGAGCTTGAGCACCAGCCCGGGCCCGCCGTTGTCGATCGCCTCGCTCCACGCGATGGCGGTGTCCGCGGCGGCGTCGAAGATCTTGCCCTTGCCGCCGTCGTGCGCCTTCTGCTTCGCGCTGTTGAACACCTTCTCGAACACGCGCGGCACCGACAGGATGAAGTGCGGCTTGTACGTGCCGAACTGGTCGACCAGGGTGGACCAGTCGGAGGTGTGCGCGACGGTCACCTTGGCGTCGAACGCGACCAGCGCGACCGCGCGCGCGAAGACGTGCGCCAGCGGCAGGAACATCAGCGTCTTCTTGCCCGGCCGGATGAAGGTGGCCAGCGCGATCCCGTCGGACCTGGACTCGGCGTACAGGTTGGCGTGGGTGAGCATGACGCCCTTGGGGCGACCGGTGGTGCCGGAGGTGTAGATGAGGGTGGCGGCCGAGGCCGCGTTCACCTGCTTGCGCCGGTCGTGCACGAGCTGGTCGTCCAGCTCGGCGCCGCGGGTGATCAGCTCGTCGACGACACCCTTGTCGATCTGCAGGGTCTCCTTCAGCTCCGTCAGCGCGCCGGCCTCGATCTCGTCGATGGTGGCGCGGTGCTTGTCGCTGTCGACGATCAGCAGCTTGGTGGCGGAGTCCTGCAGGATCCACTTGGCCTGCTCGGCCGCGGAGCTGTCGTAGATGGCGACGGTGCAGCCGCCGACGGCCCAGATGGCGAAGTCGAGCACAGCCCACTCGTAGCGGGTCGGGGCCATGATGGCGACCCGGTCACCGAGTTCGATGCCCGAGGCGATCAATCCCTTGGCGACGCCGGTGACGGTCTTCGCGAACTCCGCGGCCGTCACGTCCCGCCAGCCACCGTTGCCGGCCGGCACATTGAACAGCACCGCGTCGGGCGACTGCTCGGCATGCCGGAAGACGTTGTCGGAATTGTTCGCGTCTTCCGGAATGGTGTAGGAAGCCGGGACTTCGAACTCTCGCATCAGTGCCCTTCCACGTGGGTTTACTCGCCAGTAATCTACGACACCTGTGTCAGGGCCGTGAGGTCGACCACCAGAAACGGATCCGTGCGTAACACCCGAGCTACGGACCCGCTTCGTAGTTATCCTAAGTCCCGGACATCCGCCGGTTGAATCGCTTCCCGCAGGAACGCGGCCAGTTCGCTGAGCGCCGCGGCGGCCGGAGCGACCAGTGCGGCCTGCAGTTGCGCGACGTGCCACAGGCCCGTGCTCTCGGTGAACCGAACCGTGACCCCGGCTGCGCGCAGCGCGGCGACCAGGTCCCCGCATTGCCCGTGCAGCAACTCGTCGACGTCGACCTGGACGTAGGTCGGCGGCAACCCGACTAATACGCCGGTGAGCGGCGCGTAACCAGGATCACTCGAATCTCCGCCGCCGAGATAGGCGGCGGCGCAGGCACGTGACCACAGCCGGTTGATCACCAGGTCGCCGTCGCGTTCCGGGATCTGGTTCGGGTCGGTCCACGGCGCGATCAGGCCGAGCGCGGCCGGGGTGTGCCCGTGCCGGGCGATCAACCGCTGCGCGGTGGCCAGCGACAATCCGCCGCCCGCCGAATCACCGGACAGGGCGATCTGGTCCGGGCGGTAGCCCGCGCTGTCCACCAGCTCCAGGAACGCCGCCTCGGCGTCGTCGAGCGCGGCGGGGAACGGATGCTCCGGAGCCAGTCGATAGTCGGGAACGTAGACGGCAGCACCGGTTTGATGGGCGAGCCGGGCGGCCAGCGACCGATGGGTGGCCGGCGAGCCGACCGCGTAACCGCCGCCGTGCAGATAGAGCACCGCGCCGGTGGGCGTCGGGGTGGCCGTGAGGCGTTCGGCGGGCCTGCCGCCGAGTCGAATCCGTTGAACGGTGGTGCCCGGGGGCACCAATTGCGCGACCGAGCCCAGTTCGAGCAAGCGGCGCTGCATCCACCACGGCGACCGCTGGTTCAGCAGGACGCGGAAGATCGGACGCAGCACCGCTCGGGCGACGGGCATCGGAAGGTTGAGATCCCGCATGGGTCAAACTCGAATCAGGGTAGGAACGGGCGATTCACGACGGCGGCGATGCGCTGGTAACCGGAGGCGGTGACCCGGACGAACACGTCGAGCAGCTTGGCCTCCCAGCCGATCAGCACTCGCCCGTGGCCCTTGCGCACACCTTCGGTAATGGTCTGTGCGGCCATCTCCGGTGAGTGCATGGCCAGCTTCGCGTCGAACATCGAGGCGGCCTTCTTGCCGTCGATGCCCTCGGCCCAGGTGGCGTTGCGCGCGACGGCGGTCTTGATGCCGCCGGGGTGCACGCAGGTGACCTTGACCGGGTGCTTGCCGACCAGCATCTCCTGGCGCAGCGACTCGGTGAACCCGCGCACCGCGAATTTGGCTGCGTTGTAAGCACTTTGGCCGGGCACCGCGATCAGCCCGAACAGGCTGGACACGTTGACCACGTGCCCCTCGCCGGACTCCATCAGGAACGGCAGGAACGCCTTGGTGCCGTTGACGACGCCCCAGAAGTCGACGTCCATGATGCGTTCGATGTCCTTGAACTCGGACTTGATCACTTCACCGTGGTAGGCGATGCCCGCGTTGTTGTAGACCTGGTGCACCTTGCCGAAGTGGGCGTGCACCGCGTCGGCGTAGAGCAGCACGGCCTCGCGTTCGGCCACGTTGATCCGATCGGATTTCACCTCGGCGCCGAGCTGTTCGCAACGGCGCACGGTCTCGGCCAGACCGTCGGTGTCGATATCGGACAGCGCGAGTTTGGCACCACGCTTGGCCAGGTTTTCGGCGAGTGCGCGACCGATACCGGAGCCTGCTCCGGTGATCACACAAACCTTGTCGACGAAGTAAGCGTCTTTGCTCACTGTGCTCCCACTTTCACATCGGCTCGGGACGTTTTGGTTGTCTCATAGGCGGACAAGTCGAAATTCTTGGTGAGCCTACGGAATTCGAAGGTGAAGTCCGGCCACAGCGTGGTGTTGTTGCCGTGCTTGTCCAGGTACCAGCTGGCGCAGCCACCATTGATCCAGACGCTCTTGCCGAGCTTGCGCTGCAGGTCCACGTTGTATTCGTCCTGCACATCGCGGCGCACCTCGACGGTTTTCAGGCCGAGCCGATCGACGGTGGCCAGTGCGTCCGCCACATAGTTGAGCTGCGACTCGATCATGTACACCATCGAGGTGTGGCCGAGGCCGACATTCGGGCCGAGCAGGAAGAACATATTGGGGAAGTTGGCGATGGTCGCGCCCTTGTAGGCCTGCTGACCGATCTCGTCGAACACCTCGCTGAGGGTGCGCCCGTCGCGCCCGGAGATGGTCTCGTAGGTCGGCGAATCGGTGACGTGGAAGCCGGTCGCCACGATGAGCGCGTCGATCTCGCGCTCGGTGCCGTCCTCGGTGACGATCGAGTTCGCCCGCACCTCGGTGATGCCGTCGGTGACCACGTCCACGTTGTCGCGGCTGATCGCGGGGTAGTAGTTGTTCGAGATCAGCATGCGTTTGCAGCCGATCCGGAAGTTCGGCGTCACCTTGGCGCGCAGTTCCGGATCGCGGACCTCGTACCGCAGCTTGGCCTTGGCGAGCAGCTCGAACGCCTGCATCAGCGCGGGGAACTTGGCCAGGCCGACGACCTGAGTCTCGCGTGCGGCATAGATGGCGGCGCGGGACAGGCGCTGGAAGCCGGGCACGTACTTGAAGGCGAGGTGTTCGGCCTTGGTGTACGGGCGGTCGATGCGGGGGAGCAGCCAGGGCGCGGTGCGCTGGTAGACGTCGAGGTGGGCGACCTTGTCCGCGATGGCGGGCACGATCTGGATGGACGAGGCGCCGGTGCCGATGATGGCGACGCGCTTGCCGGTCAGGTCGGCGTCGTGGTTCCACCGGGCGGAGTGGAAGATCTCGCCCTCGAAGTCGTTGATGCCCTTGATATCCGGCAGCGCGGGCTCGCACAGCGCGCCGATCGCGGAGACGAGCGTGTCGGCGACGAAGCTGCCCTCGGACGACTCGACTTCCCACTCGGCGGTGTCGTTGTTCCACCGTGCGCTGGTGACGTCGCAGTTGAAGACGTGCTTGTCGAGGACCCGGTACTTCTCGGCGACGCCCTGGATGTACTGCTGGATCTCGCCTTGGCGGGAGAACGAGCGCGACCAGTCGGGGTTGAGTGCGAACGAGTAGGAGTACAGGTGCGAGGGCACGTCGCAGGCGGCGCCGGGGTAGGTGTTGTCGCGCCAGGTGCCGCCGACATCGTTACCGCGTTCGAGCACCAGATAGTCGTTTCGACCCTGCTGGCTCAGGCGGATGGCTAGGCCTAGGCCCGAGAATCCGCCACCGATGATGATCGTCTTGACACGGCGGACGGGCCGGTCGCCGACAGCTTTGTCTGTAACCTTGCGACTCATATAACCGAGCGTAGAGGCTTATTGAGCAGCAGTCAACAGTATTGAATCACGTTCAGTAAGATGTTGGTTGTGAGTAGCAGTCGTTCCGGTTCAGGAGAGACCAAGCGCGTCCGGCTCAGCCCGGACGAGCGCCGACTACAACTGATCACCCTCGGGGCCGAGATGCTCGCCGAGCGGGCGCTGGAGGACATCTCCGTCGAGGACATCGCCAAGCAGGCGGGCATCTCCCGCGGCCTGCTGTTCCACTACTTCGCCTCGGTGAACGAATTCCACGAGGCCATCGCGCGGCAGGTCAGCGCCGAGTTCTTGACCGCGACGGCGCCGGACCGCAGCCTCGGACTGTTCGACATGCTCCGCGACTCGGTCGAGCGCTACGTCGACTACGTCGAGCAGAACCGTGCGGCCTACCACGCGATCCTGCGCGGTCCGTCGAGCTACAACCCCGGCATGGTCACCTACGTGAACGAATCCCGCAGCGCGATCGCCGAACTCGTGCTCACCGAGATTCCGATCCCGCCGGACGATCCCGATCGGCCGCGGTTGAAGCTGGCCATTCGCGGGTGGATCGCCTTCGTGGAGGAAACAATTCTCACCTGGATGAGCGAAAAACCCATTCCGCGGGCGCAACTCATCGAATTGCTGGTGGAATCGCTACCGGCGCTTGCGTTGAGCCCGGAACTTACCGCCGCATTGCGCGGTTGAACAACCCCCCGACCGGGGGCAAGTTGTTGTCATGCTGCACCCAGAATTCCTGTCATGACGTTCGTCGGGTGACGAGATAGCGTTTATCCCAATGCCTTCCGAGCGCATTGCGGCGAGGTTCGCCGCCGGGTACAGGGAGTTCAGGGGGAGGGGACCCAACGATGTCCTCGATCACGCAATACGCCGCATTCGCCGGGGTGATGTTGGTGGTGTCGGCGTCCCCCGGGCCGGACCTCGCGGTGATCATGAGCCGGGCGCTGAGCGGCTGGGCGGCCGGGGCGGCGGCGACGCTCGGGGTCGCGGCCGGGATGTTTCTGTGGGTGCTCGCGGCGGTGACCGGGGTCTCGGCCCTGCTCGCGACGTCGTCGGAGGCGTTCACCGCGGTGCGGTTGCTCGGGGCGGCGTATCTGATCTTTCTCGGGGTGCATGCGCTGGTACAGGCGCGGCGGGCGGCCGGTGACGCGATGCTCGGACCTGTTGCCGCGCAGGGGTTTCGGCGCCATCTGGGGCGCGGGTTCGGTAGCAGCATCCTCAATCCCAAGACAGCGGTTTTCTTCGTCGCGTTGATTCCGCAGTTCATTCCGGACGGGGCGACGGTCACCGACGCGGTGGCGCTTCCGCTGGTCGCGGTGGCGGTGGTGACGGCGTGGTTCCTCTTCGTCACCAGTGTTGTCACCTGGCTGCACGCGCGGTTCGCGCAGGCGCGGACGCGGCGGCGGATCGATACGGGGGTGGGCGTTGCGTTGGTGACCGTCGGAGTGGGAGTGGCCCTTCAGTAACCAGCGCGGCGAGGGTTCGGCGCGACGACATAACGAGTGGGACAAAGCAATTGAGCATGATCAGCAATGCGGCCATCGGTATCGACAACAATGTGCTGCACCGCGCTTATCGGTCCGGTGTTTTCGCGGCTCGCGTGGACTGGGAGCCCCTGGTAATTGCGGTGGCGCTGCATGCGCTGCTCGATCGGGTATTCGGCGCGCGGAGCAGTATTGTGATCACGACTTCGGCGCAGCTGCGGGTGGTCGATGTGTCCGGCGTCGATGTCGAGCGGCATACGCTGGCGGATCTGTGTGCATTGATCAAGGCTTCGCCGGTAGTGCGTGAGGTCGATGTCGCGGTGGGACATCTCATTTCCGATGTCGAACCGGCGCGGCACCTCGAGTTGATCGAGCGGTTCCGGCCGGTGACCGCGGTGCACATCGGTAGCGGCGAAATCAGTGTTGCCCTACCGCAAGACGGTGATGTCGATGTGCGCGAGGTCGTCGAGGTGATGTCCGGCGCGTGGGCCCAGGGGGTTTTGGCTCGGGCGGAAGTGGTTCTGCAAGAAGCGTTTACCGGGCTGAGCTTCGAGACGCGTATTCGTGCCGACGAGCCGGAGCTGTTCGTTACCCGTTTCGTCCAGATGGCTCGCAACTACCCTTCGCGGATTGCCGTCGAAACGGCCACCAAGGCGATCTCCTACGCCGAACTGGATCGCACTGCCGACGGTATCGCCGCGGACCTCGAGCAGCGTGGTGTGCGGGCCGGCGAGACGTTGCTGCTCGTGCCCAACCGGGATGAGACGCTCGTCGCGACCTTTGTGGCGGCGCTCAAGGCCGGGATCACCGTATCGATCGCTGACCCCGAGGCTCCCACCAGCTATATCGAGGAGTGTGCGCGGGTCGCGGGCGCCGATCATGTGGCCGATCTTGCCGGTGTGGGTATTGCAGGGGCGTTCACGTCGCTCGGGCTCGAATCCGCCGTCGAGCCCGGTCGATACGAGGCTGAACGGTTCCGGCGCGACGATTGCGCGATCATCACCTTCACCTCGGGGACCTCCGGGACGCCCAAGGCGGTGCGTGGACGGTACGGCTCGCTCACCTACTTCTTCGATTGGATGGACAGTCGATTCGGCTCGCTGCGCGGCGCCAGGTTCGGTATGTGTTCGAGCATCGGTCATGACCCGTTGCAGCGGGACATCATGACTCCGCTCTACCTCGGCGGCACCATTGTGGTGCCCGAGCATCGGAATTCGACTGTCACCGAGGCCTTTCCGCGTTGGCTGACTGAGCATCGGGTGCAGGTCGTGTGCGTCAACCCGGCGGCGATTCGGCTGCTCGCGGGTGCCGAAGATTCTTTGTCAGATCTGGATGTCGTCTTTCTCGTTGGCGCGGCGCTGACCCGTGCGCAGGTGAAGACGGTGGCTGGGGTCGCGCCGGGCGCGCGGATCGTTAATCTGTACGGCTCTACGGAAACGCAAAGGGCTGTGGGCTATTTCGAGGTCGACACCAGTGCTGCCGGTTTGGCTGGGGTGCCCGATGTCATTCCGGTCGGTTCGGGAATGAAGGACGTCGATGTTCTCGTTGTCACGCCGGGACGTCGGGTCTGCTTGCCGTTGCAGACCGGGCAGATCGTGGTGCGTAGTTCGCAAGTCGCGCTGGGCTATGCGGGGGATGCTGAGCTGACCGCGACGAAGTTCTGTACCGGAATACCGGAGGGCAGCATGATTCCCGCTTATCTGACCGGCGACCTCGGTTATCGTTCGCTCCGCCACGGGGTGATGTTCGGGGGTCGCGCGGACCATCAGGTCAAGATCAACGGCTACCGCATCGAACTCGACCACATCTCGGAGAAGTGCCGCACCATGCCCGCGGTGAAGGACGCGGCCACCATCGGGTTCGAGCTCGACGGTGCTACGGCGCTGGCGGTGTTCCTGGTTCCCGTGGACGATTCGATCAGGTTCGAGCCCATGGCCTTTCGGGCCTCGCTGGCGGTGCGGGTACCGAAATACATGCTGCCGCAGCGGGTGCTGACGGTGACCGGTATGCCGATGACGCGCAACGGGAAGGTCGATGTCGCGGCCTTGCGTGCGATGTTGTCCGAGCCGAGGCCGAGTGCGGATGCCGCGGCCACGGGTACCGAGGCACAAATCCGTGACTATCTGCGCTACGCAACGGGACTCGATGAGCCCGACATGAATGCGCCGTTCGACGCCCTCGGCATCGACTCGCTTCGGTTCGCCGCGCTGCTCAGCAGGGTTGCCGGGCCCGGAGCGTCACGGGCAGGTATGACCAACGCGCTCACCGCTGCCGAGCTGGTGGAAGCTCTCTTCGAGACCGGAGCCCGCAAGGCTGCCACTCCGTCGTCCAGTGCGCCGACGCCGGCGCAGCTCGATGTGCGCGCGCTGCTCGGGCCCGCCGCTGAGGTCAGCGAAACCACGATCCATTTTCGCGGTCGGCGCTTCGATCATCTCTGTTCCAACAGCTATCTCGGCCTGAACTCACACCCGGATATTCGTGCGGCGATGGTCGAGTTCGCCAGGAGTTCCTCGACTTTCGGCTCACACGGGTCCGGCGCGATCAATGGCTACACCGTCGTGCATCAACGATTGACCGATGCGCTGCGGGCCCTGCTGCGGTGCGAGGCCGTCACCCTGTACAGCTCCGGCTATTTGGCGAACGTCTCCGCCATTCCCGCGATCGCCGGGCCCGACGATGCGTTGTTCATCGATGAGCGGTGCCATCGCTCTCTGCTGGACGGCTGCCTGCTCAGCGGTGCCGCCCTGCACATCTATCGGCACAACGACCCCGATGACCTGCGTGGACAGCTGCAACGCTTCCCCACTCGCGGACGACGAGTCATCGTGTGTGAGGCGATCTTCGGCGTCGGCGGGGACATCGCCGACCTGCCCGCGCTCGTCGCCTGCGCCCGTGACTCGGATGCCGTGCTGTTCGTCGACGAGGCGTCCTCGGTGGGCCAGCTCGGTCCGGGTGGGCGCGGCATCGAAGCGCACTATGGGATGCCCGGAAGCATTGATGTCCGGGTCGGATCGCTCGCCAAGGCTTTCGTCGGTGGGGGCGGGTTCGTCACCAGCTCAGGCGAGTACGCCGAGCAGCTGCGCCGGCATCGCGGGGCTACCTTCTCCACTGTGATCTCGCCGATGGCGGCGGCGCTGGCCGCCGAATCCGTCGAACTGCTGCTGCGCGAGGGAGATAGGTTGATGGAGCGGCTTGCGACGAATCGAGCCACCTGGACTACCGCGCTGCACTCGGCGGGATTCGATACCGGTGTTTCCGCGACCGCGATTGTGCCGCTGCTGTTTCCGGATGCCGGGGATACCGCCCGCTGGTTCCATGCGGCGCTGGATGCCGACGTGTTCCTGTTGCCGCTGTCCGGGGCGTGGAGTTCGCGGCCCGGTGGTGCACTGCGGTCGACCGTCACCGCGGCACACGACCCCGAAGTGCTCATCGATGTGGTGGATCGTTTGCGGCGAGCGGGTTCTCGCCTGGCTGCGGCGGAATAGGTTGGACACCATGGGAAATCGTTCGGTTCAAGTGGTGGTCGGTGGGACCAGGGGGATCGGCGCCGCGACCGTCGAACTACTCGCCGCCGACCCACGCAACCACGTCGTATTCTGCGGCCGGGACCGCGCCGCCGGTCACGCGCTGTCCGAAAAGCTCGGCGACAACGTCGAATTCATCGCCGCCGACGTCACCCGCCCCGCCGAGGTCGACGCCTTCTTCGACGCCGTCGAGAAGTACGCCGGCGACTTCACCGGCGCCTTCAACGCCGCAGGCGTGATCGGCACCGACACCATCCTGCGCGGCGCCCGCTTCCACGACTCCACCGAAGCCCAATTCGACACCGTCTTCGACGTCAACGTCAAAGGTCTCTGGCGCTGCCTCCGCCGCGAACTACGCATAATGTCCGCCAACGCCACCGGCGCCATCGTCAACTGCTCCTCGGTAGCCGGCCTACGCGCCGCCGACAGCCTCTCCGTCTCCTACACCGCCAGCAAACACGCCGTAGTAGGCCTGACCCGCGCGTTAGCCGCCGAATACGCCCGAGACAACATCCGCCTCAACGCCGTCTGCCCCGGGGTGATCGACACCGACATGCTCGGCGGTCTCCACGACCAACTCCTCACCCACCTACGCGCCAAGAACCCCGCCGCCCGGATCGGCACACCAGAGGAAGTTGCCGGGGTAGTGGAGTTTCTACTGTCGGAGCGAGCGTCCTACATCAGCGGAGCTGCGATTCCCATCGATGCCGGCGGGTTGTACGGGGCCCTCTGATCCTTTCGCCGCGGCGGAGCTGGATGCGCTTCAGCTCAGGTCCAGGCGTCGCGGCCGATCTGCCTGCGGTTCTCAGCTCAGCAACTCTTCTCGCGGGGTTCGGCCTTGTTAGTGCCGTGCCGAAGCATCCTGCTGCGCGCGGGCGATCCCAGTGTGTGCAAGCGATGTGTTGCACGCTCTTTCGGGAGGTCCGCCGGTGAGGACTACGCCGCAAGCCTGATCGGCGGTCCTCCCTTTGTCGGACGCGGCATACCGACCGGACACGACAGCATCAGAACCGTGTTGTCTACCGGAACGGAACACCGATGACCCTCCCGCTCGTCGCAGCGCTGATCGGCCTCGCCCTCGTCGACAGCACCAGCTTCGGCACCCTGCTCATCCCCATCTGGCTGCTACTGACCCCCGGCCGCCTCCGCCCAGGACGCATCGCCGTGTACCTCGCCACCGTGGCGATCTTCTACTTCGCCGTCGGCGTACTGCTCGTCCTCGGTGCCGATACCGCCCTGACCGCCATCCGCACCGGCTCCCTCGACATCCCCGAGTTCCCCCTGCGCATCGCCCAACTCATCCTCGGCCTCCTCGTCATCGCCCTCAGCTACTGGCTCGAAGCCAGAGCCAAACGCCGAGCAGGCCAACCCGGCAAAATCCACCGCTGGCGCACAAAAGCCATGTCCGGCACCGGCAGCCCCCGCAGCTTGATGAACCTCGCCCTAGCAGCGGCCGCCCTAGAGGTAGCAACCATGCTCCCCTACCTCGCAGCCATCGCCCTGATAGCCAACGCCGACCTCCCTTGGTCGCTGACCGGCCTGACCCTCGCCACTTACTGCATCCTGATGACCCTCCCCGCCCTAGCCCTAGCCGCCGCCCGCCTAATAGCCCACCACCGAATAGACCCCCTCCTCCAAAAAATCAACAACTGGCTAACAAAGCACAGCGCCACAGCCATAGGCTGGGCCGTAGGCGGCATAGGAATCTGGCTAACCCTCAACGCCGCCGCCACCCTGCTCTTCAACGAGTAGCCAACCCGACCCGCTATGACTCAACGCACGAATCATCCTCTTGACGCATGCTGCAGCCTTCGTCAAGAGCTAGTTCTGTACGTCAAGTCGTCAACACGAGACTGTGTCGCGTTTCGGAGTGGTTGCTTCAGTCGTTGATATCGTCGGAATCGTAATTTATCGCGAGGTCGTTGGGCCTCGGTGGCCACGGCGGCGCCGTAATACGCCTGCCAGTCCAACGATCGACCTGTGCAACAGGATATTCTGTCTGATCCAGCATTCCGGATCGGTCCGATATCAGTGTCTCGCCGGAGAATACTGCAAAGGCAACGTCCGGCTGTCGATAGGACACAAACATGTTCCATCCGCTCCGGAAACCCAACCGAACTCTGCCGGATTTGAAAAGTACCGCAGAAACTATCGAGGCAGAAAGATTGCGCTCCACCACCGTCGTCGACCAGTGAGTGATCACGTGTCGATCGGGATCGTCTAGAGCCAACGAGCGCGGCGATAACTCGGCCCCATAGCCTGCAACGATCCGCAACGGAGAATTCAGCAACAGCTCAAAGCTATCCGAACCCCATTCGATATCGAGGACACAGCTGTCTCGCAGCGGTCGCAACAACCACCGGTCCTCGTATTCCGTAATCTCCCGGATCATTCGTTCCTTCTTCGTGCGAACAAGAAGCATCCGGTAGATGGCTTCGAAGTCTGCGCTGCGTTCGCTGGCTGGGATGGGCTCGACACGGTGGTTCGTTCGCCGGTCAGCCCTGCGGAGAGGCGTGGATTTCGACGTCCGGTGCACCATGAGCGTCGAACCAGGCTTTCAATTCGGCGCCGCTGAGGATGGATGTCGACTGGTCGCCGACATCGACCGGCCCCAGGATCATTCCTCTGGCACCTTCCACGTTGCTGCCGCCGAGCCGGCAGTTCGAGAGATCGGTCCAACCGAATTGGCAACGGCGCAGATCTGTATCACGCAGGTCGGAGCCGGCGAAGCTGGTGTCATGAAGGTTTGCCTCATGGAAATCAGCCTGTCGGAAATCGGCGTCCTCGAACACTGCGCCCTGTATCTGTGCTGCGTGAAGGATTGCGTGCGCTGCTTTGCAGCCTCGGCCTTCGATCTTCCGGAGGTCGGAGCGTGTCAGGTCGGCGTGGCTGATATTGGCGGACAGCAGCCACGCCTGATACAGGTCCACTTCTACCATGCGAACATTGCTCAGATCGGCTTCGTTGAGCGCAGCCTCTTGTAGTTGCAGACCGGAAAGATCGGCACCGGCGAAGTTCAAACCGTCGGCCGCCAGCAAAGAACCGTCCATCAACGATTCCGACGAATCCGCTGAAAGTCTATCCAGATATCGCTGGAGAGTCTCGCGCGTTTTCGCGTCGTCAGGCCACGCGACCACGCTCTCGCTCGACCGTCCGTACACTCTGGTCATCGACCCCAAACTACCTTTCCTTGCCAATTCGGATTGTTTGCCACCAACTGCTCGAGACGCGCTCGACGGGCAGGTGACATACCGTCAGGATCGAGAAGGACCTTCTCGCCGGTAGCGATATCCTTGTCGACCATTCTAGTGAATGCCTCGTCCGTCTGCGGGTTAGGGATCGGTTTGCCTGCTTCCGGCCGGTAACTCGGATGGGAGTCCGGCGAGCTTTTCACGTCCCACCGTTCGTTCTTGGAATCTATGAACTCGCCCTGATCTTCGCCGTTCGGGCCGGGTTGCGCTCTGGTTATCGGCCCGGGGATCGCACCGTCATGCTCGGCCTGCAGTCCGACCTCGGCTTCTCTCCTGGACTGCGGGCTGGATGCACCGTTCTTGGCGGGGTCTTTCGCCAGTTCGTCCACGCGCCTTTGGTATTCGCTACTTCCCGGTGTGTTTCCTGAATTCGCCGGGCCAGTGGCGCCGTCATCATCGATGAGCACGCGCATGGCGATGATGGTGGCTAGGGAGGTGAGGGTGGTGCCTAGGTCGGGGACCTTGTCGAAGGATTTGATTACGCCGACGGCTCCGGCGGCGGCGGTGGCCAGGCCTACTGCTTTCAGGAGGTTGCTGCCCTGGTAGACGGTGCGGATCGTGTTGATGGTGTTGGTGACTATGACGCCGACGCCGCCGGCTCCTGCTGCGGCGCTGCCGCCGAAGGTGAAGAAGGCGGCGGCTGCGGCGGCGACTACGGTGAGGCCGATGGCCCATTCGGCTTGGGTGATCGAGGATTCGATGTTTCCGCGGACTTGGACGGTGCCTGCGTGGTAGTCGGCGACCGGAGCGGCGAGGTTTTGGGTTGCGGCTGCGACCTGGGTTGCGCCGTTGCGCAGAGTTTCGAGGTGGCCGAGTAGTGGGGGGAGGTTTGTCTTGTCTTCGATGTTGTCGAAAAGTCCGATGATCGTGGTGATTCGGGCTGCGGCGCCGGTGACGGTCTCGTGGTTGGCGAAGGTTGTCCACGTGGACGACGCCTTTTCGAGTTTCTTGATGTCGCCGTTGGGTAGCTTTCCGAACTTCTCCAGGATCTGCGCGATCAGGAGATCGAAGAGTTCCTGGATTCCACCGTGGTGTTCGATGCCGATTCCGTTGTCGCGCACGGAGGTCGGGATGGTGACCTGGTATTGCGGTATCTCGCGGACATCGGGGCGAGGGGGTGGCGGATTGCTCTTGTTGCTGATGCCGTAGTTGTAGCCGGTCGCGTACAGCACGTATCCGAAGTTGGTGAGGGCATCAGCGAGGTTCGTGCACGACTGCATGGTGTCGCGTGCGGTGCGGTCGTACTTCTCGCCCCATTCTTTGCAGCCTGGTGCGTCGCCGGCCATGCCTGCGCACTCGCCTTTGACGGCGTCGTGCACCGGTTTGTCGGCCTGGCGCAGTTCGGCGGCGAGATCGTGGCATTTCTTGGCGGCGTCGTAGTAGGTCTGCCAGTCGATGCGCACGGCTCAGCCCCCTTGCAGCATCTTGCTGTTGAGTTCGATCGCTCGGGTATAGCGCCCGTGCGCTTTCTTCGCCGCATCACTCATCTCGCGCACCCCGTCGACGAATTCGCGTGCGCCGGTGGCCCATTGCCGGTGGGCGTCGGAATAGGCGTCGGCGGCAACACTTTCCCATCCGGTGCCGTGCAGTGCCGCGACACGGTCGTCGATTTCGTCGAGGTGCTCGGCGACGAATCCGGCCAGTCCGGCGAGCCGGGCGACGATCTGGTCGAGATGTTCGAGGTCGACCGAGAATTCTGAGCTCATGGCAGGTCCAGGGTGGACGTGTTGAGCGCGGCGGCGTTGTTCGCGTCGCGGGCCTGGTACGTGTCGGCGGTGACGCCGAGTTTCTCCGCCATGCCGGTCAAGGCCGACATGATCGCCACGCCCCCGTCCCGCACGTCGGTCCAGCCGTTGGCGAACTCGGTGGCCGAGTCGCCGGTCCAGCTCCCGTTGGTCAGTGCGTCCACGTCTTTGGCGGCGGAATCCAACGCCGATCGCAAAGTCTCGGCCAACCCGTAGACGTATTTCCCGACGTCACGCACCTGCTCGGGAACGACCGAAACCTGCTGGCCGGATGTTGTCGGCGTACCCCCGTCGCTCATGGTGGCGAAGTTTACTGACGGCGCTGTGCACTGTCGACCACGGAAAACGCCGGACGCCGGGTCGGATTCGCTCGGTAAGGAGCGGATTCGACCCGGCGTCCGGGGTCAACGGTGAACTGTTAGTTGGTCGGCTCGAAGGCTTCGGCGACGATCTCGGCCTGCTCTACCGCGTGCACCTTGCTGGAACCCGAGGAGGGGGCCGACATGGCGCGGCGGGAGATGCGGCGCAGTTTGCCGAGGCGGTCGGGGAGGACCTCGGGGAGGTTGAGGCCGAAGAAGGGCCAGGCGCCCTGGTTGGCCGGTTCCTCCTGCACCCACACGATGTCGGTCGCGTTGGTGTAGCGGTCGAGCGACTCGTTCAGGCGGTAGGTGGGCAGCGGGTAGAGCTGCTCGATCCGCACGATCGCGACGTCTTCGCGCTTCTGCTTCGCCTTTTCGGCGGCCAGCTCGTAGTAGAGCTTGCCGCTGGTCATCAGGATCCGCTTCACCTTGCTGCGGTCGCCGATGCCCTGCTCGTAGGCGGGCTCGTCGAACACCGAGCGGAACTTGCTCTCGGTGAAGTCCTTCAGATCCGACACGACGGCCTTGTTGCGCAGCATCGACTTCGGGGTGAAGACGATCATCGGGCGGCGGATGCCGTCCAGCGCGTGCCGGCGCAGCAGGTGGAAGTAGTTCGCCGGGGTGGACGGCACGGCGACCGTCATCGAGCCCTCGGCGCACAACTGCAGGAACCGCTCGATCCGACCGGAGGTGTGGTCGGGACCCTGACCCTCGTGGCCGTGCGGCAGCAGCAGCACGACGTCGGAGAGCTGACCCCACTTGGCCTCACCGGAGGAGATGAACTCGTCGATGATGGACTGCGCGCCGTTGACGAAGTCACCGAACTGCGCCTCCCACAACACGAGTGCGTTCGGGTTGCCGAGCGAGTAGCCGTATTCGAAACCGACGGCGGCGTATTCGCTCAGCGCCGAGTCGTGCACCGCGAACCAACCGGGGTTGGTGCTGCCGATGTTGTGCAGCGGGGTGTACTCCTCGGCCGTCTTGCGGTCGATGATCACCGAGTGCCGCTGGGTGAACGTGCCGCGGCGCGAGTCCTGACCGGTCAGCCGCACCGCGCGACCCTCGTCGATCAGCGTGCCGAAGGCCATCAGCTCGGCGAAGGCCCAGTCGACCTTGCCCTCGTAGGCCATCTCGCGGCGCTTCTCCAGCACCGGCTTGACGCGCGGGTGCACGTTGAAGCCGTCGGGCACGTGCAGGAACGCATCGCCGATGCGTTGCAGCACAGCCTTGTCCACGGCCGTCTGCACGGTGGTCGGGACCTTCTGATCGTCCTCGACCGACTCGCTCGGTTCCGGCGTGTACTTCTCCAGCTCGCGGACCTCGTTGAACACCCGCTCCAGCTGACCCTGGTAGTCGCGCAGCGCGTCCTCGGCCTCTTTCAGCGAGATGTCGCCACGGCCGATCAGGCTCTCGGTGTAGGCCTTACGCACCGAGCGCTTGGTGTCGATGACGTCGTACATCGACGGCTGGGTCATCGACGGGTCGTCGCCCTCGTTGTGGCCACGGCGCCGGTAGCAGACCATGTCGATGACGACGTCCTTGCGGAACTTCTGCCGGAAGTCGACTGCCAGGCGAGCCACCCAGTCGCAGGCCTCCGGGTCGTCACCGTTGACGTGGAAGATCGGCGCGCCGATGAACTTCGCGATGTCGGTGGAGTATTCGGTGGAGCGGCTGTTCTCCGGCGCGGTGGTGAAGCCGATCTGGTTGTTCACCACGATGTGGATGGTGCCGCCGACGCGGTAGCCGCGCAGCCCGGACAGGTTCAGCGTCTCGGCGACCACACCCTGACCCGCGAACGCGGCGTCACCGTGCAGCATGAGCGGCATGACGGAGTAACCGTCCGGGCCGTCGCCCTTGTCCAGCAGGTCCTGCTTGGCGCGGACCAGACCCTCGAGCACCGGGTCGACCGCCTCGAGGTGCGACGGGTTGGCGGTGAGCGAGACCTCGATCTCGTTGTCGCCGAACATCTGCAGGTAGGTGCCGTGCGCGCCGAGGTGGTACTTCACATCGCCGGAGCCGTGCGCGCCTGCCGGGTTCATGTTGCCCTCGAACTCGGTGAAGATCTTCGAGTACGGCTTGCCGACGATGTTGGCGAGCACGTTGAGGCGACCGCGGTGCGGCATGCCGATGATGACCTCGTCGAGACCGTGCTCGGCGCACTGGTCGATGGTCGCGTCCATCATCGGGATGACGGCCTCGGCGCCCTCCAGCGAGAAGCGCTTCTGGCCGACGTACTTGGTCTGCAGGAAGGTCTCGAAGGCCTCCGCCGCGTTCAGCCGGTTCAGGATGTACTTCTGCTGCGCGACAGTCGGTTTGACGTGCTTCTGCTCGACCCGCTCCTGGATCCACTGCAGCTGCTCGGTCTCCAGGATGTGGGTGTACTCCACACCGACGTGCCGACAGTAGGCGTCGCGCAGGACCGAGAGGACCTCGCGCAGCTTCATCTGCTCTTGGCCGTGGAAGCCGCCGACATTGAACGTGCGGTCCAGGTCCCACAGTGTCAGGCCGTGCTGGGTGACGTCGAGGTCGGGGTGGCTGCGGAACTTGTCCTTGACCAGCCGCAGCGGATCGGTGTCCGCCATCAGGTGGCCGCGGTTGCGGTAGGCGGCGATCATCTCGAGCACGCGGGTGCTCTTGTCGACGCCGCGTTCGCGAATGTCCTTGCGCCAGCGCACCGGCTCGTACGGCACGCCGAGGCCGTGGAAGATCTCGTCGTAGAACTCGTCGGAGATCAGCAGCTGGTGGATGGTGCGCAGGAAGTCACCGGACTCCGCACCCTGGATGATGCGGTGGTCGTAGGTGGAGGTGAGCGTCATCAGCTTGCCCACGCCGATGTCGGCGATGCGCTCGTCGCTCATGCCCTGGAACTCGGCCGGGTACTCCATCGCGCCCGCGCCGATGATGGCGCCCTGGCCCGGCATGAGGCGGGGCACCGAGTGCACGGTGCCGATGGTGCCGGGGTTGGTGAGCGAGATGGTGACGCCGCTGAAGTCGTCGGCGGTCAGCTTGCCGTCGCGCGCGCGGCGGACGATGTCCTCGTAGGCGGTGTGGAACTGGCCGAAGGTCATCGACTCGGTGCCCTTGATGGCCGCGACGACCAGCGATCGGCTGCCGTCCTTGCCGGGCAGGTCGATGGCGAGACCGAGGTTGGTGTGCGCCGGGGTGATGGCGTTGGGCTTCCCGTCGATCTCGGCGAAGTGCCGGTTCATGTTCGGGAAGGCCTTGATGCCCTGCACGATCGCGTAGCCCAGCAGGTGGGTGAACGAGATCTTGCCACCGCGGGTGCGGGCCAAGTGGTTGTTGATGACCAGCCGGTTGTCGATCATCAGTTTCGCCGGGATGGCGCGCACGCTGGTCGCGGTCGGAATCGACAGCGACAAGGCCATGTTCTTGGCGACCGCGGCGGCAGCGCCACGCAGCACCTTGGCCTCGTCGGCCGGGGCGTCCGTCTTCGGGGCGCCGGAGGTCGGCGCCGCGTTGGAGGTCGGCGCGGGCGTGGTCTGCGGCGTGCGCGCGGTGGTCTTCGCCGGGGCGGGCGCGGGGGCCGCGGGCTTGGCCGGTGCGGGCGCGGCGGCCTTGGGCGCCGAGTTCGCCTTGGGGGCCGAGTTCACCGGCGCGGGTGCCGGAGCCGGGGTCGGCGCCTGCGCGGGAGCGGCCGCGGCCGGGGCGGCCGAGCTGTTACCGGAATCACCCGTGGCTTCGGGCGTGTAATCGGCGAGGAACTCGTGCCAACTTTCATCGACCGAAGATGGATCTTGCTTGAACTTCTGATACATCTCATCGACTAGCCACTGGTTCTGTCCGAACTGGGAAGTTGAGCTGCTCACAGCAGGTGTTCGCCTCATTTCGTTCTTCGCGCTGCGACGTTTGTGACGTGCCCGGCTCACCGTAGCGACTGCTTGCAGGTCGCTCGAAAGGGCCTGCATCCGCGGATGCGCGCCGATGCGCCCTATCTGAGGATAGGCCCAGCAGCAAACCGACGGAGCGACTGACCACCCGACAAACCTCACCTCATAGAAGACGACTTGTCCGTAACCGAGAATATTCCCCCGGTTTCACGTGCCGCTGCCCACAGTCGCGCATACCCGCCACCTGTGGCGAGCAACTCGACGTGAGTGCCGATTTCGGCGATCCGGCCGTGTTCGACGACGGCGATGCGATCGGCTCGCGCCGCCGTACCGAGCCGGTGTGCGACGAGGACGGTGGTTCGCCCGCGGGTCAATGATCGACTCGCGGCGAGCACCGCTGCCTCGGCGTCCGGATCGAGGGTAGCCGTCGCCTCGTCGAGCAGTAGTAAGTCGGGGCGCACAAGTTCGGCGCGGGCCAGCGCGACGAGCTGCCGCTGACCCGCCGACAGGCCGCGCCCGCGCTCGCCGACCGGTTGGCGCATGCCCAGCGGCAGGGCCGCGATCATGGCCGTCGCGCCGACCGCCGCCGCGGCTTCGGCGATCTCGGCGTCGGTCGCGCCCGGCTTGCCGAAGGCGATGTTGCTCGCGACGTCACCGCTGAACAGGTGCGCTTCCTGCGGCACGATGCCGAGCCGGGCGCGGTAGTCGGTGAGACGGTAGTCACGGATGTCGGTGTCGTCGACCAGGATCGCGCCGGTGCCGTCCGAGTCGGGCGGCAGGTCGTACAGCCGGGCGAGCAGCTTGACGATGGTCGACTTGCCCGCACCGGTCGGGCCGACCAGCGCGAGGGTGCTGCCCGCGGGAATCCGCAGCGAGACGTCGGCCAGAGCGAGCTTCGCCACCCCGGGGTAGTGGAAGCGCACGTCGTCGAGGACGACCTCGCCGCGCAGCCCGTGCTCGATCGGGACCGCGTCGGCTCGATCGCTTGCGATCGCCGAGGCCGTGCGCAGCAACTCGCCGATCCGGCGCAGCCCGACGCGCGCCTGCTGATAGCCGTCGAACACCTGCGACAGCGCGAGCACCGGCGCGAACAGCAGTTCCAGATACAGCACGAAGGCGACCAGGGTGCCTGCCGTCGTGGTACCCGCCGCGACCTCGCGGGCGCCGACGAAGATCACCGCGGCCAGCGAGACCCCCGACCAGGCGGCGATGAACGGGAAGTACAACGCGATCGAGGTCTGCGCGCGCATCCGGCTGTGCCGGTATCGGTCGGAGTACTCGGCGAAGCGGCGGGCCGCGACCGGCTCGTGCCGATTGGCCTGGACCGCGCGCAAGCCGGCGACGTTCTCCTGGAAGTCGGCGTTCACGGTGGACACGTTCTCCCGCGAGACGGTGTACGCCGTGGACGCGAAGCGCCGGAACAGCACCGTCGCCACGAACAGCGGCGGCAGCGTGGCGATCACGACCAAGGCCAGCGATACGTCGATCACCAACAGCGCCACCGCGATTCCGACGAAGGTCAGCCCGCCGATCAACGAGGTGGCCAGCCCGGTCTGCAGGAAGGTGGACAGCGAATCGAGGTCGGTCGTCATCCGCGTCATGATCCGGCCGGACAGTTCGCGCTCGTAGTAGTCGAGGCCGAGCCGTTGCAGGTGCGCGTAGCTGCGGATGCGCAGCCCGTAGAGCACTCGTTCGCCGGTCCGCGCGGTGATCAGCGTGTTGGCCGCGCCGACCAGCCAGCCCCCGGCGACCAAGGCGATGCCCAGCCCGGCGGCCAGCCAGAGAGCCCCGGAATCACCGCCACCGACGCCCGTGTCGATCGCGAATCGCACGATCGGGGGGAAGGCGACACCGACCAGTGCGTCGAGCAGCAGCAGGGCGACCGCGGCGATCACCAGTGCGCGAACCGGTCGCAACAGCCTGGTCAGCCGGAAGCCCGGATCGGGCTGCCGCAGCCGTTGGTCGTCCAGCTTCGGCTGCTCGTCGGCGGGTGGCAGGCGCGCGATTTCCTGCCGCAACTCTGGCGTTTCCGTGAGGTCCGCGGCCGCCGCGGCGAAGGTGTGTCCCGCGCTGCCGTTGGCGGCGGTAGCCGGAATCGCCACGGGTGCTTTGTGTGCGGTCAGCTGCGCACTCACCGGTGCGGGCAGCCGGATGACCCGATCGGCGTGGGCGAGGGTCGATTCGCGGTGCGCCAGGATCAGCGTGGTGCGCCCGGCCTGATCGGGCAGCGTGCCGAAGATCGCGGCCTCGGTGATGGCGTCCACCGCGGAGGTCGCGTCGTCCAGCACGAGAATGCGCGGCCGCGCCAGCAAGGCTCTGGCCAGCGCGATGCGTTGGCGTTGCCCGCCGGACAGGGTCAGGCCGCGTTCACCGACCACCGTGTCGTAGCCGTCGGGGAGTTCGCCGATGAAGTCGTCGGCGGCCGCGGCCTGCGCGGCCGCCCGGATCTCGGCATCGGTGGCCTCCGGGCGGCCGATCGCGATATTGGCGGCGATGGTGTCGGAGAACAGGAACGGGTCGTCGAACACCACGCCGATGGCGCTGCGCAGGTCGGCCGCGCTCAGGTCCGCGAGGTCGACACTGTGCTCCGGCTCGGCGCCGAACAGATGGATGTGGCCCGCGTCGGGTGCGTAGAAGCGGGGGAGCAGCAGTGAGAGCGTGGTCTTTCCCGAGCCCGCGGGCCCGATGATCGCCACCGTCTCGCCGGGCCGCACGGTCAGGTCGAGTTCGCGCAGCACCGGCTGTTCCGGGTCGAATCCGAAAGTCAGCGAGTCGATCTCGATGCCGAGCGGGCCCGCGGGCAGCGGTGCGGGCTCGGGTGGATCGGTGATCACCGGAGCGGTGTCGATCACCTGGTACACGCGTTCGGCGGCGGCGCGGGTGAGCTGCGCGAGGACCAACGCCCCCGACATGATCCGCGCGGTACCGCTCATCGTCGCGACGTACGCGGCGAAGGCGACGAAGGTGCCGATCCCGATCGTCCCGTGCAACGCGAGCAGCCCGCCGACCACGATGACGCCGACCATGCCGAGTTGCGGAATGGCGGTCACCGTCGGCGCGAAGCGCGAGTTCACCGCCGCCGCGCGCATCCGCTCGGCATACAGGGTGCGACTGTGCTTTTCGAGCACGTCCACCATCCGGGCCTCCTGCCCGAACCCCTTCACCACCCGGACCCCGGTGACGGTTTCCTCGACATGCTGGGCGACGTCGGCGGCGCGCTGCTGCGCGGACCAGGTGGCCGCGTAGAGCCGCGGCCGCAGCCGGTAGACCACCAGCGCGATCGCGGGCACGATCAGCAGCGCGAGTACCGCGAGCGGCGGCGACAGCCACAGCATCACCACCGCGGCGAGCACGAACTGCACCACCGCCATGCTCGCCAGCGGCACCATCGCCAGCAGTCCCTGCACCAGTTGCAGATCGGTGATCGACCGCGACACCACCTGACCGGTCCGGATCGCGTCCTGGCCGACCCCGTCCAGCCGTTGCAGCGACCCGAGCAGGTCCACCCGCAGCGAATGCTGCACGTCCAACGACAGCTTCCCCGCGAGCAACCGCCGGCCGAATCCGGCCGCGAACCGGCCCACCGCAAGCAGCACCAGCAGCCCGGCGACGACTCCGATCACGGCGGTCTGGCCGGTCCCCGCGGCGTCGATGGCGCGCTTGGTCAGCAGCGGCCCGGCGATCTCCACCCCGGCACCGGCCAGCACGGCCGCGCCGAGGCCGGCCAGCGTGCCGCGATGCGTCCGGCTCTCGCCCCACAGCCGGCGAATCCAGCCGGGACTGCCCGGGTCGCGCTCAGCTGACCCGGTGTCTTCGCCCGCTTCGACTACCCCGCCCATAACCATCCACGGTAATGACGCGCACCGACACGTCGTTGTTCCCGTTCGTCAGCTGCCCCGGTTCACAGGTCCAGGCGTCGCAGGTTCCACCAGCCCGCGCCGCCGATGCCGATGGTCCACAGCAGCAGCACCACGATGGCGGCGGGTGTCGGCGCGAGGAAGTCGCTGTCGGGGTAGGACCCGACGGCGACGGTGCTGATGGTGGCGGAGCCGGGAAAGAGCGTGACGAAGCCGGTGGCACCGACGCCGTTGGCGATCAGCCAGAGCAGCGGCTCGGCGATGACGAGCCAGCCGAGCATGACCCCGATCGCGGTCGACGACGAACGCAGCAGGAACCCGAGGCCGGCGCCGATCAGCGACCAGCAGACCGCGGCGAGCAGCCCGCCGCCGAGCACGGCCGCCAGATCCAGGTCGAAGTCGAATTTGCCGCGGCCGAAAGCCGCGAGCGTCAGCACCGAGACCAGTTCCACCGCCACCGCGACCGCCAGCGCGAACACGCCGGTGACCACCAGTTTCGCCGCGGCGAGCCGGTCGCGGTCCCCGGTGAACAGCGCGGTGATCGGCATGGTGTGGTGCCCGTACTCGGCGCCGGTACTGGTCGCGCCGAACACCGCCGCCGCCACGACCAGCACCGCGAGGCCGATGTACAGGCCCAGGGTCGCGGTGCCGGTAATGGGTTCGCCCCTGGGATCGGCCTTGCCCGCCATGAGCGCACTGGCCATGCTCGCGAGGAGCGCGACGACCAGCGGCACCCAGACGAGCAGCCGATTCGCCGGCAGCGTGGCGACCTTGCGCACCTCGGAGTTGACGGAGGGCAGGAGCTCCGGCGGCAGAATCGTGATCATCGAGGAATTCCGTAGGGCATCGGCGTCGGATGATGAGCGGTCCCGGACAAGCCGGGGTAGGGCGAGATCGCCGGCGCCGGGGGTTTGGTCAGCGAGGCCAGCACCCGATCGGGATGGATCAGGTCGGGGATGATGCTGTCCAGCCGCACCTGAGCGGCCGTCGCGGCGTCCCTGATGTCGGCCTCCGTCGCCTCGGCCACCGCGAGCCGCCCGTCCGGCCGGATCACCGCGTCGGTGAATCCACGCGCGGCCAGCACGGTCGCCAGGGCGATCGGGGTCGAGGCCGCGACGACGAGCCGATCAGGGTGCCCGCGGCGCAGTCGCGCCGGACTGCCCTGATAGACCACCGCACCGTTGTTCAGCACGATGACGTTGTCCGCACCCGGCAGCACCGCGGCGAGGCTCGCACTGGTCACCAGCGCGCTACCGCCGCGCTTGGCGTGCCTGCGCAGAAAGTCTTGCAGCCAGCCACGTTCGGCGGTGTCGAGGCCGTCCATCGGTTCGTCGAGCACCAGCAGCGGCGGGTCGCCGAGCACTGCGGTCGCCAGGGCCAGCCGCGTCTGCTGACCGGCCGACAGCGCACCGGCCTTCGAGCGGGCCACGTCACCGAGCCCGACCAGCTCGAGCACTTCCTCGACCCGGCCGTCCGGCACGCCGACCGCCGCCGCGTACACCCGGAGGTGGTCGCGCGCGGTCCGTCTGGGATGCAGTCCGCGTGGCGCGAGCACCCCGCCGACGACCCGAGCCGAACTGACGGCGGCACGATCCGCGTCGCCGCGGGGCCGATTGGTCCCCGGCCCGCCGACCGCCGCGGTCCCCGAGGTGGGTTCGAGCAGTCCGAGCAAAGTCCGCGCGATGGTGGTCTTGCCCGCGCCGGGCGGCCCGACGAGGGCGGCGGTGGTGCCGGACGCGACGGTGAAACTCACGTTCTCGACGGCGGAGGCCAGACCGTAGCGCTTGGTCATGGCGCGCACGGAGAAGGCGAGCGGTGCCACCCCGCTCACTGCGACTTGGTCGGCGGTTGCGGCTGCGACGGGTCGATCGCGGTGAGCGGATCGGCGTCCACGATGAGGTGCCGGTCGGCGGGCCAGACCACCGGCGGCGGCCCGAAGGCCTGGCGCGCGTTCTTGACCGTGGTCTTGCCCATCGCCCGGTTGCCGACGCCACCGATCACCGCGCCGATGCCCGCGGGCACCACCTTGCCCGCCATCAGCGCGGCGCGGCGGGTGATGAAACGGACGATGAACCGCTTGAGCAGCGAATCGTTCATCGACGACAGGCCGGGGATCCGGTTGGCGAACACCGTGCCCCAGTTCTTCGCCGACGTGCCGACGGTCTTCTGCACGATATCCATGCCGCCCTCGCCGAGCACGACGGCGAGCACCAGCGCTCGGCGCTGCTCCTTGTCCTCCGGCGAGATGCCGTGCACGGCCGCCACCGCGAGAGTGAACACGGCCGAGGCCTCCATGAAGAACGTGGTTTCCGCGCTGACCGCCGCGACCGCCGCGACCGTGCCGACGCCGGGTACCGCCGCCGCCGCGCCGACGGCGCTACCGCTCCCGGTCACCGCGAGCAGGTACTGGTTCTCCAGGCGCTCGATGATCTGTGCTGGGCTTTCCGACGGGTGGGAGCGCCGGATCCGGTCGACGTACTTGGCGACCGCGGGCGCCTGCATACGCGACCCTGAATCGAGTAGCTGGACCACCGTCTTCTCGAACGCGCCTTTGAACATCGGCGGCACCCTCCTCTTCCGGTCTGCTGGTTGAACTCTATGGCACCTGTGCCGACCAGCTCGTCATGACAACGATGTACCCAGCTTCGCCGGTTCCATCAGTCCGGCTGGTGCAGCGCGGGCACCCGCTCGGCCAACGGCGGCGGGGGCGGCGGTGTGCCGTCACCGAATGGGCTGCCGCCCAACGCCTCCCGGCCGTGCGGGGTCAGCCAGTTCGCCAGGTCCGGTCCCTTCGGCACGATCCCGGTCGGGTTGATGTCGCGGTGCACCACGTAGTAGTGCTCCTTGATCTGCGCGAAGTCGGTGGTGTCGCCGAAGCCGGGGGTTTGGTAGAGGTCACGCGCGTATGCCCACAGCACCGGCAGCTCGCTCAGTTTCGAGCGGTTGCACTTGAAGTGGCCGTGATAGACCGGGTCGAACCTGGCCAGCGTGGTGAACAGCCGCACATCGGCCTCGGTGATCGTGTCGCCGACCAGATAGCGTTGTGTCGCAAGGCGTTCGGAGAGCCAGTCCAGCCGGGCGAAGAGCCGGTCGTAGGCGGCCTCGTAGGCGTCTTGTGATCCGGCGAAACCGCAGCGGTAGACGCCGTTGTTGACGTCGCGGAACACGGCCCGGTTCACCTCGCCGATCTCGGCGCGCAGCGCTTCGGGATACAGCTGCGGCGCGCCGGGCCGATGGAACTCGGTCCATTCGGTCGAGAAATCGAGGGTGATCTGCGGGTAGTCGTTGGTCACCACCTGCCCGGTCGGCACGTCCACCACTGCGGGCACCGTGATGCCGCGCGGATAGTCGGGGAACCGGGCCAGATACGCGTCGCGTAGTCGGGGGATGCCGAGCACCGGGTCGACGCCGCCGGGATCGAGATCGAAGGTCCAGCTGAGCTTGTCGTGCGTCGGCCCGCACAGCCCCAGCGAGAGCACGTCTTCCAGGCCGAGCAGGCGACGCACGATGAGCGTGCGGTTGGCCCACGGGCAGGCTCGCGCCGCGATCAGTCGGTAGCGTCCCGGCTCGACGGGGTAGCCGTCGCGACCGTCGGCCGTGATCCGGGTGGTGATGTAGTTCGTGTCCCGCTTGAACTCGCCGGGCTCGACATAGGAGCCGCTTTCCGCCGACTTGGTCACCTCGACAGTCTGGCAGACGAAGGTCTTACGCTGACCGAATGACCGATGCGAAGGCCACCCGCCTGGAACGCGAAATCACCGACGGCGGCGCCGAGGTAGCGACCTTGACGCTCGCCAATCCGCCGCTGAACCTCTTCGACCGGGCGATGCTCGACGCCCTGATCGAGGACTTCGCCGAGCTGTCGGCGAACCCGCCGCGCGCGCTGCTGCTGCGCGCCGAGGGCAAGCTGGTCTCCGGCGGCGTCGACGTGCACGTCTTCGACGGCCTGTCGGTGGACCAGGGCGCCGAACTCTGGCGGACCCTGTTCGCGCAGATCATCCATCCGGTCGAGGCGCTGCCGTGCCCGGTGGTGTTCGCCGCGCACGGACTGACACTGACCGCCGCCTTCGAGATCGCGCTGGCCTGCGACATCATCCTGGCCGCGCCGAAGGCGAAGTTCGGTCTGGTGGAGACCGTGGTCGGCCTGACGCCGTCGATGGGTGGCCCGCAGCGGCTGGCCGAACGCGCGGGCTCGGGCCGGGCGCGTGAGTTCGTGATGACCGGCGACCTGTACGACGCGGCGACCATGGCGGAGTGGGGCGTGGTGAACGCCGTGCACGACGACGTCGACACGGCCGCAAGGGAATTGACGCACCGCCTCGCGCAGGGGCCGACGATGGCGCACGCCGCGACCAAGAAGATCATCGAGGCGTGGCGTTCCGGCGGTGTCGCCCATGCCGATTCGGTGACACCGGCGGTGTCCGGCGCGCTGTTCGACACCGCCGATCTGAAGGGCGCGGTGCGCAGCTTCCTCGAGGTCGGGCCGGGGAAGGCCACCTACACGGGGCGGTGACAGCTAGGACACGTTCATCGCCTCTGCCCGCGAAAATGTGACTCTCGTCATATAGTCGCAGTGCCTGCTGACTCGAGGCGCGCGGAGGACGGATGTCGCAGTTGCTCGTCGAATACCCCCTGACCCATCCGCATGCCCGTGATGCCCCGCTGGCGCGCGGCGCCGACGGGGTGCTGCGCTACGGCAACCTGACCCCGGCGCTCACCGAGCTACTCGACCTGCAGGTGCACGCGTTCTCCACGCGGGAGGCCGTGGTCGAGGTGGGTGGCCCGCGGCTCACCTACCGGGAGCTGTGGCACTCCGCCTCCCGCATCGCAGGCGGGTTACAGGAGCACGGCATCGGTTACGGCGACCGGGTCGCGGTGCACATGCCCCCGGGCGTGCGCTGGGTGCAGGCGTTTCTCGGCGCGCTGCTCAGCGGCGCGGTACCGGTGCTGGTGCACGACGGGTTACCCGACGCGGTGGCCGAGCGGGTGATCGCCGACAGCAGTGCGGATTTCGTGCTCGGCCGCGAGATCGCGCGTGGCGCGGAGCTGCCCGACGGTGCCGCGTTCATCGATGACGGTGCGGCACTGGGGGATCTGGCGCTGCTCAGCTATACCAGCGGCACCCCGCGCTGCGCGACCACCGCACCCAAGGGCGTGGAGCTGACCAACGAAAACCTGCTGTCGGCAATACGTTCGGTGGTCGCCGCGCTCGACCTGCCGACCGACGGCCTGCGCAACCTGGTGCTGCTGCCGCTCGCCCATGCCAGCGGCTGCGTGGACCAACTCTTACCGACCTTCGCGGTCGGTGGCACCGTGGTGCTGGCGCGCGACACCCGCGGGCTCGCCGAAGCCATTGTGGCCGAACGGATCGACATGGTGTCGGCGACGCCGCGGATCTTCGCGGGTCTGCTGCCCGAGCTCGCCGCGTTGCGCGCGGACGGCATGCACACCGAGGGCATCGCCAGGATCAGCAAGGCGGGCCACCGGAGCGAGCGGGCCGTGACGCCCGCTACCCCAGCCGATCTGGCCGTGGAACTGCGCGAGATGTTCCCGGCCGCCCGGCAATGGTCGATCTGGGGCGCCACCGAGACCAGCGGCATCGGCCTGGCCGTCGACGACGCGGCGGAGTCGGCCACCGACGCCGACACCGTGCTCGGATTCCCGTTCGGCGGTACCGAACTGGCGCTGTGGGGACCGCAGGCGCAGGCGGGCCACGGCGAACTGCTGTGCCGCGGCCCGAACGTCTGCCCGCGCTACTGGAAAGACCCGACGACCACCGCGGCCCGCTTCACCGGTACCTGGTTCCACACCGGCGATCAGGTCACCATCGATACCGACGGCCTGGTGCGCCGCGACCTGGCTCAGGCCGAATAGTCCTGCGTCACTCCAACATCCGCTCGCGCAGCTGTGCGCGCAGTTCCGGGGTGATCCCGGCGGCCGTCAGGTAGGAGTCCACATCACCGTGCAACTCGTGCATGGATGCGGTAGCGGTGCTGAGGTATTCCTCGCGCACGCCAAGCAGATCCACCGAGAGTTCTTCACCGCCGAGCAGTTTCGTCGTCATCATCGCGCGCAGGGCGGGGATGGCGCCGTTGCTCAGCAGGAAGTCGGCCTCGACGTCGGTCTCGGTCACGCCGACCGCGCGCAGCAGCGTGGCGACGGCCCAGCCGGTGCGGTCCTTGCCCGCCGCGCAGTGCACCAGCACCGCGCCCTCGCCGCGCGCGATCGATTCGGCCAGCGCGGTGATCGCCGCGTGCGCCTCGGGCAGCGCGGGGAACATCCGGTAGACCTCGAGCATGTGCGCGAACGCGCCCTGGGCGTCGGTGTGGTGCGGCGGCGCCTCGGCCATTCTGGCGTCGAACGGCGTGACGTTCAGCCGCACGCCCTCGGGCAGCCGGTCGCTGCCGATGTGGCCGATCTCGCGTTCGCCGCGCAGGTCGTGCACGTCGCTGACGCGCAGTTCGCGCAGGGTGGCCAACCCGGCGTCGTCGAGTCCGGTCAGTTGGGCCGAGCGCAGCAGCACGCCGGGACGGACCTTCGCGCCGTCGTCGGTGCGCAGCCCGCCCAGATCGCGGAAGTTGAAGGTGCCGGAGATGAAGTACTGGTCGGCTGGCGGCGAGAGAGTCACCGACTCAGGCTATCCGGCCGCAGGCGTCGCGCGGGTGTCGTTTCCGGATCGGATTCCACACTGGCAGGTGACCGTTTTGCGTGCTTCACCTGTGTGATCGGCCACAGGATTCGGGGCACGTCGGTACTCGCCCGTACAGTGGACAACGGTCTGCTTATCAGCCGGGCAGGGCTGAGAGTGACCCCGAGAGAGGGAAATCCGGGCAGGGCTCGATGGCACCCCGACCATTCCGTTTGGGTAACAAAACATTCTTGCGGTCTGGAAATACCCATTGAACCTGTTCTCAAACCCCGAAAACCCTCTACCATTGATGAACGTTGGACCGGGCAGCCTGGGATTTCCAGCGGAGTGCCCGCCATGTTCGACGAGTCGCGCCGACGAGGGTGCGCGAGATCTTTTCGCCGAGGGAGTCGTCGTTGAGCGTACGAGGAGACACCGCAGTGGTTCGGCTGCGGCCGACCATCTGCGAGGCCGTCGAGAAGGCGGCCGCGTCACTGGATCACGGAGGAGTGCGCGCACTACGGGTGCTACTGCACGCCGGCGTGAGCGCGTACTGGCCATTGGTGAAGGCCGCCCCATCCAAGCAGGTACAGGCCTACGAGGCCACGGTGCAGACGCTGCGTCAGCGCTGGGAGGCGCAGACCGATTGCCTGGCCGACCCCACCGCGTCCGCGGTCTATCGGGAGATGGACACCGAGGTCGCCGCCTTCCTGCAGCTGTGTGCCGACCGATCGGGTGTGCAGTGGCTCGAGCCGGTGGAGGCCATCGCGACCTACGCGGTCTCGGTGCTGCAAGGCACCGTGTTGCGCTGGCTCGCCGATTGCAATGACGAAACAATGCTGGTGGTCCTCGACGATCTGGTGAGCAGCCTGGCCACCCGCGCCGCCGAGGTTTAGTCCCCGCCGGGCGTGCGGTGACCTCGGGAAATGAGTTCCCGCAAGTACTGGACGTTTGACCAGTTTGGTGGTTGAGTTGATGGGGTGACGGACACGTCCCCCATCGCGGGGCTGCACGCGGCCACCGCAGAGCTCGACCCGCCGCTGGCCGCCCTCGACCTGACCGCCTTGCGTGCGAACGCCGCCGATCTGGTGCGCCGCGCGAACGGTGTGCCGATCCGGGTCGCCAGCAAGTCCGTGCGCTGTCGCGCTGTCCTCGAAGAAGTGCTCGGCGGTGAGCTCACCGCCTCGGGTGGTTTCGCGGGCCTGATGAGCTACTCATTGCCCGAGGCCAGCTGGCTGGCCCGGCGCGGTGCCCGCGACATCCTGCTCGGCTACCCGACCGTCGACCGGGCCGCGCTGGCCGAACTCGCCGCCGACGAGACGCTGCGCCGCTCGATCACCCTGATGATCGACGATGTCGCCCAGCTCGACCTCATCCGTGCCGCCCTCGGGACCGACCTGGTGCATCCACGGGTGTGCCTCGATGTCGACGCCTCCCTCCGGATCGGCCCGATCCACCTCGGCGTGCGCCGTTCGCCGATCCGCACGCCCGAGCAGGCCGCCGCCCTCGCCGCGGCAGCGTTGCGCCGCGGGTTCGAGGTGGTCGGTGTGATGACCTACGAGGCGCAGATTGCCGGCATGCCCGACAGCAATGTCGCACTGCGCCTGATGAAGCGGGCCTCCGCCGCGGAGATCACCAAGCGCCGCAAGCGAGTACTCGACGCGGTCCGCTCGGTGACCGGCAAGCTGGAGATCGTCAACAGCGGCGGCAGCGGGTCGATCGAGGTCAGCATCGCCGATCCGGATGTCACCGAGGTGACCGCGGGTTCCGGGCTCTACGTGCCGACCTTGTTCGACCACTACCGGTCCTTCACGCCGAGGCCCGCACTGTTTTTCGCGACCTCGGTGCTGCGTCGGCCGACCCCTTCCATCGCAACGGTTTTCGCGGGCGGCTACATCGCGTCCGGCCCGACCGGTGCGTCGCGCGTGCCGATGCCGGTGTGGCCCAGCGGTTTACGACTGATCGGTACCGAGGGCGCGGGCGAGGTGCAGACCCCGCTGACCGGTGCGGCGGAGCTGCGCATCGGCGACCGGGTGTGGTTCCGCCACGCCAAGGCGGGCGAACTGTGCGAGCGCTTCGACAAGGTGCACCTGGTCGACTCGGACGGCACCAGAACTACCGTGCCCACCTATCGCGGCGAAGGCAACTGCTTCGGCTGAGTCAGAGCCGCAAGAACCCGGCCAGCTCCGGCATTTCGTCCGGACTGGCGGGCAGGTACTCGCTCAGCAGTGGTGAGCGGATGATGATCGCCTTCCACATCGCGCGGCACAGCGCGGCGTGAATCAGCGCCCGCGACAACAGGAATGGCATCCCGTAGGGTGCGTCGGCCGGGCTGGACGTGGTCATCGAGAGCAGCACCACGGCGGCTTCCCGGCCGCGGAATCGGTCCGGGGTGCCGACCAGCACATCCTCGATCTTGGCCCGGGCGAGCAGCGTTCGGATCCGCCCGACCTGCGCCGCGTACGGCGCGACCACGAAGATGTCGTGCGGATGCAGCCGCCGGGTCATCGCCCCGATGGTCCAGTTCATCGCGAGCAGCGCGCGTACCCGGCGCACCACCTCGCGGGCCTCGGCCGCGGACTCGGTGGCATTGCCGTGGTGGGGCACCAGCACGGTGCTCACGCCGGGCGACTCGCCCTCGAGTTCCCTTGCCAGCGTGACGGTTTCGTTGGCCCGCAGCCGTCCGTCGTAGTACAGCCGGGAGATCGGGTCGCACACCTGCGGATGCATCCGCCAGGTGCGGTCCAGGAAGTAGCCGCGCTCGCCGGGCAGCGTGTGCCGCCCCTCGGCGAGCCAGCCGAGCACCGATTCGCCGACCGGCTCCGGATGAGCGCTGTGCGTGGCGGGCGGCACCGGGTCACCGAGCAGCAACAGGTTTCGCGCGCTGACCCCGACCGCGACGGCGTCGGCCAGCGGGAACCGGCCCGCGTCGGCGATCACCAGCAGATCGAGCCCTGCCCTGGACACCATCGCCTCGTTCGCGAAATCCGTTGGCGTGCCGCCGAGTACGCAGCCGCTGATGGCGTTGTCCAGGAAACGCGCGTACCGGGAGGCGTCGATGACCACCCATTCCGGCGCCACCGACTCGACGTCCTTCTTGGCGACCAGCTCCGGCAGCACGCCGACCCGCACGACCGCGTCCAGCAGGTTCTCCACGGTCGAATGGGTCTGCCCGACAATGCCGATCCGCCATTTGTGCCGGGTGACCAGACGCTCGAGCACCCGGGCGGCGGTGGAGGTCTTGCCGGTACCGGACGGGCCCTGCACGGCGAGGTAGGAGTGGTCGAGTTCGCGCATCGCGGCGGTGATCGCCGCGGCATGGTCACCGTGCACCTCGGGCAACGCGGCACCACCGCGTAACCGGGGCGGGCGGCGGGCGAGCAGGTCGAACACGGCGCCCTCGGGGATCTCCGGGAGCGCGACGAGCAGCTGCTGGGCGGCGAATTCGACCGCGGTCTCGGCATTCCAGTCCCACGCGGGTAGGCCGGGGGCGATCGCGGTGGGTAGTTCGTCGTAGGGTTCGCAGCCGTCCGGCAGCAGTTCTTCGAGCCGGACCGCGTCGTCGAATTCGGCGTCTACCGAGCAGCCGAGCACGGTGGCGACGGCGGTCGCGCGGCGTCCTACGGCGGTGACCATGCCTGCGGCCGCGGGCCGGTCGTAGAAGGTGTAGACGGTGGTGCCCGGCGTCAGCACGGTGGCCGGTCCGGGGCCGCCCGCGCTCCAGCTCGAACCGATCCGGCCGGTCAGCGTGAGGTAGCGCCGCATGGTCGGGCGGTCCGGGCTGCGATGCCACTTGGTGTCGACGGTGCCCCACTCGGCCACCAATACCCCTGGGGCGTCGGCCCATTCGTCGACCGGGTGGCTGAGCCGATCGACGTGCGCCCACCACAGCGGCTGCCGTTCGCGCCGGTGATAGCCGAGCGCCGCGGCCATCATCGCGGCGACGTGGCGCGGTTCGTCCTGTGCCGCGGCGTATTCGGCGAGCGCCGCCTCGAACGAGGAGGGCCGCGAGGGCGGGATGGGCTCCAGCCCGTCGGGACCGGCCACCTGACACCAGGATCCGGTCCGCTCCAGCGTCACCGCCTGCGGGTCGATGCGCTGCTCGGCGGCTTGATCCAGCAGCCAGTCCCGTAGGCGCAGCACGGTCAGGCAATCCCGTTCGGCGTCGGCCGAGTGCGCCGCGCCGGGCAGCAGGCGCGCCAGCCTGCTCAGCCGATAGGAGCGTTCGCCGATGATCAGCGCGTTGCGCACGATCGGATACAGGTCGACCAGCACGCCGTCGCACAGCAGTTCGTCCACGATCTCTTCGCCGACGCCGGTGCTGCCGGTGCAGTGCAGCAGCGCGGTGCGCACCGCGGCGGTGTAGTGGTAGACGTGCATGTCCGGATACATCCGCCGCCGCTGCGCGAGATAGTCGAGCACCTCCTCCAGCGCGCGCCGCTGCCCGGCCGCCTCGCTGCCCGGCTCACCGTCGACGCCGAAGGGTCCGCGGAAGGTCAGGTGCACGGTGCCCGGTCCGCCGACGTCGACGGCCAACGGGGTGCGCCCGCCGCCGACGACGGTCAGCGAGAGGTCACCGGCGGAGGGTGGCGGCAGTGCGCCGAGTGCGATCGGGTCGACCAGGCTGTGCGTCGGCTGCCCGGAATCCTCGCGGCGCAGCTGGATTTCGGCTTGCCTGCGCAGCGCGGTGAAGGTGCGCGGTGGCACGCCGCGCACCGTGCTCTCGGTGCCGACCAGCCGGTCGATGGTGCTCACGCCCGCTTCGCGAAGCCGGGCCCGCGTGGTGGTCGGCATACCGGCCACGAGGAGTAGATCGCGCGCGGCCGCCGCAGCCGTCGTGCAGGTTCCGCAGCGACCACAAGCCAGATAGCGCGGATCACCCCACTGCGCGGGTAGCAGTTCGCTCAGTTTCTCGTCCAGGATGCGTTCGACTCGGCGCCTGCGCGCGCGGTACACCGGGATCAGATCGCTCACCGCGTACGCGGTGTTGTCCTCGCCGAGATGCAGCCGGACCAGCGGGCCGGTCAACGATCCGCTGTGGTCCACCGCGTCGGCGCAGGCGGCGAGTTCGAGTGCGGTGCCGACTCGGTCGGCCTTGCGGTGCGCGGTGCCGTGCACGGTGTAGCGCACCCGATGACCGGCGCGCACCAGGAAATCGCAGGAACTGTCGAAGGTTCCGTCGAAGAAGGTGGCGCCGTGGATCACGTGCACGCCGGCCCGCAGCGCCGCGATGGTCTCGGCATGCGCGGCCGAGAGCGCCGTGATCAGCGTCTTGCCGCTATCCGATTTGTACTGCGGGCGTTGGATCTCCACCATCGAGCTGCCGAAGCGATCGCGGAAGTCGCTGAGCCTGCGGTCGCGTGCGTCGTCGAACCAGGTGCGCGGCTGGGGCGCCCATTCCGCGGTGGTCGCCGGATCGGCCGCGACGGTTCCCAGTTCGGTATCGAGGGCGCGAAGCAGCGCGAACTCACAGCGCGCCGCGCGCACGAGGTCGACGGCGGAGCAGACGACACGATCACCGAACACGAACAAACGCGGCCCTCCTGTGTCTTGCGGGACACCCGCACCCGGTTCGTGACGACGAACGGGCTGCGCGATTGTCGCCCATCGACACCTCGGGCCGCTGCGGGACATCCGCACCCGGCCGGCATCGATGAGCGGGCAGCGCCATTGTCGCTCATCACGTCTCGAGTTTTCGCGGGACACCCGCTGCCGTCAGCACTAATTCCGTACCGGACGGCAACACTCTAGCTAGCGAGGCTGACCTCGCCGTACTCTCCCCGGCTCAGGAGCGTGGCTTACGCCGCTCCGGCCGCTTCGCGATCCCGCCCTCACGGCGCGGGCCGCGGGTGAACGAGCGCTGTCCCGGCGGACCCGCGTCCGGGGTGAGTTGGATGAGGACGCCGCTGATCCTCGTGCGGCGCAACGCTTCCAGCGTCTCCGGGGACAGGTCCGCGGGTAGCTCCACCAAACTGTGGTCGGGCCGGATACTGATGTGCCCGAAATCGCTGCGGCGTAAACCACCCTCGTTGGCGATGGCGCCGACGATCGCGCCGGGCACCACGCGGTGCCGCTTGCCGACCGAGATCCGGTAGGTGGCCAGCTCGGTGCCGTTGGCCCGGCTGTGCGAACCGAAACCGGTCCGATCGTCCTCACCCTCGAACCGGCGCGGCCGATCCGGGCGTTCGCGGCGCTCGCGCACCGGCTCCGGCGGTTCGGGCTGCATCAGGAAGTTGTCGCCGTCGCGCGAGAGCACGGCCAGCGCCGCCGCGATATCGACGAGTGGAATGTCGTGTTCGCGTTCGTAATCCTCGATGAGCCTGCGGAACAGCGCCAGGTTCGGCGAGGTCAGGCTCTCGGTGATGTCGTCGCCGAACTTGGTGACACGCTGCGCGTTGACGTCGTCGACGCTGGGCAGCTGCATCTCTTCCAGCGGATGCCTGGTGGCCCGCTCGATCGACTTGAGCAGGTGACGCTCGCGCGGCGCGACGAACAGCAGCGCCTCACCGCTGCGCCCGGCCCGCCCGGTGCGGCCGATGCGGTGCACATAGGACTCGGTGTCGTGCGGGATGTCGTAGTTCACCACGTGCGAGATGCGGTCCACGTCCAGACCGCGCGCGGCCACGTCGGTCGCGACGAGGATGTCCAGCGCGCCGGACTTGAGCTGGCCGATGGTGCGCTCACGCTGGTTCTGCGCGATGTCGCCGTTGATGGCCGCGGCGGAAAAGCCCCTGGCGCGCAGCTTTTCGGCGAGCTCCTCGGTGGCCTGCTTGGTGCGCACGAAGATGATCATCGCCTCGAACGACTCGACCTCGAGCACCCTGGTCAGCGCGTCCAGCTTGCGCTGATGCGAGACCTGCACCCAGCGCTGGGTGATGTTGGTGGCGGTCGACGTCTTCGACTTGACGGTGATCTCAACCGGATTGTTCAGGTACTGCTTGGAGATCTTGCGGATCGCCGCCGGCATGGTCGCCGAGAACAGCGCGACCTGCTTGGTGGACGGCGTGTCCTTGAGGATGCGCTCGACGTCCTCCTGGAAGCCCATCTTCAGCATCTCGTCGGCCTCGTCGAGCACCAGGTACTTCAGCTGCGACAGGTCGAGGGTGCCCTTCTCCAGGTGATCGATCACCCGGCCCGGCGTGCCGACCACCACGTGCGCGCCGCGGCGCAGCCCGGACAGCTGCACACCGTAGGCCTGGCCGCCATAGATCGGCAGCACGTTCAGCCCGGGGATGTGCGTGGCGTAGCGCCCGAACGCCTCGGCCACCTGGATGGCGAGCTCACGCGTCGGCGCCAGCACCAGCGACTGCGGGAGTTTGCCGGAGGTATCGAGACCCATCAGGATCGGGATGGCGAACGCCGCGGTCTTGCCGGTGCCGGTCTGCGCGAGGCCGACCACATCGGCGCCGCTGAGCAGTGGCGGAATCGTCGCGGCCTGGATCGGCGACGGCGACTCGTAGCCCACATCGGCGATGGCCGCGAGGATGCGGTCATCGATCCCGAGATCGGCGAAAGTCGGGCCGTCGGTGTCCCTGTCGTTGTCGCCAGGAACGCTGTCGACCTGATTGGTACTCATTGACCAGGAGTTTACTGCCTCGTGCTGGCCTGCCCGGCCACCGCCCCAATACGGTGAGACGTATGCAACTGGATAGCTCCGAAACGAATCAGACCCCAGCACCGAACCAGCTGGACGTGGCGGTCGTCCAGTTCGCCCCCGGCACCGATCCGTCGGCCAACCTTTCCGCGCTGCGCGAGCATGTCCGCACGGCGCGCGATCGGGGCGCCCGCGTGGTCGTCGCGCCGGAATACTCGATGTTTGCCGTCACCCGGCTCGATGAGCGCGTCGTGGCCGTCGCCGAACCGCTGACCGGGCCGTTCGTCACCGGACTCGGCGCGATCGCCCGCGAATTCGGGGTGCATCTGGTGGCCGGAATGGTGGAGCAGGGCGAGCCCGGCGGCGGCCGGATCCGCAACACGCTCGTCGTCCTCGGGCCCGACGGAACGCTCGCCACGGTGTATCGGAAGGTGCACCTCTACGACGCCTTCGGACACCTCGAATCGGAGACGGTGGAGGCGGGCCCGATCACGGAACCGGCCACTTTCGATGTGGCGGACGTGACATTTGGTTTGCAGACCTGTTTCGATCTGCGCTTCCCCGAGGGCATCCGCCGGGTGGCCGCCGCGGGCGCCCAGGTGCTCGTGCTGCCCGCGCAGTGGATCCCCGGTCCGGGCAAGGTCGACCAGTGGACGACGCTGGTGCGTGCGCGCGCCATCGAGAACACCGTCTACGTGGTCGCGGCCGACCAGGCGGCGCCGCGCGGGGCCGGGGCGTCGATGATCGTCGATCCGACCGGGGCAGTGCTCGCCGAGATCGGCGACGAACCGGGCGTGTTGACCGCGAGTGTCGATCTGGACCACTTGGCCAAGGTTCGCACCACCAATCCGAGCCTCGCGTTGCGGCGGTTCGCGATCACGGAGCGTGGCTGACGCAGTATCGAGCGGTGATCGGCATCGGGCAGCGGTCGCGCCAGGCGATTCAATGCGGGGTGGTGGCAGTCGACGAGGCCGCAAATCGCGGAGCCGGGTCGGGCGGACAGGGCCGCAGTATCGCGGAAGGCAATTCCGTGAAGGGTGGTGGTCGGGCTATCGGTGGGCGTAGCGTTTTGATGGATGATCTACCCCGATCGGACACTGGCCGGTCGCGCGCTCGCCACGCATCTGGAGGACCTGCGCGCGGCCCATCCGCTGCTGCTCGGTCTGCCGCGCGGCGGGGTTCCGGTGGCCGCCGCGGTGCGCGACGTCATCGGTGGCGATCTCGACATTCTGCTGGTCCGCAAGCTCGGCGTGCCGTGGCAGCCGGAGCTGGCGATGGGTGCCATCGGCGAGGACGGTGTGCGGGTGCTCAACCCGGATGTTTTGTCGCACACCGGGATAAACCAGCGCGAGTTCGCCCAGATCGAAGACGCGGAACGGGCGGAACTGGAGAGGCGCCGGGCGGTGTGGCGTGGCGACGCGAAACCGATCCCGCTCGACGGGCGGACCGTGGTGATCGTGGACGACGGCATGGCCACCGGCGCGACCGTGGTGGTCGCCTGCCGGGTCGCGCGCCTGCACCAGCCGAGCCGCATCGTGGTCGCCGTCCCGGTCTCCTCCGCCGAAGCGCTGCGCCGCGTCGCCGCCGAAGCCGACCAAGTGGTCTGCCCCCTGGTCCCGGACTCGCTCGGCGGTGTCGGCACCGCCTACGAAGACTTCCACCAACTCGAGGACGCAGAAGTCACCACCCTGCTCACCTGACGCGCCACCCGCACACTTTCTGATTTCCCGCACACGAAATCGCATGCGATTCCCTGTGCGGGAAATCAAAAGGTGTGCGGCGACGGGGTTTACCAGCGCTGGGCGTAGGTGATGGTGCGCTCGGCGGCGGTGACCATCGGGCGCAGCTGAGCGATCAAGCCGTGCGCGGTGACCGGAACGATGTCGACGTCGGTGCCGGTGCGCACCGAGTAGCGGCCGTCGTCGCACACGTCGATCCAGCAGAGCACCCCGAACGGGCGCAACTCGCCGTCGCCGCGCCGGGCCGACACCACGATCTGGCCGATGCCGTCCCTCGGTTGCCGCAGCATCCGGCGAATGCGCGCGGGCACCGTCGGCCCGGCGACCGGCACGGTGACCAGGTCGCGGCTGTCCTCGCCGACGCGCGCCAGCGGTGCGGTCAGCCGGGGTGTGGTTCCCGGGGAGTTCTCCGGCAGCATCGAAACCACCCGGGCGGTCAGACTTTTCACGCTGCCGACGAACAGACGGATGTCACCGCCGTGCTCCGCGGTTGCGCCGGGGCGCTGCGCGGCCACCACCGCGACATTGCCTGCCGCGGCACCGAGCACCCGCACCGGCCGGAGGACCGCATCGTCCGGCCCCGGCGTGCTGTCGCGTTCGCCGTACACCTCGATCCGCAGTTCCGGCGCGCCGAGCACCCGCAGTGCCGCCTCCAAGTCGGCGTCGAGCACCCGATCGCACCAACTGTGCAACGCCGGTAGTTGCGCGTCCCGCTCCTCGGTGTCGCGCGCGGAGAGCCGAACGGCCAGCGGATAAGGCATCCGATCGCCGTCGGTGCGCGCCCAGGCCAGCGCGAACTGGTCCGGCGTCAGCGTCCAATTCACTCCAACTCGGTCCACTCGCCGAGCACCGGTGGCGTGGTCGGATCGATGGCGCCGATCAGCTCGCCGTTGTCGTCGGCCGGTTCGAGGAAGGTCGGCAGGTCGTCGAAGTGGAAGTCGTCTTCGTCCTCGTCGTCGTAGCGGGTGCCGCGGGCGGTCGCGTTCGCGGCCACGCTGGATCCTTGGCGCGGTGCGTCGCCCATGGCCATCGCACCGCCCATCAGTCCGCCCATCGCGCCCGCGCCGAGCCCGGTCACCGCGTCACTGGTGCTGTCCCTGCGCCGCTCGTCGCGCTTGCGTTGCTCGTCGGGCGCGGCCGGGGCCGCGGTACCCGGCACGACGACCTGCGGGGCCGCCGACGCGGTGGTGGTGTTCGGTGCGGCGATCGCAGTGGAGCTCGGCACTGTGCTGGTCGCGGCCGGGGCTGAGTTCTGCGGAGCATCTACTCCGGCGGCGGTGACATGCAGGGGCGTTGGTGCCGAAACACTTCCGGCGACCGTATCGGGAATACCGTTCGCGGCAACCGTGGCCGGCGTGCTCTCGGTCGGCTGCTCTTCGACTGCGACAGCTTCCTCGGCCTCCGATTCGGCTGCCTGCTCCCCGACGAGCCGACTCGTGTCCGAGGGCGCGTCCAGCGTAACCGTGGGCGCGACAGGGCTTTCCGCGCTGAGTCCAGGCCCGGCGACCTTCGCGACCGGTGTCGTATAGGTGGTGACTTGCACGTCGCCGGACTGCTGGTCCCCGAACGCGGGCACGTCGGTACCGGTCGGGATGAACACACCGGCGTAGATGTCGTTCATCGCCCGCACGATGTCCTGGCGCGTGTGCTCGGCCGACTTCTGGTCGGCGATATTGCTGGTGGCCTGGGTCGGATCCAGCAGCGCCGCACCGAGATCGGGCGCCTTCGCGGTCGGCGCGGACACCGCGGCCCGCAGCGCCTCGGCCGCGTCGCCGGCCTGACCGAGCCGTTGCGAGACCACCGCGAGCACGTCGGCGAGGTCCTGACCGGTCTGCTCGAACGCGTGCACGGCGTCGGCGGCTTTCTGCGCCGCGCCGCCGCGCCAGCCGTCGGCGATAGCCGCCCGGACCTCGAGGTGCGCCTGCGCGACCGCGTCGGCCAGTCCGGCGGCCGCGTCGCCCCAGGCCTGCTGCCCACCGGCGAGCACCGCGGGCTTCAGCAGCTGGACCTTCTCATGGATCTCGCGATGGGTCATGCTGTCGAAGATCTCGACGTTCGGCGCGTAGGGCGGGTCGTTGCGCCGGACGAACGTCTGCCCCGGTGTGTGCGGCAATCTACGCATGGGCCGTTCCCTCCGCGTCGATCCGGCCGACCGACGCGGCGAGCAGGGAGTCGGCGCCCTGGTAGGCCGAGCCTGCGGCGCGGAAGGTGAGCGCAAGTTCCCTGGCGGCTTCGGCGTATTCCCACAGCCGGGTGAGCGCGCCGTGCGCCTTGTTCTCGAAACCCGCGCGCAGTGCGTCACCGGAGGCGAACCCGCCGAACCCCGGCAGCGACGAGGCGGCGCTGAGTAATCGCATCTGTTCTTCGATCTGGTTGGCCAGCTGCTCGTAGCGGCGCGCGCACTTTTCGTGCACGCCCTCGGCCACCAGCATGCCGTCGATCCACAGCTCCCCGTCGTCGACCGCGGTGTGCAAGGCGGCGACGGTGACGCCGGGCGCCGTGACTATGGACAGATCCGGGCGTCCGACACCGTTGGCGTTCTCGTTCGATGGCACCTCGACGTCCCCCTTCCTCATCTCTGAGCGAGGCTCAGTTCACGGGCGCCGTGCCAACCCCACGACGACACCCTGCATCCAGTCCGCGATGTCGGCAGCGACCCGCGCGTGCACCGGCTCGTGCAGAAGATCATGCCCGGCGTCGGCGTACGCCCGTAAATCTACCGATTCGTGGCGCCGAGTCCATACCTTCACCGCATCAATCGGCGCTCGCCGGTCCTCGACGCCGTGCACGGCGAGCACCGGAAGGTTGCGTGGCAGTGCGGAACCCGGCGCACCGGGGGCGCCACCGCCGAGCGCTCGTTTCGGCACGCCGGACAGCACCACGCCGGTCACCGCGTCGGTCGGGATGGCGGGTCGCAGCGGACAGTCGCGTTCCACAATCGTCGAATCCGTGGTCGCCGCACCCGGATCCGGTACCGCGGCACCGAACATGCCGAGCACGGTGACCGCGCCGAGCGAGTGACCCATCAAGATCAAGGGGGGTTGCGGCTCGGCCGCTCGCACGAGGTCGAACAGCCGCCGCGCGTCCGCGACCAGCTCGGCGAGCGTGCCGGGTTTGCGTGGATCGCCCTCGCTCAGTCCGTGACCTGAGGTATCGAGGGCCCAGGTCCCGATGCCTGCGGCCTTCAGCGACCGCGCGAAGCGGTGATAGTGGCCGCTGTGCTGGCCTAGCCCGGGTAGCAGCAGCACTGTCGCAACGCGGTTTTCGCTCGGCCACCGCCGATAGTGCAACCGGCCACGGGCGCCGTCGAAAAAGGGCATGCCAAGATCTTGCCAAAGATCTTGGCGCTCAGTGGACTTCACGATGACCTCGCACCGGCGCCGGACCGCCTTCGCCCCGGCCAGGGTTGGTATCGGGCCGGAAGGCCGCTGTCCAGGTGGCTAGACTGCCCGCAGATTGCTGTGTCGGCTTGCAGAGACCGAGGTGCCCGTTGAGAAGACTCCGTCGCCCATCGCCCCGGCGCTCCCTGCTGCTGTGGTCGGCGGCGCTGGTCGCCCTGGCCTGCACCGCACCGGCCGCCGCTGCGGACCCCGCTGCCACCACGCAGCCGATCGCCTCGTGCGCGCCCGCGCAGGCCGCGACCGCGGTCCCCGCCGGCATACCGGTGCTCGACTGGTCGGAGAACGTCGGCTACGACGCCCAGGACAATCTGTGGGTCTCCCGGATCTACCGCAACGAGGTGCAGCGCTACGACCGCTCGGGTGCGCTCACCGCGACCGTCCCCGTCGAGTTCCCCGGCGCTGTCCGCAGCGGACCGGACGGGTTGCTCTATGTCGTCTACGGCGATTCCCCCACCAGTGCGATCCGACCCGGCGGCGTCGTCCGTTTCGATCCGGCGGCCGCGAACCCGAAGCCCGAGGTCTTCGTCTCCGGCTTCACCATGCCCAATGGCGCCGCCTTCGATGCGGCAGGCAATCTCTACGTCGCCGCCATGTCCGGTGTCATCCGGGTGCGCGCGGACGGCAGTGTCGATACCGCGTGGACCGGGAAGGCGGCCAGGGCAGGAGCCAATGGCGTTGTTGTGCAGGGAAATTCGCTGTACGTGACAGCTAACGGAAGCACGCTCGGCCAGCTCGTCCGCATCGCGATCGACGACCCGGGTGCGCAGACTGTGGTCGCGAACCTCGCCTCGTCGCTGCCCGGTGTGCCGGACTTCGCCGACGATCTGCTCATCGATGCCGACGGCATCCTGTACGTGACCACGCTGTCCGGCCAGCTCGTCCGCGTCGACCCCGCGAGCGGTGCGGCCTGCGCAGTACTCACCGGCCAGCCGTTGACATCAGTGGTCGCAACGCCGGGGCAACCGAACCAGCTGCTGGCGGGTACGGAGAGCGGCGCGGTGCTGCGTATTCAATTGTCCCGCTGAGCTTGCCCTTTCGAGCCGCCGACGGCGCGCTCGATGCGCGCGGAGACCGTGCGTAGCTGTCGGAGCAACTCCGGCGGCTCGTGCACCTCGAAGTCGGCGCCGAGGGTGATCAGCCGGTGCGCCAACCACTCCGGTGAGTCGTCGCGGCGGGTGTCCAGGCGGCAAGAGTTTTCATCGATCGCGACCAGGTCGCCCGGGTCGTCGCCGAGGCGGCCTGCGATCCGTTGCGCGGGTGCGTGAATGGTGACGGAGAGCCGGAAAGTCGGTGTACCCCAGTCGGTTCGGCGTCCCGCCACATAGGCGGCGGGATCGGCCGCGGGAAGTTCTCGCGGGGCGAAGCGAGCGGCGGTCGGCAATACCTGTTCCACGCGATCGACCCGGTAGACGCGCCAGTCGTCGCGATCGACGTCGTAGCCGACCAGGTACCAGCGGTGCCGGACCGGAGCGAGGCCGACGGGTTCGGCATGCCTGCGTGATTGCGTGCCGTTGCCGTCGCGATACGTGAAACGCACTCGCTCCCTATTGGTTACGGCGGCGGCCAGCGCCGTCAGCACCTCCGGATCGACCAGTGGTCCCGTGTCGGTGGGTGGTGCCAGCGCGGTGCCGAGTACCCGCACCCTGCGGCGCAACTTCGCGGGCAGTACCTGCTCCAGCTTGGTGAGCGCGCGCACCGACGCCTCCTCGATGCCCGCGACCGCGTAGCCCGCCGCGGCCCGCAATCCCACCGCGATGGCGACCGCCTCGTCGTCCTCGATCAGCAACGGCGGCAGCGCCGACCCCGCCACCAGCCGATAGCCGCCCGCCGCACCCATCGTCGCCTCGACCGGATAACCGAGTTCGCGTAATCGGTCGATATCGCGGCGCACCGTGCGGTCGGTGACGCCGAGTCGTTCGGCCAGTTCGCTGCCCGGCCATTCGCGTGGGGTCTGCAGCAGGGACAGCAGGCGAAACAGGCGGGCGGGGGTGTCGTTCATGAATCTCACATTGCCAGAAAAATAGGACATAGATGGTCCTACATGGTTCCTAACGTAGTGCTCGGATCGAACGACCGACACACGAGGAGCCTCTCGATGACCGACCACCGCACCGCTGTTCGCCCGTTCCGCATCGACATCGCCCAGGCGGACCTGGAGGACCTGCACGATCGGCTGAGCCGGACCCGCTGGTCGGCCCAGCTGCCCGGTGCAGGGCGCGAGCGTGGCGTGCCCGTCGCCTACCTGCGCGAGCTCGCCGAGTACTGGCGGACCGAATTCGATTGGCGGGCACAGGAAGCGGCGCTCAACGAGTTTCCGCAGTTCATTACCGAAATCGACGGCCTCGACGTGCATTTCGTGCACGTCCGCTCGCCCGAGCCGGACGCGGTGCCGCTGATCCTGACGCACGGCTGGCCGAACACCTTCGCCGAGTTCAGCAAAACCATCGGCCTGCTCGCCGACCCGCGCAAGCACGGACTCGACCCGGCGCAGGCCTTCCACGTGGTGGTGCCGTCGGTGCCCGGCTTCGCGTTCTCGGCAGCGCCGCGCGAGGTGGGGATGACGCCGCAGCGGGTGGCCGAGATGTGGCTGGTACTGATGCAGCGGCTCGGCTACCAGCGATTCGGTGCCCAGGGCGGCGATCTCGGCGCCTACGTCGTGCCGGAAATGGCGATCGCCGCGCCGGACCGAGTGATCGGCGTGCACATCGATGGTGGCATCGGCATGCCGAGCGCGGCCGACGTACCGACGATGACCCCGGACGAGCGCGCCGAATGGGATCTCATGCAGCAGTGGATGACCGGCGTGAACCACCACGAGTTGCTGCGCGCCGCCCCGCAGACCTTCGCGCACGCGTGGACCGACTCACCGGTCGGCCTGCTGGGCTGGCTCATGCACAAGTTCAACGAATTCGCCCCGCTCGCCGATCAGGCCGAGGATGTCATCGACCGCGACCATTTGCTGACCACGGTCAGTCTGTACTGGTTCACCAATACCGCGGCTACCTCGTCCTGGCCCATGTACAACGGCCTCGGGGACAACGGATTTGCCTGGCCGAAGGGGCAGAAGCGGGTGCCGACCGGCGTTTACGGTGGCGGATCAGCGCTGATGCTGCGACTTGCCCAGCGCGACAACGACATCGTGCACTGGCCGGAGGGCAATACCGGCAATCACTTCGTGGCGATGGAACTGCCCGAGCTGCATGTGGCCGATATCCGCGCGTTCTTCGCGAAGGTGCGCTGAACCAGGCTGTGCGGCACCGTCCGTCGTGGCGGTGCCGCCGAGTCAGCTGGCAGGCTTGGTGAACTCGCCGTGCACCGCGGCACCCGCGGGCGCGCCGGGGGTGGTGGGTACCGCAGGGGGAGCGGGGGCGGGTGCCGGAGCAGCCTCGGGCGCCGGGGGAGCGGCAGGGGCCGGAGCGGGCGCGGGCCTCGGCGCGGCGGACGGTGCGGGGGCCGGCGCCGGGCCGATCTCGGTCCCGTTGGGGCCAGGCGCGGTCAGTCCGGGACCGGTCGTGTTCGACGGATTGCTCGGGTGGTTCACCGGCTGGTCCGGCACCATGAAGGTGCCGACGGTCGGCGTCATCACGCAGTTCGCGAACGGATAGTTGATGATGCCCCACATCGAGGCAATTACCGTGCCGGGCCCGCTGTGCACCGTCTTGGACAGCGACGGCAGGCCGTATTCGGTGAGATCGTCGAGCGAATCGATGCCGCTGGCGCCGTTGTTGATGTTCACCCAGGCCACGACGAGGCCGGAGGCGAGCGGCGCGCCGGTGTGCGCGGGCGTCGCGCTGAACCGCAGCGTGCCCGGCGCGATATTGAGGTCCTGGCTGCTACCGGCGCCGTCGGTGGTCGCGGCCGCGATGATCGTGGTGACCGGGCCGACGCTGCCACAGCCGAAAGTGGGTGCGGCGTAGGCGAACGGGGTGAAGGCGCTCGTCACGTGGCGCAATCCGGCGACGTCGGCGACCTTGGTGTACTGCGTCAGCGCGCCGACACCCGCCTGCACGGTCGGGTCCGGGCCCGCGATCTCGGTGAGGTGGGTGAGTGCGGCGTCCACCGGTGACGGTTCGGGATCGGCGGTGGCCGGGCCACCCAGGGTCAGTGCCGCGCCGATGCCGAGCGCTGCCACGGCCGTACTGGCTCGTGCGATGGTCCTGCCGTTCACTCGAACTCCTCGATACGCAAAGTCTCGGGGTCCCCAACCCACGTCCAGCAACGTACCAGTTCGTCCGAGGTGCCGCCCAGGTAGCGCCGGTGTCCACCCCTGGTTGACGCCCGCCGAGCGTGTCCTACCTGTGTGATCCAGTCGACAGTGGAGGATTACCGGAGGGTAGGTTGGACTCGGACGTACGAGACACAGACGGAGCTGCGTATGAAAATAAGCCTGTCCCCCGATGAAGTCGCCTTCCGCGACGAACTGCGAAACATCTATCGGACCGAGATCCCCGCCGACATCCGCGAGCGCTTCAAATACGGCCGGGAGCTGTCCCGCGACGACATCGTCCGCTCGCACAAGGCCCTCAACGACCACGGCCTCGCGGTGCCGAACTGGCCCGTCGAGTGGGGTGGCAAGGACTGGACCCCGATGCAGCGCCACCTCTGGCAGGACGAGATGCAGCTCGCCTCGGTGCCCGATCCGCTGACGTTCAACGCCCAGATGGTCGGCCCGGTGATCGCGCACTTCGGCTCGCCGGAGCTCAAGCAGCGCTTCCTGCCGCCCACCGCCGCGCTCGACATCTGGTGGTGCCAGGGCTTTTCCGAGCCCGACGCCGGGTCGGACCTGGCCTCGCTGCGCACCACCGCGGTGCGCGACGGCGACTCCTACATCGTCAACGGCCAGAAGATCTGGACCACCCTCGCGCAGTACGCGGACTGGATCTTCTGCCTGGTGCGCACCGATCCGAGCGCCCCGAAGAAGCAGGCGGGTATTTCGTTCCTGCTGTTCGACGTGAAGTCGCCCGGTGTCACCATCCGCCCGATCAAGCTGATCGACGGCGGCTACGAGGTGAACGAGGTCTTCTTCGAGAACGTCCGGGTGCCCGCCGATCAGCTGGTCGGCGAGGAGAACATGGGCTGGACCTACGCCAAGTTCCTGCTCGGCAACGAGCGCACCGGCATCACCGGCGTCGGTCGCACCAAGGTGAAGATCGGCGTGGCGAAAGAGTATGCCGCGCAGACCAGGTCGGGCAGCGGAACCCTGCTCGAGGATCCGCTGTTCGCGGCGCGGCTCGCCGAACTGGAGAACGAGCTGCTCGCGCTGGAACTCACCCAGCTGCGCGTGGTCTCGAACTCCTCGGACGGCAAGCCGAATCCGGCGTCTTCGGTGCTGAAGCTGCGCGGCTCGGAGCTGCAGCAGGCCGCCACCGAGCTGCTCCTCGATATCGCGGGCCCGGACGCGGTGCCGGTCGGCGCCGACGACATCGCTTCGCCCGGTTGGGCGCAGCGCAGCGGTCCCAGTTACCTGAACTACCGCAAGACAACCATCTACGGAGGCTCCAGCGAGGTGCAGCGCACCATCATCGCCTCCACGATCCTCGGATTGTGAGGCGCCGCCATGGATTTCGATCTCACCGATGAACAGGAAATGCTGCGGGACACGGTGCGTGAGCTGCTCGCTCGCAACTACGACCCGGAGACCAGGCTGAAGGTGACCGACACCGAACTCGGCTGGAGCCGTGAGGTGTGGCAGCAGCTCGCCGAACTCGGCGTGCTCGGACTGACTTTCAGCGAGGACGACGGCGGCGTCGGCGCGGGCCCGGTGGAGACCATGGTGGTGCTCGAGGAGGTGGGGCGCAGGCTGGCGCCGGAGCCGATCCTCGATGCGGTGCTGATCCCCGGCGCGCTGATCACCCTCGCGGGCAGCACCGAACAGCGGCAGCGCGTGCTGCCCGAGGTGGCCTCGGGCAGCAAGCTGCTCGCCTTCGCGCACGCCGAACCCGGTGTGCGCTGGCCGGCCACCGAGCTGGCCACTACCGCTGTGCCGCAGGGTGATTCGTACGCGCTGACCGGCATCAAGAACCCGGTGACGCACGGCGACTGCGCCGACGAGCTGGTGGTCAGCGCACAGCTGCCGGGCGGCGGGACCGGGTTGTTCCTGGTCGCCGCCGATGCCGAGGGCGTCAGCCGCAAGGCCTACCGCACGGTGGACGGGCAGCGCGGCGCGCAGGTCGAGTTCGATCAGGCCGCGGCCGAACCGCTCGGCGGCGAAGTCGATGCGGCCGAGGCGATTCGGGCCGCACAGGGCCAAGCGCAGGCGAGCCTGTGCGCGGAGTCCATCGGTGCGATGGAGGAGGCGCTGCGCTTGACGACCGATTACCTGAAGCAGCGCAAGCAGTTCGGGGTCACCCTGTCGAAGTTCCAAGCACTGACGCATCGAGCGGCGGACATGTATGTGTCCCTGGAACTTGCGCGCAGCATGAGCCTCTACGCCACCGCGGCCGCGGCTGACGGTGCGATCGACGACCAGGTCGCCTCGCGGGCCCGGCTCCAGGTCGGTCGCTCGGCGCGGCACATCGGTCAGGAAGCGATCCAGCTGCACGGCGGGATCGGCGTCACCGCCGAGTACCCGGTTAGTCACTACGTGGCCAGGTTGACCGCGATCGAACGGACCCTGGGCGGCGGGCTGGAGCATCTGCGGGTGCTCAGCGCGCGGGTCGGCGAGCACGAGCTGCCCGAGCTGTAAATCCTTGCGGTGGTGCGTGCTTCGCGCACCACCGCGGGTCACTCGTGGTCGGTGTTCAAACCGCCGGACGGGCTTTCGGACGGGCGGGTGGTCGGCTCGTCCGGAGTCGTTGTCGTCGGCCGCGGCCTGGTCGGCCGGGTGGTGGTCGGCCTGGTCGTCGGCGCCTCGGTCGTCGTGGGCGCCTCGGTGGTGGTGGCAGGCGGGCGGGTGTCCTCGGACGGGGACTCGTGCGGTGGAATCCCGTGCGACTCTTCCGGGGCCGGCTCGCCGGACGTCGTGGTGGCGAATCCGGTGAACGGTGTTGCCTGGGGCGCCTGATATGGGGCGATGCGCCAGGTCGGCGACGGCGGAATCGACACCTTCGGCACCGTCACGCTGGTTCCCGAGTGCACCACGGGCGCGACATTCGGGTCCGACTGCAACGGTGGGGGTGCGACGTAGGTGTCCTGCTTGCCGATTCCGCAGGCGCCGATGAGGACTAGCCCGACGGAGATCGCGCCTGCGGCGATCGCCGGACCTGCGATCTTGGTCCTGGTGCTCTCCATCGGTGACAACTCCTGCTGCGGTTCGAGTGGGCATCACCTTACTCGAGCGCGGTCCACCGGGCCAGGCGAAGCGGTCGCCGCCGGTGCGTCGGACACGCCCATTTTAAATGCCGGTAACTCAGATATCGAATTGGTCTCTTCGGCGTGTCGTGGGCACGTGTCGCTGTCATATGGCCCGGCATGGTCGTAGCGTGTGAGCAAAGTTACGCGTGAGACGCCTGTACCCAGATGAGAGAAGCGTTGTGTGATGAACGCGGCATTGGTTCTCTGATCGGCGTCATCGAGGAGTGGATGATGGGAGCTTACTCGACAGCGTCGCAGCAGGAGTCGTCCGCAGCCGCCAAGGATGCGGTGTCGGCTTCTTCGCAGCATCTCGTGTCGAACGGGTCAGCGCGCTCGCTGTCCACGATTCTTTCGCGGACACTCGCCTGGCTGATCTTCATTGGCGGCATCGTCGGGGCTGTCCTCGGCATCGCAGGCCTACACGTCGAAATCACCGTCGCCGGACTGATTCTCGCGTGCACCGCAGGGTTGGTCCTGCTCAAACTTCGCACAGGTGGCCATGGCGGCAACGAAACGGATTGACGCCGAACCCAACTGAGCCGTGCGCCGACTCGACCACTGATCGGTCATCGTGGCAGGCCGGGCGAGACACGCGGGCGCGCAACGCATCCGCCGCCTACCGTGGTGATCATGAGGATCGAGATCAGCACGGACGCGGCCGAGTTCCGCTCGCGCACCGAGTCGTTCCTGCTCCGTGATCCGCTGCGGCACACCGTGATCAGCACCAGCATCGCCAACCACGTGGCCGGTCTGCAGGCCGCCGACGGTGGCTCGCGATTTCTGGCGCTGTACGGCGACGGCGCGTCCGTGGCCGGTGTCGCCATGCGGGTCGCGGACCGGGACATGTACCTGGGCGAGCTGCCCGAGGGCGGTGCGAGCGCGGTGGCGGACGCGCTGGCCGAGGTGACACCGGAAAGCGCCGGGGTGGAAGGGCTTGCCGCCGACGCCGATAGTTTCGCCAAGCGGTGGAGCGACCGCCTCGGCGTCGGCGTCCAGCCGTCCTACACCACCAGGCTGTACCGGCTCGGTGCGCTGCGTATCCCCGATGTGCCCGGGAGTCCGCGCCGGGCAACCGAATCCGAGGTCGAGCTGTGTCTCGAATGGGCCGAGGCCATGCGGGCCGAAGCAGGGATCTCGCCGGCCGGACCGGACAAGGCGACCATCCGCAACCGGGTCGCGGCCGGACTGATGTGGTTCTGGGAGCGCGACGGCCGCCCGACAAGCTTTGCCGCCCATCACCTTCCCGTGCACGGCTGGTCCCGCGTCGGCCTCGTGTACACACCGCCGCAGGAGCGCGGGCACGGCTATGCCAGCGCCGTCACCGCGCACATCGCGCAAGTCTTGCGCGCCGACAACTTGAACGTGTGCCTGTTCGCCGACACCGCCAACCGCACATCCAGCAAGATCTACCAGTCCATCGGCTTCCATCCGACCCACGAATTCGTGCATCACGCATTCGGTTGAACCCCTGGGTCTTCCGGTCGCGGCGGTGGTCGGCTCTCGCTCAGTTCAGTGGGGCGTCGGTCCACCACTGCATCAGCTCGGACTCGGTGGCGATGAAGCCCGCGCTGTACATCAGGATCGTGGCGCGTTGCGGGTCGGCGGTGAACTCGGTGATCATCCGCGGGCGCCGGGTACTGCTGTTGTGCAACGTGTAATTGGTGTAGGTGTGGCCGTGATTGGTGGCCGCGGTCCGGTCGTTGGCGGGTAGGGCATCCAGCGCGGCGCGGACGTCGGTGGGGGAGTTGTAGAGGTAGAAGGAGAAGGCCGCTTTGTTCTCGGTGCCGCCGAAGCAGCGCCACATCACCAGCCAGGCGCCGAAGGCGGGATCCTCCTCGTCGATGGTCGGCGCCGAGGCCGGGTCATAGGAGAAGCAGCCCGCCTTGTTGTAGCCCGAACCGGACTGAACCAGCTGCTGGGCAGTGGTTTTCGGCAGCATCGCCGGGAACTCGGCGCTGAGCGCCGCCGCGTTTGCGCCCACCTGAGCGGGGTCGGCGGTCGTCGCGGGTGGTGCCGAGGTCGGCGGCTCTGTGGTGTCGGCGACAGCTGTGGCACGTGGCGTGGTCGTGGTCGTGGTGACCGTCGGTCCCGCCGAACCTGATTCGCCGCGGGAGGACATGATGAGCGAGGCGATGAGGCCGAGCACCAGAAGAACGCCGATGCCGCCGCCGAGTTTGGCGTTGGACTTCGGGCGTCGCACGGGGACTGGGCTGCGCCCAGCGGGACCGGCGTCGTGCCCGTTCTGCCCCATGGCGCGTTGCTGATTCAGCGGGTGCGGTGGCGCGAACTGGCTCGGCGCGGAGGACGGTGCGAACTTGTGCGGTAGGGCGGAGGGCGAGAACTGGTTCGGTGTCGAGGATGGCGTGAGCTGCTGTGCCGGGGATGGCGTGAACTGTTGCTGTGCCGAGGACGGCGCAAATTGCTGCTGTGCCGAGGGCGAGCCGAACTCTTGCGTCGCAGTGAGCGCACGCCAAGCGGCACCGGCGAATTCGGCGCAGGAATCGAATCGTCCGTCGGGCCGCTTCGCCATCGCCTTGGCCAGCACCGCATCCAGTGCCAGCGGCAGCCCCGGCCGCAATCGGCTGACCGGCGGTGGCGGCACCTGCAAATGGCCCTGAATCACCGCGACCGGGTTGGTGGCGTCGAACGGCACCGTGCCGGTTAGTAGCCGAAACAGCGTGCAGGCCAGCGAGTATTGGTCGGAGCGGTGATCGAGCAGCGCGCCCGACAGCTGCTCCGGTGACGCATACGCCAAAGTGGCGGTGAAGGTTCCGGTCTGCGTGAGCCGCCCGGTGTCATCGCGGAAGCGCGCGATCCCGAAATCGGTCAGGAACACTCGTTCGCCCGCGCCGGCAGTGCGTTCGAGCAAGATGTTGGCGGGCTTCACATCTCGGTGCAGCACGCCACGACGGTGCGCGAAGTCGAGCGCCTTGGCGGTCTCGCCGATGATCTGCAACGCGCGCTCCGGCGGCAACGACCGCGCGTCCACCCCGGCGGCGTCGGTGCCGTCGATGTACTGCATCGAGATCCACAGCCGCTCGTCCTCGACGCCGCGGTCGAACACGGTCACGATGTTCGGGTGATCCAGCCGGGCGACCAGGTCGGCCTCCCGCTCGAACCGAGTACGGATCTCCTTGTCGTGGAACACTTCCGGGTTCAACAGCTTCATCGCCGTCAACCGTGGCAGGCGGGGGTGCCGCGCCAGGTACACCGAGCCCATGCCGCCGCGACCGAGCAGCCGTTCGATGGTGTACCCGGCGAATATCTCTCCGGGTTGCAGCATGGATCAGTTCAGCGGCGCCGAGCGCCACCAGCGCAGGGTCTGATCGATAGAGCCGGAGCCGTCGGTGAACATCAGGTACTGGGCGCGGTCCGGATCGCCGGTGAAGGCGGTGACGATCTTCGGGCCGCCCGTGTCGTATTTGTAGTTGGTGTAGGACTTTCCGCCGTTGGTGTCGGTGGACTTGGTGTTGGCGGGCAGCGTGTTCAGCACCGCCTGCACGTCGGCGGCGGACTTGTAGACGTAGATGCGATAGAGCGGGTCGGAGCTGTCGCCGCCGCCGTAGCAGCGCCACTGCCAGGCCCAGTCACCGAACTCCGGGTCGCCCTCGCTCGGCGACGGCGTGTACGTGGCGTCGGTCTCCCAGCATTTTGCGCCGTTGTAGCCGACCTGCTCCGTCTTGGTGGCGGGCACCATACGCGGGAACTCGGCACTGATCGAGTCCACGGTCGCGGGCACCGTGGTGCCGGGCCCGTTCACGCCGGACGCGACCGAACTCGGTGTCGTATCGCCGCCGGAGGCGGTCGAATCGCTGACCGCGCCGATGATGGCCAGCGTCAGCACGAGCAGCACCACGACTCCGACACAGATGCCGATGATGACGCCGACGTTGGACTTCTTCGGCGGCCGTCCGCCGACACCGACCGGAGACATGGGCGGCGGGCCGTAGTTGTTGCCGAACTGCTGCCCCGCGTACGGGGCGGTCGGCTGCGGTGCCTGGCCGTTGCCGTACTGCGGCGCGGCCAGCGTGGCCGGTGGCGGCGTGAACGGTGATCCCGCAAGGTGATTCGGCCCGCTGGTCGGCTGGCCGTACTGCGCCGGGTAGGGCGCGCCGGTGGTCGGGGTGGGCGGTCCCGTGGTGGGGCGCGGTCCGGTGGTCGGCCTCGGCCCGGTGGTGGGCCGTGGTCCGGCCACCGCCGTCGGTGGCGCGGTGAACGGCCGCGGCCCGCCGGCCACCGGCATCGAGGGCACGCTGGGATTGGTCAGGGCGTGCCGGGCGGCGGCGGCGAAGTCGGCGCAGGTGGGGTACCTGTCCTCCGGACGCTTGGCCATCGCTCTGGCCAGCACGCTGTCCAGCGCGTAGGGCAGGCCCTGGCGGTGGCTGCTCAAGGCCGGCGGCGCACCCTGCAGATGACCCTGGATGACCGCCGCGGGGTTGGTCGCGGAGAACGGGCCGGTCCCGGTGAGCAACCAGAACAGCGAGCACGCCAGCGAATACTGATCCGACCGATGGTCCAGCGACGAACCAGTGAGCTGCTCGGGCGAGGCGTAAGCCAGTGTGGCGGTGAAGGTTCCGGTCTGCGTGAGATGGCCGGTGTCGTCCCGGAAGCGGGCGATACCGAAGTCGGTGAGGTACACCCGCTCGCCGCGGCCACCACCGCCGCGCGCCAGCAGGATGTTCGCCGGCTTCACGTCGCGGTGCAGCACACCGATGCCGTGCGCGTAGTCGAGGGCGTCCGCGGTTTCCTTGACGATCTGCACGGCGCGCTCCGGCGGCAGCGCCTGCGGTTGCACCGATGCGGCGTCGATGCCGTCGATGAACTGCATGGAGATCCACAGCTGCTCGGCCTCGAGCCCGCGGTCGTAGACCGTGACAATATTCGGGTGGTCGAGCTGGGCGACCAGATCCGCCTCCCGTTCGAACCGCGCCCGCACCTCCTTGTCGAAGAACATCTCCCTGTTCAACAGCTTCAACGCGGTCAGGCGCGGCAGCCGAGGGTGTTTCGCCAGGTAGACCGAACCCATGCCACCGCGACCCAGTTGCCGCTCGATGACATAACCGGCGAAAACGTCACCGCTGGCCAGCATGTCTGCTCCACTTCCCGCCGCCCGCCGGGACCCACCGACGAACAGGCGTACAGCATAAGAACGCGCGATCAGGCACGGGCCGGACCACGGAAAACATCGAAACCATAGCAGTTGTCACCGGACCGGCGGCCCGCCAGCGAAAGCGGGGCAAGGCCGGTCGAGGACACCATCGAGAACCTGGCCGGCGACGACATCGTCGGTCTGCAACACGGTATTCACCCCCGTTGTCGGGTCGAGCGCGCGGATACTACCGATGTATCTCGCCGGACTCCCGCGATGCAACAAATCGCGGTTCGCCGTGCGCGGCTCGCTGTCGGTGGTGGTCGTTAAGCTGGCCCTCATGCAGATTGGCGCACATGTCCGGCTCGACGGCGATCCGATCGGCTTCGGCGAGAAACTCGGCGCCGACGTCATCCAGATGTTCGTCGTCGACCCGCAGAGCTGGGACAAACCCACCCCGCACCCGCGGACCGAGGAGATCGTGGCCAGCCCGATCGACGTGGTGGTGCACTCGTCCTATCAGATCAATGTGGCGAGCCTGAACAATCGCCTGCGCATGCCCTCCCGCAACGCGGTCGCCCAGCAGGCCAAGGCCGCCGCCGACCTCGGCGCGATCGGTCTGGTCGTGCACGGCGGGCACGTGCGCTCGGACGCCGAGCTGGCGACCGGCGTCGACAACTGGCGCAAACTGTTCGAACGCCAGCAGGACAAGGGTGGCTTCGCGGTGCCGATCCTCATCGAGAACACCGCGGGCGGCAACCACGCGATGGCCCGGCATTTCGATTCGATCGCCCGATTGTGGGACGCCGTCGGCGATTTCGGCGCGGGCTTCTGCCTCGACACCTGCCACGCCTGGGCGGGCGGCGAGGAACTGATCGGCGTCGTCGACCGCATCAAGGCGATCACCGGCCGCATCGACCTGGTGCACCTGAACTCCTCGCGCGACGAGTTCAACTCCGGCGCCGACCGGCACGCAAACTTCGCCGACGGCACCATCGACCCCCAGCTACTCGCCGAGGTCTGCAAGACCGCCGACGCCCCGGTCATCCTGGAAACTCCCGCCGACGGGGTCGCCGAGGATCTGGCTTACCTGCGCGAGCACGTGGGGTAGATGGGTCCCAGCGAGGTGTCGTCGTGCGCTGCCGCTCGGGCCCCTGAGACACTGGTGCGATGAGTATTCGGCCGTTGGACGGTGTTCGCGTCCTGGAGCTGGGCAATTACATTGCCGCGCCGACCGCCGGGCGCATCCTCGGCGACTTCGGCGCCGAGGTCATCAAGGTGGAGCGGCCGAAGGCGGGAGACGAGCTGCGCAACTGGCGGCTCTACGGCGGCGACACCTCCATGCTCTACCGCACCGTCAACCGGAACAAGAAGTCGATCACGCTGGACCTACGCAGCGAAGCGGGCCGCGCCGTCGCGCTCGACCTGGTCCGCCGGTGCGATGTACTGCTGGAGAACTTCCGGCCCGGGATGCTGGAGAAGTGGGGGCTCGGCCCGGAGGTGCTCAACGCGGCGAACCCCGATCTGGTAATCACCAGGATCTCCGGCTACGGGCAGACCGGGCCGCACGCGTCCCGGCCGGGCTTCGCCGCCGTCGCCGAGGCGGTCGGCGGCCTGCGCGAACTGATGGGCGAACCGGACCGGCCGCCGGTGCGCACGGGCGTCTCGATCGGTGACTCGATCGCGGGCGTCTATGCCGCCTTCGGCACCGTGATGGCGCTGTTCCAGCGCGAGCGCAAGCCGGACGAGACGCCGATTCCGTTGCGCGAGCGGGTCATCGACGTCGCCCTCAACGAGACGATCCTGTCGGTGATGGAATCCCTCGTGCCCGACTACCTTGCCTACGGCATCAAACGCGAACGCACCGGCGGTCTGGTCGAGGGCATTGCCCCGAGCAACGCGTACCCGTGCAGCGACGGCGTCAGCATTATCATCGGCGGCAACGGTGACGCCATCTTCCAGCGCTACATGCAGGTGATCGACCGCCCCGACCTGGCCGCCGACCCCGACCTACACGACAACGCGGGCCGCTGGCGCAACCACGACCGCCTCGATGCCGCGATCACCGAGTGGACCAGCAGGCACACGCGCGCCGAGGCACTGAAGATCCTGGAGGCCGCGGGCATCCCCTGCGGCCCCATCTACACCGCGGCCGACATCGTCGCCGACGAACAGTACAAGGCGCGCAACATGATTCAGCAGTTCTCGGTGGATGTCGGTGCGGCGGAACCGAAGTCGGTCGGCTTCCCCGGCATCGTCCCGGTGATCGGCGAACAGTCCCTGCCCATCCGTAACGTCGGACCCGATCTGGGGGAGCACACGCACGAGGTGTTGTCCGGGCTACTCGGCATGAGCGACAGCGAGATCGACGCCTTGGAGGCGAAATGAGGGAAGACCGCAGGCGACCACCGCGACGCGGCCCACGCGACATCCGTTCGCCGGGATTCACCCGGCCGACCGTGCATCCGAACCCCGCGGGTGTGCACGAAAAGCCGTGGGGCGGCGTGATGTGCGCGCCGCGGCAGGAGCGGGACGAGCGGTGAGCTCGGCGATCCTGCGCGACGTCACCCTGCGCGACGGCTTGCAGCTCACCGGAAAGGTGTTGCCGGTCGAGCAGAAGGCCGACCTCGTCCGGCGGCTGCTCGGGCTCGGCGTGCCCGCGCTGGAGATCGGCTCGATGGCCCGGCCCGACCTGGTGCCGCCGATGGCCAACACCATGGAGCTCATCGCCGCGCTGAGCCCCGAAGAGCTGCAACACTGTTGGGTGTGGGTGGCCACGCCGCGGCACGTCGAGAAGGCGGCCGCGGCGGGGGTGCGCAATTTCCAGTACTGCTTCTCCGTCTCGGACGCGCACAACAAGGCCAATATCGGCCGTAGCACCGAGGACAGCGTCGCCGCCATGCCCGACGCGGTCCGGCTCGCCACATCCGTGGGCGGCTCGATCCAGCTGTGCCTGGCCACCAGCTTCACCTGCCCGTTCGACGGCCCGGTCGATCCGGAGCGGGTCATCGCCATCGCCAACGACCCGCGCACCGCGGGCGCCGACGACATCGTCCTCGCCGATACCCTCGGCCAAGCCCATCCCGGCGAGGTCGCCGCACTGGTCTCCGCCGTCCACACGCGAACCCCCCAGCGCCGCATCGTCTTCCACGGCCACGACACCTGGGGCATGGGCGTAGCCAACACCCTGGCCGCCATCACGGCCGGCGCCACAATGGTCGACGGTGCGCTCGGCGGCCTAGGCGGCTGCCCCTTCGCCCCCGGCGCCAGCGGCAACACCGCCACCGAAGACATCCTCTTCGCCACCCGCCCCACCTGGTTCACCCCCACCACCCTCGCCACCCTGGTCGACCTCTCCGAAAACCTCCGCGCCGACCTCGGCGAACCGAACCGCTCCCGCACCGCCGAAGGCGCACGATCAAAAGCCGAAGCCTTCGAATGGGTCAGCCAGCGGTCCACCGGCTCATGACATCCGTCGGCGTCCGGTAAACACCCAGACAGCCGCCGGGCGGTGACGCTCGTGTGCACGGCGAGCCTTCGCACGGCGGTGGCCGATTGCGCGGCTCCCGGCACCCGGAAAATGCGTCGCGCTCAGCGGGTCTCGACGCTTACCATTCCCAGCATGTTCAGCTACGCCATCGTCGCATCGTCCGCAGTCGCGGGCGCGATGGCTGCTGTCCTGGCCGCCTCGGCAGCATCTGCCGCGCAGCTCGACGGAGCCCGAAGCTGACCTTCCCCGGGATGTCCCGGGACCTCGGACGGGGAAGGTCGCCCCGTCGCTGAGGTCCCGCTCGACATCGTCGGGCACATTCGCTCGTGCCCGCCAGGCAAGCCAGGAAAAACCATGTCCAAGAAGACCTATGTTCGCACCAAGCCGCACCTCAACATCGGCACGATGGGCCACGTCGACCACGGCAAGACCACGCTCACCGCGGCGATCACCAAGGTGCTCGCGGAGCGGGGCGGCGGCAGCTTCGTGCCGTTCGACCGGATCGACCGGGCGCCGGAAGAGGCGCAGCGTGGCATCACCATCAATATCGCGCACGTCGAATACGAGACGGCGACCAGGCATTACGCGCACATCGACATGCCGGGACACGCCGATTTCGTGAAGAACATGATCACCGGGGCGTCCCAGCTGGACGGCGCCATCCTGGTGGTTTCGGCGCAGGACGGGGTGATGCCGCAGACCGCCGAGCACGTGCTGCTGGCCCGTCAGGTCGGCGTCGAGCACATCGTCGTTGCCCTGAACAAGGCCGACGCGGGTGACCCGGAGCTGCTCGACCTGATCGAGCTGGAGGTGCGTGAACTGCTCACCGCGCAGGGCTATCCCGGCGCCGACCTGCCGGTCGTCCGGGTTTCGGGCCTGCGTGCGCTGGACGGCGACGAGCGGTGGACGGCCGCGCTGCTGGAGCTGCTGGACGCCGTCGACACGCACGTGCCGACCCCGGTCCGGTACACCGACGCGCCGTTCCTGCTGCCGGTGGAGAACGTCCTCACCATCACCGGCCGCGGCACCGTGGTCACCGGTGCGGTGGAACGCGGCCGGGTCCGGCTCGGCGATCGGGTGGCCGTGCTCGGCCTCGGTGACGAGCTCACCTCGGTCGTCACCGGCGTCGAAACCTTCGGCCGCACCATGGATGTCGCGGAGGCGGGCGACAATGTCGCGCTGCTGCTGCGCGGCGTGCAACGCGATCAGGTCCGCCGCGGCCAGGTCGTCGTCGAACCCGGCAGCGTCGCCGTGCACAGCGTGTTCACCGCGCGTGTCTACCTGCTCGGCGCGGCGGAGGGCGGCAGGCGTACGCCGATCACCACCGGCTACCGCCCGCAGTTCTACATCCGCACCGGCGACGTGGTCGGCGACGTGACGCTGCCCGGCGACATCCGGGTGGCGATGCCGGGGGAGACGGTCGAGGTGACCGTCGAACTGGGCCGCCCGGTGCCGTTGGAGCCGGGTCTGGGCTTCGCCATCCGGGAGGGTGGCCGCACAGTCGGCGCGGGCACTGTGCTCGCCACCGGCTAGCGGTGTGACACCGTGCGCGGGGACTTCTCGGTCCCCGCGCACGGCGGTCGCTCAACCGGCGGTGGCCGATGTCTGCGCGTGTCTGGGTGGTGGTGCGCTCGGCTTGGGAAACGGCTCGACCGGTGGCATCGCGCCGAACCGGGTGCGAACTTCGGTGCACGCGTCGATGATCCGGTCGACGGCCTGGTCGGTGAGACCGGCATGCAAGCAGAAGCGGATCAGCGTGTGATTGCGTGCGGTGGTGGGCGGGCACAGCAGGGTGCCGAAAATGCCGCGGATCTCCAGGAAGTCCCGGATGGCGGCGGCCCGCAGGTCCGGTCCGGCCTGGAGCGCGACGATGTGGCTGGCCGAGCCTGCCAGGTCGAATTCGAGCGTGGTCAGCGCCCGCCGCACCATGGTCGACAGCTCGCGTAGTCGCTGGCGCCGCCAGTTGTCGGTCCGGATCATCTCGAGTGTCGCGGCCAGTCCGGCGATCTCGTACGGCAGCATGGTCGAGGAGAAGACCGCCGGATGCGACTCCAGCTTGAAGTAGTCCACGAAATCGATGCTGTTCGCGCCGACGAACCCGGCTCGGCCGCCGAAGGCCTTGGCCAGGCTGGCGATTCGGTACGGCACCCGATCGGTGAGGCCGAGCGCCGCCACCATCCCCGCCCCGGCGGGACCGTCGGTGCCCAGCGCGTGCGATTCGTCGACGACGAGCACACTGTCGGTTTCGTCGGCGATATCGCACATGTGGGTCAGCGGGCACCGGCTGCCGGTGTTGCCGTAGATGGCGTCCACCGCGATGATGCCCGGCCCGTGCGCGCGAATCTGTTCGCGTAGGTGACCGGGAAAGTTGTGCCGGAACGAATAGATCGGCGCCCCCGCCGCCCGCGCGCCGTGCCAGAACGACATGTGCGCGAATTGGTCGATGTAGACCGGAGTTTCGGCGTCCGCGATCGATTGGAGCAACCCGACGGTCGCATTCCAGCCGGATTGGCAGAGTATTCCGGCGGGCGACCGTAGATGATCGGCGAGCGCACGTTCCAGCAGCACCTGCGGATGGTCGTCGCGCAGGAACGCGCTCGCGGCGAGTCTTCCGGAGGTCGGGGCGCGTAGCGCGGTCTCGAGCGCGTGGGTGATCCGCGGATCGGCCCACAGCGCCAGATAGTCGTTGCTGGTGAGCACGACATCGCCGTGGTCGGGGACACCGCCGTGCAGAATGTGCCGCCCGCCCCAGTGCCCGGCGAGTCTGCCCGACTGAAAGCTATCGACGCGCAGGCGAATCCGTTCGGCGACAGTAGGGCCCATGGAACTCCTTTCGCTACCAATAGCTACTTCAGAGCACACGCCTCTCGATTGAACCACCGTGGCTTCGGGCCAGGGCGATATTCGGTAACTTGACGGATGACCACTAATTCGCCTGCGTACGAACGCCGACCGCACGGTTTGCCGCAGTTCTGTGTGCGGTCACCCGCAATGATTCAGCAATCGCACAGCGGGCCGGTTGTGGCCGGCGCGCACAACCGGCACGGCGTGGTTGGTCAGCGGGTGGCGCGCGGCGCGCCGGGGCCCGGGTCGATCCGAGTCGGACCGGCTGCGGTCGGGAGCACGGGGAAGTCGAAAATCGCGGTCGGAATGTACACGGTGGCACAGGAATTCGGGATATCGACCACACCGGAGAACCGGCCCTCGATGGGCGCGGCGCCGAGTAATAAGTAAGCCTGCTCCGGGGAGTAGCCGAACTTGGTGAGGTAGTCGATGGCGTGCAGGCAGGCCCGTTCGAACGACAGCTGCGAGTCGAGATAGCGCTGTTCGCCGTCGAGGGTCACCGAGGTGCCCGAGAAAGCAAGGTACTCAGAATAATTGGGTCCGGAGTTACCCGGAACGAAGATGGCGTTCTCGCTGACGCCGTAGAGTTCCATGCCGTTCTTGATGAGATCGACCCGCAGGTCGATGAATCCGCCCATCTCGATGGCGCCGCAGAAGGTGATCTCGCCGTCGCCCTGGGAGAAGTGCAGGTCGCCCACCGAGAGATGCGCACCGTCGACGAACACCGGGTAGAACACCCTGCTGCCGCGGGTGAAGTTCTTGATGTCCTGGTTGCCGCCGTTCTCCCGCGGCGGCGCGGTGCGCGCGGCATCCGCGGCGACCCGATCGAATTCGGCGCCAGTGAGCGTGCCGAGGACGGCGTCGCGTGGTTCGGGCGGCAGCGCCAGCGGCGGCACCCGGTGCGGGTCGGTCGCGATCAGCGCCTCCTCCCGGGCGTTCCATTTCGACAGCAGCGCGGCGGACGGCGCGGTACCCATCAGGCCGGGGTGCGTCATGCCGGTGAACTTCACACCGGGGATGTGCCGCGAGGTGGTGGCCTGACCGCTGAAATCCCAGATGGCCTTGTAGGCGTCGGGGAAGTGTTCGGTGAGGAAGCCGCCGCCGTTGTCGGTGGCGAAAATGCCGGTGTAACCCCAGCCCTGACCGGCGAGGGGTCCCGCGTCCTCCTGCGGGATGGGGCCGATGTCCAGAATGTCGACGATGAGCAGGTCGCCGGGCTGCGCGCCCTCGATCGCGAACGGACCCGACAGGCAGTGCACCGTGCTGAGCGGAGCGTTCAGCACGTCCTCGGCGGAGTCGTCGTTGCGGATGGCGCCGTCGAACCACTCGCGCACGTGCACGCGGAACTCGTCGCCCGGTTTCACGGTCACCGCGGCGGGGATGTCGGGGTGCCACCGGTTGTGGCCGACGACCTTCTGCTCGGTGAACCGCTTGCTGGAGTCGAGCGGGAACAGTAACTCGGGCATGGTGCTTCCTTCGGGGTCAGGGGCGGGGCAGCTTGCGGTGCAGCGGATTACGCGTCACCGGCACGGACCGGCGCGGCGGTGGCCCGGCGACGACCGACGGTTCGCTCGCGGTGCGTTCGGTCATATCGATCAGCCGGGTGGCCGACGAACCGGGCCGGATCAGCGCCGCGACGCCGAACTGTCGTTTGCTGCTCGACGCGCAGTCCGGGCACGGCGCGGCGGCGGGCACGTCGGCCATCGTGAAGGTGAGATCGAAGCCGCCGCAGGCGCGGCAGTGGAACCAGTAGAGGGGCACGGAGACCTCATTATTTCGGCAGGTCGCCGCAGCGAAACCGCAAGGTGAAGTTCGTGTTACGAGATTCAGGAGTTCAGTTCGGCGAGCACGCTGAATTCGAGCGCGTCGGCGTCGGCCAGATAGACCGGCTGGGTGGTGTGCGCGCCGCGGACCCGCACCTCGCCGCGCGGGCCGCCGTAGCTGACCCGAGGGGCGTTGCGTTCGATGGCGCGCAGGTCGAGGCTGCGGGCGGACTCGGCGAGCGAGGCGAACAGCAGCAGTCCCTCGTAACAGGATTCGCCGATGTTGTTGAGCGCGGGCCCGGCCGCGCCGAACTCGTGCAGGTAGCGCGCGCCGAAATCCATCCCGGCCGGCGACACGACGCTCTCGAAATAGCCACTGGCGGTGAATAATCCGCGCGTGCTGTCGGCGCCGCCCGCGTACAGCACGTCCTCGCCGATCATCATGCTCAGCCGCAGCCTGCCGTCGTCGAGTCCGGCCTCGGCGAACGCCAGGTTGAACGCGGCACAGTCCGCGCCGACCATGAACAGCAGCACGCCCTGCGCCGGGGAGCGGCGGACCAGCTCCAGCGCCTGCCGGAAGTCGCGGCCGCCGAGTGGGACGAAGGCCTGCCCGACCACCTCGATATCGGTGGTCAGCGCGAATTCCCGGGTGGCCCTTGCGGTTTCCCGCGGCCACACGTAATCGTTGCCGACCACGCACCAGCGGCGGATGCCGTGCTCGGCGCGCAGCCAGCGCAGCGCGGGGAACAGCTGCTGCTCCGGGGTCTCGCCCACCATGTAGACACCGTCGGAGTCCTCGCCGCCCTCGTAGAAGGTGGTGTAGACGTAGGGCACCCGGCCCGCGGTGTGCGGGGTGATCACCTTGCGCGCGTTGGACAAATGCCAGCCGACGACGCCGTCGACCATCCCGGTGCCGACCATCCGGTCGATCGTCGCGGCGAGCACGGGCAGCGGCGCGCCCGCGTCGACGGGGTGCAGCCGGACCGGCCGATCGAGGATGCCGCCCGCGGCGTTGATGTCGCCGATCGCCAAGGCGGCGCAGGCCTCACAGGAGGGCCCGAACATGCCCGCCGTGCCGCTCAGCGGCACCACCAGCGCGATGTCTACCGTGGATCGACGAAAACCGGAGCGCGACAACGGAAATCACCACCGTATATTTCCATTTGAATATTTACCATACGGGGTTGGCTATAGTACTGCTGTGGACGATAGCACCGCCCCCGCCGCGCTGGAGGAGCTGGCCCGGCTTGTGCGCAGGGCATCGCAGGAACTCGACCGGGCCATCGCGACCAGCCTCGGCGAGAGCTCCGTCGCGCGCTGGCACGTCCTGGCCGCAGTGGTGGACGGCGTCGGCCACCCCATGTCGCACCTCGCGGAGGCGACCCTGCTCACCGGGGCCAACCTGACCCGGTTGATCGACGGGATGATCGCCGACAACCTGGTGCACCGCAAAGTCGACGACACCGATCGCCGCCGGGTGCTGGTGTTCCCGACCCGCCGCGGCCTGCTCGCCTACCAGACGATGAACCGCGCCGTCGGCGCCAGCGGCCTCGATGTGCTCGCCGCCAGTCATGGACGATTGGCCAAGTCGCTGGCCGCCATGGTCGACCAACTGCACAGCGAACCCGCTACCACGTAAACCGCCGCGGCGCATCGATACCGGAGGAGTCGGGGAATTCCCTGATGGCGCGCGGGGGCGAACCCGGTAAGACTGGTGTGCATGACTTCGCAAGCTTTGGGTTCCGACACCGCCGAAGTGGCGGTTCCGACCGATGTCGCGGCCCGCGCTATCGACCTGGTGAAGGTCTACGGGTCGGGAGATACGCAGGTCCGAGCCCTGGACGGGGTGTCGGCCGAGTTCGCGAAGGGGGAATTCACGGCGATCATGGGCCCCTCCGGGTCCGGCAAGTCGACCCTGATGCACTGCCTGGCCGGACTGGACAGTGCGAGCACGGGCACCGTTCGCATCGGTGATACCGACCTGGCCGGGCTCTCGGACAAGCAGATGACGCGGCTGCGACGGGACCGGATCGGCTTCGTCTTCCAGGCGTTCAACCTGGTGCCGACGCTCACCGCACTGGAGAACATCACGCTGCCGCTGGACATCGCCGGCCGCAAACCGGATCAGGAGTGGCTGGACACCGTGCTGAAACGGCTCGGCCTCAACGACCGGCTCACCCATCGCCCCAGCGAGTTGTCCGGCGGGCAGCAGCAGCGGGTGGCTTGCGCGCGGGCGCTGGCGGCCAAGCCGGAGATCATCTTCGGCGACGAGCCGACCGGCAACCTGGACTCCAAGGCCTCCGAGGAGGTGCTGTCGATCCTGCGGGCCGCGGTGGACGAGTTCCGGCAGACCGTGGTGATCGTCACGCACGAGCCGCACGCCGCCGGGTTCGCCGACCGGGTGGTGTTCCTGGCCGACGGGAAGATCGTCAACGAGATGCGGGACCCGACCTCGGAAACCGTGCTCGATCGGATGAAGGCGCTGGAGCAAGCCTGATGGGTAGTCCGATGCGCAAGGTTGCTCTGCGCAACCTTGCGGCACACAAGGTTCGGCTGGCGCTCACCCTGTTGTCGGTGGTGCTCGGCACCGCGTTCATCGCGGGCTCGTTCGTGTTCACCGATACGCTGCAGCGCACGTTCGACGGCATCTTCGCGGGTCAGGCGAAGGGCGTCGACGTTCGGGTAAGCCCCAAAGAGCGTCAGGCGCAAGGGATTCCGAACAATATCGTCGACGAGCTGCGCAAGTATCCTGGGGTGCGCACGGCCGCGCCGAGCGTGAACGGCGTCGTGGTGCTGCTGACACCCGACGGGAAGAAGGCCATCCAGACCGGTGGCGCGCCCACCTTCGGGCAGTCGTATCTCCCGCCGGAGCAGGCGGTCGCCGAACCGAACAAGTTCGTACAGGGCGCCCCACCCACCAAACCGGGCGAGATCGCGCTGAACACCACCGGTGCCGAGCGAGCGGGATTGAAGCTCGGCGAGCACACCAAGGTGATGATCCCGTCGCAGGGCAATCCCCTCGATGTGACCCTCACCGGCATCTACGAGGTGCCCTCGGACACCGGCGGTTTCATCGGTGTGCTGTTCGACGACAGTCAGGCGCGCAAGCTGTTCACCGACGGGCTGCACGTGGCCTATGTCGATCTCGCTGTCGCCGGCATACCGGGTGACCAACTGCGCGACGACCTCGCGAAGGAGCTGCCGAACTACAAGGTGCAGAACGGTGATCAGGTGCGCGAAGACCTGAAGAAGGAAGTCTCGAACGCGCTCAACTTCATCAACTACTTTCTGCTTGCGTTCGGCGCGATCGCGCTGATCGTCGGCACCTTCATCATCTACAACACCTTCTCGATGATCGTCGCGCAGCGGCTGCGCGAACTCGCGCTGCTCCGAGCCGTCGGCGCGAGCAGACAGCAGGTCGGCCGGTCCGTCGTCGCGGAGGCGTTCGTTATCGGATTGGTCGGCAGCGCACTGGGTTTGGCCGGTGGTGTCGGCCTGGCGTTCGGCTTGTCCGCGGTGCTCAACGCCTTCGATCTCGGGTTGCCCACCGGATCGATGGCGGTGCTGCCGCGCACCATCGTGGTCGGGTTGCTCGTCGGCCTGGCGGTAACGGTGCTCAGCGCCTACGCCCCGGCCCGGCGGGCGGCGAAGATCCCGCCGGTCGAGGCGATGCGCGAGGAATTCGCTTCGGCCGGTGACTCTTTGCGGGTGCGCACGCTGGTCGGCGTGGTGCTCGCGGTGGCCGGTGGCGTGCTCGTGTACGTCGGCGCGCAGTCCACCGGTGGCAACGCGGCGTTGACCGTCGGCATCGGAGCCCTTGCACTGATTCTGGCGGTGCTGTTGGCCGCGCCCGCACTGTCGCGGCCGGTGGTGGCCGGGCTCGGCGTGCTCATCGGCCCGTTCGGACCGATCGGGCGAATGGCACGCAACAATGCCGCGCGCAACCCACGCCGTACCGCCGCAACGGCTTTCGCGCTCACCCTCGGGTTGATGCTGGTGACCGCGATCGGCATGCTCGGCGCCTCGGCGAAGGCGAGCGTCGGTGTGCTGGTGGATAAGGGCGTGCGATCCGAATATGTGCTCGCGGGACAGCAATTCGTCGGAGTGCCGTTCGGTGCGGCCGACGCGGTCCGCAAGTCGGTGCCCGGCGTCGCCGACGTCGTCGGGATTCGCGGGGTCGGCTTCAAGATCGGTGACGATCAGGTCGGCGGCGCCTCGCCGGACGGACAGCTCGATCGGGCACTGAACTACGAAATACTGCGCGGCAGTGCGACACTCGGCGATCGCGACATCCTGGTGTCCGAGGACGAAGCCGACAAGCGCGGCTGGCGGGTCGGCCAGCAGGTGTCGCCGACCAGTTTCGACGGCAAGAAGGTGCCGCTCACCGTCACCGGCATCTACCGCAAGACCCCGCTGCTCGGCGCGTTGGTGGTGTCGCCGGTGGTGTACAAGGAGGTCGTGCCGGTCAACTTCCAGAGCAACTTCGTGGTGCTGGTCACCGCCCAGCCCGGCACGGACCTCACCGAGCTGCGCGCCGATCTGGAGAAAGCGGTCGAACCGTTCCCGGTGGTCCAGGTGCAGAACCGGGAGGAATTCAAAGGCGCGCAAGGGCAGCAGATCAACACGCTGCTCGCCATCCTCTACGGCCTGCTCGCGCTGGCGGTGGTGATCGCCATCCTCGGCATCGTCAACACGTTGGCCTTGTCGGTGGTGGAGCGGCGCCGCGAGATCGGCATGCTGCGCGCGGTCGGTATGCAACGTGCTCAAGTGCGGCGGACCATCTATCTGGAATCCATGCTCATCGCCGTGTTCGGCGCGATCGTCGGGATGCTGCTCGGACTCGGTCTCGGGGTGGGGTTCCTGCGGACACTGCGTGATCTCGGTCTGGATCAGATCGCCATCCCGTGGTCTCAGCTGGTGCTCGTTCTGGTCAGTTCGGCGGTGGTCGGCGTATTGGCCGCGCTCTGGCCCGCGGTGCGTGCGGCTCGCACTCCACCGTTGGCGGCAATCGCCGACCTGTAGCAGTGCGTTGTCCGGCGGGCCCCGATTTTCGGGGCCCGCCGTTTTTGTGCCCTGGGTTCGAATCTGGTGTCCCCACAGCAGGTCTGGCGCGGGTCGGTCGATCGCTCTGTCTCCCTGATCACCCTTGTGGAAATCGGCTGGCCGGCGCTGCTAAGTTAAACGGAGGATATAACTCCACTTAATTGCCGGGATCGGCCTGGTTCAACGGAGAAGGAGGCCGCAGGCAATGGTGGCTGTGGGTCTTGATGGGCCCGGTGCGGGTCTGGAGTTCGCGCCGAGCGGGCTCGTCGAGCGGGTGCGGGCGGCGGTGCACGGTCGTGGTGGCGAGGCGGCGGGGCAGTTGGCGCTGATCACCGTGCTCTATCTCGGTTATCGCGTCGGCCGGATGTTCACCGCCGACGACACGGTGCGCGCGTTCGGCAACGCGCGTGGTCTGCTCGGTCTGGAGGATCGGCTCGGGCTGCCGGAGGAGACCACGGTGCAGTCGATCTTCGTGCACCGCGACTTCTTCGCCGTGCCTGCCAACTTCTATTACGCCACCGCGCATTTCACCGTTGCGGTGGCGGTCTTATTATGGCTGTGGATGTTTCGGCCCGAGCATTATCGATGGACGCGAAACCTGATGGTGGCGTTGACCGCTGCCGCCCTCGTCGTGCACGTTCTGGTTCCGCTCGCGCCGCCGCGCATGCTGCCGGAGCACGGTTTCGTCGATCTGGCGGCGGTGCACGGTCAATCCGTCTACGGCTCGGCCGAATCCGGCGGACTGTCGAATCAGTTCGCCGCCATGCCGTCACTGCACGTCGGCTGGGCGTTGCTGCTCGCGTTCGCCGTCGTCGCCGCGACGCGCACGTCGTGGCGCTGGCTCGCCCTGGCCCACCCGGTGCTCACCACCGTGATAGTCGTCGGCACCGGCAATCACTACTGGCTGGACATCATGGTTGCGGTCTGTTTGCTAGCTGTGGCCGCCCTGCTGCACCCGAAACTCGTCCCGACTGCGGCGACCGCCTGGGGCATCATGGGTCCCGTTATCGCAAAACCAGCCGTGACCAGCTGAAACCAGTCGCGCGGTGGTATGCCGAACTCGGCTCTTCCCCGCGATCTCTGTCGTACGATCTCCTGAGCTGTCCGGTTCGCCCGTTCAGATAGGAGCCCGATGGATCTCTCCACCCTCTCCACCCTGCTCGGCATCGCCATCCAGCTGGTCAACCTGGCCTCGGCCCTCTCCAGCCTGTCCGGGTGAGTCGGGTTTCGAGTCAGGGCAGGCGGCCCTTGCTGTCGGGTAGCGGGTGGACTTTGCCGCCTTCCAGACGCACCACTTCGGCGAGTGCGGGATCTGCGGTGGCAAGGGGAAGTTGCTCGGACAGTGCGGTAGCCGCGGCGACGCAATCGGCCAGGCTCACGGCCATCCGTTCGCGGTGGTAGTGCCGCGTTCGCAAACGTCCGGCGAGTACCCCCAGTTGGGCGGTCACCGGGGCGAGTCGCATGCCGATCGAGGAGAGCAGCGCGATGTCGGCCTCGACGTCGTCCGGGTGGCGGCCGTAGACGCGGGCGAGTTGGTCCATCACTTCCGCGGCATTCGCGGTGGACATGACGCTGGGCTGGGCGAGCAGACCCGCGACCTCATGGGCTGACGGTTCGGCGCGGAAGTACGCGATCACCGCGTACGCATCGAGGACGGTCACCGTGGCCTGCTGGTCGGATCGGCGGAGCGCTCTGCCGCGCGGGCATCCTCGCTGTCGGGCCCCGGACCTGCGTGCGCACCCAGCAGGGCGCTGACCGGGTCCTCGGGTATCGGCCGCACGATCGCGTAGTCGCCGCGATCGATGACGAGCACAGACGAAGCGCCCCACCGGCGGCGCAGGTCCGCTGGGAGGGAGATTTGACCGTTTCCGGTCACCTTGGCGTGTGCCGAGCTCATGGATTGATAGTACTACCTATCGTCTAGATACAACAGATCCTCAATTCATAGTATGTGCGGGGTGCTATCAGCTATGGCTCGAGTTGGCGTTGGCCCAGACTTGGAGGTCGCCGCGGTCCAGGGCTACGGCGAGCAGGGCGGGGAACTTGTCGGGGGTGCAGGCGAAGGCGGGGACGCCGAGGGCGGCCAGGGCGGCGGCGTTGTCGTGGTCGAAGGCGGGGGCGCCCTCGTCGGAGAGGGCGAGCAGGACGACCACCTGGACGCCGGATTCCTTCATGGCGTTGACCCGGCGCAGCATTTCGTCGCGGACGCCGCCCTCGTAGAGGTCGGAGATGAGGACGAAGAGGGTGTCGGTGGGGCGGGTGATCAGGGTTTGCGAGTAGGCGATGGCGCGGTTGATGTCGGTGCCGCCGCCGAGTTGAGTGCCGAACAGGACGTCGACGGGATCGTCGAGTTTGTCGGTGAGATCGACGATCTCGGTATCGAAGACGACCAGGGAGGTCTTCAGCGAGCGCATGGAGGCGAGGACGGCGCCGAAGACGGAGGCGTAGACGACACTGGCGGCCATCGAGCCGGATTGGTCGATGGCCAGCACCACATCACGCTGTACCGCTTGGGCCTTGCGGCCGTAGCCGACCAGCCGCTCCGGCACGACGGTGCGGTGTTCGGGCAGGTAGTTGGCCAGGTTCTTGCGGATGGTGCGGTCCCAGTCGATATCGCGCAGCCGGGGGCGGGAGACGCGCGCGGCCCGGTTCAACGCGCCGGAGACGGCGGCGACGGTGTGCGCGGCGATGCGCTGTTCGATCTCGCGCACCACCTTCTCCACCACCAGACGCGCGGTGGCCTTGGTGGTTTCGGGCATCACCCGGTTCAGGCTCAGCAGGGTGCCGACCAGGTGCACGTCGGGCTCCACCGCCTCGAGCAGCTCCGGCTCGAGCAGTAGCTGAGTGAGATTCAGCCGCTGCACGGCGTCGCGCTGCATCACCTCGACGACGGTGGAGGGAAAGTAATTGCGGATGTCGCCGAGCCAGCGGGCGACCCGGGGCGCGGAACCCTCCAGCCCGCCCGAGCGTTTGCCGGAGGTCCGTTCGTCGTCGTTGTACAGCGCCGACAAGGCGCGATCCATCGCGACGTCGTCGGCCGAGCCGAGGCCGCCGAGTCCCTCCTCCGCGGCCGTACCGAGCACCAAACGCCAACGCCGCGCCTGTGTTTCGTTGTCGGTGTTCATCGCATCCCCTGAGTGGTGGTCGAACTGACGAACGGCACGGATCGAGCCCGGGCGACGGTGCCGGACGGCGCGGCAAGCAGTGAAGTACTCACACCGCGACCCCCAAAATCTCTGCGGCGGAACGCAGTGCGATATTGCCCCGCGCCATATCGAAGCTTCCGTCGCCATCGGTTCGGACGGCGGCGGCACCCCCATCGCGCACCGCGCGGCCGATCGCCCGGCGCTCACCCGATTCGAAAGCGCCGAAAGTTCGGCGCAGCAGGGGAAGTGTCTCGACGAACTGGTCCTCGCGTAGCTCGCTCAGCCAATCGTCGATGAGGCGCAACAACTCTCGGTCGTGCACCAGCAGTAGGCCACGCCCGCCGAGGAAACCGTCGATCCAGGCGGCCTTCGCGGCGGCGGTATTGCCGACCGACAGCGCGGCGGAAAGCCGACGGGCGGAATCGGTCTCGTCGATGATGCCCGCGTCGCAGAGCAGCCGGACGGCGCGGCCGACCAGGGCGCCGTGCACGTCGTCGCGGTCGGCGAGCTTGCGCAGCGCGCCGAGCCATTCGCCGGTGGCCCAGCCGTCGTCGCGGGTATGGATGGCGGTGTGCGCGGCGTCGAGCTGGCTGCGCAATTCGGTGGCCGCGTCGGTATCCAGCCCGGTGACGGCGCCGGGCAGGCCGGCACAGACGCGTACCAGCAGGCCGTCGGCCACGTGTGCGAGGGCCTTGGTGTCGGTGCCGCGGACATCGCCGTAGCGCAGCGTCCTGATCAGGCCGGGCAAGGCGGCGAGCAGGTGCGTGATGTCGTGGTCCAGCGCGGCGGCGGACTCCAGCCTGCTGATCAATCCGTCGGTGGCGCCGCCGAGGTCGGCGAGCAGCGCGACCTCCAGTGCGGCGGTGAGGCCGCCGACGGTGCTGTCGTCCCGCCCGGCCGTGTCGAGGATCTTCGCCTCGGCGGCGGTGCGGATGGTGGTGCCCCAGCGGGAGGCCTCGATGATGGAGATGGCGTACTCCGGTCGCCACTGCAGCGTCCAGGTCTCGCGGAAGGTGCCGGTGCTGCGCACCTCGCTGGTGGTCAGCTCGCCCCACGGGATTTCGAGCACGCGCAGCCGATGCAGCAGGCGCGATCGTTCGACCTCGTGCTCCTTGCGCAGGTCGAGGTCGAGCACCCGGGACGAGGCCTCCTGCTTCATCCGCAGCGAGCGGGCCCGGGCGCGCAGGTCGGCGTCGAGCGGGACGGTCGGCGTGCCCTCGGGCACGGTGCCCAATGCCTCGCCGACGACAAGTTCGTTGACGACCAGCCGCAGCATCGTCTCGTCGCCCGCGCACATCACCGCCCTGGTGGCCTCGGTGACCTCGGACAATCCCGCCAGCGGGCGATCGCGCATGGCGGCGAGCGCGTCCGCGAGCCGGACGGCCTCGATGATGTGCGCGCTCGACACCGGCAGATCGTGCGCCCGCAGCACCCCGGCGACCTTGGTGAGCCAGCGCACGATCGGCCGCTCGGTCTCGGTGAACAGATGGTGGTACCAGCCGGGCGAGGTGATTCCCGCGCCGTATCCGGAGGTCGTGGACAGGCGCGAATGCGTCCACGGCACCCAGGTCAGCGTGGCCTTCGTCTTCGGAAGTCCTTTCAGCAGCCGGGTATCCGGTGCGGCGGGCCCGAGCTTGCCGGCCAGCGCGGGCGCATGCCAGGCCCCGCACACCACCGCGAGCCGGACCGCACCGTCCTTCAATGCCTTTCGCATCGTCTGCCGCATGTATGCCTCGCGGCGCAGCGTGTGCGCGTCGATGCGGACGGCCCCGAGTCGGATCGGTTCCAGCTCGAGGACATCGTCGGTGGCCTCGCCGACCGAATTGGTCTCCGGTTCCCCGCGGTCCACCTCTGGCCGCAGGTCGATGGATGGGGGCGAATCGTATTCGGCGGCTGCCTGTTCGTCCTCGTCGCGGCGGTCGTTCGTCGTGGCGTCGGCCGGCTCCAGCTCGGCCGCGATCTGCTCGGCACCTTCGCGCAGCGCACCCATCGCCTCGGTGATCGCCTCGAAAGCGGTGGCGTCGGGCGAGGATTCGACCACCGCGTCCCACCAGCGCTCGGCATCGTCGTAACCGCCCGCCGCGGCCAGCTCGGTCAGCGGATCGAACCGATCGCCGGGCTCCTCCTCGGCGGCCAGCACCATGCTCGCGGGCAGATCGCAGAACCGCACGGGCACATCGTGTTCGGCCGCGTACGCCAGCGCCTGCCACTCCGGCGAGAACACCGCGTACGGCCAGAACGCGGCTTTCGCGGGCGCGTCGGGCACATAGGCCAGCAGCGCGACCGGCGGCTGCATCCCCTCGGCCGCGACGTAGTCGACCAGCGGATCAGCATCCGCAGGCCCCTCGATCAGGATGGTGTCCGGCCGGAACTCCGCCAGCGCCAGCCGCAGCGAGCGCGCGGAGCCCGGCCCGTGATGGCGGATGCCGAATACCCGGGTCAGCGCACCGCCGTCCGCCGAACCGGGGTCGGCGGTGCTCATCCGGAGACCTCGCGGCAAGCCCGGTAGAAATCCGACCACTCCGGGCGTTCGCGGACAACGGCTTCCAGGTACTCGGTCCACACCACCGCGTCGGCGACCGGATCCTTGATCACCGAACCGAGCACAGCGCCAGCGATGTCGGCGGCCCGCAGCACACCGTCCCCGAAGTGCACGGACAGGGCGATCCCATTGGTGATCACCGAGATCGCCTCGGCGGTGGACAGCGTGCCGGACGGCGATTTCAGCTTGGTGCGGCCGTCGGCGGTGATCCCGGAGCGCAGTTCGCGGAAGACGCGCACCACCCGGCGCACCTCCTCGGCCGCGGCGGGCACCTTCGGCAGTTCCAAAGAGGCGCCGAGCTGTTCGACGCGGCGGCTGACGATGGCGACCTCTTCGTCCTCGCTGGCGGGCAGCGGCAGCACCACGGTGTTGAAGCGGCGGCGCAGCGCGGAGGACAGCTCGTTCACGCCGCGGTCACGATCGTTGGCGGTGGCGATGACGTTGAAGCCCTTGGCCGCCTGCACCTCCGTGCCGAGTTCCGGTACCGGCAGCGTCTTCTCGGACAGCACGGTGATCAACGCGTCCTGCACGTCGGACGGGATGCGGGTGAGCTCCTCGATCCTGGCGATGGCGCCGCCGCGCATCGCGGTCATCACCGGTGACGGCACCAGCGCGCCCTCGCTCGGGCCCTCGGCGAGCAGCCGCGCGTAGTTCCAGCCGTACCGGATCGCCTCCTCCGCGGTCCCCGAGGTGCCCTGCACGAGCAGCGTCGATTCACCGCAGATAGCGGCCGAAAGATGTTCCGACACCCAGGTTTTGGCGGTGCCCGGCACGCCGAGCAGCAGCAGTGCCCGGTCGGTGGCCAGCGTCGCGACCGCCACCTCCATCAGCCTGCGCGGCCCCACGTACTTCGGGCTGATCACGGTGCCGTCGTCGAGGGTGCCGCCGAGCAGGTAGGTGACCACCGCCCACGGGGACAGCCGCCAGGACGGCGGGCGCGGACGCTCGTCGGCGGCGGCCAGCGCGCGCAGTTCGTCGGCGTAGGCCTGTTCGGCGTGCGGACGCAGCAGGTCGGGCGTCACGTCGGTCATGGTCACAGCAACTCCTCGAGCATCATCGAGCGGTGGTTGAGGTCGTGTGCGAGCTGATCGAACGCTCGCTCCCAGGCGGGATCGCCGCACCGGCGCGCGACCACGGCGGCGGCGCCCGCCGCGGTAACGGGCAAGTGCACCGACGCGGCGGACAGCAGCGACCGGTGCGCGTTAGGGGTATTGCCGTGCGCCTCGGGGCGGCGGGCCGCCGCGCGGGCACGTTCGAACAGCAGCAGAATCAGGTGCTGCGCCAGCGGTTCCGGCCACGGATGCCCCATCGCGGGCAGCAGCGCCTCGATTTCGGAGAGCCAGGAGCCGTCCAGCTCGAGCAGGTGCCGGGTGCGATCGGCCAGTGGCAGCAGCGCGAACAACTCGCGCCTGCGCAGCATGGCGACGTCGGTGGGCACGCCCGCGTCGAAGAGCGCCCGCGCCCAGGACGAATCATGCTGCGCCAGTGCGGCATCCACCCAGCCGTCGAAGATCGGCTGGCGGAAGCGGTCGTCGATCGTCACCTTGACCGCCTTGTCCGGCGCGCCGAGCGCGCTCGCCCAGTGGCGCAGCGGCGTCGCCGCGACCAGCTGCCGCAGCCTGCCCGCGGTGACGTCGGGGCCACCACCCCAGCGGTAGCTGAATTCGACGCTGCGGTCGGTGATGCCGTCGCGGTGCGCGGGTGGATCCAGCGTATCGGGCAGTGCGACAACGAGTTCGGTGTGCAGCAGCCGGTGCTCGACCCGGAGCCAGTCGCTCGCGCGGCGGGTCATGCGCTGCGCGAACGCCGAATCGGGCAGCAGGGTCAGCAGCCCGGCGGCGGTCCGCCGGACATCGGAGCGCCGATCGTCCAACCCGGCCTCCAGTAGCGGCTCGTCGGCCCTGGAGATCCCGTCGGCGAGGATGGCGACCAGCTCCGCCTTCAACGGCCCGGACTCCTTCGGCCACGCCGCGGCGAGCGTTTCGCGCGCCGCGTCCGCGTCCCGGCGGCGCAACTCGGCCAGCCATGCTCGACGCTCCGGCGGCTGCCCGAACTGCCACACCTCCTCGGTGGGCACCGCGGCGGGCTGTTCGCGCACCAGGTTTCGCCATTCCGGATGCCGGCCGGCCAGCCATCGGCCCCGGGTGCCCGCCAGGCGCAGCAGCGGCTCACGCAGCTCGGCGTTGCTCTTCGCCTGATCGAGCAGCTGTCCGCACAGCGCGTCCGGCGCGCGGTAGTCGAACGGCACGGCCGCGGCGAACCATTCGGGCAGGAAGGGGGAGCGCTCCTGGAGCATGCGCGCGAGGTGGCCCGCGGCGGTGGGTGGCAGCAGTCGCCGGGTGTCGTCCTCGGCGGGTTCGGGCGCGGTCGCGGTGACCGCGCGTACCCCGCCGCGCGCGAAAACGTCCTGGAGTGCTGCGGATTCGAGCAGGCGCAGTGCCGGATCGGCGGGTAGCAGGTCGGCGGCGCGCGCCACCGGTGCGGCGAGCTGGGCGAGGTCCGGTGCCCGGCGCGCGGTGCCGAGCAGCGCGACGGAGGTCAGATCCGCCGAGTTCGAGGACTGTGTGGTCCGGGCCTGCGACGTGCTCCGGCCGACCGGATCGAGCCTGGCCAGATCGATCACCTCGCCCGTGCTGAACACCGAGATCGGCACCAGCCCCTCGCTGGTCCATTCGGCGGCCACGGTCACCGGATGGCCGCCGGACACACCGAGTAGTCGCCACGGCTGCTCGCCCGGCGCCACCGGTAACGCGGTGCCGTCGGATTCGGTGATGTACCAACCGTTTTCGGTGCATACCGGTATCACATCGACGAGCAGCACCGGCCAGCCGCGCAGCCACGGATCGGCGCCGAGCGCGGCGGCATGGTCGTCGAGCGCGGCGGCCACCGTGCCGGAGTGGTCCGGATCGATCGGCAGGGTCGTGAAAGGTTCTGCCGCACCGTGGCGTTCGCCCCACAGCGCCCGCAGCGGTGCGGCGCCGGGGTAGTAGTGCAGGTCCGCGTCGGCGAGCAAACCGAGCGTCGGCACGTCCGCGGGAAAGCCCGGCGAACCGAACGAGTGGTCGACCACCAGCGCCCACCGCCGAGATGTGCGCCCGTACAACCATGTTCGCCGCGTGTAGAGGCGCTCGTCCTCGGAGATCCGGACGCCGAGCACCATCCACCGATCGCGGACCGCGGGCTCGGTGCGCACCGTCTCGGCCGGATTCGGGTAACCGACATGCGTGCGGACGGTGGCGGACAACTCGGGCGAAAGCTCATCCAGCCGCCGGTGCGCGGCGATGAGCAGGTGCAGCCGCGCGTATTCGCGCAGCACGACCTCCGGCCAGTCGGCCCTGGTCACCACGGCGGTCGGCAGCTGGCGCAGCGCCGAGGCGACGCTGGGCGCCTGCGCGTCGACCATTCGGGCGGCGATCGCCTCGAACGCCCGGAACGAGCGGTCGGTCTGCGCCAGCCCGGTCCGCACCTGATCGCCGAGCCAGACGTCGAGCTCGGCGAGCCCCGCGGTGACCCGGACCCGGCGCTGTTGCGCGGTCGCGGGATTCGCGGTGCGGGTGGTGGACTCCGCTGCGGGCTTGGCGGCCTTGGCCACCCGGCCGTCGATCCAGCTCGCCGCGAAATCGGCGATCCCCGGCGCCTGCTCGACCCGGCCCGCCGCCCACTCGAGCAACAGCGACAGCGCGTGCTTGCACGGGAACTTGCGACTCGGACAGGAGCACTTGTACGCGGGCCCGGACAGGTCGACGATCGTCTGATACGGCTTAGCGCCGCTGCCCTGGCACAGTCCCCACAGCGCGATGTCGTGCTGCCCGGTGCTCCGCCAGCGACTCGCGAGCTTCCGCGCGGCCGACAGCGAGCTCGCGTCCGGCGCGAGCGCCGTGACCTGGTCCTCGCTCCAGCGCGTCATGTTTCCCCCGTTCCTCGGTTGACCGGATTTGTACCCCAGGCCACCGACAAGTGCCGCGTCGACCGGTGTGCTTCGCACGGAAATACCTGTGCCATGGCAGGTTTCACTGCTGAAAACATCTTGCATGTGTGGGTGTTCTCTGGCATTCTGTCCTGTTCGGCTCGACCGAACCATCCAAATCGGGTGATACACCATCGAGCTGCCCGCCGGGGCTGGCGAGGGGTGGACATCGACGCGCGGCCCCAGCCGTTTCGATGACCATATCCATCCCCGCGGGCAGGTTCGCATGGCTGCCGGAGGTCTCACCTCCGGTGGGCGAATCCGACGGGATCGGGTAGCGTTTCGCACAGCTTCGACAGTGGCGCCGCGCACGGGATCGGAGGACGTGTAGCGGCTCGGTGGTGGAGGGGGTCCGACCAAATTGCGTCCCGACGCCGATCCGGTGCCTCGGCTGACCGAGGTGGTGACCCGGCGGCTGGCCGACGATCCGGCGGTGACGCCCTCGGTCGCACGGACCGTCCTGCGCGCCCTCGGCGGCAGTGAGAACGATGATCGGGCAACCCAATTCGACGACGGCGGGATCTTCCTGCGGGCCATCCGGGTCCGTGGCTTCCGCGGCATCGGCCCGGAAGCCGAACTGCAACTACCGCCCGGGCCGGGCCTGACCCTGGTCGTCGGCCGCAACGGCAGCGGCAAATCCAGCTTCGCCGAGGCCGCCGAGCTCGTGTTCACCGGCGGAAACCGCCGCTGGGACGGTCGATCCGCGGCCTGGCGCGAAGGCTGGCGCAACCTGCACGACGGCGGCACCGCCCGCATCGAGGTGGAGCTGCTCACCACCGGAAACAAGCCGCAGCTGACCATCGCCAAGGAATGGGCCGCCGACGCCGACCTCCCCGACGCGCAGTGGACCGAACAGCACCCGCCCGCCGCGCCAACGGAATTCGACATCGACCGCTGGGCGGGCCGGCTGGAGCTCTATCGCCCCTTCCTGTCCTACAGCGAGCTCGGCGCGCTGGTCGACGGCAAACCGAGCGACCTGTTCGACGCGCTGCACCAGCTGCTCGGCCTGGACGAACTGACCTTGGCGCAGGAACGAATTCGGATGCGCCGCCTGGAACTGGAACGCGCCGTGCGCGATTCGCGCCAGGAACGCCTCGAGCTGCTGGAGGCGCTCGAGACGGTGGCCGACGACCGCGCCATCCGGGTGAACAGCCTGCTGCGACCCGCCCAACCCGACCTCGCCGCGGTCGGGCGCGAGGTCATCGGCACCTTCGACGACCAGAGCGGCCCGGCGAGTCTGCGCGCGATCGTGCGGCTGACGTTGCCCACTGCCACCGAGGTGGCGGAGGTGGCCACCCGGCTCGCCGAATGCGGTACCGCGCTCACCCGCGGCACCACCGCCGACGCCGAGGCGGATCTGCGCGTGCTCGAGCTGTTGCGCCGGGCGCGCGACCACCACGCGGCGAGCGGCGACTGCCCCTGCCCCGTGTGCGGTCGCGGTGACCTGGACGCCGCGTGGGCCCGCGAGGCGGACGCCTCGATCGCCACCCTCGCCGCCCGCGTCGACGCGCTGACCACCGCACGCACCGAACTAGGCCAGGCGCTGCGCGCGGCGCGTTCGCTGCCGGATCTCGTTCCGCCGGAACTGGATTTCGACCCGCGCAACCCGCCCTCGGTGGACACCGCCGCCGTGCGCCGGGCCTGGGCCGACTGGGCGGCGCTCACCTCCGCCGACTACACCCCCGACCTGCCGGACCGGCTGCGCGGCGCGCACACGCGGCTCGTCGATGAACTCAACCTGGTGCAGCAGGGCACCCGCAAGGAACTGGACCGCCTCGACGAGGTATGGACACCGCTGGTGCCGCGCATCGTGAGCTGGCTGGAGGGTGCCCGCGAGGTGGCGGCGCACGCGGCCGAGCTGCGCACCGTCAAGAAGGCCGAGGACTGGCTCAAGTCCGCCACCGCGGGCCTGCGCGGCGAACGCATGACGCCGCTGGAGACGACCGCGCGCTGGGTGTGGCAGACGCTGCGCCAGCAGAGCAATGTCGAACTCGGCGCTATTCGCTTGCAGGGCAACGCCGGAACCGCGCGCCGGGTGTTGCTCGACGTCACCGTCGACGAGGTGGACGGCGCCGCGCTCGGCGTGATGAGCCAGGGTGAGCTGCACGCGCTCGGGCTGTCGCTGTTCCTGCCGCGGGCCACCGTCGAGGAGAGCCCGTTCCGCTTCGTGATGATCGACGACCCGGTGCAGGCGATGGACCCGGCGAAGGTGGACGGCCTGGCCAGGGTGCTCGCCGCCGTCGCGTGGACGCGGCAGGTGGTCGTCTTCACCCACGACGAGCGCCTCGCCGAGGCGGTGCGCCGGATGCAGCTCGACGCCACCGTGCTGGAGGTGCAGCGCCGGGATCGTTCGGTGGTCGAGGTCCGCGTGTCCAGCGACCCGGTGCGTCGCTACCTCGATGACGCACGCGCTCTCGTCCGCACCCCACAGCTGCCGCAGGCCATCGCCGATGAACTCGTCGCCACCTGCTGTCGCTCCGCGGTGGAAGCCGCGAGCCTCGGCCGGGCCAGGCGCACCCTGCTCGCCGACGGCATGAACCACCGCGAGGTGGAGCGCCACATCGACGCGGCCCAATCCACCAGGGCGAAGGTGGCTCTCGCGGTGATGGGTGTCGGCGGCAAGGTCGACGACCTCAACAAGCATCTGGTCGCGCGCGAAGGGAAATGGGTGGTCGAGGCGTTGCGCGACGCCACGGCTGGTGCGCACGTGCCGATCGGCCGCAGCATGCGCGAATTGATCACGGAGACCGAAAGATTCGTCGCATGGCTCGCACGCTGACGGCAAGGCCGGCATGACTGGGCAGCGTGGACCGCGCCGCGGACCGGCGGGCGGTCGCGGAAACAAGCGCGGACCCGCGAAAGGCCCTAAACGCCCGCGGCCGTCGGTGGCCGAGCGGCTCGACACGGTGGACCGCCTGCTGGCCGGCGCGGTGACCGACGCAGGCGGGCTGTGGTCTCGCGCCACCGCGTGGATTCTGCGAATCGCGTTGGAGCAGTCCGTGGATGAGCTGTGGGGGCGACTCGCACCGGCGCTGATGCGCTGCCCGATGCGCGCTCAGCTGATCGCGCTGCGCACCTTCGCCGGACCCGAGGTGGCGGCGCAGGTGGCCGCGCTGTGGGCGGCGTTGTCGCGAGCCGCGCACCACCACGACTACGAGCTGGCGCCCAGCGTCACCGACCTGCGTCGTTGGCGCGAACAGACCGTGGCAATCGCAGGCGCGCTGGCCGCGGTCGAGTCGAGGTGACCAGCGTCGAGTCGAGGTGACCGGTGCCGCTGCGGCGGAACAGGCCACCCGGCCGGACCTTCGTCGCGGGCGGCACGCGAGAATCGGGGACATGAGTGGGACCCGGATGTGTCCGTGTGGCCGGGGCGAGGCCTTCGACGACTGCTGCGGGCCGGTGCTGAACGGAAAGCGGGCGGCGGCAACCGCCGAGGCGTTGATGCGTTCGCGCTACACCGCTTTCGCGGTGGGGGACACCGACTATCTACGCCAATCGTGGCATCCGCGCACCAGGCCCGCCGAGCTGGAGCTCGATCCCGGCCAGCGCTGGTTGTTCCTGGAGATACTGCGCACCGCCGACGGCGGGCTGTTCGACGAGACCGGCTTGGTCGAGTTCGTCGCGCACTATCGGGCGGAGGGCTCGCGCGGCGCACTGCACGAGGTCAGCAGGTTCCTGCGCGCCGACGGCGCCTGGGTCTACCTGGATGGTGAGATCGAGGCGTGAGTGCGTGCGGCGCGGCGCGGGCCCGAACGGTAGCGTGAGCCACCATGTCCCGTGTCGCGATCGAGTACTGCACCCAGTGCCGCTGGCTGTTGCGCGCGAGCTGGATGGCGCAGGAACTGCTGAGCACCTTCGGCACCGAACTCGGTGAGGTGGCACTGATTCCGGCGACGGGCGGCCTCTTCCGGATCACCGTCGACGGCGAGCAGGTGTGGGAACGCAAGGCCGACGGCGGTTTTCCCGATATCGCGGTGCTGAAGCAGCGGGTGCGCGACCGGGTCGCACCGGACCGTGATCTCGGCCACGCGGATCGGCGCGACTGAGCCAGGCAGCTCCGGCGCTGAGCCTTCCGGGCTAGGCGCCCAGCCGCCGAGGCGAGACGTCGGCGAGACTCAGCCGCAGCAGCCGCCACCACAGCAGCCGCCACCGCCCTGCGGCGCGGCCTGGCTCGGCGCCGGAGCCGTGTTACCACGGCTGACCGTGGCAAACGTGGTCAGCAGCTTGACTGTGTCGGCATGGCCCGCGGGGCAGGACGCCGGATTCGACGACTCCGCCATCGGTCGGTTCACCTCGAAGGTGTCGCCGCAACTGCGGCACCGGTAGCTGTAGCTCGGCATCGGTCAAGCGTACCGTCGCGATCTCAGCTTGGTGCGTCGCATATCCAGGTCGCCGGTGGGTAAGTACCCTCGAATAGGAGATCACGAGGTGCGAGGCCAGCTGGAGCAAACCGGCAGCACACCGATGGATCGCTGGCAGGAGGTGCGAACAATGACTGCTCAGTTCGAGAAGGAAGCGGGCTGGGAAGTGCGCGGCGCCGAGCCAGTCGTCACCACGACTTCGGGTGATGTACGCGGCCGCTGGGACGGCCCGGTGGCGGTATGGCGCAGCATTCCCTATGCGGCGCCGCCGAGCGGGCCCCATCGGTTCCTGCCGCCGCGGCCCGCACCGGAGTGGGATGGGATCCGCGATTGCGCCACCTTCGGCGAGATCGCGCCGCAGACCATGGGCAACATGGTCCCCGTCGACTCCGACCTGCGGATGGGCGAGGACTGCCTCTGGCTGAACGTGTGGTCGCCCCGGCGCGACGTCGGCGACCTGGTGCACACCTTCGACACGGGCGAACCGCGTCCGGTGCTGGTCTGGCTACACGGCGGCGCCTACTGCCTCGGCACGGCCGCGCAGGGCATCTATGACGGCCGCAAGCTGGCCGAAACCGGTGACGTCGTTGTGGTCACCGTGAACTACCGCCTCGGTGCGCTCGGTTTCCTCGATCTGTCCTCGCTGCCCGGCCCGTTCACGCCGAACCTCGGCCTGCACGACCAGATCGCCGCGCTGGAATGGGTGCGCGACAATATCGCCGCGTTCGGCGGTGACCCCGGCAATGTCACGCTGTTCGGCGAATCGTCCGGCGCGGGTTGCGTTACCGCACTGCTGACTTCGCCGCGCGCGGCCGGGCTGTTCCACAAGGCGATCGCGCAGAGCCCGCCGGCCACCACGGTCTTCGGCCAGGAGCGGGCGGCCGCGGTGGCGCGGCGATTCCTGGAACTGCTGGAACTGCCCGCGGCCAGGGCCGTCGAATTGCTCGACTGGCCGGTCGAGAAGATCGTGGAGGTCGCGGGCATCCTGCTGGACGAGATCCCGTTGAAGGAGCCGGGCAGGCTGGCCGCGGCGCCGGTGGTGGACGGCGATCTGCTGCCGACCTATCCGATCGAGCGGTTCCAGCACGGGCGGTCGCACCGGGTGCCGCTGATGATCGGCGCCAACAAGGACGAGGCCTCGCTGTTCCGGGTGTTCCGGTCGCCGATCATGCCGGTGACCCCGGACGCGGTGAACGCGATGCTCAACGATGTGGCGGCCAGCCACCCGGAGCTCTCGCACGAGCGGATCGCCGAAATCACCTCGGCCTACCCGGATCTGGACAAGACCAGGGGCGCACTGGCCATGTCCGGCGACGCCGCGTTCCGGATGCCCGCGCACTGGGTGGCCGACGCGCACGCGCAGCACTCACCGACCTGGATGTACCGCTTCGACCACGCGACGCCGATGCTGCGGGCAGCCCGGGTCGGCGCCGGGCACGCGACCGAATTGCCTTATGTCTTCGGCAATTTCGGTTCGTTCAACCACGACCCGACGTTCTGGCTCGGCGGCCGCAAGGTGGCCATGGAGGTGTCCGGCCGAATGATGCGGCGCTGGCTGGCCTTTGCCACCCACGGGGTGCCCGCCGCGCTCGACGGCTCGAAACACTGGCCGCCGTACCGTCCGGACACGCGCACCACGCTGCTGATCGACACGGTCGATCGGGTGGTGGACGACCCCGACGCAGAACTGCACACCGCCTGGGGTGCACAGGCCGTGGGATTCGGCTGAAATCTGTTGTCTCGCAGTGCGGCTCGGAGGTACCGAGCCGCTCGACGAAGTCAGACCGTGGTCGGTTCGGGGGCGGGTGCACGACGCCCGAGGCGGACCGGCATCTGCTCGTATCCGTGCAGAGTGAACAACTTCCGGCGTCGTGGCGGCCCGTCCAGTTGCAAGTCGGGGAAGCGGTCGAACAGAGCCTGCAAGGCGTAGACGCCCTCCATCCGGGCCAGGCTGGCACCGAGGCAGACGTGGATGCCGTTGCTGAACGACAAGTGCTCCTTGGCATTAGCGCGGCCGATGTCGAAACGATCGGGCTCGGCGAACACCGCGGGGTCGCGATTGGCGCCGGCCAGCGACAGGACGACGGTGTCGCCGGCGCGCAGCCGCTCGCCGGCGATCTCCACGTCGCACATCGCGGTGCGCGCCGTCGTCTGGACCGGCGAGTCGAAGCGCAGCACCTCTTCGATGGCGTTGGGCCACAGCTCGGGTTCGGCGCGCAGCCGCGCCAGCTGCTCGGGATGGTCGAGCAGCTGGACCACGCCGTTGCCGATCAGGTTCACGGTGGTCTCGAAGCCCGCGCCCATCAGCAGACTCGCCGAGGCCTTGAGCTCGAACAGGTCCAGCTCGCCCGCGGTGACCAGAGTGCTGAGAATGTCGTCACCCGGCGTGCGCCGCAGGCGCGCGATGTGGTCGTCGAAGTAGGCGTTCATCACCTCCATGGCCTGCAACGCCCGCTCGTGGGCGCGCCAGGAGATGCCGACATCGAGCAGCGGTGTCAGTTCATCGCCCCAGTGCAGGAACCGGTCCTTGTCCGAGTCGGGGAAGCCCAGCATTTCGGAGATGATCGCGATCGGGACCTGGGCGGCGAAGGCGGTGATCAGATCGGCGGAACCGCCTGCGGGCAGCGCGTCGAGCAGTTCCGCGGTGACCGTTTCGACGCGGTCGCGCAGCCTGCCGATGGCGCGCGGAGTGAACGCGGAGGCGACCGGCTTGCGCATCTTCGTGTGCTCCGGTGGATTGATCACCAGCATCGACGGTGGCTCCACCGGGTTCGGCGGCAACGGGAAGTAGTTGGCCAGCTTCTGGAGCGGGCCGGGGATGTCGAAGCTTTCGGTGGTGCGCACGCCGAACCGGTTGTCGCGCAGGATGGCTCGGCACAGCTCGTGGTCGAAGGTGGCCCACGAGATCGAGGTGCGGATCAGCCTGCCCTGGCCGCGCAACCGCTCGATGAGCGGATACGGATCGGCGAACCCGCCGGGCCCGCCCATCAGTTCGGCGAACGCGTCGCCGCGCCTGGCTTGCCTGCGCAACACCAGCCGGGGGGCACCTTGAACGGACAACCAGCGGAACCAATACTGCGGCTTCATCATTCACCAACTCTGTCGTTGTGCGATAAGTCAACCGTACGGAACCCGGGCAGAATGTGGAACGTCCTCTAGTCGGACTTCCACCTATACCGTGGTAGGAGGTGCCGTCGAGGTTAGCCAAGACGGCCGCACACTTTCTGATTTCGCGCAGACCGAATCGCATGCGATTACCTCTGCGGGAAACCAGAAAGTGTGCGGGTGGTCAGGCGCGTTGCGCGGTGACGCGTTCTGTTTCGATGCGACGGTCGCGCAGAGCTGGGTCGGGGTTGACGACCTGGACGAGCGAGGCGCCTGCGGCGAGCACCGCGAGGTAGCCGTCGATCAGTTCGGCGGGGGTGTCCCACGGCGTGCTCGACAGCACCCGGTCGCCCTCGGAAAACCCTTGCCGCATGGCCGATTTCTTCGCTTCGGCGAACACCTCGGCCACCGGCATCCCGTCCAGCGCGGCACCCGCGCCGCCCGGCAGGAACTGATCGCCGTGCACCCGTACCGAAGTCGCGAAGTCGGTGACGCCGACCGGGAGGTCGCGTACCGGCGCGCCCATCGCGTCCAGTGACAGCGCCGCGACCTCGGCGACGCCGTCCGCGTCGTCGAGCCGGTCGGGTGTCACCAGGGCCAGTTCGGCGTGTTCGTCGGGGCGCAGCACCACCTCGGTGCCCGCCCACCAGCAGCCGAGCAGCACGGCGGCGGTCTGCCAGTGCGCGGGCAGCAGTACCGCGATCCGAGCGCCGGGACTCAGGCCGAACTCGTCGCGAATCAGGTTGGCCGTCTTGGCCGCCCAGTTCGCCAGGGTGAGCCCGGACAGTTCGATCCTGGCTCCGGTGGCGTCGTCGTAGTAGGTGACGCGCGGCCCCGCGGGGTCCCGCGCGAGAATCGGATCGAGCACTTTTTCGGTGAGGGTGAGCGCCTTGTCGAATTCACGCATTGTCTAATTCACGCATTTCGGTCCGTTCTGGCCTGCGTCGATCGGTGGGGCGGGCGGGACTGGCGTCGCGGTGGTGCTCGACGTTCCGGAGAAGTCGAACATGCTTCCTGCCGCCGAGCCCGGACCAGAATAGTCGCTCGCCAGCACGACGCTCACCGAATCCGGCGACAGCGTCGTATCCGCGAGCACCGGCAGCCCACCGAGCGCCTTGGCCACCGCCTTGGCTTTCGCGTCGGAGGTCTTCGCGGCGAGCACCCGGCTGCTGGACACATTCGGGCCGGTGTAGTTGCCGACCAGACCCTCGTGGAATCCCTTACCGCTCAAAGCCTGTGCGACCTGGCCGGCCAGGCCGCCGATGCCGCTGGCGTTGTACACGCTGACGGTCACCGTGGCCGGGTCCAGCGCGGGCTCGTCCGACTCCGACTCGGCTGCCTTACCGTCGACCAGCGAGCCCACATACGACTTCACCGCGGCCGGATCGACCCGCACCACCGATTCACCGCTGGTGGTCAGGTAATTCAGGTCGGTGACCGGAATGGTCTCGAATTTCACCTGACCGCCCGAGAGATCCTGCAACTGCTGCAGGAACGCGAGCACGTCCCAGTCGTCGTCGAGCACGACGGTGCGCCCGACCGCGTCGCTGAGCTGCTTCATCCGCCCCGGATTGCTGAGCGTCTTCGCGTTGAGCACCTGCCCGACCAACTGCGCCATGAACACCTGCTGGCGCACAATGCGATCGAGGTCACCGCGCGGCAGATTGTGCCGTTGCCGCACGAAGCTCAACGCGGCCGGGCCGTCGAGGCGTTGGCGGCCCGCCGGGAAGTCGGCGCCGGACATCCATTCGTCGACCGAATTGTTCAGGCACACCTCGACCCCGCCCACCGCGTCGGTGAGCAGCACGAAACCGAGCAGGCTCACCTCGGCGTAATGATCGACGCTGATGCCGGTGAGGTTGGCCACGGACTTGATCAACGCCTGACGGCCCGCCTGGGTGGACTGCTTGCCCGCGTCGGCCTCCGGAACACCCTGGTTCATCAGCTTGAGCCGCTGGGTCTCCTTGGTCGCGCCGTACGCCGAATTGATCTTGCCCTTACCGAGATCGGGAATGTCGACATAGGAGTCGCGGGGGATGGAGATGGCGGTCGCGGATCGGCCGTCGTTCGGCACCCGGACCAGCACGATGGTGTCGGTATTGGTGCCGACCTCGTCGCCCGCGTGCAGCAGCGCGCGCTCCCGGTCGCTCAGCGGATTGCCGTGCGCGTCGGTGCGGCTGTCGACGCCGACCAGCAGGATGTCGACGGCGCCGTCGCGCCCACCGCCCAGGCCGAGATTGCCGATGCGTTCGATGTTGGAGATCAGGCTGTCGACGCTGTGCCAGGCGAAGCCGGTGATGACGAGCACCACCACCGCGAGCACCGCGGCGCCGGCCCGCAGCGGACCGCCCGCCGGTAACCGCGATTGCGTGCCGCGCGGCCTCGCGCGTTCGCGGCTCGCAAGCGCTCCGAGCGGCCGGGTCACCCGGAACCTTCCGCCGCAGCTACTTTGTGTCCTCTCGCCAACACGACATCCTTTCGACACGCTCGGGGCCTCTTACGACAGCACGGTCCGACCGACCACCCCACCTTTCCGTAGCCCCCGCACCCTTTCAGCAAACCCATGTTCGCGGGCGGGTGTCCGCCGAGGGCAACTGACTGAAGGCTAACGAATACCGGCCCGGGCACCCTCAATCCGCAGGTGTGGCGGCGTGCCAGACTCGACCCCGTGACAGCTTCGACAGCATCCGGCGCCGCCGCGCCCGCCCGCCTCGTGGTGACCGGGGCAGGTGGACAGGTCGGCCGGGAACTGCTCGCCCTGGCGCCGGCCGCTCGCGCGTTCGGTCGCCGTGACCTCGATATCACCGATGCGGCCGCGGTCGCCGCCGTCCTGGAACCGGGCGATGTGGTGATCAACTGCGCCGCTTACACCGCGGTCGACCGCGCCGAGTCCGACGTGGCCGCGGCCTTCGCGGGCAACGAGACCGGTCCGGCCGTGCTGGCCGCCGCCTGTGCGCGAGTCGGCGCCAGGCTGATTCACCTGTCCACCGACTACGTGTTCGCGGGTGTGCACGAGCGTCCCTACGAGACCACCGATCCGACCGGGCCGGTCAGCGTCTACGGCCGGTCCAAGCTGGCCGGCGAGCATGCCGTGCTGACCCTCGCCCCGCAGTCGCACGTGGTGCGCACCGCGTGGGTATATGCCGGGCGCGGAAGTGATTTCGTCGCCACCATGCTGCGGTTGGAGCGCGAACGCGACACCGTCGACGTGGTGAAAGACCAGCTCGGCGCACCTACCTATGCCGCCGATCTCGCGGTCGCGTTGCTGGAACTCGCGGGGCGTCCGGACGCCCCGCGGCTACTGCACGCCACCAACTCAGGCCAGGCCAGCTGGTTCGACCTGGCGCGAGCGGTATTCGCCGGCGTCGGTGCCGATCCAGAACGGGTCCGGCCCTGTGACTCGTCCGCGTTTCCGAGACCCGCACCGCGCCCGGCATATTCGGTGTTGTCGCACCGGGCCTGGGATGAAGCCGGGTTGACGCCGCTGCGGCCCTGGCAGGCGGCACTGGGGGACGCGCTCGCGCGGTTGTCCGACTAGGCTCTCGGGCCGTGGACGTATCCGACTCCGCCCATAAGGGGCTGGCCGTCGTCACGGTGACCTATTCACCGGGCGAGCACCTCGAGCACTTCATCAGCACGCTGGCTGCCGCCACCACCGAGAAACCGCAGGTGATCCTTGCGGACAACGGGTCGACCGACGGGGTGCCCGAGCTGATCGCCGAGGCCAATTCGCATGTGCGGCTGCTGCGCACCGGCGGCAATATCGGCTACGGCGGCGCGATCAACCGGGCGGTCGCCGAGATCGATCCGGACATCGAGTTCGTGGTGATCGCCAACCCGGACATCCGCTGGGGCACCGACTCCATCGACCAGCTGCTCGCCGCCGCGAAGCGCTGGCCGCGGGCCGGTGCGCTGGGCCCGCTGGTGCTGGAACCGGACGGCAGTGTCTACCCCTCCGCCCGCCGGGTGCCCGGTCTGCTCGACGGCGCCGGTCACGCGATCCTCGGCACGGTGTGGAAGACGAACCCGTGGACCCAGCGCTATCGCCAGGACAACGAGGAGATCTCCGAGCGGTCCGTCGGCTGGCTGTCCGGCTCCTGCCTGCTGGTGCGGCGCGCGGCGTTCGACTCGATCGACGGCTTCGACTCGCGCTACTTCATGTACATGGAGGACGTCGACTTCGGCGACCGGATGGGCAAGGCGGGCTGGCACAACGTGTTCGTGCCGTCCGCGGAGGTCACCCACGCGAAGGGGCACGCCGCGGGGCGGCACCCCGAGGTCATGCTGCCCGCGCACCACGCGAGCGCGTACCGGTTCCAGGCCGATCGGCATCCGCACTGGTGGCAGCTGCCGTTGCGGCTGGCGTTGCGGGCCGGACTTGCGGTGCGCTCCCGGATTGCGGTTCGATCTGCGCTGCGTCAACAGGCGCTGGACGCAAGTCAGCAGGCGTAGGGCGCGGATCGACAGGCGTAGGGCGCAAGCCGAAAGCCGTAGAGCGCGAGTCGACGAATGCAGGACGCGAACCGATAAGCGCAGGCCGTGAGTTAACAAGCGCAAACCGCGAGCCAATAGGGTGCAAAGCGTGACTCGCTGGTCACCCGGCCGAGCGACAATCGAGGTAGGGCCCGCACCACTCGGTGCGGTCCGAGTGAACTGGCGCGCAGCCGAGTGTCGATCGGCGCGCGAGCAACAATCGATCCACTGTGAACAGGGGACCTTGAATGGCAGGAAATGCAGGCACCGACGCCGTGATCCTGGTGGGCGGGCAGGGCACACGACTGCGCCCGCTGACCCTCTCGGCGCCGAAGCCGATGCTACCGACGGCCGGACTGCCGTTCCTGACGCATCTGCTCGCTCGGATCGCCGAGGCCGGGATCACGCACGTGGTGCTGGGCACCTCCTTCAAGGCGGAGGTGTTCGAGGACCACTTCGGTGACGGTTCCGAGCTCGGCCTCGAGCTGGAGTACGTCACCGAGACCGAGCCGCTCGGCACCGGCGGCGGCATCCGCAACGTGCTGCCCAAGCTGCGCGCCGACACCGTGATGGTGTTCAACGGTGACGTGCTCGGCGGCACCGAACTCGGCGCGGTGCTGGACACGCACGAGTCCACGAACGCCGATGTCACGCTGCACCTGGTGCGGGTGAGCGATCCGCGTGCCTTTGGCTGCGTGCCGACCGACGAGAACGGCCGGGTCACCGCGTTCCTGGAGAAGACTCAGGATCCGCCGACCGACCAGATCAACGCGGGCTGCTACGTCTTCCGCCGCGAATACATCGAGAAGATCCCGGCGGGCCGGCCGGTCTCGGTGGAGCGCGAGGTGTTCCCGCAGCTGCTCGCCGAGGGCGCCCGCGTGCAGGGCCACGTCGACACCTCGTACTGGCGCGACATGGGTACTCCCGAGGACTTCGTCCGCGGCTCCGCCGATCTGGTCCGCGGCATCGCGCCCTCGCCCGCACTGCCGGGCCAGCGCGGTGAATCCCTGGTCCATCCTGGCGCGGGCGTCGCGCCCGGCGCACTGCTCATCGGCGGCACGGTCGTCGGCCGCGGTGCGGAGGTCGGCGCGGGTGCGCGCCTCGACGGCGCGGTCATCTTCGACGGCGCGGTCATCGAGGCGGGGGCCACCGTCGAACGCTCGATCATCGGGTTCGGCGCCCGCATCGGCCCGCGCGCGCTGGTGCGCGACGGCGTCATCGGTGACGGTGCGCACGTCGGCGCGCGTTGCGAACTACTACGGGGCGCACGGGTGTGGCCGGGCGTCGAGATCCCCGACGGCGGGATCCGTTTCTCCACCGACGTCTGATCGGCGCTCCTCAAAAACGGTTTCGTCGCGACGGTGCTTCTGGCAGGGTGCTGCCCAGGGTCCCGGGGCTCCGTCGCGGGATCGCTTCTTTGCTCACTGTGCCAATAGGAATAGTTGAGGAGAACTCTTTATGGGGAAGTCTGTCTCTCGGGTGCTGGCCGCAACACTTTTCGCGGGAGCGGTCGGCATCTGCGTGGCGCCGAACGCTACGGCGGCACCTTCGATCTACGAACCGAGCATCACCCCGTGTAGCCACCAGTTCAGAACGCCGTTCGAACCCGCCCGCCCGGGTACCAGCGCCTACTGGAGCCCGTTCGGCACCGCCGACATCGTCTGCTACGACGCGGGTTTCGGAGTCAGCCACTACCAGCGTGATCCCGGCGGGCAGTGGCATGCCATGAACCAACTGATTCCCGGCAACTACTTCATCAACATTTTCGGCTACAACCACCTGCCCGCATAGAACTCACAGCGGCTCTACATCTTTCACAGGGCTGATCGTCCTGTGGGAGGTGTAGACACTCTGTGGGAGTCGGCGGCTCGAGCGCGGTTGCCGCTGCGAACCAGCGGTGGTCATGGCGTGCGCACGGCGAATCTGCGAGTCCGAGTCCGTCGTCGGGCTGAACCCATCTGTCTGGGTTACCGATGCCGACCTGCGGCTCCGCCTTGTATGTGCAGGTAAATTGCCTGAATGCCATCTCTGCGAGTCAGTGCTTCGTGGAGATTCCGGGGACGGGATCCGAGCGGGCGAGTAACTGTCTGGGACAATAATTCCATTCCGACCGTGCAGTGGACTGAAGTATGGCTAAATGCAAGTTAGAGAATGTTCAGTTCCTAACTATCGCAGCTTCAAGCTCGATTAAGCCACGCTAACGACCCATCCGCTCCGATCGCGAAGGATTGCATTCACATGCCCAGACAGTTGATAGTCACGGCGTTGGCCACCGCGATTGTGGCGACCATGCCGCTGATCGCGGCCGCGCAACCACCCATCACGCCGGAGCCTCCGATCGATCCCGTCGCCTGTGGCTTGTGGGGTTGCACCGACCAGGCTCCGGTTCTTCCGGTTCCGATACCAGAAGCAGTCCCGTTGCCCGAGTCGCCACCGGGTGGCTGGTCGACAGCCGATCCGCCGCCGCGTGCAGAGCTGCTGTATTGGCACGACTTCGACAGTGACGGGGTGGTGAACTGGGCCGATAATTGCGTGATCGTGCCGAACGGTGATCAAGCAGCGGCGATTCGCCCCGAGAACGCCGCCGATCCGGTCAATCCCAGCTCGCACGCGCTGGCGACGGCGTGGAAGGCGTCGAATCCTGGTGCGATGTACCGGACCTCGGGCGAATTGGGCGAAGCCTGCTCCAATTACAACGACAACTGGCGCCGGACCATGGTCGCGTTCCGGGTGTCGAGCAACGACCGCAAGCGCGACATCTTCAAGTTCCTCGGTCAGGGCGGACCGATGTTCGGTGACAACACGCTGACGTTGGCGGTGCCGACCTGTTCACGTCTCGACACGGTGATGAACATCCTCGAATGGGGGCTGCACATTCCCGAGGGTCTGATCGCCAACGCGCTGAAGGCACTCCTCACCCCCGCTATCACCGACCACTTCGGTTGCAGCACCGGTATTCTCGCTCGACTCGCCGAAGAGCTCGGGCAGCTGGTGTGGGCAGGCAAGCGGCTCTATACCCCGACCAACGACGGCGGCGCGATCACCAACCGGTTCTTCGCACCCGTCACCGAGATCGGTATTTTCGATCCGCTCATCAAGGCCATGCCGTGGCTGTTCCCCGGCGGTACCGGGCAAACCGTGCAGGGCCGTGTCCGCAACGACGCGGTATCCCCGTGGGACGGCCGCAATTCCATCGCGATCGACTGGCGTGACGTCTCCGACACCGGGATCGGGCTGCGGGGCAACCGGTGGCCGATCACCGACCAGTCGTTGAGCGAACTGCTCAATGCCATGATCGGGGTCGGGCAGGTCGCCGGCCCCGGCATCGAGGGCCAGATCATCCGTGCTCTCCCGATCGCGCTCGGCAACATCATGAAGATGATTCCGATCATCCGGGATCTCGACGTGCAGTACCTGATCTACGACTCGTGTCGCGCGCTGCAAGAAGGATTCACCCCCTGCACCGCCGAGATCGCGCTGAGCAGGCCCGCCGACGGGGCGACCCGCTGGTATCAGGAGGGCTGGATGCCGTTCAGCACCGTCGACCCGGACATATTGCACCAAACCGCCTGGGAGGTATCGCATTTCAATGAGATGCAGCCCGCCTTCTACAATCTCCCGCCGAACGTCGGTATCGACAACTGAGCGCTGCTTCGGGACTCGCCACACGGGTCGCCGGAACCTGCCCGGCGACCCGTGTGGTCGCTGCGAATCAGGCTCGCGTTTTCCAGACGTAGCGGGTTTTGGGCCGCCCCGCGCGCCCGTAATCCGAACGGCGGGTGACCAATCCGTCGTCGGCCAGCTTTTCCAGATACCGCCACGCAGTGATCCGGGAGACGCCGATGGTGGTGGCGGTGTCCGCGGCGGTGATGCCCTCGGGGGCGGCCCGGACGGTGCGGGAGATCTCGTCGAGGGTCTGCGGCGCAACACCTTTGGGAGTGGTGGCGCGTTGGTCGGGGGTGCGTAGCGCGCTGAGTGCGCGGTCGATGTCGTGCTGGGAGACCGCGGTCTCGCCTGCGGGCAGCGCCGTGCGGAATTCGCGGTAGCGGTCCAGCTTGTCGCGAAAAGCGGCGAAGGTGAACGGCTTCAAGAGATAGAGGACAACGCCGTGCGAGACCGCGGTGCGCACCATGGCGAGGTCGCGGGCCGAGGTGATGGCGATGACGTCGGGCCGGGGCGCCAGGCCGGTGAGTGCCGCCGCGACGTCCAGGCCGCTGGCATCGGGTAGCCCGATATCCATCAGCACCAGGTCGATCGGCGTGCCCTCGGCTGCGGCCTCGGCGGCCGCCCGCATCGCCTCGCGGCCGGTGTGGGCCACCCCGACGGGCGTGAAGCCCTCGATGCGGTCCACATAGGCGCGGTGTGCTTCGGCGATGAGTGGTTCGTCCTCGACGATCAGCACTCGGATCACTGTGCGTCCTTTCGCGGAATCGTCACGGTTACCGCGCTTTCCGGATCTAGTTCGGTACGAATGGTTCCCCCGTGCCTGGCCACCAGGCGGTGGACCAGTGCGAGGCCGAGCCCGTGATGGTCGGCCTTGGTCGAATAACCGCGCCGCGACGCCCGCGCGAACGTCTCCTCGGACATGCCGGGGCCGCTGTCGGCGACGCGCACATATAACGCCGAAGCTGGTTCGGCGCGAACACCTTCGGGATTGTCGCCGCAGTGCCGCACGGTGACCTCGACCCAGCCCGACGGACTCTCGGCGGCGGCGTCGATGGCGTTGTCGATGAGATTGCCGACCAGCGTGACCATCTCCTGCGGAGTCAGCGGCTCGATCGAGTCGAGCGCGGTGTCCTCGGTGATGGTCAGTTCGATGCTGCGCTCGGCGGCCTGGTTCACCTTGCCGAGCAGCAACGCCGCCAGCGCAGGCGACCCGACCGCGTTCAGCAGCCGATCGATGAGGGCTTGGGACAGTTGCAGTTCCGAGGTGGCGAAGTCCACCGCCTCCTGATACCGGCCCAGTTCGACCATGGTGACCACGGTGTGCAGCCGGTTGGCGGATTCATGCGCCTGGGCGTGCAGCGACTCGGCGAAACTGCGCACCGAATCGAGTTCGCCCATCACCGCGCGTAATTCGGTGTGGTCGCGGATCGTCATCACGGTGCCGATCGGGCGGCCCTCCCAGCTGACGATGTCCTGGTTGATGAGCAGGATCCGGTCGCCGGTCACGTGCATCTCGTCGCGGACCACGCCCCAGCTCATCTGCTGCATCGAGGTCGGCAGGTCGCTGCGGCGTACTTCGCCGTCCGGTAGTTCGAGCAGCCTGCGCGCCTCGTCGTTGACCACCTCGGCCAGCTCGCCCGCCATGCCGAAGACCACGAGTCCCTCGTGGATCGAGTGCAGCACGGCGTCGTGCTGTTCGTACATGGCGCGCAACTCGTCGGGTGCGAGCCCGTGGGTCTGCCTGCGCAGGCGGCGGCTCAGCAGGAACGACCCGCTGCCGGAGACCGCGAGGCCCGCCGCGGCGATGCCCAGGATCAACGGCAGTTGCGCGGCGACCTGATCACCGATCTTGGCGCGGGTCACCCCGGCCGACACCAGCGCGACCACCTTCCCGCCGTCGTAGACCGGCGCCACCGCCCGGATCGACGGCCCGAGGGTGCCGGTGAAGGTTTCGGTGAAGGTCTCCCCGGACAGGGCGCGGTCGATGTTCCCGCTGAACGGCTTGCCGATCATGTTCTGGTTGGTGTGCGTGTAGCGGGTGCGATCCGGCGCCATCACGACGATGAAGTCCATGCCGGTCGCATTGCGAATGCGCTCGGTCACCGGTTGCAGCAGCGCCGTGGGATTGATCGTGTAGACGGCGGACAGGGTGGACGGGGCTTCAGCGACACTCACCGCGACATCTCTCACTTCGCGGGTGGTCGTCACGTCGCTGTGGCGCCGCGCGTCGACCACCGCGAGGACCGCGCCGACAGCAACCATCAGGGTCAACACGATCAGCTGAAGTGCGAAGGCCTGACCGGCCAGGGATAGCCGACCGCGTCTCACTAGCTGTTTTCCTCCGCTGAACGTAATGCACCAAACCGTGACCGGCGTCACCAGGGCCGTCATCATTCTGCCTGGAAGGCGTGAGGCACTTCACGTCGGCACCACTTCGGAGGACATCACTCGGTATGAGCCAAGCAACACCAGCAGCACCCCCACGCAAGCGCGACCGCACCCACTGGCTGTATATAGCCGTCATCATCGCGGTCATCGCGGGCATTCTGGTGGGTTGGCTGGCGCCCGGTTTCGGGGTGTCGGTTGCTCCGCTCGGCAGCATCTTCGTCGACCTGATCAAGATGATGATCGCGCCGGTCATCTTCTGCACCATCGTGCTCGGCATCGGCTCGATCCGCTCGGCGGCGACCGTCGGCAAGGTCGGCGGGCTGACCATCGCGTACTTCATGGTCATGTCGACCGCCGCGCTCATCATCGGGCTCGTCGTCGGCAATGTGATCTCGCCGGGTACCGGATTGAATGTCGGCGAGAACGCCAAGGCGGTCAAGTCGCTCACGGATACCGCGCACAAGGCGGGCGGAACGTGGGACTTCTTCAGCGGAATCGTCCCGGACTCACTGCTGTCCGCACTGACCCAGGGCAGCACGCTGCAGGCGTTGTTCGTCGCGCTGCTGGTCGGTTTCGCGGTGCAGGCCATGGGCAAGACCGGCGAGCCGATTCTGCGTGGTGTGGCGTTGCTGCAGAAACTGGTGTTCCGCATCCTGGTGATGATTCTGTGGCTGGCGCCGATCGGTGCGTTCGGCGCGATCGCCAACCTGGTCGGCAAGAGTGGACTGGATGCGGTGCTGAAGTTGGCAACGTTGATGATCGCGTTCTACCTGACCTGCTTGATATTCGTGTTCGGCGTGCTCGGGGTGCTGCTGTGGGCGGTGGCTCGGGTGTCGGTGCTGAAGCTGGTTCGCTATCTGGCCCGCGAGTACCTGTTGATCCTGGCGACCTCGTCCTCGGAGTCGGCACTGCCTCGGTTGATCGCGAAAATGGAACACATGGGCGTCGAGCGGACGACTGTGGGTGTGGTTGTGCCGACCGGATATTCGTTCAATCTGGATGGCACTGCAATTTACCTGACAATGGCGTCGTTGTTCATCGCTGATGCGATGGGAAAACCGCTCACCCTCGGCGAGCAGATCGGCCTGTTGCTGTTCATGATCGTCGCGTCCAAGGGGGCGGCCGGTGTCACCGGCGCCGGCTTGGCCACGCTGGCCGGCGGACTGGAGAGTCACCGCCCCGAATTGCTCGACGGCGTCGGCCTGATCGTCGGTATCGACCGCTTCATGTCCGAGGCCCGCGCGCTCACCAATTTCTCCGGCAACGCCGTCGCCACGGTGCTCCTCGGCACCTGGACCAAGACCATCGACGCGGACCGCGTCAAGGAAGTTCTCGACCGCAAGCTGCCCTTCGATGAACAAACCATGGTCGATGACGACCACGGCGCGCAGCCGCAGCAGGAGCCCGACACCAAGGACCTGGTTCCGGCTTAGCTGCACTGTGAAACACGAAGGGCCCGCAGGATCTGCGGGCCCTTCGCGCATTTCGGGGTCAGGAGGCCCACTTCTCCGGGTTGAGGTGGTACTGGGCGAGCGCGGTGGCGTGACCGTGGCCCATGGCGTGCTCGGACTTGAGCCACTCGACCAGCGGCTTGTGCGACGTCAGGCCGGACTCGCCCATCGCGGTGCGCCACTCGTCGATGGTGCGGCCGTACTTGGCCTCGATGGACGGGAAGTAGGACGCGGGTCCGTGCGGCTTGGTCGACATGGTGGTCGTCTCCTGTGGTCGTCGTGCGTTCAGTGGTGTCGACGGCGGCGCTTCGGAAGATTCATCGGGCGCGGGTGGTTTGTGTGCCGGATCACGAGTGCGTGCGAACGCTGGTCTGCGCGAGGAGGTCCGGACGCGGAACTGTCCGGCACCGGCGAAAACCGGTACCGGACAGCGGGTGCGGTGGAATCAGGCGGGGACGGCGATGGGCAGCGGGGTCGCCCGCTGGGCCAGCTGGTGCTCGCGGATCAGCAGGCCGCCGGCGAGGAAGACCAGCGCGGCGGTGAGGCCGTGGATGCCGAAGGCGGCGGCGGTGGAGCCGTTCCAGGCGAGGACGGTCAGCATGTCGCCGACCGGGACCAGGGCGATGACCAGGGTGGCGATGCCGAGCGCGTAGCGCTGCTTCGCGGCGAGCAGCACCAGGATGAGCACGCCGAAGACGGTGTCGCGGACACCCTTCAGGTTCATGAAGGCGGTCGCCTCACCGTTCGGCCATGCGGGCAGGCCGAAACCGGGGGCGATGGTGTCCGGGCTGATCAGGTAGCTGAGGCCGATGTAGAGGATGAAGGCCGCGCCGATGAGGGACAGTGCGGTGGCGATGCGCGAGGTGGTCATGGTGCTGCTCCTTGGTGCTGCTGATCCTGCTCTGATTTCTAGCGTTGCTAGGTTCGAGAGCAACCATATCGGAGCTTCGTTAGCTTGTCTAGCGCTGCTAGAATTTCGGTATGACCCTCCAGACGCGCAAGGAACGTGAACGAGCCGAACGTCGTCAGCAGATCATCGATACCGCTCGAGAGTTGGCCGAGGAAGAGGGCTGGGAGGCGGTGACCGTGCGCAAGCTGGCCGAGCGCATCGAGTACAGCCAGCCGGTGTTGTACAGCCACTTCGCGGGCAAATCGGCCATCGTGGCTGCGGTCGCGGAGCAAGGTATCGCCGATCTCTCCGTCGTCCTGCATCAGGCGCACGCCGAGGCGACCAGTCCGGCCGACCGAATGACCCGCGTCGCCCGCGCCTACCTCGATTTCGCCGCCGCCAACCCCGCCCGCTACGACGCCATGTTCGTGATGAACGTCGACCTCGTATTCGGGCTGGAGGCGTCGCAGACGCTGCGTGACGCCTTCGCGGAATTGGAAGCGATGTTCCGGCCGTTCGTCGACGAGGCGGACCTCGGCGCCCGCACCGAGGTGGCCTGGAGCGCGATGCACGGCCTCGCCACCCTGGAGCGCGGCGCCCGCCTGCGCCCGGAGTTGCGCGAGCAGCGCCTCGACATCCTGGTCGCCGAGTGGCTGACCGCGGTCGGCGCGACGTCGGCCTGACCAGACCCGACTCGTTCCGCGCCTGCCGAGGCGAATCCTGTTCCCGCGGACCGAATCGGCCATGGCGGGTGACAGTCGACACCTCGGCCACGATCCGGCAGGTCTGACCGCCGTTTCGCACGGCAACGCGTTTCGTGGGCCGGGAAGCACCGCCCGCGGGCCGGTAGCGTGGGGGATATGCCTGATGTTGTGGTCGTCGGTTCCGGGCCGAATGGTCTCGCCGCCGCGGTGATCCTGGCGAAGGCCGGACTCTCCGTCGAGGTGTACGAGGCCGAGTACGCGGCGGGCGGTGGGTCGCGGACGGCGGAGCTGACCCTGCCCGGATACCGGCACGACGTGTGCGCGGGCGCGCACCCGATGGCGTTGGCCTCCCCGTTCTTCCGCGCGTTCGATCTCGCGGCGCACGGCGTCGAACTACTCACGCCGGAAGCGTCTTACGCGCACCCGATGGACGGCGGCACGGCCGGCATCGCCTGGCGCGATCTGGACCGGACCGTCGACGGTCTCGGCCGCGACGGTGCCGCGTGGCGCTCGCTGTTCGGCCCGCTGGTGCCGCACTGGGAGTCGATCGTCGATCTGGCGATGTCGGACATGCGCCGACCACCCAAGGACCTACTGACCGCTGTGCGGTTCGGCCTGCGCACGCTCGAGCAGGGCTCGCCCTTGTGGAACACCAGGTTTCGCGACGACACCGCGGCCGCGCTGCTGACCGGCGTCGCCACCCACGCGATCATCCCGCCGCGCGCCGTGCCCGCCGCCGGGGCCGGGCTGATGCTCGGCACGCTGGCGCACGCCGGCGGCTGGGTGATCCCGCGCGGTGGCAGCCAGGCGATTCCGGACGCGATGATCGCCGAGCTGGAACGCCTCGGCGGGCGGATGCGCACCGGCCACCGCATCGACGCGCTCGGACAGTTCGACGACGCCCGCGCGGTCGTGCTCGACCTCGCGCCCGCGGAGTTGCTGCGCATCGCCGGTCATCGACTGCCGGACCGATACATCAAGCGGCTCCGGCGTTTCCGCTATGGCGGCGCCGCGTGCAAGGTCGATTTCGCGCTCGCGGGCCCGGTGCCCTGGCAGGCCGCTGACCTGGACCGCGCCGGAACGCTGCATCTGGTCGGCACCAGGGACGAGGCGATGGCCGCCGAACGCGCGGTCGCCGCTGGCCAGCACGCGGAACGGCCCTATGTGCTGACCATTCAACCTGGTGTGGTCGACTCGACCCGCGCGCCGGCCGGCAAGCACACCCTCTACACCTACGCGCACGTGCCGAACGGCTCGACTCGCGACATCAGCGAGACGATCATCGGCCAGGTCGAGCGCTTCGCGCCCGGCTTCCGGGACCTGATCCTCGCCAAGCACGTCTACACGGCGGCCGAAATGCCCGCGCACAACGCCAATTATATCGGCGGCGATATCTCGGCGGGCGCGATGACCCTGCGCCAGTGGGCCTTCCGCCCCGCACCGCGCTGGAACCCTTACGCCACACCGCTTCCCGGCGTCTATCTCTGCTCCGCCTCGACCCCGCCCGGACCCGGTGTGCACGGCATGTCCGGCTTGCACGCGGCCCGCCACGTGCTGCGCCAGCGGTTCGGCATCACGACCGACCCGCTGGCGCTGCTCCGTAATCCCTAAACGCTCTCGGTGCGGTAGAGGTCGGGCTCCAGGTAGATCACCCGGGCGGCCGGAACGGCGGCGCGCACGCGGGCTTCCGCGTCGTTGATCGCGGCGGCGATGTCGGCGATGTCCAGGTCGGGGATGAAAGACACCTTGGCGGCGACCAGCATCTCCTCCGGGCCCAGGTACTGGGTCTTGAGATGAATCACCCGCTCGATGCGCTCGCCGTCGGCCAGGTTCTCCCGGATGGCGCGGTCCTCGGCGGGGGTGGCGCCCTCGCCGATGAGCAGACTCTGCATCTCGATGATCAGAATGACGGCGATGATGCCGAGCAGCAGGCCGATGGACAGGGTGCCGATACCGTCCCAGATCGCGTCGCCGGTGAGCATCGTCAGGCTGACGCCCGCGAGGGCCAAGATCAGACCGACCAGGGCGCCGGTGTCCTCCAGCAGCACCACCGGCAACTCCGGGCTACGCGAGGTGCGGATGAACCGCCACCAGCTCGCATTTCCCTTGAGCGGCCGGGACTCCTTGACGGCGGTCATGAAGCTGTAGGTCTCCAGCCCGATCGCGATCAGCAGGATGACGATCGCGACGATCGGCGAGGTCAGATCCTCCGGGTGCTGGATCTTGTGGATGCCCTCGTAGACCGCGTAGATCGAGCCGATGGTGAACAGCACCAGCGCCACGACGAACGAGTAGAAGTAGCGATTGCGCCCGTACCCGAACGGGTGCAGCTCGTCGGCCTCCTGCGCGGCGCGGCGCTGACCGAGTAGCAGCAGACCCTGATTGGAGGTGTCGGCCACCGAGTGCACCGCCTCGGCGAGCATCGACGCCGAACCGGTGATCGCCGCACCGATGAACTTCGCTACGGCGATCCCCGCGTTCGCCGTCAATGCGGCGAGAATCGCCTTCTTGCCACCACCAGCCGACATGGGTTGGATGTCCTCTCTCCGATTGCCCGAACCTGGCTAACTTAGCGTGTGCCGAGATCGGATACCCGATACCGGAGGTGATCACCCGGCCGCGGCGACACACCGCGCCGGCTCACACCTTGCCGACGCAGGCGCAGAAGAGCTGGGCCGAGCCGTCCAGGGCGCGGGCCCGAATGTCGGTGTCGGCGGCCGAGATCCACGCCGCAGCACCGCGTTCCAGCGTCAACTCGGACGCACCGTGCAGCAGCCGCACCGACCCCGCCGTGCACAGCACGATGCCGGGGCCCGCTGCGGTGAGCGGGACCTGCGCCGAGCCCGCGGTCAGATCGAAACGGCGCAGCTCGAACTCCGGCGCGGGCGTGCGGTAGCGCACCGAGCCGTCGCCCGCCGGTTCCGGCAGCACCACGGGCAGCTCGATCGGCTCGAAGTCGAGTACCCGCAACAGTTCCGGCACGTCGACGTGCTTGGGCGTGAGACCGCCGCGCAGCACGTTGTCGGAGTTGGCCATGATCTCCACGCCGAGTCCGCGCAGGTAGGCGTGCAGGTTGCCGGCCGCGAGGAACAAGCCCTGGCCGGGCTCCAGCGTCAGCCGGTTCAGCAGCAGCGCCGCGAGCACGCCGGCGTCGCCGGGGTAGGCCTCGGCGAGTTCGAGCGTGGTGCGCGCCTCGGGGGTGAACCCGCGCTTGCCTTTTCCGGACAGGTAGCGCACGCAGCCGTCGAGCACCTCGGGCAGCAGCGTCGCGAGCACGTGCTGCGGCAGCGTGATCCAGGTGGTGAACAGGGTGCGCAGACCGTCCGAATCCGGCTGCGCGGCAAGCAGATCGGCGAACGAGGCGAGTCCGTCCACGTCGAGCGCGCGCAGCAGTTCGACGGTGCGGTGCGGCTCGCGGAAGCCGGCGAGCGCCTCGAACCGATCCAGCGCCACCACCAGTTCCGGCTTGTGGTTGTCGTCGCGGTAGTTGCGCATCGGCGAGTCGAACGGCACCTTGGTGCGGTTCTCCCGTTCGAAGCCGGCCCGCGCTTGCGCGGTGCTCGGGTGCGCCTGGAGCGACAGCGGCTCCTCGGCGGCCAGGATCTTCAGCAGGAACGGCAGTTTGCCGCCGAATTCCCGGGCGGCGGGGCCCAATTCGCGCTGTGGATCCTCGGCGACGAAATCCAGCAGCGAGCGGGTGCGGTTGTCGATCAGGACGTGCGCGGGGTCGGCGGGGTGCGCGCCGAACCACAGTTCGGCCTCCGGATGCGCGGACGGAACCGGCCTGCCGCACAGCTGAGCGAGCGCGGTGCGCGAGCCCCAGGCATACGAGCGCAACGCACCAACGAGTTCGTGCACTAGTAGCTTCCCCCGTACTGCCCTCGACTGTCGGGTGCGGTACCGCGGGTTCCGATCAGCCGTAGGTAGGCGGCGGCCATTTCCAGCCGCAGCGCGAGCACGGCGAGCTGTTCGAGTTCGCCACCGGCGCCGGGAGCGGGCTCCTCGGGGCGCGGCGGGGCGGGCAGGGAGGGGTCGGTGAGGCCGGTGTGCAGCAGATCGAGCTCGGCGCTCACCAGATCGGCGTCGACCAGGCTGGACCCGGCGCCGCCGAACACGGCGATCCGGCGCCGCGCGGCCGACTGGTCCGGGTCGATGCTGAGCACGAAGACGCGCATGCGCTCGACCTGCATCGGTCCGTCGAGTTCCTCGTCGTGGAACATCGGATCGAAGCCGGGCGCGGATTCGCCTGCGGCCTCGACCATTCGGGTCTTGGCGGCTACCGCCTCGGCCAGATCGACCGCGGTGGCGACCCGGCCCGCCGACTGCAGCAGCACCTCGGCGCCGTGCTCGGCCAGCTCGGCCGCGGCGGGGGAGTCGCCGGCCAGCACCACACCGCGCTGAAGCATGCGCGAGGCGAGGGTCTTGGCCGGATTGCGGAAGACTTCGTTGCCGGGACCGGCGCGCAACGCCTCGGCGTCGAGCACGTCGGCCAGCTCGGTGAGGTCGGGCACGAACGTGCCGCTGCGGGCCGGGTCGACCGCGCGCAGGACGGCGATTCCGGCGGCCAGGAAGCGCAGCAGGCGGTTGTGATCGAGCACCTGGACCCGAGGTGCCAGCACGGCGGCCCGGCCGGCCGCGACGGCGCGCATCGGTCCTTCGATGGGGGTGGCGACGACGACCTCGGCCCCGCGGCGCAGCGCCCGGTCGACCGCGTCGGTCAGGCGTGGGTCGCCCGCGTCGTCGCCGGCGACCAGGACGACATCGAGTGGGCCGACCCAGGGCGGCAACGCGGTGACGGGCACGACGGGCAGGCCCGCGCGGTCACCCAGGGTGGCGACGAGCAGGCTCGCGGCGCGCGCGGCGCGACCGGAGCCGGAGACGAGGACCACGCTGCGCGGGCGCAGACCGGCCAGACGCGCGAGCGCGTCCTCACCGACTGCTGCCGCGGTGGCCCGGACCTGAGCGCCGCCGGAGGCGGCCGAGCGCAGGGCGCCGCCGGTATCGGCCGCCTCCAGCGAAGCGGCATCGTCGAGGTCGAGCACCGGTGTTCCAGCGATCATCGGGCGTCCCACCTCCCCTCATCGCGCTGAGTCGTTATCGCCTTCGCTCGCACCCGGGTCAGCTGCCACGCCGGGCCCGAGTCGGGCGAATTCAAGGCCTGTGATTCCACTATTCCAGTCAGGACCGGACGATGCTCAGGATCTCTGTTACGAGTGCGTCTACATCTTCGGTTGATCGGGCCTCGACGTTGAGCCGAAGCAGCGGTTCGGTGTTCGACGCGCGCAGGTTGAACCAGGCGTCGTCGGCCAATTGCACGGTCACGCCGTCCAGCCTATCCACCGAGATGGTCCGATCCGCGAAGGCCTCCACCACAGCCAGCGTCCGCTCCTGCGCGTCCGGCACGGTGGAGTTGATCTCGCCGGAGGCCGCATACGTTTCGTAGGCCGACATCAGCTCCGAGACCGGCCGATCCTTCTCGCCGAGCGCGGCGAGCACGTGCAGCGCGGCGAGCATGCCGGAGTCGGCGCCCCAGAAGTCGCGGAAGTAGTAGTGCGCGGAGTGTTCGCCGCCGAACACCGCGCCGGTCGAGGCCATCTGCTGCTTGATGAACGAGTGGCCGACCCGGGTGCGCACCGGGGTGCCGCCGAGCGCGGTGACGAGCTCGGGCACCGCATGCGAGGTGATCAGGTTGTGGATGATGACCGCGCCGGGCTCCTTGATGAGCTCGCGCTCGGCGACCAGCGCGGTGATGGTGGACGGCGACACCGGGTCGCCCTTCTCGTCCACCACGAAGCAGCGGTCGGCGTCACCGTCGAAGGCCAGACCGATGTCGGCGCCCGACTTGACCACCAGGTCCTGCAGGTCCACCAGGTTCTTGGGGTCGAGCGGGTTCGCCTCGTGGTTGGGGAAGGAACCGTCGAGCTCGAAGTACAGCGGAACGATGGTCACCTGCGGCAGCGCGTCGAACACGGCGGGCACGGTGTGGCCGCCCATGCCGTTGCCCGCGTCCACCGCGATGGTGAGCGGGCGCATCTCGCCGAGATCGACCAGGTCGCGCAGGAACGCCGCGTAATCGGCGAGCAGGTCGGTTCTGGTCTCGGTGCCGCGCGGTCCGTCATAGCCGGGCACGCCCTCGGCGACCTCGGCCTTGATGGTGGCCAGGCCCGTGTCCTGGCCCACCGGAATGGCTTTGGCGCGGCACATCTTGATGCCGTTGTAGCGCGCCGGGTTGTGGCTCGCGGTGAACATGGCGCCGGGGCAGTCCAGGCTGCCGGAGGCGAAGTAGAGCTGATCGGTGGACGCGAGTCCGATGTGCACCACGTCGAGGCCCTGGGCCAGCACGCCGTCGGCGAAAGCCGCCGACAGACCGGGGGAGGACTCGCGCATGTCGTGTCCGATGACGGCCCGCGTCGCGCCTTCGGCACGCATCAGCCTGGCGAACGATGCGCCGATGTCCCTGACGAATTCGGCGTCGATCTGTTCACCGACCACACCGCGAACGTCGTAAGCCTTGATCACCGCGTTTACGAATTCGGCAGAGCGGGCGACTGTCATGCCCACCACCCTAGGGGATGACGGCGACGGAGGATGACCCGGTTCTCAGTGGTTCAGGACGGCGGGTCGGGGAGCACCCGCAGATGTCCGCGGCGCCCGGTGCGGGTGGTGCGCTGCGGCGGCGGGGCGTAGTCGCGGTAGCCGCGCTGTTCGTGTTCCGGCGGGCGGCGGCGTAGTCCGGCCTCGCGGACCGCTTCGGCGAGCGCGGTCAGATCGTCGTCATCCGGTGTGCTGGAGGAGAACCCGCCTTCGTGGCGGACCATCTCCCAGCCCTTCGGGGCGGTGATGCGGGAGCCGTGCGTTTCGCAGAGATCCCAGGAGTGTGGTTCGGCGACGGTCGCGAGCGGTCCGACGACGGCGGTCGAGTCCGAGTACACATAGGTGAGCGTCGCGACGGCCGGATTCTTGCAACCTGGACGGCAGCAACGACGCATGGGGATCACGCCGATGAGAGTAACCCTCCTGGCGGTCCGATGTGGATAGACACGCTCATGATTCGGGCAAAAACTCCCGCCACGCGGCGGCTGCCGCAGGCGGGCGCGGGGCGCCGGGCCGAGGACGGCCCGAGCCGGTGTCGGTGCGCGGTCTGCGGGCCGCGCACGCGGTGTCGGTAATCAGTTATCGCCGCTCGCAACAACATTCGTTACCGAGGCGGGGCCGGCTTGGTGCGATTCCTACTCGGGTTCCGGATCGATGATGTCCGGATCGACGCCGAGGTAGGTGGCGATCTGCTGGACCAGCACCTCGCGCAGCAGGTCGACCAGGTCGTCGGGGTCGCTGGCGCGCAGCTCGAGCGGCTTGCGGAACAGCACCACCCTGGCGCGGGTCGCGGTGCCGTGCCGGTCGACGCCCGCCGGGATGAGCCGGGACAGCGGCACCGGTCCGTCGGCGACCACCTCGTCCGGCCAGGTGACCGAATCAGGGTGCAGCGGACGGATTTTCGGCACGTCGTCGACCGCGATATCGAGTTTGGTGAGCCGGTCGTGCCAGCGGGTGTCCAGCGGTGCGAACGCCTCGAGCACCAGCCGATCGAACTTCTGTCCCCGGGTGCGCCAGGCAGGCACCGTGGGCGGCAACATCGGCCCACGTACCCCGCGACCACGGCGGATCACCGACCGTGCGGTCGGCGGACGACGATTACGGGAACGTGCCATGGGTAAAACCTAGCCAGCCCGCCCCTGGCCCGTGCACCCAGTGCTACCTCGGCCGGTCGGCGGGCGTGCCGCCGGGGCTCGGGCGTACCCCCGGAGCTACCCGTATGTTCGCGAGAACCGTTGTCGCCGTAGCGAGTTGTCGCGCGTGCGGATAACTCGGGGGCCAACCCAAGTCGGCTAGCCGATGCCGCGCTTCAGGCGGCGGCGCTCTCGTTCGGAGAGGCCACCCCAGATGCCGAAGCGCTCATCGTGGGCGAGTGCGTATTCCAGGCACTCGTCGCGTACTTCGCAGCCCATGCAGATCCGTTTCGCCTCGCGAGTCGAGCCGCCCTTCTCAGGGAAGAACGCCTCCGGATCGGTCTGTGCGCACAGGGCACGCTCCTGCCACTGCTCTTCGATGGATTCGAACATCTCGTCGAAGCCCGTGACGACCAGGCTGAGCCGGGGCGCCGAGACTTCGTCACCCGAGCCGAGCACGGTCGCCGAGACTTCGTCACCCCCCTCGCGATCCTTCCAGCCGTTGTCTGCGCAGACGCCACGTGCTGCGCCTGCTGTGGAATCGGTCGGCGAGACCATCTCATTGGCCATCGCTCCGCCTCCTCACTGTGTGTTAGCGCAGAATGATTCGTTCCGTCGGACCAACACGCATACCGACGGCCATACCCCGCGACGTTGTCCCGCGGACGTCCCCGAGCTCGTCATCTCGATGCGAACATCTGTTCGAAAAGCCGTTCGCGCCTTGCACTCTCGCGCGAACCCGAAATGACATGACTGTGATTAGACACGCCGGACGTGTCGATGGTCAAGCGGCCGTCGCTATTCCGTTACTATCCGCGAACGCTTTCGAAGATGATCTTGAGTCGGAGTAGGGCAAATGACCAGCAACTATAGCCCGAACATCGCCCGGTCCGACAGCGCATAGGCTGTGCGGATGTGACTTCCCTTCAAGCGGACAGCGACTCCCTCGGCGGCCCGAGGATTGCCGTACTGGTCGGGGGTGTCGGCGGCGCTCGCTTCCTCCAGGGCGTCCGGGAACTGCTGCCCGATGCCGATGTCTCCGCGATCGTGAACGTCGGCGACGACGTCTGGATGCATGGCCTCCGAATCTGTCCTGACCTCGATACCTGCATGTACACCCTCGGCGGCGGCATCGATACCGACCGCGGCTGGGGCAGGCTCGACGAGACCTGGCACGCCAAGGAAGAGCTGGCGAAGTACCACGCGCAGCCGGACTGGTTCGGGCTGGGCGATCGCGACCTCGCCACGCATCTGGTGCGCAGCGAGATGCTGCGCGCCGGGTACCCGCTCTCCGCGGTCACCGAGGCCCTCTGCAACAGGTGGCAGCCGGGCGTGAAATTGATCCCGGCAACCGACGATCGTTGTGAAACGCATGTGGTTGTGACCGACCCGGACGACCCTGGCGAACGTCGCGCGATCCATTTTCAAGAGTGGTGGGTTCGCTATCGCGCGAACATCCAGACCCATGGATTCGCCACAATTGGGGCCGAGGACGCCAAACCAGGCCCGAATGTGATCGAGATCATAGAGTCGGCGGATGTGGTCTTGCTCGCTCCGTCGAACCCCGTGGTGAGCATCGGCGCCATCTTGGCGGTGCCTGGCATCCGGGGCGCGCTGCGCACAACTGCGGCCAAAGTTATTGGTATATCCGGTGTGATCGACGGCAAACCTCTGCGCGGCATGGCCGACGAGTGTCTGTCGGTGATCGGGGTCGAGACGACCGCCGAGGCGATCGGCCGGTACTACGGCGCCCGCTCGGCCACCGGCATCCTGGACGGCTGGTTGATCCACACCACCGACACCGCCGACGTGCCCGGCGTCGAAGTGCGCAGTGTGCCGCTGCTGATGACCGATCCGCCGACCACCGCCGAGATGGTGCGGGAGGCTCTGGACCTTGCGGGCGTCAAACCGTGAGTGAGGATGAGTATGTGAATGACCATGCCGCAGGGGAACTGCGCATCCTGCCGATCACCGGCCTGCCGGAGTTCCGACCTGGTGACGACCTTGCCGCACACATTGCGGACCGCGCGCCCTGGCTGACCGACGGTGACGTGCTCGTGGTGACGAGCAAGATCGTCGCGAAGGTCGAGGGTCGCATCGTCGACGTGCCGCTGGATCCGGAGCAGCGCGACGCCGCGCGGCGCGCCCTGGTCGAGCAGGAAGCGGTGCGGGTGCTCGCGCGCAAGGGCCGCACCCTGATCACCGAGAACAAGCTCGGCATCGTGCAGGCCGCGTCCGGTATCGACGGCTCCAATGTCGAACAGGGCGAACTGGTTCTGCTGCCCGCCGATCCCGACGCCAGCGCCAAGGGCTTGCGTTCGGCGCTGGCCGAGCGGCTCGGCGTGCAGGTCGCCGTGGTCGTCACCGACACCATGGGCCGGGCCTGGCGCAACGGGCAGACCGACGCGGCGATCGGCGCCGCCGGCCTGCGGGTACTGCACGATTACTCGGGCGCCGTCGATGGACAGGGCAACGAACTGCACGTCACCCAGGTGGCGATCGCGGACGAGCTGGCCGCCGCGGCGGATCTGGTGAAGGGCAAGCTCGGCGGCGTGCCGGTCGCGGTGGTGCGCGGACTGCCGGTCACCGACGACGGGTCCAGTGCCGCGGACCTGCTGCGCGGCGGCACCGACGACCTGTTCTGGCTCGGCACCGCCGAGGCGATCGAGCAGGGGCGCCGCGAGGCGGTGCTGCTGCGCCGCTCGATCCGGCAGTTCGCCGACGCACCGGTCGATCCCGCCCGGGTGCGCGCCGCCGTCGCGGTGGCGCTGACCGCGCCCGCGCCGCACCACACCCGGCCGGTGCGCTTCGTGTGGGTGCGCGACGCCGAGCTGCGGACCCGATTGCTGACGGCGATGGCCGACAAGTGGCGGGCCGATCTCACCGCGGACGGCCTGGCACCCGATCGGGTCGAGCGCCGAATCGCCCGTGGCCGAATCCTTTTCGACGCACCCGAGGTGATCATCCCGTTCTGTGTGCCGGACGGCGCGCACGACTATCCGGACGAGCGGCGCCGCGCCGACGAGCGCACCATGTTCACCGTCGCGGTCGGCGCGGCGGTGCAGGGCCTGCTCGTCGCGCTGGCCACCGAGGGCCTCGGCAGCTGCTGGATCGGCTCCACCATCTTCGCGCCGGAGATCACCCGCGCGGTCCTCGGACTCGAGGACGACTGGAATCCGTTGGGCGCCATCGCCATCGGCCACCCGCTCGAGGAACTCCGGCCGCGCCCGGTGCCCGGCTCCAGTTTCGGACTGGTCGAGCTGTGAGCGCGGATTCCCTGCACGCCTCGGCCATCGAGCTGCTCGAAAAATGGTCGCCCGATGCGGATTACGATCAGTCGCTGCGGCATGCGATGCTCGCGTTCCTCGGCTCGGCCCCGCGTGGTTGTCTGCGTGAGCACGTGCCGGGCCACATCACCGCCTCGGCGGTGGTGTTCTCGCACGACGAACGCGAGGTTCTGCTGACCCTGCATCCGCGGGTCGGGTCCTGGATCCAGCTCGGCGGGCACTGCGAGGAGGGCGACGACACGGTCGCCGATGCCGCGCTGCGCGAAGCCACCGAGGAGTCGGGCATCAGCGGTCTGCGGATGGAGCCGGAACTATATGGCGCGCAGGCGCATTCGATCACCTGCTCGCTCGGGGTGCCGACCAGGCATCTCGATCTGCTGTTCCGGATCACCGCGCCCGCGGGTGCCGTCCCGGTGCGCAGCGCGGAGTCGACCGACCTGCGCTGGTGGCCGGTCGACGCGCTGCCCGAGAACGCCGAAGTGCTGCTGCGCTAACTCCCCTCGACACCCGACACCCCGGCCGGAGATCGCTCCGACCGGGGTGTTTGTGTCTTCGGCGGTCGTTCTGCTTTACAAATCAGCCAATTTGTCTAGACAAACGACAAATCTATCTCTATCGTCCATTTCAGAGGTAACGCACGTCACACGTGACGTGCCGCTTTTGGATGGGAGACAACGATGTCGACAGAGGCCGACACGTCCGCGCAGCCGGTGGCAACCCCGGACTGGCGCGATCGCAAGCGCTACATGTGGCTGTGGGGATTGTTCGCCCCCACCGGCCTTTTCACGATCGGCATCCCGATCATCCTGGCCCTCAACGCGATCGGCTGGCAGACGCTGGCGCAGGTACCGTTCTGGCTCGGCCCGATCCTGGTGTACGTGCTGATTCCGTTGGCGGACATCTTCTTCGGGCCCGACGGTGACAATCCGCCGGACGAGGTGATGGAGTATCTGGAGCACGACAAGTACTACCGCTACCTCACCTACCTGTATCTGCCGTTCCAATACGCGTCACTGGTCATGGCCTGCTATCTGATCACCGCGGATCAGGTGAGCTGGCTCGGCTTCGACAACGGTCTGCACCTGGTCGACAAGATCGGCCTGGCGATCACCGTCGGCATGCTCGGCGGCATCGGCATCAACACCGCGCACGAACTGGGGCACAAGAAGGTGCACCTGGAGCGCTGGCTGTCCCGGATCGCGCTGGCCCAGTCCTTCTACGGGCATTTCTATATCGAGCACAATCGCGGCCACCATGTGCGCGTCGCGACGCCGGAGGACCCGGCGAGTTCCCGGATCGGCGAGTCGTTCTGGTCCTTCTGGCCGCGCACCGTGTGGGGCAGCCTGACCTCGTCGCTGCGATTGGAGAAGGCCCGCCTGGCCCGGCTCGACAAGAAACCGTGGAGCTTGAAGAACGAGGTGCTCAGCGCCTGGCTGATGTCGGCGGTGCTCTACGCGGCGCTTGTCGCGGTGTTCGGGATCGAGCTGCTGCCCTATCTCGTACTCCAGGCGGTGATCGGTTTCAGCCTGCTGGAGGCGGTGAACTATCTCGAGCACTACGGCCTGGTCCGCCAGCGCACCGCGTCCGGCCGCTATGAACGGCCCGCGCCGGTGCACAGCTGGAACAGCGACCACATCGTCACCAATATCTTCCTGTACCACCTGCAGCGGCACAGCGATCATCACGCCTACCCGACCCGGCGCTATCAGACGCTGCGCAGCTGGGACGGTGCGCCGAACCTGCCGAGCGGGTACGCCAGCATGATCCTGCTGGCCTACTTCCCGCCGCTGTGGCGCCGGGTGATGGACAAGCGGGTGCTCGCGCACTATCACGGCGACATCACACTCGCGAACATCCACCCCGCCAAGCGGGACAAAGTGCTCGCCCGCTACCAGGGCGGTGCGGCGACCGGCGAGGTGCGGGGATGAATCGCTTTCGCTGCCCGGTCTGTGAATACGTTTACGACGAGGGAAAAGGCGCGCCACACGAAGGTTTCCCGCCGGGAACGTCCTGGGAAAAGATTCCCGACGACTGGTGCTGTCCGGACTGCGGCGTCCGGGAAAAGATCGACTTCGAACCGATAGGAGCCGTCCGATGAGTGACTACAAACTTTTCCAGTGCATTCAATGCGGCTTCGAATACGACGAAGCCAAAGGCTGGCCGGAGGACGGGATCGTCGCGGGCACCCGCTGGGACGATATCCCCGACGACTGGACCTGTCCGGACTGCGGCGCGGCTAAGGCCGACTTCTACATGGTCGAAATCGAACGGTCGTGAGATTTTGACTGCGGCAACCGCCCGTGACAGTGTCGCCGGTATGCCGCGCTCCGGAACCCGCATCCCTTATCAGGAGGCGGCGCGTGAACTCCTGCGCGCCTCGGTCCTCGATGCCATGCGCGACCTACTCACCGAACGGGATTGGTCCAAGATCACCCTCGGCGACGTGGCGGGCCGGGCCGGGGTCAGCAGGCAGACGCTCTACAACGAGTTCGGTTCGCGCAGTGGCCTTGCGCAGTCTTACGCACTGCGCCTGGCCGACGATTTGGTCGACCATGTCGACGCGGCCATCACCGGCAATGTCGGTGATGTTCGCGCGGCGTTCCGGGAGGGCATGACCAATTTCTTCGTCGACGCCGCGGCCGACCCGCTGGTGCAGTCGCTGCTCGCGGGCGAGGTGAAATTGGATCTGTTGCGGCTGATCACGCTGGACGCCGGCCCGTTGCTGGACCAAGCCACCCGTCGGCTGTCGTTGGCTTTCCAGCACAGCTGGGTGGCGGCCACGGCGGCCGAGTCGGACATCATCGCGCACGCGCTGGTGCGCATCGCGCTGAGCTATATCCCGACGCCGCCCGGTCCCGGCCGAGACGCGCCCGCGGAGTTGAGTGCGTTGCTGAGTCCGTATGTCGAAGCGATTCTGGCCGCCCGGATCGAGCACTGATCCACCCTTGAAGAACCCCGGTCCGTTTGCGCTGAGTAAGCCAGGGCTTCAACTACATGTGAGCCCACTTAAAAGCTAGTCCCCATAGCTGTAACGCTCATCACGTTTCAACCGTCAAAGTCTGCGAAACAGCCGTACAGTCTGGAACTATTCTCGTACATCGGAGTAAGGGTTCCTATTTAGCGGGGCAAACGTGCAAACGGTTGGCAAACCGGCGGTATCTTCAGATCCCAAACGACACTTATGGGTTTTCGGGCTGATCGCTCCACTGAGCGCACTCCTGCCCTCGCAACTCGTGTTGCAGACGGGCGCAAGGGTGTTCTGGTGGATCGGTCCAATCATCGTGTTGATCGTCATCCCGGTCCTGGACTGGGTTGTCGGCGAGGACGGCACCAACCCGCGCGATGAGGATTACGAGTTGCTGAGCAACGACCGGTACTACCGGTGGTGCACCTATCTGTTCCTGCCAGTGCAGCTGCTCGGCCTGCTCATCGCCTGCTACATGTGGGCGGGGCACGAGCTGAGCATCGTCGACAAACTAGGCCTGGCCGCGACGCTGGGCTTCGTCAGTGGCATCGGCATCAACGCCGCGCACGAGCTCGGCCACCGGGTCGAGCACGCGGAGCGCTGGCTGGCCAAAGTCGCGCTGGCGCAATCGTTCTACGGGCATTTCTTCGTGGAGCACAACCGCGGTCACCACGTGCGGGTGGCGACGCCGGAGGATCCGGCCAGCGGCCGGCTCGGCGAGACGCTGTGGGAGTTCCTGCCGCGCAGCGTGTTCGGCAGCTTCCGCTCGGCCATCGAGCTGGAGCGGGTGCGACTGGCGCGCAAGGGCCTGCGCTGGTTCAGCGTGCACAACCACATCCTGCAGGCGTGGTCGATGAGCGTGGTGCTGTTCGGCAGCCTCATGGCGCTCTTCGGTATCGGTGTGCTGCCGTGGCTGATCCTGCAGGCCGTGATCGGCGCGTCGCTGCTGGAGACGGTGAACTTCATCGAGCACTACGGGTTGCTGCGGGCCAAGAAGCCGAACGGGAACTACGCGCGCTGCTCACCGCGCGACAGCTGGAACAGTGACCGGCTGGTCACCAACATCTTCCTGTTCCATCTGCAGCGGCACAGCGATCACCACGCCAATCCGGGGCGTCGCTACCAGACGCTGCGCAGTTCGATGCAGGCGCCGCAGTTGCCCGCCGGTTACGCGACGATGATCCTGTTCGCCGTGCTGCCGCCGCTGTGGCGGGCGGTGATGGACCATCGGGTGCTCGAGCACTACGAAGGCGACGTCACCAAGGCCAATATCCACCCGCGTAAGCGCCGCCGGATCCTGGAGACCTACGGGACCGTCGCCACGCTGACCGGTGCGGCCCAGGCGAATTCGGCCAAGGGCACGTCGGCGCAGACGGTCACGCGGCAATCCGGTTCGGCGCAGTCGAATTCGGCGGAGTCCGACGTGCGGGAGTCGGGCGCGGCTTGAGTCACCGGCGCACCCCGGCTCAGCGGTGGTAGGCAGGAGGCAGGGGTAAACCCCTCTCCTGCAACACCTCCCGCATCCGGTCGGGGTAGTCGGTGATCACGCCGTCCACGCCGGTATCGAGTTGCGCGGCGATCGTGGCCTTGTCGTTCACCGTCCACGGGATCACCCGCAGATCCAGTTCGTGGGCGCGCTCGACATAGGCCCGATCGGCCACCAGGCCGAAGCCGCGCTCACCTGCCTTGCGGCCGTAGGGGACCGAGTAACCGGGTGAGGCGGTGTTGGCGCCGAGTGCTTTCACCGCGCCGAGCGGGTCGCCCGCGTAGTCCTCGTAGCGGATGGGGCCGAGCCACTTCGAGCCGGCCACGAAGGTGGTGTCGTCGTAGAGCGCGACCAGGGGGATCGCCGGATTCGCCTTGCGTACCAGCGGAAGTGCGCGCCAGTCGAAGCTCTGGATCTCGACGTTGCCGGTCTCGCCGGCCCCGGCGACCGTGCTGAGGATGACGTCCACGAATTCCTGCGGCGTCGCCGACTGCTCGGGGTGCTCGGCCTCCAGCTTCGTCTCGATGTTGTAGCGCAGCTGCGCGCCCCGGTAGGTCTTGACCAGATCGAACAGGGCGGGCAGCGTCGCTATCTTGTTGCCGGGCAGGCCCTGCTGGTCCGGGTAGTCGGCCAGGGTCTTGCCGCAGTCCAGCGTCTGGGTCTGGGCGTAGGTCAGGTCGTGCACCAGCTTGCCCACGTAGGGGAACTGCGGATCGTCCGGCGTGACGGGCGCGGTGTCCGCGCACTTGGTCGCGAGCACCGTCGGGTCGTGCCAGATCATCGGCATCTTGTCCTTGGTGAGCACGATGTCGAGCTCCAGCGTGCTCACGCCCAGCTCGATCGCCTTGCTGAAGCCCGGCAGCGATTCCTCGACGGTCAGACCGCGTCCGCCGCGGTGCGCCTGCAGCTCCACTGTTCGCGGCGCGGTAGCCGGTGACGAGTCCGCTGAGCTGTCGCACGCGGTGCTCAGACCGAGGACGAGCGACCCGGCGACCGCGGTCGTGACGATGACGCGAAGGTTCGGCATCGCGCCAAGCTAGCAAGGGTGAGTACGGTGTACCCACCCGCCGCGCCAGCGACTAACCTTGCGTGTTGGTACCGACTTACCAGGAGAGGCAGATAGAGGCTATGACGACCTCAGAACTTCCCGCGCGAACCGAGCTCACCGCCGATGTGCGCAACGGCATCGACTTCAAGGTGGCCGATCTCGGGCTGGCCGAATTCGGCCGCAAGGAGATCCGGCTGGCCGAACACGAGATGCCCGGCCTGATGGCGCTGCGCCGCGAGTACGCCGAGGTGCTACCGCTGCAGGGTGCCCGCATCTCCGGCTCGCTGCACATGACCGTGCAGACCGCGGTGCTGATCGAGACCCTGGTCGCGCTGGGCGCGCAGGTGCGCTGGGCCTCGTGCAACATCTTCTCCACCCAGGACCACGCGGCGGCCGCCGTCGTGATCGGCCCGCACGGCACCCTCGACGAGCCCAAGGGCACCCCGGTCTTCGCCTGGAAGGGCGAGAGCCTGGAGGAGTACTGGTGGGCCGCCGAGCAGATGCTCACCTGGCCGGACGAACCGGCCAACATGATCCTCGACGACGGTGGTGACGCCACCATGCTCGTGCTGCGCGGCGCGCAGTTCGAGAAGGCAGGCGTGGTGCCGCCGGAGGACGAGAACCACTCCGCCGAGTACAAGGTGTTCCTCAACCTGCTGCGCGAGCGCTTCGAGACCGACAAGGGCAAGTGGAGCGCCATCGCCGATTCGGTGCAGGGCGTCACCGAGGAGACCACCACCGGCGTGCTGCGGCTGTACCAGTTCGCCGCCGCGGGCGAGCTGGTGTTCCCGGCGATCAACGTCAACGACTCGGTCACCAAGTCGAAGTTCGACAACAAGTACGGCACCCGCCACTCGCTGATCGACGGCATCAACCGCGGCACCGATGTGCTCATCGGCGGCAAGAAGGTGCTGATCTGTGGCTACGGCGACGTCGGCAAGGGCTGTGCGGAATCGCTTGCCGGACAGGGCGCCCGGGTGCAGGTCACCGAGATCGACCCGATCAACGCGCTGCAGGCGCTGATGGACGGCTACGACGTGGTCACCGTGGAGAAGGCGATCGGCGACGCCGACATCGTCATCACCTCGACCGGCAACAAGGACATCATCACCCTCGAGCACATGAAGGCGATGAAGGATCACTCGATCCTCGGCAATATCGGTCACTTCGACAACGAGATCGATATGGCGGCACTGGAGCGCTGCGGCGCGACCCGGATCAACATCAAGCCGCAGGTCGACGAGTGGACGTTCAAGGACTCCGGCAAGTCGATCATCGTGCTGTCCGAGGGCCGCCTGCTGAACCTGGGCAACGCCACCGGCCACCCGTCGTTCGTCATGTCCAACAGCTTCTCCAACCAGGTGATCGCGCAGATCGAACTGTGGACCAAGCCGGACGAGTACGACAACGAGGTCTACCGCCTGCCCAAGCACCTCGACGAGAAGGTCGCGAAGATCCACGTGGAGGCGCTCGGCGGCGAGCTGACCAAGCTCACCAAGGATCAGGCCGAGTACATCGGCGTGGACGTCGACGGACCGTTCAAGCCGGAGCACTACCGCTACTGAGTCTCGGGCGCGATGACATCGCCCTCAGCGTGAGATGACAGGAGACCGCCGGATCCGTGGATCCGGCGGTCTTCGCGTTTCTCCGGCCGCGGCGCGACCCGCGGTGCACCCTCGGTACCCTGCGTGCCATGGGCGCGCTGATTGTCATCGAAGGGCTCGACGGTGCGGGCAAGCGGACGCTGACCGAGGCCGTGACGTCCCAATTGCGGGACGCCGGACTGCGAATCGACTCGCTGGCGTTTCCGCGCTACGGCCGGTCGGTGCACGCCGATCTGGCGGCGGAGGCGCTGCACGGCGCGCACGGCGACCTCGCGGCGTCGGTCAACGCGATGGCGCTGCTGTTCGCGCTGGACCGGGCGCAGGCGCGCGACGAACTGACGAAGTTGTTGGCGGACAACGACATCGTGCTGCTCGACCGGTACGTTGCCTCCAATGCCGCCTACAACGCGGCCCGGCTCGACGAGCAGGCCGACGGCAAAATCGTCGGCTGGATAGGCGAATTGGAGTACGAGCGGTTCGCGCTGCCGACGCCCGCGGTGCAGGTGTTGCTGGACGTTTCGCCCGAACTCGCGGCCGAACGGGCGCGCAAGCGCGGTGAGCTCGACCACAGCCGGGCGCTGGACGCTTACGAACGGGACGGACAACTTCAGCAGCGAACCCTCGCGGTGTACCGTGAGCTGGCTCAACACAACTGGTATGGGCCGTGGTGGATATTCCGATCAGGTGACGATCCAGCCACATTGGCTGCGCGATTGGCGGATTTGATTACCCGCTAGGGTTAGATGTGCGGCGGGTTCACACCAGTGTTGGCGTGGCAGCCCGATCCTGGCCTGGGAGATGACACCATAGTAATTATGAAGCCGAAGATTCTGGTCGTCGACGACGATATGGCGCTCGCTGAGATGCTCACGATCGTCTTGCGCGGGGAAGGGTTCGACCCGCATGTGGTCGGCGACGGCACACAGGCCCTGGCGGCGGTTCGCGAGATCCGCCCCGATCTGGTGTTGCTGGACCTGATGCTGCCCGGCATGAACGGCATCGATGTGTGCCGTGTGTTGCGGGCCGATTCCGGAGTCCCGATCGTGATGCTCACCGCGAAGACCGACACGGTCGACGTGGTGCTCGGTCTGGAGTCCGGTGCCGACGATTACATCGTCAAGCCGTTCAAGCCGAAGGAACTCGTCGCCAGGGTGCGTGCCCGGTTGCGGCGCACCGAGGACGAGCCGGCCGAGCTGTTGTCGATCGCCGACATCGTGATCGATGTGCCCGCGCACAAGGTGACTCGCGGCGGCGCGCAGATCTCGCTGACACCGCTCGAGTTCGATCTGCTTGTCGCGCTTGCCCGTAAGCCGCGCCAGGTGTTCACCCGCGAGGTGCTGCTCGAGCAGGTCTGGGGCTACCGGCATGCCGCCGATACCCGACTGGTCAACGTGCATGTGCAGCGGTTGCGCGCCAAGGTCGAGAAGGATCCGGAGAACCCGGAGATCGTGCTGACCGTCCGTGGCGTCGGTTACAAGGCCGGACCGCCGTGATCCGTCGCGTTGAGCGAGTGCAGGCAGCGTTCGTGCGGACGGAGGCATCGAGCGCCGACGAGGCTCGGTCGTGATCGATCGCTCCAGCAGCAAACTGGAGCGGCGACTGGCAGCGGTAGGCGCCAGATTCACCGAGCTGGGTACGGTGCTCGGCCATCTCTGGCAGCGATCGTTGCAACTGCGGGTCGCGGTCTCGACCATCACCCTGTCGCTGATCGTGATCACCATCCTCGGTGTGGTGCTGACCGATCAGATCACCAACCGGATGCTGGACACCAAGATCAACGCGGCGGTCGAGGAGATGGTCCGCGCCCGCAACGCGGCGCACAGCCAGCTGGTCGGTACGCACGACACCGGTACCCAGCTCAATCGGCTCGTCGAGGCGCGCAACGCGCTCTCCAGCGACGGTAGCCCGCAGACCGGGGTCGCGGGCAGCTACGACGTGGCGCTGGTGATGGTGGACAGCGGCCAGCAGGAGGTCGCCGCGGGTCCGATCCAGGACGTGCCCGCCGAACTGCGCAACTTCGTGCGCCGCGGCCAGGTCAGCCGTCAGTTCAGCACGGTCTCGGACTCCAGCGGCTATCGCGGCCCCGCGTTGATCATCGGCAGCCCGAGCACCGAAATACCCACGCTGGAGATCTATCTCATCTTCCCGCTGTCCACCGAGGCCCGCAGCCTGTCGCTGATCCGCGGCACCATGCTGATCGGCGGCATCGTGCTGCTCGTCTTGCTCGCCGCCATCACGGCGCTGGTGACCAGGCAGGTGGTGCTGCCGATCCGTTCGGCCGCGCGGATCGCCGGTCGCTTCGCCGACGGCAGGCTCAAGGAACGCATGCTGGTGCGCGGCGAGGACGACATGGCGCGGCTGGCGCAGGCGTTCAACGAGATGGCCGAGAGCCTGTCCAACCAGATCACCCAGCTGGAAGAGTTCGGAAACCTGCAGCGCCGCTTCACCTCCGACGTCAGCCACGAGTTGCGCACCCCGTTGACCACCGTGCGGATGGCCGCGGATCTGATCCACGGCAGCAGCGACGATCTCGATCCGGCGCTGGCCCGCAGCGCGGAGCTGTTGGTCAACGAGCTGGACCGGTTCGAGGGCCTGCTCAACGATCTGCTCGAGATCAGCCGCCACGACGCGGGCGTCGCTGAACTCCAGGTCGAGTCGCTGGACGTGCGGATGTGCGCCCGGGCGGCGATCTCCACGGTCCGGCACCTGGCCAAGGACGCGAGCGTCGAGGTGGTCATCGATCTGCCCGAGGAACCGTTGGTCGCCGAGGTGGATCCGCGCCGGGTCGAGCGGGTGCTGCGCAACCTGCTGGCCAACGCGATCGACCACAGCGAGGGCAAGCCGGTGCTGATCAGGATGCGCGGCGACGTCGACGCCAACGCGGTCTCGGTGGTGGTGCGCGACCAGGGCGTCGGGCTGCGGCCGGGCGAGGAGAAGCTGGTCTTCAACCGATTCTGGCGCTCGGATCCGTCGCGCATGCGCCGCTCCGGCGGCACCGGGCTCGGCCTGTCGATCAGCGTGGAGGACGCGAACCTGCACGAAGGCAGGCTGGAGGCCTGGGGCGAGGTCGGCGTCGGCGCGAGCTTCCGGTTGACGCTGCCGCTGGTGCGCGGCAAGAAGCTCGGGGTCAGCCCGCTGCCGCTGGAGCCGGTGCGCAAGCAGGCCGTCGTGCGGCAGGTCGAACTGGAGGCCGTCCCGGCTTCGCCTGCGCCGGAACCGAATCCGGTGTCCGGTGCGACCTCGGCGGCGGCCGCCGGGAACGGCTCGACCCCGCCTGCGACGTCGTCATCGGCGGGGGCCGACTCGGCGCACGAACCGGGGGACGTACCGTCATGACTCGGCGTTACCCGCCCGGTGCGCGCCCGGCGCCAGCCTTCCGAAACACACCCCCGACGACGGGGGCGCTCGGTCCCGGGGGAAGGGGTTTCATGGGAATGCGTGTCGGTTCCGCGAAGACGCAGCGGCTGTTCGCGTGCGCCGCGGCGGCCCTTGCGGCCTTGGTCGTGCTCTCCGGGTGTGCCAGCCTGCCGGAATCCTCGGCGCCGCAGGCGCTGGGCACCATCGACCGGGAGCCGACCTCCGAGGGCCCGCCGCCGCCGGTCGCCGGGCGCGACCCCGATCTACTGCTGCGCGACTTCCTGCTGGCCACCGCCGACCCGACCAATCGGCATCTGGCGGCCCGCCAGTACATGACCCCGTCGGCCGCCGCGCACTGGGACGACGCGGCGGGCACCACGATCGTGGAGAAGCCGGATACCTTGCGCGAGTCGCGAACCGGCGACAAGGCGACTTATCGCATCCGGGCGCGCAAGGTCGCCGAACTGGACACCAACGGCGCGTACCGCGCCTCGGCCGACCCGCCGCTGGAACACAAGATCGAGATGACGAAGGTCAACGACGAGTGGCGCATCGACGAGCTGCCCGACGGCGTCGTGATGGACTCCATCGCGTTCGGCAAGTCGTATCGGCGCTACGTGCTCTATTTCGTCGATCCGACGAGCAGCGTCGTGGTGCCCGATCTGCGCTGGGTGTCCGTGCCCAAGGTGCAGCTGACCCAGCGGCTGCTCGCCATGCTCGGCGAGGGCACCCAGCCCGCCCTCGCCCCGGTGCTACGCAACGAGCTGGCCGCGCCGATCACCTTGCGCGGGCCCATCACCAAGGCCAACGGAGATCCGGACGAGGTCGGGGTGGGGATCGGCGGCGTGAAGATCGACTTCGCCGGCGCGTCCGCGCTCAACCCGCGCGATCGGGAGTTGCTCGCCGCGCAGGTCGTGCTCACCCTGGCGGGCGCGGACATTCTCGGCCCCTATGTGCTGCTCGCCGACGGTAAACCGTTCGATGACCGGTTCACCGGCAGCGGCTGGTCGACCGCCGATGTCCAGCAGTACAGCCAGCCGACCGTGGGGAACAACCAGGTCGGTCTGCACGCGCTGCGCGGCGGCGCGCTGGTGCAGGTGCCGGAGAACAACGCCGTCATCACCCCCGCGCCGGGCTACTTCGGTGCCGTGAACAACTTGCTTTCCGCGTCGCTCTCGCCGGACGGTCAGCTGGTCGCCGGAGTCGCGGACACCGGACGGCCCGCGCCGGAACCACCGCGCACCTTGATGATCGGCACCTATGGCGGCAACGCCATTCCGGTCGCCGCGGGCGCGACGATCACCCGGCCGTCCTGGAATGTCGACGGCACCGCCGCGTGGGCCGTCATCGACGGCGAACGGGTGATCCGGGCCGTCAACGACCGGACAACGAACACCGTATCGGTCCAGGATGTCGACACCTCGGCACTCACCACGTCGAGCTCCGGGTCGAATTTCCGGCCGCCCATCACCGAGCTGCGGCTCTCCCGGACCGGCGTGCGGGCCGCGCTGATCGCCGACGGCAAAGTCTATGTGGCGGTGGTGGTTCCGAAGCCCGGCGGCGGGTACGCCCTGGACTCGCCGCTGCCGGTGGGCGTCAACGCGAGTGCGAACGCCGTGTCGCTGTCCTGGTTCGGCAACGACCGGTTGATCATCTCCCGCGAAGGCAATGTCGATCCGGTGGGCACCGTGTACATCGACGGGTCACAGCCGACGCCGCAGACCAGCCGCAACCTCACGGCGCCGGTGCGGCAGGTGAGTGCCTCCCCGGAGCACCAGTACGCCGCCGATTCCCGTGCGGTGCTGGAGCTGACCAGCAATCCGGACGGTGGCGAACCCTACTGGCGCGAGGTGCCAGGACTAGGGGCGAACGCCGTGCCGGTGCTGCCGGGCTGACGGACTTCTGCGGAGCCATCCGTACCGATTCCCCCGGACAGCGCACGCGTAAACAGTTCCCTGGCAACGGTATCGAAGACGCGGTAGCAGCCGAGTCGGTCGCTTGTCGGTGGGCGGGCGCACACTCGGTCGATGCGGACCCTGTTGGATCTGATCCTGCCCGCCTCGTGTGCGGGCTGCCGGACGGCGGGGGTCGGCTGGTGTGCCGACTGTGCGGGCGCGCTCGCGGGGCCGCCGCTGCGGGTGCGGCCGCGGACCGATCCGGGGGTGCCGTGCTGGGCGCTCGGGCCCTACGCGGGGCCGGGGCGGCGGGCGGTGCTCGCGGCCAAGGAGCGTGGGCGCCGGGACCTGGCCGAGCCGCTCGGGCTGGCATTGGCGGGTGGGCTCGCGCGCTTGCGGACGGCCGATCGGCCGCTCGTGCTGGTGCCCGCGCCGAGCCGGAAGGTCGCGGCGCGCAGGCGCGGCGGTGATCCGGTGCTGCGTGCGGCGGCGGTAGCCGTGAGTTGGCTGCCCGATAGCCAAATGGTATCCGTGCTCCGGGTGTGGTGGGGTGTCCGTGATTCGGTGGGGTTGACACCCGGTGCGCGGGCACACAATCTGCGCGGGCGGATCACGACGATACCCGCTTGCCCGGCGCTGCGCGAGATCGCGGAAAACGCCGAGGTAGTGCTGGTCGACGACGTGCTGACGACCGGAGCGACGGCACGCGAATCGGTGCGCGCACTTGCCCGGATCGGATTACGGACACGTGCCGTGCTGGTTACCTGTGCTGCTTGACTCCGGGAAATTTGCGTGAACACTGGCGCACTCCCGAATGTCGTACTACCGTCGCGATCACACACCCGAACCGGGAGTTTGGAGGTGGCGCCTCGGACATCAAGTGCCGAGAGATCGTCGATCGGCACGGCTCAATCCCGCCGCACGCACATTGTCTGTGCGGCCATATTCGGGAGGTACGCGTGACGACTTCTTCACGACCTTCAGTGCAAGACGCTGACCCTTCGGTGCTGGACGACCGCACCGTCGACGTGACCGAACAATCCACTGCAGACCGAACCAAAACGCCCCGTGCGGACGTCGTGGTCAAGGGTCGCAATGTCGAAGTTCCGGATCACTTTCGAATCTACGTCGCGGAGAAACTCTCCCGCCTCGAACGCTTCGACCCGTCCATTTTCATTTTCGACGTCGAGCTGTTCCACGAGCGAAATCGGCGGCAGCGCAAGAGCTGTCAGCGCGTCGAGATCACCGCGCGCGGTAAAGGCCCGATCGTGCGGGCCGAGGCCTGCGCCGATAGTTTCTACGCCGCGTTCGAGTCGGTGACGGCCAAACTGGAGAGCAGGCTGCGCCGCACCAAGGACCGCCGCAAGGTGCACTACGGGGACAAGACCCCGCTGTCGGTCGCGCAGGCCACCGCGGATCTGGTGGACGAGTCGCTGTTCGCGCAGCCGAACGGATCCGGCGCGCACGACCACCCCGACGGCGACACCCGCCGCTCCGAGGAGCAGGCCGAGAACCAGGAATACGCGGCCGGACCCGGGCATATCGTGCGCACCAAGGTGCACACCGCGACCCCGATGTCCGTCGACGACGCCCTCTACCAGATGGAACTCGTCGGCCACGATTTCTTCCTCTTCCAAGACCGGGAGACCGACCGACCGTCGGTTGTCTACCGTCGGCACGCCTTCGACTACGGGCTCATCCGCCTCGCGTAGTTCGGCTTTCCACCTTCCACCGCTCCGGGTATCCAGCGCCCGAGTTGGGTGCCCGGAGAACCCGCACCCGTCCCAGCGATCGTCAGCCGCCCCGGCTGGGCTTCGGTAGTAACTTCGTCAAACCTGTTGGTACCGTGCGAGTTTCGCGTATCCGCCAAGCTTGTGCCAGCTCCAGCAGGCGGCGGATGTCGGAGTCGAGATCGCTGGACGGTGTGCCGAATCGATCGGCTTCCGTGGCGCCCGCGGCGGGGGCGGCGCCGGCCCGCTTGGCGGTGATCGCCTGCCGCAGTTGCCGGGCATAGCGCTCGGTACTCGGCGGACCCGGCGTGGTCTGCTCGGCGGGCAGGTACCGGTGCAGGTGCATCAGCGCGTCCCGGATCTCCACCGTCATCCGGAGCAGGCGGGCGTCCGGCGGGACCGGACCGCTTGCGGGCAGCACGATCTCGGGCACCGCCGCGGTGAGCTCGGACCACAGCGGCCGCAGCCGACGGCAGCGTCGACCGGACCGGTCCCACCCGGCCCGCGCCGACACCAGCTCGGCCAGCGGTACCGCCAGCATCGCGGCCAGCACGAACACGGTGCCGAAATTCGGTGCCGCCCAACGGGTGAGGTGCGGGTCGTCGGCGTTCCAGCGACCGGTATGCCGGGCGATCGAGCTCACCAGGCTCGCGCCCGCGATAACCGGCGCGGCGAGCAGGGCGGTGAAGACGGCCCGCTCGTACCTGCTGACCTGACCGGTGCGCAGCTCGCGCAGGCCGACCCGCCAGACCAGCCTGCCCGCCGCGATCAGCGGAATCCACATCACCGCCGACACCACGAACTCCTGCCAGCTGCTGTCCTGGCCGAGCAGGGTGCCTGCCCGCCGGTAGGGCGTGCCGATGAGCAGGATCAGCCCGACGGAGGCGACGGCGGCCAGGTCGTAGTACCGCTGCCGACGCGCCGCGACGCGCGGGTCGGTGTCGGCCCACAGGGTCGCGGCACCGTAGATGCTCGCGATCGCGAGCATGGTGGCGCCCATCGACAGCTGGTGCATCAGGCTGCCGAATTGCGGTGCGATGCCCCGTTCCAGCAGGACGAGCGATACCGCGGTCCAGGCCAGTGATCGGTTGAGCAGCCGGTCGATCGCAGTGTGGTTGAGCACCGCGAAACGACCGAGGGTCACGGCGACGACGAAAGCGATCACCGGCACCGCGAAGACCGCGGGGACGGGGGAGCTCACCGACGTCGGTCGCGGAAGAATGTCCGGTGTAGCAACGAGTCTCGGCGTGGCGGGCGCATGGCGTGCAGCATGACCATGTCGGCGAAGGTTTCGGCGTCGCGTTCACGGGTGGTGCCGTAGTCGGTCCGGCCCAGCACGTGCGCGATGGATTCCGGCGAGATCGAGGGCAGTAGTTCGGCGACCGCGGCCACCGTCGGGGTGGTCGGCGCGGGTTCGTCGTCGGTCGGCTGCTCCGGGCCGTGGCCGAGCAGCATGTGGCCGAGCTCGTGCACGATGATGTGCTCGGCGTGCCACTCGGTGGTGTCCGCGCCGTAGACGATGACATCACTGTCCTGCTTCGCGATCCACAAACCGCTGCCGGTGCCGCACCCGGTGCCCGCGAGCAACGCGGTATCGATCGGCAGCAGACTGATGCTCCGGCCGCGATACCGCGCGACATCGTCGAGATAGCTCGACAGATCCCACGGGTGGGGTATCGGTACGTCGCGGGTCAGGTTCCGGAACCGGGCCTGCATGGCCATGCGATCGATCTCCTACAGCAAGCTCGTTGCCCCCATGTAGGTGGAGATGTTACCGACTCGGCGGTACGGGACGATCGGTGCTCTCGATGATCCGGGCCAGGATCGACTGATCGACGTTGGAACCGCGCAGCGCGATGCTGGAAACATTGGCATCGCGCATGGTCGCGAGCAGCTCGAGCTCACGGTCGATCGCCGCGGCCGCCGGGCCCGTCGTGGTGAGGTAGTCCGCGGCGACGCCGAAGCTCTGCGCGATCGCCGCGAGGACCTCGGGTTCGATTGCGGCGGAACCATTTTCGCCGTCGAAGTCACCACGGCGTAGTCGCTCCAGCTGGCTCGCCGGGATGGTCCGGCGCAGGTAGTCCCCGGCCTGCTCGGCCACCGTCGCATTGCTGCGCTCGGGGGCGGAGCGGGGGTGCACGACGGCGAAGAGCCGGTTGACCTTGTGGCTCAGCGTGAGCGTCCCGTTGGTCGGCGCGTTGTTCGTCATCTCCGTCACCTCAGTGCCCGCCGTTTCGACTCGCGGTCGTGGCCAGGTTGGCAGCCAGCCACCGTGCCCGGAACTGGGCTTCTGTCGCAGCATCCACGTCCTCCGATCGTCCGGCCAGCCAGCGCCGGTATCGCCGTTCCTGTAGTTCGGTAGCGTCGCTGACTTCGGCGGGCACCTCCAGCAGATGCGCGAAGGCCATTTCGACGAGGGGGTGCAGGGCGCGGCCCGGTCCACCGTTGCGTTCCAGCATGGTGGTCGCGTAGCGCGCCGACAGTTTGGAGACCACCCGGTTGAGCTCTTCGATGGCCGCGACCAGCTGCGGGTCGGTGGCCTTGCCGCGCTCGACCGCATCGTTGAGCCGGCCCGCGGTGGCGAGCAGGCCGGTGAGGTCGGCGATTTCGAAGCGGATCGAGTCGGGCCCGGCCACGACGGATTCGCCGGTGTGGCGGGCGACCGGGCCCGGCTCGTCGGCGGTCGGCGTACCGCCCGCGTAGGTGCGCGCGGCACTGCCGGGCAGCCAGCGCAGCGGCGCGTCGAGTTTGTTCAGCGTGTGCGTGCTGATCGCCGCGTCGCCGTCCTCGATCTTGCGAATCGTCGGTGCTGATGGCCCCCCGAGGTCGCCGATCTGTAACTGCGTGAGTCCGAGCTCGTCCCGGCGCTCCTTGATGATTCGGCCGAATCTCTTCTGGCGTCGCGACAGCTCCGAAGGGCTATGCATAGTGGCTTCAGGGTAGGCGCGAGCAGGGCTGAAAGCAAATCGATAGAAAGTGTTTGAAAAATCAGTGGAAATATTGCTAGTGTTCTGAGGCGCCGAGTCGCATCCGACATCGGCCTTGCGGAGCGTTCCGGGACGAGCAGGGGCGTTCGTCGGGACGGGCGCCTTCCGGTCTGTTGCGCAACGGCGCGCGGCAGGCCGGAATCAGCGACGGTGGAGGGGATCGCCGCTGCGCACGGGGTCACCGTCGGCGAAGGGGGTCGACGGTGAACTTACTATGGAGTAAGTTTGGTGGTCATAGATCTCTCGAAAGGAAATCGCATGGCCACCAAGGCTGCTCGCCGTGCCGTTATCGTGTCCGGTGCGCGCACGCCGTTCGTGCGTGCGTTCACCGGATACACGCGGATGGATTCCATCGCTCTCGCTGATGCCGCCGTTCGGGGATTGCTGGAGCGCACCGGGCTGCCCGGCGCGCAGGTGCAGGCGATCGTGTGGGGCGGGGTCATCCTGCCGAGCGCGGCGCCGAACATCGCCAGGGAAATCGCGCTCGACCTGCAATTGGATCCGGGCTGTGAGGGATACACGGTGACCAGGGCCTGCGCGTCCGGCCTGCAGGCGGTGACCTCCGCCGCGGCCGCGATCGAGCGCGGCGAGTACGACATCATGATCGCCGGCGGCAGCGACTCCACCTCCAATGCCGAGGTCAAACTGCCGCAGAAGGTGGTGCACGCCGCCGCGCCGCTGGCGCTCGGTAAGCCGAAGCCGAAGGACTATCTGTCCGCGGTCGCGCAGCTCGCGCCGTTCACCGACCTGCTGCCGAGCAGGCCGAAGATCGCCGAGCGCACCACCGGTGAGGTGATGGGGGAGTCGGCCGAGAAGATGGCCCGCATCCACGGCGTCAGCCGCGCCGACCAGGACGAATTCGCCGCCCGCTCGCATCATCGTGCGGCCGCGGCCATCGATTCGGGCCGGTTCGACGACGAGGTTCTGCGGGTGCGCACCCCCGAGGGCACCGAGATCGCCCGCGACGGACTGGTCCGCGGGGACACCAGCATCGAAAAACTATCGAAACTCAAGCCGGTGTTCGCCGAAAACGGCACCGTCACCGCGGGCAATGCCAGCCCGCTCACCGACGGCGCGTCCGCGGTGCTGCTGATGAGCGAGGAGAAGGCCCTCGAACTCGGCTACCGGCCGCTCGCCGCGTTCCGCTCCTGGAGCTACGTCAGCGTGGACCCGACCGACCAGGTGCTCATCGGGCCCGCCATCTCCATGCCGCGGGCGCTCGACAAGGCCGGAATGTCGTTGGGCGACATCGACTTCGTCGACATCCACGAGGCTTTTGCCGCGCAGACCTTGTCCGTACTCGCGGCCCTCAACAGTGACGAATGGGCCAAGACCCGGCTCGACCGGGACACCGCCGTCGGCGAGATCGACATCGACAAGCTCAACGTGCACGGTGGTTCGGTCTCCCTCGGCCACCCCTTCGGCGCCACCGGGGCTCGCATGGTCACCACCATGGCGAACGAACTCGCCCGGACCGGGAAGAACGCGGCACTGCTCGGCATCTGCGCCGCAGGCGGTATCGGTGCGTCGGCGGTCCTGGAACGCGTCTGACCGCCACGCCCTGCGCTGCCTCGGCACTCCGTTGGTGAACCGCACACCGTTTTCGTGAGCCGCACGGCCTTTTCGTGAGCCGCACACCCTTTTCATGAGCCGCACACCCCGTATAGCGGGTGTGTGGCTCACACAAGGGGTGTGCGGTGTTAAACGAAGGGCCGGTACGGCTTTCGGCCGAAAGTTGGGGTCGGGCTAGCGCGGGCGGCGGGGGCGGGCCGGGGGGATCACCGGGATGGTGCCGTCGGCGGTGGGGCGGGCACCGTAGGAGGTGAAGGTGCGGCGCGGGGTCTGTGATCGGCCGCCTTCTTCGGCGATGATCCGCAGGCAGGTGTCGTGATGAGTCTCGCCGGGATGGCCCTCACGGCGCAGGCGCAGCATGGCATGCGCGAGGTCGATGCCCAGCTCATGCGACAGCCGGACGGCGTCGACATTGGCCATGGCAAACCTCCTGAGCTGACGAACTTTGTGCGCGAGACGAATTCATTGTCCTAGATGGATATCCTCCATGCGTACCCACTCGGCACCCAGACGAATCCTCGGGGTTGCGCGCGATGGCCGCGCGCCCGGTGATCTCACGCACAGCGAATCGCAGGCGGCGGTCGCCAATCGCACGCGAAATCGTGTGCGGCAGGCGTGTGTTCATCGAGCTGGTCGAGTCCGGGGGCGTGCGCCGTGGGGGTGATGGGCTGGATCGCGGGACATCAGTTAGGTGTGTGTTAGGCGCGGTAGGTCTCGAGGTGCACGGCCTCTTGCAGCGGTCGCCTGCCGCGCCAGCCGAATCGTTCCAGGTCGGGGATCTGCTGGAGTTCGTCGACGGGGCCGACGCACAACCAGGCGACCGGCTGGATGCCCTCGGGTAGTGCGACCAGGTCGGTGAGGAATTCGGGGTCGTAGAACGACACCCAGCCGACGCCCAGCCCCTCGGCGGTGGCGGCCAGCCACAGGTTCTGGATGGCGAGAACCGCGGAGTAGACACCGGTTTCGGGCACGCTGGCGCGCCCGAGCACCTGCGGCCCACCGCGGCTGTGGTCGTAGCTGACCACGATGCCCGTGCCGCTCTCGATGATTCCCTCGATCTTGATCGGCTCGAACGTCGCCGCACGCTCCGGCGGCAGCGACGCACGGAACTCCACCCGCTTGTCCGCCACGTGATCCGCGAATTTCCGCAACGTGCTCGGATCGCGCACCACCACGAAATCCCACGGCTGCGAATTCCCGACGCTCGGCGCTCGATGCGCGGCCTCGAGAATCCGCCACAGTGTCGCGTCGTCCACCAGCTCGCTGGTGAACTCCGCGCGCACGTCCCGCCGCACTCGAATCGCCTCGTAAACACTCAACCCGTCAGCACCCACGCGCCTACTCAACCACTCGGCCCTACTACGCAGACGAGCAGAGTCATATGGTCGTTGATCGAGCTGGATCAGCCACCATATGACTCTGCTCGTTTACCGCGAACGACCATATGACTCTGCCCGTTCCCGGAGTGGCCGGAATAAGACTGTGCGGGCGGCTGTAAAAGCCGCCCGCACAGTTGATTCGATTATTCGACGATCACCGCCGCGACCACTGCCCGTAGTGCTCGACGACGTTGCCGTTGCCGTCGAAGTCGCAGGTGCCGCTCAGCAGGCCGGGGGCGGCCACGAGATCCTTTTCGAGCTGCTTGGCGCAGTCCCACTCGGCGTCCGGCCCGGTGAAGACCTGTCCGTCGTAGGCCGACGCGACCCCTGTTGCGCCGAGACCGACGACCGCCGCGGCGGCACAGGCATAGAAGACCTTACGAAACATGTGAATCCCTCCCACTGTGAATGGCCCGGAGTCCTCCCTCGACGCCTGGAGCCGTGCTCAAACTATCAAGGCACGGTGCGTCGAACAAGATCGAATACGCCGAGTGTCAGTGGGAACTGCCATGTTTCGTCGAAATGTGGCACAGCGACGTTCCTGGCAAGCAGCGGCAGGTACGGTCCTCGACGGCCCGGGTCGGAACCCGGGCCGACCGGTTCACTTCGTGAGTTGCAATGCGCGCTCGACCGGCGCGGGGCGGCGGGTGAGGCGGCGGCGGCCGGAGGCGAGGGCGGTGCGCAGGCCGTGGCGTTTGCCGGTGACCGGGTCGATGAACGGGCCCGTCTTGCCGGCGAACTTGCGCTCCGAGGCGGTCTCGGGGGCGTCGTCGGCGGTGTCGCGCAGGTACTTGTCCGGCAGGGACAGTTTGAGGATGGTGCGCCAGGCCTTGAAGTACTGCACCGGCAGCGAACCGGTGGTGTAGGGCAGGTCGTACTTTTCGGCCAGCTCACGGACCCGCACCGCGATCTCGGCGTACCGGTTGCTCGGCAGGTCGGGGAAGAGGTGGTGTTCGATCTGGTGGCTGAGGTTGCCGGTCATGAAGTGGGTGAGCGGTCCGCCGGAGATGTTGGCGCTGCCCAGCATCTGGCGCAGGTACCACTGGCCCTTGGTCTCGCCGTCGACATCGGCCTTGGTGAACTTCTCCGCCCCGTCGGGGAAGTGACCGCAGAAGATCACCGCGTTGGACCACACGTTGCGGATCGCGTTCGCGGCGAGGTTGGCCGTGAGCGTGGAGAAGAACGCGGGGCCGGTGAGCGCCGGGAAGATCACATAGTCCTTGAGGACCTGCTTGCCCATCTTGGTCAGCGCTTCGCTGCGCTTGCGCTCGAACTCGGCCCGCTCGGGGGTGCCCGGCTTGAAGCGGCCAGCGGCCAGCTTGCCGAGCTCCATGTGCTGGATGGCGACGCCGTATTCGAACAGCAGCTGCAGCACCAGGTTGTAGACCGGGTTGCCCAGGTTGAACGGCTTCCAGCGCTGATCGCGGGTCACCCGCAGCAGCCCGTAGCCGATGTCGTCGTCCATGCCGAGCACGTTGGTGTACTTGTGATGCAGGTAGTTGTGCGTGTGCTTCCAGTGCTTGGCCGGGCCCGCGTTGTCCCATTCCCAGGTGCTTGAGTGGATCTCCGGATCGTTCATCCAGTCCCACTGCCCGTGCATGGCGTTGTGCCCGATCTCCATGTTCTCGATGATCTTGGACGTGCTCAGCAGGGCGACACCGGCCAGCCAGGCCGGCGGTAAGAAGCTGGCGAACAGGACGCCGCGGCCGCTGATCTCGAGGGCACGCTGCAGCCGGATGACGTTGCGGATGTACCGCGCGTCGCGCTCACCGCGCGAGGATTCGATATCCCGCCGGATCGCGTCGAATTCCGCGCCGAGTGCTTCCACGTCGGCCTCGGTGAGATGTGCGTATTCCTTGACATCCGAGATCGCCATGGCGGTTACAGTACCGTAAGTTACGTGACCGTAGGTTGCGTGGAGCTGAACGCTGGTGTGGTAAATCCCCCATTGCGATCACGATCATATGGTGCTAGATCAAGTATGCGGCCGTACAGCGTAAAGCCTTCTCTCGCATGGCGTTACGGCTCGACGGCGACCAGAGCTTTGCCCACTCGTCACGCGCTGTTCCGAAGATTCACCTAACTTCCAGCGTCCCTGACGAATGGAGTTCGATCATGCGATTATGCAAGGCGTTGCTCACGGCTGTTCTGCTGGCGAGTACCGCGCTGGTGGGGGTCGCGCCGACGGCGCAGGCCGGCGACCACGAGCGGGTGCGCGTGCTGACCTGGAACATCTTTCACGGCGGACGTGAGCCCACGCCGGACAATCTGAACGACCTGATCGACCAAGTGATCGATATCGAGCCGGACGTGTTCTTCGCCGTGGAAACCTACGGCTCCGGCGACCTCATCACCGACGCGCTGACCCGCCGGGCGCACAACGGCCGCTACACCGGCGTCCGCATCACCGACCGGCCCGCCGGCCAGGACAACCTGTGGATCTTCACCAAGTACGAGGTCGTCGCGTCCTACCCGAAGCCGCAGGGCGGCCCGGTGAGCGACTTCAATCTCGGTGGTGTCCGGGTCCGCGTGCCGCACGACGGTGAGCTGAATCTGTTCGCCACCTGGCTGACCTACACCGATCCATGGGACGGCTACCTGATCGACGAGAACGCGATCGACCGCCGCGACGGCCGCGAACCCCGCCACTCGGTCGCCGCCGTCGTGCAGGCCGGACGCGCCCAGACGCAATACATCACCGACATCGTGCAGAACCAGCTACCGAGGATGCTCGGCGGCAACACCGCACCCGTGCTGCTCGGTGGCGACTTCAACACGCTGCCCGGCGCGGACTGGACGCCGAGCCAGGCCGACTGTCCGAACCACTTCGGGCTCAGCTATCCGCTGACCGCAACCAAGGTCGTCACCGAGGCCGGTTTCGTGGACACCTTCCGCGCGGCCAACCCCGACGTCTGCGCCGTCCCCGGCCGCACCTGGAGCCCACTACCCACCGAGAAGCTGATCACCGATCAGCGGATCGACTTCCTCTTCGCCAAGGGCAACGTGGAAACGCGGGCGGCCCGCATCGTCGATCAACGCATGCGGCGCCACGGGCCCGGCGTCTTCTACTCCGACCACGCGGCGGTCGTCAGCGATCTGAAGGTGCGCTGGTAATCCACCGGACGAGCCGGGAGCTGATCACTCCCGGCTCACTCGATCGGTCAGCGACGGCGGCGATTGCGGAACAACGCCCGCTGCCGCTCGGCCTTGCGCTTCAGCGACGCCTGCTCGGTGCGGGCCCGGTCCTGCAGCGCGACGGTGGCCTCGCGCAGCGCCTCTTTCTCGTGCTCGGCCTTCTCGCGCAGCGCGCGCTTGGCCTCGCGCAGCATTTCCTTCTCCTGCCGCGCCTTCTCCTTCAGCACCACTTTGGCCTCGCGCATCGCCGAACGCAGCCCGCGTCGCTGCCCGGTCTCCGGGTCGACGCCGAGCCAGCTCGCGGTGTCCGAACTCGGCAGCGACGGCAGCGTGATGCCGGCGAACTTGTGTTCCGAGGACGTCTCCGGCGCGTTGTCGGCGGTGGCCTTGAGAAAACGGTCCGGGAGCGCGAGCTTGTGGATGGTCCGGAAGGCGAGCAGGTACTGCTTGCCGAGCGAGCCGGTGGTGTAGGGCAGGTCGTACTTCTCGCACAGTTCGCGCACCCGTACGGAGATCTCGGCGTACCGGTTGCTCGGCAGGTCCGGGAACAGGTGGTGCTCGATCTGGTAGCAGAGGTTGCCGCTCATGAACGCCATCGCGGGCCCGGCCTTGAAGTTGGCACTGCCGAGCATCTGCCGCAGGTACCACTCGCCGCTGGTCTCACCCTCGAGCTGCTCGATGGTGAACTTCTCGGCGCCGTCAGGGAAGTGGCCGCAGAAGATCACCGCGTAGGCCCACAGGTTGCGCACCAGGTTGGCGGTCGCGTTCGCCTTCAAGGTCGACAGGAAGGCGGGTCCAGTGAGCGCCGGATAAAACACGAAGTCCTTGCCCACCTGCCGGGCGATCTTGCGGGCGAACTCGCGGTTCGGCTCGGACCGCCACCCCGGCGGAGTTCCGGAGAGCTCTTTCTCGATGTCCCAGTCGTGCAGCGCGATACCCCACTCGAAGGTCGCGGCGAGCACCAGGTTGGCCACCGGTTGCACCAGGTGAACCGGCCGCCAGGCCTCGTCACGGGTCATCCGCAGGATGCCGAAGCCGAGGTCCTCGTCCTTGCCGAGCACGTTGGTGTAGGTGTGGTGCGAGTAGTTGTGCGCCCGCCGCCACTGCGACGACGGCCCGGTCTGGTCCCATTCCCAACTGCTGGAATGGATCTCCGGGTCGTTCATCCAGTCCCACTGCCCGTGGCTGATGTTGTGCCCGAGCTCCATGTTCTCGACGATCTTGGCGACCGACAGCAACGCGGTGCCGGTGAGCCAGGCCCAGCGGTTGCGGCTGCCGAACAGCACCGCGCGCCCGGCCACCTCGAGGCAGCGCTGCGCGGCGATGGTGCGCCGGATGTACTTCGCGTCACGCTCGCCGCGCGACTGCTCCACCGAGCGCCGGATCGAATCGAGTTCCTGCCCCAGTGTTTCGATGTCGGCCGCAGTCAGGTGGGCGAACGCCTGAATATCGGTGATTGCCACCGGGTGTCCTTTCGCTGCTCAATTTCACTCGAGGGTACCCAAACAACGTCGGCGGCGCGGTGAGCCGAGGCTCGGCGCGCGCTCAGACGTCGAGGGTGCAGTCGCCTGCCGCGGCGGAGATGCAGGTCTGCACCTTGTCGCCTTCGCGATGCTCGTCACCGTTGCGTAGGTCACGCACGTGCCCGGAAGCCAGTGTTACGACACAGGTTTGGCAGATGCCCATGCGGCAACCGAACGGCATCTGCACGCCGACGGACTCGCCCGCCTCCAGCAGGCTGGTCGCGCCGTCCACCTCGGCGGTGCGCCCGGTCTTGCCGAAGGTGACCGTGCCACCCTCGCCGACCGCGGAGCGCGCGATCTCGAACCGCTCCACGTGCAGCCGATCGGAGAGGCCCGCGTCGCGCCAGTGGTGTTCGATCTCGTCCAGCATCGCGGCGGGGCCGCAGGCCCAGGTGTGCCGCTCGCGCCAGTCGGGGAACTTCTCGTCGAGCCCGGCGAGGGCGAACTTGCCGTGCTCGCCGGTGAGGTGCAGGTGCGAATCGAAGCTCGGGTGCCGGTCGTGCAGGTCGCGCAGCTCGGCACCGAACATGACGTCCTCGGCGGTGCGCGCGGAATGCAGGTGCTGCACGTCGGTGACCATGTCGCGGCGGTCCATCGCGCGCAGCATGGCGAGCACCGGAGTGATCCCGCTGCCCGCGGTCAGGAACAACACCTTGTCCGGCGGCGGGTAGGGCAGCACGAAACCGCCCTGCGGCGCGGCGAGCCGGACCACGGTGCCCACCGGGACGCCGCTCACCAGGTGACTGGACAGGAAGCCCTCCGGCATCGCCTTCACGGCGATCGAGATGACGCGCTTGCCGCCCGCCTCGGGATCCGACCAGTTCGGCGGACAGGTGAGCGAGTACGAGCGCCAGTGCCAGCGCCCGTCGATCAGCACGCCGATGCCGATGTACTGGCCCGGCTCGTATTTGAAGTCGAAGCCCCAGCCCGGCTTGATCACCAGGGTGGCCGAGTCCGCGGTTTCCTTGCGCACGTCGACGATGCGACCGCGCAGTTCGCGGGCCGACCACAGCGGGTTGGCCAGATGCAGATAGTCATCCGGCAGCAACGGGGTGGTGACGCGTGCCACGGCCCCGCGCAACACGTTCAATCTGCCGCCGCGCTCGGCGACCGCGGCGGCCGGTGCCTCCAGCCACTCCCGCACGCTGCGCACGGAGAATCCCCCAGTTTTCGAGCTCATCGCTGCCGTTCGTCTTCCTGTTCGTCGGATGCGCTGCCCACGCCTCAGCAAGGTTACGGCATCGTAGGTTAGCCGGGAGGTCGTGGCCGCTCCACCCCGGGCGCGTCAGAGCAGCTCGAGCAGGAACGGCAGCTCCTGCGCGGCGTACCAGGCGAGCTGGTGGTCCTCGGCGTCGCCGAGCACGAATTCGGCGTCGGTGTCGCCGAGATCGGCGGCGTCGACCACGTCGACGGCCTTGGCCACCTGCGGCTCGGCCTCGGCCAGATCGACGTGCACGCAGCCGATCTGGTCGTAGGTGATCGGGCCGGCCAGCTTCACCACGGCGTCGTCGAGGTCGGAGCGCAGCTTCGCACCGGTCACATCGGCGGCGATCACGGCGCGCCGGTAGACCGGCCTGCCCGCATCGGCCGGTGCCGCGGTCGCGTCCTCATCGTCGTCACGTTCGGCGGCGAGCAGGCGCAGCGAGGCGCGGGCGGCCTCGCCCATCGCGACCTCGGCCAGCTCCTCGTCGTCGCCGGAGGCGTACGCCTCGCGCAACGCCGGGGTCACCGCGAAGGCGGTGCCGCCGATCGGGTGCAGCTCCCGGTTCGTGACGAGCTCGCGCAGCATCGGCACCGTCGCGGGGATATAGACCCGCATTTTCTCCTGATCAGACGCAGGCACCGAGCATCTCCTCCATGGAATCGCGCACCGACGCGGCCAGCACGCCGATGTCGGCCATCGCGTCGCGGTCGGCGTTGAGTCCGTAGAAAACGCGTCCGTCATAGGACGTGATCCCGATGCTCGAGGCCTGATTGCGCAGCAGTGGCGACACCGGATACATCTCCAGCATCCGCGCGCCGCCGATGTACATCGGCGTCTGCGGACCCGGTGCGTTGGTGATCACCAGATTGAACGTGTGCTCTGCGAAGGTACTCGCCGCACGCACACTCATGGCATGCAGGCTCGCCGGAGCGAAACCGGCCAGATGCACCAGGGTGCGCGCGCGAACGCCGCGATGATGCTTGCCGTTGGCCTCGGTGGCGTGCGAGATATGCGAAAGCCGCATGACCGGATTGGGTTCGCCGACCGGCAGGTCGATCAGGAACGAGGAGACCTCGCTGGCCGGTTTCAGCTGATCGCTGTCGGGCCCTTCGACATACACCGACATCGGCACCACGGCGCGCAACGTGGTCGATTCGGTGAGCGTCTCACCCCGCGACAGCAGCCAATTGCGCAGCGCACCGGAGACCACGGCGAGGATGACGTCGTTGATCGAGCAGTCGAACCGCTTGCGGATCTTGCGGTAATCCTCGAGATCGGTGCGCACCACGTCGAAGCGGCGGTTGCGGGAGGTGCGCGCGTTCAACGGGCTGTCCGGCGCGCCGGTCGTCGCCGCGCGCACCGCCGAGACCACCGAGTCCACCGCCCGGCCCGCGGCACCGATCACCGCGAAGGCGTGCCCGCTCGCGTGCCTGGCCACCTCCAGCGCCTCGCGTGGCTGGGCGGCCAGGTGGGTCAACGCGCCGACCAGCAGCTCCACGTCGTTGGGCTCGCGCGGTGCGTGCCAGGCGTTGTTCGCGAGCTCGCGCGGCGACGGCCCGGTATCGAGGATCACGTGGCCGATCTCCAGCGCGGTGTCGCCGTCGACCAGGGCCGAGTGGGTCTTGGTGAAGATCGCGCAGCGGCCGTCGGACAGGCCCTCGATCAGATGCATCTCCCACAGCGGCCTGCTCTGATCCAGCGGCCGGGAGGCCAGCCGGGCGACCAGGTCGTGCAGTTGCTCGTCGGTGCCCGGAGTGGGCAGGGCCGAGCGACGGATGTGATAGGTGATGTCGAACTGGCTGTCCTCCACCCAGACCGGGCGGCCGAGAGCGAACGGGATCTCCACCACCTTGCGGCGGTAGCGGGGGACCAGCGAGAGCCTGGCCTCGACCAGATCGACCAGCCGGTCGTAGTCCAGCACCGGATCGGCGCCGTGCTCGGCATTCCGGACGATCGCGAGGGCGCCGATATGAATCGGGTTGCTGCTCGACTCGAGCCGATAGAAGGACGCGTCCTGCGGCGTCAGTCTCGTGATCACGCTGCCCGATGCTCCCTTTTTTCGATGCCGCCTCACGCCTATTGTGCTGCTGCCACAAGGGTTCAGCTGCTCCGCTGTGGCTTATTCGGTGAAATCGGCGTTCCCCTTTACCCGCTGCGGCTTCCGTGGCAAGCTGTCTGCCTCGAGCCAGGGGAACTCGATTCGAACACAGGGGGACACCGGATGCACAGTCGACGACCATCGCTTTCGCCCGCGCCACGGCTCGAGCCACCGCTGGACGGTGATCGGCCGGGCCGCCCTCGATCGGAGGCGTTGTCGCCACGAGCCGCGCTGCCCTGTCACCGTCGCATGCCGTCGCATAGCGGGTCGACCAGTCGGGCGGCGGAGCGACGCGCCCGGCACGACGGTCGCCCTCCATCGTACGGCAGGGATGGCGAAACAGGTTCGGCCGCAAGCCGATTCGCGGAAAGTTCGCTACGGCTGGTGCTCGAGGTGCTGGACGGCCGCCGCCCCGCGGTCCAGTTGCGCAGGCTCGCCGCGCCGTCGGTGCTCGCCGCGATCGAGACGCTGGCGCGGTCGGCGCCGCCGGGCCGCAAACTCGGTCCGGCCCTGCTGACCAAGCTCGGGGTCGAGCTGACCGGCCCGAACACCGCCGAGGTATACGGCCGATATCAGCGCGGGAATCGGGAGTTCGCGGTGGCCGCGTGCGTGGTGTTGCACCGGGCCGGCTGGCAGCTGACCGCCTTCCGCGTACTGTGAGTACCAGGGCGGACGACACGGCCACGGGCTGATGTTGCCGAAAGGCGCTGCTCGTCGGCACTGACGTACGGCGCCGCATTACCATGAAGCGTGCAGCGGATTCCGCACTCGTGGCGCGAACCCGCACGCCGGCCGTGAGTCCACCCCTCGGCCCGGCGCCGACGACGACACGAATGACACACCGACCAGAGGACTGACGAGACCCGTGCCTGCGCTGACACTGACGAGGTTGCTACGGATTGGTGAGGGTCGCATGGTCAAGCGGCTCGCCAACTTCGCCGATCAGGTTCTCGACCTCGAGTCGGAGTACGAGCAACTCACCGACGCCGAGCTGCGCGGCAAGACGGACGAATTCCGCGAGCGCTACTCCGACATGGTCGCCGACGGCGCGGCCGATCCGCTCGGCGCGCTGATGGCCGAGGCCTTCGCGGTGGCCAGGGAGGCCTCCTGGCGGGTGCTCAACCAGAAGCACTACAAGGTGCAGATCATGGGTGGTGCCGCGCTGCACACCGGCAACATCGCCGAGATGAAGACCGGTGAGGGCAAGACGCTCACCTCGGTGCTGCCCGCCTACCTCAACGCGATCAGCGGCGACGGCGTGCACATCGTCACCACCAACGACTATCTCGCCAAGCGCGACTCCGAGTGGATGGGTCGCGTGCACCGCTTCCTCGGGCTCGAGGTCGGCGTGATCCTCGGCGGCATGACGCCCGCGCAACGGCGGGTGTCCTACGGCGCCGACATCACCTACGGCACCAACAACGAGTTCGGCTTCGACTACCTGCGCGACAACATGACGCACTCGCTCGACGATCTGGTGCAGCGCGGGCACAACTTCGCCGTGGTCGACGAGGTCGACTCCATCCTGATCGACGAGGCGCGGACCCCGCTGATCATCTCGGGTCCGGCCGACGCCTCCAGCAAGTGGTACGCCGAGTTCGCGCGTATCGCACCGCTGTTGAAGAAGGACCTGCACTACGAGGTCGACATCAAGAAGCGCACCATCGGCGTGCACGAGGCCGGCGTCGAGTTCATCGAGGATCAGCTCGGCATCGACAACCTCTACGAGGCCGCCAACTCGCCGCTGGTCAGCTACGTGAACAACGCGATCAAGGCCAAAGAGCTCTACACCCGCGACAAGGACTACATCGTCCGCGACGGCGAGGTGATCATCGTCGACGAGTTCACCGGACGCATCCTGGTCGGGCGCCGCTACAACGAGGGCATGCACCAGGCGATCGAGGCCAAGGAAGGGGTGGAGATCCAGCCGGAGAACCAGACCCTGGCGACGATCACCCTGCAGAACTACTTCCGCCTCTACGACACGCTGTCCGGCATGACCGGTACCGCCGAGACCGAGGCCGCCGAGCTGCACCAGATCTACAACCTCGGCGTCGTCCCGATCCCGACCAACCGTCCGATGGTCCGCGCCGACCAGTCCGACCTGATCTACAAGACCGAAGAGGCCAAGTTCGCGGCCGTGGTCGACGACGTGGTCGAGCGGCACGAGCGGGACCAGCCGGTGCTGATCGGTACCACCAGCGTCGAGCGCTCGGAGTACCTGTCCAAGCAGTTCACCAAGCGCGGCATCGCGCACACCGTGCTCAACGCGAAGTTCCACGAGAAGGAAGCCGAGATCATCGCCGAGGCCGGGCGGCCCGGCGCGGTGACCGTCGCGACGAACATGGCCGGTCGCGGTACCGACGTTGTGCTCGGCGGCAACCCCGACATCATCGCCGACCTCATTCTGCGTCGGGAGGGCCTCGACCCGGTCGAGACGCCCGACGCCTACCAGCAGGCCTGGCTGCCGACGCTGGAGCAGGTCAAGGCGCAGACCGCGGCGGACGCCGATCGGGTGCGCGAGGCGGGCGGGCTCTACGTGCTCGGCACCGAGCGGCACGAGTCGCGCCGCATCGACAACCAGCTGCGTGGTCGTTCCGGCCGTCAGGGTGACCCCGGCGAGTCCCGGTTCTACCTGTCGCTGGGCGACGAGCTGATGCGCCGCTTCAACGGCGCCGCGCTCGAGGCGATCATGACCAGGCTCAACCTGCCCGACGATGTGCCGATCGAGGCCAAGATGGTCTCCAAGGCGATCAAGAGCGCGCAGACCCAGGTCGAGCAGCAGAACTTCGAGATCCGCAAGAACGTGCTCAAGTACGACGAGGTGATGAACCAGCAGCGCACCATCATCTACGGCGAGCGCAACCGGATCCTGCGCGGCGAGGACATGGAGGGCCAGGTCCAGGGCATGATCACGGACGTGATCACCGCCTACGTCAACGGCGCCACCGCCGAGGGCTACGTCGAGGACTGGGATCTGGACAAGCTGTGGACGGCGCTCAAGACGCTGTACCCGGTCAAGATCAACTACAAGGACCTGACCGGCGAGACCGCGGTCGGCGAGGCGGGCGATCTCACCCGCGACGAGCTGCTCGAAGCGCTGCTCGACGACGCGCACGACGCCTACGCGCGGCGCGAGGCCGAGATCGACGGGCTGGCCGGCGCGGGCAGCATGCGCAATCTCGAACGGCAGGTGCTGCTTTCGGTGCTCGACCGCAAGTGGCGCGAACACCTCTACGAGATGGACTACCTCAAGGAGGGCATCGGCCTGCGGGCCATGGCGCAGCGCGACCCGCTGGTCGAATACCAGCGCGAGGGCTTCGACATGTTCACGGCGATGCTCGAGGGCCTGAAGGAGGAGTCGGTCGGCTTCCTGTTCAACCTGCAGGTAGAGGTGCAGCAGCCGCAGCCGGACGGCGTCTCGGTCGATCAGGGCCTGCGTTCGCCGGTCGGTGCGATGGCCGCGCCGCGTCCGCTGCCCACCGACGAAGCGCCCGTCGGCAACGGCACCGCCGCTCCGGCGGCATTGCGTGCCAAGGGCATCGACTCCGGTAACCAGCGTGGTCTCAGCTACTCCGGACCCGACGAGGGCGGGCACCGCGAGGTGCACAGCGACGCCGAGGAGTACGGCGACGGCACCACCCGCCGCGAGCGCCGCGAGGCCGCCCGCTCGCAGGAAAAGCCGAAGCGCGCACCGAAGCCGCGTCGCCGCCACTGACGTGGTGTAGCTGAAACGCAAAGGCGCCCAAGGACTCCGGTCCTGGGCGCCTTTTGCGTTTCCGCCGCACAGCCCGGTCGGCCGCACACCTTTCGATTTCCCGCACAGGGTTTCGCATGCGATTCCGTGTGCGGAAAATCAGGACCTGTGCGGCTGGTCGGTGCGGGGCAGCGCGGCCCTCTTTGGGGCGGAATCCGCGTGGCGGGTGCTGAAGAGGCGTACTTTTTTCTGGGTGGACCGAAGCACAGTTGAGGCATGGGTCAGCGAATATGAACGGGCCTGGCGATCGCCGGGCACGGACAAGCTCGGCGACCTCTTCGCCCCCGAAGTCGGATACCAAGTCTCCCCGTGGGCCGAACCGCTCACCGGGCTACCAGCGCTGGCGAAATTCTGGGAAGCCGGGCGGGACGGGCCGGACGAGACGTTCTCGATGGAGCCCGAGGTCGTCGCCGTGGACGGACTGACCGCCGTCGTCCGGGCGGAGGTCGAATACCCCGGTCAACCGGCGCGCTGGCGCGACCTATGGGTGTTGCGCTTCGACGGGGAGGGCCGCTGCACCTGGTTCGAGGAGTGGCCGTTCGCTCCCGGCCAGCCGGACGGGCAGGACCGATCCAGCGAAGCGCTGCGCAGCTAGTCGATCGGCCGTGGTCCGCTGTTGTTCTGCCAGTGCTCGTTGGAGTTCAGCGCGGTGAGCAGCAGTCGGATGGCGGCCACCCGGCGCTCTTTGCCGGGCAGTTTGTCCAGCGCGCACTCCGGGTCGGCGGGCGGTCCGAGGTGGGTGCAGCCGCGGGGACAGTCCTCGATGGCGGCGGCGAGGTCGCTGAAGGCGGCGACCACGTCGTCGGGGGTGATGTGGGCCAGGCCGAACGAGCGGATACCCGGGGTGTCGATGACCCAGCCACCGTCGGGCAGCGGCAGCGCGACGGACTGGGTGGAGGTGTGTTTGCCCTTGCCGACGCCGGACACCTCGCCGACGGCCCGATACGCGTCCGGCACAAGGCGATTCACCAGCGTCGACTTGCCGACGCCGGAGTGGCCGATGAACGCGGTGAGCCGTCCGGTGAGCAGCTCGAGCACCGGCTCCAGCGGGTCGTCGACCCCGCCGTAGACGATGGTGAGGTCGAGATCCTCGAAGGCGGCGGCGAATTCGGACTCGGCGGCCAGATCGTGTTTGGTCAGGCACAGCACCGGGTGCAGCCCACCGGCGTACGCGGCGACCATGCAGCGTTCGACGAAGCCGGTGCGCGGCGGCGGGTCGGCCAGGGCGACCACCATGAACAGCTGTTCGGCATTGCCGACCACGATGCGCTCGAACGGATCGGTGTCATCGGCGGTGCGCCGCAACACCGTTCGGCGGTCGGTCACCCGCACGATGCGGGCCAGCGAGTCGGGCCGGCCGGACAGATCGCCGACCACGTCGACCTGATCGCCGACCACGATGGGCGTGCGCCCCAGTTCTCTGGCGCGCATGGCGACGATGTGCCGGTTCGGGTCGCCGCCGAGCACACAGCCCCAGCGGCCGCGATCCACCGCGACCACCATCGCGGATTCCGCATCATTGTGCTGCGGACGGGTTTTCGTGCGGGGACGCGAACTCTTGCCCGGGCGGACCCGGACGTCGGATTCGTCGTACTCGCGCTTCCTCAGTGCGCCGCCTCCTGATCGGAGCGCGTCGGATCGAGCATCCGCTCCCACAGCGCAACGAAATTCGGCAGCGTCTTGGCCGTGGTGCCGATGTCCTCGATCTCGATGCCGGGCACCCGCAGCCCGAGAATCGCTCCGGCGGTGGCCATTCGGTGGTCGGCGTAGGAATGCCAGCGGCCGCCGTGCAATTGGGCGGGCTCGATCTCGAGTCCGTCCTCGGTCTCGGTGACCTTGCCGCCGAGCCGGTTGATCTCGGTGGACAGTGCGGCGAGCCGGTCGGTCTCGTGGCCGCGCAGGTGCGCGATGCCGCGCAGATGCGACGGCGAATCGGCCAGTGCCGCAAGGGCTGCGACGGTCGGCGTCAGCTCGCCGACGTCGTGCAGGTCGATGTCGATGCCGGCCAGGCGGTCGGGGCCCTGCACGGTCAGCACACCGTCGAAGACCCGCGCCTCGGCGCCCATCCGCACCAGGATCTCGCGGATCACGTCGCCGGGCTGGGTGGTCAGCCGCGGCCAGTGCGGGATCTTCACCTCGCCGCCGGTGACGGCGGCGGCCGCCAGGAACGGGGTCGCGTTGGACAGATCCGGCTCGACGTCCCAGTCCACCGCGCGGATCGGACCGGGAGAAACCTCCCAGGTCTGCGCCTTGCGGCTGTGCTCGGGCGCCTGCACCTGGACATCGGCCCGGCGCAGCATCTCCACGGTCATCTCGATGTGTGGCATGGACGGCAGGGCCTTGCCGTCGTGGTGCACGATCAGGCCCTCGTCGAACCGCGCCGCCGACAGCAGCAGCCCGGACACGAACTGGGAGGACCCGGAGGCGTCGATGGTCACCGTGCCGCCGCGCAGCGCGCCCTTGCCGTGCACCCGGAACGGCAGCGCATCGCCGTCGATGTCGGCGCCGAGGCCGCGCAGCGCGTCCAGGATGGTGCTGAGCGGGCGCACCCTGGCCTGCGCGTCACCGTCGAAGGCCACCTCGCCCGCGGCGAGTGTGGCCACCGGCGGCAGGAAACGCATCACGGTGCCCGCGAGCCCGCAGTCGACGGCACCGGCGCGCAACGGGGCGGGGGTGACGGTGAGCGTGTCACCGTCACCCTCGATACTCGTGCCCAGTGCGCACAGAGCCGCGATCATCAGGTTGGTATCTCGGCTGCGCAGCGCGCCGGACAGCGTCGACGGCCCGTCGGCCAGGGCAGCCAAGATCAATGCCCGGTTCGTGATCGACTTCGATCCAGGCAGGGTCACGGTCGCGTGCACAGGGACATCGACATGGGGCGCTGGCCAGAAACTCACCTGTCCATCTTCGCCCATCATCCGGCCGGACACGCGGGCGGTGTACTTACTTGTGCCGACCGTGCAGGAACGGAACCAGCTTGCGCAGCAGCTTCATGGTGGACTGGGTGCGCGAGTAGCTGAGCAGCGCCATGCCGGGAATCGCGAAGCGCTGCACCGCGATCGAGTGCGGACGGGCGAATTCGCGCAGGCCGGGCTCGCCGTGGATGCGGCCGATGCCGGAATCGCCGACGCCGCCGAACGGCAGGCCGGGGATGGCGGCGAAGGCGAGCACCGAGTTCACCGAGGTGGCCCCGACGTGCAGCCTGCGCGCGATCTCCAGGCCGTTCTTCTTCGAGTACACCGCCGAGGACAGCCCGTACTTGGAGCTGTTGGCCAGCTCGACCGCCTCGTCCACGCCGTCCACGGTGCGGATGGTGACCGTCGGGCCGAAGGTTTCCTCCTGCACCGCTTCGGAGTTCTCGTCCACGTCGACCAGCACCACCGGCTCGATGAACGGCGCCTTGACCGATTCCGGGCCGCCGAGCACGGCGGTGCCGCCGTTCTTCAGCGCGGACTCGATGTGGCGGCGCACGATATCGACCTGGCTCGGCATGGTCATCGGGCCGTAGGAGGCGTCGGCGCCCGAACCGGGGCCGACCTTCTCCAGGATCCGCTTCACCTCGGCGACGAACTCGTCGCGCACCGACCGGTCGACGTACACCCGCTCCACGCCCGCGCAGGTCTGGCCGCTGTTGGCGGTGGCGCCCCAGGCCACCGCGTCGGCGGCGGCCTTCACGTCCGCGTCACCCGCGACGATCACCGCGTCCTTGCCGCCGCATTCGAGCAGCACCGGGGTGAGATTATCGGCGGCGGCGGCCATGATCCGCTTGCCGGTCGCGGTGGAGCCGGTGAACGCGAGCTTGTCGACGCCCGACTTCACCAGGGCCGCGCCGGTGGCGCCGTAACCGTTGATCGTGCTGAACACGCCCTCGGGCAGATCGGGGTTGGCCTTGGCGAACGCCTCGGCCAGGAAATTGCCGATGCCGGTGGAGTACTCGCTCGGCTTGAACACCACGGTGTTGCCCGCGGCGAGCGCGTAACCGATCGAGCCGTTAGGGGTGTAGACCGGGTAGTTCCACGGGCCGATCACGCCGACCACGCCGAGCGGGCGCTGCTCGACCCTGGCGGCGAAGTTCGCCATGAACGCGCCGGGGGAGACCTTCTTGGGCGACAGCACCTTCTTGGCGTTCTTGGCCGCCCAGGCGATGTGCTCGAGCGCGAGCATGAGCTCCAGGAAGGCGTCGTCGAGCGGCTTGCCGTTCTCGGCGTGGATCAGCCGGCAGAACTCGTCGGAATCCGCGACCAGCCGGCTCGACCAGCGCAGCAGATGCGTCTTGCGCTCGTCGTAGCTCAACGCGCCCCAGGTGGCGGCGGCCGTGCGGGCCTTCGCGACGGCCGCGCGCACCGCGTCCTCGTCCGCGATCGGGTAGGTGCCGATGACCTCGCCCGTCGCCGGGTTGACCGACGTGAGCGCCGTATCGTTGTCGGCCGGTTTGATGTCGGTGGAAGTCACGGTGAGTCTCTCCTCTTGCCGGTGATTGCTCGGGACGACGTCGATCCCGGTTGCTCCTGGCGGTGGCCGGTCGGGGCGCGCATGCGTCAGCGGACGGGCACAGCGACCACCCATCCTCTGAGAGAATGTTAGGTCAAAACTCTCAACTGGTCACCAGCTATGGATCAATTGTCCATGAGAGTGTCGGTGGGAGGTGGAAGTATCGAGATATGTGCGGACGATATGCGACCACGACAGACCCCGGCCGGCTCGCGGTCGAGCTGGATGCGATCGACGAAACCGAAAGCACGCCGGGCTCGGGCAATTTCACCAATTACAACGTCGCGCCGACCACCCAGATCCTCACCGTGGTGGAGCGGCACGAGCACGGCCACAAAGACGATGAGCCCAAGCTGCGGCTGCGGCGGATGCGCTGGGGCCTGATCCCGGTGTGGACCAAGGTCGCCGAACCGGGAGTGCCGGTGAAGGGCAAACCGCTGTTCAATGCCCGCGCCGACAAGGCGGCGACCACGCCTTCGTTCCGGGACGCGGTGAAGTACCGGCGCTGCCTGGTGCCGATGGACGGCTGGTACGAGTGGGTGGTCGAGCCGGACCCGGCGGCCAAGGGCAAGGTGGCCAAGAAGCCCTTCTTCATGGCCCAGGAGGACGGCTCCCGGCTGTATATGGCCGGGCTGTGGTCGGTGTGGCGGGACCGGTCGCTGCCCGACAGTGAGCCGCTGCTGTCCTGCACCATCTTGACCACCGACGCGATCGGCGATCTGACCCGCATCCACGACCGGATGCCGCTGCCGATGCCGAGGGAGCACTGGGACGCTTGGCTCGACCCGGACCACCCCGCGCCGTCGAGCCTGCTGGAGACGCCCGGCGAAGACGTGATCGCGGGCATCGTGGCGCGACCGGTGCCGTCGCTGGTGAACAGCGTGAAGAACAATGGCCCCGAACTGCTCGCGCAGGCGAGCGAGCAGGAAGAAGCCGGGCAGATCAGCATGCTCTGACCGCCCGGCCTCCGATCAGCGGGTCAGATCGAGCACTTCACGCTGGGGCTGGCGATATTCAGGCCGCACTTGACGATGCCGGTGACCAGGTCGATCACCTTGCTGGTCACCGTGCCGCCGAGCTTCTCGGCCTTGCCCGCCTTCTCGTCCGCCTTGGGGGCGTTCGGCGTGCTCGGGGCGTCGTCTTTGCCGAGGCCGTCGAAGGGGAAGTCGATCTGGGCCGCCGTCGGCGGCGCCGCGGTGGCCGTCGGGGCTTGCAGCGCCACCGCGCCGAGGGTCAGGGCGAGAGTTCCGAGCAGGGCGACGATCACGGTGCGTACACGCTGGTGCGCGGGCATTTCGCATCACATCCTCGAGTCGGACGAATCTGGCCCGTCCATTGACGCACAGATTGTGTCGAATCGAGTGGATTACCCGGTCCTCACTGTGGCGGTCACCGCCGAGGTCAGCCGGACCAGGTCGGCCGGCGCCAGCTCGATCTCCAGCCCGCGCCGCCCGGCGCTGCACAGGATGCGATCCCAGGACAGCGCGGACTCGTCCACCACGGTCGGCAACGGCTTGCGCTGGCCGAGCGGGGAGATGCCGCCGAGCACATATCCGGTGCTGCGTTCGGCCTTCACCTTGTCGGCCATGGCCGCCTTCGACACCCCGAACGCGGCCGCAGCGGCCTTGAGCGACAACGTATTCGGCACCGGAAGCACGGCCACCGCGAGCGAGCCGTTGGCCAGTTCGAGCACCAGTGTCTTGAAGACCTGCGCCGCCGTCACCCCGAGTTCGCCGGCCAGCGCGTCCACCGCTTCGGTGCCGTATGAGTCGGCGCGCGGGTCGTGCTGGTAGGCGTGCACCCGATGGGCAACCTTGGCCTGCGTCAGGGTCCGGATCGCCGGGGTCGAGGCTCCTGCCATGGCGGACACCTTAGCGAGCAGACCCGCCCGGACCGCAATGGATTTTGCGGTGCTGGAGTTTCGCTGCGGGAACACAGGGCGTGTCCCGCATGTTGGAAGCGAATACACAGCGCCCGGCCGGGACGAAACCCCCGGCCTCGCGACTGATCAGCCCCGTGAACGACGTGAAGGAGATGTCGGTGCCCCTGCTGCTCGACGAACGTCCGAGAGGGACGACGGCGTCGCTGACGGAAGCCGGATTCCCCTTCGAATTGCCAGTGCCGGTAGATTTGGCAGGTACGGCGATCGAAGGGACAGGTGTGACGAGCGACCATGTGGCGCGAGCGACGGGCCCGGAGGAGGCAGCGCAGCGTAACCACGGAGGGACCCGCGAGGGCCGCGAATCGGACACTGACGTGGTGACCGACGGTGTCGGTGCCGCGGTCGACGAAACCGAGCTGGCCCAGCGGTTCGAGCGCGACGCGCTCCCGCTGCTCGACCAGCTCTACGGTGCCGCGCTGCGGATGACCAGGAATCCGGCCGATGCCGAAGACCTGGTGCAGGAGACCTACGTCAAGGCGTTCCAGGGTTTCAAGTCCTTCAAGGAAGGCACCAATCTGCGTGCCTGGCTGTACCGGATCCTGACCAACACCTACATCAACTCCTACCGCAAGAAGCAGCGCCAGCCCGCGCAGTACCCGACCGACGAGATCACCGACTGGCAGCTCGCGGCTACCGCCGAGCACACCTCGCAGGGGCTGCGCTCGGCCGAGGTCGAGGCCCTGGACGCGCTGCCCGACGACGACATCAAGGCCGCGCTGCAGGAGCTGCCGGAGGAATTCCGGATGGCCGTGTACTACGCCGATGTCGAAGGCTTCCCGTACAAGGAAATCGCCGACATCATGGGCACCCCCATCGGTACCGTGATGTCCCGGCTGCACCGCGGCCGCAAGCAGCTCAAGGGTTTGCTCGCCGATGTGGCGCGCGAACGTGGATTCAACCGTTCGGGGGAACGCCAGGAGGTCAAGCAGTCATGAGAGAGCGCAGCGAACGAATCGCAGGCGCAGCGCCATCGGGCATGACGGAATCGAGCGTCAGCGAGATGGAGTCATGACCGAGCGGGACCCGGATATGGATCTCGACTGCACCGCTGTGCTCACAGATATCTGGCTGATGCTGGACGGGGAGTGCAACGACGAGACCCGTGCCCGGTTGCAGCACCACATGGACCATTGCTCACCCTGCATCGAGGCCTACGGCATCGAGGAGAAGATCAAGGGTCTGCTGAGCCGTAAATGCGGTGGCGACCGCGCACCGGACGCCCTGCGCGATCGACTGACCTTCGAGATCCGCAAGACTGTCACGATCACCCAGGTCGAAACCACGATCGAGACCTCCGACTCCTAGGTCCTACGCAAACACCAGCGGCACGCCTTCCTTACGGAAGTGCGTGCCGCTCTGCGTTTTTCGGCCGAGCTCTCGCTCAGGCGTTTGGCCGCTTGCCGTGGTTGGCTGCGTTGCCCTTGCGACTACGCTTCTTACGTCCGCGCTTACCCATGAGTAGTCTCCCTTCTGATTGAAGGCCATTCTTTCACGTGTGGTTGGCTATACCTTCAGCGGATACAGGCCGCACGGCTCGGCTGCTCGAACCTGCCGGGCGAGCCGCGTGAACCAACCGAGTGAATGGGGTGTCATGGCCGAGGAAGTGCTCGCCGAGCTGGTGTCCGTCGTCTACCAGGTCGTGGTGAACGAGGGGGACGTGGTCAAGGAGGGCGACACCCTGGTGATCCTCGAGTCGATGAAGATGGAGATCCCGGTGCTGGCCGAGGTCGGCGGCACCGTCACCTCGATCGGCGTCAAAGAGGGCGACGCCATCAAAGCCGGTCACCTAATCGCCGTCATCTCCTAGAAAACGTTAGCGGTAGATCTTCATGGCGACGCTGAGCGAGCTATTAGCCGAACACACCGACTTACCCGGCGTCGCCGTGGATCACCTGCAGCGGGTGGTGGGTGATTGGCAGCTGCTTGCCGATCTGTCCTTCGCCGATCTGCAGCTGTGGGTCGGTGCGGGACCGATCGCGGCGGGCGCCGACATCGTGTGTGTCGCGCAGTGCCGCCCGACCACGGCGTCCACCGTGCACCACGAGGACCTGGTCGGCACCCTGGCCCTGCAGGCCGATCATCCGCAGGTGTTCGAGGCGTTGATGTCGGGCAAGATCGTCCGCGCCGATCGTGACGTGGAGACCGCGGGCGTTTATCACCCGACTCCGGTGCACGCGATCCGCGAGGCCATCCCGGTCCGCTGCGGCGACGATGTCATCGCGGTGCTCAGCCGCGACACCGACGTGCAGCGCTCGCGGGTGCGCAGCACCCTCGAAATCGCTTATGTCGCTTGCGCCGACGACCTGTGCCAGATGATCGCCGACGGCACCTTCCCGACCACCGAGGACCGCGCGGCCACGCACTCCAGCCCGCGCGCCGGTGACGGTTTCATCCGGCTCGACACCGAGGGCATCGTCGTCTACGCCAGCCCGAACGCCCTGTCCGCCTATCACCGGATGGGCCTGCAGGCCGATCTCGCAGGCCAGGATCTGGCGGTGCTCACCCGTTCGCTGATCACCGATCCGTTCGACGCCCAGGAGGTGGTCGGCGACATCCAGGCCGCCCTGGCCGGCCGCACCGGCCGCCGGATGGAGGTGGAGGCGCGCGGCGCGACCGTGCTGCTGCGCACCCTGGTGCTGCGCCCGCACGGCGAATTGGCTGGTGCCGCGGTGCTGGTGCGCGATGTCACCGAGGTCAAACGCCGCGATCGCGCGCTGCTCAGCAAGGACGCCACCATCCGGGAGATCCACCACCGGGTGAAGAACAATCTGCAGACCGTCGCCGCGCTGCTGCGGTTACAGGCGCGGCGTACCGAGAACGAGGAGGCGCAGGTCGCGCTCACCGAGTCGGTGCGCAGGGTCACCTCGATCGCGTCGGTGCACGAGATGCTGTCCATGTCGGTGGACGAAGAGGTCGACCTGGACGAGGTCGTCGACCGGCTGTTACCGATCATGGCCGACGTGGCCACCGTGCACACCGCGCGGATCAAGGTGCGCCGCGCGGGTTCGCTCGGCGTCTTCTCCGCCGAACGCGCGACCCCGCTGGTGATGGTGCTCACCGAACTGGTGCAGAACGCGATCGAGCACGCCTTCGATTCGGGCGAAGACGGCACGGTGACAATCCGTTCCGAGCGTTCCGCGCGCTGGCTCGACGTGATCATCAGCGACGACGGCCGCGGGCTGCCCAGCGGATTCAGCCTGGAATCCTCGGACCGGCTCGGCCTGCAAATCGTGCGCACCCTGGTGACCGCCGAACTCGGCGGCTCCATCGGCCTGCACCCCGGCGCGGATATCGGAACCGATGCGGTACTTCGTGTTCCGCTGGGCCGTCGCTCCGGTCGCTAGTAGCCGTTTCGTTATATGCGTTGGGACACAAGAGAGCCCGGCACCTCGAAGGTGCCGGGCTTAAATGCGTTCACCGGACCGGGGCTGAATGGTCCGGTAAATCCGATCGTCTGCTAGACGACGGTGCGGGTGCGCGTGCGTGCGTTGCGACGCTTGAGCGCCCGGCGCTCGTCTTCACTCATACCGCCCCACACGCCGGCATCCTGTCCGGACTTCAGGGCCCAGGACAGGCAGTCAGCGGTTACGGGACAGCGAGCGCAGACCAGCTTGGCATCGGCAATCTGCGCGAGCGCAGGACCACTGTTACCCACCGGGAAAAACAGTTCGGGGTCCTCGTCGCGACAGATGGCCTTGTGGCGCCAGTCCATTCCTCTGCTCCTTTGCTGGGCGCCGCAAATGGCGCCGACGGTTTGTGGATCGTTCACTTGTGCGACTCGAATGTTTCCGCACGGTTGCTTGTGAATGCTTTCACGAACACCGTAGATGTCAATAGGTATCTGGTGCACCGTGGGGAAGCTCACGCTCTAACGGCCCCCGCTAGGGGAACCTGCCCGGTCCTTTGTACTCGCTCTACCCAGTTTTCGCAGCACTACCACGATGTTTTTCGTGCGTTTCGTGCATCACTCAGGTCGCGGCGCCACGACATCCAAGACGGCGGGCACGGCCGTGAAATCCACCACGTTGCGCTTCCCGATAAAGTCGCCATCGATTTGCAGACCGATGGGTTCCTTCGTCTCGATACGCACGGACGGAACGTTGTCTTCGCGAAACAAATTGCGAGACTTGGGGTTTCCGTCGACTGCCAAGAGCTGTCTGGCAAGCAGCAGTGTAGGCAGTACAGACATCGAACGCACGGCAAACACGCCGAGTCCGTCTTCGAACCTGGTGCCCGGGTTGGTGTGCACCGGGGTGGTGTTCAGGTAGGTCCACGGGGTTGTGTTCGTTACGAAGGCGTAATGCACGTCGGTGACCGGTTCGTGGCCAGGGACCTCGATCCGGACGGTCGGCTCCTTGCGCCGGGCCCGGAAGAACTGCCGCACGGTTGTCCGGAGGTAGCGGGCCGGGGTGGCCGTCTTGCCGTCGGCGCGACTGGCGTCGATCGCCTCGCAGACATCGGCGTCCAGGCCGACGCCCGCGCTGAAGGTGAACCACCGGTCGTCGGCCAGGCCGAGCCCGATCCTGCGGTCCCGATCCAGCGTCAGCAGATCGATGAGCTGGTTGGTTGCTGTCACCGGGTCCGGCGAGATTCCGAGCGCCCGCGCGAACACGTTCGCCGAGCCGCCGGGGATCACCCCGAGCCGCGGCAGCCAGGCCTGCCCGTCGTTGAGTTCGGGCAGCGGCAGGAAGCCGTTGATGGTCTCGTTGACCGTCCCGTCGCCGCCGTGCACGACGATCAGGTCCATCTCGTTGGTGGCGGCCCACTGGGCCAATTCGGCGGCATGGCCGCGATGCTGGGTGTGCGCGACGGTCAGCTGCGTGCGGCTCTCCAGCGCGTGCGCCAGCAGATCCCGAGTCGCCGGAGTGGTCGAGGTGGCATTCGGATTCACGATCAGCAGCGTCCGCACGACCCGCAGCCTAATCGTCGGCGGATCCGGTCCGAAAAGCCGCTGAACCGGAGCGGTCGGGAGGACGGCCACTACGACGGGTCGTAGGCTTGCCGGGTGGCTGAACGCAAGGGTGACGGTGGCGTGCCGAGGACGGTGCGCGGCGCGGGTGGACTGGTGACGCTGGAGGGGGCGGTCGCCGTGATCGTCGCGCTGGTGTTGATCGTGCGCGGGCTGCTCGGCCACGACCAGACCGCGGCCAGCGGGTACGGCACCGCCGCCTGGTTCGGCATCCTCGGTGGCGCGGTGCTCGCCGCTGGCATCGGTCTGCTGCTCGGCAAGCGCTGGGGGCGGGCGATCGCCGTGATCGCCCAGTTGCTGCTGCTGCCGGTCACCTGGTCGCTGCTGACCGATTCACACCAGCCGGTGTGGGGCACGCTGCTCGGCGTGGTCGTCGTGGCCGCGCTGGTGCTGCTGTTCGCCCCGGCCTCTACGCGGTGGATGGCCGCCGATTACGCCATCGAGCCGGAGAAATCTGATCCGTCGAGCTGACTGTCGCGCGGGTCTATGCGCTGAGTGCGGCGCGTAGCTCGGCGCGGCACAGCGAGTCGGCGCGCCTGGTGGTTTCGGGGAGCCGGTAGCGCGGCGTGAGGGCCAGCACTTGGGCGCACGCGGTGTCCAGATCGATGCGGTGGCCGACGGAGACGAAGACGGGTTTCACGTCCGTCCTGGTGCGCAGGGCGCGGCCGACGATCTCGCCGTCGATGGTGATGTCCGTGCGGGCACCGCGCTCGGGACCCGGTTCGCGGTAGTCGCCCCAGACGGACTTGGCGACGCCGATCGTCGGGATGCCGGTGAGCACACCGAGGTGGCAGGCCAGGCCGAAACGGCGGGGATGCGCCAAACCCTGTGCGTCACAGACGAGTAGGTCCGGTGCGGCGTCGAGTTGCGCCAATGCCCGCATGGTCGTGGGTAATTCGCGGAACGCGAGCAAGCCGGGGTGGTAGGGGAAGTTCGAAGTGCCGTGTGCGACAGCCGTTTCGATGGTTTCCAAGGTGGTCGCGCGCAACACCACCACGGCCGCGGCTACCTCGCCGGTCTCGGCGTAGGCGGAGTCGAGTCCGGCGATGGTGCCGAATTCCCCGGCCTGCCTGGTGGTTTCGACCTTCGGCCGCAACTCGTCCTGCACCGCTATGGCCGCGTCCGGGGTGCTCGGCCAGGCGTCCTCGTCGAAATGTTCGAGCCACGTCATCGTCGGTGCACTTACCGCGCTTCCTTGGCGAGCTTGCCCAGTGGCTCACCCGTGAGGCGGTAGCCCACCCACTCGTTCTGCACTGCGGCGCCGAGGGATTCGTAGAAATCGATGGAGGGTGTGTTCCACGTCAGCACGGCCCAGTCGAGCCTGCTGTAGCCGTTGTCCACGGCCTCCTTTGCCAGCGCGGCGAGCAGGGCCTTGCCGTAACCCTTGCCGCGCGTCTCCGGCTTGACGTAGAGGTCTTCCAGATAGATGCCGTGCACGCCGTTCCAGGTGGAGAAGTTGAGGAACCAGATCGCGCAGCCGACCAGCTCGCCGTCTTCGTCCACCACATGGGCGAAAACCTTCGGCTCGGCGCCGAACAGCGCGGTGTCGAGTTGGGCTGCGGTGACGGTGCACTGGTCGCTGGCCCGTTCGTACTCGGCCAGTTCATGGACGAGGCCGACCAGGCCGGGCACGTCGGCGGGGACGGCGCGGCGCAGTTCTACAGTCACAGTGTTTCTCCCTCAGCGGTGGGAACCAGGTTGTGCGCCAAGATGGTTCGCACGTCGTGTTCGTGGCCGAGCACGGTCAGCGCGCCGGTGGACATGGCGAACCGGCGACCCTCCCTGATGTCGAACTCGGCCCAGCGGGCGATCAACGCCCGGGAGAAGTGTCCGTGCCCCACGAGCACGATATCCCGCTCGGGTAGCCGGGGCGCCACGGTGGCGAGCACCCGATCGGCGCGGGCCTGCACCGCGTCTGCGGACTCGCCGCCCGGCACCGCGCCGGTCCAAATGGTCCAGCCGGGCGCGCTCTCCCGGATCTCCGGGGTGGTCAGGCCCTCGTAGTCGCCGTAGTCCCATTCGGCGAGGTCGTCGTCGACCGTGCTCGTGGTCAGTCCGGCGAGCTCCGCGGTCTGCCGCGCGCGTTGGCGTGGGCTGGTGAAGACCAGCGGATCGCGCAGCTTCAAGGCGCTCAGCAGCGGGCCTGCCGCCCGGGCCTGCGCCTCGCCGCGCTCGGTGAGCGGCAGGTCGGTGCGGCCGGTGTGGCGGTGCAGGGTGGACCAGGTGGTCTCGCCGTGGCGCAGCAGCACCAGCCGGGCATCGTCGAGTACGGACATGGATCCATCATGGTTCACCGGTGCGCCGCCCGGTCGTCCGGCCGGTCTACCGCCGGTCAGCCGAGGGCGTAGAGCTCGGTGCCGCGCTGCTCGAGGATCGTCGTGCCGAGCACCGCGAGCGAGATGGGCGCGCCGCTGTAGCCGGGCCGGTCCACCGGAATGCGGCCCACCTCGGCGCCGGACGCGGGATCGAGCGCGGCGATCGCACCCGAGGTCGGCATCAGCAGCCTGCCTGCCATCATGCTGGGCGAGCCGAGCGCGCCGGCCGCGGTCCAGATCGGGTCGAAAGTGCTGCCGTTCAAGGCGATTACGCTGTTGCCGGTGAAAACCAGGTAGGCCGAACCGATTCGGGTGGTCGCGGTCTTGTCGCTCAGCGGGGCCGAAAGCTGGTGCACCACAATGGGATTACCAGATGCGTCGTAAACGGCGAGCCGGGGCGCGGCCGCCTCCGCCCCGCCGGCCGCCGGGGTGCCGGGCAGGTAAAGCACGATCCTGTTGTCCGACACCGCGAGTACCCGCGCGTCGGGGGAGTCCGCGCCGGGGCCGGACAAGACGTGCGAGCCGGACTCCTCGGGCACCGTGTTGTCCTTCGGCGCGGGATTCAGCATGGTCAGCCGGTTGGCGGCGTCCTCGGGACAGCGTTCCAGCACACCGAGCCGCGACGGACTCGAGCCGGCGGACAGCAGCGTGCAGCCTTTGCGCGGTTGGGTTTTCACGTTCACCGGCGCATCGACGAAGCCGTACTCGATGGTGCGCACCAGGTCCGAGCGCCACATCTCCAGCCGCTCCGGCCCCTGGGCGAGCACATAGGTGCCGTCGACGGAGAGCCGCACGGACGGATCCATGTAGCTGCTGCGCGCGGTGCGCCTGGCACCACTGTCGCCGGTCAGCAGCGTGGCCTGACTACAGCCGCGCTCGTCCAGATACACCGCGACCACGGTGCTGAACTGGCTCTCGATCCCGCAGAGCGGCATGTCGCGCCGGTAGTACCACAGGTCCTTGCCGGTCAGCGGGTCGTGACCGGTGACCGTGCCGTCGTCGCCGGTGACGACGACGCCACCAGCGGTCAGTGCCCGGGCGCTCGCGGCGTTGGGCGCGTGCCACAGTTCACGCAGCGAGGTCGGGAGTTGGTCGGCGGCCACCGGGGTCGGCACGGGCGAGCTCGCGGTCACCGACTCGGTGCCGCTCGCATCGCCGCGCACCCACACCGCCACCGCCGCGATCACCACGAGTGCGGCGATCGCGGCAGCGGAGATGACGTCGGCGCGCGTTCGCCGCTCGGGTGCGAGCACGGTTGCGAGAGTAGCGGATCCGGCCGGTCAGACCGAAGCCGTGGCGGGCTCTACCGTGCTGGCGCTGTCTTCGGTGCCGTTCTCGCCGGCCGGCTTACGACGCCGACGCCTGCGCCGCGCGGGCTGGTCACCGGACTCCGCGTCACCGTTCTCGTGGTCGGCCGAGGCGTCGGCGGTAGCGGTTTCGCCACCGTTGTCGGCCTCGCCCGCGGGCTTGCGGCGACGGCGCCGACGACGGGCGGGCTGGTCGCCGTTCTCGTCGGTGGGCGCGTCCTCGCTCGGCGGTGCGTCGTGCGGTGCGGAGACCTCGGTGCCGTTGGTGGCGGTGCCGTTCGACTCGGTCTCATCGATCGGCCTGCCACGCACGGTGCGCTTGCGGTTGCGCGTGCGCGGGGCCCGCGCCGGGCGCTCCACCACGACCGCGTCCTCGTCCCGCTCGGCCGGCTTGGCCTTGCGGATGGTGCCGGTCACGCCCTCGGGAATGCCGAGTTCGGCGAACAGGTGCGGCGAGCGCGAGTATGTCTCCACCGGCTCCGCCATACCCAGGCTGAGCGCCTTGTCGATGCCGGCCCAGCGGCCCAGTTCGTCCCAGTCGATCAGCGTCACCGCGATACCGGTGCGCCCGGCCCGGCCGGTGCGCCCGATCCGGTGCACGTAGGTCTTCTCGTCCTCGGGGCACTGGTAGTTGATGACGTGGGTGATGTCATCGATGTCGATGCCTCGGGCCGCGACGTCGGTCGCGACGAGCACGTCGATGCCGCCCTTGCGGAACTTGTTGAGCGCCTTCTCGCGGGCGATCTGACCGAGGTCACCGTGCACGGCGCCGACCGAGAAACCGCGCTCGGCGAGATCGTCGGCGACCTTCTGCGCGGTGCGCTTGGTCCTGGTGAAGATCATGGTCGCGCCGCGGCCCTCGGCCTGCAGGATCTTGGCGACCAGCTCGCTCTTGTCCAGCGCGTGCGCCCGGTAGACGAACTGCGCGGTGCGGTCGTGGATGGCCGTCTCGTGCGCTTCCTCGGCCCGGATGTGCGTCGGACGGCTGAGGAAGGTGCGGGCCAGGGTGATGATCGGGCCCGGCATGGTGGCCGAGAACAGCATGGTCTGGCGCTTGTCCGGGACCATGGTCAGGATGCGCTCGATATCCGGCAGGAAGCCGAGGTCGAGCATCTCGTCGGCCTCGTCCAGCACGAGCACGCCGACCTTGCCCAGGATCAGGTGGTTCTGGTTCGCCAGGTCCAGCAGGCGTCCCGGGGTGCCGACGACGACGTCCACGCCGTTGCGCAGCGCCGCGATCTGTGACTCGTAGGGACGGCCACCGTAGATGGAGGCCACCTTCAAGGAGCCGTGGTGGTTCTTCAGGTACTTGCCCGCGTTCTCCAGGTCGGAGGTGACCTGGATGCACAGCTCGCGGGTCGGCACGATGATCAGCGCCCGCGGCGTGCCGTCGAGCGGCGTGGTGCCGGTGTCGGCGGTGGCGATGCGGTGCAGCAGCGGCACACCGAAGCCGAAGGTCTTACCCATGCCGGTGCGGGCCTGGCCGATGAGATCTTCGCCGGCCAGCGCCAGCGGCAGGGTGAGTTCCTGAATAGCGAAAGTACGTTCGATGCCGATCTCGTCGAGCGCGCGCACGATTTCGTCGCGAACGCCCAATTCGGCAAATGTCGGTGCGGTATGTGTTGCGTCCAGTTCGGCGGTCAACAGCGTCTCCGCTACCCCGGGTTCCTGTTCGACAGTGATCTTGCTCAGGTTCGTGCCTTCCTCGTAATCGCGTCCCGCGCGCACGAGGTGGGGCGGACCGGTCGGCCCGCGACGACCACGTCTCCGCCTGTGATACTCACCCGGCCACGCTCTGGAGATCTTCGGGTGCCGCGACTGGGCGGCTACCTCGGGAGATCCCGGCGCGGCGCACTGGTGATGCGGAGCTGGTGCGCGCACATTTTCCTGGACGACGAAATCGCTGCTCGTTATGCCGATCGGATCGGTACCGCTGGGCGGTGCACGCACAGATCAGGCAAGTCGGTCGAGCGAAACTTTTCATTGTCCGGTGCGATTGTAGCGTGATATTGTGCGTGGCTCGAATTGCCACCGTCGATTATTCGGAATCCGAACTCGGCTATCGTCCGATGGTTCATCGACGTACGCTGCGCCACATGGCAATTCATCCCGCGCGGCAAATCTGGAAGACTCTCGAGCCACTACATGACGTGGTCTATTTCGGGACCGGCGTCAAGGAGGCCGGAGTCGCGATCGGACTGCGCGGTTACTGGCAAACGTACTTCGCATTTCGGGCGGCGCCGCTCGGTGCGGTGACGCCCGCCACAGTCGAGGCGATCTTCGCCGGTTTTCATCCGGAAATGGTGCGCAAAGCGCTGCCCGGTGCCTGGTCTCGGGCAACCCCCGAGCAGTGCCTCGAGGTCAGGCTCGACCTGTCCACCGCGCTGTTGCGTGAGCTCGGCGCCGGTGAGGCGGAGTGTGCCCGCGCCGTCTCGCTGCTCGCTCCTGCGCAGGAGCAGGCCGACCCGACGGGCCGGCCACTGTTCGCGGCGAACGCGGCACTGCCGCTGCCCGCGGACCCGGTGGGCGCGCTCTGGCAGCTGACCACCTCGCTGCGCGAGCATCGCGGCGACGGGCACGTGGCCGCGCTGGCCACGCACGGCCTGACCGGGCGGCAGGCGATGGTCATGCAGGCGGCGGCGGGCAAGGCGGCCGAATCGGTGCTGCGCGGGGCGCGTGGGGTGTCCGAACGGGAGTGGGCGGACGCGTTCGACGAATTGCGGGCCAGGGGAGTGGTCGAGGGGGAGCCGGTCAGCCCGGCGCTGACCGGTAGCGGCGCCGAACTGCTGGGGCGGGTCGAGCAGAGCACCGACGACGCGGCCTGGAACGGCGCGCTCGCGGTGCTGTCCGCCGACGCGGTGACCGAACTGACGACCTCGCTCGCGCCGCTGGCCGACCGAGTGCACGCGGCCATCGTGCCTGCGGCGAATCCGCTCGCCATGGGCAAGCGGTAACCGCAAACCAGACTTGCCTGTTACCGCCGGTACCGGATGTGAGACATTCTCCAGGTGAATATCGCGGACACCGTCACGACCGCCGCCCGCAACGCCTGGGCGCTGACCTTCGGTTCGGGCGTAGAGGCACCGGATCCCACGCCGTCGACGGTGCTCTGGGACGAGCCGCATCGGCAGCTGCGTCGCTTCGAGCGCCGCCCCGGTGCCACCGAAACCGCCGTGCCCGCAACGGATTCCGCGGTCCTGCTGGTGCCGCCGCTGGCCGCGCCCGCGACCTGCTTCGACCTGCGCCCCGACCAGAGCCTGGCCGGCTTCCTGCTGGCGACCGGCCGCGCACCGTATGTGATCGACTATGGCGACATCACCTTCGGCGACCGGCGGATGGGCTTCGAGGACTGGATCGACGAGATCCTGCCCGAGGCGGTGCTGCGCACCTCCGCCGATCGCGACGGCAAGCCGGTCGATCTGGTGGGCTGGTCGCTCGGCGGCACGCTGGCGCTGCTCACCGCCGCCGCGCACGCCGAGCTGCCGATCCGCTCCATCACCGCGGTCGGCGCACCGCTGGACTACGACAAACTGACCGGCATCCCGCAGCTGCGCGCGGTCGCCAAGTTGACCGGCGGGATCGCCACCTCGACGCTCGTGCGCGCCGCCGGTGGCGTGCCCGCGCCGCTGACCAGGATCGGCTACAAGATCACCGCCTGGGACCGCGAGCTGACCAGGCCGTGGTTCGTCGCCAGCAATATCGCGCGCACCGAGACGCTGGCGCGGATGGAGACCATCGACCGCTTCATGGCCGAGATGCCCGGCTACCCCGGTCGCTTCTACGGCCAGCTGTGGGGCAGGTTGATCCTGAACAACGACATCGGCCGCGGCGTCGTTCAACTCGGTGAGCGGCGCATCGAGCTGGCCCAGGTGAGTGCCCCCGTCCTGCTGGTCGGCGGTCCCACCGACGTGATCACCCCGGCCGCCGCCGTCGAAGCGGGCACCCGGACGCTCACCGGCGCGGCCTCGGTCAGGTTCGAAACCTCTCCGGGCAGCCACCTCGGCATCCTCACCGGACCGGAAGCCCGCGACTCGACATGGGCATATTTGGACAAGTTCCTCACCGAGGCCGCGTGAAAATGGACAACTTTCGCGCTCCGGCGGCGGGACCATCGGGGAGTACTAGGCTGGGGTCATGGGAGCACAGTCACCTGCCACGCTGGGTGTTTCGCCGACCGATGCCGACCTCGCCGACCACCCGGGCGTCATAGATCTGTTCGCGGTGCTCGCCTACGGTGAGATCTCCGCGTTCTATCGGCTGGCCGAGGAAGCCAAGCTGTCGCCGACGCTGCGCGGCAAGGTAGCCGTGGCCAAGATGGCCTCCGCCGAGATGGGCCACTTCAACGCGCTCGAGGCGGCGTTGGCCGAGCGCGGGGTCGACATCTTCGACGCGATGGCGCCGTTCGTCCGCGCGCTGGACGCCTACCACGCCTCCACCGACCCCTCCACCTGGCTCGAGTCGATGGTGAAGTTCTACGTCGGCGACGGCATCGCCGCGGACTTCTACAACGAGATCGCCGGTGCGCTGCCGCCCGAGGTCGCCGAGGTGGTCCGCGACGTGCTCGCCGAGACCAGCCACTCCGAATTCGTCGTCGAGGAGGTGCGGCGCGCGGTCGAGGCCAGCCGCTCCGAACGCGACCGGCTCACCCTGTGGGGCAGGCGCCTGCTCGGCGAGGCGATCACGCAGGCGCAGTACGTCATGGCGCAGCGCGACGAGCTGACCGAACTCGTGCTCGGCGCCGCGGGCGACCTCAACGGCATCGCCTCGCTGTTCGAGCGCATGCAGGCCAGCCACGCCGAACGCATGGCGAAGCTGGGAATCTGACAGGCCTACTCGTTGACGGCCGCGGGCCGGACCAGTCGCAGGCCGGGTGTCTGCATCTGGGCCTGATCGGTGAGCCACACGATGATGCTCTGATCGCGATCGGCGTCGAGCGTTTCGAACGGGACCTGCACCAGGCCGTGCACCGGATGGTCGATCTGCAGCAGGCCCGAGATGGGCGCCCCGACATGGTGCGGCTTCCAGCGGGCCGCGAACTCCGGGTGGCGGCGCAGCGCGTCGATCGTCTCCACCAGCGAATCGTCGCCGGGCCAGCGCAATTTGGCGCGTGAGAGTGCCGCGGCGAAGGTATCCGCCACCTCGGACCAGTTCCGCAGCACCTGGCGCGCGGCCGGTTGCACGAACGTGTACCAGGCCAGGTTCGGCTGTCCGTCGCCGTCGAGCAGGCCCAGCGGTGCGGCGAAGTCCGCCCACGCCGCGTTCCAGCCGAGCACATTCAGCCTGCGGCCGACCACGAACGCGGGGGTCGGCTGCAACGCGCGCAGGATCGACTGGATCGTCTCGGCCACCTTCTCCTGCGCGGATTCGCTACCGGGGCAGTGGGATTCGTTACCGGAGGCGAGCGCGAGCAGGCTGAAGTGATGGCGTTCGTCGCCACGCAGCAGCAGTGCGTCGGCGAGCGCGTCGATCACCGCGACCGAAGGATTGGTGTCGCGGCCCTGCTCGAGTCGCGCCAGATAGTCGGCACTGACGCCCGCGCGCACGGCCACCTCTTCGCGGCGTAACCCGGGTGTGCGCCGCCGCCTGCCCTCGGGCATGCCGACGTCGGCCGGGCGTAGCTCAGCGCGTCGCGCGACGAGGAATTCGGCGAATCCGCTGCGTGCCATGGGTCCCATCGTGCCGTGTCCTAGGAGGCTTAACCTCGCCCTACGGGGGCCATGATAACTGCGGTCTGGTTAACGGACCGTGGTCCGGCAAAGGTGGTTGGCATGACAACTTCTTCCGAGTCCACCACGACCACCCAGTCGCTGAAGCCCGGCTCCTGGACCCTGGACACCGCGCACTCGTCGGTGGCCTTCACCATCCGCCACCTCGGCATCTCCAAGGTGCGCGGCGGATTCACCCGCTTCGAGACCGAATTCGTGGTCGACGAGTCCGGCGCCGCCACCCTCGGCGCGACGATCTACCTCGACTCGTTCGACACCGGCAACGCCGACCGCGACGCGCACATCCGCACCGCCGACTTCCTCGATGCCGCGAACCGCCCGACGCTGACCTTCCGCGCCACCGAGCCGGTGCAGATCGCGGAGAGCTTCGAGGTGCAGGGCGCGGCCACGCTCGGCGCGATCACCAAGCCGGTCACCCTGGACGTCGAGTGGGGTGGCGTGCAGGAGTTCGGCGCGACCGGCAACCGGCACGCGGGCTTCTCCGCCACCGGCACCATCAAGCGCACCGATTTCGGCGTCGGCGGCCCGCTGCCCGGCATGCTCAGCGACAAGGTCAACATCGAGCTGGAGATCCAGCTCATCGAACCGAAGTAACACCGCCGCACCGAACTGGCCCGCACAACGGTGTGCGGGCCGTTGCTGTTCGCTGAGGGCGCAGGCAGCCGTCTGCCTGCACGGCGTTGCCCTGCACTAGCCTTGGATCGACAGCACAGGACTCTTACGTTCGGAGGTTGGCCGTGGAGGTCAAGATCGGTATTTCGGATAGCCCGCGCGAGCTCTTGATCAACAGCTCGCAGACCCCGGACGAGGTCGAGGCGCTGGTGGCCGGTGCGCTGAACGGCAGCGGCGGCGTCGTGTCGCTGACCGACGACAAGGGTCGCAAGTTCCTGATCCAGGCTTCGAAGGTCGCCTACGTCGAGATCGGCACCGTCACCAGCGGTCGCGTCGGCTTCGCCACCGTCTAGTTTTCTCGGCCTCGGGCCGACAGCAACGAGCCCCTGCAACCTCGGGATGCAGGGGCTCGCGTCGTTCGTGTGCTCAGTCGATCGGGTGCAGCGGGACGTGCGACAGACCGCCCCAGGCCAGCGAGACGGTGGTGTCCACGGCCTCTTCCTTCGGGATCGGCCGATCCGCCTCCAGCCAGTAGCGCGCGGTGAATTGGCTCGCGCCGACCAGGCCGACCGCGAGGATGCGCGCCCGGTACGGGTCCAGGCCGGAGTCGTGCGCCACCACGTCGAACACCGCGTCCACGCAGGCCTCGGTGGCCTGCTCGACCCGGCGCTGCACCTGCGGCTCGCTGGTCAGGTCGGATTCGAAGACCAGCCGGAAGCCCTGCATCTCGTTGTCGACGAAATCGAAGTAGGCCTGCACCGCGGCCCGCACCCGCTGTCGGTTGTCGGTGGTCGACCGCAGCGCCTGCCGGACGCTGGACACCAGCATGTCGACATAGTTCTGCAGCACCGCCAGATACAGCTCCAGCTTGCTGGTGAAGTGTTGGTACAGCACCGGCTTGCTCACACCGGCGCACTGCGAGATCTCGTCCATCCCCGCGGCGTGGTAGCCGCGCTGCACGAAGACTTCGCTGGCGGCCGCGAGTAGTTGTTGACGTCGCTCATCGCGCGGAAGCCGGGTGCCGCGTTTGGCGGGCTCGGACGACGATCTACGGGACGCCATCCGGTCCACGAGGTCAGTCATTTCGGCTCTCCCAGTTGATTCCCCGGCAAGGGGTAAGCACCGGGTATCCCAAGAACGATACTCGGTTGTCGCCCGCCCGCAGACCGGGCCCGGAGAACTGAGGGAACCCGGTGAGAAATGTCGCACCGCCCGGCGGTTGTGGCGTGCCCGACGGCGGCGCTGGCCCGCTGTGAGAACCTGGTGTCCGTGACTTTCCGCGCCGACCGACCCGGGGAGCGGCACGCAGACCCCCCGGTCACGTCCGGCGGCGGACGCGATCCGCGCCGCCGTGCTGGCCCCGGCGCTCCCGGTTCCGTAGGGTCGGAACCCGTGGCAAGGTCAGGCCCAGAAGCACGACCGGGCGCAGCCGCCCGCACCGGCGCTGCGCCACCGCTCGATGCCGAAGCAGGCTCCGGCCGCAGGCCGGACCGCAACGGTCGCCCCAACGGTGCCGATCCGCTTACCCGGCAGCCCGATTCGACCGCCACCCGCCGCGACCGCGACGGCGTCGAGATCTACGACCCGCTCGGGCTCTACGCTCAGCCGGACCGCTCCCATCAACCGCTGCGCGCCAGCTGGGATCCCACCGCCCCCACCGAGGGGCGAACCAGGGAACGCCCCGACCGCAGCATCAAAAAGCAAAGCGCGCTGGGCAGATTCGTCTCCACCTACGGCTGGCGGGCCTACGCCTTACCGGTGTTGTTCGCCGTCACGATGCTGGTGGTGGTCGACGCGGTGCGCGGCTCCGACCCGGCGACCACGGTGAGCGGCGTGCCCGGCCTCGGCCACCTGAGCCCGCGCGCCGCGAGCGACGGCATCATCGGCGGACCGGCCGGCGACGGCCAGTTCCCTACCGACCTGCCGACCGGCGCGCTGCCGCAGGGCGGCAACTTCGCCGAAACCGGCACCGGCACTTGGCATGTGGTGCCCGGCGCGTCCGCCCAGGTCGGCACCGGCACCGACTCGGTCTTCCGCTACACCGTGGAGATCGAGGACGGTATCGACACCACGGGTTTCGGCGGCGACGAGTCGGTGGCGAAGCTGATCGAGTCCACCCTCGCCAACCCGAAGAGCTGGACGCACGACCAAAAGTTCGCGTTCCGCCGGGTCGACCAGGGCGACACCGAGTTCCGCATCTCGCTCACCTCCCGCGAATCCACCCGCAAGGCCTGCGGATACGAGATCCCGATCGACTCGTCCTGCTACAACGCCGAGCTCGGCCGGGTGGTGCTCTCCGAGGTCCGCTGGGTGCGCGGCGCGCTCGCCTTCGAGGGCGACATCGGCTCCTACCGGCAGTACCTGATCAACCACGAGGTCGGTCACGCCATCGGCTACCACCAGCACCAGCCGTGCGAGACCGACGGTGGCCTGGCTCCGGTGATGATGCAGCAGACCTTCGGCACCAAGAACAACGACATCGCGACCCTCGAGCCCGACGGCGTCGTCCCGATGGACGGCAAGCGCTGCCGCTTCAACCCCTGGCCGTACCCCCGCGGCTGACATGCGCGACGATGGGTCGGGAAGAACGGTCTGGTCGCGGGTGTTGCACAACGAGATCGACCCATTCGATTCGAGGAGTCCTGGACGTGTCATCACCTAAGTCCCTGCCGCCGCTGGTCGAGCCGGCCGCGGAGCTGACCAAGGACGAGGTCGCCCGCTACAGCCGCCACCTGATCATTCCGGACCTGGGCGTCGACGGGCAGAAACGGCTGAAGAACGCCAAGGTCCTGGTGATCGGCGCGGGCGGGCTCGGCTCCCCGGCGCTGCTGTACCTGGCCGCCGCCGGCGTCGGCACGCTCGGCATCGTCGAGTTCGACGAGGTGGACGCCTCGAACCTGCAGCGCCAGATCATCCACGGCGAGTCCGACATCGGCCGCCCGAAAGCCGACAGCGCGCGCGACTCGATCCTCGAGATCAACTCCGGCATCGACGTCCGGCTGCACAAGATCCGGCTGGAGCCGGAGAACGCCGTCGAGCTGTTCGCCGACTACGACCTGATCGTGGACGGCACCGACAACTTCGCCACCCGTTACCTCGTCAACGACGCGGCGGTGCTGGCGGGCAAGCCCTACGTGTGGGGCTCCATCTACCGCTTCGAGGGCCAGGTCTCGGTTTTCTGGGAGGACGCCCCCGACGGTCGCGGCATCAACTACCGCGACCTCTACCCGGAGGCCCCGCCGCCGGGCATGGTGCCCTCCTGCGCCGAGGGCGGCGTGCTCGGGGTGCTGTGCGCGTCCATCGGTTCGGTGATGGTGACCGAGGCGATCAAGCTGATCACCGGCATCGGTGAACCGCTGCTCGGCCGCCTGATGGTGTACGACGCACTGGACATGAACTACCGGACCATCAAGCTGCGCCGCGACCCGGAGCGTCAGCCGATCACCGAACTGATCGACTACGAGGCGTTCTGCGGGGTGGTGTCCGAGGAGGGCCAGGCCGCCGCGGCCGACTCGACGGTCACCGCGCGTGAGCTGAAGGATCTGCTCGACGCGGGCAAGGAGATCGAGCTGATCGACGTGCGCGAGCCGGTCGAGTGGGACATCGTGCACATCGATGGCGCGCGGCTCATCCCGAAGGACCGCATCCTGTCCGGCGAGGCGCTGTCCGAGCTGCCGCAGAACCGCCCGATCGTGTTGCACTGCAAGACCGGTGTGCGTTCGGCGGAGGCCTTGGCCGCGCTCAAGCGCGCGGGTTTCGCCGACGCCACCCACCTGCAAGGCGGGGTCATCGCCTGGGCGCGGCAGATCGATCCGTCGCTGCCCGTCTACTGATCCGCTGGAGGAGGCTGTAACCCCCGCCCTAACGGCGGGGGTTGCACTTCGGCGCGGCGTCCTGTACAGCGTCCACCACGGCGGTACGGTACGGCCGTGACTTCTGTGGAACCTCCCGAGCACGTGCGCTCCACGTTCGGTCTGCGCGAAGTTTCCCCGGTCACGCTGGGCGATTGGGAGGGTGGCTGGCGGTTCGGGGACGTGGTGCTCAGCCCGGTCGCCGATCACGCGCGGGCGGCGTGGTCGGCGAAGGTGCGCGAGACGCTGAAGGTGGACGGGCTGCGCCTGGCCCGGCCGGTGCGCGCGACCGACGGCCGCTATGTGGTCTCCGGCTGGCGCGCCGACACTTACCTGGAAGGCATCCCGGAACCCAGGCACGACGAAGTGGTTTCGGTGTCGCTGCGCCTGCATCAGGCGACGACACATCTCGAGCGGCCCCGGTTCCTGGTACAGCCACCGGTGGCGCCGTGGGTCGACGTGGACGTGTTCGTCGCCGCCGATCGGGCCGCCTGGGAGGCGGTGCCGCTGCGCAGCCTGCGCGCGGGTGGCCCGCTGCCCTCGGCGGACTCGCCTGACGGCCAGCGCAGCATGGAGCTCATCGGCCAGCTGGCCACCCTGCGCAAGCCGGTGCAGACGCCCGCCCAGCTGGTGCACGGCGACCTGTTCGGCACGGTGCTGTTCGCGGGGACCCATACGCCGGGCCTCACCGACATCACGCCGTACTGGCGGCCCGGCCCGTGGGCGGCCGGGGTGATCGTGGTGGACGCGCTGGCCTGGGGTGGCGCCGACGACGGACTGCTGGAGCGCTGGCGGGATCTGCCGGAATGGCCGCAGATGTTGTTGCGCGCGGTCATGTTCCGGCTCGCCGTGCACGCGCTGCATCCACGCTCGACGCCGGAGGCATTCCCCGGCTTGGCGCGCACGGCGGACATGGTCCGATTGATGGTGTAGCGCAAACGAAAACGCCGGCCGCCGAAAGGCGAGCCTTGCGGCTCAGTGCCTTTCGACGACCGACGTGCGTGCTGCGTTGCGCCGGTTACACCTTGGCGTAGGCCAGCGACGGCATCCGCTGCACCGCGAACGAGGACCGCAGGTAGAACCACCAGGTGACCGTGCCCATCAGCAGGAACGCCACGGCATAGGCCCAGAACGCGGGCGCCATCGAGTGGTAGTGAATGTTGGACAGCCGCAACGCCTGCTGCAACAGCCAGCCGCCCGAGGCGCCCACCGCGCCGATCACGCCGATCGCGGCGCCGGCCTGGCGCCGGGCCGACGCGGTCGACTCGGTGAGGTCCAGACCGTGCTCGGCGGCGTACTTCTTGGAGATCGCGCTGAAGATGGTCGGGATCATGCGATAGGTGGAGCCGTTGCCGATGCCGGTCATCACGAACAGCAGCAGGAACGAGATCAGGTACAGCGGGAAGCTTTTCAGCTCCAGCGCGGCCATGATCAGCGCGACCGAGACGGCCATGCCGCCGAACACGCACACGGTGATCTTGGCGCCACCGATCTTGTCGGACACCCAGCCGCCGAACGGCCTGCTGAACGAGCCCACGAACGCGCCGAGGAAGGCCAGGTTGCCGATGGTGCTGATCCAGCCGATCTTGGCCAGCTCCGGGAAGTTGGCCTTGATCAGCGTCGGGAAGGCGAAGGAGAACCCGATGAACGAGCCGAAGGTGCCGATGTACAGCAGCGCCATCACCCAGGTGTGCTGGTTGGTCAGCGCCAGCCGGTAGGACTTGCCGTCGGACTTGGCGCTGGCGACGCTGTCCATGTAGCGCAGCGCGCCGAAGGCCGCGATGAGGATGAACGGAATCCACACCAGCACCGACAGCGTGATGCCGAAGCGGTAGCCCGCCGGATCCTTGGCCATGAGGTGCGTGCCCAGGGTGATCAGCAGCGGCAACGCCAGCTGGGTCTGTGCCACACCGAGATTGCCGCCTGCGGCGTTGATGCCGAGCGCCGCGCCCTTCTTGTTCTCCGGGAAGAAGAAGTTGATGTTGGCCATCGACGAGGAGAAGTTGCCGCCGCCGACACCGGCGAGCGCGGCCAGGATCATGAAGACCCACATGGGCGTGCCCGGCTGATTCACGAAGTACGCCAGCCCGAGGGTGGGAATGAGCAGCATCGCCGCGCTGAACGCGGTGAAGGCGCGGCCGCCGAATTTCGGGATCGCGAAGGTGTAGGGGATGCGTAGCGCGGCGCCGACCAGGGTCGGGGTGGACGACAGCAGCAGCGCGTTGCTCACCGCCGTCGGGTTGCCCTTGCCGAGCCCCTCGAGGAAGGGGAAGCCCGCGGCGCCCATGCTGGTGACCACGGTGCCCCAGATGACCCAGATGCTGAAGCCGAGGTTCTCGGCGAACACCGAGAAGATCAGGTTCTTGCGTGCCGTCCGCGCGCCACCGGACTCCCAGAACTTCAGATTGTCCGGCTCCCAGTGTTCCAGCCAGCGGCCGCGGGTCTGGTGCTGGAAGGTCTCGGATGCGGTGTTCGACTCGGTGCCGGTGGCGGCTGCGATGGCAGTCATCGGCTTCCTCTCGTTCGCACTCGACCGGCCCTCATCGCGGCTGGCGCCGCCGGCGGAGTCGAGTTGCCTTTTAGGTCGTTTCACAACGTAGGGGCCGGTTGTTGCGGCTCCGTGGCTACGCGTGACGTTCCAGGCAATTCCGACTCACATGCGAAGCGGACGGCAAGTGAGCGAGCGCAAGCGAGCGAACCGAAGACACAGTGCGCACGCACGACGGAGCCGAGCGCTAGCGAGGCGGAGTCGTGAGTGATTCTTCACGTGCCGTCCGCGGGAACTAGAGCTGTTTAACGAACGTCGGGATATTCGGCGATGAGCGACTCGAGGAAGCAGCTGGCCGCGGAAGCGGCGCGCTCGGGGTCGCCGTCGATCACGGCGTGCACCAGCTCGGCGTGCTCCTCGGGGTAGGAGTCGTCGGACTTCAAGGTCCGGGCCCGGATCACCTGTTCGATGATCGGCAGCAGCGAGTCGTAGAACTCGAGGTAGACCGCGTTGTGGCTGGCGACCACGATCGCGCGGTGCAGCTCGACATCGGACTCGATCGCGGCCGGGTTGTCCTCGTCGTAGGCCTTGTCGCGCTCGGCGAGCAGCTGCAGTAGGTTCGCGATGTCGCCGTCGTCGCGGCGGCGCGCGGCCAGCGCGGCGGCCGTGGTGTCCAGCGCCAGGCGTAGCTCGAGGACATCGCGCTCTTCGGCGTCGGCGAAGTACTTGCCGAGGGTGCCGCCGAGGTCGGAGGAGGCGATCACGTAGGTTCCCGAGCCTTGGCGTCGCTCCAGCATCCCCGCATGCACGAGGGCCTGGACGGCCTCGCGCACGGTGTTTCGACCCGTTCCGGTGAGCTCGGTCAGCTCCGGTTCGGTGGGGATGCGGGACCCGATGGGCCAACGGCTGGAACGAATTTCGGCACGCAGCTGCTCGGTGACCTGGGCGATGAGGCTGGTGCGCCGGACTGGTTGCACTGCCATAGAGTACCGCTCATCACAAATCGTTGCCTCCTATCATCCGGTCATCCTATGATTTCGCAGTGACTGCAACCCTCCAGAAAACGCCGACCGGACAGGAATCTCCGCAGGTCGAGCAGCGCCGACGTGCGCTGACGGAGGGCCGTCTCCTCGTTCTAGCTGCCATCGTGATGTCGGCGCTCACCCTGCGGGTCGCGGTCACCGCGTTCAGTCCGCTTGCCGAACGCATCGGCGCGGACGTGGGCTACGGCACCGCGGTGGTCGGCGTCTTCGGCATGATCCCGACCGCGATGTTCGCGCTGTCCGGCCTGCTCACCCCGGTGCTCGTCCGGCGTCTCGGGCTGGAGCGCACCGCGCTGGTCGCCATGCTGATGGCGGGCACCGGCCAGCTGGTCCGGGTGCTGCTCTCGGGCACCGCCGAACTCCTCGTCTTCTCCGCGCTGGCGCTGGCCGGCATGGGCATCGGCAACGTGGTGATCCCGCCGCTGGTGAAGCGGTACTTCGCCGATCGGGTCGCCATCGTCAGCTCGCTCTACATCGTGATGGTGCAGCTCGGCACCGTGGTGCCCGCGTTCGTCGCGGTCCCGGTCGCCGACGCGCACGGCTGGCGCATCTCGCTGGGCCTGTGGGCGATCCTCGGCTTCGCCGCCGTGGTGCCGTGGCTCGGCGTGCTGCGCGACCGGCGCGGCCGCGACGTGCAGGACAGCACCGCCCTCGGCGCGATCGACGCACCGCGCACCGGGCGGGTCTGGCGGTCGCCGGTGGCGTGGGGCATGGCGGGCATGTTCGGTATGACGTCGTTGATCACCTACGCGATGTTCACCTGGTTGCCCAAGATCCTCAGCGACGCCGGAGCAAGCGCCGGCTTCGGCGGGTCGATGCTCGCGCTGTTCGCGGTGGTCGGTCTGGTCGCGGCGCTCAGCGCGCCGACGGTCGTCACCCGATTCCGTAATCCCTTCCCCGTCGTGATCGGCTGCGCGGTCTTCTTCGTCGCCGCCTTCGTAGGCCTGATCGTCGCCCCGATGAGCGCGCCCATCCTGTGGGTCGTGCTGCTCGGCCTCGGCCCGAGCACCTTCCCGATGGCGCTGACCCTGATCAACCTGCGCACCAACACCCCCGGTGGCTCCGCCGCGCTCTCCGGTTTCACCCAGGGCGTCGGCTACGCGGTGGCCTGCATCGGACCGCTGCTGTTCGGCGTGCTGCACTCGGTCACCGGCGGCTGGGTCGCTCCGTTCGCACTGCTCGGCGTGGCCGTACTGGTGCTGCTCGCCGGTGCCTGGCAAGCCTGCAAGCCGCGGATGCTCGAAGACACCTGGAATTGATTCCCGGCTCGAGTTGCGGGGTGATGCGGCGGCGTTCATGCTGTGCGCGTCACCCCGCATCGGCCGGCTATTGCGAGGTCGGCTCGCGATGACGTGCGGTATCGGCGCGTCACATCCGCACAACATTGCGGCGAGCTCACCCTGGTGAATCCGGGTCCGTGAGCAACCGTTGATGCGCCGGTCATCGCGCGCAGCATGGCGGCAATACCTGTTTCCTACCGTGGGGCCAACCGGATCTTGGGAGGCCCTTCTTGAGCACGTCGACGAATCACTCAGTCGAACCAGCCCTGCGCAAGACCGCGGTCGTCGTCGGCCACGGCATGGTCGGGCATCGGTTCGTGGAGGCACTGCGCTCGCGCGACGAGGCAGGACAGTGGCAGGTTGTCGTGCTCAGCGAGGAACGGCTGCCCGCCTACGACCGCGTGGGTCTGTCGACCTACGTGGGCGCCTGGGATACCGCGGCGCTGGCCCTGCCCGGCAACGAATACGACGGTGACGCACTCGTCGACCTGCGGCTCGGCCAGCGCGCCGAGTCGATCGACCGGGACGCCCGCAAGGTCACCACGTCGGCGGGCGACACCATCGCCTACGACGCGCTGGTGCTCGCCACCGGCTCCTATCCCTTCGTGCCGCCGGTGCCCGGCCACGATCGCCCGGAATGCTTCGTCTACCGCACCATCGACGACCTGGACGGCATCCGGGCGGCCGCCGAGGCCGCCGGACCCGGCGCGGTCGGCGTGGTGGTCGGCGGCGGTCTGCTCGGCCTGGAGGCCGCGAACGCGCTGCGGCTGCTCGGCCTCACCCCGCACGTGGTCGAGTACAACCAGCGGCTGATGCCCGCCCAGGTGGACGAGGGCGGCGGCGCCATCTTGGAGCGCCTGGTCACCGATCTCGGCCTGTACGTGCACACCGGCGTCGGCACGTCCTCGATCGAGGCGGGAGACAACGGCATCCGGGTCAGCCTGTCCGACGACTCGGTCATCGAGGCCTCGCTCGTCGTCTTCTCCGCGGGTGTCCGCCCGCGCGACCAGATCGCCCGCGACAGTGGGCTGGAGGTCGGCCCGCGCGGCGGCATCATCACCGATCTCGGCTTGCAGACCTCGGATCCGAGCATCTGGGCCATCGGCGAATGCGCCGCGGTCGAGGGCACCTGCTACGGCCTCGTCGCGCCCGGTTACACCACCGCCGAGATCGTGGCCGACCGATTGCTAGGCGGCGCAGGCGAATTCCCCGGCGCGGACATGTCGACCAAGCTCAAGCTGCTCGGCGTCGACGTGGCCAGCTTCGGTGACGCGCACGGCACCACCGAGGGCGCGCTGTCGGTGGTACTGCACGACGCCGCCAAGGGCACCTACGCGAAACTCGTCGTCTCCGATGACGCGCAGATCCTGCTCGGCGGCATCCTGGTCGGCGACGCCACCGCCTACGCCGCGCTGCGCCCGCTGGTCGGGCGTCCGCTGCCGGCCGAGCCCGCCGCGCTGATCTCGCCCGCCGGTGCGGAATTGGGCGCCGACGCGTTACCCGACGATGCGCAGATCTGCTCCTGCAACAACGTGTCCAAGGGCGCGATCTGCGGCGCCATCGCCGAGGGCGCCTGCGACATCCCGGGCATCAAGAAGTGCACGACCGCCGGAACCTCCTGCGGCGGTTGCGTTCCCATGCTCAAGAAGCTGCTCGAGCAGTCCGGCGTGGAGATGTCCAAGGCGCTGTGCGAGCACTTCACCCAGTCGCGCGCCGAGCTGTTCCAGATCGTCCAGGTGACCGGCATCCGCACCTTCTCCGGCCTGATCACCAAGTACGGCAAGGGAACCGGCTGCGACATCTGCAAGCCGACGGTCGCCTCCATCCTGGCCTCGACCTCCAGCGAGCACATCCTCGACGGCGAGCAGGCCGCGCTGCAGGACACCAACGACCACTTCCTGGCCAACCTGCAGAAGAACGGCACCTACTCGGTGGTGCCGCGGATGCCCGGCGGTGAGGTGACCGCCGATCAGCTCATCACCATCGGGCAGATCGCCAAGGACTTCGACCTGTACGTGAAGGTCACCGGCGGTCAGCGGATCGACCTGTTCGGCGCCCGGGTGGAGCAGCTGCCGCAGATCTGGCAGCGCCTGGTCGACGTCGGCATGGAATCCGGTCACGCGTACGGCAAGTCGCTGCGCACGGTGAAGAGCTGCGTCGGCTCCACCTGGTGCCGCTACGGCCAGCAGGACTCGGTCGGCATGGCGGTGCTGCTCGAAAAGCGTTACCGCGGACTGCGTTCCCCGCACAAGCTGAAGCTGGCCGTGTCCGGCTGCGCCCGCGAGTGCGCCGAGGCGCGCGGCAAGGACGTCGGCGTGATCGCCACCGAGCACGGCTGGAACCTCTACGTCGGCGGCAACGGCGGCCTCACGCCGAAGCACGCGGTGCTGCTCGCCGGCGACCTCGACGACGAGACCTTGATCAAGTACATCGACCGGTACCTGATGTTCTACGTCCGCACCGCCGACCGGTTGCAGCGCACCGCGCCGTGGCAGGAGGCGCTCGAGGGTGGCATCGATTACCTCAAGCAGGTCATCTGCGAGGACAGCCTGGGCATCGCCGAGGAACTGGAGGCGGTGATGGCCCAGCATGTCGCCGGCTACCGCGACGAGTGGGCCGCCGTGCTGGACGACGAGGAGAAGCTGTCGCGCTTCGTTTCCTTCGTCAATGCCCCCGATGAGACCGACCCCACAATCGCCTTCGACGAAACCGGGGAACGCAAGGTACCGGTGTTGCTGGGCATGCCGGACGTGCCGGTCGCCATGCCAGGGAAATGACGGCTTAACCGCATAGAAACAGGACGCCTGTACCAATGGGTAAGGCGTTTGGAGGATGACACCGATGACCGTGATCGATACCCCCGGTTTTGCCGCTACGACCGCCACCGGCTGGACGCAGGCATGCCGGCTCGACTACCTGATCCCCGGCCGCGGCGTTGCGGTATTGCTGAAAGGTGGCCGTCAGGCCGCGTTGTTCCTGCTGTCCGACGGCATGCTCTACGCCGTGGGCAACATTGATCCGATCGGACGCGCGGCGGTCATGTCGCGCGGCATCGTCGGCGACCGCGGCGGCGTCCCGGTCGTCGCCTCACCCCTGCTGAAGCAGGCGTTCTCCCTGATCGACGGGCGCTGCCTGGACGACGAATCGGCGGCGCTGCCGGTGTACGCGGTCCGCGTAGCCGACGGCGTCGTGTCGATCTCCAACGAGCCGGTCGCCGCCGGGCTCGCCTCCTCGGACGGATGAACGCATGACAACCATCGAGCCGGGCCCCTGCCTTGCCGGATTCACCATCGGCATCACAGCGGCCAGACGGGCCGACGAGTTCGCCACGCTGCTCGTCCGGCGCGGCGCCGACATCGTGTCGGCGCCGGCCATTCGCATCATTCCGCTGGCCGACGACACCGAGCTGGAGCGGGTGACCCGCCAGCTCATCGTCGAACCGCCGCAGATCGCGGTGGCCACCACCGGCATCGGCTTCCGCGGTTGGATGGAGGCCGCCGAAGGCTGGGGCGTCGCGGAGGAGTTGCGCGCCACGCTCGGCGCCACCCGGATGCTGGCGCGCGGCCCGAAAGCCAAGGGCGCCATCCGCGCCGCGGAATTACGTGAGGAGTGGTCGCCTGCCTCGGAGTCGTCCGCGGAGGTGCTCGATCACCTGCTCGCCGAGGGCGTGGAGGGCGTGCGGATCGCGGTGCAGCTGCACGGCGCCACCACCGAGTGGGAGCCGGTGCCCGACTTCTGCGAGGTATTGCGTTGTGCCGGTGCGGATGTCGTGCCGGTGCCGGTGTACCGGTGGATGCCGCCGGAGGATCAGGGTCCGATGGATCAGCTGATCGAGGCCATCGTCACCGCGAACCTGGACTGTGTGACGTTCACCAGCGCGCCCGCCGTGGCGTCGATGTTGATGCGCGCCAAGGAAACCGGGCTGCTCGAGGGTGTGCTGCACGCGCTGCGCGGCCGGGTGCTGGCCGCCTGTGTCGGCCCGATCACCGCGGCGCCGCTGGAAGAGCTCGGTGTGGCGACGTCGATGCCGGGCCGGGCCAGGCTCGGTGCGCTGGCTCGCCACGTCGCCGAGGAACTGCCGCGGCGGGCCAACCGGATCTACGCCGCGGGCCACACGCTCAGCGTGCGTGGCGGCTGCGTGGTGGTCGACGGTGAGGTGCGTCAGCTCGCGCCCGCGCCGATGGCGCTGATGCGCTCGCTGGCGCGCCAGCCCGGCCGGGTCGTCTCCCGGGAGAACCTGCTCGCCGCGCTGCCCGGCGGCGGTGACGACACCCATGCCGTGGAGACCGCGATCGCCCGGCTGCGGGCCGGACTCGGTGCGCCGAAGGCGATTCAGACGGTGGTCAAGCGCGGCTATCGACTGGCGCTGGACGCGGCCGAATGCATCGACAACAATCCGCGCCCCGAGCTGTCGGGGCCGCAGAAGCCCGGCGGGCCGACGCGGTACGTGCAGACGATGGGCTCCTCATGACCAGCCCCGCCCTGGTGCTGGTGGCTCATGGCACCAGGAGCACCCGTGGGGTTCAGATGATCGCCGCGCTGGCCGAGGCGGTGGCCAGGGAGCTCGGCGTCGCGGTTTCGGGGCGCGACGCCGAGCTGCCCGACCCGGCCGTGCGGACCGCGTTCGTGGACGTGCTGGGGCCGTCACCGGCCGAAGTGCTGCGCGATCTGTGCGACACGGCGGGGGATTCTGTTCCCGCCGTGGTGGTTCCGGCGTTCCTTGCCTCCGGGTACCACGTCTACCAGGACGTGCCTAGGGAAGTAGCCGAGAGCGGGCATGCCGCCGTGGCGGTCACCCCGGCCATGGGTCCGGATCCGGCACTGGCCCGGATCATGACCATGCGGCTGCGGGCCGCGGGCTGGCGTCCTGGTGACGCGGTCGTCTTCGCCGCCGCCGGATCCTCCGATGCTCGGGCCCGCCAGGATGTTCGCCGGGCCGCCGCCATGCTCGCCGAACACCTCGATACCCCGGTTCGCATCGGCTACATCGCCACCGGTGCGCCGCGGGTTGCGGAAGTTGTTGCCGCACTGCGGGAGTCAGGTTCGCAACGGGTCTTCGTCGCGTCGTATCTGCTGGCGCACGGGCTGTTCCAGCAACGCCTCCACGATGCGGGTGCCGACGGCGTCGCCGAGCCCATCGGCGTGCATCCCGCCGTGGTCCGGCTCATCGCCGACCGCTATCGCGCGGCCGCGCGGGAACTGGTGCGGACCCGGGCTGCTTGAGCTCGCGCTTCGAGCTGTGCGGCGTCGCCGACGTGGTGAGCCGAGCGAAGTTCGTGCTGTCGGCCCCCAGTAAGTGAACGGCTCCACCGCGACGCCTCCTGTTGAGTGAACAGCTCAACGACGACGCCTCCCGTTGAGTGAACGACCCCACGTAGCAGGGTGTGTGCCGAGAGGGCGCTCGTGGTCGGATATTCGTCGAATCCGATAGACCAGCGCCTGCTGTCTGTCCTGGCAGCGATCCCTGCACGCGCCGATCATGCTGCAATTACGGCGAGTTCGGGCCCGGATGCCGTAGGTTTGCCCGAGAAACGATTCAGCGGTGGCTTCCGAATGCATGGGAGGCGTGTTGACCGGAGCCGACGACGCCGTGCCTGGCGATGCCACGGCGCAGCGGATGTACCCCCTCTCGACCGTGCAACAGAGTTGGTGGGTGGCCCAGCAACTGCAACCCGAGGTGCCGCTCACAGTCGCGATGTACCTGGATCTCTGCGGACCGCTGCACGTAGCGCTGATGGCACGTTGTGCCCGGCGAGCGGCCCGGGAACTGGAATCCCCGCACGTGCGACTCCGGACCGTCGACGGGCAGCCGCGGCAGTATGTCGATCCGGACGCGGAACTGCCGATCGAGGTCGTGGACCTGACGACCGACCTCGACCCGGTCGCTACCGCTCTCGCCGCGATGGAGCGTGACTACAGCGCACCGCTGGATCCGCGCACCGACGACCACACCGTCGCCACCCTCTTCCGGGTAGCGCCGCAGCACCACCTGCTGTACCTGCGCAGCCACCACCTCGTAGTGGACGGGCTCGGCGCCGCCGCCGTGCTGCGTCGCACGGGGGAGCTCTACAAGGCCGAAGTCCTTGCGGCTCAGCGGGACACCGAGCCGCGAGTAGTACGCGGGACGGGCGACACCGCGCTGCTCGACACCGGCCGCTTGGTAGGAGCGGGCCGTCGCCCCTCCGGGCGAGTGCTGTGGCGGTCCGCAGATCATCTGGCATCCACCGAAACGCGGGAAACCGCAGGCGATTCCCCGCAGCGTGACGGCGCTGAGCTGTCGAACGGCGCCGCCGATCACGCCAAAGCTGGTTCGGTGCAGGACCTTCCGGCGCTCTCGGTACCAGAAATCCTGGCAACCGAACAGGCCTATCGGGATTCGCCACGCCGAGCGGCCGATCGAGACTACTGGCTGGACCGGCTCGCCGGACTCGGCGCGCCGGTGAGCCTGGCCGGCCAACCTGCCGCACCGCAGGCACGGCCGCACCGGGTGACGGCGACCGTCGATGCCGCCACCGCGGAACTGCTCGCCGCCGCGAGGACCAGCCACGGTGCGACCTTCCCGGAGTTGGCCCTCGCGGCGTTCGCCTGCTTCCTGGCGCGGATGACGGGCAACGGGGAGGTCTGCCTCACCCTGCCCGTCCCCGCCCGCACCACCGCGGGACTACGCCGATCGGCCGGTTCGCTGTCGAATGTGGTGCCGCTGCGACTATCCGGGCTCGACACCAGCACCGTCGGTGCGGTCATCGCGCAGGTCCGGTCGACCGTCATCGGCGCCTTGCGCCACCAGCGCTACCGCTTCGAGGACATGCGCCGCGACAGCGGCCGGGATCAGGCCCTGGGCAGCGGATTCGGACCGTTGGTCAATGTCCTCGGTTTCGCCGAACCGCTCCGGCTCGGCCCGCTGACCGGCCAGGCCCGGCTGCTCGCGCTCGGACCCGTCGAGGATCTGATGGTCAACGGTTACCAGGCCGGTCCGGACGACCGCTCGGTCAGCATCGACTTTCAGGCCAACCCGACGCGCTACCGCCACGACACGGTGGTGTGGCAGCACCGCATGTTCCTGGAGTACTTCCGCCGCTTCCTCGCCGCGGCGCCCGACTGCCCGATCATCGCGGTCGACGGCGCCCGGCCCGCTCCGGTAGTCGCGCCGCCCGCCGGGCCGGTGCGGGTGCTGCCCGAACTGCTGTGCGCGGACGCGGCCTCGGATGCTGTTGCGGTGCACGACGATACCCGCACCATGAGCTACCGCGAACTGGACGAGGCGTCCTCGCGGCTGGCCCGCGAGCTGATGGCGGGCGGGGCGCGTCCCGGTGAGTTCGTCTTGGTTGCCGTACCGCGATCGCTGGAATCGGTACTGGCCCTGTGGGCGGTCGCGAAGACCGGCGCCTGCTTCGTCCCGGTCGATCCGTCCGATCCGGTCGCGCGGATCGCCACCGTCATCGCGGATTCCCGTGCCCGGCAGGGAATCACGCTCAGTGCGGTGCGGGACAAATTTCCCTGCGATACCGGATTCTTCGGCCGCCTCGATCCTGCCGCGGCGGACGCGGACCGTGCGAGCGACGATGACGCACGCGGCGCGACCGGGTGTGGCATCGACTGGCTCGTGCTCGATGATCCGCGGTGCATGGCGGAGGTCGAGCGCCGGTCGGCGACACCGGTGGCCGACACGGAGCGGCCGCGCGCCCTGCGGCCCGCGCATCCGGCCTATCTGATCTACACCTCGGGCACGACCGGGCGGCCGAAGGGAGTGGCGGTCAGCCATCGTGGACTCGGTTCGTTGACCGACTACATCGTCGAGCACTGGGGCGTCGGCAAGAACTCGGTGGTGCTGCATTCGCACGCCCCGTCTTTCGACGCACATCTACTCGATGTCCTTGCCGCGTTCGCATCCGGTGCGCGCTTGGTGGTGCAGCCGCCGTCGGTGGTTTCCGGTGCCGAGCTGGCAGGGTTGCTCCGCGAAACAGGCTGCACCCATTACCTGACGACCCCTGCGGTGCTTGCCACGCTCTCGCCGGCGGAGGTGCCCGGTCTCTCGGTGGTGGCCATCGGTGGCGAGGCCTGCCCGGCGAAACTGGTGCGCGAATGGGCGCCGCATGTGCGGTTGTTCAACGGGTACGGGCCGACCGAGGCCACCGTGATGGCGACGGAGACGGCGGCGATGGCGATCGACGCGCCGGTGACCATCGGACGCGCGCTCCCCGGCGTGCTCGCGGTGGTGCTGGACTCGCGATTGGCCCGGCTGCCCGACGGTGCCCGAGGGGAGCTGTACCTCGGCGGCATCGGCGTCGCCGATTGTTATGTCCGCAATCCGGCGGGCACCGCGGTGCGGTTCATCGCCGATCCGTTCGGGGTAGGGCGGCGGCTGTACCGCACCGGCGACCTGGTCAGCGCGGGACCCGACGGGGTGTTCGAGTTCCTCGGTCGGGTCGACGCCCAGGTCGAGGTGCGCGGGCGGCGGATCGAGCCCGCCGAGATCGAGGCTGCGCTGCTCGCCGGACCGGACATCGAGTGCGCGGTCGTCACGGTCGCCGACGCCGGTCGACCTGAGGCGCGACTGGTGGGTTACGTGGTCGCCGCCCCCGGCACCGCGTTCGACGCGGCGGCCACGCTGCACCGATTGCGCGCGACGCTGCCCGCCGCGCTGGTGCCCTCGGCGCTGATCGAACTCGACCGGCTTCCGGTGGCGAGCAACGGAAAGCTCGATCGTGCCGCTTTGCCGCCGTCGATCATCGTGCAGCGCCCGTATCTCGCGCCGGAGAACATGATTCAGCGTCTGGTCGCCGAGCACATCGGCACGGCCACCGGTCAGTCCAGGGTCGGCCTGAACGACGACTTCTTCGAACTCGGCGGGAATTCGCTACTCGGCGTGGCGGTCTCGGCCGAATTGGCCGCGGCGACCGGTGTACCGGTGACGGTGCGCTGGTTGTACGCGGCACCCACCGTGCGGGCGCTCGCCGAGCGGATCACCACCTACGACGGCACGGATACCAGCGACGACGACGCGTTCGGTGTGTTGCTCGCGTTGCGCCGCAACGGAACCCGCCCGCCGCTGTTCTGCGTCCACTCGGCGGTCCCGCTGGCCTGGTGCTACGCCGGATTGGCGCGGCACATCACGGACCGGCCGGTGTACGGCTTGCAAGCCCCGACGCTGACCGGCCCGGGCGGCACGCTCGGCACCATCGACGAGCTGGCCGACAGCTACGTCGACGCGATGCTGCGCGTGCAGCCGGAGGGGCCGTACCACCTGCTCGGCTGGTCCCTCGGCGGCCAGATCGCGCATGCCATCGCGGTGCGGCTGCGCGCCCGCGGTGCCGCGGTGGCGGTGCTGGCCATGTTGGACAGTGTCGTCTTCCCCGACGGCGTCGATCCGCCGCCCGCGCCGCGGATGCGAGATCTGTTGACGCACTTGCTCGGTGACGAGCCGGAAGACGGCGACGCCGCCCCCGAGCTGACGGCCGCCGAGGCCGCCGACGAATTGGCCAGCGCCGGTGCGTCATTCGGTACCGGACTGTCGGCGGCGCAACTGGAACGGCTGCATCGCGGTTATGTGGACGGCGTCGCCCTCTCGCACGGCTACCAGCCCGGCGTCTTCGACGGTGACCTGCTGTACTTTTCGGCCACCCGTGGCGTGACCGAACTGTTCGGCGCCGAGATATGGCGGCCGTTCATCACCGGCGACCTCATCGAGCATCCGGTGCCGGCGACACATGCGCAGCTCACCAACGCGGATGTGGTGGGCGTGATCGGCCCGATACTGGCGCGGCATTTGGAGCGCACGGCGGTGCCCGTCGCGGCGCGCAGTGAACGGCTCGAGCGCGTTGCGGGTCCGGGCGCATAAGGCTCGAAGGCGGTCGATGCAGGCGTCTGACCCGGCACGTATGGGCTCGAATACGCAGGCGCGGACGATCGATTCGGCGCGTTGGGCACCGGTGGCGGGAACGTGGTGACGCAGGCAGGAGCTGCCGTCGCTGGAAGATTGCTGGATGCCGCTGATCGCCGACAGGGCCGTCACCGACCTGCGCGTTCATTCGTTGCCAGAACACGCCCGGTGAATGCCGGATGTCCCGGCGGCCCTGGGAGATACTCGACCCCATGCGCCGGCTGATGCGATGCCTGGTTCCCCTTCTCGCGGTCGTCGCCGCGATCGTCCCGGCCGGTCCGGCCGCCGCCGATCCCGACTCCCGCATCCTCGACGTACGCCCGCTCGACGGGCGGCAGCTCGAGGTCGTCGTGCACTCGGCGGCGATGAACAAGCCCATCACGCTGTGGATGTCGCACCCCGGCGCCGGTGCGCCCGCGCTGTATCTGCTCAACGCGGTCGACGGCGGCGAGGACGGCGGGCCGTGGATGCGGCGCACCGATGTCGCGGAGTTCTTCGCGGACAAGAACGTCAACGTGATCGTGCCGATGGGTGGGCGCGCCAGCTACTACACCGACTGGCTGCGCGACGATCCGGTGCTCGGCCGCAACCAGTGGACCACCTTCCTGACCCGTGAGCTGCCGCCGTTGCTGGAGGACAGGTTCGGCATGACGGGGCGCAATGCCGTTGCGGGACTGTCCATGTCGGCGACCTCGGCGTTGAACCTCGCGACCGGCGCACCCGGTCTCTATCAGGCGGTCGGCGCCTACAGCGGATGCCCGCGCACCAGCGATTCGGTGGCTCAGGCCTACGTCTCGTCGCAGCTCGCGGTGTTCGGCGCGAACGCCGCGAACATGTGGGGCGGGCCGGAGAGCCCGGCTTGGGCCGAGCACGATCCGATGCTGAACGCCGAACGCTTGCGCGGTGTGGCGCTGTACGTTTCGTCGGGCACCGGCGCACCGGGGGAGCACGACACCATCGGCGACCGCGGCATCGACGGCAACCCGGCCCGGTTGCTCGACCGCATGCTCGTCGGCGGTGTGATGGAGACCGTCATCGGCGGCTGCACCCGGCCGTTCGTGGATCGGCTGCACCAACTCGGCATCCCGGTCACCGCGAATCTGCGGCCTGCCGGTACCCACGCCTGGACCTACTGGGAAGACGACGTGCATCTGTCCTGGCCATTGTTCGCCGCGGCGATCGGCGCGTGAGGCTTTCGCCGAGAATCTGTCGGTGCCAGGGTCGACAATTCCGCTATGGCATATGACGAGGAATTGGCCGATCGCATCCGGCTGCTGATCAAGCCGGGGCCGGAGCTGTCCGAGCGCAAGATGTTCGGCGGCCTGGCCTTTCTGATCGGCGGCAATATGGCGGTGGCGGCCAGTGGGCAAGGCGGCTTGCTGGTCCGGGTCGACCGAACCGAAAGCGACCGGCTGCTCGCGAACGAATTCGTGGAGCCCATGGTGATGGGTGGCCGGGAAATGGTCGGCTGGCTGCGCGTCACCCCCGAGGCGGCCGACGACGACACCGTGCTGCGCGAATGGGTCGATCGCGGCGTCGGTTACGCGCGGACGTTGCCGCCGAAAAAGAAGTAGCCGGGAAAGAAGTAGCCGGTTACCCGCGCACCTGCCTGCGGTAGGTGACCCGGTCGAATTCGTGGCCGTACTCGTCGACGGCGATCACGTCCATCTCGCTGGCGAAGATGCCGGGACGGACGTCGACGCGCAGGAACGAATAGTTACGGAACCGCACCCGCGACCACGGTACCGCCTCGTCCTGTTTGTCGCCGCCGGGTGCCCACACATAGCTGTTCGGTACGGCTGTGTCCGGCAACTCGTTGCCCCGGTAGGACTCTCGCGATCCCGGTTGGAAGTCGTAGCGGGGCCGACCGCCGCCGCCGACCGTGTAGTAGACGGTGCCGTCGGTCTCCGGATACACCACCGAATTGTCGCCCGCGACCTTCGTCGCGACATTGCCGCGGATCGGATCGGTGCGCTCGAAAACGTGATTGTGCCCCTGCAACACCAGATCCACCTGGTAGCGGTCGAACAGTGCGACCCAGGCGTCACGCACGCCACCGTCGCTGGCGTGCGCCTCGGTCGTCGAATAGGCGCAGTGGTGGAAGAAGCAGACCAGGAAATCGATATCGGGGTTCGCCCGGTAGGCGGCGAGCGTGCGCTCCACCCAACTCGTCTGCGCCCCATCGGAATACCCGGTGTTGGCGCGAATCTCGTAGGAGACGTCATTGGCGTCGAGCGAGAGCACCGCGACATTGCCGTAGGTGAACGAATACGCCGACGGGCAGCCCGCCGGCCCGTTACCGGGAAAGTCGAGGCGCGCCGCGTGACCGCCGTAGCCGTGCGAGCCGTAGGTCGCCTCCATGTCGTGATTGCCGGTGGCGAACATCCACGGCGTCTGAGCGGCGCTCACCTCGATGGCGCCGAAATAGACGTCCCAGACGTACGGATTGAACTTGTCGAAGCCGTGCGCCGATTTCGCACCGTGCGCAACGAATTGGTTCGGTTTGCCCGCACCGGACGGATCGGCGTAGGCGATGTCGCCCGCCAAAATATGGAAATCCGGCTTGGCCCTGGCGATTTGGCGCAGCACATTGGTGGCGTGCGGGACATTCGGATCGTTGTCCCCCTTGTAGTACTTGTCGTCGTAATCCCCGGGCGCGACACCCGACGGCAACGCCGGCGTTTCGTCGGTCCCCTGATCGCCCATCATGGTGAACCGAAACGGCACGATCGCCGCCCGCGCGGTCGGCATCGCCGTCGCAGCCGCACGGATATCACTCACGAACCCGTCGGCGGTGCGCCAGCGATAGTAGTGCGGCACCCGCCCCGGCAACCCGTCCACCGGCGCGTGCACATAGAACTGTTCCGCCGCCAGCACGCCGCCATCACTACTCGGCACCTGCGTCAGCAGATTGCGCACCTCCGCCTCCACCGTCGCCCCGAGCGCAGGCGTCGGCCCATGCTCGAGAAACACCTTGGTACCCGCCGGTCGCCTGGACAACTGCCCCGCAAACCGCAGCTGACTCGTCGCATCCGCCCCGAACCCAACATGCCGCCCCCCAACCGCCAACGGCGCATCCTGCGCATAAGCCCGCCCCCCGAACGGCGACGTACCCACCGCCGCTACAGCCGCCGCAGCCGCCGCCCCCCGCAACACATTCCGCCGCGAAACCCGATGCCGCCGCAAATACTCCTGATGCCACTCATGCTGCTCAGCCATAGTCATCTCGGCAGCCAGCCCACCCGGTATCCCGGTCTCCGGAACATCACCAACAGGATTCAGCGGATTCGACCCCATACCCACCGATGCTGTACCCTCCGCAAGCCTCCAGCAACTCGACACCGCAAGCCAAGTGCGAACACTGGATGAACTCTCCCCATCGTGGCGCTACATCCTGGCAATCACGACAAACCACCCCGAATCCCACAACCACTGCCGGATTCGGCCAGCCTTCGAAGGCGGTCCCAGCCATGCACCTCACCCGAATTCCACTGCCCCAAATGTGAATCGAACGTATTTTCGAATCTCGAGGTACCTTCGGCGGAATGGTCGGTTCCCAGCACGAGGCGATGCACCGGATCTTTCAGCACGACCCAAAAATGTTCGCGCGCGCATTCCGCGCGTTGGACGTGCCATTAGACGATCCAACCGAAGTGGTCTTGCTACCAACGGATCTCACCGAAGTCAGACCGCTGGAGCGACGAGTAGACACTCTACTGCGGTTCACCACGGCTACGGGCCAGTTTCTGCTTCTGGTCGAAGCGCAAGGCGAGGACGACCCGGCCAAACCTTCGGCATGGGCCTACTACCTCGCGCACGCGCACGCCAAGTACCGCCTCCCCGCACTGCTGCTGGTCGTCTGCCACGACCAAGCCACCGCGCTGTGGGCGGCCCGCCCCGTAGCGTTCGGCCAGCCGTTCTGGTCGAGTCTCACGATGCGCCCCCTCGTCCTCGGCCCGGAAAACGTGCGCCCGGTGACCGACCCCGACGAGGCCGCCGCCGACATCGCCCTCACCGCACTCTCCGCGATGACGCATGCCAAAGACCCCTGCATCGGTGAGATACTGAAAGCGCTCGCCGCCGCCCTGCGGGGGATCGACGAGGAGGACGCCCACGTCATCGCCGAACTCACCGAACTCGGCCTGGGTAAGAGCCCGGCCGCCCACACTTGGAGGCACCTGATGTCGATCGACCCATCGTTCTTCCGCTCGGAGACGTCGCAGCGCCTGCGGGAAGAGGGGGAGGCCAAGGGGATCGCCGGCAGCATTCTCGGGATCTTGGCTGAGCGATCGATCGAGGTCCCATCCGACGCGCGGGCCCGCATCACATCGTGCGAAGACCTGGAGATACTGCGATTGTGGCTCCGTCGCTCGGCGACTGTGACCAGCATTGCCGACCTTTTCGGGGCGGAGTGACACTGATCGGTCCGTCGCCCAGGGGAGAACATGTGCGTTGGGCGGACCTTCGCGCCGAAGTCATGAGCCGGTCGGGGGCTGGAGTTGCCTACGAGACGGCGCGAAGCCGATTCGAACTCGATGCCGCAGAGGGGGCCGGTGGTCCGTTGCCACCCCGAGGTCCGTCGGGCAGGATCGGCGATCATGGATCGCTCGCTGATGGGGATTGCTGAAGACGAACCGATGGTGGGGCGGGTGGTGGAGTGGGCTCGGGGGCGTGACGACATTCGGGTGGTGTTGCGGACGGGGTCGCGGGGGCGGGGGGATGGGGCAGTGGATGCGTTGTCGGACCACGATATTGAGCTGTACACCACGGAGGTGGAGCGGTATTCGGGGGATGACGGGTGGGTGCGGGAGTTGGGGGAGGTGTGGGTGAATGTCGAGTTGGCGGGGCCGTATGACAATCCGGCGCATCTGGTGTTCTTCGAGGGTGGGGTGAAGGTCGACTTTCAGGTGGTGCCGGTGGAGCGGCTGGCGGAGATGGTCGAGGACGGTCTCGACGAGTTGCATGAGCGGGGATATCAGGTGCTGTTCGATCGGGATGGGTCGGCGGCGGGGCTGCCGGTGGCGACCGGGTCCGCACCGGTCGGCGAGTTGCCTGATCAGGAGGAGTTCGGGGCGCTGTGTGCGGAGTTCTGGTTCGAGATCGCCCATCTGCCAAGGTATTTGGTGCGTGGTGAGCTCTGGGTGGTGAAGTCTCGGGACTGGGAGACGAAGGAACTGCTGTTGACGATGATCGAATGGCATGCGGTTTCGCGGCACGGCAGTGGGCACGATGTCTGGCATGCGGGCACCAAGATGCGGCAGTGGGCGGCGCCGGGGGTGTGGGAGCGGGTCGAGGGGATCTTCGCGATCGGTGATCCGTTGCGGCAGGCGCAGGCGACGGCGGATCTGTTCGGTGAGCTCGCCAGGGAGGTCGCTACGGCCGGTGGACTCGACTACCCGGAGAAGGCCGAGAAGGTGATCCGGCCATATCTCGACCAGCCGCCGTCTCTCTGACAGGCCTCTCAGAAATATCTCGAGAAATTTCTCGGAGATAGGTAGAGACAGCGAAAACGGCTCCGACCAGAGGGTGACAGCAAGTCACACACCACCGGCAAGGAGCCCATCATGTCCGTCAACACTTTCCTCTGGTTCGACAGCGCCGCCGAGGAAGCCGCCACCCGGTACACCACCCTCGTCCCGAACTCCCGAATCACCGACGTCGCCCGCAACTCGGACGGTACGGCGTTCATCGTCGCGATCGAACTCGACGGCCAGGCGGTCACCCTGATGAACGGCGGCCCCGGCCACCCGCTGACCGACGCGGCCTCGCTGCAACTGGTCGTCGAAACCCAGGACGAGATCGACCGACTCTGGGACGCCCTGACAGAGGGTGGCGAGCCGGGCCCGTGCGGCTGGCTCACCGACCGCTACGGCCTGTCCTGGCAGGTCACCCCGGCCATGCTGCCCGCCCTGATGAGCGGCGACAACCCCGCCAAGACCATCGCCGTCGGCACCGCCCTGCGCAGCATGTCCAAGCTCGACATCAAAACCCTCCAGGACGCCTACGACAACGCCTGAACCGACCGCCCGCCTCCACCGAGAGGCGGGCGTTCACATCTTGCTGCTGACCGCCGGACGTTCCGAGTGCACGAGCCGCTTTCGCCACACTCCCGCGAGCAGGCAGGCAAGCAAACCCGTACCGAGCATGACGAACAGCCCGGTATCACCAGCGAGGTACTCCCCGAACACCACGGGATGACTAGTCGCCACGATCGCAGGCAGCACCGCGAACGCCCAGTTGTGCGCGAAGTGCGCGAGCACCGGCGGCCACACGCTGTCGGACACGAGCCGCAGATAACCGAAGAAGAAGGAGAACGCGAGCACACTTCCTAAGAACAGCGAAAGGGTAAGCAGCCGATTGCCTTCGCTGTGATAGTAGGGCGTGAACAGGATGTAGGGCAGATGCCAAGCCGCCCAGACGATGCCGACGAGCAGCATGGCCCACCGCTCGCCCAACCCCATCACCCGCGGCAGAAGGTAACCGCGCCAACCGATTTCCTCGGCGAACGCGAGAATCGGCCCGGTGATCGCCAGCACGAGCATATTCATCCACATGTCCGAGCCAGGCGAGGTGAACGACGCGTAGCCGAGCGACACCACGAGACCCGTGGCCACCACCGACACCGCGACACAGCCGCCGACGGCCAGCGGCCACTGCCCAATCCCACTGCGGGACAACCCGACCCGGTCCCACCCTGTGCGACTGTCACGAGTGAACGCCAGCAGCAGCACGGTCACCAACACCGGCGACAACGCCAGAATCAACCCACCGGCGACATTCGCCGTCGCCACCGCGATCCCCAGCACCAGCACAATGAACACGGCCGCGGCCGACCGATCCGAAACCTGACGCCGCACACTACCTCCACCGATGACCGATCGACCGACGCTCACCGTAGGCCGGACCGGCGCACCCCTGCCATCGGGGAACACCCTGAATCCCGAGGTCATGACACCTCAGGGGCTATGGTCGGTCCATGCGATTCGAAGCGAGAATCGAGTCCGGCGCCGGCGGCGGCGCGTACGTCGCGGTGCCCACGGAGGTCGTCGCGGCGCTCGGTGGCGGCCGCCGCATCCCGGTCGAGGTGGACTTCGACGGCATCGACTACCGCGGCTCCATCGTCGACATGGGTTCCGGACCCTGCCTCGGCATGCTGAAGGCGATCCGCACCGAGTTGGGTAAGGCGCCCGGCGACACCGTAGTGGTGACGGTGTCCCGTGACGACGCCGAACGCACCGTCGACGTCCCGGACGACCTGGCCGACGCACTGCGCGCCGCGGGTCGCCGCGACGCCTTCGACAAGCTGTCCTACTCGCGCCGCCGCGAACACGTCACGGCGGTCACCGACGCCAAGCGTGCGGACACCCGAGCACGGCGGATCACGAAGATCGTCGACTCGCTGGGCTGAGCCGCTTACTCGGCGCCCGGATCGATGTCAGCGAAGGTATCCACCCAACGATGCGGTGGCCGAGGCGGATTGGGCTCGCCGGGCCTGGCGAGCCCGACGGCGTGCCAACCGGCCGCGACGGCCGCGTCGAGCTCGTCCGGATGGTCGGACAGGAACAGAATCCGATCACCGGCGACGCCGATGGCACCCGCGATCTTCTCGTACGACGACGGCTCACGCTTGCCGCCCGCCGTCGACAGATCGAAGTAGCCGCGGACCAGCGAAGCCAATTCACCGCCGCGCGCGAACGTGAACCAATCCTGTTGATTACGAACAGATCCCGACGAATACACGTACACGGCGAGACGGTCCGCATGCCAGGCGCGCAGCGCCGGTGGCACATCGGCGAAGAACTCCCCGTGCAGCGCGCCGTTGCGGAATCCCTCCGCGCAGATCAGCCCCTGGGCGGCCTTGAGCGACTCGGCTTTGACATCGGAGTCGAGCCAGCCGCGCAAGATCGCCGCGACCTCGTCGGTGTCGGCCGACGGCTGCCCAGCCTGCGCCTTGGCCGCCGCGAGAATGGGAGCCGCTGCGCCCGTGCGGTTCTCGGCCAACCACGCCGGAAGGCGTTCGCAGGTATAGCCGTACAGATCTTCGCGCACCGAACTGGTCGGGCTGGTGGTCCCCTCGATATCGACGACGACCGTCGTGATCATGAGGTGGCGAGCAGCTCGTCGAGGGTGGGGAACCCTGCGCTGATGCGGTCTCCGGTGAAGTCGCCCACCCAGCCGTCCGCCTCCTCGAAGAAGCGGATGGCGATGAAGTCGGGCCTGCTACCCATGTCGAACCAGTGCAGGGTGCCCGCGGGCACCGAGAGCAGATCGCCGCCTTCGCAGACCACGGCCAGCACCTCCTGCCCCAGATGCAGGTAGAAGCAGCCGCGGCCGGCGGCGAAGTAGCGGACCTCATCCTCGGCGTGCCGGTGTTCGTCGAGGAACTTCGCCCGCGCACCCTCGGCGACCTTCGGCCATTCGGGGTCGGCGTCGTCCGGGTGGATGCGGACGACGTCGATGTGCTGGTAGCGCCCGGACTCGTTCAGCTCGGCGACCTGGTCGGTGTAGTGCGCGAGCAGCTCGTCGGAGGCGATCGCCGCCGCGTTGTCCACCACCGGCCAGCGGCCGAAAGTTATGCCGTGCTTTGCCAATTCGGTGCCGATCACCGCATCGTCCGTGGTCCGCACCCGCACGTCGGCCGGGTTGTCGGCGGCCATCACCTGGAGCAGGGTCATGTCAGTCCAATCTCGAGAGTCTCGTCGCGCGACCCGAACGCCTGCCTGCGACCGGTGCGGGCCACCAGCTCGCACAGCGCCTCCAGGCATTCGGCACGATCGCGCGCCTGGGAAAGATTGTCCCCCCACGCGGTGATCCCGTGACCGGTGATGAACAGGATCGGCGGGGCGGCGGGGTGGTCGGTGAGATAACGCTCGATATCGGCGCCGATGCGCGGCACGTCGGGCCAGTTGGGGAACACGGGAATGTCGATGACCGCGGGGTCGCTGCCGCCGAGCCCCTTGATGAGCTCGTAATCGGCGATCCGCAGGAAGGTCACCTCGTCGGACCCACCCGCCCGTGTGGCCAGCGTGGTGGCACAGGGCGGATGGATGTGCACGACCGCCTGCGCCGCGGTGGCACGATACGCGGCGGTGTGAATTGTGGTCTCCGCCGACGGTTTCCGGCTGCCCCCGGCCATCGGTGCCGAATCCGCGACCCGGACGGTCACCATGTCGTGTTCGGTGAGTTCACCTTTGGACAATCCGCTGCCGGTGATCACGGCGGTCTCGCCGGTCCGCACCGAGATATTGCCCGCGGTGCCCGGCATCCAGCCCCGCTGGTACAGGCCGCGCGCGATATCGGCGATCGCCTTGCCGGGCAAGGGATTACCGGTGGTCGCTGCACGGACCGCGTCCTGCGGCTGATGATCACCCGGGACGACAGATTGGGTCGACCCAGACCCAATCATCGTGTCCGAGCGATGCACCACACCGAGTTCCGAGACCACCGCCGTCACCAACGCACCGGGCGTCACATCGAACGCCGGGTTGAACACCGCGGTCCCTTCGGGAGCCGTTGCCACACCACCGAATCCGATCACCTCGGCGGCGGCCCGTTCTTCCACGACGATGTCGCGCCCGGTCGCCATATTCGGATCCCTGGTCGACTCCGGCGCGACCACGATGAACGGAATACCGTGATGCCGCGCCGCGAGCGCCAGCGAATACGTGCCGATCTTGTTCGCGACGTCACCGTTCATGGTGACCCGATCGGCGCCGACCAGCACACAGTCGACCTGCCCCGTCGCCATGGCCCAGGCCGCCGCGGCATCGATGGTCAGCCGATGCGGAATACCCGCCTCGGCGAGCTCCCAGGTGGTGAGCCGCGCGCCCTGCAACAACGGCCGGGTCTCGTCGACCAGAACGTCCTCGAGCGCGCCACGCTCGAACAGCACCCGCAGCGTGCCGATCGCGGTACCGAACGCACTCGTCGCGAGCCGACCCGTGTTGCAGTGGGTGAGCACCCGCAACGGCCGGTCCGGGCACAGCTCCCGCACCAGGTCGGCGGCGTGCGTCGCGGCGGCCCGGTTGACCCGGCCGTCTTCGGCGAGCATGTCCAGCGTTTCGGCGAGCACGGCATCGGCGCCCAGCGCGACCTTGGCGCGCACGCGCTGCACCGCCCACGCGAGGTTCACCGCGGTCGGCCGCGCGGCCGCGATGCGATCGGCGTCGTCGTGCACCCGGGCCTCGTCCACCACACCGTCGACCGTGTGCGCGGAAGTGGCGATGACCACGCCGAACGCCCCCGCGATGCCGATGGCGGGCGCGCCCCGAATGGCGAGCACCCGGATGGCGTCGATGACCGCGTCGACCGTGTCGAGCCGCAGCTCGCGGACTTCGTGCGGCAGTCCACGCTGGTCGATGGTGACCAGCGCACCGTCGTCCCAGCTCAGGGAACTGTCGTCCATCAGGCGCATCCTTCGTCGCGTCGAACCGTGTTGTGCCTGGTCAACGGTATCGGACGGGAATGGCGCGGAGAAAGTCGGCCGAGTGGCCGGAACCGGACGTGCCGGGTTACCCGGCTGCGGCTTCCGCCCGCAACTTCACGGCCCGCGCACGCGGGTCGTAATTCGGTTCGACGCCCTCGATCAGCAGCAGATCGCCGTCGATGTGGTCGGTGCGCAGGTGCATGATCTGCTGATACGCGGGGGAGTGGTACCACGCCCGTGCCGTAGCCAGATCGGGGAACTCGAGCAGCACCATGCTGCCCGGCCAGTCGCCCTCGACCACCTCGGCGGGCGGCCCGTGGATGACGAAGCGGCCGTGGAACGGATCCAGGGTGTCCTGAATGCGCTCCAGGTACTCGAGGATGTCGGGGTGCGGCCTGCGGGCGCGCAGGTGGGCGAAGCCATAGGCGGACATGGGCGGCTCCCGTCGTCGGTGGCGTCGCCGGAGCACGACGCCGATCCGAACGTAGGCCGCGCGCCGCTGCCGGACAATTACCTCGGAGGTAAGCGTCGATCTGCTTACTCCGCAACGAATTCCGCCTCCCGCTCGACCGTCTCGATGGTGCCCGCGGGCACCCGGATCGGGCCCGGGGTGTAGGTGATCGCGCGCAGCGCGCCGGTGTAGCGGAAGGTGCCGCGACGCTCCCGCAGATCCCACGAGACCGGTCCGCGGGCATCCACGCCGACGGAAATGCCGGTCCACGGCGACATGCCGACCAGTTGCACCTGGTCGCGGAGCTCGGCGACTCGGCATCCGTCGACCTCGAGCACGAAGTCCCAGCGCAGGCGCGGACGGACCGTCGCCGTCACCGAGACGCGGCGGGTGCCCGGCGCGAGCGGACCGGCCGACGCCGAGTCGTACCTGCCGTAACTGTTCATCCCGAAGGTCAGGCGGCCGTCCTCGAGGTAGAGGAGGTAACCACCGAGCGGATCACCGTGGGCGACCAGGACTCCCTCATCGCCGGGCCGATAGTTGTCCAGCTCCGCGCCGATGGTGAAGTCCCGGTAGGCGATCAGTCGTTGGGACCGGTAGCGCTCCAAGGTCGGTGTCCCGGGCAGCAATCGAAGCGGCTCGGCGAGGCGCCGTTCCTCAGGCCGCCTGCGCACCAGGTCCTGCCGGGTGAGCAGCGGGAAAACGGTATTGGCCCAGGCGGATTCGTCCCAGGCGGCGGCGAGCTCGGCGGCTCGCTCGGGAAACTGTGCCGAAAGGTCGTGCAGCTCGGTTGGATCGGCGCGTACGTCGAACAGCTGCCAGTGCGGCGCGTCGATGTCGCTGCCGCGTTCGTGCAGGGACAGCAGCTTCCAGCCGTCCCGATAGAAGCCGCGATGCCCGGTCATCTCGGAGTACTGCTCGGTGTGTTCGGTCCGGGCGTGCGGGTCGCGCAGCAGCGCGGCGGCGGAGACGCCGTCGAAGTCCTTGGCGGGCAGACCGTTACGCACGCTCGGCCGTTGCAGTCCGGCGAACTCCAGCAGAGTCGGCGCGAGGTCGGTGACGTAGGCGTATTCGTGGCGGATGCCGTTGTCGCCGTCGCCGCGCGGCAGCCCCTTCGGCCACGAAACGAGCAACGGCACCCGCACGCCGCCGGCGAAAGTCTGTCCCTTGTAGAACCGGAACGGCGTGTTCGACGCCTGCCCCCAGCCGCGCGGATAGTGCACGCCGAGCCGCGCGGTGCCGATCAGCTCCTCGTCGAGCGGGACATCCCCGATCCAGTCCGGGTCGTCGATGTGCGCGAACTCGGCGAAGTAGCTGCGGGTGCCCTCCGGTCCGCCCTCGGCGGTGCCGCCGTTGTCGGAGGTGAACACCACGATGGTGTTGTCGAGTTCGCCGAGCTGCTCCAGGGTTTCGAGAATGCGGGCGAGGCTCTGGTCGATGCTGTCGACCATGCCCGCGTACACCTCCATGTACCTGGCGAAGCGGCGCTGTTGCGCGGTGGTGAGCGAATCCCATTCCGCCGCTTCGTAACCGGGCTCGGTATTGCGTGGCTTCTGCTCGGTGCCCGGCGGGAACAGGCCCTGCGCGAGCTGAGCGGCAAACCTGCGCTGCCGCAACCTGTCCCAGCCCTCGGCGTAGCGACCACGGTATTTGGCCAGGTCCGCGGGCTTGGCCTGCAAGGGACCGTGCATGGCGACGTGCGCGAAGTAGAGGAAGAACGGCTTGGTCGCATCGTGTGCGCGCAGATCCTTGAGGTAGGAGATCGCCTTGTCGGTCAGATCGTCGGTGAGGTAGTAGCCCGGCGGGTACTCCTCGACGTCGACGACGGAGCTGTCCGACACCAGCTGGTTCGGGTAGTAGAAGGAGTTCAGTCCCTCCAGCGAGCCGTAGTAGCGGTCGAACCCGCGCTGGGTCGGCCAGGAATCCCGGTGCGCCGCCGGGTTCATCGTGGCGTCGCGCACCAGATGCCACTTGCCGACCGCGTAGGTCGCGTATCCGTTGGCGCGCAAGATCTCCGGCAAGGTCAGCACGTCGTCCGCCAGCTCCAGGCGCAGGCCGGGGTAGCCGGGATCGGCATTGGCGACGAAGCCGAAACCCGCACGGTGGGAGTTGATTCCGGTGAGCAGCGCGGCCCGCGACGGCGAGCACAGCGGGGTGGTGTGGTAGTTCGTCAGCCGGACACCACGCGCGGCGAGCCGATCCAGCGTCGGTGTCTCGATCTCGGAGCCGAACGGGCCGATGTCGCTGTATCCCAGATCGTCGACCAGCACCACCAGGATGTTCGGTGCGCCGGCCGGGGCCGTCGGCGGGTAGGTCCACTCGGGGGTCGAGGTCGCGGTGGTGCGTCCGATGGTGCCGGCGAAGGACTGGTAACCGCGGGCATAGGAAGGAACAGGCATCCACCCAGTAATAGGCGGGGTATGCCCAGGTCACCAGCGTTTCGCGCACGGTGCGTGCAACCGGCGGCCCGCGACGCACCGTTTCGACGAGCTGTCCGGCGCCGCACGCACCGGAACGACCACAACCGCGGCCGCCGGTTCGGTGAACCGGCGGCACGCGGTGCGGATCAGTTAGTTCTGGCCCATCCTGCGCTGGTCGGCATCGCGCCGATCATCGTCGGACTGGCGCTGGTTCGGCATGCGCTGGCCGTCTGCGCCTGGGCGGTTCATGCCCTGGTTCTGGTTTTGATCCTGGCGCTGTTGCTGCTGCTGCCGATCCATCTGCCTAGGCATTTTCTTAGGCGTTTTCTTCGACTTTTCAGCCATCTCCACTCGGTCCTTTCCGGGGATTGATATTCGCCTAACGTCACTCACGATAGCGAGCATCGAGCAATTCCGGAAGGGAAAGAGAAAAAAGCCTGTCGCACCGGCGATCCTAAGCATTTCCGCAGGTAGAGACGTTATGGCTTGCGTGCTTCGATTAGGAATCGGGTCGAATGGGCGATGAATGGACCATTTGCTTCGATCTCGTCGTGCAGGGTCCGGAGGCGGTCGCGGTATCGGTCCACCGTGAAGTCGGGGACCATCCACGGCACCTTCCGCAGGAAGTACACGACCGCGCCGATATCGCCGAACTCGACGCGTAACCGTTCATATCGGAGATCGATGATATCGAGTCCAGCGGCTGCCGCGGCGGCCCGATCGTCATTCGGATTGCGGCGCTTACGAATTTCCGCAGGCTGCGTGCCGAGGAAATATTCGACGAGTTCGAAAACGCTTGCATCACCGACATGTTGCGCTAAATAGGTGCCCGTCGGACGGAGCACCCTGGCGATCTCCGCCCACCAGACGGTGACCGGGTGTCTGCTGACCACCAGATCGAAGGCATTGTCCCCGAACGGCAACGGTGGTTCATCCGGATCCGCGATCAGCGCCACGCCCAGCGGATGCAGCAGTCGGGTCGCCTTGTCGATATTCGGCGGCCACGACTCGGTGGCCACCATCAGCGGCGGAAAGTTCCCGGCACCGGCCAGTACTTCGCCCCCGCCGGTCTGAATGTCCAGGGCCGCAGTGACTTTCCCGAGCCGCTCACCCAGCACCCGCTGATACCCCCAGGACGGCCGCTGCTCGCTGGCCCGCCCGTCGAGCCAGCCGAAATCCCAGCCTGCCACGGAGACCGTGCCGGCCTCCGCTACCAGATCCTCGAAGCTGCGTCCCATGCCCCGATTGTTGCCGAGCGGTTGCCGCACGGGCAACAGGTTTACCTACCCGCGCGTCGGCAAGCGGACTCTGCCTATCGGGGCAGCGGCAGGAACTCGACCGTCGCGCCGTCGGCGGCGTCGGCGGGCACGATGACCAGACCGTCGCGGTCCACCAGGCCGCCGAGGTGAGCGGTGCGAATGTGCGGGTCGCCGACCCAGCCGCCCGCCTCGGCGTAGCGAGCGGGCACGATGCGCGCGACCGGTCCCGCGATCTCCGAGGCGTTGTGCAGCGGGCCGAGGAGGACGCGACGCGGTGCGCCGCCGGTGCGACCCTCGACGATAGCGGGCGCCAAGGCCAGCAGCGTCGCCACGGCGGCGAACGGGTTGCCGGGTAGTCCGAGAACCGTAGTGCCCGTGGTGAGTTCGGCGACGATCGTGGAACCGCCCGGCCGTAGTCGCAGTCGTCGCACCAATACCCGGGCTCGCGAGCGGTCGACCGCGGCACGTAGCTGATCGGCCGCCCCGCCGCCCGTCGCGCCGACGATCACCAGCAGATCGCACTCCGGCGCTGCGGCGAGCACCTGGTCGAAACCGTTGGGGGTATCACGCAGGTGCACCCGGTCGGCGGTGCGAATACCGCACAGCGACAGCAGCTCCGGCAGAATCGGGCCGATCGAATCGCGGGTCTGGCCCGCGTGCAGCGGACCTTCGCTGCGGATCTCATCGCCGGTCATCACGATCCTGGCCCGGACCGGTCCGCGCACCGGCGCCGCGGTCACCTCCACGCTCGCCGCCGCGGAGATCAACGCCGCGGTGACCGGAGTCCCTTGCGGCGCAACGAGATCGCCGGGTTGCCGGTCCTCGCCCCGGCGGCGCACATCGTCCCGGATCGGGGTGTCCGGTAGTCGGTGCAGGCTGTTTTCCGCGGTCACCCGGACGAATTCGTCGCGCACCACGCTGGTGGTGCCGTCGGGCACGTGGGCGCCGGTGGCGATGCGCACCGCCTCGCCGGACAGCAGCCCGACCGGACGCTGACCGCCTGCGAACCCGATATCGCGGCGCAGCCGCCACGGACCGTCGCCGGCCACCGCGTACCCGTCCATCGCGGAGACGTCGAAGCGGGGCAGCGGTCCGACGGCGGCCAGTGGTGCCGCGAGTGCCGCCCCGCGCACCGAGGCCAGGTCGGCGGTGTAGGTGGTGAGCCGGGAGAGGTTGTCACGCAGGGTATTCCGTGCCTCGTCCAGGGATAGCGGTGGCGCCGGGTCGACCGAGGCGCGGGCCTGACGCACCTCCTCGTCGGTATCGCAGTCGGCGACCCCCGGCAGCGCGATGATCGCCGAGTCGGCCGGTATCAACGCCTTCATCGGCTGATTGATCAGCGAGTCCAGTCCATCGAGGGCCGCGGCCAGCGCGGTGCGCCGCCAGACTCCGATCAGATACTGCGGCCGCCCCGACTCGTCCGCCGCGAAGACCGCCTCGGCCCCGGATTCGCAGGCGTGCCTGATCAATTCGGTGACCGACCAGTCGGACAGGAACGGCAGATCGGCCGCGAGCACCACCACGAGCGGGGCGGCCGAGCCGAGCGCGTGCAACCCGGCGCCGATCGCCGCGACCGGCCCCGACCCCGGTGGCACCTCGCGGGTCTGCTTGATCTCCGGCGGCAGCCCGGGCCGATGCGGTCCGACCACGACCGTCTGCACACACGAGGTGACGGCGGCCAACGCGGCATCGAGCATGGAGCGACCGCCGATGACGATCGCGGGTTTGTCGACACCGCCCATCCGGCTGGCTCGCCCGCCGGCGAGCACGATGGCATCGGCGGCGGTCACCGAGCAGGGCCTAGGTACGACATGGCGGACATGCTAATTCGTCGTCGCCGCGAACCCGGGAGGCGGACACCGACCGTTTACACCGTCGAGCAGTCGCGCACCGGCCGCAGCAGGCAGAACTCGTTGGTCTCGGGGTCGGCGAGGGTGAGGCCGGGCGCGGTGCCGACGTTCCCGCCGTCGCGCTCGATCGGTGTGGCGCCGGCGGCCCGCAGCCTGGCCAGCTCGACGGCCTGGTCGTCGAACGAGGCCAGATTCAGGTGCAGCAGGTTGCGGCCCGACTTCGCCTCCGGCGTGTGCACGAACTCCAGCCACGAGCCGAGCCCGGTCGCCGATCGCAGTCCGGCGACCTGCGCGCCGCCGTGCGCGACCGGCCAGCCGGAGGCGGCGGACCAGAATTCGGCCAGCCGCAGCGGGTCTCGGGTGTCCATCACGATGGCCGCGACGGCGCCGGTGTCCACATATTCCTCGCGCGGCTCCAGGACACAGAATTCGTTGCCCTCGGGATCGGCGAGCACCACCCACGGCACCGCGCCCTGCCCGATGTCGACGCGGCGCGCCCCGAGGGACAGCGCGCGATCCACCTGCAGGCGTTGATGATCGATCGAGCGGCTGGCCAGATCGAGGTGAATGCGGTTCTTGCCGTGCTTGGCTCGCGCGGCGGGCAGGAAGGCCAGCGCCAGATCGGCACCGTCGGGATCGTGCGCCGCCACATCCACTTCGTCCGGGCGGTCGAGCGTCACGCCCCAACCGAGCAGCTCGGCCCAGAAATCCGCGATGAACCGCGGCCGGTCTGCATCGAACACGACACACGCCAGGCGGGTGGACATGATTCAACGGTAACCGTCGCGCGGCTCGCGCCGGGTGGGTTTACCCAAACGGAAAACGCGCCGCCCGCAAGTTCACTCGGCCCTCGCGGATCGGCACCCCTTCGGCCGCGAGCAGCCGCAGCTGGCGGTCGGCCAGGTGCGCGGCGGGCTTGCCTGCCGCGCCGATCACCCGATGCCACGGCAGGTCGGCGGCGTCGGTGCGCATGATCCAGCCGACCGTGCGCGGCGTGGACAGCCCGGCGGCCGCGGCGATGTCGCCGTAGGTCGCCACCCGGCCTGGCGGGATCGACGCGACCAGCGCGCGCACCCGCTCGACCTGATCATCGGTGGTGGCCATCGTGCTCAGAGAACCGAGCGGATGAGCGCGGCGGCCTCGGCCGGAAGGGCTTGCGGGATCATGTGATCGCACTGCCACTCGTGCACGGTGAGGCGCGCGCCGAGGTGCTCGGTGAGCGCCGCGCGGAACTCGGGTGTGACGAACGGTGGCTGTACCTTCATCGCCTGCACCAGGACCGTGGGCAGGTCGGCGGGCGGCAGCACGAAGGGGCGGGCGAGCTGCCCCCAGTAGGAGGTGATGGCGGGCAGGCTCATCCGCCAGCCGACGCGGCCGGCCGCGGTCGGCACCAGATGTTCGGCCAGCTCGGCAGCCAGGCGCTCCGGCGCGACCTCGCCCCACGAGGAGGCCAGCTTGTCCTCGCGGGCCCGAGCCACGCTCTCGTAGTCGGGGGAGGCCAGCAGCGATTCGGCGATGTCGTTGATCAGCGCCGGATCGATCGCGATGGCCGGATCGAACAGCACGAGCTGCCGGACCAGGTCCGGATGGCGATCGGCGAGATGAAGCGCACACGCGCCGCCGAACGAGTGCCCGACCACTGTCACCGGATCGGTGGTCTCCGCGGCGAGCAGATCGACCAGATCCGCGACGACGGCTTCGAAGGTCCACGGCGGCAAGGCGCTCGACCGTCCGTGTCCGCGCAGGTCAGGTGCGATGATCCGGACACCGGGCAGATGGTTCGCGGCCAGGTCTTCCCAGCGTTTGCCGTGGCCGGTCACCCCGTGCAGCGTGAGGACGGCCGGTCCGGTCGCCGGGCCGAATCGATAGACATTGAGAGCAGACACCGGTCCATTTTGACCTGCTCGGCGGATGGCCGCTCGGCGAGTTGCCCGAGGGGCGCGTCGGCGTGTCGGTCGTGTCTGTTGCAATAGCCCGCGTGGTGCGATCGGATAGCGCGGTGCGACTTGTTCGCCGGAACGTGGCGGCACCCCGGCCGCGCGCCTGGGGTGCCGACGTTCGCGCGCTGTTCGAGGCCGCGGCCGCGGCCGGGCCGACGCGCCCAGGGTGGCGACCTTGGCAGGTGCTCGGCGGACCGGGCACGGGCAAAACAGCCCTGCTGGTCGATCTCGCCGCCGACCGCATCGCGGCGGGCGACGATCCCGAATCCGTGCTGGTCCTTGCCCATTCGAAACAGGCCGCGAGTGCGGCCCGCGACGCCATCACCGCACGCCTGGCCGGCCCCGACGCCGAGGGCGGGGTACCGGGCGCGACCAGGGAGCCGCTGGCCCGCACCCTGCACTCCTACGCCTTCTCGGTGCTGCGCAGGCACGCGACCGCCCACGGCAACCCGCCGCCGCGTTTGCTGACCGGTGCCGAGCAGGATGCGGTGCTGCGGGAAATGCTGCGCGGTGACCTGATCGACATCGCTGAGGGTGCGGACGACCTGTGGCCGGAACGGCTGCAACCCGCATTGGCACTCGGGGGGTTCGCCGAACAGTTGCGTGATCTGATGTTGCGGGCGACCGAACGCGGGCTGGGGCCCGAAGATTTGGTGCGGCTCGGTCGTGAGCACGGTAAACCGGAGTGGGTGGCGGCCGGCAAGTTCGCGGTGCGTTACGAGCAGACGATGCTGCTGCGCTGGTCGGTGGGTGTCGAGGCGCCGGAGGCGACCGCGCCCGCGCTGGACGCCGCCGAACTGATCGGCGCCGCATTGGACGCGCTGGCCGGCGACGCCGATCTGCTTGCCGCCGAACGCGCCCGGATCAGGTACCTGCTGGTCGACGATGCGCAACATCTCGATCCGCAAGCCGCGATGCTGGTCAGGGCGATCGGGCACAGCGCGCACACCACCGTCGTCGCGGGCGACCCCGACCAGGGCGTCTTCGCCTTCCGCGGCGCGGACGCCCGGTTCGTCGCCGACCTGCCCGCACCCGACGGGCAGCGAATCGTGCTGCGGGACAACCATCGTTCGGGCGGTCCGGTGGAGCTGGCGGTCGCCAGGGTGGCGGCCAAGTTGCCCGGCAGTGCGCCACAACGCTTTTCGTTGCCCAAGCGGGCGGATCAACCGACGGACGACGGCACCGAGGTGCGAGTGCGGGTGCTCGCCACGCCCGCGAAGGAAGCCGCGCTCATCGCCGATCACCTACGGCGGGCGCACCTGACCGGTGGGGTGCCCTGGTCGCGGATGGCGGTGATCGTCCGGTCGGTGCCGCTGTCGTTGCCGCCGCTGCGCCGGGCGCTGCTGGCGGCGGGGGTGCCCGTGCAGCAGCCCGCCCTGGACACACCACTGGCCCGGCGGCGGGGCGCAGCCTGGATGCTGCTGTCGCTACGAGCGTTGCTCGCGGGCGAGAAGGGCTCGGCATTCGAGCCGGAGGACGCGCTGGACCTGCTCGCCGGTCCGCTCGGTGGCGCGGATCAGATCACGCTGCGGCGGTTGCGGCGTGGTGTGCGGCGCAGCGTGCTGGAATCCGAGCGGAATAAGGCGAAGTTCGGCCGGGGTGCGGAGGAGGCTCCGGAAAGCGAGTATTCGGAGCGGAATCCGGGTGAGCCCGATCGGGCTATCGAAAGCTCGGAGCGGGAGACAGGGCTGCCCGAGCCGAGTCCGGGGAGCGTCGAGCGGGCTGCGGACGACGCGGATTGGTATGGGGTCGACGCCGAATGGAGCATCGAAGACTCCGAATGGCGTGGCATCGAGGTCGAACAGGAGGGTGAGGACGCCGAACGGCCTGCTGATTCTCCCCACGCGGCCGGTGAACCTGATGTCACTGCTGACGCAGCGACCGTCGTCGGTACAGCCTCGCAGGGGGGCGATTCCGGGGATACCGCTGACGATCCTGCGGCGAGCGGTGAGTCCGCCGTACTCCGGCACGGCATAGATCAATCGTCTGCGGAGGTGCTGCGGGATCTGCTGATCGGGTCCGGTGATCTGCGCATCCTGGAGCGGCTGACCGATGTCGAGGCGGCACCGCTGCGGCGGGTGCTCGACGCGTTGGAGCGTGCTCGTAAGGCGCGTCGGCGCGGCGCGGGGCTGGAGGACGTGCTGTGGGCGCTGTGGACTGCCTCACGGCTGGAGCGGCGCTGGGTCGCGCAGTCCGAACGTGGTGGCGCGGTGGGTATGCAGGCCGACCGCGATCTCGATGCCGCCGTCGGGTTGTTCGACGCGGCCGCGGCCTATGTGGACCGGCTGCCCCGCGCGAGCATCGAGGGCTTCGTGGAATACCTGCTGCAACAGGAGATTCCGAACGGCTCGATGCCCCGTACGGCGCCCAAGGAGGCGGTCGCCCTGCTCAGTGCACACGCCGCCGCGGGCCGGGAGTGGGACGTCGTCGCGGTCGCCGCTGTGCAGGAAGGGATCTGGCCGAACCCGCGGGCGCGCGGGACGTTGTTGAACACCGAGGACCTGGTTGACCTGACCGCCGGCGTCATCGACGGCGGCGAACAGGTGAGCCGGGCGGCGCCGATCCTCGCCGAGGAACGCAGGCTGCTGCTCGTCGCGTGCAGCCGGGCCCGGCGCTCGCTGCTGGTCACCGCGGTCGAATCGGTCTCGGGGGAGCGGGATCTCGTGCCGTCGCGGTTCCTCGCCGAGTTGCTCGGGCACGACGAGGACGGGGAACCCGGTGCGCTGCCGATCGCCGACCCCGGCCGCGCCCTGGTCATGCATTCGCTGGTGGCCGAATTGCGCGGCGCCGTCTGCGATCCCGAGGCCGATCCGGACCGCAGGCATCGGGCCGCGCACCAGTTGGCGCGCCTGGCCAGCGCCGGTGTGCCGGGCACCCATCCTGACGAGTGGTACGGCACCGCCGAATTGAGCTCGGCACGGTCCCTGTGGGAGGAGGACGAGAGCCCGATCGGCCTCTCACCGTCCACCGTGGAGCTGCTGCGCACCTGCCCGCTGCGCTGGGCGCTGGAACGCCACGGCGGCACCGACGGCGACAATCCGCACGCCGTCAAGGGCAACCTGGTGCACACGCTGGTGCAGGCGCTGGCCGGGCAGGTGCCCGAGGCGCAGGTGCGCGCCGCGCTCGAAAAGGCCTGGCAGTCCGTCGATCCCGGATCCGGCTGGCATTCCCGGCAGGAGCTGCGCCGCACCGAGGCCATGCTGGAAACCTTCATGGCGTGGGTGCGCAACACCCGCGGCGAACTCACCCAGGCCGGGGTCGAGGTGCCGGTGGACTGCGTGCTGCCGCCGCGGACGGAAGAGGAACGGCCCGTGCGGATTCGCGGCCGGGTGGACCGGTTGGAGCGGGATGCGCTGGGCCGCTTCGTGATCGTGGACGTGAAGACCGGGAAGTCGCCGGTCACCAAGCAGGCGGCGGTCGATCACGCGCAGCTGGCGACGTATCAGGTGGCGGCGGCGATGGGCGCGCTCGACACGGCCACCGAGGAAGCGCGGGAAGAATCGGACCCCGCCGATAGGCCGGCTGATTCGGATGCGGTCGAATCGGTCACCGCCCCAGGCGAACCGGATGCCGACGAGCAAGACTCGGACGAACAGGTTGCGGACGAAGGCGGCGCACTCGGCGAGCCGGGCGGCGCTCGATTGGTCTACGTCGCCAAGCCGAGCAGCAAGGAGGGCGCTACCCAACGCATGCAGCCGCCGCTCGATCCGGAAGCTCTGGACAAGTGGCGCAACACCATTCACGACGCGGCCGCCGCCACCGAGGGCCCGAGCTATCTCGCGATGCGCAACGACGGCTGCCGCCACTGCCCGGTCGCAGGTAGCTGCCCCGTTCAGGACACCGGCAGGCAGGTGACCGACGAGTGAGCGAGCGTCGCCAACACAGCATGCTGTCGCGCACGACGGATCCGAGCAGCGAGGTGAAGTCGTGAACGACAAGCCCCGCCGCGTACCGCTGCCGATCTGCGGAGTCGAGTGTCTGTGCTGCTCCGTCATACCGGAGCGGGCGATCGACGCCGTGGCGCACTCGAGCATCGGGCCTCGTCGCCGTGCCACCGGCCCCCGTCGGGCGCGACCCGGCGGACCCGTGCCGCCCGGCACCTCGGCGTGCGGCACCACCGAGGCGCAGCCGTGACCGGCGGCCGAGTAACCCCCCATCAGCTGGCCGACGCACTCGGCCTGCCGCCGCCGACCGACGAACAGGCGGCGGTGATCGCCGCCCCACCGGGCCCGACCTTGGTCGTCGCGGGGGCCGGGGCGGGCAAGACCGAGACGATGGCCGCCCGCGTGGTGTGGATGGTGGCCAACCGCCTCGTGCTGCCCGATGAAGTACTCGGCCTGACGTTCACCCGAAAAGCCGCGCAGCAGTTGACCGCTCGCATCCGGACCCGGCTGGCCCGGCTGGCCGGTGCGCCGCTGCTGCGCGACCTCGACCCGTCCGGGCAGTTGCGGGCGCAGCTGTCCGGCGCCGAGCCGGAGATCAGCACCTACCACTCGTACGCGGGCAGGCTGCTCACCGAACACGGCCTGCTGCTGCCGGTGGAGCCGTCGGCAACGCTGCTCACCCAGACCCAGCTCTGGCAGCTGGCACACCAGGTGGTGCGCACCTGGGACGGCGACCTGGACACCGACCGCACCCCCGTCTCGGTCACCGAGGCGATCCTCGCGCTGTCCGGGCAGCTGGCCGAGCACCTGGTCGAGCCGGAACAATTGGCCGAGGCGCACACCGACCTCGAGAAGCTGGTGCACACCCTCCCGCCCGGCCCACGCCAGCGTGGTGGGCCGAGCCAAGCCCTGTTGAGCATCCTGCAGGTCCAGCGCGAACGCATCGCCCTGCTCCCGCTGGTGCAGCAACTGGCCGACGCGTTACGTCGCCGCGGCGCACTGGATTTCGGCGCGCAGATGTCCTTGGCCGCCCGCCTTGCCGCCGAACACCCCGAGGTCGCCACCGCCGAACGCGCCCGCTTCCGCCTCGTCCTGCTCGACGAATACCAGGACACCGGCCACGCCCAACGAGTTCTGCTGGCCGCCTTGTTCGGTGGCGCGCCCGAGGCCGATCCCACCGCGCGCGCTGAGCAGCCGAAGAGTGCACGGGAGCCGCGGCACACCGGACGGCCGGCGAGTGAGGAGTCGCGGCCGGGCAAGCAACGCGGCGCTGCCAAGTCCTCGAATGCCGATGCGCGGGAGCCCTCGTCGCGCGACGGACAACGACTGGCGGTCACCGCCGTCGGCGACCCGATGCAATCGATCTACGGCTGGCGCGGCGCCTCCGCCGCGAACCTGCCGCGCTTCGCCACCGACTTCCCCAGTGCCCCCGGCGTTCCCGCGCCGACACTGCCGCTGCTGACCAGTTGGCGCAATCCGCCCGAGGCACTGGCACTGGCGAACTTGGTAGCGGACCCCTTGCGCCGCAAAGCCATCGAGGGCGGCGGCGTGACGGTCGACGCCTTGCGTGCAAAACCCGATGCGGGACAGGGCGTGGTGGCGCTGGCGTTGACCGAGACCGTTGCCGAGGAACGCGAGTGGCTGGCCATACGAATCGCCGAGGAGTGGGCGGCCCGTCGCGACGCGGGGGAGCCGCCGCCCACCTCGGCGGTGCTGGTGCGCCGCAACGCCGATGCGTCGCCGCTCGCGGAAGCGCTGCGCGCCCAGGGTTTACCGGTGGAGATCGTCGGGCTCGGCGGTCTGCTCGCCACCCCCGAGGTCGCCGATATCGTCGCCACGCTGCGCCTGATCGCCGAACCGGGCTCGGGTAGCGCGGCGATGCGGGTCTTGACCGGTGCCCGCTGGCGCATCGGTGTCGCCGATATCGCGGCACTGGCCCGGCGCGCGCGCATGCTCTCGATCAGCCGCTTCAACAGTGGTGACGCGCCGGACATCACCGACGGCAACACGCTGGCCGAGGCCTTGCGCGAGGTGGCGCCGGAACCTGCCGAGCAGGCGGGCCTGGCCGACGCGATCGCCGATCCCGGTCCGCGCGAACAGTATTCGGAGTCGGGTTTCGTCCGGATCGAGGCCTTGAGCAGAGAACTCGCCGCACTGCGCGAACGCAGCGGCCAATTGCTGACCGAGCTGGTCGCCGACGTGGAGCGCACCATCGGCGTCGGCGTGGAGACCCAAGCCCGCAGGGCCATGTCGGGCACCGGCGCGGGGCGTGAGCATCTCGACGCCTTCGCCGAAGTGGTCGCCGGGTACGCGGCCGATTCCGGTGCGTCGCTGAGCGGCTTGCTGTCCTTCCTCGCCGCCGCCGAGTCGGTCGAGAACGGCTTGGAGCCAGGCGAAGTCGAGGTCGCCAAGGACCGGGTCCAGGTGTTGACCGTGCACGCGGCGAAGGGCCTCGAATGGGAGATCGTCGCGGTGCCGCACGTGGTGCGCGGCGTGTTCCCGTCGGGGACCGCGTCGGGTACCTGGCTGGGTGCCCTGGCCGAACTCCCGACCAAGCTGCGTGGCGATCGGCAACAGGACGACGCGGCCGAAGGTGTGCCCGTGCTGGACCTGGCCGACCTCTACGACCGCGCCGACCTGGAACGCGCCATCAAGTCCCACAAAGAAGCACTGGAGCGCCGCCGCATCGACGAAGAGCGCCGCCTCTTCTATGTCGCCCTCACCAGAACCGAACGCGTGCTGCTCGTTTCGTCGCACCACTGGGCCGAGACCGGCACCACCCCGAAGGGCCCCTCCGACTTCCTGCTCGAACTGAAACACGCCAGCGAGTCCGCCGACAGCCCCGCCAACGGCGTCGTCGACGTCGCCCGCTGGGACGACCCACCGGCACCCGACGCGGTGAACCCGTTCACCGACAACCCGGCCACCGCCGAATGGCCGCGCGACCCCCTCGGCGACCGCCGCGATCCCATCGAGCAGGGTGCCGTCCTCGTCCGCGCCGCCCTGGCCGAACTCCGCGCCAAGCCGCCCGCGCCCCGAGCAACGGCCCGCGAAAAGAACATCGAAGCCGGACAACCGGGCACCGTCGTAGCCGCGGATGCTGATCTCGAACCGGGCACTGTCGTGGAAGCGGCCGCTGTCCCCCAACCGGGCGTGGTCGAAGAAACGGACGCTGCCGCCGAAACTGGCGAAGTCCTCGAATCGGGCAACGCCGTTGGTGGTCGTTTCGGCGAAACTACGGCGACCAGAGCAGGATTCAGCGACCCGTACCCGTTCGAGCCGCCGGACGACCTCGATGCCTTGCCACCGGACCCCATGGACGCCCTGCCACCGGACACCGACAATCTACCGCCGGACCCCATGGACACCCACCCCACCGAACCCCGGCACCTCAGCAATATCCCACCCGACCCCATGGACGAGCCCCTCTCCGACGAGGACATCGCCTTCGCCACCGCACAATTCGCGGCAGACCAACCCCTGGACCCGATCACCCCCGCCCCCGACCCCGACGACCCCGACGGCTGGGCCGCCGACGTCGACGCCCTACTCGCCGAGTTCGAGTCCGAGCAGGCCGCCGCCGAAGAGGTCGAACTCCCCGGCCAGATCGCCGCGACCGCGCTGGTGGAGATGCGCGCCGACCCGGCGAAACTCGCAGCGCGCCTGCGCCGTCCGCTCCCGTTCCCGCCGAGCCCGCTGGCCCGCCGCGGCACCGCGTTCCACGCCTGGGTGCAGCGCTGGTTCGGCTCGACCCGGCTGCTCGGCTTGGACGAACTCCCCGGTGCGGCCGACAGCACCGCCGCCGACGCGGGCGTCGACGACGAGCTGACCGCGATGCAGGACGCGTTCCTGAACTCCTCGTGGGCCAACCGCAGCCCGATCGACGTGGAGGTCCCGTTCGAAACGTCACTCGCGGGCACCGTGATTCGCGGCCGGATGGACGCGGTGTTCGCCGAGCCGGGCGGCGGCTGGATCGTGGTCGACTGGAAGACCGGCGCCGAGCCGACCCCCGCCGAGGAGCCCGCGGTCGCCATGCAACTGGCCGTCTACCGGTTGGCCTGGGCCAGGCTGATGGCGTCCAGGGAGGGCAGGCCCGAGCAGGAGATGCTCGAACGCATCAGTGCCGCTTTCCATTACGTGCGCACCGGCCGCACCATCGCACCGACGGCGCTGGCCGGACCGGACGAACTGGCCGAGCTGATCAGGAATTCCGCGCCGACCGGCTCACCTTCAACGCCTGGATGATCAGCGGAACCTGCAACGGCAGCCGCAGCACCGTGCCGATCTTCATCAGCTGCGAGGCCTTCTTGTTGCCGAGGGTGTCGACGGCCATCTGCACGTTCGCGGGCAGCACCGCGATGAACAGCAGCGCGGCCAGCCGCCCGCCGAGGCCGCGGGTCCGCGGGATCGCCAGCGCAGCGGCGACGCCGATCTCGGCGACGCCAGAGGCATAGGTGTAGTTGCGCGCCTCGCCGGGCAGCGCGCGGGGCACGATCCCGTCGAAGAATTTGGGCGCGACGAAATGCAGGATGCCCATGGGGAACAGCAGGGCGGCGATGGCCAGTGCGGGGCGACGACCGGCGGCGCGGGTAGGTACGTGAGCGTTTTCTGCCATGAGGCACCTTCGCATTCCGCGGGTGTTCGCGTCGAGACCGGGTGGTATCCCGGGAAACAGGTAGGCTCCCGTGCTGTGCTGGAGGGACAAGCAGAGCCGGGTACCGCCGACTCGTTGAATACCAGGGCGGGTGAGTCCGCTGTTCGGTGATCGAGCGCGCACGCTCGGGCTGTCGAATCGCCCGCATTTCGCGTTGGTCGGCGTGCTGCGCATCCCGGAAGTGCAGACCAGCCCGTGGATTTCGCTGACCCGCCGCGTGTTGTTCGCGATCGGGCTGCTGTTCACCGCGGCCCTGGTGGTGTTCATCGGCAGGAACGGGTACCGCGACAATTCCGGCGATCCGCTGTCGTTTCTCGACGCGTTTTATTACGCCACGGTGTCGCTGTCGACCACCGGTTACGGCGATATCGCGCCGATCACGCCACAGGCGCGACTGGCCAACATCATCATCATCACGCCGCTGCGTGTGCTGTTCCTCATTGTTCTCGTCGGTACCACCCTGGGCGTGCTGACGGAACGGTCCCGGCAGGCTTTCAAGATTCAGCGATGGAGGCACAGCGTGCGCAATCACACCGTGGTCGTCGGATACGGCACGAAGGGACGGACCGCGATCGACGCGATGCTCGGCGACAACGTGCAGCCCGCCGACATCGTGGTGGTCGACACCGATGTGATCGCGCTGGAGGCCGCCGCGAACGCGGGCCTGGTGACGGTGCACGGCTCGGCGACCCAGTCCGACGTGCAGCGGCTGGCCGGCGTGCAGAACGCGTCCTCGGTGGTGGTCGCGACCAACCGCGACGACACCGCGGTGCTGGTCACCCTCACCGCCCGTGAGCTCACCAAGAGCGCCAAGATCGTGGTCGCGATCCGCGAGGCGGAGAACACCCACCTGGTCCGGCAGTCCGGCGCCGACTCGGTGGTGGTCTCCTCGGAGACGGCGGGCCGGCTGCTCGGTGTCGCCACGACGACGCCCTCGGTGGTCGAGATGATGGAGGACCTGCTCACCCCGGAGGAGGGGTTCGCGATCGCCGAGCGCGATGTCGATCCCTCGGAGATCGGCGGCTCCCCACGGCATCTGAGCGACATCGTGCTCGGCGTGGTGCGCGCGGGCGTGCTGGTCCGGGTCGGCGAGCCGGAAGTGGACTCGCTCGAGGGCAGCGACAAGCTGCTCTACATCCGCCGCACGGCCAAGTAAGGCCGCGCCACGGGTACCTGGCGTTCGGCGCGATAGTCTCGAGGGGTGCCGGTCTTTCAGCTCAATGGTGTGCCCTTGCTGTCCCGTTCCGTGCTCGATCGCGCCGAGGAGACTCGGGCCGACGCGCAGGCCCTACTGGAAGGCTGGCGCGACGCCAAGCTGCTGCGGGTGAACGCGCGCGGCCAGGTCAGATTCGAGAACGGCGCGCTCGTCCTCGACAAGGCCATCGACCTGTCGCCCGAGCCGAGCCCCGACGCGGTGTTCCTCGGTATCGACGGTGTGCACCTGTGGGCGGTGCGTGATCGGGAACTGACCGGCTCGCTGACCGACCTGCGCGGCATGTCGAACACGGTCGACGATCTCACCGCCGGGGTGCTCTCCACTGCCGTCGCCCTGCTGAACTGGCATGACAAGGCCGGATTCAACAGCGCCGACGGCACCGCCACCACCTCGAGCAAGGGTGGCTGGTCGCGGGTCACCGAGAGCGGTTACGAGGAGTTCCCGCGGATCGATCCCGCGGTGATCTGCCTGATTCACGACGGCGCCGACCGGGTGCTGCTCGCGCGCCAGCACAGCTGGCCGGAGACGCTGTTCTCGCTGCTCGCCGGGTTCGTCGAGGCGGGGGAGTCGCTGGAGCGGTGCGTCGAGCGGGAGGTGAAGGAGGAGGTCGGCGTCGATGTCCGCGACATCCACTACCTGGGTAGCCAGCCGTGGCCGTTCCCGCGCTCGCTGATGCTCGGCTTCGCCGCGGTCGGCGATCCGGCGCAGCCGCTGGTCTTCTCCGACGGGGAGATCGCCGAGGCGCACTGGTTCACCCGGGACGAGGTGCGCGCGGCGCTGGCGGCGGGCGACTGGTCGGCGCAGGGTTCGGGCGCACGGTTGTTGCTGCCGGGTTCGATCTCCATCGCCCGCACCATCATGGAATCCTGGGCCGCGCTCGACTGAGTTCGGCGCGCGCGAAAGGACCGCGGCGGGCCGGCGACGGCCCGCGCGGATGCGGGTGTTCAGCAGGACTATTGCATGCCGAGTCGGCACGGCGGGCTGATCAGGCTAGTGCGGCGAGCGCCTTCTTGACGTCCACCAGCGACGGATTGGTCGCCGTCGAGCCATCCGCGAACTTCACTGTTGGCACCACATGGTTGCCGCCGTTGACGCTGCCGACGAACTCGGCGGACGCCGGATCTTGTTCGATATCGATCTCGATGTAGCTGATACCGGACTCGTCCAGCTGCTTCTTCAGCCTGCGGCAGTAGCCGCACCAGGTGGTCGAGTACATCGTCAGGTCGGGGGTTGCGTCAGTCACGAAGGATGCAACGCTGCCAGGGCCGATGGTGTTCCGCGTGGTCGCCGATCCACGCGTTGACCGCGATCGGCACCATCGACCACCACAGGCCGACTCGGCCTGCCAGGCGGCAGCTGCTGCCAGCCGTGGCGCCGTTCGGTCAGCTACCGGGCCGGGACCAAGCAGATCCCGATCGACGACTTGCGGAGCGAACTGGCGCTGAAGAGCACCCCGAACTGGGGAATGATAGTGCGCCGCGGCCTGATACAACTCACCGAACACGACCATGCGGTGATCGCGGCAGCGATGTCAGGCGAGTGAGGCAGGCCGATGCGAAACAATGGGCTACGCAGCGAATTCGAACACGCCGACGAAGGTCCGGGCCTGCTGCTCTGGCAGGTGACCAACCGCTGGCAGGCCGCCCAGCGCGCGGCGCTGGCGCCCTTCGAGCTCACCCACGTGCAGTTCGTGCTGCTCGCCTCGCTCACCTACCTCGCGGTCGCCGGCGATCCGGTCATGCAGCGTGACCTCGCCGCGCAGGCCGCCACCGACCCGATGATGACCTCCCAGGTGCTGCGCGTACTCGAGCAGAAGGGCCTGGTCGAGCGGCGCGATCATCCGAGTGATCGGCGGGCGAAGTCGCTGGTGCTCACCGAAGCCGGTGCGGCACTGGCGAACCGGGCGGTGGTCGCGGTGCAAGCCTGTGACCGCGAGTTCTTCGGTCCGCTCGGGCCGCGGACCGGGCAATTCGGCGTCGATCTGCGGCGACTGCGCGACCGGCGGCTATAGCACCTCGTCGATCCCGAGACCGTGGTTCGGCCGTCGCCATCGCCCGCGGCGATCGGATCCGACGCCCCACTGCCCAGCGGCGTACGTCTGGCACAGCACCGCCCACAGGAAAAGCGCCACCACGCCGTACACCAGTCCGAGCGCTCCGAGGTGCGGACCGAACGCACCGAGCAGCACCGCGAGCACCGCACACGGCAGCGGCCAGGTCAGCATCCAGCGCCACCCCGCCCCGCTGCGCGCGCCGCCGAGTCCGGTGATCACGAAGTACGCGGCCGCGCCGCCACCGAGCGACCAGCCGATGCCGGTGGACACGTGCCCGTCCGCGTGCTCGACGGCCAGCCCGAGACCCGCGGTGATGGTGGCGATCGCGGCGGTGATCCAGCAGTGCATCGCCATCGCGTACTGCCTCGGTATGGAGCCGTCCGGGTCGCCGCCGGTCATCAGGCGTGGCACGAAGCCGTACATCAGGGTCAGCGCCCACAGGCTCGCCAGGACCACGAACGCGCCGAAGCCGAGGGCGAGCACCGGTGCGTGCCACCGCACGCCGCCCACCGCGGCGATCACCGCGATGACACCCTCACCGAGCACGATGATCACGTACAGCCCGAGGCGTTCGCCGAGATGCACCGAATCGGCATGCAGCGCCTTGATTTTCGGCGGCTCGACATTCCGGAACCGGCGCGAGTTGCTCAGCCTGCGATCGATCGCCTCCTGCGCACCCGCCAGCATCCGCTCGCCGGTCATCGCGAACATCAGCCACAGATCCAGCGCGAGGCCAAGCGCCCAGAGGCCGTACTTCCCCGGCTCGGGCACCCACAGTGAGACGATCCACGGCAACACACCGACGGACAGTTGCGCGATCGGCCAGTCGACCACCAGCGTGCCGCGGCCCCAGACCTGCGCGGCGACCATGCGCACGAGCACGTAGACCGCCGCGAATGTGGTCGCATGCCGGTCCGGGATCCCCGCGACCGCACTAGCCATCACGCCGAGGCCGAGCATCGCCGCCAGCATCAGCCGGATCCTGGTGTGGTCGCGCGCGATGTTGCCGTACAGCATCATGCATGCCCAGGCCGTCCAGAAGGCCAGGTAGAGCAGCAGATACAGGCCGAAGTCGCCGAGCGAGGGGCCGCGGTGCAGCAGGTGGGTGAGCTGGCCGATCCCGGCGACCGCGACCAGGTCGAAGAACAGTTCCATCCAGGTCGCATGCCGGTCGGTCGGTTGTGCGTCCGTTGACGGCGTGTCGTGTGCCACGAGGCGAGCGTATTGCGCGGGCCGCGTGAGTTGTCGGCGGTCACTGTCATGATGGGTGCCGTGTCGTCAACCAGTACACACCGACCGACCGGCCGCGAGCTGGACTCGCTCGACCCTGAACAGGCCGCCGCCGTGCGCGCGCCACGGGGTCCGGTGTGTGTACTCGCGGGGGCGGGCACCGGCAAGACCAGGACCATCACCCATCGCATCGCGCACCTGGTTTCCGCAGGACATGTGAAGGCCGATCAGGTGCTGGCGGTGACCTTCACCGCACGGGCGGCGGGGGAGCTGCGCAGCAGGTTGCGTGCCCTCGGCCTGGGTGGTGACGCGAACCAGGTGCAGGCGCGCACCTTCCACGCGGCCGCGCTGCGCCAGCTCAAATACTTCTGGCCGCAGATCGTCGGCGACGTGCCGTGGCGGCTGATCGACGGCAAGTTCCCGATCGTCGCGCAGGCGGCGAACCGGGCGGGGCTCTCCTCGGCCACCGACAGCGTGCGTGACCTGCTGAGCGAGATCGAGTGGGCGAAGGCCTCGCTCATCGCCCCCGAGGACTATCCGGCGGCGGTGGCCAAGAACCACCGCGAGACGCCCTACGATGCGCTGCGAGTGGCCGAGGTGTACGCGGGCTACGAGAAGCTCAAGGCCACACCGGACGGCCTGCTGCTCGACTTCGACGATCTGCTGTTGCACACCGCGGCGGCGCTGGAGGACTATCCGGCGGTGGCCGACGAATTCCGCGGCCGCTATCGCAGTTTCGTCGTCGACGAATACCAGGACGTCACCCCGTTGCAGCAGCGGGTGCTCGACGCCTGGCTCGGCGACCGCGACGACCTGACCGTGGTCGGCGACGCGAACCAGACCATCTACTCGTTCACCGGCGCGACCCCCGGCTACCTGCTCGACTTCTCCCGCCGCTTCCCCGACGCCACCGTGGTCCGCCTGGAACGCGACTACCGCTCGACCCCGCAGGTGGTGTCGCTGGCGAACCGGGTGATCGGTGTGGCCCGCGGCCGCATCGCCGGCACCCGGCTGCAACTGATCGGCCAGCGCCCGGACGGACCCGAGCCGGTCTTCGCCGAGTTCGAGGACGGCCCCGCCGAGGCCGCCGCGGTGGCCAAGTCGATCAAGCGGCTGATCGATGCGGGCACGCCCGCCGCCGAGATCGCCGTGCTCTACCGGATCAACGCCCAGTCCGAGAGCTATGAGCAGGCGCTCACCGAACGCGGCATCCCCTACCAGGTGCGCGGCGGTGAAGGCTTCTTCTCGCGTGCCGAAGTCAGGCAGGCCGTTTCGGCGTTGCGCCAAGCCGCCTCGCGCGACGACCTGCCCGGCGAGGCGCGCAGCGGCGCCGCGCTGGTCACCCTGGTGCGCGCGGTGCTGGCCCCGCTCGGCCTGACCACGGCCGAACCGGCCGGTGTCCAGGCCAGGGAGAAATGGGCCTCGCTCGTCGCGCTGGTCACGCTGACCGAGGAACTGGTCGAGCACGACGAAAAACTCGACCTGCCCGGCCTGCTGCGTGAGCTGGCCGCCCGGACCGAGGCGCGGCACCCACCGACCGTGCAGGGCGTCACGCTCGCCTCGCTGCATGCCGCCAAGGGGCTGGAGTGGGACGCGGTCTTCCTGGTCGGGGTCGCCGACGGCACCCTGCCGATCGCGCACGTGCTCGCCGACGACGGCTCGGTCGGCGACGAGGCGAAACTGGAAGAGGAACGGCGGCTGCTCTATGTCGGCGTGACCAGGGCGCGCGTACATCTGCAGCTGTCCTGGGCGCTGGCCCGCGGCGAGGGCAAGCGGCGCACCCGGCGCCGGTCCCGGTTCCTCAACGGCCTCGTGCCCGACGATTCCCCGGCTTCCCGGATCGCGGCGCCGGTCTCGGAGACCGCGAAGGGCATTCGTCCCACCTGCCGAGTGTGTGCGAAGCCACTCATCGGCACCTATGCGACTATGCTCGGCCGCTGTCGCCGTTGTCCGGCGGAGCTCGACGCCGAGCTGCTGGTGGCACTGCAGGAGTGGCGCGCGGAGAAGGCGCAGGCCTTGCAGGTGCCCGAGTTCGTGGTGTTCACCGACACCACGCTGACCGCCATCGCCGAACAACTCCCAGGTGACGACACCGCGCTCACCGCGATCGCCGGGATCGGCGCGAAGAAGCTCGAACAGTACGGCGCCGACGTGCTCGCGATCATCGCTTCACGGCTGCGCGCAAGACCCCAAAACCGCAGGTAGAAAATAGGTTGTACCGTTTGGCGAACTTGCCTATGGTGGGTTCTACGCACCGGGAGGTCATCCCGGCGCGCACAGTCATCAGACACAACGAGTTATGGAGGGAGGCAGACGTGAACAGCAATTACTTCAGCGGCAGTGACGTTGCGGTGAACACACCCATGTCGGCCTCCCGGGGGATCCTCGCCTTGCAGGGGATCGGTCTGTCCGAAATCGGTGCGTTCGGCACGCAGGCGCAACTCGCGCCCATGTATGCCCACGGTTGCACCGTCATGCAGGACAAGCCCAACGCGGGTAGCTGGCACCCGTCTGTCGTCACCACGACGGCAGACAACGTTGTCGTCATCGCAGCAGACGCCGGTTATGAGCCGGCGGATCTGCAGGCAGCACGCCTCCGCCCCGCAAACCAAGCGATCGTGATCAGGACTCGGCAGAGATGTCGAATACCTAGGTAGGGAATCTCCCTCCCAGACCTCCTGGCCACGGATCGCACGAAGCGAAACCGTGGCCAATCTTTTTCGGCCCTTCAGCCAGCCGGCACCGGTTTCGCGGACAACACAACGAACCGCTGCAACGAGCTGAAGGAGAACGACGTGTTCACCGCCCAGGAATGGCCAGAGGCCACTACTGACGTGACATGCCGAACCGTGGCCCCCATCACCCGGGCCAGGGAGGTCAACAAGGTTCTGCCTTGCCGTGCCGGAGATCCCGATCTCTGGTTCGCCGAGAGCCCTAACCAGTTGGAGCAGGCCAAGGCGCTATGCGCCAGTTGCCCCATCCGGAAGGGCTGCTTGACCGCAGCCATGGATCGGCGTGAGCCGTGGGGTGTCTGGGGTGGCGAAATCTTCGAACAGGGAGTCGTCATCGAACGCAAGCGCCCGCGCGGCCGTCCGCGCAAGATCGCGGTCCCGGCATGAATCCGGGAGTAGCTTCCCTCCCTCCGGTCGATGTGCTCGATTCGGTTGGTCCTGACACGGGCCGAGCCAACGAACGAGAAAGCAGACGAACCGCTCACCGTTGCCCGGTGGGCGGCTCGTTTGCGTTGTGCTACCGGGGTTTTGGAAGTCCGGTTCGCCGTGGCCCGTGGGGTGCCCGGCGGACCGTCAGCCCGTCGGCAACGGCGAGCAGTAGTGTTCTGGTGTCGTCGGCGTGCGCCCACCAGCGGTGGCGCACGCCCGACGGGCAGTAATAGGAGTCTCCGGTGGACAGGATCACCTCTTCGCCACTGGCGGCGACCGTGATCGTCCCGGAGACCACATAGATCAATTCGTCGTTGCCGTGGGTGAATTCGCGCTCGCCCCGCCTGGTTCCGCCGGTGAACTCGAGCGCCCGCAGTTCCCTGGCACCGTGCACCAGCGAGCGCACCGATCCGTCGTTGTCCCAATCGGTTTGATCGAGGCTGCCCTCGCCCGCGCGCACGATCACCGAGCCGGGCGTGCTGTCGGCCGCCGCCAGCAGTTCCGTCGCGGTGGTACTGAGCGCGTCGGCGATGCGTTGCAGCGAGCGCAGGCTCGTGTTGGTGCGCCCGTTCTCCAATTGACTCAGAAATGATTGCGACAATTCGGTCTTCGCCGCCAGTTGTGCCAGCGTCAGCCGCGCCGCACGCCTGCGGTCGTGCACGACGTTGCCGAGTCCAGGCCACCGCGCCTGGTCGTCGCTTCCGTACCGCACCTGCCGAAAAACCTCTCTCGATCCCATCGCACAGTGGCAGGAGTGCGGTACTGAAGCCGCGTGTTTACATCACGCTGATCCGAATACTTCCCAGCGGTCTAAAAGTCGAACACCGAGACTGTGGTGGCATGCAAGACGCACTCGTTCGAGAAGAAGCCGTGGTCGGAGATCGGCTCGCCGCGCCAGACACCGTCGATGGCGGCGACCACCGGAACGAAATCCTGGGAGCACAGCGGCGGCACGGTGAAGTCGGCGAGTGCCCGGATATTGCCGTCGGCCGCCGCCAAATTCGCACAGGCCTGCTCGGCCTTCGGGTGGGTGCCGCCGATCTTCGGCGCACAGATGAGGCTGACGACGCGTTTGCTACCCACCTCGGTCGATACTCCCGGCCCCACCGACAGCGAGACCACCGACTGCGCTTCGGCGGCGGGTTCGGCACCGACCGGTGCCATCGACACCCCCAGCGCCGCCGCCGCGCCGATCGAGACACCGACTATCCGACCGGTGCGCGACATGGTCATCACCCTTCGTCGACGGAGACGATCCGAGCCGAGGATGAGGTTAATCGACCGGCGGCCCCGCATCCCGCAATTCGCGTCGCGGGCCGGGTCACCGGTTCAGCTGACCGTGCGCTCCTCGCGGAAGCCCGGCATCCAGGTGCGGACCAGTTCCATGAACGGCAGTTCGGCGTCGAGCTGGGCGAGGATGCCGACGGAGCCGCCGAGCACCCGGAAGATCATCACGTATTCCGCCGGAAGTTGCAGGGCGCGTGCGGTTTTCATCTCCTGGCTGGAGATGTCGGAGGCCTTGCCCGCGACCCGCTGCATCCACTTGCGGGTGAAGTGGAACGAGTCCGACTTGATCGGGTCGGTGAACGGGCGCAGGTAGTCGGCGATCTCTTGATGGGTGACGGTGCGGCCGGGGATGACCCAGCCGTTGTCGTACATGAGCTCGGTGAGTTCCTCGAAGCGCTCCTCGACCGAGAGCGCGAGCATCTGGCCGAGAACGGGGGGAAAGCCGTTCGGCAGCGGTGCGCAGGCGCCGAAGTCGATGACCGCGAGCTTGCCGTCGGCGAGCATCATGAAGTTGCCGGGGTGCGGGTCGGCGTGCAGCAGGCCGACGGTTTCGGGGGAGGAGAAGTGGAACCGGCCCATCAGGGTCGCGACCCGGTTACGCAGCTCACGGGTGCCCTCGGGGTCCGCGGCACCGGCCTGGATGATCGAGGAGACGGCGGTGCCGTCCAGCCATTCGGTGACGATCACCTTCGGCGCGCTGGCCACCACCTTGGGCACCACGATCTCCTGGTGCCCGTCGAAACCCTTGGCGAAGGCGCGTTGATTGGCCGCCTCGTTGCGGTAGTCGAGCTCTTCCTCGGTGCGCTCGGTGATCTCGGCCAGGATCGGCTTCACATCGGCGCCGGGGATGACCGAGGCGAGCAGTCCGGTCATCCGGTTCAACGTCTTGAGGTCGGCGCGCAACGCCTCGTCGGCGCCGGGGTACTGCACCTTCACCGCGACGGTGCGCCCGTCCGACCAGACCGCCTTGTGCACCTGGCCGATGCTGGCCGACGCGGCGGGGCTGTCGTCGAATTCCTGGAACCGCTGCCGCCACTGGGTGCCCAGCTGCTGATCGAGCACCCGGTGCACGGTCTCGGCGGGCATCGGCGGCGCGGCGGCCTGCAGCTTGGTGAGGGCCTCGCGGTAGTGCTCGCCGAACTCCTCGGGCACCGCGGCTTCCATCACGCTGAGGGCCTGGCCGAACTTCATCGCGCCGCCCTTGAGCTCACCGAGCACGGTGAACAGCTGCTCAGCGGCCTTCTGGTTCAGCTGAGCGTTGATCTCGGACTTGTCGCCACCGGCCAGCTTCTTACCGAACCCCACGGCGGCCCGCCCGGCGATGCCGAGCGGAATCTTGGCCAACTTGGCGTTACGGGACGAGCGACGGCGCACGATCTCAGACACGTACCCATCATGGCGGAAGGAAGTACTTCTTAGCCACGGCAATCTTGCAATAGACACCGCTGACGGCAGTGACCCCGATCACTCGTGCTCCGCCTCGGCCGAGGTATTCGGTCGATCTCGACACGCGGTGAGCCCGGCCGGAATTCGGCGGCAGCCGCAGTCCTGGTGCCGCGGCCACTGCCGCCGATCCAGCAGGTACGCGTCCAGGTCGACCTCGAGTGTCGCGTCCAAGGTGGCCGGTGCCCGGCGGGTCGACAGGGCCAGGACGGCCTCCACCTCGCTGACCGCGAGGGCCGCGGTGGCCGCGATCTTGGCCGGCGAGGCGTGACCGACCCGGCCCAGCAACTGCGCGGCCAGGTGCGGCCAGTCCGCGTCGTAGTCGGCGCGCAGCAGATCGGCACAGCGCAGGCAACTGGTCGCGCCGGGCAGCACCAGCGGGCCGATCACGCCGCGACCGTCGCGGATCCGTACCGGCAGATGGGCGATCCGATGTTGCACGAGATCCTCGGTGAGTCGCGGGTCGGTGACCAGTACGTCGGCCAGCACCACCAGGTCGGTCTGCCAGCCGGACACCGGGGCGACGTGCGGCCGGTAGTCGCGCGAACGGCTCGGCCGCACACCGAGTTTGCGCAGTCCCGTGGTGATCGCGTCGGACATCGGGCCGAGCCCGTGTACCCGCACCGACCTGATCCGCCCGCCGCGGTCCTCGGGATGCTCGAGCAGTCCGGCCCCGTCCAGCACGTCGAGCAGCGCCATCGCGTGGTCCGGTTCGATGCCGCATTCCCCGGCGCGCCAGACGATTTGGGGCCGCGTCTGCGTCCCGTCCAGCAGGCGCAGGAAGGCGAGCACGGTGTCGGCGTCGAGCCCGGCTGGGTCGAGCAGCAGGGCGGTCTCAGGATGCCAGCCGAGCTGTACGACGCCGGACGGACGCACCAGCACGGCGATCTGCGGGGGCAGCAGCGGGCCACGACACAGTGAGGTCATGTCCGGCAGTATGCGGACCTCACAGGCGCCGATCAGCCACGAATCCCGTAGTTATGCACAGGGATTCGTGGCTATCAACAGGACACTCAGGCGGACGGGCCGCTGTCCTTGCCCAGGTCCGGACCGGGCTGGTCGTCGTCCGCACCCGGATCGGCCGCGTCGGTCTTGTCCCGCTCGGCTTTTTCCCGCGCCTCGGTCTCCGCCAGCTGTGCCAGCGGATCGTCGAACGCGGTGGTGCCGCCGCCGATCACCGAATCGATGAAGCCGGCGGGGGAGTCCAGGTCGTTGGAGTCGGGCAGCAGGTCCGGATGGGCCCAGACGCCGTCGCGCTTCTCCACGCTCGCGTCGGTGGTGAGCCTGCGCCACAGCGCGGCGGCCTCGCGCAGTTTGCGCGGCCGCAGTTCCAGCCCGACCAGGGTCGCGAAGGTCTGCTCGGCGGGTCCACCGGTGGCGCGGCGCCGCCGCAGGGTCTCGGCCAGCGCACCCGCGCCGGGCAGCCGATCGCCGACCGCGTCGGTGACCACGACCTCCACCCAGCCCTCGATCAACGCGAGCAGGGTCTCCAGCCGCTCCAGCGCCTGCTTCTGCTCCGGCGTCGTCTGCGGCTCGAACGCGCCCTGCGACAGGATTTCCTCGAGCTTGCCGGGATCGGTCAGCGCCATCGGGTCGATGCCCTGGGCGGCTTCCTCCAGCGCGGAGAAGTCCATCCGGATGCCGCGCGCGTAGTCCTCGACCGCGGCGAGCACCTGCTGGCGCAGCCACGGCACGTGACCGAACAGCCGCTGGTGCGCCGCTTCCCGCGCGGCGAGGAACACCATGATCTCGCTCTCCGGCTGTTCCAGGCCCGCGCTGAAGTCCGAGATCGCGGCGGGCAGCAGCGCTGCGGTGCCGGTGGGGCCGAGCGGCAGGCCGATGTCGGTGGAGGTCAGCACTTCCTTGGCGAGCTGGCCGAGCGCCTGGCCGAGCTGCGAGCCGAAGGCGAGGCCGCCCATCTGGCCGAGCATGCCCACCATCGGCGCCGCGAACTCCTTGGCTTCCTCGGGCAGGGACGCGGTCCACATGCCCGAGATCTGCTGCGCCACCGGGTCGCACAGCCGCTGCCAGGTGGACAGCGTCTCCTCGATCCAGTCATTGGCGGTCCAGGCGACGGTCTTGGTCGCGCCTGCGGGCAGGGTGGTCGCGCCGTCGAGCCAGAGCTCGGCGAGGTGCGCGGCATCGGCGATGGCACTCGCGGTGCTCGCCGACACGGGGGTCACGCTCGACCCGAGCTGTTGCCGGGCGAGTCGCTTGGCGACGTCGTAATTCACCGGGCCGGCCTGCGCCGAACCGGGCTGACCCATGCCGCTGAGCATCTGGCCGAGCGAGGTCAACATCTGACCGAGCTGTGACGGATCGAAACCGCCGCCGGGTCCACCCACTCCGAACGGATTGTTCGACTCGGGACCGCCCGGCTCGTCACCGCGCTTGCGGTCGTCGTCGTCGCGGTCCGAAAATCCGAAGGGGACGTCACTCATACGGCCAACATTACGCGTGTAGTGCAGGCACTTGATGTTCGCGCGGCGCGAAACCGGGGACGCGCGGGAGCATCGAATGTCCGCCTCCGGCGTCCTTCGACGGCGGCCATCACTACTGTGGTCCAGGTGAATCGTCGGATCCTCACCCTGGTGGCCGCCCTGATCCCGGTGCTCGTGCTCGGCGCCCTCGGCAGCGTGCTCACTGTGCCGTTCGTCGCACTCGGCCCCGGTCCCACTTTCAACACCCTCGGCAAGGTCGAAGGCAAAGAGGTGGTGGACGTCCGCGGCACCGAGGTGGACCCGACGACGGGTCACCTCAATATGACCACCGTGTCGGTGCGCGACGGGTTGAGCATCTTCGAGGCGTTCGGCTTCTGGGTGAGCGGCAAGCACGGGCTGGTGCCGCGCGCCGAGGTCTACCCGCCAGGGGTGTCGCGAGACGAGATCGACAAGTCCAACCAGCAGGACTTCAAGGATTCCGAGGGCAATGCCGAGGTCGCGGCGCTGCACTACCTGAACATGCCGACGGTGGTGCTGCTGCGCAAGGTGGCCGAGGACGGCCCGGCCAAGGACGTGCTCAAAGCCGGTGACGAGATCATCAGCATCAACGGCGCGCCGATCGCCGCGCCGAAGGACGTGGTGACGGCCGTGTCGGAGCAGCCGCCGGGCGCGCAGCTGACCGTGCAGGTGCGCCGCGAGAACGCCGAGCAGACCCTGCAGGTGACCCTCGGCGCGCGACCCGACGACAAGGACAAGGGCTACCTCGGCGTGACACCGGGCGAGGGCGCGCGCCCGCCTTTGCAGGTGTTCTTCAACCTCGCCGACATCGGCGGACCGTCGGCCGGGCTGATGTTCAGCCTCGCGCTGATCGACAAGCTCACCCCCGGCGAGCTCGACGGCGGCAAGTTCGTCGCGGGCACCGGCACCATCGATCAGGAGGGCAAGGTCGGCCCGATCGGCGGCATCCAGTACAAGATGATGGCCGCGCGCGATGCGGGCGCGGAGACCTTCATGGTGCCCGCCGCGAACTGCAACGAGGCCAAGCAGCGGACCCCCGAGGGGCTGCGCCTGGTCAAGGTCGAAAACCTCACCGGCGCCGTGCAATCGCTCAACGACATCAACGCGGGCAAGGAACCCGTCAGCTGCGGCTGAGCCGGTCAGTCGCCGGCCCACTCCAGGGTGGCGTGCAGCGCGTCGATGAGGTTGGGCGCCAGGTTCGGGTAGGTGCGCAGGTCCAGATCGCCGAAGTCGTCGGCGTCCTCCTCGGGGCGCAACTGCAGCAGGCTCAGCGACGCGCCCTCGCGCAGCACCGCGGCGAACAGGCGGGCCTCGCGCCGCTCCGGATGCGACTCGGCCGCGGCCCGGGCGGCGGCGTCGGCCGCCTCGTGGTCGGCGAGCAGCGGCACCAGCGCCTCGTCCAGGGAGGACTCGGCGTCGGGCGGCAGCACCACGATTTCCTGCACCAGCACACAACCCTGGACGGCGGGCGGCCAGCTGGTGGTCGCGAGGTACTCGTCCAGCGCCACCGAGCCGCCGGTCACCTCGTCCGGATACGACTCCTGCGCAACAGGAGTGAGCTCCGCCGCCTCATCGACCTCCTCGAGCAGCTCCGGCTGCGCCGCGATCAGGTCGGCGGTGGGTACCAGCGCGAACATCTGCGGCGGTCTTCCCCACCCTTCGGCGTCGACGAAATCGGCCACCTCCCGGACGGCGCGGGCGAGTACCAATTCGGCGTGCAGATCTGCGGGAGTCACGGGGGACATCCAATCAAATCGACCAGACAGGCTATTCACAAACCCGAGTTCGGCGCTCGAATTTGCGCCAGGAGCGGATTTTCGAGCGTCGAATCGCGGGCAGAGCATGGGATCAGTGTCCGATTCCGTAGAGTGGGCCCCGACGGTCCGTAAGGACCACCCCGCACTATCGGACTGCGGCGTCTCGGCCTGCTGTATCGGCGCGAGTGCCGCCGGACCTTGGAGAGTGGCATCGTGGGCATGCGGCCCCCCACCGGCTTACCTTCGCTTTCCCGACGCAGCCGCGTGCTGCTGCTGGCGGCCATTGCCTTAGCGGCGTTGCTGCTACTCGGTCCACGGCTGACCGACACCTATACCAATTGGTTGTGGTTCGGCGAAGTCGGTTTCCGCGAGGTGTATCTCACGGTCTTGGTGACCCGGATCCTGTTGTTCGTCGGCGTGGCGATCTTCGTCGGCGTGATCGTCTGGCTGGCGTTGCTGATGGCCTATCGCTCCCGGCCGGTGTTCGTGCCGGTGGCCGGGCCGAACGATCCGATCGCGCGCTACCGCACCACGGTGATGAGCAGGCTGCGGTTGTTCGGTGTCGGCATCCCGGTGCTGCTCGGATTGCTGTCCGGCCTGGTGGCGCAGTCGAATTGGGTCACCGTGCAGCTGTTCCTGAACAGCAGCAAGTTCGGCGAGGAGGACCCGCAGTTCCATCTCGACGTCAGTTTCTACGCCTTCGAGCTGCCGCTGTATCGAATGGTGCTGAACTGGTTGTTCGTCGCGGTGGTCATCGCGTTCTTCGCCAGCTTGGTGACGCACTACATCTTCGGCGGGCTGCGGCTGAGTGGTCGCGAGGGCACGCTGACCCGCGCCGCGCGCATCCAATTGGCCGTACTGGCCGGGCTTTTCGTGCTGCTCAAGGCGATCGCGTACTGGTTCGATCGCTATGAGCTGTTGATGAGCAGTCGTAAGGAGCCCACCTTCACCGGTGGTTCCTTCACCGACATCAACGCGGTGCTGCCCGCCAAACTGATCCTGCTTTCCATCGCGGTGATCTGCGCGCTCGCCTTCTTCGCAGGCATTGTGCTGCGCGATCTGCGGGTGCCCGCGATGGCGGCCGCGCTGCTCGTGCTGTCCTCGATCCTGGTCGGCGCGGTGTGGCCGCTGGTGGTCGAGCAGTTCTCGGTGCGTCCGAACGCCGCGGACAAGGAAAGCGAATACATCCAACGCAATATCGCCGCGACCAGGCAGGCGTTCGGCATCACCGACGACAAGATCAACTATCAGGATTACAAGGGCGAGAGCAAGAAGAACCCGCTGGATGTGCCGGTCGATGCCGCGACCATCGGCAATGCCCGGCTGCTCGATCCGAACATCCTGTCGCCCACCTTCACTCAGCTGCGCCAGCTGAAGAACTTCTACGGCTTCCCCGAGTCGCTGGACATCGACCGCTACAACCTCGACGGCGATGTGCAGGACTACATCGTCGCCGCGCGCGAGCTCTCGCCCGCCGCGTTGAGCGGTAACCAGAAGGACTGGATCAACCAGCACACCGTCTACACCCACGGCAACGGTTTCGTCGCCGCGCCGGCGAACCGGGTCAACAAGCCGCAGTCCGACGATCCGAACGCGGCAGGCGGCAGCAGCGACAGTGGCTACCCGATCTTCATGGTCAGCGACCTGTTCACGCCGAAGGACAAGCAGCGGATCAAGGTGGACCAGCCGCGCATCTATTTCGGCGAGGTGATTTCGCAGGCCACCCCGGACTACTCGATCGTCGGCAATACGGAAGGCCAGCGGCCCCGTGAATACGATTCCGACACCGCGCAGTTCACCTACGACGGTAAGGGTGGCGTGCCGATCGGCAACTGGTTCAACCGGCTCGCCTTCGCCGCCAAGTACGCCGAGCGCAACATTCTGTTCTCCTCGGCCATCGGCGACAACTCCAAGATCATCTTCAATCGCGACCCGCGCGACCGGGTGCAGAAGGTGGCCCCGTGGCTGACCACCGACGGCAACGCCTATCCGGCGGTCGTCGACGGCCGGATCCAGTGGATCGTCGACGCCTACACCACCCTCGACAACTACCCGTACGCGCAGAAGACCTCGCTGGACGGCATCGAGGACAGCATCGACAAGAAGACCGGCAGGCTGATTCCGCGCAAGGAGGTCAGCTACATCCGTAACTCGGTGAAGGCCACCGTCGACGCCTACGACGGCACGGTGAACCTGTACGAGGTGGACTCGAAAGATCCCGTGCTGAAGGCCTGGCGCGGCGTGTTCCCCGGGGCGGTCAAGCCGGAAAGCGAGATCACTCCGGAGTTGCGCGCGCACTTCCGGTATCCGGAGGATCTGTTCAAGGTGCAGCGCGAGATGTTGACGAAGTACCACGTCGACGATCCGCGAGAGTTCTTCACCAACAACGCCTTCTGGTCGGTGGCGGCCGATCCGACGATCGAGGGTGGGGCACCGGCCAACCAGCCGCCCTACTACGTGCTGCTGGGTGACCCGAAGGGCGGGAACAAGCCGGTCTTCAACCTGACCAGTGCGATGGTCGGCTACAACCGGCAGTTCCTGTCGGCGTATATCTCGGTGCGGTCGGATCCCGACGAGTACGGCAAATTCACGATCTTGCGATTGCCGACCGATACGCAGACCCTCGGCCCGCAGCAGACCCAGAACCGAATGACGACAGCGCCGGAAGTCTCCCGGGAGAAGACGCTGCTGTCCAACTCGAACAAGATCAAATACGGCAATTTGCTGACCTTGCCGATTGCCGACGGCGGAATCCTCTATGTGGAGCCGTTCTACAACGAACGCAACACCGGAGCGAACACCGCGACCTTCCCGCAGTTGCTGCGCGTCCTGGTGAGTTACCGGGATGACGCGGGAAGCGTAAAGGTGGGCTACGCCTCGACTTTGGCTGAGGCGTTGAACCAGGTGCTGCCCGGCAGTGGTGCGCTGGCCACTCCGTTCGGTGGCGATTCCGGTACTAGGCCGCGCCCCGGTACCGTGCCGCCACCCGCGGAAGGCACCACACCGCCGCCGAACACCGGTGGCACACCCACCCCGCCGCCGGGCAGTGTCACCCCGCCACCCGGCTCGTCGCCCGCGAAGGACGCCGCAGCCGCTGAGCTGAACCGGAAGATCGACGCCTTGCGAAATGCCATGCGCTCAGGCAACTTCCAGGAATTGGGCAAGGCGCTGGACGAGCTGGACGCCGCAGCGAAGGCGTACCAGGACGCCGGTCGCTGAGGTAGGTCTGAACCGAAACACGAAGCGGCGCTGCTGTCCCCAGGGACGGCAGCGCCGCTTTCGTTGTGCAGCAGGCGCTTAGCGGCCGGCGATCGCCTCGATCAGCGAGCCGTTCTGCTCCAGGATCTGCAGGTACTGGGCTTCCAGGCCGTGCTGCTTGGCCAGGTCGCTGCCCACGGCCTTGGCCTGGTCGACCAGCGCCTTGGAGCTGCCCGGCAGCGGCAGGGCGGGGGCGGCGGGCTCGGGGGCCGGTTCCGGCTCCACGACGGCCTCCGGCTCCGGCGCGGAGGTGCCCGGGCGCAGGTACTTGCCGCAGGACGGCCACGCGCCGACACCCTGGGTGGCGAGCACGTTCTCCGCGACGCGGATCTGCTCTTCCTTGCTTGCGGTGTGGGCCGAGCCCTGGCCGCCGTTGGCCGCCCAGGTGCTCGGCGAGAACTGCAGGCCGCCGTAGTAGCCGTTGCCGGTGGCGATGCCCCAGTTGCCGCCGCTCTCGCACTGTGCGACGCCGTCCCAGTCGTGGGCGGGCGCGGCGGATGCGGTCGCGGTGGAGAATGCGAACGGGACGGCAACAAGGGCGCCGGTAACAGCGGCAAAGCCGAGGGCGCGGGCGTTGAACTTCCGGTTCTCAGTCATAAGTGCATTTCCCTCCCTGCGCCTACCAGCCTCGGCGATGCAGCTGCCGGGCCCCTGCCCCCAGGTTGTCGGGGATCCTCGAACCGCGGGACAGGGTCGCCGGTATACGAACGGTTCGAGTTCGAGCCCTTCACGGATGATCCGGGCCGTGAACGCACGGTAACGAAGAAATCTCGGCAGATCACGTCTTGATAACACTCGCATTGCATGAAGCGAATAACCCGAATATCATCCTTTGCGCAGGTCGGAAATATCATCGACACGCATTCTGGACGGTCTGTTATAGCAACGTTATGTGATTGAGATCACCACGATATAGTGACCCGGATCACGTTTAAGCGGCTGCCGTCGGCAGTGATAGGCCCATCGGCATAGCGAAACCGAGCGCTTCGGGCACAGCTCGCCGGCTCCCGCCGTGTGTGGCCCTGGTCTCCAGCTCGTTTTCCGGCCGCCGCAATGTCCGCCGCAACCGGCGCTCAGCCATCGCAAATACGCCCGCCGACCAGGCGATTTGGCATCAACGTGAACCCGTGTGTAATGTTGTGTTTACCGACGCGGGGTGGAGCAGCTCGGTAGCTCGCTGGGCTCATAACCCAGAGGTCGCAGGTTCAAATCCTGTCCCCGCTACAAATGGAAGAGGCTCCCGGATCACTCCGGGAGCCTCTTTTCTTATGTCCGGACGCCGGGCGTAGCTGCTCAATGGTTCGGCACTGATTTGGTGACGGCTGTCCCGCTGTAGGCGCGGTGACGGGACGCGAGTGGCGCTCGCTCACCCACGATCCGGTGCACCCATCCATCTCGGTCCCGGCAACGAATAGCGGTCGCGCGCTGCCCGCACCCATTCCCCGAGGAAGAACTGGAGATGTGACCGCATTCATGGCCGTAACCGCGAGGATTCTGGCGAGTGTCGCAGGTATGGGCTTATTCGTTCTCACGCCGACTGTCCCTGCCGCACAAGCGGACTCATGCCCCACGGCAGAGATGTTCACCGCCTGGATGGACAAGGCGAACGACGACGGCACGGTTGAAGAGACGATCGAGACGCCCGAGGCGGGCTGCGTCGTGACCGTCACCGAACGGCAACACCCCGTCAACGGCACCCTGTCCCTGACCGCCAAAGGCGGCAAGCTCACCCTGAAGCATCAGAACGACGATCACTATGGCTTCATCAAAGTGAAGGAGGGCGGGACGCTCTCGCTGACCAATGTCATCCTCACCGGCGCCGACTCGTCGAGCACCAGTGGCGGCGCTATCACCAACTCGAAGGGCTCGGTCACGTTGACCGATAGCCTCGTTACCGGCAACAAGGCCCGCGATGGCGGCGGCATTTTCAACCAGGGCGGCACGCTGAAGCTGACCAACACCACGGTCACCAACAATCGTGCTGAAGCGCAACAGAAGTACAAGAGCTCCGGTGGCGGCATCTACAACAGCGATGGTGGCACGGCCACTCTCGACAACAGCAAGGTCACCGACAATATTGCCGTGGCCCAACGCGTCAGCGAGGACGACGACCTCAATGCCTACACCGCGTCGTACGGGGGTGGGATCTACAACTCCGCCGCCACGCTTGTCTTGACCGGCAGCACGGTCAGCGGCAACAAAATCGTGGTGGAAGACGGAACCACCGCATACGGCGGCGGCATCTACGGTGCCGAAGGCGCGGTCACCTTGAAGAGCAGTACGGTGACCGGCAATGAGCCTGACGACTGTTCAGGTACTGTCGAGTGCTGACGATCGTGTTCGAGCGGCCGATTCGCTAGACCAGCAGCGAAAGTAGATGTGCCCGAAGCGTTTTTCGCAGGCGCTCGACCGTTAGGGAACCGTGCGGTGTCACCGCATCGAGGCTCAGCCCCTCCATGATCGCGGTGAGCAGTTCGGCCTGTTCTCGCGGCTCGGGGACGGCGAGGGCGCGCAGGGCGTCGGTGACCACCTGGCGTAGGTCGGCGGCCATCTGTTCGGTTACGGGGCGGAACACCGGTTTCGTGCGGGCGGCGACGATGAACTCCAGCAGCACGATCGACTCGACTCGGCGTTCCTCGTCGATCGGAAGTAGTTCCTCGAGTAGCGACTGGAGGGCGTCGACGGCGCGTCGGCCGGTCAATCCGCGCAATGTCGCGATGGGATGGCGGGAAAGTCGTTGTCCTATGCGGTCGCCGACCTCGGCTGCGGTCGCGGCGAGGAGGTCCTGGTGGTCATCGAAGTAGTGCCGCACCGAGCCGATGTTCAATCCCGATTCGACGGCGACCTTTCGCAGGGAAAGGCCGTCGAGGCCTTCAGCGACCACTAGGCGGAAGGCCGCCTCGACGACGTGGCGGCGTCGCTGTTCGGCGTCGATGCGAGCTGGCATCGGGCCAATCTATCGCAGCTGTGATAAACGCTGGGGCGCAACGCCGTCGGCGCGGTTCAGGCCCTGTGCCGGGCGACGCGCCCTTCGTCCCACACCGGCTCGGCCGCCTCATAGACGCCACCATCGGCGCCGAAGACGAGGAAGCGATCGAAGTCCCTGGCGAACCATCGGTCATGGGTAACCGTGAGCACCGTTCCGTCGAAGCAGTTCAATGCCTGCTGTAAGGCCTCGGCGGAGACCAGATCGAGATTGTCGGTGGGTTCGTCCAGCAACAGCAGTGTCGCGCCGCCGAGTTCCAGCAGCAGGATCTGCATGCGAGCCTGTTGCCCGCCGGAGAGCGAGTCGAACGTCTGCTCCGCCGCGCCTGCCAGTTCGTAGCGGGCCAGCACCCGGGAGGCCTCTTCGCGCGGCAACCCGGCTCGATGCTCGTCACCGTGGTGCAGGATCGACAGCAGCGTGCGGCCGGTTAGGTCGGGGCGGCCGTGGGTCTGGGCGAACCACCCCGGGCGGACCCGCGCACCGAGCCGCGCCCGCCCGGCGTGCGACACCGGCTCGACGGTCAGGTCGCCGACCGGTCGATGCTCGGGGTCCGGGTCGGTGCCACCGGCGGCGAGCAGTCGCAGGAAGTGCGACTTGCCCGAGCCGTTGGCACCGAGCACGGCAACTCGATCGCCGTACCAGACCTCCAGGTCGAACGGCTGCATCAAGCCGGTGAGCTCCAGGCTCTCGCACACCACGGCGCGCTTACCGGTTCGCCCGCCGCGCAACCGCATCGCCACCTGCTGCTGCCGTGGCTGGGCCTCGGGCGGCCCTGCCTCCTCGAACCGGGCAAGCCGGGACTGCGCCGCGCGGTATCGAGATGTCATGTCCGAGTTGTAGGCGGCCTTCTGCTTGTACATCTGCACCAGCTCTTTGAGCTTGAGGTGCTCGTCGTCCCATCGTCGTCGCAGCTCATCGAGTCGCGCGAACCGGTCGGCGCGCGCCGTCTGATACGTCTCGAACCCGGCCGGATGCACCCACGCGGTGTTCCCGGCCGCGCCGAGCTCGACGGTGACGATGCGCTGCGCCGTGCGGGCGAGCAGCTCGCGGTCGTGGCTGACGTACAGCACACTCTTCGGCGTCTCGATCAGCCGACTCTCCAGCCAACGCTTGCCGGGCACATCGAGGAAGTTGTCCGGCTCGTCCAGCAGCAGCACCTCGTCCGCGCCGCGCAGCAAAGCCTCGAGCACGAGCCGCTTCTGCTCGCCACCGGACAGCGTCCGCACCGCCCGCCGCAGGCATCGGTCGAACGGCACGCCGAGCGCTTCGATGGTGCACACATCCCACAGCACCTCGGCGTCGTATCCGCCCGCGTCGCCCCATTCGGCCAGCGCGGACGCGTACGCCATCTGTGTGTCGATGTCGTTGCGCGCCACCATCTTCGATTCCGCCGCGGCTACCGTCGCCGCAGCTCGGCGTAGTCGCGGTGGCGCCACCGACAGCAGCAGGTCGCGCACGTCGGCGTCCTCGCGGGCGATGAACTGCCGCATGACGCCGAGGCTGCCGCTGCGCGTCACCGCGCCGGTGCTGGGCGTCAGGTCCCCGGCGATGATGCGCAGCAACGAGGTCTTTCCGGAACCATTCGCGCCGATCAGGGCGACCTTCGAACCCTCGCCGACCCGGAACGAAATCTCGTCCAGCAGAACGCGACCGTCGGGAAGCGCGTACCCGATCCCGTTGATGTCGATGTGCCCCATGCCGCGAAAGTATCACGGTCGTGATAAATAGACGAGCCATTTTCCGGTGGCCGCACGGCGCGAGGTTCCAGCGGCGGATGCTCACTCCGCGTCCAGCGCCCGCCTGCCGGTGAGCGGCCCCCAGATGCCGACCAGGGCAACCATGGTGAGCAGCGCGACGGTGATCACCGAGAACACCAGACCCGGCCCGTTCGGGCGGTCCAGCAGCGGAAGCAGCAAGAACGGCAGGAGCGCGGTGCTGACCTTCGACAGCGAATAGGTTGCGCCGGAAGCGGTTCCGCGCACCGCGGTGGGGAACGACTCGGGTAGGTAGGCGTGGATGGCGTCGGAGAAGACGTTGCTCGCGATGGTGAACAGCCCGCCCGACAACAGGATCAGCGGCACACTGGTGGCGAAGCCGAAGGTGAGGCCGAAGATTGCCATCAGCGTGGCGGTCCCCATGACCAGGTGCTTGCGTTCGATCCGCTCCATCAGCGGGATCGCCAGCAGGGAACCCAGCGGATAGCCGAGGTAGGTGACGGCCAAGTAGCTCAGGGAGGTCACCACTTCGAATCCCTTGCGGTCCAACACGAGTACCGCCAAGGTGCCGAACCCGTAGTAACCGAAGACCTGCAGGATCATCACGGCGGAGAACAGCGTTGTCCTCGCTCGATAGGGCGGCCGGACGATCGCGCTGAACGGCGTGAGGGCGGTCTTGTTCTGCTGCCGGGCGATCCAGTGCGGCGATTCGGGCATGTCACGTCGCGCGAACACCACCACGGCGGCACCGAGCCCGCCGATCACGAACAACCAGCGCCAGCCCTCGATACCGAAGGGCTGCAACGGAACCAGCCACTTGGCGAGGAACCCCACGGTCGGTACCGCACAGAAACCGATCGTGTAGGCCATGGCGATCATTCGGCCACGCACTTGCGGCGGAACAACTTCCGACAGGTAGGTGTCCGACACGGTCATCTCGGCGCCGATCCCGAGTCCGGCCAGGAAACGCGTCGCCATCAGAAAGGTGATGTTCGGGCTGAACGCGCCCAGCAGCGTGAATCCGGAATACAACGCGATATTGATCATGAACATGCGGCGCCGGCCGAACACATCCGACAACCGGCCGATCACCAGCGCCCCGAGGAACTGCCCGGCGAAGGCCGATCCTACGATCCCGCTGAGCTGAAATGTAGACAGGTGCATCTGTTGTTTCAGCACTCCGGTAATGGTCCCGGCGAGAAACAATTCATACAGATCGAAAAACAATCCGGCACCGACGAGCAGGACCAATTTGCGATGAATGGGACGAACCGGAAGTTCGTCCAGCCGCAGACGTTCGCGCCCGACGTCGGATGTTGTGATCATCCCGCCATACTCCTGATCAACCCTTGTCAGGGCAACAAATCAGTACGGTGTGTCCGGTTCGCGAAGCTTCGCCGATGGTGGATTCGAGGTGCCGTGCCGGAATTGTCGATTCGCTGATTCGAGACTGCCGCGGTGGTTGACTTGGCGCCGTGCCGGCCGCAACCGGCCGCACTTCAGCGCACCGAGGTCAGGAGGCCACGGATATGCCCACACACGATGGAAAATGGCCACAGGGAACACCGAGCTGGGTCGACAGTCAGGTCGACGACACCGCGCTGGCTCGCGAGTTCTACGGGGAACTGTTCGGCTGGGAAATCATGGACGGCCCGCCGGGTGCAGGCGGCTATCTGATGGCGCTACGGCACGGCAGGCCGGCCGCGGGCATCGGACCCAAACCCGACGGTATGGCGATGCCGTCGGTATGGACCACCTACTTCGCCGCGGACAGCGCCGACGCGATCGCCGAGAAAGTCACGGCGGCAGGCGGTTCGGTGCTGATGGCCCCCTTCGACGTACTCGATGTCGGCCGGATGTTCGTCGCGACCGATCCCGCCGGTGCGGCGTTCGGTGTGTGGGAAGCCAAGGCGCACACCGGTGCCGGGATCTACAACGAGCACGGCGCCTACTGCTGGAACGAGCTGCATACCGATCGGTACAAGCAGGCGCAGGAGTTCTACGCGGCCGTATTCGGCTGGCACTACACCGAAATCGGGGACGGCCAGAACTTCGTCTACTCCACCTTCGGCCTGACCCAGGACGGCGACCCGGTCGGCGGCATCAACGACGCGACCAAGACGCCCGGCGATTCGCCGTCGTTCTGGCTGGTCTGGTTCCAGGTCGACAACACCGACGCGGCCGTCGCCAAGGCCACCGAGCTGGGCGCGACGGTCCTGCTGGACGTGTTCGACAGCGCGTTCGGCCGGATGGGTGTGGTTCAGGGCCCGCAGGGCGAGGCGTTCGGCCTGGTCGACCCGTCGACGACAGTGGGTGAGCCGCCGACGGGTACGTGATCAGTGTCGCCGCGCCGCCTCCAGTAGCAGTTCGAGGGCGCGCTGCACGGTCTGCTCGAGCACCTGCTCCGGATCGCCGTCGAACTGGCGATGCGAGGCCGTCACGCTGTCATCGGCGACGGAGAACCACACCGACCCGGCGGGTTCGCCATCCTGCGGGCCCGGTCCGCCGACGCCGGTGACAGCGACCGACAGCGTCGCGCCGAGGAGGGTGTTGACCCCCTCGGCCATCGCCTTGGCCGCCGTCTCCGACACCACCGGTACCTGGGGCACGCCGAGTACTTTGTGCTTGACCTCTGCTGAATAGGCGACGATGCCGCCGCGGAACCACTCGGCGGACTCGGGGGCGGCGCCCAAGGCGGTCGCGATCTGCCCGGCGGTCAACGACTCCGCGACCGCCACCGTCAGACCGCGACGCCGGACTACCTCGGCAAGCTCTTCGGCAATGGCGTGATCATTCATGCCATCCATGATGCGCACCGCCGCATCGGTCACCGAGGGCCGGGTGGGGTGCGGGGGACGAGGCCGTGCTGGTGCGCGTAGACGACCGCGTGAATACGGTCGCGCACACCGAGTTTGGCCAGGACGCGGGAGACGTGCGTCTTCACGGTTTCCTCGCCGACACCGAGCAGGCCGGCGATCTCGGCATTGCTGCGGGCGTCGGCGAGCAGTAGCAGCACTTCGAGTTCGCGGGCGGTGAGCTGCCCGATCTCGGGTGGGTTGGACGGTGGGGCCAGGGTGGCGGCGAAGCGGGCGGCCAGGCGGCGGGTCATCGACGGATCGATCAGCGCGTCGCCGCGGGCGGCGATCCGGATCGCGGCGACGAGTTCCTCCGGCGGCAGGCTCTTCAGCAGGAATCCGCTCGCCCCCGCGCGCAGCGCTCGGTGGAGGTTGGCGTCGCTGTCGTAGGTGGTGAGCACCAGCACGTGGGTGCCGCCCGCGGCGACGATGGCCTCGGTGGCGGCGAGCCCGTCCAGTTTGGGCATGCGCACGTCGAGAATCGCGACATCTGGTCGCAGCCGGGCGGTTTCGGCGATGGCGGTGCGGCCGTCGCTGACGTCGGCGACGCAGTCGAGGTCGGCCTGGCTGTCGAGGACCGCGCGCAACCCGGAGCGGAACATGCTGTGGTCGTCGGCGATCAGGACCCGGATCGGCGCGGTCATGCGCCACCGATCGGGACGGAAACCGTGGTGTGCCAAGAGGTTCCGGCAGGATCGAGACCGCAGTCGAGGGTGCCGTCGAAAAGCTCGGTGCGGCGGCGGATTCCGCAGAGGCCACGCGGTGCCGCGGTACCGGTGGCGGTCGGCGTGGGTGACATCGGATTGGTGGCGCGGATGACCACCCGATGGGGGAGGTACTCCACCGTCAACCGCGCATGCTCGCCGTCACCGTGGCGCAGCGCGTTGGTCAGCATCTCCTGCACGATCCGATACACCGTGACATCCAACGACTCCGGTAGATCGACCACCGTACCGCGCACGGCGACCTCGACGGCCAGTCCGGCGGCCTGCACATGCTCGACCAGTCCGTCGATATCGACGAGACCGGGTTGCCGCTGCCCCTCGTCGTCACGGCCGTGCAGTAGATCGAGTTGCCGCCGCAGATCGACCATCGCCGCCCTACTGCTCGACTCGACCGCCATGAGGGAACGGGTCGCCGCGCCATTCGTGCTATCCGCCAAGGCTATTCGAGCCGCGCCCGCGTGGATGCCGATGGCGCTGACGTGGTGGGAGATCACATCGTGCAGGTCCCGCGCGATGGCGGCGCGCTCCTCGGTCACCGCCCGCTCCAGCGCCACCTGATGATCCCGGCGCCGCAGGCGTTCGCGCTGCTCCAGATCCGCGATGTAGGCGCCGCGCGCCGCGGTGTAGCGGCCGACCAGCCATGGCACACAGCCCGCGGCGACCGTGGAGGTGACCAGTATTCGCCAGTCGCGGGTGGCGTAGCTCGCGGTCAGCAGATGGCCCGTCGCGACACCGCCACACAGCACCATCATGGTCAGCACCGAAGTCGGTCCGGCCAACCACGCACCCGCCCGATAACCGGCCACCAGAAAGCCGACATCGGCGAAGCGCGCGCCGAAGCCGTGCCAGTACAGCAGCCACGCGCCGAGCAGCCGGACAGCGACGTGGGCCACCGCGACCACACCGGCTGTGCGAGGCGGCGCGGCCAAGGCCAGATCGACGGCAACGATGCCCGCCACCGCGACGACGGCCTGCCACGGCGCGACCGTGAATACCCCGCTCAGCCCGAACACCACCGCGTCGATCAGCGCCGCCACCACCGCGACCAGCAGCGACTGGCGGGCGAGCGACCGGCTCACGTCCACTGGTTCGCCACCGCCTTCGCGTCGTCGGAACTGTCGATCCTAGCCAGCTCGGCGCGTCCGGGTCGGGCGCTGCCTGCGACAACTCTGCCCGTCGGCGGGTGCCGTCGCGTCCCCCGCGCGAGGGACGCCGAATCCCTCGACGGCGCGATGTTTGCGCAGGCCATCGCCCGTAGCGTCGGGATCACCGCCGGAGGAGTCAAGGAGATCTCGTGGGCAGAGTGGAGCTGTTGAGCTATGCCGTCCCCGCTTTCGCGTTGTTCATGCTCGTGGAGTGGTTCGCCTACCGCCGCGATCCCGATCGCCCGAGCAACGCCGGATCCGGCCGCGACACCGCAACCAACGTGGCGACCTTCACGATCGGCCGGCTCACCAAACCGCTGACGCAGTACCTGATTCCGTTCTCTGCCGTGGTCGGGGCCGCCGCGAGCACCCCGCTGCACCTGTCCGCGAACGCGTGGTGGGTCTGGGTGCTCGGCCTGGTGGTGACCGATTTCTGCTACTACTGGGCGCATCGCGCCGACCATCGGGTCCGGCTGCTGTGGACCTCGCACAGCGTGCACCACTCCAGCGAGCACTTCAATCTGTCCACCGCGATCCGGTTGCCCTGGGTGCATCCGGTGACGAATGTCTTGCGCGGAATGGCTTGGGTGCCAGCGGCTTTGCTCGGACTGCCGGTGTGGATGATCTTCGTGCTGCAAAGCATCGGGCTGCTGTACCAGTTCCCGATCCACACCCAGCGGGTCGGTACGCTGCCGCGTCCGATCGAGTTCCTGTTCAACACTCCGGCCCACCATCGCGTCCACCACGGGTCGAACCAGCCCTACCTCGATCGGAACTACGGCGGCATCTTCATCATCTGGGACCGGATGTTCGGCAGCTTCGCCGCCGAGTCCGAGCCGATCCGGTACGGGCTCACCAAGAACATCGATACGCACAATCCGGTGAAGGTCAACTATCACGAGCTGGCCGGACTCGTTCGTGACGTGCGCGGCGCACACACCTGGCGTGGCCGCCTCGGCTATATCTTCGGTCCGCCCGGCTGGACCGAGGGCGGCGTGCCGCTATCCGACAACCGATCTCACGCGCGATCGAGGAAGAAGCGCAGGCTGGCGATGCTCGGCGCCCCCGCGGCGAATTCGACGAACGCCACCCCGCGAGTATCCCCGAAACGAACGCTCGCGCTCACCGTACGACCCGCGGCGATCAGCTTGCCCCACCGCATGTTTCGCGCCCGGTTGGTGAACTCCTCCGCCGAAACCGGTGTGCCCGCCGGAAATTCGACCACGGCATAGTGCCCGAGCAGCCCGCGAACGCGAACGATGTCCGTGCTGCCCGCCGCGGCGAACAGGCGAGAGGACACGCGCTTGCCCGTTCGTCCCACCCCGCCGAGCGCACGCAGCATGCCCAGCGCGCCGCTGACGCCTTGATGGCGAATCAGTTGCGGACCGAGCTGCAGTGCGGCGCCGAACCCGCTCGGCCCGGTGCGCAGCAGTTGCACGATCATCGGCGCCAGTTCCCAGTGCGCGGCCAGCTGTGTGATCTTCCAGCCGTCGGTGTCCTCGGTGAGCTGGTAGCGCAGGTGCATCGGGACCGAGACCCTGGCGCCGGTCGACATGGTGGTCTCGATGGTCAGGTCGCGCACCACCGTCGGCGGGTGCACGATGTCGCGCTCCACCCGGAAGGCGATGTCGTTCGGGCCGATGAAGGTGTCGTAGAAGCGCTCGATGGCGGCGCGCCCGACATGCGGGCGGGCGCCGACCGGGTCGTTCACCTCGGCGTCGACGGCGAATAAGTCGACCCACGCGGACTTGTCGTGCGCGGCGACCGCGGTCGGCGACGCCTGGACGGCGGTCAAGAGCTCCGCGGCCGAGGGTTCCAGCGGCATGACAAATCCTCCGATGTCGACGATGACTCGTCATATGGTAGAACAAGTTTCAATTGCACGGTATCGCGCGGGCGGGCGGCCGATCCGGGGCGATTTTCGGAATAACGATGCATGAACGTTGCAAAGCGGCGCTACCTCGCTAGAGTCGAGTGATGGGCATCGAGTGTTCGAGCGTCGTCGCGGCACCCCGGTCCGAGGTCTTCGAGTGGCATGCCCGACCAGGCGCGTTCGCGCGGCTCGCGCCGCCGTGGCAGCCGGCGTCGGTGCTCGCGGAGGCCGATTCGCTGGCCGACGGCCGGGCCGTGCTCGGCCTGCCCGGTGGGCTGCGGTGGGTGGCGAAACACGACCCGGCCGGCTATGACCCACCGCAGCGGTTCGTCGATCGGATCGCCGTGGACGGTCTCGGCTCGCTGCCCGCAGGCCTGCTGCTGCGCTGGCGGCACACCCACGATTTCGAGATCGTCGACGACACGCACACCAGGGTGCTCGATCGGGTCGAGTCGCTGGTGCCCGCGTTCACCCTGCGCCCGATGTTCGACTACCGATATCGGCAGCTGGCCGACGACCTGGCCGCGCACGCCGACGCGGCCCGCGCCGGCTTCACCGCCAAGACGATCGCGGTGACCGGTGCGTCGGGGCTGGTCGGCTCGGCCTTGACCGCCTTTCTCTCGACCGGCGGCCACACCGTGCTCCGACTGGTCCGCCATGCGCCGCAAGCCGGTGAAAGGCAATGGAACCCGGACGATCCCGCGCCCGACCTGCTCGACGGAGTCGATGCGGTGGTGCACCTGGCGGGTGCCTCGATCGCGGGTCGATTCACCGACGAGCACAAGCAGGCGATTGTGGACAGCCGGATCGGCCCGACCGAGCAGCTCGCCGCCCTCGCCGCCCGCGCGGGCGTCCCGACCTTCGTCAGCGCGTCCGCCATCGGCTACTACGGCTACGACCGCGGCGACGACCGACTACCCGAGGACGCCTCGCGCGGTGACGGCTTCCTCGCCGACGTGGTCGACGCGTGGGAGGCGGCCACCAGCGCCGCCGCCGACGGCGGGGTCCGGGTGGTCAAGGTGCGCACCGGCATCGTGCAGTCGCCGCGCGGCGGCACCCTGCGCTTGCTGCGGCCGCTGTTCGCTACCGGGCTCGGCGGCCGGATCGGTGACGGCGAGCAGTGGCTGTCCTGGATCGGCATCGATGATCTGGTGGATATCTACTATCGGGCGCTATGGGACAACTCCGTGTCCGGACCGGTGAATGCCGTTGCCCCGCAACCTGTTCGCAATAGTGAGTACACCCATATCCTGGCCGGCGTGCTGCGCAGGCCCGCGCTGCTCCCGGTGCCCGAGTTCGGTCCGGCCCTGCTGCTGGGCGGGCAGGGTGCGCGGGAACTGGCCGCCGCGAGTCAACGGGTGGTGCCCGCTGTGCTCGACAAAGCCGGGCATCGTTTCCGCACACCGGATCTCGCGTCCGCGCTGAAACATCTGCTCGGTCGCACCCGCTGAACTACCCGCTCACGCGTCGCGGGTGAGCAGGATCTGGTGGACATCGAGGTAGCCGCAGCGAAACCCGGCCTCGGCGTGCGCCAGGTACAACCGCCACATCCGGCGGAAGATCGGATCGAAGCCCAGTTCGGCGACCCGGTCGGCCCGCGCATTGAACCGCTGCTGCCACAGGCGCAGGGTGTGCGCATAGTGCTCGCCCATCGACAGTTGTTCGCGGACAACGAGTTCGGTGCGCCGAGCGGCCACGTCGGCGAGCAGTCGGGTGGACGGCAGGAAGCCGCCGGGGAAGATGTACTTATGCACCCAGGTGTAGGTGTCGCGGGTGGCGCGCATGCGGTGGTGCGGCATGGTGATCGCCTGGATCACCGCGCGGCCACCCGGCGCGAGCACCCGGTCGATGGTCTCGAAGAAGGTGTCCAGGTATTCGTAACCGACGGCCTCGATCATCTCCACTGAGACCACCGCGTCGAATTCGCCGGTCACCCTGCGGTAGTCGAGCAGATCGATGGTGACGCGCTCGGACAGGCCCGCGGCGGCGATCCGGTCGAGCGCCAGTGCGCGCTGCTCCGTGGACAGCGTCACCGAACGCACCGACGCGCCGCGGGCGGCCGCGCGCAGCGCCAATTCGCCCCAGCCGGTACCTATTTCGAGCAATCGGGTGCCGGGGCCCACGCCTGCTCGATCGAGGATTCGATCGATCTTGGCCTGCTGTGCGGCGGCGAGGTCGGCCCATCGCGGTGGCGGCGCGGTCGCGGGGAACAGCGCGCTGGAGTAGGTCAGGGTCTCGTCGAGAAACAGCTCGAACAGATTGTTCGACAGGTCGTAGTGCCTGGCGATATTGCTGCGGCTGTTCGATTCGCTGTTGTGCTCGGTAGCAGGGTGTTTCGACACGTATAGGCGGCGTAGCGCCCGCAGCGGGGCGGGGACGAGCCGGTCGATGCGCGCGGCGAACACCGTGAGCGTCGCCGCCGGATCGGGCGACGACCAGTCGCCTGCCATGTACGACTCGCCGAAGCCGATCAGGCCGCCTACCCCGAGCCGCGCGGTGAAGTCCGCCGGGCGGTGCAGGATCAGCCGCGGCGCGTCCGCCCCGCCACGGCCGAGCGCCGTCCCGTCCGGGTATTCGACCCGGATCGGCAACGTGCGCACGGCGCGCCGGAACAGCCGATCCGCCAGCGCGGCGGCGATGGTGGCTCGGGTGCCGGTGGGTACGCGTTCGACATCGGGCCAGGAAGTCGAGGGTCGTGCCGTGACGTGCGATTGGATGCTCACCGCGAAGACTCCTCGAAGTGTTGGGGCGGTCCGGGGACGAGTGGCAGGCCGGGTGCTTGGAGAGGTACGCCGGGCCTGCGCAGGGGCGCCGAGACCGCAAGTGGGGCAAGGGGTACCGCCACTGTCGCGCGCAGGGTGGTACGGACGGTGGCCGAAGAGCAACGCCCGGTCATCGAGGCGGCGAAAATCGGCTGGCGAATGATGCGGGTGCGAGTGGCCCGCATTCGATCGACGGGCTGCCTCGGCGCGCAGTGCTGGTCGAGGTGCCCCCGCGGGTCGCCGGTCCTACGCGGCAGGAAGGTGACTGATCGGTTGCCACCGCTCATACGGCAGCGGATAACCCGACGATTATCCGGCAAACAGGCCGGTTGCTAACTGCCTCGTTATTGCATCGTTTGTCGGGAGCGTCAGCTCAGATGCTCGACGGCGTCCGTCAGGCTCGTCACTCGTTCGGTCGACTCGGGCAGGATCACCGAATCCCAGCCCGGCCCGCCGACGAACACTCGTGCGCCCGCTTCCTGGCAGGCGCGCACCGCCGAGGTCAGCGCCGTCGATTCCTGCTGAGACCACAGCACCACCGAGGCGGGCTGATCATGGCGCGCGAGACTGTCGGTCAGCGCGCCGGTCGGGACGTCCGCGCCGAGCATGTGCGCGCCGACTTCGCACTCGGCCAGCGCCGCGCGCAGTACTTCGAGCGGCAGCGCGTGCGTCTCGCCGCTGGTGCAGGCGAGCACCACCGGTTGCGGTGCGGGTGCGTCGGGCGGCGGATTGGTGCGATGCAGCACCGAGGTGATGCACCACGACAGCAGATGCTCCACGTCGATGCAGCCTTCGCCCGCACCTTGGCGCGCCACGATGTCGGCGAATGCGGGGCGACACAACTGATCCCAGGTGTCCACCACCCCGTAGGCGCGGAAGTGCGCCTCCAGATAGTTGGACACCGCGCGGGTCTCCAGTGTGAAGGCCGCGGCGAGCAACGGGAATCGGTCACCGAGCTGCGGCGCCGGGCCGCGCACCGCCGCTGCCGCGCCCGCCGGGCTGGCGCCGTCCTGGATGAGGGTCAGCATCCGCCCGAGCAGCGCGATGTCGGCCTCGGTGTAGAGGCGGTGTTTGCCGGGGCGGTGCTGCGGCGGGCCGATGTTGTAGCGGCGGTTCCAGCTCCGCAGGGTGGCCGTGGGGATGCCGAGGCGCTCGGCGACCGCGCGGACCGTGTACCCGGCCGCGTCGGAAACGGGAGCGGAACCGGCGGACATCGCCCTATTCTGCCTGTTCCGGTTCGCTCGCTTCACCACGCCCGGGCGGCTGCGCATCGCGCGAGGCGTCCGAGGCAATCGGTTCCGGGTGGTGGCCGGCTTCGCAATTCTCGCCACATTGAATCACTTGTGCATCGTTATCGGCTACCATGGTCGGTGTCGTCGATTCCCGAGGAGTTCGCGTGACATCACGAACGAAGCGGTATCCCGTTCGCCTGCTCGTTGCCCTGGCCGGTCTGGCCGGCTCATTCTTGGCCCTGGGCGGTGCGCAAGCGGCCCCTGTCGCCGCACCGGCACCGGTGCCTTCGCTGGACCTGAACCGGTATCTCGGTACCTGGAATCAGCTCGCGGCGATCCCGCAGTACTTCAATCTTGTCTGTGCGCGCGATACCCAGGCCAACTACGCGCTCGACCCACAGGGCAACATCTCGGTGCGCAACACCTGCACCACCTGGACGAACACGAACAACGAGATCATGGGCACCGCGACGGTCAACGACCGGGCCACCGGTGCGCAGTTGCACGTCAGCTTTCCCGGGGTGCCCACCCAGGAAAGGCTCGACGGGCCGACCAACTACATCGTGACCGCCCTCGGCCCGGATTACTCGTGGGCGCTCGTGACCAACCCGGAGCGGACATCGGGCTTCGTGCTGGCCCGCGCACCGATACTGGATGCGGCAGCATGGTCGCGGGTGCGCGCGGAAATCGTTGCGGCGGGCCAGGATCCGTGCCTATACCTGACCTCACCCAGCACCGGTGGCCGGACGGATATCGTCCCGCTCTGCACGCTCTGACCGAGTGCTCCGGCACCCGCCAGGGTCGCGTCGACGGGGTCCAGCATTGAGCCGCCCGTGGCACCGTGGCGCCACCCTTGTGGTTGCCGGAGTGATTTGTCCCCGCACTGTCCGAAGAGGAGCAGATGACCGTCACCATCGCAGTGTTCACCCGTGACCTGCGGGTGCACGACAATCCGGTGCTCACCGCCGCCCATCGCGAGGGCGCGGCGGTGGTACCGCTGTTCGTCATCGACGACGCCATCGCGGCCGGGCGCTTCGCCGCGCCGAACCGGGCGCGCTTTCTCGCCGCCGCACTGGGCGAGCTGGACGCCGAATTGCGGGCCATCGGTGGCCGGCTGGTGGTGCGGCGCGGCAATGTCGTCGACGCGGTCGCCGAGGTGGCGGCGCAGGTACACGCAGACAGCGTGCACATCGCCGCCGACGTGAGCGGGTACAGCCGCAGGCGCGAACAGGCGCTGCGGGAACGCCTCGAAGAGCGCGGCTGCCTGCTGCACAGCCATGCCGCCACGATCACCGCTGCCGATCCCGAGGTGCTCGTACCGTCCACCGGGCGGGACCATTTCGCCGTCTTCACCCCGTACTTCCGCCGCTGGACCGAGGCGCATCAGCGCAAGCCGTTCGGCAAGCCGCGCGAGCTCACCATGCCGCCGGTGGTGAGCGATCCGCTGCCCGAAGCCGAGCAACTCTGTGCGGGTCCGACGTCGCCGCAGCTCGCCGTGGGTGGCGAGACGACCGGGCGAAAGATACTGCGGGACTGGCTGTCCGGGCCGATCGCGGGCTACGAGGACAACAATGACGATCTCGCCGCCGACGCCACCTCGCACCTCTCGCCGTATCTGCACTTCGGGTGCGTGTCGCCGGTGGAATTGGTGCACCGGGTGGACATGGCGACGCCGGGTGGACACGCCTTCGCACGGCAGCTCGCGTGGCGCGACTTTCATCATCAGCTGCTCGCCGCCAGGCCGGACGCCGCGTGGTCGGACTATCGGCCCCGGTCGGTCACCTGGCGCGATGATCCTCAGGCCGTCACGGCCTGGCAGGACGGACGCACCGGCTACCCGGTCATCGACGCGGCCATGCGGCAATTGCGCGCCGAAGGGTGGATGCCCGGCCGTGCCCGGCTGATCGCCGCGAGCTTCCTGGCCAAATCGCTGCGCGTGGACTGGCGCATCGGGGCCGCGCACTTCCTGCACTGGTTGGTCGACGCCGACCTGGCCAACAATCAACTCAACTGGCAGTGGGTGGCCGGCACCGGCACCGACACCCGGCCGAATCGGGTGCTGAATCCGCTGCGCCAAGCCAAGCGCTACGACCCGGACGGCGACTATGTGCGCCGCTGGCTGCCTGAACTGGCGCACATCCCGGGCGCGGCCGTGCACACGCCGTGGCGCGAGAACGTCGATCCGGGGGTCTACCCGGCACCGATCATCGAATGCGTCGGGATGTAGGGCCTGGATCAGGTTGTCGCACAGGCGGTTTGCTCGCGGGGCAGCGTGACCGTGAAGGTGGCTCCCTCGCCGGGCTTGCTGTGCACCGTGACTCGGCCGCCGTGCGCCGCCACCAGCGCGTGCACGATCGAGAGGCCTAGGCCTGCGCCGCCGCTCGCCCGGTTGCGGGAGCTGTCGGTGCGGTAGAAGCGTTCGAAGACGCGGGCGGCGGCATCGGGTGCGAGTCCGGGGCCGGAGTCGATCACGTCGAGGCGCACCTCGTCGCGAAACGGGGTGAGCCGCACGATGATCGCGGCCTGCGACGGCGTGTGCGCGAGGGCGTTGCCGAGCAGGTTGGCCAGGATCTGGCGCAGTCGTGGTTCGTCGCCGACCACTTCCATCGTGCCTTCGCCCGGGTCGACCACCACGCCGATGCGACGCTCGGGCGTTGCGGGCGTTGGCTTTTGGCGGGCGGCCATGGCTTGGGCGTTGTGCACCGCTTCACCGGCCAGAGCCAGCAGATCCACCGGTTTGCGCTCCAGCGGGCGCTTTTCGTCCAGCCGCGCCAGCAGCAACAGATCCTCGACGAGCAGACTCATCCGTTCGGACTCGGACTCGATGCGGCCGATCACCATGGCGGCATCGGTAGTCGCGCCCTGCCGATACAGCTCGGCGAAACCGCGGATGGTGGTCAGCGGGGTCCGTAACTCGTGGCTGGCGTCGGCGACGAACCGGCGCATCGTGGCCTCGGAACGGCGGGCGGCCTCCTCGGACGCCTCCGTCGCCGCGACGCCGTATTGGATCCGGGCGAGCATCTCGTTCAACGAGCGGGCCAGATGATCGACCTCGGTATCCACGCCGCGCACCGGGACCCGCCGGTGCAGATCGCCGCCCGCGATGGCGGCCGCGGTGTCCTCCACCTCGCGCAGCGGTCGCAGGCTCCGCTGGATCACCAGGTAGCCGACCACGCCGAGGGTGATCAACGCCGCTGTGCCGGTAGCGATCTCGATGAAGATCAAGTGCGAGACCGTCTCCTGGTTGTCGGTGAGCGGCAGGCCGACGGTGGTCGAGCCGTACTGGTTCTCGGTGGTCAATACCCGCCAGCGCACGGACGAGCCGTCGGCCGAGTCGACCGTCACCGGAGCGTCCCCGGACTGCCCCGCGAGATCCGGTATGCCCGAAGCATTGCCGCCACCCGCGACCTCGAAGAACACCTGTCCGCCCGCGCTCTTGTGCAGTTCGAAGAATCGGCGCGGTTGGTCGCCGGGCAACCGCGGCAGTGGGCCGGGTGCGTCGGCCGGGACCCATTGCACGGCACCGTCACTCGTGCGCACCTGCTTCATCGGCCGCGGCTGGGCCCACGAGCGCGCCGCATCGTAGAGCTGCTCGTCGGTGCGTTGGGTCAGCGATCGACTCAGTGCCGAGGTCACCGCCACACCCGAGGCGAGCAGGGCCGCCGCGGTCAGCAGCAGCAACGCGATAACCAACCCGATCCGCAACGGAACCGACGCCACCCGCCGCGCCACCCGCGCCCGCGCGCTCATGCCCGGCTCGCCCGTGCCACACACAGCGGCCGACCAGCGCCGAACGCGCCGATCCACACGAGATAAGTACCGACCATGCGCCCATGATCGCCCCGCAACCGCTGCCCGACCTGCGAGCGAGCTGGGGATTCCCTGTGAGCGCCGCCAGCGGAGGGGTGCCCGCGCCGCGCCGTTGCGATGCGGACACCCGGGCCGGTTGGCTCAGCTACCGATCGTCGGCGATACGGCGTAAAGACCTAATACCCATTCGGTGGGCGGATCACCCCACGAATTTTCGCGGACCTTCCGCATGGAGCTTCGATGCCAGTTCGCTTGGGCGGCGGCGCACTTAGGCGTGGCGCTCGCGGCGGCCGGTGAACTCGGGGGCCGGTACGTTTCGGCGCCAGAGCGGATTTCGATCGCGTGCCTGGATTCGCCGATCCGCCTGAGCGGCGCCGGGACCCTGACTACCGTAAGCGGCGTTGACCGATGCGATATCTGTGGGGAGTGGCGATGGCGATCATCGATGCGTGGGCGCAGCATCCGACGGTACGGATGGTGCAGCACGACATGTTCGATTCGCTGCGGCGCTGGGGTGCACCGCTGCCGACCGAGCAGCCGCCCGTGTCCGCCACGATCGCGGCCATGGATGCCGGGGGCGTCGACGTCGCATTGATCAGTGCCTGGTACGGCCCGGAAGGGGTGTTGATCTCCAACGACGAGGTCGCCTCGTTCGTCGCGGAATCCGACGGCCGGTTGGTCGGCGTCGCCTCGGTGGATCTGCGCAAGCCGATCGCCGCGGTGCATGAATTGCGCCGTGCGGTCAATGAATTGGGCATGCGGGCGCTGCGCATCGTGCCGTGGTTGTGGGGCTTGCCGCCGAACGACCGCCGCTACTACCCGCTGTACGCCGAGTGCGTAGAACTCGGCATTCCCTTCTGCACCCAGGTCGGCCACACCGGCCCGCTGCGTTCCTCGGAGACCGGACGACCGATTCCCTACCTCGACGACGTCGCCCTTGACTTCCCCGAACTGACCATCGTCGGCGGCCACATCGGCTACCCCTGGACCACCGAAATGATCGCGCTCGCAACGAAATACCCGAACGTGCACATCGACACCTCGGCCTACACCGTCCGCCGATACCCACCCGAACTGGTGACCTACCTCCAGGGCCACGGCCGCGAAAAAGTCCTCTTCGGCACCAACTACCCCATGATCATGCCCAACCGAGCCCTGACCGGCCTCGACGACCTGAACCTCGACAACGAAGTCCGCGACCTGTTCCTCGCCGGCAACGCCCGCCGAGTCTTCCACCTGGAGACGCCCGAACGCTGAGGAGCACCGGCAGATGGCCGAATTTCTGGTGCTGGTCAATGGATTGCCGGGCTCCGGTAAGACGACGCTCGGGCGATCGCTGGCGGTGGCGTTGGGGGCGGAGTTCTTGTCGAAGGACACGGTCAAGGAGGCCCTGGCGGACTGTGTTGCCGACGCCGCTGCCATCCCTGAGTTGGGTGGCATCGCGATGGATGCGGTGTGGGCGTTGGCGCGGGCGGCGCCGGGGACTGTTGTCATCGACTCGTGGTGGTTCAGGCCGCGGGACTTGTCTTTTGCCGCAACGGGAATCGACAAGTCCGGCGCTGATCGGGTCGTGGAGGTGTGGTGTGACATCCCCGCCGAACTGGCGAAAGCTCGCTACGCGGATAGGCGCCGGGCCGCGATACATCGGGACGAGCAGCGCCTTGTCAGTGACTGGGCGGTGTGGGCGGCGCAGGCCGAACCGCTCGACCTCGCGCCGACGGTTCGGGTGGATACGGCGCGGCCGGTTTGTGGTGCCGAGGTGGCGGTGGAGGTCGAGCGGGTGGCTGTTCGGTGGACGCGCGGGTGAATCAGTGGCGGCGGATGCGGAGGATGTTGTCCTGGCGGGTTCCGGGTTCGCCTTCGGGGCCGGCGTGTTCGCGGTCGACGACTTCGTCGACTTCGACGGTCCATTCGGTGGGGGTGAGGTGGAGGGCGGTGCGGACCTCGGCGGTGGTGGGGAGGTGGATGTTGGGCGGGTCTTGGACCCAGGTGGGCCAGCCGGCGTGGCCGACGATGAGGAGCAGGCCGCCGGGGGCGACGGCGTCGGCGGCGCGGCGCAGGATCTTCTCGCGTTCGTCGGCCTGTGCCACGGGGGAGTGCAGGTATTGGGCGTTGACGAGGTCGAACTGTCCTCCGGGGAAGGAGTTCGCGAGATCGTGTTGCTGCCAGTCGATGTCGATGATGCCCTCGTCGGCGGCGTGGGCGCGAGCGCGGCCCAGTGCGGTCTCCGAGACGTCGATGGCGGTGACGCGCCAACCGCGTTGGGCCAGCCAGACGGCGTCGGCGCCTTCCGCGCACCCGAGGTCCAGGGCGGAACCAGGCGACACCGATTCGATCTCGCGGACGAGGAAGACGTTGGGCAACCCGGACCAGACGCGTTCCCGCTCCTGGTAGAAGTGCTCCCAGTAGCCCACCGTATCGTCGCCGTCGTAGGGGGTCATATGGCTGCTGCCGTGGTTGTGTGTCTCGGTCATGAGCACCACGATCCACGCGCGAGGCTGTTCTGGCAAACTTCTTTGCTGATTCAGCAATAGCTATTCGGGCGTGCTCTCGGTACCCGGCTTTTTCTCCAGCGAGGGCCTGTTCTCCTCGTCGAGCGCACGATCCTGGACGAGCATGGCCGCCCGCTGCTCGGCACCCCAGCCCGCGTACGCCTCGGTCCGCATCTTCTCCACCATGTGCGGGTAGTGCAACTCGAAGGCCGGACGCTCGGACCGGATCCGCGGCAGCTCGTAGAAGTTGTGCCGCGGCGGCGGGCAGGTGGTCGCCCATTCCAGCGAGTTCCCATAACCCCACGGATCGTCCACGGTGACCACTTCGCCGTACCGGTAGCTCTTGAAGACGTTCCAGATGAACGGCAGCATCGACGCGCCGAGCACGAACGCGCCGATGGAGGAGACGGTGTTCAGCACGGTGAACCCGTCGCTGGGCAGATAGTCGGCGTAGCGCCGCGGCATGCCCTCCGAACCCACCCAGTGCTGCACCAGGAACGTGGTGTGGAAGCCGACGAACGTCGTCCAGAAATGCAACTTTCCGAGGCGCTCGTCCATCAGCCGCCCGGTCATCTTCGGGAACCAGAAGTAGATACCCGCGAACGTCGCGAACACGATGGTCCCGAACAGCACGTAATGGAAGTGCGCCACCACGAAATACGAGTCGGTGACGTGGAAGTCGAGCGGCGGGCTGGCCAGGATGATGCCCGACAGACCACCGAACAGGAAGGTCACCAGGAAGCCCAGTGACCACAGCATCGGCGTCTCGAAGGTCAACTGCCCGCGCCACATCGTGAAGATCCAGTTGAAGAACTTCACCCCGGTGGGCACCGCGATCAGGAAGGTCATCAGCGAAAAGAACGGCAGCAGAACAGATCCTGTCGCGTACATGTGGTGCGCCCAGACCGCCACCGACAGCGCGCCGATCGAGATCGTCGCGTACACCAGTGCGGTGTAACCGAACAGCGGCTTGCGGCTGAACACCGGGAAGATCTCGGTGACGATACCGAAGAACGGCAGCGCCACGATATACACCTCGGGATGGCCGAAGAACCAGAACAGGTGCTGCCACAGGATCACGCCACCGTTGGCCGGGTCGTAGATGTGCGCGCCGAGATGGCGGTCGATCGCCAGCGCGAACAGCGCGGCCGTCAGGATCGGAAAGGCAAGCAGCACAAGGATGCTGGTGATCAGGATGTTCCAGGTGAAGATGGGCATCCGGAACATGATCATGCCGGGCGCGCGCAGGCAGATGATCGTGGTGATCATGTTGACGCCGCCGAGAATGGTGCCGAGGCCGGACAGGATCAGGCCCATGATCCAGAGATCGCCGCCCACCCCGGGCGCGTGCTGGAAGTTGCTCAGCGGCGTGTACCCGGTCCAGCCGAAGTCGGCGGCCCCGCCGGGCGTGATGAAACCTGCGGTCGCGATGGTGGCCCCGAACAGATACAGCCAATAGCTGAACGCGTTGAGCCGCGGAAACGCGACGTCCGGCGCGCCGATCTGCAAGGGCAGCACGGCATTCGCGAAGCCGAAGACGATCGGGGTGGCGTAGAACAGCAGCATCAGGGTGCCGTGCATGGTGAACAGCTGGTTGTACTGCTCCGGGGAGAGGAACTGCATGCCGGGCCGGGCCAGTTCGCCGCGCATCAGCAGCGCCATCAGTCCGCCGATGAAGAAGAACGACATCGCCGAGACCAGATACATGACCCCGAGCACCTTCGGATCGGTGGTCGTGATCATCTTCCAGATGTAGGAACCCTTCGGCCCCATCCGTCGCGGATACGGTCGAACCGCCTGAAGTTGTTCGGTCTGCGTCACACTCATGGCCGTCGCCACCTCCGAACCGCCGTCCAGCTATGGCCGGCGCGACCGGCCTGTCTCCACCAAACCATGTGACCGCCGTCTCATGTCATGGATTGATCGACTTTGCCGAAGGTTCGCCTCGTCTGCCACCACGGTCCGATGCGCGCCGCGCCACCGGTGCGTACCGTGAGGGAATTCGACAGCACAGGCGGGGGCCACGATGAAGAGTTGGATCAGGTGGGCGATACTGCACGGCGGTCCGGGCGTCTTCCTCCGAATTCGGGCCCGCCGCGGCGATCCCGTGTCCGAGATCCTGGCGGGCCGGCGCGCCGGACCGAACCCCTACCCGTTCGGTGACCGGGTCCGGGAGCAGGGCAGGCTGGTCCGGACTCCGTTCTCCTGGGTCTCCGCCGACCACGAGGTCTGCCGAAACATTCTGCGCGACAAAAACTTCGGCGTCACCCCGCCGGAGACGATGAACCTGCCCGGCCCCGTGCTGCGCCTGCTGCGAGCCACCGATCCGAAGCTGGCGAACCCGGTGGAGCCACCGTCGATGCTGATGGTCGACCCACCGGAGCACACCCGGTACCGCAAGCTCGTCGCGCAGGAATTCACCCCGCGCGCCATCGCCCGCCTGCGCGATCGGATCGCCGAGGTGACCGACGAACTGCTGGCCGACCTGGCGACCCGACCCGCCGCCGACCTGATCCAGGACTTCGCGCGGCTACTGCCGGTGGCGATCATCTGCGAAATCCTCGGTGTGCCGAAGGAAAAAGAGGCCGAGCTACTGGAACTCGGCCACGCGGGCGCGCCACTGCTGGACGTCGGCATCTCCTGGCGTGCCTTCCGCCGCGCGATGGCCGCCCTGCGGGACAGCCAGGACTACCTCGAAGGCCACATCGAGCAATTGCGCGCCGAGCCCGGCGACAACATCCTCAGCGAGCTGACCGTCGGCGGCCTGCTGACCAAGCCGGAGTTGATGGCTACGGCCACGCTGGTCACCGGGGCGGGCTTCGAAACGACGGTCAACCTGCTCGGCAACGGCATCGTGGCGTTGCACGAGAACCCGGATCAACTCGACCTGCTGCGGGCGGAGCCGCACCGGTGGCCCGGCGCCGTCGAGGAGATCCTGCGCTACGACAGCCCCGTGCAGATGACCGCCCGAATCGCGTTGTGCGACAGGGAGATAGCGGGCCACACGATCGCACGCGGCGAGATGGTCTCGCTGCTGCTCGGTGCCGCCAACCGCGACCCGGCCGTCTTCGACGACCCCACGCGATTCGACGTGACCAGGTCCAACGCGAAGGACCACCTGTCGTTCAGCAGTGGCGTGCACGCTTGTCTGGGCGCCAGCCTGGCCAGGACGGAGGGCGTGATCGCCCTGTCCGCGCTGTACGAGCGCTTCCCCGGGCTGCGGCTCACCGGCCCGCCCGAGCGCCGCGGACTGGTCAATCTCCGTGGCTATCAACGGATACCGGCCGCGCCGGGACTGCCCGCGGCCGGTAGTACCGGCTGATCCCGCTCAGCAGTCGAGCGGGTCGCGCACCAGCATCCCCTCGACCGCGCGCAGCCGGTCGCTCATGGTCGACAGTAGATCGATGGAGTCGTGCGAGAGCCCGACCACGGTGTACATCAGCCTGCGCAGCCGCGGGCTGTCCAGCGCGCGCACCACGGTCACGTCGTAGTCGGTATCGATAGGTCGGACGAGCTGGTCGAGATCCACGGCGCGGTACTCACAATCGGTCATCTGGCCCCCTGGGACCATTGTGGGCGCGCTGGGCCGCGCGCCTGGGTGTTGTGGCGCAGACAAGTCCTACCGGATGCTGCGACACACACCGCATCCACTTCGTCGCTGCGCCGACCCGGAACGTTTCGTGCATTGGACTGGACAATACGAACGTAAACGGCAACCGCACACCGATCCGGCATGAAACGATGGCTTCGGCCGAACACATGCCGATCTGGTGAGGGGCCCGATATGGGGAATCTCGATGACAAGGTAGCGGTGATCACCGGCGGTGCCCGCGGGCAGGGTCGTGCTCATGCGGTCGCGCTGGCAGCAGCGGGTGCGGACATCGTGGTCTGCGATATTGCCCAGCAGATCGCGAGCGTGCCGTATGCGATGAGCGCCGAGGACGATCTGGCCGAGACGGCCAAGCTGGTCGAGGAGACCGGTCGCCGCTGCGTGCCGCTCGAGGCCGATGTGCGCAGTCAGACGGAGATGAACGCGGTCGCTCAGCGCGCCATCGATGACTTCGGTCACATCGACATCCTGATCGCCAATGCCGGCATCGCGTCCAACGCGCCGATCGCCGAGATGGGCGACGAGATGTGGCAGGACATGATCGACACCAATCTGAACGGTGTCTTCCACAGCATCCGCGCGGTGCTGCCGCACATGATCGAACGCCGCTGGGGCCGCATCGTGGCCACCTCCTCCATCGTGGCGCGGATGGGCGTGCGCAACGCCGGACACTATGCGGCCGCGAAATGGGGTGTGGTCGGTCTGGTCAAGTCGGTGTCGCTGGAGGTGGTGGAGTACGGGATCACCGTCAACGCGGTGCTGCCCGGCGGCGTGGACACCGACATGATCCAGAACCCGGCGATGTATCGACTGATGCTGCCGGACAAGGAGAATCCCACCAGGGAAGACGTGATGGAGATGTTCGCCTCCGGTCCGCCGAACGGCGATCTGATCGCCCCGGACGAGGTCGCCGACGCGGTGTTGCTGCTGGTGTCCGAGCACGGGCGGCACTTCAACGGCGAGGCACTGACGATCTCCGGCGGAATCAGCGCGAACACCGTCTGAGCCACGAGCTCCACCACCCACGAAATGTGACCTGCATCGCAGTCGGGCCGACGTCGGAACTTTCCCGCCCTCGCGGCCGACCGGTCAGCGAGGCCTGGTTCAGGGGCAACTTTCGTACGCGAGGATGGTGGACGGCAACGTGCAGGTGAAACGCTCGACAGTCCACCTCGTCTGGCTGGTCGCGGCGGCTGTTCTGCTCGCCCTCGTCATCGGCTCGGTGGTGGAAGCGGGTGCGACGCCGTACCGGGCCGCCGGAACCGCCTATCCGGGATTCGCCGACGTGCTCGCGTACGTGGTGCTGCGCGTTGTCGCCGCGCTGGCGGGAGCGACCGCGCTCGGTGCGCTGGTCTACGCGGTGTGCTGCACCGCGGTCACCGGCCGCGGCCGCCTCGAGGTCGACGGCTATTCCGGACTGCGCCTGGCCGAGCGAGCCGGTGCGGTGTGGCTGGTGTCGGCGCTGGCGCTGATCCCGGTGACCGCCGCGAATGTAGGCGGATTGACCTTCTCGAATCTCTTCCGGCTCGGCGCGCTCGGCCCGCTGATCGACGCCAGCGAAAAGCCGAAGGCCTGGATCGTGGTCGCCCTGCTCGCCGCAGTGGTGACGCTCGGTGCTCGAATGATGTTGTCCTGGAACGGGGCAGCGGTGCTCATGCTGGTGGCCGCCATCGGCGTGCTGCCGCCCGCGATGGTGGGCAACGCGGGGGAGGGGCCGAATCACGACTACGGCACCGGCGCGATGATCATCTTCCAGCTCGCCGTGTCGGTGCTGCCCGGACTGCTGTGGTGCGTCGCGGAACACCTGCGGCGCAACGGGTCCCACGCGCGCACCGCGGTACGGCGCGGCGCGACGATCACCCTGCTGTGCCTGGCGGCGGCGACACTCAGCGGCCTCGTGCTCTGGCTGATCCTGCTGCCCTGGTCGGATGTGCTCGGCACCGGGTACGGGCGGCTGGCACTGGTGGTGGTCGCGGTAGGCGTCGACCTCGCGCTGACGATGCGCGTGGTGCTACGCCACCGGAAGCCCGGTGCCCGCACCGCCTTCCTGATCGCCTGCGCCGGAGCACTTTCCGCGACAGCGCTCGGCGCGACGGTGGCCATGGCGGTGCAGCCCGCCCCGGCCTTCGCCGACCGGTCGTTCACCGCGCAGCAGGTCTTCCTCGGCTTCGACCTGTTCGACCGGCCGAACCTGCTGCGGTTGATGACGTTGTGGCGCTTCGACATCGTGCTCGGCACCGCCGCGGTGGTCGCGATCGTGCTGTACGCGCTCGGCGTGCTGCGGTTGTGGCGGCGCGGCGACGAATGGTCGAAGTGGCGCACCATCTCCTGGATCAGCGGCTGCGTGGCGCTGCTGATCGCGACCTCCTCGGGCATCGGCACCTACGGATTCGCGATGTTCAGCATGCACATGATCACGCACATGGCCTTGAACATGTTCGTGCCGGTGCTGCTGGTGCTCGGCGCGCCGGTGACCCTGCTGCTGCGCGCGGTCCCGGCGGCCAAGCGCGGCCAGGTGCACGGTGTGCGCGAATGGGTGCTCGCGCTGTTGCATTCGCGACCGACCGCGGTGATCGCGCACCCCGCGATCGCGCTGTCGTTGTTCGTGATCTCGCTCTACGGCTTGTATTTCACGCCACTGTTCGAGAGCCTGATTCGCTACCACTGGGGGCACGTGCTGATGAACGTGCACTTCCTGATCGTCGGCTACCTGTACTACTGGGGCATCATCGGCATCGACCCGGGCCCGCGGCGGCTGCCGCATCTGGGCAGGCTCGGGATGTTGTTCGCGGTCATGCCTTTTCACGCTTTCTTCGGTGTCGCGGTGATGTCGATGAACACCGTCATCGGGTCGCGCTTCTACACCAACCTGCAACTGCCGTGGCGGATCGACCTGCTCGCCGATCAGCGCGTCGGCGGCGGCATCGCCTGGGTCTCCGGCGAGATCCCGATTCTGCTCGTGGTCGGCGCGCTGCTCACCCAGTGGGTGGCCCAGGACCGCCGCACCGCGGTGCGCACCGATCGCAAGGACGACGACTACGGCGACTCCGATCTCGCCGCGTACAACGCCATGCTGGACCAATTGGCCCAGTCCCGCCGCTGACGCCTTGCCGAGCGCGCGGCTAGCGATCGAAGCGAACTCGCCGCAGCCGCAAGCTGTTCGAGACCACGAAGAACGACGAGAACGCCATGGCCGCGCCGGCGATCAGTGGATTGAGAAAGCCGAGCGCGGCCACCGGGATGGCGATCACGTTGTAGCCGAAGGCCCACAGCAGGTTTCCCTTGATGGTGCGCAACGTGGCATGCGCCAGCTCGATGGCGTCGGCCACGGCGCCGAGGTCCTCGCGCACCAGGATGACGTCGGCGGCCGCGATCGCGACATCGGTGCCCGCGCCGATTGCCATGCCTAGGTCGGCGGTGGCCAGCGCCGCACCGTCGTTGATGCCGTCGCCGACCATCACCACGCGGCGGCCCTGCTCCTGCATCCGGGCGATCAGCTCGACCTTGCCCTCCGGAAGCAGTTCGGCGACAACCTCATCGATGCCGATCTCGTCGGCCACCGACTGCGCCGCGTAGGCGTTGTCACCGGTGAACATCATGACCCGCAGCCCGAGCCGGTGCAGCCGGGCGATCGCGGCGGCCGCGGTGTCCTTGACAGTGTCGGCCACCGCGATCACCGCGACGACCGCACCGTCCACGGCGACCAGCACCACGGTGCGCCCGCAGCGTTCCTGTTGCCGCACAGCGCGATTCAGATCCTGCGGGATGTCGATGCCCTGATCGTCGAACAGCCGCGCTCGGCCCACCAGCACACGGCGGCCGTCCACCGTGCCGCGGGCGCCCAAACCTGGTAGTGCCTCGAAGGATTCGACGGCGGGCAAGTCCTCGACCAGGTCGCGGGCGTGGCGGGTGATCGCCGCGGCCACCGCGTGTTCGGACGCCGCCTCCACCGCACCGGCCAGGCGCAGCACCTCGGCGGTGCTGAACGGCTCGCGCTCGGTCACCGCGACCACGCTCATCGCGCCGTTGGTGACGGTGCCGGTCTTGTCCAGCACGACGGTGTCGACGTCGCGGGTGGCTTCCAGCGCCTGATGTCCCTTGATGAAAATGCCCAGTTGCGCACCGCGTCCCGAGGCCACCATCAGCGCGGTGGGAATGGCCAGGCCCAGCGCGCACGGGCACGCCACCACCAGCACCGCCAGCGCGGCGGCCGCGGCCCGATCCGCACCGGCGCCGGTGACCAGCCAGCTCACGAAGGTCACGGCCGTCAGGAGGAAGACGAACGGGACGAACACCGCCGACACCCGATCGGCGATTCGCTGCATGCGCGCCTTGCCGGTCTGTGCCTGTTCGACCAGCCGGATCATCCCGGACAGCTTCGTATCCGCCCCTACCGCAGCGGCTTCCACGATCAGGCGACCGGTGAGCGCGGTGGTGCCGCCGATCACCGCCATGCCCACCGTCACGTCGACCGGGAGAGATTCGCCGGTCATCGCGCTGGCGTCGACGCTCGATTCACCCGCTACGACAAGGCCGTCCGTGGCGATGGTCTCACCCGGGCGCACCACGAAGCGCTGCCCTTCCACGAGTTCGCCGATGGGCACACGTAATTCGCGGTCGTCGCGGGTCAGCACGGTGACCTCACGGGCACCGAGCGCGGCCAGCGCACGCAGCGCGCTGCCCGCCGAGCGCTTGGCCTTCGCCTCGAAATACCGCCCCGCCAACACGAATGCGGTGACACCCGCGGCGACCTCGAGGTAGATCGCGTCGCTGGCCCAGATCGCCGCCCAGACCCCGTCAGGGGCCGGCCCGGAACGGTTCGGGTGCAGGAACATGGTGTCCAGCGACCACAGCGTCGCGGTGAGCACGCCGACCGAGACCAGGGTGTCCATGCTGGCCGCACCGGCCTTGGCATTGGCGAAAGCCTTGCGGTGGAACGGCGCCGCCGACCAGACCACGACGGGCAGCGCGAGCACGGTGAGGATCAGCTGCCAGCCGGTGATCCGGGTGGACGGAATGGTGGCGAACATCACCGAGAGATCGGCCAGCGGGAAGAACGCCATCAGCGCGACGACCAGCCGCCGCAGCAGATCGCTGACCTGCACGTCCTCCGGCGTCGAGCGGATCGTCTCGGCGCGGTCGGTGACCGGCGACGCCCCGAAGCCGGTGGCCTCGACCTCGGTGCACAGCTGCTCGGCGGTCAGGTCGCCGACCGCGTCGATCGTCGCGATGCCGGTCGCGTAGTTCACCGAGGCGGTGACCCCGTCGATCTTGTTGAGCTTGCGTTCCACCCGGGTGGAGCAGGCCGCGCAGCTCATGCCGGTGACGGCGAGAGAGATGCGGTTCGGCGCGGTGGTCGAGTCGGGTCGAGTGATCGGGTCGAGCTCGATGGTCATGGAAGTCCGTTCATCACGCGGCGGGATCCTGGGTCGAACGAAGGTGACGGGTGCGCCTGCCGAGCTGGGCGCCCGGCGGCAGCACCAGATCGGTGGGGACCCGGTCGCTGGTCGGTGGCGAGGTGTCCGGGCGGCGGGTCCGGTGCACGACCACGACCAGCACCAGCGCGATCACCAGCAGGCCGTGCGAGAGCACCCGGGAGATCGGCACCACACCGGAGTACAGGTCGGACACGACGAACGCACTCAACGCGGCGACCAGCACACCCAGCACCGGCAGCACGCCCGAGGCGGCATGCGGCCGCAGCGCGCAGTAGAGGAACCCGACGCCGATGGCCAGGCTCCACGCGGTGCTCTCGTTGAGCAGGTGCCGGGTCATCTCGGCGGCGTGGTGGTGGCTCATGCCGAAGTCGACACCGGCGAGTTGGGCCAGCGCCAACGCGCACTGCAACACACCGAGCAGGCCGAGCAGCATGCGGGCGGAAACGGCCCGCGAGGTCGGCACGGCGGCGCGCAGCCTCGACAGCCGCGACGGCTGCGGCCGCTCCAACTCGGCGGCGGCGAAGATCGCGTCGGTCAGGTCCGGCGCGTACGACGAGCCGCCGCGCAACCGCTTCGAGGTCTCCACCGCGGCGACGTACCAGGAGCAGCACTCGGCGCACTGCTCCAGGTGCTCGTCCACCCTGGCCGCGGGAACGGTTTCGCGCTCGCCGTCGATCCGGGCCGACAGCGCCGTCCGGCACACTTTGCACTCCACGTCCAGATTGTCGTCTATCCGGACACCGAAGTTCCCGCAGGTTGCCCTCGGTGGCCACGGTCACCACACCCGCCGTGGTGACGCGGATTACGGCCGCCGGGCCCCTCCATCGGCGCGGTGACCGCCGGTTATTGTCGACACCATGCCGACGCCCGCCGAGGATGACGAGACGACCCGCCTGGCACTGGCGGCGGCGCGCGGCGACCGGCGGGCACTGGAAGCTTTCATCCGGGCCACCCAGAAAGACGTGTGGCGACTGCTCGCCCATCTGACCGAGGTGGGCCGGGCCGACGACCTGACCCAGGAGACCTACCTGCGCGCCCTCGGCAGCATCAAGCGCTTCGAGGGCCGCGCCAGCGCGCGCACCTGGCTGCTCTCCATCGCGCGCCGCGTCGTGGTCGACCAGGTGCGGATGGCGGTGGCCCGGCCGAAGATCGCGCACGGTGTCGACTGGGCCGCGGCGGCCGACCGGCAGGTGCCGCGCCGGGACGGGCTGACCGAGATCGTCGAACTCAACCTGCTGCTCGACGACCTGGCGCCGGAGCGGCGCGAGGCACTGGTGCTCACCCAGGTGCTCGGCCTGTCCTACGCCGAGGCGGCGGCGGTATGCGGCTGCCCGGTGGGCACGGTGCGCTCGCGGGTGGCGCGGGGCCGCGAAGATCTGGTCGCCGCAACACGATTCGGCGGCAGGCGACGCGCGCATGGCTGAGGCCGTCACAGCTCTGCCAAAGGGTTTGCGGCGTAAAGCAATCGGATGATTCCGTCCGCGTGCCTCGTCGCCGTGGCGTGCACGCCGAACACCTTGCGCAGTAGTTCCGGCGTCATCACCTCGAGCACCTCGCCCGCCGCGACGACGCCGCCGTGGTCGAGTACCACCAGCCGGTCACAGCAGCGGACGGCGAGGTCGAGTTCGTGCAGCACCGCGAGGGTGGTGATGCCGGTGGTCCGGATCAGGTCGAGCAGTTCGAAGCGGGCCCGGACGTCGAGATGGTTGGTCAGTTCGTCGAGCACCAGTAGGCGTGGTTGTTGCGCGAGGGCCCGGGCGAGCAGGACACGCTGACGTTCGCCGCCGGACAGCGAGCCGACGGTGCGGTCGGCGTAGGCGGTGACGCCGGTGCGCGCCATGGCGTCGGTGACGGCCTGCTGGTCGGCCGCGGTGTCCCGGCTGAACAGCGCGTGATGTGGATTGCGGCCGAGGCCGACCACTTCGGCGACGGTCGATTCCGGTGCGCCGGAACCGTTCTGGAGTACCGCCGCGGTCGTCTGTGCCGCCGTGCGTATCGACATCCCGGTGATGTCGGCACCATCGATCGCGATGATGCCGGTGGCGGGTCGGAGTGATCGATAGACGGTGCGCAGCAGCGTGGTCTTGCCGCTGCCGTTGGGGCCGACCAGGCCGACGACCGTGCCGGGCGGGACGTGCAGGGTCACCTTGTCCAGGACCGCGGCGTCGCCGAACGTGACACTCACGCCGGCAACCGACAATTCGGCTGAGGCGCTCATGCCGGTCCACCGTTGCGGCGCAGCAGCCAGAGGAAGAACGGTGCGCCGAAAGCGGCGGTGAAGATACCGAGCGGCAACTCGTTGGGCGCGTCGACGGTCCGCGAAAGCAGGTCTACCGCAACCAGATACGCGGCCCCGATCAGGGCGGACAGCGGCAGCACCCGTCGATGGTCCAGGCCGAAGCCGAGCCGGACCAGATGCGGAATCATCAAGCCGACGAAGCCGATACCGCCGGCCACCGCGATCAGCACGCCAGTCAGCAGCGAGGCCAGCACCAGCAGGATGATGCGGAGCGTGCGCACATCGACACCGAGCGCGGTGGCCTGTTCGTCACCGGTGCCCAGCACATTGAGCCTGCGGCCGAAGGCGAGCACAACGGCCACGGTCACCAGCACCACCACGGTGACCGGCCAGAGCCGCTCCCAGCTCGCTCCGGCGACACTACCCATCGTCCAGAACATCACCGCCCGTAGCTCGTTCGGTGTGGCGCGCAATTGCAGGTAGTTGGTGGCGGCGAGCAGGAGGTAGCCGACCGCGACACCGGCCAGCACCAGCCGGGTGGGCACCAGGGTGCCGCGTTGCTGGCCGAGCAGGAACACCACCGCGATGGTCGCGACCGCGCCGCAGAAGGCCGCGGCGCTCACCCCGACACCGCCGAGCACGCCACCGGTCGTGACGATGACGGTCACCGCGCCGAGCGAAGCGCCCGAGGACAACCCGAGCACATACGGGTCGGCCAGCGGATTGTTCACCAGCGCTTGCAGAATCACGCCCGCCACCGCGAGACCGCAGCCGCAGAGTGCGGCCAGGATCACCCGGGGGAGTCGGTAGTGCCAGACGATCTGGTCGACGGTGAAGCCGACATCCGGTGTCTTGCCGGACAAATGGGCCAGGATCACCCGGCCGGTGTCGGCAACCGAGACGGTGACCGAGCCCGCGGCGATCGACAGCAGCATCACGGCGAGCAGCACTGCGGCCGAGATCGCGAGCACGATCGGCAGCGGTGTCGTCGCCAACGGGGCACGGGTGGTGGTGCGGGTCATCGGAACTGCTCGGGGTGCACCAGTGTCGCGATGCGCCGCACCGCGATGTCGTTGCTCGGGCCGAGGTAGATCGAATCCGACAGCACCGCATAGTTTTCGGTCCGTGCGGCCGCCCATTGCGGGAACTGTGCGAGTATGCGTTCGGCGACCGCGTCGATATCGGGGCTGCGGTAGTTGACCACGACGAGCCCGTCGATGGGCGTCACCGCGAGTTGCTCTTTGCTGATCGTCACGAACGTCGTGCCGTCGTCGCGATCGAACGGGTTCACGCCGCCCGCCTTGCCGATCACGTCGTTCCAGATACCGCCCGCCGCGATGGCGGAGAAGTCCGAGGAATCGCCCATGCCCATGCCGGGGAAGACGAGCAGCACGTTCTTTTTGGGTTGTCCGGCAACGAGGCCCGCCGTCTCGGCGATCGCACGCTTCGAGTCGGCGATCAGCCGTTCGGCCCGGCCGGGCACGTCGAAGATGGTGCCGAGGTCGCGGAGCAGCGCGTAGCTGTCCTCGATCGTCGGCGTGCCGGTGACGGCACCGGTCACGCCGCAGTTCGCGCGGGGCACATAGGTATTGGCGCCCGCGGCGGCCAGCTCGTCACGGGTCGCGAAACCCTGGTCGGCGGCGAAACCGCCACCGCCGGTGGATATCACCAGGTCGGGGTGCTGGTTCAGCATCGCCTCGCGGGGGATGTCCTGGAGGCTGTTCGGGGTGATCTGACCGGTCGGCAACGCGTCGATCGCGGCGGCCCGGCCCGGTACGTCGGAGGCGCCGTAGGACTGGGCATTGGCCACCACCCGGTCGGCGACACCCAGCGCGAGCAGCGCGGATACCTCGCCGACGGAACCACCGTTCATCACGACGACGCGCTTCGGTGCCTCGGTGAAGGTGTAGGTCTTGCCGCAATTGTCCAGGGCCACCGGGTATTTGGTGACACCCTCGGTGGTCGCCGCGGACGGCCTGTTGTCCGCCGCGTCGGTGACCGTGGTCGTGCAGCCGGTGACGGCGAGGGTGCTTGCCGCGAGTGCCAGCAGCAGCGCGCGTTTCATCAGCATGGGTGCCTCTTCGATCGTTGCGCCGCCACAGCCGGTGGCGGCGGAAGGAAACGGGTGTCGATCAGGTAGTCGATCCCGGCGAGCAGTGCTGCGGTGGGATCTGGTTGTGGGAGTGCGGGATCGAGTGTGGCGGCGGCGTTGTCATGCCCGTAGCTGACGGCGGCGCCGGGGGAAGTCAGGTGCGTGGCGTGCGCGCGGGCGATGGTCAGCGCATGGTCGTCTCGCGCGGCCGCCTGGTCCGCCATACCGGTCAACCGGGCGTGCCAGATCGGGGCGGGGATTGCGGCGATCGGGTAGCCGCGGTCACGCAGTGCGTCGACGACGGTGGCGAATGTCAGCGGGCGGCGGCTGGTCAGGTGGTAGGTGGGGGCGGTCGGCCGGTGGGCGACAAGGTGGGTGATGGCAGCGGCGACCCAGTCCACCGGCACCAGGTCGACGGTGCCTGTGTCATAGCTCTCGTCCGGGACGGCCGCGAGCACGACCATCGCGCGGATCAGGCTCCAGAACGCGTCGTCCCGGCCGGAAACGCCGGTTACCGAGTGGCCGCCGATGCGGCCGGGCCGGTGCACCGTGACCGGGACGCCGCGGTCGGCGGCGGCGTACACCAGACCCTCCGCTACCCACTTGCTCGCGACATATCCGTTGTGCGGCAACGACATCGCGGCCGCCCGTCGGTCTTCGCGGAGGATCGGTGGGTTGCCGTCGACGGCGAAGGCGGTGTCGACGGAGGACACGAAGTGGACCGGTTTGGTCGTGCCGGTGGTCGCGAGTCGCAGAATGCGTTCGGTGCCTTCGACATTCGCCGGGCGAAGTCGGGAGTACGGCTCGAAGTGGTGGACTCGGGCGCCATTGTGGACGATCACATCGACGGTGTCGGCCAGCTGTTGGTAGCGCGTCGGCGACAGGCCGAGCCGGGGGAGGGCGAGGTCCCCTGCGATGGCCGTGACCCGGCTTCCAGGCGGGAATTCGAGACCGTAACGGGTGCAACCCGATTCGATGCGACGTAGTGCCGCGGCATCATCGTCTGCGCGGACCAGGCAGTAGATCTGAAAGTCGGTCCGCTCGAGCAGGGCGGCGAGCAAGAACGCGCCCAGGAATCCGGTCGCGCCGGTCAGCAACACGGTGTGCGGCTGCGTCCGTGGCTCGGCCGTCGCACGGATGGTGTCATCGAGCCGGGCGTCTGCCTCGAGATCCGCTGCCGTCCACGTCGGCCCGTGGTCCCGGCCGGATTCGAGGCGTTCGGCGAGCCCGGCCACAGTGGGTGTGTCGAACATGGTGCGCAGGTCCCACCGCACTCCGAAGGCCTCCCGGACACCGTTGAGCACCCTCGCCGCACGCAACGAATGCCCGCCACGTGCGAAGAAATCGTCATCGATGCCGACCGACTCGACCTCGAGCGCCTCGGCGAACAATCGGGCCAGCGCGCGTTCGGTGGGCGTGCGCGGGGCTCGGTCGGTGGGTTCGGCGTCCGGCGGTGCGGGCAGGGCGGCTCGATCCAGCTTTCCGTTCGTGGTGTGCGGCAGGCGATCCAGCGAGAGGTACACCGACGGCACCATGTAGTCGGGTAGCCGGCCGGCCAGGTGTGTGCGGAGGTGCTGCGCTTCGGGCGCACCCGCGCCGGGCGTGGGCACCACATACGCGACAAGGACTTCGCTGTGGATTCGCACTGCGGCCGCGTCGACCTGCGGGTGGGCGATCAGCGCGGCCTCCACCTCGCCGACCTCGATGCGATAGCCGCGCAACGACATCTGGTTGTCGCCGCGGCCCAGATACTCCAGATGGCCGTCGGTGTGCCACCGCACCAGATCGCCGGTGCGGTAGAGACGACTGCCGTTCGCGTCGAACGGGTCGGCTATGAATCGAGTCGCCGTTGCGGCAGGCGCACCGAGATAACGCTGCCCGACCGGCGTTCCGCCGACGTACAGCTCGCCGACGACCCCAGGCGGTACCGGCCGCAGGTGTCGATCCAGGACGTGGCAGCGGCCGTTGGTGATTGCGGTCCCGATGGATGGTGTGGTGTGTGCGGCGAGGGTCCAGGTGGCATCGACGGTGCATTCCGTTGGGCCGTACAGGTTGTAAACCGAGATGCCCGGCTCGGCGCGTAGTGCGGTCCACAAAGCCGGATCGGCCGCTTCACCGCCGAGCGCCAATACCTCTGGGCGATGGGCTCCGGTGTAGAGCCCGGCAGCCAGCAGCTCGCGCGCGAACGTCGGTGTGACATCGAGGAAGTCGATGCGCTCCGCTCTGATGTAGCGCACCAGGCGGTCGGGGTCGCGGCGTAGGTCGTCATCGATGAGATGCAGCTCGTGTCCCGCGAGCAGCCAGAGCAACCCTTCCCACGCGGTGTCGAAGGTCAGCGATGCGGTGAGCGCCGCCCGCATCCGCCGCCCACCTCGCGCCGCCACGGCGGGCTCGATGAGGTGCTCGCGATGGTGGTGGTACAGGTTCACCACCGAGCCGTGTGAAATCACCACGGCCTTGGGAGTTCCGGTGGTGCCCGACGTGTGGATCACCCAGGCAGGGTGCTCGGGATGCAGGCGGAGCGGGGGATGGGCGTGCGGAACTACCGGTAGGCCACCGCCATCCAGCACGACGGCTCGGTCGCGTAGTGCGGCAGGGATCTTCGGGGCCAGCGCGGTCGTGGTCACGATGGCACTGAGCTCGATCCCCTTGACCAGGCCCTCCAGGAGCAGTGCCAATCGTGCGTCCGGCTGTCCGGAATCGAGCGGGACATAGGTTGCACCGCAGGCGAGTACGGCGAACAGCGCGGCAATCGCGTCGCTGGTGCGGGGAAGCAGTACCGCCACGGCATGACCAGGACGAGTACCCGCTGCGGTTAGTGCTGAACTCAATAGTCTTGTCCGACTGCCGAGTTCGGCATATGTGAGCGTCTGCCGTACGCCGTCGGCACCGGTGGCCACGAGCGCCGTAGCCGTCGGGGTGCGGGCGACCTGGGCGGTCAGCAAGTCGTGCACGGTGCTGTCGTGCAGAGCACGTTCGGGACCGCTGCTGTTGGCACGCAACCACTCTCGTTCCCCAGGTAGAAACAGATCGACCGCAGCGAGGGGTAGATCGGGGACCGCTAGGGTGCGGCGGAGAAACGTCGTGAAGCGCTGGAGATGCGTGGCCAGCTCCGCCGCCGTGTACGAGCTCGGATGGCCGTCGAGATACAGCGTCGGCCCGGCGCCATCCATCCGGTCGTAGAGGTTGAAGACCAGGTCGTCGATCATGCCCGCGGTGACATTGCGGACCGTGCTGGTGCATGCACCGAAGCGCAGGTCGTAGTCGAACAGCATGATGTTGACCGACGGGCCGTACATGCTGCGGTCGCTGCCGACCAGACCGAGGTCGCGGCGCACCTGCTCGCTGCGGTAACGCTGATGGCGGCGGCTGCGGACCAGCTGGCGCGCGACCTGGCCGCTCAGCTCGGTCAGCGTCGGGTCCGCCACGAAATCGGTCCACAGCGCGACACCGTTGAGCGTCATGCACGGCACCCGCAACGCGGGCGTCCCGGTACGCAACATCACCGGGAGCGCGAGACACACCTGCTCGGCGCCGGTCATCCGGTGCAGGTAAGCGGCGACCGCCGCGGTGAACACGTCGGTCCAATTGGCACGCGCGGCCTGTGCGACGCTCCGCAGCAGTGCGACGAGCTCGGAATCGAGCGTGGTGAACTCTCGAAGTGTCCGGCCCGCAGCGGAGGTCGTACGCGGTGCGGCACCGGACAAGGTCACCGGGGCCGGACGATCGCGGAGATAGTCGAGCCAGAATGTGCGATCGCGGTCGAGCTCGGCGGAGTCCGCGTACGCGAGATCGGCCGCCAGCACCGCATCCCAATCCCCGAACGCGTAAGGCGGTGGCGATGTTCCGGCCACCGACGCGGTGTACAGCTCGGCAACCCGACGCGCGATCAGGGCCATGCCGTAGCCATCGAGCAGGATGTGGTGCACCCGGTGATACCAGAGCGTCCGCCGCGCATCGAGCCTGAACACGCTGTGTGCGAAGAGCACATCGTCCGTCAGGTTCACCGGCTGCGAGACATCCCGATCCATCAGCTCGAGTGCTGCGCGCAGCGGATCCGGCTCGCCCGAAACATCTACCACCTGAACAGCCCAGTCGGGTGATTCCGCGATCTGCCGAGGGCCGTCCTCGACGAACCGAATGTGCAGCGCCGCAGCCTCATCGACCGCCGCGTGAATCGCGGCAGCCAACTCCTCGACCACCACTGGGCCCGAAATGTCCAAGTACTCGGCAATATTGAAGACCGCTGAGGCCGGATCGAGCTGTTGGCCGAGCCAGACGCCGAGCTGCGCGGCGGTCAACGGTCGCGCGGCCGAACCCACGGCCCCATCGGCTCCATCGATTGCTCGGGCACGCGCGCTCACGGCGCGGACCGTGGTGCGAGTAGCGACCACCAGGCGGCGAGGGTGGGGTTCTCGGCCAGGTCCACGAAAGCCGCTGCGGCGCCGCGGGACTTCCACCGCTCGATCAAGCCGATCAACCGCACCGAATCGAGCCCGGCGGCGAACAGATCGTCGGTGTCGCCCAATTCGTGCGGTTCGAGATAGAGCAGATCGGCGATGTCCGCGCGCACGCTGTCGTAGGTGAGTGGTTGCATCGCGCTCAGTTGACCTGTCTGTCCCGGTCGGCCCAGAACCGGTCGCGCAGCTGCCAGCGCAGGATCTTGCCGCTGGGATTGCGCGGAATGCGGTCGACGAACTCGAAGCGCACCGGAATCTTGAACCACGCCAGCTGCTCCCGGCAGAACGTCATCAGCTCGCGCACCCGAACCTGCGCACCGGGCCGGCACGCGACGAACGCGTGCACCGATTCACCGAGGATGTCGTCCGGCACACCGATCACCGCCGAGTCGGCCACGGCGGGATGCCGGGCCAGGGCGTTCTCGATTTCGGCGGGATAGATGTTCTCGCCGCCCACAATGATCATGTCCTTCAGGCGGTCTCGGATATACAGGTAGCCGTCGGCATCGACGTATCCGGCGTCACCGGTGTGGATCCAGCCGTCGATCAGGGTTTCCGCAGTCGCCTCAGGCAGGTTCCAGTAGCCCAGCATGGCGGCGGGCGAGCGCAGGCAGATTTCTCCCACCTCGCCGGGCGGCCGCTGTGCACCGGACGCGTCGATGATCTGCACGGACACACTGGGATACGGCCGGCCCGCGGCGGCCAACCGCGGATTGCCCGCCACATGCTCCGCGGGTGGCAGGCAGATCGCGGTGTTACCGGTTTCGGTGAGCCCGTAGATCTGCGCGAACTCGGCGCCGAAGAGCTCCAACGCTTCCCGCAGCAGCGTCTCCGAAATCGGCGACCCGCCGTAGACGACCTTGCGCACCGACCCGACGGCCTCCGGCGTCACCCGCGGTTCGCCGAGGATCAGCCGCAGCATGGACGGGACGACGCACAGGGTGGTGATCCGGGCTTCCTCGATGATCGCCACCGCGGTGGTGCTGTCGAACCGGGGCATCGCCACATTGGTGATGCCCGCCGCGAAACCCTGCATGGCCCACCAGATGCCACCGACGTGGAAGCCGGGGATACCGATGAGATTGCGGTCTCCGTCGCGGAAGTCGATCCAGTCCAGCCCGGCCTGCTCGAGTGCCTCCGCGATGGCGAAGAAGCTACGTTGCGCCAGCACAACGCCTTTGGGCAGCCCGGTGGTGCCGCTGGTGTACAGCTGGATCACCGCGTCGTCGCGACCCGATGGACGTTCGCCGAGATCCGGGTCGGCGACACCGGCCAGCCATCCGGCGAACTCGTCGCCGTCCATGCGGACCGAGCGCACCTGCGGCGCGGCGGATCTCGCGATGTCGGCGGTATCGGCGTCGACCAGCACCAGCGCGCTGCCCGAGTCCCGGATGATGTGCTCGACCTCCGGCGCGGTCAGCCGGAAGTTGATCGGCACCAGCACCGCGCCGAGCCGCGCGCAGGCGAAGAACAGCGCGTAGTAGTAGACGGACTCCTGGCCGAGATACGCCACCCGGCTGCCCTTATCGATGTCCGCGGCACGCAAGGCGCGGGCCAGTCGGATGCTGTCGGCGCGCAGCTGTGCGTAGTCGAGCCCGCTTCCAGCGCAGGCGATCGCAAGGGTGTCCGGGCGATTGCGCGCGTGCTCGGCGAGGATCGAAGACACCGTGGGTGCGCTCATCGCACCGCGCCCATCGACGGTTGCGCCGTTCCCTGCGACGAATGCACAGCGCCCAGTGCGGATTGCGCCGCGTCGAGTGTTTGTTCCACGTCGACGATGGCCAACCGGACCGTGCCCGCGCAGCGTCCCCCTGCGTCGTCCCAGCACCGAAACCACGTGTCCAACGAGGTGAACGGCGCACTATCGATCGAGCTGACGCGTTCCTGGCTACCGGCGAGGACGAACTCCCCGTAGAACCGCCGCGGATCGATCGGCCGCCGGTACTCGCTGTCGAGCCTGGTGATCAGGATGCCGGGCAGCTGGCGCCGCCAGTAGTCCTCCATGGTCCAGCCGCCGAACAGCGGACCGACGCGATGACGCACCAGCACCGCGATGGTCTGGTAGAGCATCTGGTTGTAACAGATGTTCACCTCGACCGAGTTGAGGTGACCGGTCGCGTCGATGTAGCAGGACTCGGCGATCTCGAAAGCGCCGGTGGCCGTTGCTCGTTCGCCCCGCGCCTCGACCGTCAGCTCGCGCAGATAACGGCAGTGCGGCTTGTAACAGCGCAGTACCTCCGACAGCAGCAACGGATCGTTGGCGAACACCTCCGCGGTCACGCCGGGATGCCTTCGTCGTCGTACACGGTGACCCGATGCGACACCGCGGGCTCGCAGGTGGTGTTGTGCAACGCCCGGTGCACGAGGCTGCGGTTGTCCCAGATGAGCAGGTCGCCGCGTTCGAAGGTCTGTAGCCGGATCGCCGGATGCTCGAAGGTGTCATCGAGTTGCCCGGTGGCGAAGAGCAATTCGTGCAGCAGGTCGGGCCGGTCGGTGCCGTCGGCCGCGGTGATGGATTCGGTGAGACCTTCGCTGACGTACACGACGGGCTCCCCGGTGTGCGGGTGCGCGTGCACCGTCGGCAGCGTCACCGGCGGCGTCTTCCGCTCGATCTCGGCGAGCAACTCGGAGACGGGCCGGTAGACATCGCTCGGCCGGATCTTGAAGTATCGGCGGACGCTGTGCGTCGCGACCGTACCGGCGACGGCCCTGCGCAGGTCGGGGCTGAGGTCGCGGTAGGCGCGGGCCAGGTCGATGAAGTAGGTACCTCGACTGTGCGTGGGCACGACCTGAGTGTGGGTGAACGTCAGGTCGAACGGCCGCGCCATGAACTGATAGTCCGAATGCCAGAACTTCCCGGTCTTGGGCACGCCCACCCGCTGCCGGCCGGTGTCGACATTGGACGACACGAACACCTCGGGCACATCCGGGTGGTGGTAGATCGGCTCGTAGTAGCGCACCGGATCGCCGAAACTGCTTGCCAGCGCGACGAATTGGTGCGGGTCGAGCTCGATGCCCTTGATCACCGCGATCCGCTCGCGGTACACGGCGCGCTTGACCGCGCGGACATCGTCGGGCGAGGTGGGGTCGAAGTCCTCGACCACCACACCGAAATCTCCCTGCGGGCTGATCCGCATGGCTGTTCGCTGCATAACCACGTAGTCGGCCAACTACGCCCTGTAGTTCCCGGGCACCTCGTCGGCTGTGAGCTAGCCGACACTCTGTGTGACCGATTGCTGGGCCGACGCCGAGCCCAGTGGGTCAGGCCGCAGGCTCGACGCGGTGACTGTCGATGAGGGTCCGTGCCATCGCTTGGGCACGTCGGGCTGCGTACCGGTCGCCCTCGGTGGCGGACACGATCGAACCCTTCATCAGGATGTGCCAGGACCTGGCGAAGTCGTCGGGGTCACGCAACCCCGCCTCTTCGGCGCGGGACCGGACAACGCCGCGAATGTTGTTCAGGTGGTCGATGCTCGCCCGTCCGGCCGGGTGCTGCGGCCCCATCTCCAGCAGCACATTGATGAACGTGCACGCCTCGAAGCCGTCGGTGCCGAACCAGTCGTCGAGCACGTCGAAGATGGCGAGCAGTCGTTCCTCCGCGGTGCTGCCGAGTCCGCGAGACCGTTGCTCGATCAGACCGAAGGTCCACAGCAGTTCGCGGCGGGCCAGCACCGCGAGGACCAGCTCGTCCTTGGTGTGAAAGTGCCGGTACAGCGTCGCTTTCGCGATGCCGGCCCTGGCGATCACCTCGTCGACGCCGACGTCTCGGATGCCACGCCGAGTGAACAGCTCGTAGGCGGCGGACAGGATCCGTTCGCGGGCACCGACAACCACGTCGTCGCTTGCCATCACGGTATAACCCTAACGCTGTACAGACCTGTCGGGCCATGCTTCACTAGGAAGACAGGTCTGTCCCGAGTGGTGACAGACCGAGGAGTCGGCAAATGTCCCTCAATAACAACGAGCGGTTCTCCGGCCCGCCCCCGGACCGTTCGGTGCTGGAAGTTACTGAAGTTCTTCGTTTTTCGGTGTGCCGTCCGCGCCGCGACATCGCCGTGATGCTGGTGGTCGGCGAGATCGATCTGGGCACCGCGCCCAGTTTCCGAGATCAGCTCCGTCGACTGTTCGGTGACGGAGCCGCCATGGTCGTGCTGGACCTCTCGCCGGTCACCTTCCTCGGCGCGGCTGGCCTGCGGGTGCTGGTGGACGCGCAGACCCAGGCCGAAAAGACCAGGCGCCGAATGGTGTTGATCACCGAGGCGCGCTGTGTCGATCGCGCGCTGGAGGTGACCGGCCTGGCGCCCAGCTTCCATCGAGTGCGGTCGCTGGACGCCGCGCTGGCCGACAGCTCCGCGGGATACGAAGAGACGGCCTAGCTTTCGGCCTGGTGCTGCCTAGTGCAGCCTCTTCTCGACCCGATGCCGAGCGGTCTCGGCAAACCGGCCGCCGCGCTTGCGAGCGGTGTCGGCAAGCTCCGGGCCACGGTCGCGCGCGGTGTCCGCCAGCTCGGCGGCGCGCTCCCTGGCAACATCCGCGTACTCCACCCCGCGCTCCCTGGCCAGCTCCGCCCACTCCGCACCGCGATGCTTCGCCACGTCGGCCAGCTCCGCGCCACGCTCCCTGGCCAGCTCGGCCAGTTCGGCGCCGCGTTCGCGAGCGAACTCGGCCCACTTGGGTCCGCGTTCCTTGGCGAGTTCGGCCCATTCGGCGCCGCGGTGCTTGGCCACGTCGGCGAGTTCCGCGCCGCGATGCTTGGCGACATCGGCGAGTTCCGCGCCGCGCTCCTTGGCCGTCTCGGCCAGCGGAGCCGCGTGTTCCTTTGCCGCAGAAGCCCATTCGGGGCCGTGCTGGTGCACGGTCTCGGCGAGCTCGGAACCCTTGGCGGCCGCGGCGCTGCCGAGACTGCCTGCCGCGGCGGCGACCTCGTGGGCACGGCGCTTCAGCAGCTCGCTGGTCGCGCCGTCGGAGGATCCGGTGAACGGCAGGGCCGCGGTGACCGTCGCCGCCGCATCACGGGCGGCCCGCTTGCCACGCCAGCCGAGCGAGGGCTTGCCCTCGGTGTCGGCGGCCGCGATCATCAGCCCGCCGAGCAACCCGAGATCCTTGAGGAACGCCTTGCGCTTGGTCGCCTTCTGCGCCGGGTCCGGCTCGTTCCAGAAGTCCTGTTCGGTGACCGTGGCCGGGACGACGGTGGCCGCGAGGACCAGCGCGGCCAGGCGTGGCGCCTTGCCGAGGGCCAGCAGCACACCACCGGCTACCTGTGCGCCCGCATTGATCCGTACGACGGTTCCCGGATCGCTCGGCAGCTTCGCGGCGTATTGCTCGGGCAGCTGACGCTGGCCTCGCTGCACCAGCTCGGTCGCCGCCTTGACTCGTGATTCCGGGCGTCGCAACGTATCGACACCCTCCACGACAAAGACAGTGGCCAAAAGCGGGCGGGCAAGTCGGCGTAACAACATGACGGATCCCTTTCCTCGACGGCTCTATTCGACCGGGTTCCCGGAAGGTGTCGCATCAAACCCGGTGGACGGGGAGTAACGGGCGTATCGGACGTCGAATCTACACCGCGTAACAGCAAATATTGAGCGAACGATCACTGGGTGTGGATCCGAGGGGATCCGCATGTCGTCGCTCAGCTGTCCGCCGGAAGGTACCGCCGATGAAATCCGCCACGGCCCCAACGACTTTCGAGGCCATCGTGGCCCCGCTGCCCGCCGCGCCCGGCTGCACCTTCCGCTTCGATACCGTGCCCTGCCGACATCGCGCCGAATGGTTCATTCGCAAACGCGGCTGCTGCCACGTCGAGGGTGTCGACTTCATGTGCGATACATGTCACACCCGTATCCACTGGCTGCTCACCCTCGGCGTCGAATTCGAGTGCGCTGGTTGCGGTGTGCGCTCGGACAGCTTCACCGAGCTGTATCCGACCGCAGGGCCGCTGTAGGGCAGCGCTCAGGACCCGCCGACGGCCTTCGGGACTGTGGCCCGGCCGGTCGTCGCCAGGAATTCGGTGATGACCGCGGTGACCCGCTCCGGGTCCTCCATCATCGGCAGGTGCCCGCAGTCGGGCAGCTCGACCGCCCTGTGGACGTGCAGCCTGCGATTGAGGCGGGCGCCTGCGCGGGCCGAGAGAATGCGGTTCTGCTTCCCCCAGAGCGTGCAGATGGGCGGGAAGTCCGGCGGCGGGTCGAACCGATCGAAGGCGGCATAGGCCGGGAAGTCCTGGACCAGGCCGTGCAGGGCGAACAACCGGCCCCGATCGGACCAGTGCGCGCGCAGTCGCGGCGCATCCTGCAGCCGCTGCCGCTTGCCGCGGGTGCCGAGCTGATTGGCCACGATCATCGACACGGCGCGGCCGGGCAGCGCGAGCCTGCGGGCCAGCGGTCCCAGCGGCAGCCGGGCATCCGCCCAGGCGAGCGCCGCCGACTGACCGGAGCTGACCGTGTCCCAGGTCAGCGGGTTGATCAAGACGAGCGCCCGTACCCGTTCCGGATGCGCCATCGTGTAGCTCAGCGCGGTGGCGCTGCCGAGACAGTTGCCGACGAACACCACGTCGGTGAGGCGGTGGGCGTCCAGGAAGGCGCCGAGCATGTGCACGTAGTCGGCGAGGCGGTAGCCGTCCGCGGGTTGCTCGGACTCGCCGTAGCCGGGGAGGTCGAGCGCGAATACCTGGTGGTCGCGCCGCAGCACCGTCACCTGGTCGTCCCAGATACGGCGCTGGGTGCCCGCGTTGTGCAGGAAGACCACCGGCGTGCCGCTACCGGCCCGATCGAAGGCGACAGCCCTGCCCAGATGCTCGAAAACGTCCACAGTGACTCCTTGCGAGCGGCCGAGCGGCAATGCCCGATCCGTGCCCGATTTTACGGGGTCGTGGACGGCCTGTCCGGCGACTCCTTCACACTTCGATGCCGGTGCGAACGACCTTCCCCGTCGCATTGCGCGGTAGTGCCGTGCTGGTCAGGCGCCACCGGGCGGGCACTTTGTAGTAGGCGATCCGTGCCGCGGCAAACGTGCGCAGCTCCTCTTCGGTTGCCGCCGAGGGGCTTTCGAGCACAACCAACGCCGCGACCGCCTGGCCGAGATCGGCGTCGGGCACCCCGATGACCGCGCATTCGCGCACGGCCGGGTGCTCCTCGAGGCACTGCTCGATCTCGGTGGGGTAGACGTTCTCGCCGCCGCGCAGGATGAGATCCGAACGTCGGCCGGACAATCGCAGCCTGCCCTCGGTGAGCACGCCGATATCGCCGGTGCGCAGCCAGCGGTCCTCGGTGACGGCGGCCGCGGTCGCCGCCTCGTCGTCCCAGTAGCCCAGCATCACGTAGGGGCTGCGCAGGCAGATCTCGCCTTCGGTGCCGTCCGGTACGGGATTGCCCGCGCTGTCGCGGACCTGCACGGTGGCCCCGATGACGGGGCGGCCCACCGTATCCGGGAACGCCGCGAGTTCGGCCGGACTGGCCAGAGTCGCCGCGGTGCTGCACTCGGTGAGCCCGTAGCTGGTGACCAGCGCGGTCCGTGCCACCGGAAGTTGTTCGCGCAGTTGGTGTTGCAGCGCGGCCGAGGACGGCGCCGAATTCAGTGAGAAGGAGGCCAGCGAGGACAGGTCGTAGCGGGACAGATCCTGGTCGAGCAGCCGGGTGGCCATGGTCGGCATGGCGCCCCAGTTGGTGATGCGCTCGCGTTCGATGAGGCGCAGCACCCGATCCGCGTCGAACGAACCCTGGTAGAGCACGGCGGTATCGCCGGTCACCAGCCGGGGCACCACCAGGTTGTGCAGGCTGGCGATGTGGAACAGCGGGGAGGTGAGCAGGAACCGCCGGCCGCTCGGCGGTTCGGTCGCGCCGGTGAACTCGGCGACCATCGCGTCGTTGAACAGGTGATAACCGATGACCGCCACCACGTTTCGATGCGAATGCACCGCGCCCTTCGGCCTTCCGCTGGTGCCGCTCGTGTACAGGATGACCGCCGGGTCGTCCTCGGCTACCTCCGTGCTCGGGAGTTCGCTGCCGTCGAATTCGGCGATCAGCCTGGGCAACTCGTCTTCCATGGTGAGCACCGGCACTCGAATATCCAGCTCCGCCACCAGTGCCGCGCGTTTCGCGTCGACGACGAGCGCGGCGGGCTTGGTGTGTTCGACACCGTAGGCGATTTCGCGGGTCGTCCACCAGGCGTTGTAGCCCACTGCGATCGCACCGAGGCATTGCGCCGCCCAGAACGTGACGACCCACTCGGGGGTGTTGGCGGCCAGAATGCCGATGCGGTCGCCCTTTCGGATGCCGTAGCGGTCGCGCAACGCGGTGGCCAGCGCACCGACCGCCGCCGCGTGCTCGGCGAACGACATCCTGCGGTCCTCGGTGACGAGATAGTCGCGCGCACCCCAGGCGGTCGACGCCGCGAGCAAGTCGCCGAGCGACTTGTCGCGGTGCCGCAGCACCGGCAGCGGTGCGCCGAGTACGTCCTCGACCACCATCTCGAATCGGCCACCGGGCCCGGTCAATCGGGCCGCCGCGGCCGCCGCGAAGGCCTGCTGATCGAAAGGCTTTGTCATTTACCGCACTTCCTCGTCTACGGAACCAATACCGCGCGGCCGGTGACCAGGCCGCGCTCCAGCCGGTCGAGCGCCTCGCGGCCGGCCGCCAGGTCGTATTGCTCGATCTCGACCGTGAGCTTGCCCGAGCGGGCCAGGGCGACGGACTCGATCAAGTCGGATTTGGTGCCGCCGTAGGACTTTCGGACCGACGCGCCCCAGGGCCAGCCCGGCCCACCGGCGGGGCCCGCGGTGAGCTCCGGTGCACCGCCGCCGAGGCCGATCATCCGGTACGCGCCGTTCGGTGCCACCGATTCCACGGCGAGCGTGGCCGTCTGATCGACGCCGACGAAGTCGAAGACCGCGTCGGCGCCGCGACCGTCGGTGCGGTCGAGAATGTGGCGGGCGGTGTCGGCGTCCGCGAGCAGGCCCTCGGCCGCGCCGCACCGGGCGGCCAAGGCGAGCTTGTCCGCGGCGACATCGACCGCGATCACCCGGGTCGCGCTGGTCGCGGCGAGGATCTGTACCGCGACATGACCGAGACCGCCGATGCCGATCACCACCGCGACCGAGCCGGGCCGAAGGTGTTCGCGGGCACCACGAATCGCGTGATAGCTGGACAGCGCGGCATCGGCGAGCGGCGCGGCCTGGCGGAAGTCGAGGTCACCGACCGGCACGAAAGAGCTTGCCGGAATGCGGATGTACTCGGCCATGCCACCGTCCGGACCGAGGCCGGGACACGGCGGCATCGCGGTGCGGCCCGCGGCCAGGCAGACATTCTCGTTGCCGGACACGCATTCCCGGCACGTGCCGCACGACCAGCACAGGTAGACGATGCCGCGTTCACCGGCGGTGCGGCCGTCGACCTCGGCGCCGACCGCCTCGATGGTGCCCGCGACCTCGTGCCCGAGGGTCAGTGGCTCGTCGCGCAGCCGGAACGGGATGTGCAGGACATGCAGATCGGAGTGGCAGATTCCGGCCGCGCCCACCCGCAGCAACAGCTCGGTCGGGCCGATCTCGGGGACCGGAACCTCGCGCAGCTCCAGCACTCCCGGCTCGGTGAGTTGCAGTGCCCGCATCACGCCCCGACCCCGGCATCCACCGCGGTGAAGACCGCGCGCAGGTAGGCGTCGGCGCGAGCGGAGCCGATCAGTCCCGGCGCCATCTTGTTCATGGTGTAGGCGAAGGTGATTCGGCGATCGAGGTCGTTGACGACGATGGCGCCGCCGAGCCCGGCCCACCAGCAGACCCGGCCGTCGGGCACCTCCGGTGCGGTCTGCCGCTGCGGCAGCCCGTAACCGAGGCCGAAGCGCAGCGGCAGCAGCAGCGCCAGATCGGGACCGTCGGACTGCTGCTCGAAGATCAGATCGATCGTCTTCTCCGACAGCATCTTTCGACCGTTCACCGTGCCACCTGCGGAGACCAGCGACTGGATCCGGGCCACCGAACGGGCATTGCCGTGGCCGTTCACCGCGCCGATCTCGGCCTGCCGCCAGGCGGCGCTGTTGGCCTCCTGGAAATCGAGCAGCGGACTGGTGAGGGTCTTGACCAGGATGCTCGTCTGATCGAGCGAGGCCATGTCGAACTCCAGCATCGGCGGCGGTACCAGCGGCGCGATCCGGTGATGGTGTTCGGGGGCGGTGCCGATATGGAAGTCGGCGCCCAGCGGTTCGGCGAGTTCTTCGGCGAAGAACTGCCCGAGGCCGCGGCCGGTGATCCGGCGGATCACCTCGCCGACCAGGTGCCCGTAGTTGAGCGCGTGATAGCCGGACGCGGTGCCTGGTGTCCACCATGGCGCCTGCGCCGCGAGCCGCGCACTGGCCGCCTCGGTGTCGTAGATGTCGGCCAGCTCGATCGGTCGCTCCCAGCCGGAGACCCCGGAGGTGTGCCCGAGCAGTTGCCGAATCTCGATGTCGCCCTTGCCGTTCGCCGCGAACTCCGGCCAGTAGTGCGCGACCCGCTGCCGCACATCCAGCTCGCCGCGATCGACGAGCAGCAGGGCGGACAGCGCGGTCATCGTCTTGCTGATCGAGAAGACATTGACCAGCGTGTCCTCGGTCCACGGCACGGTGCGCTCGATATCGCGGTGCCCGCCCCAGATATCGACCACCGGCTCGCCGTCGACCGTCACGCAGATCGCCGCGCCGAGCTCCTCGCCCGCGGCCAGCTGGTTCGCTAATTCTGTACGTACGTTCGCGAATTGATCAGCACAAAAACCCGAAGTAGTCATCGTCGCTCGTTCACGCGTGCTCGAGTGCGCGGGCAGGAACCGGTAGCGCGTAACCCTCGGCTGCGGCACGCTTTGCGCCCCTTGCCATTTCCTTGTTCAGGTCGCGCACGTACGGCTCGAACTCGAGCTGGATCGTGTGCCGCGGCGAGTCGTAGTAGCGCCCGGTCCGGCGCTGCTCCGCCGCACGGATCGCCTCGTGCATCTCCGCTTCGGCGGGCGGCAGGTACTTGCCGGTCAGGTAGGCGGCGACCAGCTTGCTCTGCTGCTCGGCGAAGTTCACCAGCGTCGGCAGCGGCTGCGCCAGGCCTAGATAGAACAGGTTGTCCACTCCCGGTTTCATCATCTGCTGGAACAGCGGCATGCGGTTCTGCTCGTCCGGCACCAGGTTCGGATCCGCGAAGAACGGGAAGCTGATGTGATAGCCGGTGGCGCAGACGATCACGTCCACCTCCTCGGTGCTGCCGTCGGCGAAGCGCACCCGCGGGCCCTCCAGCGCCGTGATGGCGGGCTTGAACGCGATATCGCCGCAGCCGGCGCGGTGCAGGAACTCCTCGCTGGCCGACGGATGCGCCTCGAACGGTGCGTGATCGGGCTTCGGCAGCCCATAGAACTCCATGTCACCGCGGAATTTACGAACGAAGCGCTGCTTGAGTTTCAAGCTGACCTTGCGCGGAATCCAGGCGGGCACACTCTGCTTGTCGCCGACCTTGCCGTGCACGTACTTCGGCAGCACCCACACCCCGCGCCGGGCGGAGACGGTGAGCTTCGCCGCGACGAAGCGCTGCGACAGTTCCGAGGCGATATCCAGTCCGGAGTTGCCCATGCCGACGACAACGACCTTCTTGCCGCGCATATCCACCGGATCGAACGGATCGTTGTAAGCGTGGCTGTGCAGGAGTACGCCGTCGAATTCGCCGGGGTAGTCGGGCATGCGCGGATCCCAGTGGTGACCGTTGCAGACGATCAGCGCGTCGTAGTCGCGGGTGCGGCCGTCGTTCGCGGTGACCAGCCAGCGGCCGTCCGCCTGCCGCTCGGCCGCGGTGACCTTGCTGTTGAACCGGATTTTGTCCCGGAAGCCGAAATGGTCGACGTAATCCTTGAAGTACTGGAACAGCTGCGAATGGTGCGGGAAATCCGGCCAGCCCTCGGGCGCGGGATAGTCCTCGAATGCCAGGCGGAACTTACTGGTGTCGATGTGTAGTGACTGGTAGCAGGCCGACATTCCGTTGGGATTCTTGAAGTACCAGTTGCCGCCGACCTCGTCCGAGGCTTCGAACACCTCGAAGGGAATGCCGAAGTCCTGCAGGCGTTTCGCGGCGGTGATCCCGGAGGGGCCCGCGCCGATGACGCAGACCCGGGGCAGATCGGTTCGAGTCAATTCACTTGTCCTCGTGCTGGGAGGGAGTCACCAGCGGTGGCGCGCCCGGCGCCGAAACCGTCCGTAGCCCTGCGGCTTCGGGGGTGACGTAGGCAACAACGTAACACTGGCTAGACAGCGTGTCTAGTGAATGACGTATTGTCTAGTGAAGGCCGGGGACGGCACGGGCATCAGTAGACTTGCTCCAGCGAAAGTCGCACGTCAGCACAACTTTCGACCGACAAGGGGTAGCCGTTGCACACGAACCCGACGCCGGCGGGCGGCAGCCTGCGGGACGAGCAGAAGCAGCAGACCAGGACCCGGCTGCTGGCCGGGGCCAAGGAGCTGTTCAGCACGCGCGGCTACGCGGCGGTGCGGGTCGACGACATCGTCGCGGCGGTCGGGTGCAGCCGGGCCACCTTCTATCTGCACTTCACCAGCAAGTTGGAGATACTGCGCGCGATCGCCGAGCAGAGCACCGCGCCCAGCGCCCTGCACTTCTACGAGGATCTGGACCGGGTGCTCGACACCGGCTCGCGCGCCGAGTTCGTCGCCTGGGTGACCAGGGCCATCGACTGGTTCCACGAATACAAGGACCTGCTGCCCGCCTGGGACGAGGCCACCGCGCTGGAGCCGGAATTCCGGGAGATCGCCCGCAACGGCATCCTGGCGCTACCCAATGCGATGACCTCGTATCTCGCCCGCTGGCCCGCCGAACGCGCCGACGAGGCGCGGCTGCGGGTGGAACTGCTTGTCGCCCAACTGGAGCGCTTTTTCACCCGCTGGGCGGTGCAGGGCACCATCAACGTCTCCGCCGAACGCGCGGCCGAGGTGCTCACCGATATTTGGTTCCCGGCGTTGCGCGCGCCGCTCGACGGCGACTGAGCGAACCGGCGATCCGGGCGCCGGATACGGCCGTAGCTCGATATTCGCTGGCCCCGCGAGAATCGTGTTCTGGGACTCGATTTCGTAGCGGCCTGCGAATCTGTCGGTGCGGTGCGGCATCATCTGTGCACGCAGCCATCCACGAATATTGCTCGGAGTCACCATGCCGTCGCCTAAAACCAAGCCCAAGCCATTGTCGGACAGCGAGATTCAGCGGATCGCCACGGATATCGCCGGTGGCCGACCGCCCATGGTGTGGTTCACCGCCGCCGCGGTGGGCGTGCCGGAAGGACGGTCGGGAAAGGTGATCTCCCTCGGCGACCCGGCCGACGGAGACTTCCTGCAGGTCCGGCCCACCGGATCGAAGGATGTACTGTCCTTTTCTCCGACAGAAGTGACGTTGACCAAGCCGCCTCGCGGGGCGGCGCCTGTTTCCACTGCCCAGCCGAAGTCGACAACCAGGAAGGAATCACCCGTGACCCAGCCGTCGACCTTGACGAGCACTGCGACACCACCCACCCCCAGTTCTGTCACGCCGCCACCGGTCGCCCCGAAACCCGTTGCGAGCACGCCGGAATCCGAGGATCAGGACGGCGGTGCGGGCAAGCCCGCCGCGAAGTCCACCCCGGCCCCGGCGAAGGCTGCCAAGGCTCCCGCCCGGCCGAAGGCGAAGACGGCGGAAGTCACCGTCACCCTGACCGGCACCGCCGACGGCGAATGGTCCGTCGACGTGGTCAGCGGCAAGAAGCGCGCCGTGCGCGGGCTCGCGGTGCCGAGTTCGGCCGTGGCGCAGGCCGCCAAGATCCTGCACCCCGAGGTGGCCGATGTGGTGGCCGGCATCCTCGATGCGGCCCGCGAGGCGCAGGAGGCCAAGGTGCAGCAGTTACAGGCCGAGCTGGAGGCCGCCAAGCGCCTGCTCGACGAACTGGTCGACTAGCTCAGACCGCGGTGCTGGTGGACCTGGGGCTCGCGCGCCAGATCCGCCGGCCCGGCTCGGTGGCGGCGTGCCGCGCCGGGTCGTTCGTCATGTGTCGCACAGCGGAGTCGGGCGCGTGCCGCGCGTCGTCGTGGAACGCGTAGCCGAGCGAGTATTCCTTCGCGTGATACATGGCCGAATCCGCATCCCGGATGAGGTCGTAGACGGTCGATTCGGCGCTGCGCGGGCTGCCGCAGGCGATGCCGATGCTCGCGGTGATCGGGATCTCGCCCGCGCTCAGATCGAACGGCCGGACGAACGCGCCGAGCAGCTGCTCGGCGAGCGTCGCGGCCTGCTGCCGGTCGAGCGGGGACAGCACCACGAATTCGTCGCCGCCGTAGCGCGCGACCACATCCTCGCGCAGCACCACCCGGCGAATTCGCGAGGCCGCGTTCGCGATCAGCTCGTCGCCGACCGCGTGCCCGTAGCTGTCGTTGACCATCTTGAAGCCGTCCAGGTCGATGAACAGCAGACACAGCGGCTGTTCCGCCCAGCGCTCGCTGTTGCGGTTCAGCGCGCGTAGCAACGCCGATCGATTCAACAACCCGGTGAGCACGTCGTGGTCGGCCTGATATTGCGCGCGCCGCTCGCTGCGGGAGCTGCGCACGATGGCGCGCTCGCTGCGGACCAGCACCCCGATGAGCAGCAGTGCGAACAGCGACGACACCACCACTCGGTTCAGCGGGTCCAGCGAGGAGCCGACGACCGGCACCAGCGAGGCCACGATCAACGCGACCGCGATGAAGCTGGCGCGCTGACGCGAGTGGTGTGGATGAATCTCCCGCGGCGTCCCCAGACTCGTCATCGTCGGATGCAGTGCCGCGACACCGACGATCGCGTACGCCGCCAGCAGCGGCGCCACCTGGATCTCGCGGCTGATCGCCGCGGTGCCCGCCGCCGTCATGTTGTCGGCCAGATCGCCGAGCAGTGCCGCGATCAGCCCGAGGTGGATCAGATCCAGCGAGGTTTCCGAGCGGGTCGAGGTGGCCACCGAATGCGCGACCAGCGTCAGCAAAAGCGCGTCCAGCACCGGATAGGTCGCCGCCACCATCGTCTTCAGCACCGTGTCGTGCGACTGGAGGATCGGCGAGATGAGAAAAGTCCAGGAAGCGAGCAGCGCGCCGAGCCCGATCAGCCCGGAGTCCAGCAGTAGGTCGTGATTGCCGCGAGTCTGGCGCGGGCGCAGCCAGATCAGCGCGGCGAGGCCCACGGTCAGGTACCCGAGCAGGGTGAACGCGTCGTTGAGCCAGTGGTCGGCCTCGCGCAACGCCATCCCCGTCGCGGACAGCACGGCCGAGGCCGACAGCAGATACCAGGGCAGGGGGCGGGCGGGCCGGTGCGTCCAGAGGCCGAAGCCGATCATGGTCAGCGTGCCCGCCAGGATGGCGGTCAGCGTGAGATACGACAGCAGCGGGGAATCGACCCACAGGTGGAGCGCGATCATGGCCGCGCTGCCTCCGAGAAGCAGTGCGTACCACCGTGTTCGGAGCAGGTATCGCCGCTCCGACTGCCGCTGTGCGCTGACTGCCATCAGCCCCCCTTGGTCGCTCCATCCCCTGTGAACCAAGCCCGGTAGTAGGTCTGGGAATCCTCCACCGCTACCTCGAGGTTCGCCTGTGTGTCGAGCACCGTCAGCACGCCTTCGGTGAACCAGGACCGAGTGTTGTTGTACGAGCAAATGTCCCAACCGACCGCGGCACGGTCAGCAACCAGAACCTGGACAACTGACTCGATCATGGCACGAAAAGCCGGTCCTTGTCGCGCACTTGGCGCAACAAGGGTGAAACCGACGTAATAGATCGCGTCGCGTGCGGCGTGTTCCGGATATCGGGCGCTGAAATACTCCGGACTGATCCACGGCACGGTGTCGAGGTGTTTGGAGAGGGTAGTGAGCCCGATCGGCTCGCCGGAATCGTTCCATACCACGTGTTTGTCGACTCTGGGGTCGACCATTTCCGCACAGAATTCGTCGCGATGCAGCACCTGCCGGACCATCGACTTGGTGCGGAGTGGGGCGAACGACTCCTCGTAAAGGCGGTGGAATATCGCTATCTGGTCGTCCGGGATCTTGGTTTCGATGGTGATGCGCAGGTCGTTCATGGGGGTAACTCCAGGACTTCCAGGCTTGAGCGGATCTGAGCCTGTTCGGTGTTTCGACTGTGCATCATGGAACACGAATCGCGCACCTGCGGCGGCCGAAAGCAGTGCTCGTGCGGCGTGTCTCGTAACGTGGGCCAGGGCAACCGGACTCGACAGACAGCGAGGGGCAAGTGCAGACGTGGGTGGCACCGGGGCGGGTCAACATCATCGGTGAGCACACCGATTACAACGACGGCTTCGTGCTGCCCATCGCACTGCCGCTGGTGGTGCGTTGCGCGGCTCAGGCGCGCGCGGACGGGCAGGTGCGGGTCGTCTCCCGGCAGCGGCCGGACGAGACGGTGCTGGTCGCGGTGGCCGAGCTCGCGAAACGCCGGGACGGGGTGCCCGGCTGGTCGCGGTACCCGCTCGGCGTCGTCGCCGAATTCGTGCGGCGCGGTCACCGGATCAGCGGAGTCGAGCTCGAGTTGGACGGCGCCGTGCCGATCGGCGCCGGACTGTCGTCGTCCGCGGCACTGTCGTGTGCGGTGGCCATCGCGCTGCGGGATCTGTTCGCGCCCGCCGTCACCGATCGCGAGCTGATCGACCTCGCCCGTGCCGCGGAGAACGGTTATGTCGGCGCGCCGACCGGTTTGCTGGACCAGTCGGCCTCGATCCTCTGCACGGCGGGGCACGCGCTGTTCCTCGACGTGCGGCGCTTCGCCGCCGAGGCCGCCGATGTGGACACGAATACTGTTGCGCACGAACAGATTCCGTTCGATCTGACACGATTCGGACTGGAGCTGTTGGTGATCGACACCGGCCAGCCGCACGAACTGGTCGACGGTGGCTACGGCGAGCGACGCCTCCAATGTGAAGCTGCCGCCGCGGAACTCGGGGTGCCCGCACTGCGCGACGTCGAATCGGTGGCCGCGCTCGCCCGGATCACCGATGTGGTGTTGCGCCGCCGGGCGCGACACGTGGTGACCGAAAACGCCCGGGTGTTGACAGTTGCCGAAAAATTGCGGAGTGGTGCCGATCCGCGTGCCATCGGGCCGGTTCTCACCGAGGGACACGCCTCACTGCGCGACGATTTCGAGGTGTCGACGCCCGAGCTGGACGCCGCCGTCGCCGCGGCGCTCGCGGCGGGGGCGCACGGCGCGCGGATGGTCGGTGGCGGATTCGGCGGCAGTGTTCTCGCGCTGGTCGATCGCGAACGCACCGAGGCCGTGGTGGCGGCCGTGCGGAATCGGTTCGCCCGCGCGGGCTTTGCCGAGCCCCGCACCTTCGTCGTCGGCCCGGCGGCCGGCGCACACCGCGCCGACTGAGCGACCGCCCAGGTTTTGTCCACGATTGTGGCCCCCGAGTGAGGCACAATCACGCAGAGTAGGTGTCGGCCGACACCATTCGGCCGGCGACGAGGGAGTCGCGCGCGCCACGCAGTACCCGTAGACGCACGATCTCGTACCACGAAGGATCTCGCTCGACGCCCGGTTTTACCGCCAGGAGGGACGCTGTGCCGCTTGTCGATTCACCCGTTCTGCCGTCCGCGCTGCTCGCCGCCGAGCCGCAGTCGATGGCATCGACCTATTTAGACGCTTCGGAGTTGCGACTGGACGCGGCTCCGGTCGACTTCGCGCTGGTCGCCTTATATTTCGTGTTCGTCCTCGGCATCGGCTTACTCGCCAGACAGCGGGTCTCGTCCAGCATCGACTTCTTCCTGTCCGGGCGTTCGCTGCCCGCCTGGGTGACCGGTCTCGCGTTCATCTCCGCGAACCTCGGTGCCGTCGAGATCATGGGCATGTCGGCCAACGGCGCCCAATTCGGTTTCCCCACCTTCCACTACTTCTGGATCGGCGCGATCCCCGCCATGCTGTTCCTCGGCGTGGTGATGATGCCGTTCTACTACGGCTCCAAGGTGCGCAGCGTGCCGGAGTTCATGCGCAGGCGCTTCGGCACCGGCGCGCACCTGGTGAACGCGCTCAGCTTCGCGATCGCCCAGGTGCTGATCGCGGGCGTCAACCTGTATCTGCTCGGCACCATCCTGAATGTGCTGCTCGGCTGGCCGCTGTGGCTGTCGGTGGTCATCGCGGCGGTGATCGTGCTGTCCTACATCACCCTCGGCGGGCTGTCGGCCGCAATCTACAACGAGGTACTGCAGTTCTTCGTGATCGTGGCCGCGCTGCTGCCGCTCACGCTGGTCGGCCTGCACAAGGTCGGCGGCTGGGACGGCTTGCGCGAGAAGGTGTCCGCGTCGCCGGGCGGCGCGACGCAACTGGATTCGTGGCCTGGCAACGAGCTCAGCGGATTCGGCAACAACATGCTCTCGGTGCTCGGCATCGTGTTCGGGCTCGGGTTCGTGCTCTCTTTCGGGTACTGGACCACCAACTTCGTCGAAGTCCAGCGCGCGTTGGCGACACACTCCATCTCGGCGGCCCGGCGCACCCCGATCATCGGCGCGTACCCGAAGATGTTCATCCCGCTGATCGTGGTGATTCCCGGCATGATCAGCGCGGTGCTGGTGCCGCAGATGAGCGAGTACAAGGCGGCGAAGACGGCGAATCCGGACTTCAGCGGTGACACCACCTACAACCAGGCGTTGCTGTATCTGATGAAGGACGTGCTGCCTAACGGCCTGCTCGGGGTGGGCATCGCGGGTCTGCTCGCGGCGTTCATGGCCGGTATGGCGGCCAATATCTCGGCGTTCAACACCGTGTTCAGCTACGACCTGTGGCAACAGTACGTGCGCAAGGACCGCCCGGACGGGTACTACCTGTCGATCGGCCGGTGGGCCACCGTCGGCGCGACCGTGACGGCGATCTTCACCGCGTTCATCGCGTCGAGCTTCAGCAACATGATGGACTACCTGCAGACGCTGTTCAGCTTCTTCAACGCACCGCTGTTCGCGACGTTCATCCTCGGCATGTTCTGGAAGCGGATGACGCCGACCGCGGGCTGGATGGGTCTGGTCTGCGGAACCGGTTCCGCCGTGGTGATTTTCATCCTGCACCAGATGGAGGTGTTCCACCTGTCCGGCCAGGGGTCGAGTTTCGTGGCCGCCGGTGTGGCGTTCACGGTCGACATCGTGGTCAGCGTGCTGGTCACCCAGGTGACCCAGCCCAAGCCCGCCGCCGAGCTCGTCGGCCTGGTCTACTCGGAGACGCCGAAGGAAGTGCGCACCGATCCGGAGCAGGCCTCGCTGCCCTGGTATCAGCGCCCGGTGCTGCTCGCGGGCATCGCCCTGGTGCTCGTCATCGCTCTCAACATCATTGTCGGATAAGGAGCCGCCATGCTTTTCGACATCCGCACCATCGTCGGCGCCCTACTCGGCAGCTACGGCGTCATTCTGATCATCACCGGACTGGTCAGCCATACCGCCGCCGATGACGCCAAAACCGGTGGCATCAATGTGAATCTCTGGGCGGGGATCGGCATGGGCGTGGTGTCCCTGCTCTTCATCGCCTGGGTCGTCTTGCGCCCGATCGCGGTGCCGGAGAAGGCACCCGCCGCGGAGTTACCGGACGAGCCGTCGGAAATGCCCTGACCTCCGCGAAACCCCGCCCGGACTACCCGGGCGGGGCTCGCGCAGAGCGTATTCGGTTGTATCGCAGGGATTATCGGAAGGCCTGGTTGCCCTGACCCGGGTGACCCGGCGCGCCGAGTCGTGGCAGCAGGGCGCCGAGGGCGACCATGCCGAGGCCGAGGCCGAGGTGCAGCCAATTATCGGCGTCGTTGACCGGGACGAAGTTGGCGGCGCTGCCCTTATCGATGATCAGGCCGTACAGCCACAGCACCAGATAGATGGCGCCGCCGCCGAGCAGGAACCAGCGGGCGCCCTGGAAGGTACGTGCGGCGAGCAGGCCGGCTACGCCGAACAGCAGGTGCACGATGTTGTGCAGCACCGAAACCTCGAATACACCAAGCAGTTTGGCGTCGGAGTGGTGCCCGGCGAAGGTCATCGTGTCGTAGTCGGTGGTGACGCCCGGAATGAAGCCGAGGACACCGACTATCAAGAAGACGGCGCCGACGGCGAGTGCGGCGATTCTGGTGGGCGTCCATTCGGTGGTTGCCGTGTTCGGCTGGAATGTTGCCATGACTGGCTGCCTTTCGGTCAGGCGTCCGGACGCGGGATATCGCCGCGCCAGGCGCCGGTCTCGTGACCTTGTTTTTCGATGAACTCCTTGAAGCGCTGCATATCTCCGTTGACGCGGTGCTTCAGCACGCCGAGCTTGTCGGCGGCGTGTTCCACGAAGCCCTCCGGATCGACCTCCATCTGGGCAGTCACCCGGGTGGTGGTATCGCTGAGGCGATGGAACGTGATGACACCCGCATGCTCGGGGCCGCTGTCGGATTTCCAGGCGACCCGTTCATCGGGATGCTGTTCGGTAATGGTGGCGTCGAATTCACGCGTGGCCGGACCGACATGGATCCGCCAGTGCGTGTGCTTGTCATCGAGTTGGCGCACTTCTTCGACGCCCTCCATGAATTGCGGGAACGTCTCGAATTGCGTCCACTGGTTGTACGCGGTGCGTACCGGGACTTCGACGTCCACTGTGGCGGCCAACGTACTCACATGTACCCCTTTCGTCGCCCGACCCCGCAGCCTCGCCGGGGCGGGCACTCTCTCGGTCGCTTGTGTCGTGGCGACTCAGGACATCCCGCGCATACCCGGCGCGATCGGTGACAAACAGACCGCGGCGGCCCACTGCCGCACCCAGTGCGAACCGACCAGTCCGGTGATCCTCTGCACACATAGCTGACCAGCCGGTACGTCCGAGTGAAATGCGTTTGTTCGGTGCCCGCCGCGCCCCGTAACCTCACTGCGGTTTGTTACCGATCAGAAGGAATGGAGTACAACGCCATGAAACCAGTGACCGAGCGCGACATCAGGTCGTCGTTCATCAACTGTTCCAAAACCGAGGCCAAGAAGCTGCCGATGCCGCGGGAGCTCGACGAGCGCCCGTGGGACGACCTCGATTTCCTCGGCTGGAGCGACCCGTCGCTGCCGGGCCGGTGCTATCTGGTCATCCCGCAGGACGACGACGAACTGGTCGGCGTCGCGCTGCGCTACGAAACCGGCGGGACGGGTCGAGCCCAGATGTGCTCGATCTGCCTGACCACGCACACCGGCAGCGGCGTTTCCCTGCTGACGGCGGCCAAAGCGGGCCCGTCCGGACGCAAGGGCAACACGATCGGCACCTATATGTGCACCGATCTCGCCTGCTCGCTGTACACGCGCGGCAAGAAGACCCCGGCGCTGGGCAACCGGTACCGGGAGAACCTGAACCCCGAGCAGAAGGTCGAGCGGATGCTGGCCAATATGCGGGCGTTCATCGCCAGGCTCTCCAGCTAGTCACCGTCGGCTGACCGATCGAAACAATGAAATGGAGGTAGATGCCATGCGCCGACACTCGACACTCCGCTCGCCGAACCCGCACCCCGAGTTCCGCGACAGCGCAAGCACACTCGGGGTGCACGGGGTTCCTCTCCGGTCGAGACGGCCCGGCCACTGGACCAGCCGGACCGCCTCATCCGGAGAGGAACCCTTGCGGGGTTACGCGGCGCGCACCCTTGCCGCGACTCCCACCAGCACGTCGACCACGAGGAAGGCGAGCAAGCTCAGCCCGACCAGCGGGGCGAACCAGCCGACCACCAGGGCCACGGCCACCACCGGTACCGCGATCCATGGTGAGGTCCGGCGCAACGCACCCCGTCGCGGAGCCCGGCCCAGCGCGGGCCGTCCTGTCCTACGGGTCGGGCGCCTGCGCCACCACATGAGGTAGCCGCGCACCAGCACGGTGATCAGCCCGACCATGACGGCGAGCAGCAGCAGCTGGTTGAGCAACCCGAACAGCAATCCCATGTGGAATTGGATGCCCCAGTTGGTGAGCTTGGCCATCAGCGGCCAGTCGGCGTACGCGAGCCGATCGGTGACCGCACCGGTGGCGCCGTCGACCGCGACCGCGTCGACCGTGTACGTGCCGGGCATCCGCCGTTCCTTCACCGCGAACGCCTGACCCGGCTGCGCGGGAATGGTGATCTCGACGGCCTGGTTCACGCCGTTGGCGCGTGCGGTCGCCTCGACCCGGTCGACCTCGGCGATCCGGTCGCTCGGGTTGCTCGGCATCGGTGCCATCTGGTGGCCACCGTGATGATCGCTGCCCGAATCATGGCTGGGCGCAACGCTTCCCGGCAATGTCGTGGTGACCGCGGGGGTGGTCCAGCTCAGTTGCTGACGCAGTTCGGTGATGTTGGCGCCGGCGTAGGTCGACCAGGTCATGCCGGTCGCGGACAACAGCAGGATGATCGGCAGCACCCACATGCCCACGGAGCCATGCCAATTCACGGTCCGGCCGCGGCCGTTCTGTGAACGATCCGGTGCGAACAGCCAGCCTGCGGAGTTCCGGTTCCGCCGAGTGCGCACCCGGCGGATCCACACGATCAGGCCGGCCAAGGCGATCACCCACAGCCAGGACGCGGCCAGTTCGCTGTAGAGGCGGCCCGGCTCGCCCAGGTGCAGATCCCGGTGCAACCGGTCGATCCAGGTGCGCAAGGGCAGTGCGCCGGAGCTGCCGTAGACGACGGAGTCACCGACCGGCTGGGCCGTGTACGGGTTGACGAACACCGCGCGGCGCTCGGATTCGCCGAGCGACGGGTCGTCGAACAGCACCCGGGTGGTGTCCTCGGCGCCCGGCGCGGGTGCGACCGCGGCCAGCGCGAGCTGCGGCTGGGTGGCGACGGCGGCGCTGATCTGTTCGGACAGCGGTTTCGGTGTACCGCTCGCCTCGACCGTCAGCAGGTCGCGCGACACGATCGACTCGAGGGTGGGGGAGATCGCGTAGAGGGCGCCGGTGACGGCGGCGATGAGAATGAACGGGGCGACGAATATGCCCGCGTAGAAATGCAGGCGCATGGCCAATGCGTACAGCCCGTTTCGCGCCGCCGGCTTACGCGCGGGCGCGGATTCGGGAGGCGGCGGTAATTCGGCGTCGGGAGTAATGGTTTCTGTTGTGCTCACGGTCTTTTCGTTTCTGCAGCTCGGGAAACCCGGTGTGCGGGCGAAGTTCGGCGATGTCCGGTCGGGACTTCTGCGATGGTCGAAGACGGCATGCGTCGGCGGCGCGAGCGATGCATATCGAGCACTGGGCCGATATTCGTTGCGCGGCAGTGCTTCGCGATGACGGCACGGTGGAAGAACCGGTGCCGCAGCGGTGTCGACGGGACTACACGAATGCTGACGAAGCGATGTCTTCGTGTGAAAAGTGCTGAGTCGAGGTCAGCTGACCGTAAGTGGCGGACCGCGGGTCCGCAGCGACGCGGCGGCGAGGACGCGCAGGATGACGCGGTCGCGGTGCGTGGTGCGCAGCGGCGCGGGGTCCGCGAGCACGGGCGCGGAGCGCGGCGACCGCAGCACTCGGAAAAGCACGGCGGTGCCGCTTCGATAGGCGGTTTCCGCGCCGCGGATCACGAGTGCAGCGGCAATGGCCGCGAGCACATGGGCGGTGAGCATCGTCGGCGTCAGCTGGGCATCGCCGTGGTGCAGATGGCCGGAGTTGAACCCCATGGTGAAGTGGCCGAGCAACTGCCCGGCCACGAGTGCGGTGATCAGACCGACGGAGGTGTCACGCAGCGGTGCGAGCGCGGCCACCAGCGCGCCGATCACCGCGGCGGCCGCGGCCAGCAGGACGAGCGTCGTGCTGTCCGGCGACATGCCCCCGGACGCCCAGCCATGGGCCGCAACGGAAATGGTCCCCGAGATCGCCCCGGCCGAACCACCGCGCACCCACGCGACGGCGCCGCGGTGCCCCGCGGTCGACCGGCCGAACTCGATACTCACGCGCTGATAGTAGCCGACCAATTGCGCGCATCTTCCCCGCCGACAAACGCCCGAAAAACAGCGGGAAACCGAAAATGCCGATTACGTGCGATCACTGCTGCACCCGCACTGTCGTCCCCACACGAATTCGATTGTGAATTCGTGTGGGGAGCTCAGTTAACGGTGTGCGGGCCGGGAGTGCGGGACCACCGGGGTTCAGCTAGCTTCGATGTCCATCTCGACCAGCGGCTTGCGCAGCAGCTTGCCGGTGGCATTGCGGGGCAGTTCGTCCAGGAAGATCACTTCGCGCGGCACCTTGTAGCGGGCCAGGTTCGCCTTGACGAAGTCCTTGATCTCCTGCGGATCGCGCTTGGAGTCCGGGCCGGGCACGACGAACGCCCGCAGACGCTTGCCGAATTCGCGGTCGTCCACCCCGACCACGGCGGCCTCGAAGATGTCCTCGCGCCCGGCGATCAGGTTCTCCACCTCGAGCGGGAAGACGTTCTCGCCACCGGAGACGATCATGTCGTCGTCGCGGCCGTCGATGAACAGCAGCCCGTCGGCGTCGAAGTGCCCGACGTCGCCGCTGGACATCATGCCGTCTACCACCTCTTTGGTGCGGCCGTCGGTGTATCCGGTGAACGCGAAACCGTTGTCCACGAAAATGGTGCCGGTGACGTTCGGCTGGGTGATCGGCTTGCGGTTCTCGTCGAGCAGCACGATCCGGATCCCGACCGGTGCCTTGCCCGCGGTGGTCGGCGCCTTGCGCAGGTCCTCGGGGGTGGCGACGGTCATGACCGCGCATTCGGTGGAGCCGTAGAGGTTGTAGAGGGTGTCGCCGAAGTAGTCCAAGGTGCGGGTGACGACGTCGGGCGCGATGGCCGAGCCCGCCGCGAAGATCACCTTGATGGTGCTCGGGTCGTATTTGGCCAGCACCTCGTGGTCGAGGTCGAGGATGCGCTGCAACATGGTCGGCACCACCACCAGCGAATCGGCCTGGTACTTCACGATGTTGGCCAGCGTCTGCTCCGGGTCGAACCGGCGCTGCTGGAAGACGACCCGGTTACCGAGGGCGACGCCGATGGTGAACTGGGACAGCCCGGTGCCGTGGAAGATCGGCGCGGCCATGATCATGGTGCCGTTGTGCGGCAGCGGCACCCGGTCGACGAACTGAGCTGAGGCGAACGGGCTCACCTTGTCGCGCGGCGCGCCCTTGGGGGTGCCGGTGGTGCCGCTGGTCAAAATGACCATCCCGCCCGGCTTCGCGGGTGCGGGCAGCGGATCGGTGGACCGGCCCGCCGACAGCGACTCGATGGTCGCGGCCGACGGGTCGACATTGTCCTTCGCGTCGACCCAGGTGAGCACCCGCGGGATCTCAGCGGGAATGGCGCTCATCAGGTCGATGAACTCGCTGTCGTGCAGCACCGCCTTCACCTGCTCGCGTGCGGCCACGTCGGCGAACTGCGGCTTGGCGAAGCCGGTGTTCATCAGCACCGTGCGCACGCCGAGCTTGCCGGTCGCGAGCAGGCTCAGCACCATGCCGCGATGGTCGCGAGCCAGCACCGCGACCACGTCACCGGGTTCGATGCCCTGCGCGGCGAGGCCGCGAGCCAGCGCGTTCGACTGCTCGTTCAGCTGGCCGAAGGTCAGCTCGCCTGCCTCGTCGACGATGGCACCCGCCTCGGGCCTGGTCTGGGCGGCGTGCATGGCGACGCCCGCGAACGGGCCGAACTTGACCACGTTGAACGCCGAGCGCGCGGCGTGATCGAGCCGGAGCGGATTGAACAACCGCCGTTTGACCATGACGTTGACGCCCAAGGCGAGAACGCCGGCCTTGCGGGCGGTACCACTCAACGCGGGGAAGGAGACAACCATTCGACAACAACCTTCCGGCGGCCCCACCCAGGGCTGAGCCGGTGGGTGGTTCGGACCGCAACTTCGGGATCCAGTGCTGCCGCTAACAATAGCAACCATCTGTAACCCGATGTGTCACGTATCTCAACAGCACCTACCGCCGGGTAACCAAACGGTGTCGCCCGCGTCGGATCAGGCGTTGACCTCGTACTCCACCAGCACCCGGCGCAGCAGCTTGCCGGTCGGGTTGCGCGGCAGATCGTCGAGGAAAATCACCTCGCGCGGCACCTTGTAGCGGGCCAGATTGTTCTTGACGTAGGCCTTGATCTCCTCGCCGTCGGGCGTCTGGCCCGGCTCGGGAACGACGAAAGCCCTTAGGCGCTTACCGAATTCGGCGTCGTCCACGCCGACCACCGCGGCGTCGAAGATGTCCGGCCGCTCCAGCAGCAGGTTCTCCACCTCCTGCGGGAAGACGTTCTCGCCGCCGGAGACGATCATGTCGTCGTCGCGGCCGTCCACCATGAGCAGGCCGTGCTCGTCGATGTGGCCGACATCACCACTGGACATGAAGCCGTCGATGATCTGCTTGTTGCGGCCGTCGGTGTAGCCCTCGAACGGCGTGCCGCTGCGGATGAAGATGCGCGCGGTCGTGTTGGTCGCGGTCACGTGCTTGTCGTTGTCGTCGTAGAGCCGCACTTCGCAGGTGATCGGCGGGCGTCCCACGGTGCCGGGGGACAGCGCGAGCTCCTCCGGGTTGGCCACCGTGGCGACCGAGCACTCGGTGGAGCCGTACACGTTGTACAGGACCGGCCCGAACACCTTGGTGGCCTTCATGGTCAGCTCGGGCGAGAGCGCCGAGCCCGCGAGCACGATGGCTTTCAGCGACGAGATGTCGTACTTGGCGCGGATCGCCGGGTCCAGTTCCGTCATCCGGTGCAGCATGGTCGGCACCGCGACCAGCAACTCCGCCTTGTGATCGGCGATCAGCTGCAGCGTGGCCTCCGCGTCGAACCGCCTGCGCACCACCACCTTGTTGCCCATGGCCATGCCGACCAGCCCGGTGCCGAAGCCGGTGCTGTGGAAGATCGGCGACACGATCACCTGGGCGCCCTGGAAGGGGAACGGGATTCGGTCGAGGAACTGCGCCGTCGCCAGCGGCGAGACCTTGCTGCGCGTCGCGCCCTTCGGCAGGCCGGTGGTGCCGCTGGTAAGGATGATGAAGCCGCCGGGCTTGGCAGGCTTGGGCAGTTCCTCGGTGGAATTGGCGGCCGCCAGATCGTCGAGCGTCTGTGCGCCCTCGGGCAGGTCGGTGCCCTCGTCGACCCAGGTGAGGAAGCGAGGCAGGTCGGCGGGCAGCGCGTCGAGCAGGTCGAGGAACTCGCTGTCGTGCAGCATTGCCTTGACGTTCTCGCGCTGGCACACCTCGGCGAACTGCGGCTTGGCGAATCCGGTGTTCATCAGGGCCACCCGCACGCCGAGCTTGCCCGCGGCGACCATCGACAGGATGAGGCCGCGGTGGTCGCGGGCCAGCACGCCGATGACGGTGCCCTCGGTGATCCCGGCGGCCTGCAACCCGCGCGCGATCGCGGTCGACTGCTTGTCGAGCTCGCCGTAGGTCAGCTCACCGCGCTCGTCGGCCAGGCCGGGGGAGTCCGGCGTGATGCGCGCCGCATGCCGGATCAAGGTGGCCTGGGGGCCGAAGATCTTGGATTCCTTGATCGTCCTGACGGTCTCCAGCGGCTTGCGCGGGTCGGAAACCCCACGGGACCGGAGCACCCCAAGCGCTTTGACAGTCTCCAGCGCGTGCGCCAACTTCATGGTCGAACACCTCCACCAGCAAACTCGCGTCGGTACTCGACCTAGCGATATAGAAACGGCGTATCAGGTCACTACCGTAGCAGCGGGGTGTCGGGGATCACATCACCACGCCGTCTCGGGTCCGGACCGCGAGCTATTTGACAGCGCCACGCAGAGCGCGTTCGATACGGGTAGGGGGTAGTCGAAGGAAGAATGGAGCTGCGTCGATGATGAATCTCGAGCTTGTTCGATCGGCTGTTGCACCGGATTGCACGTGTGGTCCGGCTTGTCAGTGCGGGTGTCAGTCCGGTGGTCCGTGCGTCTGCGGCGATCGCTGCTGAGCCCGGCTCGGCGGTCAGCGTCGTGCGCTGGCCAATGCGATGAGTAGTGGCACCACTCGGGCCGCGGGCACCTCGAAACGTCCGCGGCCCGCGGTGTGCAACCAGCCGACGGCGGCCAGCTGGCGCAGATGGTGATAGACCTGCCCGGAGGTGCCGACGCCCTCCAGTCCGACGAGTTCGGCCGCGGTCCTTCGGCCACCCATGATCTCGCGCAATAGTCGTAGGCGCACCGGGTTACCCAGCGCGGCAAGGCATTCCGCGGTCTCGGCCCAATCGTCCTCGATGAGGTCGCCGGTGGTGAACGTCGCCTGCCAGCCGTAGTGCTCGCCGGTCGGTAGCCGGGCCGAACCGGCGAACAGGACACCGCCGTTCGGCTCGTCACCCGCGACGAACTGGTCGTGCAGGCGGGTCACCGCCCAGAGGTCGCCCGCCTCGCTCCCGTCCTCGTCGGCCACCATGTCGTCGAGCCGCCGTTCGAGTTCCGCAACCCGCTCTTCCAGACTCACGTCACAGAAGCTACGGAATTACGTAATTCCGGACAAGAGGTCGATCGTGGGTGCTGCGAGAATGTTTTCGGCCCCCATGGAGCGTGCCGTGGGGGCCGAAACGTCGGGTCGATCAGTTGTAGACGGCGCCGAACGACGGCACCGAGATGGTGCCGCGCTGGTACTGGAACCCGTCTGGGTTCGCGTCGCTCACCGGAACCGACCAGCGGTGCCACAGGCTGCCGTACACCGCGGCCACGATCATGCCGCCGCCGGTGTCGAGCTGCCGCGTCCTGATGGTGGTGTCCACGGGGATGTCCTGGTGCTCGTTGAGCACCTCAGTCCCGCTGCGCCCGTTGGACAGGTTGATCCACAGCACTTCCAGCTTGGCACCCGCCTGATTCGGCGCGATCGTGCCCGGTCCGCCGAAGAATCCGAAGCGGAATCCGTCGATCCCGAGCGCGATGCCGGAACCATAGACACCCGGCCCGTCACCGCGACCGATGTCCGACTGCGCCGGAATCTGGAACGGCTGCGCAGGCAGCGCCACCTCTCCGGCCTTGTTCACCTGCCCCGACGCCACCAGGCGATCCACCGCCTGCTCGGCCGCCGGGTTACCCGCAGCGGCCGCCCGCAGCTGCTGTGCGGCACTTGCCCAGTCCACGGTCGCCGGCTCGGCCGCGGCATTACCTGCAAAAACACTCGCTACCACCGCGGTTGCGGCAAAGACAGTAGCAAGGCGACGCGTCACGCTCAGTCGTTCCATATCCAGTTGCTCCTCGAGGGTCTCTGGTACAGCTCGAAAGAAATTCGTCCGCTGAATTTGTCGATCAAGAAACGTAGCCCGTTACGTTGCCAGCGTTCCCCGATCCGGTCCACTATCCGCCCCCGCCGTGTCGGTCCCCGGTCAGGGGGTTCCAGACGCATACGAGTCTCGAAGTTCCCGACTGCAACCACCGTCTTTTGTGGTCATCACGCGGGCCAAAGTGAAATGAACGCGTTCGCACATGGTTTCGAGCGCGGCCGAAAGTTGTTGGTAGGCGCGGGTATTGTGGTGCGCACTTCCTTCCGCGGGGCGATGGACACGGTCCAGACATCGCGCCCAGGGAGGAGGTGGTGGGGAATGGCGAAACATCGCCGGAGGAAGAGCAAGGCCCCGGTCGATTACGGCATCGTAGTAACAGGCGCTGTCGTAATCGCCGGGGCGCTCATCCTGGTCCGCCGAGTTTGGCAGGCTAGGTAACCAACCCACCAGGTAGGGCCGCCGTTACCGCGGCGGTCTTACCGCTCGGCATCACTCGCGTGATGCCCCCATGCTACCAACCCACCCCGCTCGCATGCCAGCAACCAGCCAGCTCGACGCGTCAGCAGGGGCTTCGGCAGATGACGGCCCACTGACGGCCCGGGCCTGGAACGACGCAGCTGCTGATGCAACAGAAAACCGGTGCGCGTCCGCCGAACGGACCCGCACCGGTTTCCCTTGTACGACTTATTACTTCAGCTCGGCGCTGGTCTTGCCCAGCACCCGGCGGGCCACGATGAGCTGCTGGATCTGTTGTGTCCCTTCGAAGATGTCGAGGATCTTCGAGTCGCGGCCCCACTTCTCCAGCAGGGTGCGCTGCGAGTAGCCGATGGCGCCGGCGAGTTCGACGGCCTTGAGGGAGACGTCGGTGCCGGTGCGGCCGGCCTTGGCCTTGGACATGGAGGCCTCGAGCGAGTTCGGCTTCTTGTTGTCGGCCATCCACGCGGCGCGCAGCGACAGTAGGTAGGCGGACTCGTAATCGGCTTCCATGCGCAGGAATTCGGCCGCCGCGGCGTGCTGGTTGTTCGGCGGGGTGTCGTAGGAGATCTCGACACCGGCGTCGGTCAGGATGGCACGCAGCTCTTCGAGCGCGGCGCGAGCGACACCGACCGCCATCGCGGCGACCAGCGGACGGGTGTTGTCGAAGGTCTGCATGACCCCGGCAAAACCCTTCTCCACGTTGACTTCCGGGCTACCGAGGATGTTGTCCTTCGGAATCCGGCAGTCCTGCAACAGCAGTACGGCGGTGTCGGAGGCCTTGATGCCGAGCTTGTGCTCGAGCCGGGCCACCGAGAGACCCGGAGCGTCGCGCGGCACGACGAACGACTTGATCGCCGCGCGGCCCAGGCTCTTGTCGACGGTCGCCCACACCACGATGTGGGTGGACCGCTGGCCCGCGGTCACGAAGATCTTCTCGCCGTTGAGCACCCACTCGTCGCCGTCGAGCACGGCGGTGGTGCTGACGGCCGCGGAGTCGGAACCGAACGACGGCTCGGTGATGGCCATCGAGGCCCACACCTTGCCGAAACGCTTCAGCTGCTCGTCGGTGGCGACGGCGGCGATGGCCGCGTTGCCGAGCCCCTGGTAGGGGATCGAGAGCATCAGGCCGACGTCACCCCAGGAGGTCTCCAAGGCGTTCAACAGCGCGGACATGTTGCCGCCGTTGGAGTTTCCGAGCAGCTCGGTGGCGTGGTTGTCCGACTCGCTGTCGTCCTCGCGGCCACCGGCGGCGCCGCCGATCTTCTGGGTGCCGGAGTCGGCGAGGCCTTCCACCATGGCGGCCATGGTGTCCAGCTCGACCGGGTACTCGTGCTCGGCGAGGTCGTACTTGCGCGAGATCGGCCGGAAGATCTCGGTCGCGACCTGGTGGGCCTGGTTCGCGCTGGCCCGCAGCTTCTTGGGGAGTTCGAGGTTGATCATGGGAAGTCTCCTGGAAGGTAAGGAACGAGCCGGTTAGATGAGCACGACACCTTCGGCGACGCCGATGCCCCGCAGGTCGCGGTACCAGCGCTCGACCGGGTGTTCCTTGGTGAAGCCGTGGCCGCCGAGCAGCTGCACGCCGTCCAAGCCGATCTGCATTCCCTTGTCCGTGGCCAGCTTTCGGGCCAGCGACGCCTCGCGCGCGAAGGACAGACCCTGTTCGGCGCGCGACGCGCCACGCAGGGTCACCAGCCGCAGGCCGTCGAGCTCGATCGCGATGTTGGCGACCATGAAGGCGACCGCCTGCCGGTGCGAGATCGGCTCGCCGAACGCCACCCGCTCGTTCACGTAAGGAATCACGTAGTCCAGCACGGCCTGGCCGGTGCCGACCGCGAGCGAAGCCCAGCCGAGGCGGGCCAGCCGCACGGCGTCGGCGTAGTCCTCGGCCCGCTGCTTGGCGTCGCCGTCACCGAGGATGGCGTCGGTGCCGACCGCGACATTGTCCAGCAGCAGCCTGCCGAGACCGGCGGCCCGCAGACCCATGCTCGGATCGGCCTCGACCACCAGGCCGGGGGTATCCGACGGCACGATGAAAAGCGAAGGGCGACCGTCGAGTTCGGCGGCGATCAAGAACAGCTCGGCATCCGCGGCGGCGGGCACCAGGCTCTTCACGCCGGAGATCCGGTAGCCGCTCGGCGAGCGAACGGCCCTGGTCTGCAACGCGAACGGGTCGAACAGGGCGCGCGGCTCGCTGATCACCACGGAGGCCTGCGGCACGTTCTCGCCGGTGAAGGCGGGCAGATAGGTCTTCTGCTGCGCGTCGGTGCCCCACTGGGACAGCGCGACCGCGACACCGCTCGGCGCGAGGATCGGCAGCGCCAGACCCATGTCGCCGTGCGAAAGCGCCTCGGCTACCAGGGAATTGGTCACCGCGCCACGCTCCGAGGCAGCGCCCTCGAGCTCCTCGGGGACGTTGATCAGGGTGATGCCCAGCTCGGCGGCGCGCTCGAGCAGGTCGCGCGGAGCCTTCGCGGCGGCATCGGCGTCGTAGGCGGCCGGGCGCAGGATCTCGGCGGCGAAGTCCCGCACCGTCTCGACGATCATCTGCTGCTCGTCGCTGGGGGTGAGGTCGAAGAAGTCCTTGTTCTTGGACTCGTTCGGGGCGAGCCGCTTCGGCTGACCGTTGCCGGTGACCTTGGCGAAGGCGCGGGTGGCGGCGCCGAGCGTGCGGAAACCGGTCTTGGTGCCCTCGTAGGTGACTCGCTCGATCGGCTTGCGCAGGTTGTACTTCTCGGCGAGCTCCGACCCGGTAATGGTCGTCATCACCCGCATGGCCGCGCCCATCCAGTCCCGCTTGGGGTGGCTGAGGCCGACTGCGGACGTGTCTGGACTTCGCTTCGTTGCGCTGTCTCGAGTGCTCATCATCACCTGTTTTCTCGGGTGGGTGGGGTGAGGTCTTGTCCCGGCTATCTTACTCCTGAGTAAGACTATCTTACTCCAGAGTAAGAACCGCGTCGAGGTGCAGCATACGCCGCTTATCTGTGCCAGGCTGAACGGGTGCCCATAGGCGCGGCGCTGTTTGCCGTTGTTTTGATCGCATGTGCCCCGCGCTACGGGTATCACCGCGACGAGCTGTACTTCCTTGCGGCGGGTCGCCACCTGTCCTGGGGTTACCCCGACCAGCCGCCACTCACGCCGCTGGTCGCCAAGGTCATGGCGGCGATCGATCCTGATTCGTTATTGATGCTGCGGCTGCCCGCGGTGTTCGCGGCGACCCTGGTGGTGGTGTGCGCCGGGCTGATGGCGCGCGAGCTCGGCGGCGGGCGGGCGGCGCAGGCGTTGGCCGCCGCGGCGGTGGCGAGCGCGGCGTTCGTCATGGGGGTCGGGCACATGCTGAGCACGGCGGTGTTCGACCTGGCTGCGTGGTCGGTGGTGACGCTGATGGTGTTGCGGCTGATCCGGGAGATCGGCGGACCTCCCGAGAGTGCGAATGGTGAGCAGGCCCGTCGAGTCGCCGGGTGGCTCAGCGGGCCGCGGTGGTGGCTGGTGATCGGCCTCGTGGTCGGCGTCGGGCTGCAGAATAAGCTGCTGTTGATCTTCCCGGTGCTCGCGCTCTTGGTGTCGCTGCTGCTGTTCGGCCCACGAAAACTGTTCGTCACCAAGTGGTTTCCGATAGCCGTCGGGATCGCCGTGCTGATCTGGCTGCCGTATCTGGTGTGGCAGGCAGGTAATGGCTGGCCGCAGTGGGAGATGGGCCGGGCAATCGCCGGTGGGTCCTCGGGCACGTCGGATACGCCGATCATGTTCGTGCTCTTGCAATTCGGGCTGATGGGCCCGTTATTGGTGCCGCTGTGGGCGTTCGGATTGTGGCGGCTGGCGCGGGACGTCCGGTATCGGGCGTTCGTGGTCGCCTACGGCCTGCTTTTCGTGCTGTTCTTGGCGATCGGCGGAAAGGCGTACTACCTGGGCGGGATGTATCCGATCCTGCTCGCGGCAGGCGCGGTGCCGGTGGCGGCATGGCTGGGTCGCCGCCGAACACGATGGGCGGCAGTCGGTTTCGTGGTAGCGGTGAACACGATCGGCTCGGCGGTACTGTTCCTGCCGGTGCTGCCGGTCTCGATGCTGAAGAACACTCCGATCCTCGCGGTCAACTACGACGCGGGCGAAACGATCGGCTGGCCGGAGTTCACCAGGCAGGTCGGCGAGGCGCGCGCCCGCCTCGGACCCGACGTCGCGATCCTCACCGCCAACTACGGCGAAGCCGGTGCCATCGAACGCTACGGCGCACCCTACGACCTGCCGAAACCCCACTCCGGCCACAACTCTTACTGGTGGTGGGGCCCGCCGAGCGACGCCGCCACCGAGGTGCTCACCGTCGGCCTCGAGCGCGACTATCTGACACGCTTCTGCACCGACATCCAACCGGCAGGCCAGATCGACAACGGTCTGGATATCGACAACGACGAGCAGGGCGAACCCCTCTTCGTCTGCCGAAACCCGCGCGCGCCCTGGTCGGAACTCTGGCCGCAGGCCAAACACCTCGGCTGACCGGGCCGGTCCGAACCCGAACATCCGCCGCTGACCACTCGGGCCGACGGGCATCCTTCGCTGACTATCGGCCGACCGGCACGACGGCGGCACTCGATCGAGCGCGCCGATCGGTACAGCATCCGGCTCGCCCGCTCGGCCAGGGACATGACGGCGGCCACACTGGGTGAACGCCGCAGCCATGTCCCGCTCGGCACGCTGGATCAGAGCTGGTGGCGGGCGAGGAAGTCCTCGACGATCTTGCCCCACTGCTCGGGTTGCTCAGCCATGAAAACGTGCCCCGCCGCGATCTCGGTGTACTCCGCGCCGGGGATGGTGTCGGCGAGGAATCGCGAATTCGACGGATCGATCAGCAGGTCGTCGGTGGCATTGACGACCAGCGTCGGCACGGCAATCCGGCCCAGATCACCGGTCGTGTCGACGGTTTCGACCAGACTGGCCTGTTGCCTGGTGCCGCCGGGGATGGTTGTCACGCCCGCGCGGACGAACTCGTCGACCTGGTCGGCGGGCAACGCATTGAGGAACGCCGCGCTGAATGCCTGCGAGAGCGTGAATCGGGAGAAGGTCGCGTTGTCGCCACGATCGAGCAGGTCCTGCCAGATCTGTACGGCGAGGCGAGCACGGTTGTCGGCCTTGGCGAATCCCGCGGCGAGGATCAGTCCGCGCACCCGCTCCGGATGACGCACCGCGGCGCGCACCGCCACCGTGCTGCCGAGCGAATACCCCAGCACGGTGAACCGCTCGACCCCGGCGTCGACCGCAGCCGCGACCAGTGCGTCCGCGAGTCCGTCGAGGGTGAGCTGGATATTGCCGTCCGGATAGTCGGAGGCGACCACGGTGTGCGTCGCGGCCAGCGCGGGAATCAGTGCGCCGAAGTTGGTGTCGATGGTGCCGCCCGCGCCGTGCGCGAGGACCACGCCGGGTCCGGAACCGGTGACGGTGGTCTGCAGGGGAATTGCTGTCATGGGAGCAAAGTTAGGAATTGACATCAGTGTGAAGGCAAACGGAGGAAGCGATGTTGATCGGAGAGTTGGCGCGCCGTACCGCCGTGAGCACCCGCTTGCTCAGGTACTACGAGGAGCAGGCCTTGCTCTCTCCGCAGCGGGACTCGCTCGGCTACCGGTCCTATGCCGACGATGCGCCCGAACGGGTGGGTCGCATCAGAGCGATGCTGGCCGCAGGCCTATCCACCGAGGACATCCGTGGCCTGCTGCCGTGCGAGATGGACCACGGCGCCTGGATCCAATCCTGCGACAAGTCGGTGCAGATCGTCGAAAGCCGATACAGCGACCTGGACGACAAGATCGCCGAACTCGAACGGCAGCGCGCGTTGCTGACCGTGCAGCGAGCCTCGATCAGGGATGCGATGCCTGCCGACCAGTGACCTGCCATCCCGGTCTACGCGGACACTTTCGGCACCGCACTGCCGGAAAACCGCTGTGCGGCACGAAAAGTGTCCACGGAGGCCGACCTCTGCAAACAACACGAGCCGGCCCAGCACCCTGGACCGGCTCGCACTGAGTCGTACCTCCGCTACTCGCGCACGTAATACCGCAACGTCCCGTACGCGGTCAGCGCGGCGAAGACGATGCCCACCGGCGCGATCACCAGCGCGACCATCGCGATATCGTCGCCGGTGATCCGCGGAAAGACCTTGCTGGAGAACAGATCCCCGAGGGCGCGATCGATCACCAGCGGCCGCGCGACGAGTAGCCCGATCACCGCGACGAGCGAACCGGCCAGCGCGGCGACCACCGCCTCCAGCAGGAACGGCAGCTGGGTATACCAGCGGGTCGCACCCACCAACCGCATGATGCCGACCTCGGTGCGCCGGGTGAACGCGGCGATCTGCACCATGTTCGCGATCAGCAGCAACGCGGCCAAGGCTTGCAGCACGGCAAGGCCGAACGCGGCATTGCGAAGTCCGTCGAACAGGCTGACCAGCCGGTCCACGATGTCCTTGTCGTTGCGCACCATGCCGACGCCCGGTCGCTGATAGAACTTCTCGTAGATCGACGGATACAGCTCCGCGTTGCGCATCTTCACCCGCAGCGACGCGGGCAGCGGCGTCTCGCTGACGTATTTGGCCAGCTCGGGCTGGTCCTTGAAGGTCTTCTCCTTGGCCTCGCGCACGGCGTCGTCGCGGCTGAGGTACTGAACGGATTCGACGTCCTTGGTGGATTTCAGATCCGCCATCAGCGTCTTACACGGATCGCGGGAGCAGTCCGGGTCGTTCGCCGAAATGTCCTCGGTGAGATACAGCCGCACCTCCAGCCGATCCAAGAAGTACTGCTCGGTCTTGTCCGCGATCCGCACCGCGAGCAGACCGCCGCCGAGCATGGTGAGCGAGACCGCCACGGTCAGGATCATCGCGATGGTCATCGTGACATTGCGCCGCAGGCCGGCGAAGACCTCGCTGAACAGGAAACTCGCGCGCATCAGCGATCCACCCCGTACACGCCGGTCGCCTCGTCGCGCACCAGGCGGCCGCGGTCGAGTTCGATCACCCGCCTGCGCATGGCGTCGACGATGTGGTTGTCATGGGTGGCCATCAGCACCGTGGTGCCGATCCGGTTGATCCGCTCCAGCAGCATCATGATGTCGCCGCTGGTGTCCGGATCGAGATTGCCGGTCGGTTCGTCGGCCAGCAGGACCAGCGGCCGGTTCACGAAGGCGCGGGCGATCGCCACCCGCTGCTGCTCGCCACCGGAAAGCTCGGAAGGTAGTCGATCGGCTTTGCCGCCGAGACCCACCATGTCGAGCACCTCGGGAACGGTGCGCTCGATGAACTGGCGTCGCTTGCCGATCACCTCCAGCGCGAACGCGACGTTGTCGTGCACCGACTTCTGCTGCAGCAGCCGGAAGTCCTGGAACACGCATCCCATCCGCTGGCGCAGCTTGGGCACCTTGCGGCCCGGCAGCCGGTCGACCCGGAAGTCGGCGACCTGGATCTGCCCCGCGGTGGGGCTCTCCTCTTTGAGCAGCAGTCGCATGAAGGTGGACTTGCCCGAGCCGGACGGTCCGATGATGAAGACGAACTCGCCCTTGCCCACATCGACGGTGATGTTGTCCAGCGCGGGTCGCGTCGAGGTCTTGTACGACTTGGTGACGTTCCGCATGGTGATCACGGGGAGCCAGTGTAACCAGCAACCCCGTGCGCACCGCGTTGCCGAGCGCCGACGCCCGGCGAGTCCGCTGAGCTCAGCGTGGCGCTACGGCCGGATTCACCGCTGCCGGAACGGTGTTCAGGCTCGACTGCGGCGTATACGGTTGATCCGGCTTGACCACCAGGTACAGCACGAAGGTGGCGACCCAGGTGGCTATCAGGATCGCGGTGGATCGCCGTGGCCTGGATTCCTTCAGGAGTGTGGTGGGTCGCACCGATTCCTTCAAGAGCGTGATGGTTCTACGTGGTCTCACTGATTCCCTCCCGGCGCAACGCAGCGGCTACTCGTACCCGCAGTTCGCGTCCGACTTCGAACTGTTTGCCCGGCAATGTGCGGGCAACCATTCGGATGTTCATTTGATCAACGGTCAAATCCTCGACGCCCATCACGGAGGGCTCGTCGAGTAGCAGTGGTTTGAGACGAGGGTCTTCGTACGCCCTTGTACCGACCTCGTGCAGGATCTCATTGACCCTGGTGATGTCCGCGCTCGCGGACACCGGAACGTCGATCGCGGCGCGCGCCCAATCCTTCGACAGATTCGTCACTTTCACGATCTGGCCGTTGGGCACGGTGATCACTTCACCGTCGGAGTTGCGCAGTGTGGTGATCCGCAACGTGACGTCTTCGACGGTACCCTCTGCCATCTCCGCGGCTCCAGTCACCGCGATGCGAACTACGTCACCGAAGCCGTATTGGCGTTCGGTGATCAGGAAGAACCCGGCCAGGATGTCCTGCACGATGCGCTGCGCGCCGAAACCGAGAGCGGCGCCGAGCACCGCCGCAGGGGCGACCAGCCCGGTGATCGCGAAGCCGAGCCTGCGCAGCACCTCCATGCCGACCAGCACATAGACAATGGTCAGCACCACCCAGGTGACTACCTGCGCCAGCGCGTGCCGGTGCTTGGCCGCCTCGGTCCGCACCAGCGCGTCGCCGCCCTGGAAGCCCTCATCGATCTTGCGAGTGATCCGATCTCTGATGAAGGTGGCGAACCGGCTGAACAGGATGGCACCGAGGATCAGCAGTACGATCTCGAGCCCATTGGAACGTAGCCAGTTCGTCGTCTCCGAGGTCGTCGCGAGTGACATGGTCAACACCTCGACTGAACTCCCAACTGGACGCACGCCAGACAGGTTACCGCCGTACGTCCTACCATTCCGCGCAAGCGGCACTGCTCGTCGGCTGTTGCGCTACCCGCAACAATTAACTCGGCTGCTCACGCATGCGCCAGCGGATGCCCGATTCGATGAAGCCGTCGATATCGCCGTCGAGCACCGCCGACGGGTTGTTGACCTCATAGTTGGTCCGCAGATCCTTGACCATCTGGTACGGGTGCAGCACGTAGGAGCGCATCTGGTTGCCCCAGGACGCACCCTCGTTGGTCTTCAGCGCGTCCATCTCGGCGCGCTCCTCCTGGCGCTTGCGTTCCAGCAGCTTCGCCTGCAGCACGCGCATGGCGGAGATCTTGTTCTGCAGCTGCGACTTCTCGTTCTGGCAGGTGACGACGATGCCGGTCGGGATGTGCGTCAGGCGCACCGCCGAGTCGGTGGTGTTGACGCTCTGCCCGCCGGGGCCCGAGGACCGGTACACGTCGACCCGGATCTCGCCCTCGGGGATCTCGATGTGGTCGGTGGTCTCCACCACCGGCAGCACCTCGACCTCGGCGAAAGAGGTCTGGCGGCGGCCTTGGTTGTCGAACGGGCTGATCCGCACCAGGCGGTGCGTGCCCATCTCGACCGAGAGGGTGCCGTAGGCGTAGGGCGTCTTCACCGCGAAGGTGGCGCTCTTGATGCCGGCTTCTTCGGCGTAGGAGGTGTCGTAGACCTCGACGGAGTACTTGTGCCGGTCGGCCCAGCGGATGTACATGCGCATCAGCATCTCGGCCCAGTCGGCGGCGTCCACGCCACCGGCGCCGGAGCGGATGTTGACCAGCGCGTCGCGCTTGTCGTACTCGCCCGAGAGCAGGGTGCGGACCTCCATCGCCTCCACGTCACCGTGCAGTGCGGCGCGCTCGGCGTCGGCATCGGCGAGCGCAGTCTCGCGCGACTCGCCCTCTTCGCCCTCGGCCAGTTCGTACAGCACGGGTAGGTCGTCGAGGCGCTGCCGCAATTCCTCCACCCGGCGCAGCTCACCCTGGGCATGCGAGAGCTCGCTCGTCACCTGCTGCGCGTGATCCTGGTCGTTCCACAAATCGGGATCTGCGGCTTGGTGCTCGAGCTCGTCGATACGTCGGCGCAGCTCCTCGATGTCGAGGACCGATTCGACCGTCTTGAGGGTGGCGTCGAGTTCGGCGAGATCAGCGGAAACGTCAGGATGCACGGTGGTCAAGCCTACTGGTTCGGCGTAGCCGCGATAGCAGTGGTGCGGCTGGAATGGGTTGTGTTCGTGGATCGATGAATTGGGGGGGACCCGAACGTGCGGGCGGTGCCGTGGGTCGAGGCGTCGCGTGTGTGCTGCTGTGGCGTGGTGAAGGGTGCTTATCAGCCAGATCGCGCGGCGTGCTGGGGCGACCTGTCGGCTTGACCGCGCTGCGTGCTGGTCGACTTGATGGGTTTACCGCGCAGCGTGCTGATCGACTTATCGGCTAGACCGCGCGGAGAGCACCGGGGCGGATACCCGTGAGCTTGTCCAGGGCGGTGGCGGTGGATTCGTCGGCGGGGAGGTGGACGATCAGCCGTTGATCGTCGTCGGCTGAGAGGTCGAGGATCTCGAAGGCCAGGCGAAGGGGGCCTGCCTCGGGGTGGACGAGCCGGGTGATGCCGGTGGCGGCGGGCAGGCTGGGCACCGTCTCGACCCGGTCGGTGAATTCCGGGCCGACGGTGACGGTGAGTTCGTCGGCGAGCGCCGCGATGTGCGGATCCTTGCGGAACGGACCATGTTTGAGGGTGGCGACCTCTTGGTCGGCGACGTGGCTCCAGTCAGGGAAGGCCGTGCGGGCGCGGGGATCGGTGAACGCGAAGCGAGCCAGGTTCGCGGGACCGCTCTCGAACAGGCCGATCGGCGCCATCACGCGGTGGTAGCCGGCCGTGTACGCGAGCACCTCGGTGAGTCTGTTCACGACCACCGCGGGCGCGGGTTCGAGGCGGTCGAGAATGGCGCGGACGGCGGGACGAACCTCGCGCAGCGGTTGAGCGCCGCCCATACAGCTGAAGCCGAGGTCGGCGGATTTGGTGAGGCGGTGCAGGTGGACTCGCTCGCTCGGGGCGAGGCGCAGCGCGTCGGCGAGCGCGGAAAGCACCTGCGGTGAGGGACGGCGGTCGCGGCCTTGTTCGAGCCGGGTGATGTATTCGACGCTTACGCCGGCGACGTGTCACCTATACACCACATCCGTATCCTGGAGCTATGACCCGAACGAGGACCCTTGCCGAGCCTGGTTGGTTGGCGGAAGTCAATGCGGCTCTTGCCGGTTCGGTAGCGAGGATCGACCCCTCTGAGTGGGTGTATGGCTATGTTCGGATCTCGCGGGATGAGAAGGACCGCGCCGAGGGTGTGCAGTTGCAGGCCAAGAGCCAGGTCGCTCACGCCGAGCGCAAGGGGTTGGCGTTGGCGCGGATCATGTGTGACAACGACCTGTCGGGTGCGGATGCGGACCGGCCGGGATTGGGTGAGTTGCTTCGGTTGGTGACGGCGGGTCCCGCGAAGACCGCGCTCGCTCGTGATGTGGCGCGGTTGACCCGTGACTACGACCTGGGCAACGAGTTGATGAAACTCGGCCGCGATGACGGTGTGCGGTACTTGTTCGTCAAGGACGACGAATACGACCTCACCACGGGCTCGGGGCGTAAGAACTTCATGGTGAAGGTCGCCGAGGCAGCCGAGTACCGAGAGGTGAACACCGAAAACCTGCTCGATCGAATGAGCGAGGAAGCCGCCAAGGGAGTGATGCAGGGTGGTTCGCGCCGGTTCGGTTATGGGCGTGTGGTCGGAGCGCATCCGCTGACCGGGGCCGATGTCTTGGACCGCAATGCGTTGCGTGAGTCCGAGGTCGCGGTGCTGCACGAGGGACGCGACCGGGTAATCAACGGAGAAACGCAGACGACGATCGTCACCGATTGGAACCGTCGTGGGATCACCACGGCCGGCGGCGGGTTGTGGCGGGTGGGTCAGTTGGCCCGCCAATTGTTGCTGGAGGCGTATGTGGCCTATGACTTGGGTGAGCACACCGACGCCCACGGCCGACGCTGCGAGTGCTTGAAAAATCCGGAAGGCAACGGCATTCGTGTGCATACGCGCACCGGTACCCGTCATCGCGCCCAGTGGCCCGCCGTTTTCACTCGCGCCGAGCATGACGCGATGCGGGCCGGTTTGCGGGCTCACCGCCGCGCAGAAGACAAGGAGCGGCCCCGTCAGCGCAACGGGGAATACGGGCTGACCGGGCTGGCGGGATGCGGTGGGATGTGGGCCGAGGCCAGCGACCGCGCGGGCGAGGACTGCGGTTCGTGGATGGTCGGTTCGACCCAAGTGCGCAAACGCAAGGACGGCAGCAAGGAGATCCAGCGCCGCTACCGCTGCCAGCACAGGGACGCGGCGAAGCGGGAGTGCGGGTGCGGGCGGGTATACCGGGACGCGGACGCGCTGGAAACCTATGTCGCGCAGGCGGTGATCGCGGTGTATGAGGACCCGCAGATCATCGCCCGGTTGGATCGCGGCAACGATAACGCCGAACGCATCGCCGGGCTTCAGAAACGGATCGAGGTCACCGCGGGCAATCTCGACGCCGAGACCGACCAGCGCGCCGCCGTTCTGTCCGGTGCCGGGGACGACTACGACTTGCGTGTGATCGAACGCACGATAGCCAGCCTGAAGCAGACGTTGAAAGAACTTCGTGCCGAACAGGATTCGTTGCGCAGCGCGCAAGCGCGGGCGGTCTTGGCCGACATCGGCGAAACGGGCGAGTTGCGTAAGGCGTGGGAAAGCAAGTGTTCGCGGTGGCAGCACGAGGCGGCCGCACGTCTGATCGAGAAGGTGACCGTGCGGCCCGCTCGTGTCTACGCCGCGAGGTGGGTCGATCAGACCGGCAAGACGTGGCGTTTCGACACATCCTCGGTCGATATCTTGTGGCGGGAGTTCTGAGCGCCGTGTCAGCGGTGCTCGCGCCCGTCGTCGCGGTCGAGGGTGTCGAGTGCGTGACGCAGGAACAGCGCCAGTGATTCGATCACGTACGGGTCGTTGATGTAGGGGGTGAGCCCTTGCCTCGCACGGCTTTCGGCGACCATCCGACGCGTGGCCTCACTTGTCGGGCCGATCAAGGCCAGCCCTCGAGTGTTGGTGCGCGAGTCAGGGCGGGGCCGGGGCGCTCGCGTCGCGCCATCGTCGGTTGTCGAGTCCTCGGTTCGCGGACCGCCCGGCGGTGCCGACGCTTTACAGTCGTCGGCTGGGATGATGGGTCCGCTCGGGCGAGCTACATCGGACCCCCGGACGTGCCTCCGGGCGTTCCTGTCGGGTGACATGGCAGTTTTTTCCTCGCTTTCTGCACCTGTCCCCGGCAGCAGTCGTACCTACCCAAGTCCAGTATGCCCGAAGATCGACAGTGCCCGAGTGATCCGGATTGGACCCCGACGCTGGCCTCTCGTCGTGCGGGCCGCGCGCCCGTTGGGTCGCGCCCCGCGCGTCCGGCGCGCCGGGTTCACTGGACTCACTTCATCACCTCGCCGACACGTGCTCACCCAACGCGCATCGCTACCACCGACTGCGCACCCCCTCACCCCAACTGCTGTATGCGCCACCCGCGCAAACATTCTCACCCCTCACCTCATACCCCAGCCCCGTATCCACCCACCTTTCAACAATCAGACATTTTGCATCTCGGGGCGGTATCAACTCGAAAATCGTTGCTCTCGGCTATATTTAAGGGTTACCCTCTTGAATGACGAAGTGTAGTAGGAGCTTCATGTAGGCATGGTCGCGACGATGCACAAGGTCGCCGCAGGCAACGGCTATCAGTACTACCTGCGAAACACAGCCGCCAACGACACCAGCGCGCGCGGGCGCGCCTCGCTGGCCGAGTACTACAACGAACAGGGTGAAGCCCCCGGAACCTGGCGCGGCACCGGACTTTCCGCACTCGGTATCGACCCAGGTGCGGAGGTGACCGAGGAGCAGATGCGAAATCTGTTCGGAGAAGGGATTCACCCGGACGCCGAACAGGTCCGCGCACGCGCCATCGCCCGCCACCGTGCCGCCGGTATGCCGCGCGCCCAAGCCGCCCGGATGGCCGAGAAGACAACCCGACTCGGTAACCGCTACCCGGTCTACGCCTCCACCTCGGGCTACCGCGCCGCCAAAACCCAGGCATACCGCGACTACAACACCAGCGTCGGTGCGTGCACCACCGCGCCCATCGATGATGCTGTTCGCGCTCGGATCAGCACCCGAGTCGCCACCGAGATGTTCACCGCCGAGTACGGGCGCGCCCCGCTCGAAGCCCGCGAGTTGTCCGGGTGGGTGGTCAAGAACTCCCGCCCCGACCGCACAGCGGTCGCCGGATACGACTTCACGTTCAGTCCCGTCAAGAGTGTGTCGGCGCTGTGGGCGATCGCCTCACCGCAGCTGGCGGACATGATCGCCACCGCGCACCGGCACGCGGTCGCCGATGCACTGGCCTGGTTGGAATCTCATGCGTTGTTCACCCGGTTGGGTCGCAACGGTATTCGCCAAGTCCAGGTGCAAGGCGCGATCGCCGCGACGTTCGACCACCGCGACTCTCGCGCATCCGATCCCGACCTGCACACGCACGTGCTAATCGCCAACCGCGTGCGCACCGCTGAGGGCAAGTGGCGCACCATCGACGGCACCACCGTCCACGAGGCAGTAGTCACGGTCTCCGAAATCTATGACACCCGCCTGGAACACCACCTCGAAACCGCGCTCGGTCTGCGGTTCGCCGACCGCCTCGACCGTGACCCCGAACAGGTTCGTATCCGTGAGATCGTCGGCGTTCCGCTGCCGCTGATCCACCTGTGGTCGCGGCGCGGGGCCGCGATCACCGACCGGCTCGACACCCTCACTGCCGCATGGCAGGCCGCGTTCGGGCGCGAACCCGAGCCCGGCGAAGTGCACAGACTGGCCCAGCGCGCGACCCTGGAAACCCGACCGCGCAAGCATGTTCCGGGTTCACGCGCCCAGCAGCGCGCGTTCTGGCGGGCCGAAGCCGCCGCGCTGCTCGGCGGCCCCGAGGCTGTGGACGACATCATCGCGCGCGTTCTGTCAGTCCCGCCCGTCCCGCGTCCGGCACCGGATGGCGCTTTCGTCGCCCGCATCTGTGGCCAGGCGTTGGCGGCGGTGTCGGACAAACGGGCGACCTGGCGTGAGTTCAATCTCCGGGCCGAAGTCGAACGCCAACTCCGAGGCAACGTGGCTCCCGCGGACTACTTCCGCGTCGTTGCCGAGGTCTGCGCGCACGCGCTCGCGCCGACATCCGCACTCGCGCGCGGTGATCCGGACGTGACCGAGCAACCCGACCTGACTGCGGTCCCGGCATGGTTGTGCCGCGACGACGGCACCCCGCTGCACACCCGCGCGAACTCCCAGATCTACACCACCGCATCCACGCTGGCCGCCGAAGCCGAACTCATCGCGCTCGCAGTCGAGCCTGGCGGGCGCGTCCTGAACCCCGCACACGTCGCTATCGCGGTCCACGACTACAACACTGCGCACCCGGACCGGCCGCTGAACCTCGGTCAGATCCGCGTCATCGAATCCTTCGCCACTGCCGGGATGCGCGTGCACACCGCCAACGCGCCCGCCGGAACAGGCAAGACCACCGCCATGGCAGTGCTCACCACAGCGTGGAGATCGGCCGGCGGTGCCGTGCTGGGCTTGGCTCCTACTGCCGCCGCCGCGTCAGTTCTGGGCCACGAGATCGGTGCCCGCTCCGAAACCGTCGACAAACTTCTCCACGTCCTCGACAGCCACCGCCCCGCCGCCCTGACCGGCGAGCAACTGCCGAGCCTGCCGCAATGGGTCCTCGACATTGACGACACCACCCTGGTCATCATCGACGAACACATCAAGGTGCCGACCTCCAAACGCCTGCAACTGCTGCGGTATCTGACCAGCCGGGGCGCGTCCGTGCGATGCCTCGGCGACGACCACCAACTCCCGGCCATCGACGCTGGTGGCGCCGCCGCCGACATGGCCCACGCCGCACCAGCCCAACCAGTCACCCTGACCGAGGTGGTGCGCTTCGCCAGTCGCGGGGAAGCGTTGGCCTCCAAGGGAATACGCGCGGGCGATCCGCTCGCGCTGGCCTGGTATCTCGACCACGGCCGCATACACGCCGGGCACCTGGGCAGCGTCTACGAAGACACCTACCGAGGCTGGGCCGCCGACACCGCGACAGGCGCGCACGCGGTGATGCTGGCCCCGACCCGCGACATCGTGACCGCCCTCAACATGCGTGCCCGCACCGAGCGGCTCGCCCGCACCGCCACACCCACCGGTCCCGATGTCGCACTCGCGGACGGGCTGGTCGCCTCAGACGGTGACACCGTGCACACCCGCCGCAACGACCCCCGCCTGCGCGTCGGTGAACACGATTGGGTCCGCAACGGCTACAGCTGGACCATCCGCGAGGTTCATCCCGACGGCGCGCTGACCCTCACGCGCCGCGTCCACGGCCGAGACACCACTGCCGTCGCGCGCTTGCCCGCGGAATACGTGAGCGAACACCTGCACCTGGGCTACGCCGCCACCATCGACTCCGCCCAAGGCATCACCGCCGACACCTGCCACGTCGCCCTGTCCGGCCGCGAATCACGCCAGCAGTTCTACGTCGCGATGACACGCGGACGCCACGCCAACCACGCCTACATCGCCACCGCTGTCGCTGGCGAGGAAGGCGATATCTACACCCTGCCCGCCCACTACCCCCGCACCGCCGTCGAACACCTGCAACACATCCTCGACCGCGACGGCGCAGCCACATCAGCCCACACCGAACTCCGCGATGCCCTCGACCCCACACGCCGCATCGGCCGCGCCCTCGACATCTACCTCGACACCCTCGCCCTGACCGCCGAACACGCCTGCGGCGCACAACGACTCGACACCATCGACCACATCGCCGAACAGCTCCTGCCAGGACTGACCGACAGCCCCGCCTACCCGGTCCTACGCCAACACCTAGCGATGCTCGCCCTCAGCGGAGCCGACCCGATCACCGCCCTGCGCACCGCGATCACCGCACGCGAACTCGACACCGCCACCGACCCCGCCGCCGTGCTGGACTGGCGAATCGACCCCACTGGCCAGCACTCGGCCGGACCCGGCCCACTCCCATGGACACCCGGACTGCCCACCAACACACCCGACACCCTCGACCCCGACACCCTCGCACCAGTGCGAGCCCGCCAACAGATCGTGACCGAACTCGCCACCCAGATCAGCGACACCGCCCAAGCATGGACCCCGGCCACCGCCCCCAAATGGGCGCGAACCCTGCTCGCGAACCCCGAACTGCTTGCCGATCTAGCCATCTGGCGTGCTGGGCTACACATCCTCGACACCGAGCACCGCCCTACCGGACCGACCCGCTACACCGCCATCGAACGCAACTACCAGCAGGAACTACACCGGCGCATCCTTGACGACGACGGCAAAACCCGACGCCCCCAACATCATTGGTCCGCCACCGCCGACCGCATCGACCCCCGCATCAGCACCGACCCGACATGGCCGGTCATCGCCACCCACATCGACGCCGCCGCCCGCGCCGGAACCGACATAGAACACCAGCTCACCCAGGCCGCACAGCAACGAACGCTCCCCGATGAGATGCCCGCCGCCGCACTCTGGGCACGCCTGGAAATCGACGAAAACGACCTCACCACCCACCAACCCAGCCCCACCCCACACCCGGACAACCAGACCCAACCCGAATCCGCCGACCCTCGCCCCCACAACCCCGACCCGGCCGGACAGGAAATCGCAGACGCCATCCACGCCGCCGACCTCGGCCACCACACCGAATACACCCACGACTACAGCGCCGACCAGAACATCCCCTACCAGCCCGGGCCCGACACGGGCCGCGACATCGACTGGTAAACCCGCACTCGGTGGCTCCATCGGCGATCTGTGACGTCGCTAATCGGCGAATCTCGATGGCGGACTGAACAGGCGTGATGTTGTATCGGCGAAATCTGACGTCGCGATCTAGCTTGGCATCCGCTCTGCGAGCATGGTTTCGATGGCCGTGATCGGCCGATCTTCGAACGTGGCGCATGCCCAAGTTGGCCCGCGCGGTATGCGGCTAGTTACAGGGGCATTCGTTCTGCCGTCTCGCGACCAGATCTCTCGAATGTTGTTGTGTCGCAACGGATAATGTAACGTCATCCTTGCTCTCTACATCGACATCGGTGGCAACTCTGCGACAAAGGATTCGGCAGACGTATGAATAACAGCGCGGCCTATATAACTGAACTCTTCTGGCAGGAGCTCAAATTCAGGTCAACTGTGCTACATGCTCCTGCTGGACAGTTCGAGGAATTTTTCGCGAAGATCATGCGAGCGGCGCACCCGGATTCTTTCCATATTGCCCGTGCTGCAGGTCGGCGAGGCGATTTGAGATGCGACGGATGGGACTCTGAAACAAAGACGCTGTACGCAGTGTATGCACCTTTTTCAATTGTAAAGACGAGCGGTGTCGCTTCCAAGATAGAGAAGGATTTTGTTGGTGCGCGCAAACACTGGCCGGAGATGCGTCGCTGGAGATTTGTTCACAACGACTTTTACGGTTTGAGTGCCCACATAACGCGCGAGTTGGAGAACATTCGATCTGCACCGGAGGCAGAAGGTGTGCAGATTCTAGCGGACTGGGATCCGCAGAGTTTGTGGCTGATCTTCCGGTCACTACCAGATGAAGAACGGAAAGAAATCATTGGCGGACCTGTTCTGTCGGTCGCTCTTGGTGGCGAATCGTTTGAAAAATCTTCGCTCTGGGGGCACGGAAATCTACCGCCTGATGTGCAGCGCGCGGCGGTTCTTAGTCTTGCCCACTATTGGGGAAATTTCCAGCCGGACGGCCTCCTTGACCCTCTGACAGCCTCGGCAGCAGCCGCCGCAATTTCAGCTTGGTGGCTAGATGACAAGCAGCTGTGGATGGAATATATTAAGGTTCTGAGAGATAGGTCGAATTCGAATCCCTACGAAATGCAAATAACAGCAGTAGCCTTTGTCGGTAGGACTGTGGCAATTTGTGCATATAGAGCTGGGATCCCCAAGAGTAGAGTTTATCAAACAGCGAAAGAGGGTTTCAAAACAGATCCGATTAGAGTCTCGGTATTGAACCTAGTTGAAGCGATGTATGAAACAGAAGAATTCTTCCAAAGATTAATGATCCTAACGTCCGTGACGCATTTGTAGAGACTTGTATCGATCTCGTTATCGACTTTACTGGCGTGTTGTCGACGGGTGGCATCCGCCCAGCCTTCTTCCTTCAAGAGATATTTGCGTCCCTGCAACGTCTCGGCGCCGATGGTCCGCATTTTTTCTGATCCCGGCGCGCCATCGATAGCTAGGTGGAACTTCGCGGTTCGCGTTCGGGCGGTGTCACAGGGCAGCCCGGTCGGGTCGATGCGATACTGCGGAGCCGGTTCCATGCTTGAAGGGGTCCTGACCCTATGGAATACCCGATCGGGGTCGTAGCGAGTTCCGACTTCCCGACTCATCTATGCGACGAGCAGTGTTCTAGCACGCTCGTTGAAGTCCGCCACCAATGGATGCGGCCCGAACGCCACCATGCGTTGCTGGATGTCTCGAACAGCTTCCACCGACCGCGAGGACTTGACCTTGCTCGACAGGTTCACCGTGCGCACGCTGGCAGCGTAAGCCGCGTCGAGGTCCCGGTTCTGAAGGTGGCTGACAGCCAAGGCCGCATGCGACAACGCGCCGCGTCGGGCTCGGTTCTGGCTGCGGGCGTACGCGATTGAGCGCTTAGCGTGTGGTGCAGCTTCGTCCGGCTGCCCAAGGTCCCGGAAGGCATTCGCCCACTCGCCACAGATGTATGCCTCATCAATGAACTTCGCCCACTCGGCTTCGCGCTCCGGCTCGACTTGTTCGAAGGCGCGCTCAGCCGCGTTGACCGCGTGCGCGGTGCCGACCTTGTCACCAATCGCTGCTAGCGCCCGTGCCTCGAGCGTCCACAGGTCGGCAAGGCAAGCCGCGGAATCGCTCTTCGCAAGGCCCTGGCGGCCCGCCTGTGCGAGCCGACGGCCCTCATGGGGATGTCCGAGCAGCGTTGCCTGATCGGCCAGCCCCGCCAAGACATGAGCGCCAAGCGGCGCATCTTTGGATTCTTCTGCCAGACGAAGAGCCTGGATCAAGTACCGCTGAGCAGTGCCGTCTTCGCCGTTGTCGAATGCCATCCAGCCCAGCAGATATGTCTGTTCCGCTGCCGCCCCGCACAATGCCCGGCGTACTTCTTCGGTGTGGGTCCGGCGAAGCAACGGGTAGACATGTTCGTTCATGTACGCAGCCAGCACCAGCCGGCCTGACCCGCCGCCCTGGAAGATATCCATCTCCTGGAACGTGCCGAACATGTTCTTCACGGCCGTGACGTCCTCGAGGCGTACGCGTTGGCGTTCATCGGGCAACTGGTCGAGGGTGTTCAGTAGCCAGTCACGGGACGGGCCGATAGCCGCGACTGCTGCAAAGGGTGCGGCCGTGAGTAGCTTCCTGCGGTCCACGTCTGCCCTTCCTAGGTCGGCAACGGCTTCTACCGTCTCGGTCAACGATGGGCTGTAGGTCAGCGATCGGTCAACCGCATCACCTAGACCCAGGTCATAGGTTGTCACGCGGTAACCGAACCGTGCAGAGAACAGATCCGCCAGGATCGCCGGAACGGGTGGCCGGGGACGTTCTCCCTCGTCTACCCACCGCCGCACGCTAGAGGTGTCTGGCCGGACATGATGCTCGTCCCATTCGAAGGCGAGGGCTCGAACTTGCCGCGCCAACTCACCCCGGCTCCATCCGGAACGAGTCAGCCACTCTTCAAGGTGCACGTTCGGACTCTTCATCCTGATCACCCATTGGTCTAGTGGTGGTGGCGAATTCACCACCATTCAACACCCCTAGCTACCTGCTCGTGGCCGCTCAGGACATCCAGACTCAGTTTGTGCCCGGTAGGTGGCTCGAGTCGGACCGAATCACCGCACCCATCCAGCTGCTAGGGGCCGGGCCACCTAATCCACTCCACGCGAGCAGGGGGCCTGCCGATGAAGAACATTTCGTTTGGGGATACACCAGTCTCTCGATGCGTCTACTACCGCCTGGTGTGTGGACTGGCCGCCAACATCGACCCGCCGGGCTCCGAGCGCATCATCTTCCTTGCCGGGAGTACCGGCGCGCTGACCATGCCCGGAACGTTGGGAAGCGTTCTGCGCCAACACATGCAGCGCCACCGCGTAGCGGTCGGTCCGATCGTGGCACACGTCGGCTCGAACCGGTGGTCATTCCTGATACGGCCTGATGTACCCGATGACGACACACGGGTGTTCAACGACTTGTTCCGGCTGAACGTGATGATCGTACGTGAGGGGGCAATCCCGTTGCCGTCACCGACAGCAGAACCCGGAGGCGGTAGCAGACGATGGATTGAACTACCGCGCAATATGTTTCGGCCCTCGGGTCGTGTCGTGGTCGAGGCGATACGGGCGTGTACCGGTATCAATCGCGATCCGCGATCGTTGGCGGTGCATCGTGGCTGATGAGGGGACCGACCGCACGGTGTTGCTGTCTCAGTGCAGCGCGGCGGTGTTCCGCGCGGCCACGGTCACGTTGATGGCGGTGTCGTGCCCTTTGCGTGCGTGTGGGGTGACGGTGCCGGTAGTCGATGGAGTGATCGGCGCACATCTCGGTATGGCGGGTGAATGCGCGCTGGGCGGCGTACGGGTGGTTGATGATCGAGTCTCGGTTGCCGTCACGACTACTGACGCCTTCGACGCGGAGGTGCAGCGTGGCTGACCGGCACGAACTCAGCAAGACGCAGTTGTCGGTCATGCGCGCCATGAACGATGGTCGAGCTCACGATGTCGATGACCTGGCAGCCGATTTGGGATGTTCGAGTCGCGTCATCGCGCGGACGATGACCTGGCTTAAACAGGAGGGTTACGTCGAGTTCGCGCGGTCGTGGCGACTGGCACCGGTCGCCCGTCGGGAGCTGGCTTCCCTCGATATCGAGTCCTGCGCCGACCCGGAGGCGCGGAAATGATCACACACCAATCCCCGCGCCCCAGATGAGCCGGACCTGCACCTACGCGTCACGCTGCGGGGCGCATCCCTCGACTTCGCAGCCTGCCTTACCTCGGCACTGACCTTCATCGAGGAGCAGCGCCAGCGGCACTTCCTCGACGACGTCGACGTAATTCCCGGTGACACAAACGGATTGCGCCGCCTCCCGAACGAACGACTCTACGAGGGGCCATGATGAGACTGAGCTCCGAGACCAAACCCGTAGCGATCGGCTACCTCCGTCGGGACATCGTCGGAGTAGCGCAGGGTTGGAACGAGACCCAAATACGAAGTGTGGCAAGGCGGCTCGGCTACAACCTGGCCAAGACCGTAGTTTTCAGCGCCAAGACCACGAACCCGATACCGGAACTGATAGCCGTGGCTCGACGGGGGAAGGCAGACGCGGTGATTGTGCCCAGCGCTACGCACTTCGATGGCGACGCTATCCCCGACGAACTCACACAGGTAGTCGACGTGATCACCGTGTCACCCGAAGAGACCTACGCCCGTTGGACGTTGAATCCCACACGGTGGAGCGACCAGGCCCAAGGTCCCACGTGATGGATGCAACCTACTTGTATGTTGACCGGGAACGCCGACACACAACCGATCGGCCGTTACGCGAAGGGGCAGATGACGTGGGAAACGATGAACAACTGAGTATGGATCTCGGCGTACCTGTCGAGAAGACCGGGTGGAACAAATGGGTCGACCCCAAACGGCACGCGGGTCAAGTGCGGAAGTTTCTCGATCGTGCCGGATTGCCTGCGCTGCCAGAAGAGCCTTGGGACTTCGAGTCACACGAGGCATGTGAAATCAACGACATGATCCGGACAATACTTCCGGATCTCGAATCTGTGTCACAGCCCGAAAACGCGGACATCGTAGATCAACTGGTGTGCTTCGCGGGAGAGTGCTTCATCCAGTACCTCGATGCGCGATGGATAGATCTGACCAATATCCCACTGGGGTACAACGACAGTAAGAGTGTATCCATTTACGATGGAATAAAGCCCGGCTTAGCTTTCGAGTTCGAGGACTGGAATGCCTTTACCGCCAACCTTCTTGTCGAATTCGTTGTTGCGAACGAATTCATCGAACTCTACGAGCTGCCGTCTGTAGGGTTCTGGAAGCTGCGTAAAGGTAATGAATTCGGCTCCACCTTCTCCGACTTAAGCTCGGAGCTTGCCGGTCGCCCTCCTTTCATGTGAGATCGACTATCTTTCTGGCTTCACAAGTGCGGGGGATGGCGCATTGTCTGGTGACGGCTACGACAGCGAGCGCAGAGGGTTCGACAGCAACGAGCGTGGGCGAATCTTCGAAACTGGAACCGATCGACACTTCCGCGACCGCGAGAACGGTTATGTTCCCGACCCGCGAAAATACGAACACGGACCAGACAAGATTCAGTTCGACAAGATCAAGGTCGAAAACGGGCAAATATCGACTGTCGAAGACAAATCAGGTCGAATAGGTGGGCCGAAGGATGAGAAGCAGTTAGAGGTGGTGTACGAACTCATCAAGAAAGGTGAGATCAACCACCACACTCTGCGATCAGTCGAACGCGAAGTTGTATCCGAACGTTGCCAACAACTCATCGACAAAATACGTGAGGAATTTCCAAACAAGTTTACGCACCTGCAGATATCGCGCTCCGATGCCCGTGAAATATGGGCGCGAGGGCTCGAATTGGAGCGACGCAAACAGCTTGAGAAGGAGGGTAAAGCCGTCCAGCTCGAGTTGCCGGGCGTAGTGCAGAAAGCGCGCGAACAAAAGGGCGTCGACCTTCAAAAACGTCGGGAGAAAATCGCTGACATTGCCAAGTTGCGGGACCGTAAAGAGCGCGCCCGCGAGCGACTCGCAAACATTCGACAAATCGTTAAGACGCGAGAGGAAGCCGACCGCGCCAGAGCCGCTGGCGAGGCAGCCGCCAGACGAGTAGCGCTGGAGTTTCCCGCGTCCGAACATCTCCGACGAATTGAAGCGCCTACGGCTGACCGAGTCGTGGCACGCGAAGCACCTGACGCAGTGAAAGCGGCCCTGGTCGCACAAGTGGAACGTGACGCCGCCCGTCTCGCGGCGCGGGATTTCCCGTTTCCGGTGTCTGATAAGTCCAGAGAGCAACAAACCGTCGAGATTGGTGAGCGGACTACACCGGACATTGCAGACGCTGCCTGTGTGGAACGTGAAGCGGCAGACAAGGCGCGTGCAGCAGAGAAAGAACAACAAGCCCGTCAGGCAGCCCAGGAACGGGCAAGAGCTATGGAACAGGTGCAGCTGCACGGTATTTCGCCTGAAGTCCGGAATCTCCTCGCATTAGGTCAAGCCCATCCGCCGACTGCGGCGGTGGAGACGAAACCGGGCTACGCGCCCGGCGTGGAACGTGGCGGCACCGGACAAGGCAGAGACCCGCGCACACCCGAAATAGGGCCACGCACGCAATGATGCCGTTCCGAGGGACTAACGACGCCTAGCTACTAGTCGAGCCCGATCCGGACGGACCGGGCTCAACGCCGCCCTACGGCGGCACCCGCATTACGAGCCGGTCTAGGAACCGGGGGTGAGGGTTATCCCCCTCCAAGGGGTGACAGATTCAATGATCTGGTTCAACTCGAAACCACGTGCAGCCCAACGTGATAGCGGCCTGTGAGTTCGTCTAACGCAGCAGCGGTGGCCTCATCAGCTGGGAGATAGACGAACAACTGCTGATCGTCATCCGCAGGGAGTTCGAGAGTTTCATATGACAGCCGCAGCCGACCGCTCTCGGCATGCTCGACGCGGGTGACACCGTTCGCGGCAGGTAGACTGGGCACCGTAGCGACACGACGCGTGAACTCAGCACCCGCGACGATCTCGAGCTCATCAGCCAACGCCGCCATCGCCGGATCACTCCGAAAAGGCCCCTGTTTCAGGGCAGCAACCTGTTGATCGGCGACATGGTCCCAATCCGGATAGAAATCCCGGGCTCGCGCATCACCGAAAACGAACAACGCGAGATTGGCCGTGGACGGATCATCGAGAAGACCCGTTGGTGCCATCAACCGGCGATAGCCTTCGGTGTAAGCGAGAACGTCGCTGAGACGGTTCACAACCACCGCGACAGCAGGTTCAAGATGGTCCAGAATCGCCTGGACCGAAGGGCGAACACTGCGAGCTGGGCGCGCATGGCCGATACAACTGAAGCCAGGGTCACCGGCTTTGGTCAGACGGAACAGGTGGATACGCTCGCTCGGCACCAGAAGTAGTGCGTCGGCGATGGCCGAGAGCACTGACGGGGATGGGTGGCGATCGCGGCCTTGCTCGAGTCGAACTATGTACTCGATGCTAACCCCAGCGAGGGTAGCGACCTCCGCACGACGCAGACCGGGCGTGCGACGCCGTGGCCCCGCTGGCAAACCGACACGGGCGGGTGTGACTGCCTCTCGTCGGCTACGCAGGAACAAGCCTAACTCGTTATCGGACATTTCCCCTCCTCCTTAAACTCACACAAGGCTGCCCAGTAGTGCGCTGTCACTTGCTCAAGTACGCCGGACCGACGCCCGACAGCGACATCAACGACTGTGTAACAACATCTCACCCGGGGTCCGGCATGAACTGGGCGGCGACGAGAGCTGTGCAAGCGCGCGCAGGAGCTCTGTTCCTGTCGGTCTAGCTCATAGTTTCCCTCAGTACCGAGCGAGTGGCTGCAGTAGACGTGCGGATGGGCCGCCAATCATGGATCAAAATGACGTGACATCGGCGGTTGGCACTCTAGATCGAACATGCGCGCCACCAATTGCTATGCCAATAGAGGTCAGCTGAAAGCTGTCAACGTTGGTATCCTGCCAGAGGTGGACGAGGGGGGCTAGTCCTGGAACTCGTTTTAGGATTTCGTGCTCTACATCTGCCAAAGGCATCAAGTTCAACTTTTGGACCTGCTTGATTGTATCGCGCTGGTTGTATAATGGATGCCCGCGTTGGATGACCACATCTACGTGATCGCTTGCGATCAATGATATTTGTTGCTTGGAAGAGTCTCGGATCGCGGGAATGAATAAAGTCGGTTCTTCCGGGAAGTGTGGTGGAAGTTCGTCGCTCGAGAATCCGAGAGAGAAAAGTCCGGGATATCGATTCAGTATTTCGAGTATCATTGAGTCGGTGGACGCTATTCCAATCCAGCCCACATTCATAGCTTGCATATGACGTAGGTCGATGGCGCCAGGCAATTGGTCCGTAAACGGAACTACTTCCGTTTCGAGGAAATGATAGAATGCATCGAGGCCAGAAAAATTGAAGACCCGCACACGAATACGCTCAATAATCGCTAGAGCGTTCATCTGAGCCACGGTGAGGTTCGGTGCTACGCGAAGCGACTCAGTAATACTCGTGGCATAGATAGTGCGAATCTCAGTACCCGAAAGTTCGACAAGTAGATCGACAAGAACTCGGCCCAGTTCCTCGTCCCCAGTCATCGCGAATTCCAACTGGGCCGACTGCAGCGCGCGCTGCATATGTGGGGTGCTTAGAATAGAGAAGTGCTCGGGCGCGTTTTGGTAGAGCCTTTCGAGGAAGTTCTCGGTTAGTTCGGTGGCGCGTTCGTACGCGACTTGTGCCGCGTGTGTCGAGAGTCGGTCGAACTCTGGGCGGATCATCTCATTGAAAGTCCGAGCGATCTCGCTCGGCGTTGCGCCGATATTGATATCGCCGTGTGCTTGGTATTGGCGAGAGTCATCGCCTCCGTGTTGTGCTTGGATGGCTTTCTTATCATCGTTGTTCCGACTCCAGAGCCAACTCACTTTTCGTCGCCCATCCCACCCTCGACGTACACATCACCTTGAGCTTGAATCTGGCGCGACCGTTCCCCTGCGGTTTGAGTCATTCGAACATCTCGGTTCGTCGGCTGATCCGATGAACCGGATGACATGAGTTCGCCGTAGGTGATGAAGGCGACAGCGACGAGCGCGAGAGTGCCGAGAGTGATGAGCACCCAGTTCGGCCACCCGTCGAAAATGTCGAGAAGCCCGATGGTGATCGAGACGATTCCAAAGATCGCTCCGCCGATAACCTTCAAGTACACAGCCATGATCAGGTACCACCCCGTAGTCGTTGCAGGTTGAAGCGCTTGCCAGAGCATACGCGGCACCCGTGACACCGGACACATGCGACGAGCGACCGTGGCTGCTGCGCGATGAGGTGTCAGGCTGGTGTACGACGAGACGATATCGTCGGTTCCCCCACGCACGCGAGCATCAACGGCTGTGTAACCAACATCTCACTCCGGCCAGCGTGGCCAGTTCGGCGCGGCGCAGGCCCGGCGTGCGGCGGCGCGCGCCGGTGGGCAGGCCGACCTGGGCCGGGGACACCGCCTCGCGCCGGGTGCGCAGGAACAGGCCCAGCTCGTTGTCACTCACCTCTCGAACCTAACAAGCGGCGGCGGCCGGAGGGTGTCCCTGCCACTACCACCCTTACGGCGGCCTTCCTGGTCGGCGCGGCGGCCAGCAGATTGGAGGAGCGGCCGAAACCGGTCGCCGATCTGTTAGGAGGAACTCGATGTCGGCATTGAAACTCGCGGTGATCATCGGCAGCGTCCGGGAAGGCCGCTTCGGTCCTGTGGTGGCCGAATGGTTCACTGAGCACGCCAGGAGCCATGGTGCGTTCGAGGTGGACGTCATCGATCTGGCGCAGGCCGACCTGCCGCTGGCGTTGCCCGCCGCCCCGCCGGCGCTGGAACCGAATCCCGAGCGGCCCGCCGGCATGGTCGATCTCACCGAGCGGCTCGCCGCGGCCGACGCGTTCGTGATCGTCACGCCCGACTACAACCGCAGCATCCCGGCCGCGCTGAAGGCTGTTATCGATTGGCATTTCACCCAGTGGGACGCCAAGGCAATCGGTTTCGTCGGTTACAGCGGCGCGAGCGGCGGGCTGCTCGCCATCGAGCATCTGCGGCAGATCTTCGGCGAGCTCAACGCGCATACCGTGCGCAACTACGTCGCGTTCCCGCGCTACTACCTGCTCTTCGATGAGGACGGCCGGTTGCGTGAACCGGAGGAGCCTGCCGCGGCGGCGCTGGCGATGCTCGACCAGTTGCAGTGGTGGGCCGACGCTTTGGTTGCGGCTCGCACGGTTGCCGCGGTGGCGTGAGCCAGCACCACGGACTCCGTTCTCCGGCATCCATTAAGGTGCGGGCGTGGCTGTGGACTCTTCTGACCTGGAACTTGCGCTGCGGTTGGCCGATGCGGCCGACGGCATTACCCGGGCACGGTTCGGGGCGCTGGACCTGAAGGTGGATGCGAAGCCGGACCTGACGCCGGTCTCGGATGCCGACCTGGCGGTGGAGCAGGCGATCCGGCAGGTGCTCGCCGAGCAGCGGCCCGACGACTCGGTGCTGGGGGAGGAGTTCGGCGGGGACGCCGAGTTCAGCGGACGGCAGTGGGTGATCGATCCGATCGACGGCACGAAGAACTTCGTTCGCGGGGTGCCGATCTGGGCCACGCTCATCGCGTTGCTGGAAGACGGTGTGCCGAAGGTCGGTGTGGTGAGTTCGCCCGCGCTGTCGCGGCGGTGGTGGGCGGCGGCCGGGGCGGGGGCCTGGGCGAGCTTCGATGCCGAAGCGCCGAAACCGATTTCGGTGTCCGCCGTCGGTGAACTCGGGTCGGCCAGTCTGGGCTTCTCCAGCCTGTCCGGCTGGCGGGAGCGTGATTTGCGGGAGAAGTTCCTGGCGCTCACCGACGATGTGTGGCGGGTGCGGGGTTACGGCGACTTCTTCACCTACTGCCTGCTGGCGGAGGGTGCGCTCGATATCGCGACCGAGCCCGAGGTGTCGCTGTGGGATCTGGCCGCGCTCGACATTCTCGTCCGTGAGGCGGGTGGGCGGTTCACCTCGCTCGCCGGGGAGCCCGGTCCGCACGGTGGTGACGCTGTCGCGACGAATGGGTTGCTGCACGACGAGACGTTGCGTCGGCTGCGGGTCTGAGTCGTGCGCCGTGGCTGGCCGATGTAGCTCGCGTACATCGTCGCGACGATGGCCGCGTGCTGTGCACGCGGCGGGCGATTCACGCAGCCCGTCGGCACCGTCGGGTGGTCGGCACCCCGATGCCGGGCCAAGTCGAGCTGCACCTGACCGATTCGCACCTACGTTTCTCAGAGGTGCAATTCTGGCGGGTATCCGGTCCAGCGCAGGTCCGGTGGTAGGTGGCCGGTGTCGTTGAAGAACAGCACCGAATCGGGTCTGCCTGGGGCGTAACGGATCACCGTGAGCGCGGCGTTGGCGGGGCTGATCCCTATCCAACGCCACTTCGGTGCGTCCAACGCGGCCCGTACCAGCCAGCCGATGAGGAACGCGTGCGTCACCAGCAGTTCGTGCCGGGGAGTGTCGCCCGCGACCGGTCCGGTGAACTGCTCGACGGCTGCCTGCGCCAGTTGCGGTCCGCGGGCTCGCTGCTCGGCGGGGAACTGGGTGAGGAAGCCGAGGATGGCGTCCGCGGACGCTGCGGGCAGTTCGTCTTTCCGTGGCAGATAGGGCAGGTAATCACCGGCGGATTCGGTGGCGTGCAGCGGCACGCCGTCCAGGCGCTCGCCGATCAGCTGCGCTGTCTGCGTCACCTGGGGCAGCGGACCGTGGTGGACCTGCGCGAGCGAACTACCGCGTAGCCGCTCGCCGAGCAGCCAGGCTTGGCTGCGACCGCGTTCGCTCAGTGCACTCTCGTCCGGCGTCGCCTCGCCGTGCCGGGCGAGATAGAGGTACCTGGGGGCCGTTCCGGTCATCAGGCCAGCATCTTCTCCATCAGGACGACGTGTGTGGTGCCGTGGAACTGGGGTGGCAACCGCGTCTCCCGGAGCTCGGTGAAACCTTGTGCGGTGTAGTACTTCCGGAGCACCGCGTTATCGGCGGCGGTGTCCAGGCGTTGCAGGGTGACGCCGTTTTCGAGGGTGTAGTCGGCGCAGAACTGGATGATTCGGGTACCGAGGTCGCGTCCGCGCTGTTCCGGCGCGACCATCAGACCGTGGATATAGCCTGCCTCGGTGTCGTCGTCGGCGCCCCAGAACTCCGGATCCCGCCAGACCACCCGGACAGCGGCGACCAGTGCGCCGGCCTCGCGCCAGACGAACCATTCGCCGCGTGCGGCTTCCTCGGCGACGAGCGTGCTCGGGTACTCGCCCGGCACCCACTGGCCGATGCCGTTGTCGACCATCCACTGGGCGAGCCGATTACGCAGGTGAGCGATGTCTTCGGCATCGTCCGGGGTGGCGACGATCATGGGAGCCGGTTCCGGCATGCTGGTTCCTTTCCGCGCGGGTCCAACCCTTTTGTTCTACCGGCTCGGCGTGGCCGGGGTGAGGTCGATGCCCGCCGGGGGTCGTAGTCGGCGCAGCGTTCCGTCCATTCCGGTGATGTACAGCGCCCAGCCGGCGCCGTCGCGGGCGATGCGTACCGAGGTGGTGCCGTCGGGTGGATTACGCATCGGGCCCGGCTTGATCAGGCCGGTGATGATCGCGCAGGTGGCACCCGTCGTGGTGTTCACCTGGTTGATGGAGCCGAAGGCGTGGTCGGCGACGTAGAGGGTGTCGGCGCGGGTGGCCTCCATATCGTCGGGCATGGAAATGAGATTCGGCACGGCGGAGATGACCACCGGGTTCTCGGGAGCATCCAGGGGGATGCGGAAGATCCGCATGGTCAGGTTGTCGGTGTAGATGGACTTGCCGTCCGGCGCGAGCGCGAGGCCGTTGGTCAGCGGCAGGCTGGACCAGGTTTTGGTGTAGGCACCGGTGGACGGCCGGTAGCGCCCGATCCCGGTGGGCGGCCCGTTGACGCCGATCGTGCTGAACAGGAGGTCGCCGTCCGGTAGCAGTAGCAGTCCGTTCGGGCCGTTCAGCTCGGTCAGCAGGACCGTCGTCGTGCCGGTGGCGATCTCGTATCGCTGCAGCGTGCCGGGCTTTTCGGTGAGCCCGTCGCCGGTCACGAAGTACACATACGGCCCGGCGACCCGGACCCCGGCCGGATGGTCGAGCCCGGTCAGCAGCTTTTCGAACCGGCCCGCGCTGTCTACGTACGCGAAGTACCCGTCGAGGAGGCCGGTGACGTAGAAGCCGCCGTTGCCGTCGGAGTCGAGGTTCTCCAGATTGCCCACCCCCTCGACCAGCGTGGTTGCTTCCCAGCCGTCGGCGCACATCGACGGGATCGGGTCGGCGCCCGCAGTCGGTGCCGCGGCGACCAGCCCTGCGACGAACGCGACTGCCAGCACCGCCGCGCGAATTCGATTTCTCCCCAGCCCTGTTGCCATGTGCGTCAACCTAACAAAACCGCAATACTCCGGCAGCGCGGCAGAATTCGGTTGTTGTGATGAAATTCCAGGTCGGTGCGTCGGCAACGCGAATAGGCCGTCGATCTATCCACATGTGGAGTACTCGAGAAGCGAGCTGGGGATTCTGACGGCGTACCGGTAGCGCCGCGTACGCGCACTCGTAGGATGGGCCGGGTGACTCTCCCCGATGCATTCGCGGCCGCGGCGACCGACACCGATCCCGGTGTGGACGCCGGATCCGGTGCGGCGCAAGAGGTTCTACGCCGAGTCTTCGGCTACGACAGCTTCCGCGGCGACCAGCGCGAAATCGTGGAGCACGTGGTCGCGGGCGGTGACGCGCTGGTGCTCATGCCGACCGGCGGCGGCAAGTCGCTCTGCTATCAGGTGCCCGCGCTGGTCCGGCCCGGCGTCGGCGTGGTGATCTCACCGCTGATCGCGCTGATGCAGAACCAGGTGGACGCGCTCAGCGCGCTCGGTGTGCGCGCCGGATTCTTGAATTCGACCCAGTTCCCGGACGAGCGCCGCGCCGTGGAGGCGCAGTTCGTGGCGGGGGAGTTGGACCTGCTGTACCTGGCACCGGAGCGGCTGCGGCTGGAATCGACGGCGCAGCTGTTCGATCGCGGCAAGGTGGGGCTGTTCGCCATCGACGAGGCGCACTGTGTCTCGCAATGGGGCCACGATTTCCGGCCCGACTATCTGGCGCTGTCCATGCTGCACGAACGCTGGCCCGACGTGCCGCGCATCGCGTTGACCGCGACCGCCACCGCGAAGACCAGCGACGAGATCGTGCAACGTCTCGATCTGGGCAACGCCCGTCGCTTCGTCGCGAGTTTCGATCGACCCAATATCCAGTACCGGATCGAGCCGAAGAACAAGCCCGACCGGCAGCTGCTCGACTTCATCCGCACCGAACACGCAGGCGACGCGGGCATCGTCTACTGCCTGTCCCGCAATTCGGTGGAGAAGACCGCGGCGTTCCTCACCGAGAACGGTGTCAGCGCGGTGCCGTATCACGCGGGCTTGGACAACCGCACCCGTGCGGAGAACCAGACGCGGTTCCTTCGCGAGGACGGTCTGGTCGTGGTGGCGACCATCGCCTTCGGCATGGGCATCGACAAGCCGGACGTGCGTTTCGTCGCTCATCTCGATCTGCCGAAGTCCGTGGAGGGCTACTACCAGGAGACCGGCCGGGCGGGCCGCGACGGGCAACCGTCCACCGCGTGGATGGTGTACGGCCTGAACGACGTTGTGCAGCAACGCAAGATGATCGACTCCTCGGAGGGCGACGCCGCCCATCGCCGCCAGTTGCAGCTGCACCTGGACGCCATGCTCGCGCTGTGCGAGACGGTGTCGTGCCGCCGGGTGCAGCTGCTCAACTACTTCGGTCAGCACGAGCAGCAGCCGTGCGGCAACTGCGATACCTGCCTCAACCCGGCCGAATCCTGGGACGGCACCGTCCCCGCGCAGAAGCTGCTGTCGACGGTGCTGCGGTTGAAACGCGAACGCGGCCAGAGTTTCGGTGCCGGCCACATCGTCGACATCCTGCTCGGTAAGAAGAATCCCAAGGTGCTGCAGCACGATCACCACGAGCTGAAGGTCTTCGGGATCGGCACCGATCTGCGCGATATCGAATGGCGCGGTGTGGTGCGGCAATTGCTGGCAGGCGGGTTGCTCGCCGTGCACGGTGACTACGGCGTGCTGACGCTCACCGACGCGAGCAACGAGGTGCTCTTCGAGGGCCGTCAGGTGCTGCTGCGCCGTGAGCGCGAACGGCCGACCAAACCGGCGCGGGCCGCCAAGGCAGGCAAGGCCGCGGCCGTCGCCGAGATGGCGCCCGCGGATGTTCCGGTGTTCGAGAAGTTGCGCGAATGGCGGGCCGCGACCTCGAAGGAACAGGGCGTTCCGGCCTACGTCGTCTTCCACGACGCGACCCTGCGCGAGATCGCCGCGCGCAAGCCGACGAGCCTGGCCGAGCTCGGCACGGTCACCGGCGTCGGCGAGAACAAACTCGCCAAGTACGGCGAGGGAGTGCTGGAGGTACTGGGCGCAGAGTGACATTCTGCACCCTCGGCCCGATCCGGCAGCTGACTCGACCGGTCTGCCGGATGGCGTCAAATTAACTGCGCGGCAGCGAAATTCGGCTGCCCTGCAACCTGTTCACTTATGCGAACATGCGAATGAGTAATCGTGCGGTAACCGGACGGTTGCCGGACGCACCCTTTCTGTTCAGACGACCTCGTAAAGCTCCGAACATCCCATGTATCTACGAACAACGGAGTTTTCGCTGATGCCCTCTGTCTCGTCGCGCCCCATGCCCCGCCGGTTCCGCGCCGGTGCCGTCCTGGGTGCCGCCGTTCTCGTCGGAGCCTTGGCCGCCTGCGGTTCTTCCGACGCCACGAAGCAGGGCAACGGCGAACTCCTCAGCCCCGCTGCCAAAGGCACGCTTAGTGATAACGGCGGCGCCCGCCGAACCACCGGCGACCGGACCGACGCCCTGCGCGCCTCGCTCAACGGTAACCAGGCCAAGAACGTCATCCTGCTGATCGGCGACGGCATGGGCGACTCGGAAATCACGGTGGCGCGCAACGTCGCCGAGGGTGCGGGCGGCTACTTCAAGGGCATCGACGCCCTGCCGCTCACCGGTTCCTACACCCACTACTCCCTGGACAAGAAGACCGGAAAGCCGGACTACGTCACCGATTCCGCCGCCAGTGGCAGCGCGTGGGCGACTGGAACCAAGACCTACAACGGCGCCATCGGCGTCGACCTGAAGGGCGCCCCGCAGACCAACCTGCTGGAGATCGCCAAGGCCAACGGCAAGGCCACCGGCAACGTGACCACCGCCGAGATCCAGGACGCCACCCCGGCCGTGCTCGGCGCACACGTCACCGACCGCAAGTGTTACGGCCCGGAGGAGACGGCGCTCAAGTGCCCGACCAACGCGCTGGAGCAGGGCGGCCTCGGCTCGATCAGCGAACAGCTGCTGAACACGCGCGCCGACGTCACCCTCGGCGGTGGCGCGAAGAGCTTCGACCAGAAGGCGGCTGCGGGCCAGTGGCAGGGCCAGACCCTGCGTGATCAGGCCAAGGCGCGCGGGTACAACATCGTCGCCGACAGGGCGGGCCTCGACGGACTCGCCGAGGCCGACCAGGACGCCCCGGTCCTCGGCCTGTTCACCCCCGGCAACATGCCGGTGCGCTGGACCGGTGACCTCGCCGTGCCGAACGGCCTGAACCTGCCCGCGCAGACCTGCCGTCCCAACCCCGAGCGCGCCGCCACCCAGCCCGACCTGGCGACGATGACCCGCAAGGCGATCGACCTGCTGAAGCCGCGCAAGAACGGCTTCTTCCTCCAGGTCGAGGGCGCCTCGATCGACAAGCAGGACCACAACGCCAACCCGTGTGGTCAGGTCGGTGAGACCGTCGACCTCGACGAGGCCGTGCGGGCCGCGCTCGACTTCGCCGAGCAGGACGGCAACACCCTGGTGATCGTCACCGCCGACCATGCGCACAGCAGCCAGATCGTCCCGCTCGACACCAAGTCGCCGTCGCTGACCAGCAAGGTCGTCACCAAGGACGGTGCCGAGATGGGTGTCTCCTACGGCAACGCCGACGCAGGCGGCTCGCAGGAACACACCGGCACCCAGCTGCGCGTCGCCGCGTACGGTCCGCACGCCGCGAACGTGGTCGGCCTCACCGATCAGACAGACCTGTTCTTCACCATGTCCGACGCGCTCGGTCTGGACCGGAGCAAGAAAGCGCTAGCTGCGGCAAAGTAGCCGACTGCCGGCCCACCCGGCATCGCCATGGGCGAGGATGATAGCCGGGTGGGTTACGGACTCTCGAGGACATCGCATGCATGACAACAGTTTTGGTCGCCGGGGCTTTCTGGCCGGCGCGGCGGGGATCGCGTCGCTGGTCGGCTTGACGCCCGCCCAGGCGGTACCGGTGGCGGACGGCGTGACCAAGTTCGGTTTCCCGACCGGAAACCGGTTGCGGGTGCTGGTGACCGGTGACGCGGGCACCGGAACGCGCACCCAGTGGGCGGTTGCCGACGCCATGCGTTCGTTCCACCGCCGGGAACCCGTCTCCCTCGCGCTCGGCCTCGGCGACAACATCTACGAGGCGGGCCCGAGCAGCGGCACCGACCGCCAGTTCGCCGACAAGTTCGAAAACCCCAATGCCGGACTGGATTTCCCGTGGTTGATGGTGCTCGGTAACCACGACACCAGCTCCGTCCTGCCCGGTGACGGCGGCTGGCTGCTGCGCGGCAACCACGAGGTCGAGTACCACGCGAACTCGCCGCGCTGGTGGATGCCCAGCCGGTATTACTCGGTGCGGGTACCGGAGCACAACCCCGTCGTCGAGTTCTTCGTGCTCGACCTCAACCCGCTCGCCGCCTATATCCCGCCGATCTTCTCGCCCTACTGGGCGGTCGACGGACAGTTCATGAACGAGCAGCGCGCGTGGTTCGACCAGGCGGTCGCCGCGTCCACCGCCCCCTGGAAGATCGCCTGCACCCACCACCCGTACCTCAGCAACGGCCCGCACGGCAACGCCGGAAACTACGAGGGCCTGCCCATCGAGCCGATCAACGGCGTCCACGTGAAGCGCTTCATCGAGGACCATGTCGCGGGGACCTGCCAGTTCCTGCTCTCCGGGCACGACCATGCGCTGCAGGTACTGGAGCCGACCATCGCCGCCAAGGGCACCAGGCAACTCGTGTCCGGCGCGTCCGCGAAGGTCGTCGGTGCCGAAGACGCCAGACACAGCGGCGCGAACCCCGCGCTGTTCGAGAACTATCACGAGCTCGGCTTCATGGTGCTCGATCTCACCCCGACCGCAGTCGACCTGCGCGTCTTCACCGTCGACGTCGCCAACGCGGCCCCCACGGAGGCCTTCGCCCGACGTCTCGCCTGAGTACCAACTCTGTTGCGGCGCGCGGGAATTACGGCAATCGGCGGCAGCCCCCGCTACGGTGCTGGCTATGGCTACCGGTGATGGCCCTGACGATGATGAAGCGTCGGGCAGTTCCCCTGGTTCCGAGGCCCCGGACGCGCCGCCGAACGTCCGCAGGGAGACCGACCCGTCGGTGGAGAGCGTGTGGCTGCGCCATCGCCTGCCGCCGCGGCCTGGCAGACCTCGCGTTTCCACCGTCTTGCTCGTCGTCGCCTTCATCTCGTTGCTCGCGCTCTGGGTCGTCCTGCGCCCCGGCGGTTAGTGCCGCGCCGCGACCTGGGAATAATCCGGTTGCCGCGTCACTTAAGGTTGATCGTTATGAAGGAACAGGGGCGCAAGGTCATCGCGACCAACCGCCGGGCGCGGCACAACTACACGATCCTGGACGTCTACGAGGCCGGGATCGCGCTGGTCGGCACCGAGGTCAAGAGCCTGCGTGAGGGCAAGGCCTCGCTGGTCGACGCGTTCGCGACGGTCGACAACGGCGAGGTGTGGCTGCGTAACCTGCACATCCCGGAGTTCAGCCACGGCACGTGGACCAATCATTCGCCGCGCCGGACCCGCAAGTTGCTGCTGCACAAGCGGGAGATCGACCGCCTCGTCGGTAAGTCGCGCGAGGGCAATCAGACGCTGGTCCCGCTGTCCATGTACTTCTCCGATGGCAAGGTCAAGGTCGAACTGGCCCTGGCCAAGGGCAAGCAGGACTACGACAAGCGGCAAGATCTGGCAAAGCGCACCGCCGAGCGCGAGGTCACCCGCGAGCTAGGGCGGCGTATCAAAGGCATGCGCTGACCGCCATCCTGCTGTCGCTGGTAGCCGCCCTCGGCTACGGCGTCAGCGACTTCTTCGGCGGCGTCGCGGCCCGCAAGGTGACCGCGCTGCGCGTCGTCATCTACTCCTACCCGATGTCGATCGTGCTCGTGCTGCTGCTCCTGCCGTTCGTCGACGGGGTAGCGGACGCCGAGTCGATGGGCTGGGGCCTGGCGGCCGGCGTGGCCAGCGGCGTCGCGGTCTGGTGGTTCTACGCCGCGCTCGCCAGCGGTCCAATGGCGGTGGTGTCGCCGCTGACCGCGGTGCTGGTGGCCGGCATCCCGGTGTTGGTCGGCCTGATCGCCGGGGAGCGACCAGGGCCGCTCGCCTTCGTCGGCATCGTGTTCGCGTTGGTGGCGGTGTTGCTGGTCAGCCGGGAGTCGCCGGACGCCGTCACCGAGGAGATCACTGGCGGCCGCGAACTGCGGTTCACCAAGATGGTCGCCTTGCTGACCGTCGGATCCGGCTTGGCGTTCGGCCTGATGTTCGTTTTCATGCACGAGACCGCCGCGTCCGCCGGGCTGTGGCCGCTGCTCGCGCAGCGGGTCGCGGCGACCGGTGTGGTGTGGGTGACCGCGTTGACGCGCGGCGAGTTCAAACGGTTGCGCGGCGAACCCTTGCGACTCGCCTTCTACATCAGCGTGCTGGACGTGATCGGCAACGCGGCGCTGCTGTACGCCTTCCACGGCTCGATGCTCGCCCTGGTCAGCGTGATCGGCTCGCTGTACCCGGCGGCCACCGTGCTGCTCGCCATGGTGCTGCTCGGCGAACGCGTAGGCAGGCAACAGCAGGCAGGCATGGTGCTCGCCCTCGTGGCCGTCGGACTCATCGCCGCAGCGTGAGCGGGGTCCGGGACACCGGGCCGATAATGGGAAGAAACGGTCCCTGGCCGGTGTTAATATGAACAGCCCGGCAAGGTGTCGGGACGTACGGGGCTGAACGGTTTCGACTTTGTACGTAGATTCAGGGGAAGCGTGTCGGTGCAGGCAAGAGACCACCGTAAGCGTCATTGCAACCAATTAAGCGCCGATTCCAATCAGCGCGAGTACGCCCTCGCTGCCTAAGTAGCAGGTCGTCTCTGTCAGCCCGGGTTCGTCCCTCGACCCGGGTCCTGGCATCAGCTAGAGGGACTCACCGTCCTGGCCGGTCGCGGACCAGGATGGAACATCAAACAGCGACTGGGATCGTCATCTGAGCTTGTTCGCGAGACCCAGAGATCCGAGTAGAGACACAGCGAACTGCACACGGAGAAGCCCTGGAGACGCGGCGGAGGACCCGGGTTCGATTCCCGGCAGCTCCACTTCACTCGACACGAGGCCCATGCCCACAGAGGGCATGGGCCTCGTCTCGTTTCGTCGTGTCTTGTGGGGGCGCAGCCCCCACACCCCGCCCGGCGGGCTTCACCCCCGGACCCCCACCCAATGGTGCGCCAGCCCCCAGACCCCCTCCCCGGTTTGCCAGTCCCCGACGTTGCGCTCCTTCCGTGGCTCGCCGCCTCGATGTCAGACTGATACGGCAGGATCCACCTGTCGGCGTTCGATCGGTAGCATCAAAGTGCAGAGAGCACGGAATGGATAAGGGGTGAGTCGTGGAGCGTAGTGCGGTATCCAAAGAGGCCGTCAAAAAGGTCGCTGTCCGATCGACCAAGGCTTCCGCGCGGCTCGAGAACCGAGTCGTGCCCGCTGGCTATACGCGGTCAGCGCGGGTCGAGCACTTCTTGGTGACGCGGCGACCGCAGGTCTGATGTCCCTGACGTCGGGCTACGGCGAGACACCCGTCTCCGCTGACGAGGCAGATGCGCTGCTCCCAAACATCCGGGAATTGCTCGGAGAGCCGGTCAGCAAGGCCGCCGTTTACGACCTCGAGCAAGCCATACAAGAACAAGCCAGTGAGACCCTACTGACCGCAGTGCTCGATAAAACGCTGACTCTGGACGAGATGTTGAGCGACTATTTTCTGCGCGACCTTCATCGTCGGCTCTATGGTGACATCTGGGTATGGGCAGGGAAGTTCCGCATGCGTGAGTTGAACATTGGTGTTGCGCCAGAGCAGATCGCTGTTGAGCTCCACGGCTCACTGGAGACCATCCGTTACCGCTGGCACCACACGAACGATTGGACCGCGCGTCAGCTCGGCATCGCGGCGCACGCTGAGACCGTCAGGATTCACCCATTCACGGACGGTAACGGCCGGACGACTCGCCTGCTCGCTGACCTCGTGTTTTTCGCAGCTCAGGACGGTGAGTTGTTGGAGCAGTACGATTGGGAGCTCGATAAGCCTCGGTATATCGATCTGCTGCGCGGATACGACATGCACCGGGACCCTTGTGAACTCGCCGCCTTTATTCCGGTCCGCTCACTCGGTGAATGATCGCGAACCGCGACCGTTCGCTTGGGCGCTGCCCCACACCCCGCCCGGTGGGCTTCGCCCCCGACCCCGGTTTGCTAGTCCCGATGCTTCGGCCCGCGTCAGCCAATTTTGCCCAAGCGAGTGACATCAGCACCCGTATCCTGGGCTCGCTAATAGGCTTTCCAGTTTCGTGCGCAGCGACGAATGGATCACCGTAGCCGCGGCATATCCAACCTGACACGGGCGACGAGTCCACCATGACGCCAGCGACGAATCCATCAGTACACCAGCGACGGATTCACCATCCACAGATTCGAGGAGGACGCGCGGTGCTCGCGACGTCCGGCAGTTGGCAGATATCGAGCGGACGTTCGATCACTACGAGAGAAGCGGGTCAACCGATGAGTGGAACTGCTTGGGAGCCTGATCGGGAGACGAAATTTCGGCGGCACAAGGTGACTGGGGACGTTCATTTGTTGCTGCGGCGTGGTGACCGAGTGTTGTTCGGCAGGCGGCAGAACACTGGGTTCGAGGATGGGGCGTGGCATCTGCCGTCCGGTCATCTCGAGGCGGGTGAGTCTGTGGTTAGTGCGCTGATTCGTGAGGCTGAGGAAGAGATCGGGGTGGTGGTCGAGGCGGGGGATGTGGAGTTCAGTCACGTTATGCACAACGCCTCGTCTGGTGGGCGGGTGGCGTTCTTTTTCACTGTGGCGACGTGGGCGGGGGAGCCTGTCAATCGAGAACCTGAGAAGTGCAGTGCGCTTGGGTGGTTCGCGGTCGATGAGTTGCCGGATCACATGATCGGGTACTGCGGAGTGGCTATGAAGCATGTTGCGGAGGGAACGCCCTTCTCTGTCTATGGGTGGTAGCTGACGAGCGTCGGGCAGGGGTGGACCTGCTGACTTCTCCCCAATCCCGGCGAAACCCTATGCACCCCAAAGAAATGCTTATTCTGGACCGATGTTCGACTCACGGCATGTTCGGGTGTTCGACGAGGTCGTGCGGACGGGCTCGTTTGCGGCTGCGGCGCGGAGTTTGGGGTATACGCAGCCGGCGATCAGTCAGCAGATGAAGGCGTTGGAGCGGTCGGTGGGGACGCCGCTGTTCGTGCGGGTGGGGCGGGGGTTGCGGTTGACGGATGCGGGGCAGGTGTTGGCGCAGCATGCGGCGGGGATTTTGGGGACGATCTCGGCGGCGCAGCAGCAGATGACGGCGATTACCCGGTTGAAGACGGGGCGGGTTCGGGTGTGTGCGTTTCCCAGTGCGAGTGCGACGTTGGTGCCGTCGGCGGTGGCGGCGATCAAGACGCGGCATCCGGGGATCCGGGTCGAGTTGTTCGATGCGGAGCCACCGGATTCGGTGGAGGCGTTGCGGCGGGGGGAGTGTGACATCACGTTGGCGTTCACCTATGACGCCTCGAGTGAGCAGCCGGAATCGGATGACCTGTACAAGGTTTCGCTGCTCGACGATCCGTTGATCGTGTTGCTACCAAAGGGGCATGCGCTGGCGCGGCGGCGAACGGTGGAGTTGGCGCAGCTGGCGGACGAGCGGTGGATCGCCGGGTGTGTGCGCTGCCGTAGTCATTTCATCGAGTCGTGCGCGACTGCCGGTTTCGAGCCGCATATCGATTTCACGACGGACGACAACCTCGCGGTGCAGAGTCTGGTGGCGGCGGGCACGGGGATCGCGGTGATGCCGAGCATGGTGCAGTCGTTCATCCGTCATCCGAAGGTGGTGAGCCGTCCGGTGATTCCGGTGGACTCGCGGACGGTGGCGGCGTACGCGCTGGCCGGCCATCACAACATTCCGGTCACCCGGCTCATGATGGAGGCGTTGCAGGTCGCCGCCGATGAGATGAGCGGCAAGTAGAGCCTGCCGCACACATAACGAATCCTTTGGTTACGGCAACAATGTCTAAGTAGACCGTAGCGTTGCCGCGATGCATGCTGGTCGACATAAGCCGACTCCAAAACCTGGTTGCCAACGATCTTCCGTTGCCGGACAAGGTGTTTCACAAGAGTCGGCAGCGCCGCTGGTCGAAAGTGCGGCGCGCGTTGGTCTACTTGTTCGATCGGAGTCGCCATGTCCATCAGTACTGCCGCCCCGTGTACCCCGGTCCTCACCGATCTTGTCGCCGCGGTCCGGGAAGTCGTCCGGCGCGAACGCCCACCGGCCGAGGCCGCGCAGCTCGTCGCGAATCGGCTCGAAGGCTTTCTGGCGCAGCCGAATCTGCTGCCCGCCGAGTTTCGGGAGGGTTCGCCGGAGAAGTATCGGCAGCACCTCGTGCACACCGAAGACGACGGGAGTTTCTCCGTGGTGGCCCTGGTGTGGCTGCCCGGGCAGCAGACACCGATCCACGACCACGTGTCCTGGTGTGTCGCAGGGGTTTACGAGGGCGCGGAGACCGAATGGCGCTACGAGCTGCGTGGCGAGGGTGAGTCCGCTCGGCTCGTCGCGGTGGATCACGTGGTCAACAAGGCGGGCACGGCTTGCGGTTTCGCCCCGCCCGGCGATATCCACCTGGTGCGCAATGCCGGTACCTCGACGGTGATCTCGATCCACATCTACGGCGCGCACATCGGCAAACTCGGCACCAGCATGCGCCGCGAGTACCGCCTGCCCGTCACGGACGAATAACCAAAGGCGCCAGCCGCTTTCGACATCAGGAGATGACCCTTGGTACCGCGCTCGGCCACGCTGGCCCTCAACGAATCGATCAACGCACGCCGGGCGGCCGGCCAAGACATCCTGCATCTCGGCTTCGGTGAGGCGGGGCTGCCGGTGCTGCCCGAGATCGCTGCCGCACTGGCCGAGGGCGCGACGGAGAACTCCTACGCCCCGGTGGCCGGGACCGTCCGGGCCCGCGAAGCCGCGGCGAGGTACCTCTCGCGGCGTGGTCTGCGCACGGACACCGAGCAGGTCATCCTCGCACCGGGCAGCAAGGCGCTGCTGTACGCCGCCATCGCGGTGCTGCCGGGCGATGTGGTGCTGCCCATCCCGTCCTGGGTCACGTATCCAGCGCAGATCGGCTTCCTGGGCAAACGCGCCATCGGGGTGCCGATCCCGCGCATCGCGGGCGGTGTGCCGGACCCGGACCTGCTCGAACCTGCACTGGCGAAAGCCCGCCAAGAGGGTGCCGACCCGCGGATTCTCATCCTGACCGTGCCGGACAACCCCACGGGCACCATCGCAGGCGCGGACCTGATCGCCCGGGTCTGCGAGATCGCCGACCGGCACGGCATGACCATCATCTGCGACGAGATCTACCGTGATCTCGCCTACGACCCCGAGTCGATGCACAGCCCGGCGACCCTGCTGCCGCACCGGACCATCGTCACCGGCGGACTGAGCAAGTCCATGGCCCTCGGTGGCTGGCGGATCGGCTTCCTCCGCACCCCACCCGGCCGCGCGGGACAGGAGTTGGCAGCGCAGATCACCGGACTCGGCAGCGAAGTCTGGTCCTGTCTGGCAGGTCCGATGCAGGCGGCGGCGGTCTTCGCCTTCGACGCGCCTGCCGAGGTGACGGCGCATATCGCCGCGAGCCGGCGACTGCACGCCTCGATCGCGCGCGCGGCACACACGGTGTTCGCGAAGGCCGGTGTCGCGTGCCGGGCGCCGCAAGCCGGGTTCTATCTCTATCCCGATCTCGAGCTGTTCCGCCCCGCGCTGGCCGCCCGTGGCATCGAAACGGGTGTGGCGCTCGCCGACCATCTGCTCGACGAGTACGGCATTGGCGTGCTGGCCGGCGAGCATTTCGGGGACACGCGGGAGAGTCTGCGTTTCCGGGCGGCGACCAGTCTGCTCTATGGACAGACGGCCGATCAGCGCTGGGAAGCGTTGGGCAGCAACGATCCGACGTCCCTGCCGTGGATCGCCGCGGCACTCGACCGGCTGCACACCGCATTGCAATCGCTGGGCTGACCCCCGACCGCCTCGCCGAGGTGGCCGCACCCAAGGCTCGCCTCGCCGCGTCCTTCGCCTATGTTCGGCACTGACGTGCGACAAGGCGACTGGAGGTTCGAGTGGCGGGTGGCTTCGAGGCGAAACTGCGCCGCCGTACCGTCCTCGCCGCCGGGCTGGCCGCCACCTGGCTGGTCGCGGACCGCTCCGCGGACGGCGTCGAAAGCGCAGATCCGGCGCACACCGACGTGTTGTTCATCGGTGCGCATCCGGACGACGAGTCGAGCAACCTGGCGACGTTCGGGCGATGGCGTGACGAGTTCGGCTGGACCACCGGCGTTGTCACGGTCACGCGCGGCGAGGGTGGCGGCAATGCCGTCGGGCTGGCCGAAGGCCCCGAGCTGGGCCTGATCCGCGAGACGGAAGAACGCAAAGCGAACGCACTCGCCGGGATCGAGAACATCTACTACCTCGACAAACCGGACTTCTGGTACACCCTGTCCGCACCGCTGACCGCGCGCGTGTGGGACGAGCAGGACACCCTCGCCAGGCTGGTGCGGTTGGTCCGGCTCACCACACCGCACACGATCGTGGTGATGGACCCTCGACCGTTCGATCAGCATGGCGGACACCAACTCTCGGCCCGGCTCGGCATCGAGGCGTTCCGGCTGGCAGGTGATCGACGGGCGTATCCGGAACAGCTCACCGGCGAGGGACTGGCGGTCTGGCGTCCGACCAGACTGCTCGCGCAGAACTATGGGTTCGGCTCATTGCTCGGACCAGAAGCAGCCGAACAGCGGCACGCCGATCCCGGCACCGGGTTGCCGGTCATCGGCGTCTGGTCCGGTGTCCGCTCGCGCGCACACAACACGACCTGGGCGCAGGTCGAACGCGACGCCACTCGGCTATATCTGACACAGGGTTTCGCCGCGAAGCCCGCGCAGGTACCGACCGACCCGAATCAGCTCGGTTCCGAGTGGTTCACGGTGCTGGCCGAGGAGGGGCGATTCGTCGAGGTGCCGGTGTATCGGCAATCCGGACTGAAACCGCGGTATGCCGAGTTCGCGGAGTGGTCCGACCGAACCGGGTTGCCGTGGTTGGCCAACCGGGTCCAGCCGGACTATCCACCGAACCCGAGCACCGTCGTCCCGGCCGTGGCGATCGCGCCGATTCTGAACGGCATCGAGGGACCAGGAGAGTACCCGGGACCTGAACTGCCGCTTGCTATTTGGCAGGGCGGCGGTGGGTGTGCGGCGACCGCAAAGCTTTCCAGGCATGACGACGACTTGTACGTGCTGGTCAACGTCACCGATGACCGCGAAGGCACTGCACTGGAAGCCGACGACATCAAAAGGCATTGGCGCACAGACTCGGTCGAGATCGCCATCGACCCGAGCGGCACCTCCGACGACACCTCGACCACCTTCAAGACCGGCATCCTGCCGTATACGGCACACCGAGGCGGGCCGGCCGCAGAGCGTGACGCCGACAACCACCAGGGCGCACCGCTACCAGGGATGCAGGTGGCTTCGCTCGTCACCGAGCCGTACCGCGGCTACTCGATCGAGGTGAAAATCCCCCTCACCGCGCTGCCCGAACCGGTCGATCCCACCCGGTTCGCGATGAACATCCTCGTCTACGACTCCGACACCGACGACAAAACCGGCCGAACCCGCCTGGCCTGGTCGCCATTCGGCAGCGCCCAAGCCGACCCCTACGTCTGGGGCACCGCAACCCTCGCCGACTACCGAGCACACCCGACCCCCGAAACACCACCCGTCATCCCCCGAACCGCCGCCCGAAGCGCCGACTCGCCCGCCTCGCTGGCCCAGACCAGGCGCACCGGAATACCGATCGCGGGCAACCCGAGACCCACACCCGCACGCTAGCCAACCGTCGGCGACATGCGGCTTTCCAAGCTTCAACACCCAAGACCCGCCGCAACTTCCGGGCACCGACGAGACAGCCACCCGAACAAAGCCCGGGAAGTAAGGTTTGGGGGACTGGACACTCCGAGCCTCGAAGGGGCGGCGCCGATGCTGACCGACGAACTTGTCGCGAAGGTTCACTCTGTCGATACGACCGCACTGTGCGACGCGGACAAGTCGATGCGGGTGATGGATACCGGGATTCGGGCACGGTCGGCCGAGGTGCGGATCCTCGGACCCGCGTTCACCGTGCGCTGCCGGGGCGACTTCTTCGCGGTGCTGCGGGCGATCGAGTCCGCCGCACCGGGCGATGTCATCGTCGTAGACGGTGACGGAAGCGAAATCGCCTTCGCGGGCGAGATTTTCGCGCGCGGCGCGCAGGTCCGGCAGCTCGGTGGAATCATCATCGACGGGGGATACCGCGACATCGGTTATGTCCGCCGCTGCGAGCTGCCGATCTACAGCCGATTCGTCACACCCATGGCGGGCACCACCGCCCAGCTCGGTGAGCTACAGGTCCCGGTGACCTGTGGCGGCGTCGCGGTGGCGCCCGGCGACTTGATCCTGGCCGACGAGGAGGGGGTCATCGTCATCGATCCGGCTCGCCTCGAGCACCTCGTCGATGCCGCGACGGCCGTCAAGGAAGCCGAAGCCAAGGTGATCGCGAAACTGGACGCCGGCGCGACCTTGAGCGACGCGATCAACGTCGCCGCACACACCGAGGCGCTCCGCAACGGTGTGCCTTCGTCCCTGGAGTTCTTGGCCTGATCAACGCTGAAAGCCTATAGCCCAGGCCCTATTTCGCGAATCACCTGAATCAGCAAATCCGCTTCGGGCTCGGTGATACGCCAGTTGACGAAGGTCGGCCGCAGCGCGGTCATGCCTCGATACGTAGTGGTGCCGGCATAGACGCGGCCGTCGTCGAGAATTGCCGCGCCGAGTCGAGCATTGAGGGCGTTCAGCTCGCCTTCCGGCACACCCGGCGGACGGTATCGGAAACAGGTGACGCACAACTGAACCGGCGCCAAGAGCTCGAAGTCGGGCGCCTCGTCGACAACCCGGCCGAGGTGAGCGGCCACATCGAGGTGACGTTCCACCATGTCGCGATAACCCGCACGGCCGTAAGCACGCAGCGTCGCCCAGATGGGGAATGCGCGTGCACGGCGCGAGGATTCGGGACCGTGCATGTTGTAGCTGACCTGTTCGTCGTCGAGGGTCGGCAGGTAGGCGGCACCCCAGCCGCCGAAGGTCTTGCCGAGCACCGAGTTGTCCTTGACGAATGAAAACCCGCTCTCCTGCGGCACATTCAGCCATTTGTGACCGTCGGCGGTGATCGAATCCGCGCGCGCGACCCCGCGGGCGAGGTGCGCCGTGCGCGGTGAGACCGCCGCGAACAGCCCGAAAGCGCCGTCCACATGCAGCCAGGACCCGTACTGCTCGGCCAGGTCGGCCAGCTCATCGATGGGGTCGGAGTCGCCGGTGTTCACCTCGCCGAGGTTGCCGACGATCACCGCGGGCGCGCCGTCGAGCTCGATCAGCGCCCGCTCCAGCGCCGCCAGGTCGATCCGTCCGGCATCGTCACGGACGAAAGTGCGCAAGGTATCTCGGCCGCAGCCGAGTATCTGCAGCGCCTTGCGGGTGCTGGCATGCACCAGTCCGCTGGTGAGCACCGGCAACTGCGGCAGGCCGGCCAATCCTTGGGCGACCACGTCCACTCCGTGCCGATCGGCCCACCAGTAGCGCGCCGCGGCGAGCCCGGTCAGGTTCGCGAAGGTGGCGCTGGGCGTGAGCACCGCGCCGAAGTCTTGCGGCAGGCCGAACAGATCCTTGAGCCACCCGAGCACGACGGTCTCGGTGCGCGACGCCAGCGGCGAGGTGACCCACAGTCCCGAGTTCTGGTCCAGCAGTGCGGTTATCCAGTCCCCGGCCAGCGCCGCCGGTGTCGCCCCGCCCACGACGAGATGGAAGAAGCGCGGCCCGGCCGAGTGCACCGACGCCTGCGTGCCGACTGCGAGCAACTGCTCGATCGCCGCCAGTGCGCCATCGCCGTGCTCGGACAGCGGGCCGCCCAGGTCGTCGATCAGCGGGTCGTGGGTGGCGTCGTGCACCCGGCGCTCCGGCAGACTGTCCAGGTACGGTCCCGCGGCCTCCTGCACCAATGCCAACGCGTGCGCCGCGACGTTCTGTTCTTTCAACGGATCAGCCATGCCCCACCGAACCGCGCGTCGGCTGCCTTTGTAAATAGCCAGTCGGCCAAGGTGATCCGCCCGCGCCGTGGTCGAGACTCGCCGAGACTTCCCGTTATCTGTGGCCGCCGCGCAACCGGCACGGCAGCCGAAAACGCCGCTTCGAAGTTTGAGTGTCAAAGTAACTTCATAGGAGACTTCAAGTAGCTGTCTACACTGTGGTCCGTGACAGCGGACCTGCCTGAAGCAGACCTCGGTTATCGCCTGCTCGCCGAGCTCCGTACGGTTTCCGACCAGCTCGACGCCGCCCTCGTCAGCGTCCTGCGCGACCTGGACCTCACCGTGCCGTCGGCGAACGTGCTCTGGCACCTCACCCCGACGGCCACGCCGCCCTCGATGTCCGAGCTCGCCCGCCGCACCTGCAGTGACCCGTCGACGGTCACCTTCATCATCGACAAGCTGGAGAAACGCGGCACCGTCGAGCGACTACCCGGCCCGGACGACAAGCGGGTGAAGGTGGTGGCGCTCACCGTCGCCGGTGTGCGGCAGCGCGAAAAGCTGGTCGACGCGATGACCCGGCATCTGCCGTTGCGCCGGCTGTCGGCCAGGGAGCAACGTCAGCTGCACCGGTTGCTCTCCAAAGCCACATCCAGCGCTTGAGCATCGGCGAGAGCTATTCGCTATCAATAGATTTCACGGTTGCCCGTGTTGTCGCCCATTAGCCGAATGAGAATCTTTCCGGCGCTTGCAGTTACGAAACCCCCGCTAATCTGAACCCATGATCACGCTCAAGAAAGAAGACGGCGCCGCGGATCTCGCCGGCGTCACCAAGCTCAGCGTCGGAGTGAGCTGGGATCCGTCGGCGGGTGCCAGCGGTGGGGCGCTCGGCTGGGCGCGCCGCAAGAAAGGCGTCGACCTGGACCTGATCGCCATCCTGATGCAGGGTGCCGAGCCGGTCCGCTTCGCCGGGCTCGACTCGCTCGACCCGCTGGGCAACGGCTCCGTGCTGCACAGCGGTGACGAGCAGTCCGGCGCCGCCGCGGGTGACGACGAGACCGTGCACGTCACCTTCGCCGACGTGCCCGGCGGCATCGACGCCATCATCTTCGTCGCGGTGGCCTTCAAGAAGGGCAGTTCGTTCGAGAAGGCCAACAACATCAGCTTCAAGGTCTACGACGCCAGCGGCGGCACCAGCCAGCAGGTCGCCGACATCTGGCCGTCCCTGCTCGGCACGGACAACGCCAATGCCGTTGCCCGCGCGTTCCGTTCCGGCACCACCTGGCAGCTGGAAGTGCTGAACCGCAAGGGCAAGATCAAGCAGGGCGACAAGCAGGCATTGCTCCGCTTCGCCATGGCGTAGCGAGGTCAGGGGGTCGCGGCGGAGATAGGGTCGCCCGTCGTGAAGACGTCGAGCAACATGTCTTCGTCGTGATAGCCCGCCAGCGCCGTCAAACCCTGGGTGGTGCGGGCGATGGCGTGCACGTGGTCGCCGGACAGCGGGTATTCGGGCACCTTTCGGCGCCAGTGCACACACAGCAGCGTGCCGTTCGATTCGAGGTGCTCCACGGCCTGCCCGAAAACCGTACGCAGGGTGGTGGAGTCGAGGTAGTAGCAGACCTCGCTGAGCACGATCAGGTCGAAATGCTCGTGCGGCCATGGCTCGCCCAGCGCCCAGCGCCGGAATTCGACTGCGCCGCGCACGGATTCGGGCAACCGGTCGATGCGTTTGCCTGCCGAGTCGAGGGCCTGGGCCGCGATGTCGGTGCACACCAGCCGATCACAGCGGTCGGTGAGTTCCACCGAGAGGGTGCCGACCGAACAGCCGGGTTCGAAGGCATTGTGGTAGCGGGCTTTCGGTAGCGCTCCCATGATGAGAGCGCGCTTGCGCTGCTCGTACCAGTCGGTGGTGAAGCCCCACGGATCCGGATCGTGGGCGTACATGTCCTCGAAATAGTCCGCGGTTAACCCGGTCTCGTTCATACGAAGAACGTTTCCGTGTTGCCGGTGAACCGGTCGAGCACCGTGGGCGACAGGATCGGCTGGTCTGCGGGATCGTCCGACATCGGCAGGATCTGGCTGCGGAATTGCGCCAGCGCGCGCACCTTGGCGTCGACCGCCGACCCCGGCAAGGTCAACGTTCGGGCGCGGCTGGCGGGCACCACCGGATGTTCCGGAGTTGCCCAGTGCCACATCCGGACCGGGAATTCCAGCAGTCGAGTCGCAGTGCCGGCGCAGGCCGCGGCCGTGGCCCGCCCGACCGCCTCGTGGTCCGGGTGACCGTCGCGCCGCCAGGTGGTCGCGCACCAGGCACCCGTGTGGCCACATCGCGTGAGGATGTCCGACAACGCGTCGGTGACCGCGGCTTCGTGAGCGGCTACCCGGCCGTCGCCGATGCGGAGGCGGATCGGTGCGTCGACGTTCAATTCCTTGGCTGCGCGGCGCGATTCCTGCACCCGCAGGTCGCCGAGTTCGGCCGGCGAACAGGTGGGGGAGCCCGGATGGGACGCCTCACCATCGGTCACCGTGACGACGGTGACCGGCAGACCGCGCGAGCGGGCCAGCGCGATCAGCCCGCCGACCCCGAGCACCTCGTCGTCGGGGTGTGGCGCGACGACGATCAGGTGCCGCCATCCGGTCAGCGAGAGCTCCGGGCGACGATGGCGCCAGCGAGCCCAGGTGCGCTCGGGCGTGCCCAGGGCAGCGAGATCGATCAGCGGTTCGGCACCCATGAGCATTCCCTTTCCCGGCCGAGCTCGGCCGGATCCGGCACCTCGGTCGGCGTCGTTAGACACTCCTGCGCTCGGCGCGATACAGAAAATGGATTCGCCGCAAATGAACAGCGAACCCAAGCGGTCGGTGCTGCACCGAGCACGCCTCCGGATATGTCACCCGCGCCGAACACGGCAACTTCCTGCCGGTCAGCGAGCGAATTACGGACTCTTTCGCGCGGACGGGAGTCGCTCATTGGGCTCGGCTACCCGGCAACGGACCGAGCAAACGGTCAGCGAGTTTCGATGTGGTGAAGCTCGCGGGTCTGCTTGGGCTGCGCTACGAGGGGTATGACCGCCGCAGCGCGTTCTTTTCCGGCGTGCCAGAACCAACCTCAGGAGGACATCATGCTGGGTCTCGGGATCATCGGATGGATCATCATCGGCGGCCTCGCCGGCTGGCTGGCCAGCAAGATCATGAAGACGGACGCTCAGCAGGGGATTCTGCTGAACATCGTCGTCGGCATCGTCGGCGGTCTGCTCGGCGGCTTCCTGCTGAAGGCGTTCGGCGTCGACGTCGACGGTGGCGGGCTGTGGTTCAGCTTCTTCACCTGCATCGGTGGCGCGGTGATCCTGCTGTTCCTGGTCAATTTGGTGACCGGACGACGCGTGTCGCACTGATCGCCGAATCGACTGACCAGTAGGAGGAGCCGACGATGACCACTGTTGCGGAAATGATCGTCACTGCGCTGGCCGACCAGGGTGTCACCCAGGTCTGGGGCGTCGTCGGCGACGCACTCAATCCGATTACCGACGCGATCCGCCGAGAAGACCGGATCGAATGGATCGGCGTGCGACACGAAGAGGTCGCCGCCTACGCCGCGGGCGCACAGGCCCAGCTCACCGGAACCATCGGGGTGTGCATGGGAACCGTGGGCCCCGGCTCGATCCATCTGCTCGGCGGTCTCTACGACGCGAAGAAGTCGCACGCACCGGTGCTGGCGATCTGCGGTCAGGTGCCGACCTCGGAGATGGGCAGCGAATACTTTCAGGAGGTCGACAACGACGCGGTCTTCCGCGACGTCTCCGAGTTCACAGCCACCGTCACCAGCGCCGCCCAGATGCCGCGGCTGTTGGAGCAGGCTGTGAATGCCGCGGTCTCCCGGCAGGGTGTGAGTGTACTGACCATTCCGGGTGACATCGGCGGTCTGAAGCTGGACTCCGCCGAGCGTCCCCGGTTCGTCGCCCGCGACCGCACGATCATGGCCGGTGCGGCCGAGATCGTGCAGGCCGCGGACACCCTCAACAAGGCGGACAAGGTCACGCTGCTGGTCGGCATCGGGGCCAGGGAGGCGCGCGAGGAGGTGCTGCGGCTCGCCGAACAGCTCTCCGCGCCGATGGTGCTCACCATCAAGGCCAAGGAAGGCCTCGAGCACGACAATCCTTATGCGGTCGGCCAAACCGGTTTGATCGGCAATCCCGCCGCCAACTCGGCGCTCGAGGACTGCGACGTGCTGTTCATGGTGGGTACCGACTTCCCGTATCGGGACTGGTATCCCAGCGGTAAGAGCGTCATCCAACTCGACGCCAGGCTCGACCACATCGGTCGCCGCACGCCGGTCGATGTCGCGCTGGTCGGTCACGCGGGTCCCACACTGCGCGAACTGCTCTCGAAGCTGGACGCCAAGTCCGCCGACAAGCACCTGAAGAAGGCGCAAACGGAGTATCAGCGCTGGTCCGGACTACAGGATCGACTGGCCGAACCCAAGCACGATCGCAAATTCCTCGGCCGCATCCGCAAGCATTTGGACAACCCGGATCAGCTGATCCGCCCGGAAGCGGTTGCGGCCGCGGTGAATACGCACGCCGCCGACGACGCCATCTTCACCTCGGACACCGGTATGTCGACGGTGTGGTTGTCCCGATTCCTCAGCCTGCGTGGCACCCGCCGACTGCTCGGTTCATACAACTTCGGTTCGATGGCCAACGCCATGCCGCAGGCGCTCGGCGCGCAGATTCTCGATCGCGAACGTCAGGTGGTGGCCTTCTGCGGCGACGGTGGCCTGATGATGCTGCTCGGCGACCTGCGGACGGCGGTCACCTACGACCTGCCGGTCACGCTGGTGGTGTTCAACAACGGCCGCCTCGGCATGGTCAAGCTGGAGCAGGAGGAAGGTGGCCTGCCCGAATTCGGCACCGTGCTCGACAATCCGGATATCGCCGCCGTCGCGCAGGCGATGGGCCTGGAGTCGCGGCGGATCACCGATCCCGACGATCTGGACGGGGCGGTCGCTGAGGCCTTCGCACAACGCAAGCCCGTGCTGCTCGATGTCGTCACCAACCCCGACGAGATCTCGATACCCCCGAAACCGACCTTCGACCAGGCCTGGGGATTCGCCATCGCCAAGGTCAAGGAGACGTTGGAGAGCCGGACCTAAGAGATCGGCGCCCGCGGCGGCCCGCCGCGGGTCCGATCATCGGTGGATCCCATGACAACCGACGCCGGAATGGTTAGTGTCCGAGGACATTCCAAGGCGATCGGGTGGGGCCCCGATGGCCGGTTCGAAATCGGGAGAACGCGTGAGATTCACAAGAGCTGGTGCGCTGCTCGCGGCAGCACTGATGGCCACAAGCCTAGGGCTGACCGCATGCTCGTCGGATGACGGTGGCGACGCCGACATCGTCACGGTCAACGGCGGCGAGCCGCAGAACCCGTTGATACCCACCAACACCAACGAGAATATGGGCGGCCGCGTGGTCGACCGGTTGTTCGCGGGGCTGAAGTACTACGACGCCAACGGCGTGGCGCACAACGAGCTTGCCGAGTCGATCGAGTCGTCCGACCGCAAGAACTACAAGATCACCATCAAGCCGGACTGGAAATTCTCCGACGGCTCACCGGTCACCGCGAAGTCGTTCGTCGATGCCTGGAACTTCGGTGCGCTGGCCACCAACGCGCAGTTGCAGAACTACGTGTTCGCGCCGATCATCGGGTTCGACGACGTGCAGGCGGAAAAGCCTACGGTGCAGACGATGTCGGGATTGAAGGTGGTCGATGACCGCACCTTCACCGTGGCGTTGAAGCAGCCCTCGATCGACTTCGAGGTCGGCCTCGGGTTCGCACCGTTCTACCCGCTGCCCGAAGCCGCGTTCAAGGACCTGAAGGCGTTCGGGGAGAACCCGATCGGCAACGGCCCGTACAAGTTCGCGCGTGAGGGCGCGTGGCAGCACAACGTCCAGATCGACCTGGTGCCCAACCCGGAGTACAAGGGTGGCCGCGAACCCAAGAACAAGGGCCTGCGGTTCGTGATGTACCAGTCCTTCGACACGGCCTACGCCGATCTGCAGGCGGGCAATCTCGACGCGCTCGACGTCATCCCGGACACCGCAATGGCCTCCTACGAAAAGGATCTCGGCGATCGGGCGATCAAGAAGCCGATCGCGTACAAGCAGGCGCTCGGCATCCAGACCAACGTCCCGCACTTCAGCGGTGAAGAAGGTGTGCTGCGGCGCAAGGCGATCTCGATGGCGATCAACCGGGAACAGATCTGCCAGAACATCTTCCACGGCACCAGGATTCCGTCGCTCGACTTCACCGCACGCACCCTGCCCGGGTACAGCGACAAGCTTTCCGGCAACGAACTGCTGAAGTACAACCCGGAGGAGGCCAAGAAGCTCTGGGCACAGGCCGACGCGATCTCGCCGTGGTCGGGCCGCTACGAGATCGCCTACAACTCCGACGGCGGCCACCAGGCCTGGGTCGAAGCGACGGCGAACAGCATCAAGAACACCCTCGGCATCGAGGCGATCGGCGCGCCGTACCCCACGTTCAAGAACATCAGGGACGCGATCACCGGTAAGACGATCGGTAAGGCGTTCCGGCACGGCTGGCAGGGCGACTACCCGACCATGCTGCAGTTCCTGACCTCGCAGTACTACAGCTTCTCGGGGACCAACAGCGTCACCTACGACAGCAAACAGTTCGACGAGTTGCTGAACAACGCGCTGGCCGCGCCGACCCTGGAGGAGTCCTACCGGATCACGGCCAAGGCGCAGGAGCTGCTGTTCAAGGACATGGCCGACATCCCGATGTTCGACTACATGGCCGCAGCGGGCCGGTCGGAGAAGGTGAAGAAGGCCGAACTCACCTGGAGCGGTCTGTGGGATTTCGAGGGTATCGAGAAGTAGTGCGCTGAACCGTGCACCGAGGCCCGCTGACGCCGAATGCGTCAGCGGGCCTTCTACTTTCAGCCCTGCTGGGTCGGCACGACGATCATTTCGGCGACATTCACCCGCGTCGGCGCCGCGACCGCGTAACCGATGGCGTCCGCGATGTCCTCGGAGACAAGGGTTTCCAGCTGGCCGCGCCATTCGGCGAGGCCGTCCTTCTGGTGTTCGTCGCGCATCCCCGCGCCGAGTTCGGTGCTGACGAAGCCGGGTTCGACGTTCTTCACGCGAACGCCGCGCGGACCGAACTCCGCGCGCAGGTTGCGGGTCAGGTGCGCCACCGCCGCCTTGGTCGCACTGTAGACGCCGTAGTTGGGGAACACCATGTGCCCGCCGATGGAACCGACGTGGACCAGGTCGGCGCGCTCGCCGTTGCCGGCGGCGGCGAGCAGGTCATCGATGAAAGCCATTCCCGTGTAGAGCAATCCGTTGATGTTGGTGCCCACCATCTGGTCCCACTCGTCGGTGTGTGCCGACTCGAACGGCGCGGCGAGCATGACGCCCGCATTGGCGACCACCAGGTCGACCGGGCCGAATGCCGCGCGCACCGTCGCCGCGGCGTCCAGCACCGACTCTTGCACGGACACGTCGGCCGCCACGGCGAGTACCTCGCCGCCGATCTCGGCGGCCAGCTTTTCGAGCCGATCCTTGCGCCGTCCGAGCAGCGCGACCTTCGCGCCGTCGGCGGCCAGGCGCTGTGCGGTGGCGGCGCCGATTCCACTGGACGCACCGGTGACGACCGCGACGCGGCCGGTGAGGTTGTTTGTCATGACCACAACATTGCTGCTGGTCACGGCCTCGTGCCAGGGTGCGGACTTCCTGGTAGTGGGAGGGCCACCCAGCCGGCTCGGCCCTCGCTTACCCTCGATGAATGGACTCCGACAACCGACTGGGCGCCTTTCTCCGGGCTCGGCGCGAGCTGGTAAGTCCGGCGGATTTCGGGATGTCCGGCGGCGGTCAGCGGCGCGTGGCCGGGTTGCGTCGTGAGGAAGTAGCGATGCTCGCGGGGATGAGCGCCGACTATTACGTGCGGCTGGAGCAAGGCCGGGACAAGCATCCGTCCGAGCAGGTGATCGCCGCGTTGGCGCGGGTGTTCGCGCTCGACGAAGAGGGCACCGCTCATCTGCGTGAGCTGGCGCGCCCGGTGGTGCGGCGCAGGCGCGCGCCGCAGCGACCCGAGCGGGTGAGTCCCGGGCTGCTGGCGCTGCTGCAGACGTGGCCGAGTACGCCCGCGCTGGTGCTCGGCAGGTATTTGGACGTGCTCGCCGCGAATCCGCTTGCCACCGCGGTCAATTCGTGTTCGGCGCCGGGTGTCAACCAGGTGAGGATGATGTTCCTGGATCCGGAGGCGCGAAATATCTATCCGGACTGGGCGATCCACGCCGCCGACACGGTAGCGAGCCTGCGTGCCACGGCGGGCGATCTCGACGATCCTCGGCTGACCGAACTGGTCGGCGAGTTGTCACTGAAGAGCGAGGACTTCCGCCGCCTGTGGGCTCGTCACGACATTCGCGGAAAGACCGGCGGCACCAAGCGCTTCCGCAACCCGATGGTCGGCGAGTTGACACTGTCCTACGAAACGTTGTCCGTGAACGGTGCGCCGGGGCAGATTCTCATCGCTTACCACGCCGAGCCCGGGTCCGATGCCGAGCGTGCGCTGGCGTTGCTCGGGAGCATGGTCGCTACTTCGGAACCGGCCGTGCAGGATTCGAACGCGCCGTCGCTCGACTAGGACCGGGCTCCGGAGTGCCGGTTGTCCAGAGATCGCGCGCCGTTCCCCGAGGCCCCTCTCTGCAGCGGTCCGGCGGCGCGGGTTTCGACAGCTCGGGTTCACCCCAGGCGCGGTCAGTCGCAGCGCTTGACGTAGCGATGAGCGGGTACGTCGACCGGCCCGGTCGGACCCGGCGCCTCATGGACGAACAGACCTTCGTCGGACCAGCCGTGCTTCTCATAGAACTTGCGGGCCCGAGTATTGCCCGGCACCACGGCCAGCCAGGCCCGCTGGTGGCCGTTGGCGCGGACCCGGCTTTCCGCGGCGGCGAGCAGGCTTGCCGCGACGCCGGAGCCGCGGTGGTCACCGGAGACATAGACCTGGTCGACCTCGTCGCCGTGCACCATCACGAACCCGGCGACAGCTTCACCCACCGTCGCCACGGTGGTGTCCGGAACCCGTTGTGCCGCACGCGTATCGAAGGATTCGCGCGGGCGGACGGTGATCAGCTCGTCGGGGATGTTCCCCAGATGCGCGTCGCACCAGCCCGCGTACCAGATCTGCGCGATCGTCGCCACGTCCGCCGGGCCGGCCGGTCGCAGCAGCACGACCGCAACTCCCTCTGTCATTCGCGAACCTTAACAACTGCGGCCGACGCGAGCGGGCCGAAGATTCCCTGATTCCGGTCCGGTCTGCTGTCGGCAGACACAGCGGCATTCGGGGCTCGAAGGGCAGTAGACCTGAGTCATGATCGAAACATCGCACCTGGACTACCGGGGCCAACTAGCCGACCGATTGCTCCGGCATCGGACGATCCAACTGACCGGTGAGGTCGATGACGCGATGGCTGAGCGGGCATGCACCGAACTGGTGCTGCTGGCCGGCGAGAACGACAAGCGCGACATCGTCCTCTACATCAACTCCCCGGGCGGGTCGGTGCTCGCCGGCCTCGCCATCTACGACACGATGAAGCTCATCCCGAACGACGTGGTGACCGTGGCCGTCGGCTTCGCCGCGAGCATGGGGCAGGTGCTGCTCGCGTCGGGCACCAAGGGTAAGCGAATCAGCTTGCCGCACAGCAGGATCATGATGCATCAGCCGTCCGCCGGCATCGGGGGCACCGCCATGGACATCGCGATCCAGGCGGAGAACCTGGAGTACATGAAGCTGCAGTCGGAGCAGATTCTCGCCGCGGAGACGGGACATTCGCTGGAGGAGATCAGGATCGACAGCGACCGGGACCGCTGGTTCACCCCGGAGCAGGCGCGCGAGTACGGCATCGTCGACGAGATCGCCGCCAACTTCGCACAGATCGCACCATTCACCAACGCACACCGAGCGGGGTTGTAACCATGTCCCAGTACACGATTCCCCATGTCATCGAACGCACGCCGAACGGCGAGCGCTCCTTCGACGTCTTCAGCAGGCTGCTCAACGACCGAATCATCTTCCTGGGCACCGAGATCGACGACGGCGTCGCGAATGTGGTGATGGCGCAACTGCTGCACCTCGAGTCGGAGTCGCCGGATCGCGAGATCAGTCTGTACATCAACTCACCGGGCGGCTCGAACACGGCGATGCTGGCCATCTACGACACCATGCAGTTCATGCGCACGCCGGTCGAGACCTACGCCATGGGTCAGGCGGTGTCCGCCGCGGCGGTGCTGTTGGCGGCGGGCACGCCGGGGCGCCGGTACGTGCTGAACCACTCCCGCGTGCTGCTGCACCAGCCTTCGGCGCAGGGGCAGGGCACCATCTCGGATCTGGCGCTGCAGGCGGCGGAGGTGATGCGAGTGCGCGCGCAGACCGAAGCCATTCTCAGCAAGCACACTGGTCAGAGCGTTGAACAGCTACGCAAGGACACCGCCCGCGATCGCGTGTTCACCGCGCAGGAGGCGGTGGAGTACGGCCTGGCCGACGAGCTGATCTTCACCCGCGACCACTGACGGCTCAGGCCGCCAGCAGCTCGACGCGCGCCTCGGAGACCGGGCGGCGGTGCAGTTGCCGCAGCGCGCCCAGTTTCCGAGCGCCGCGAAAGAGCAGGGATTCGACGGGCAGCCCGAGCGCGAGGCAGATCGAACGCAGCATCTCCGAGGACGCTTCCTTGCGTCCCCGCTCGATCTCGGACAGGTACTGCTTGGACATGCCGACTTCGGTCGCCACATCGGCCAGCGTGCGGTCCTGATCCAGCCGCTCGTCGCGCAGCACTTCGCCGTAGACGGCGCGCAGCGGCGGCGACGCCGTTTCGACCCGCTCGCTGCGGGATTCGCCACGGCGGCGCGCATCGAGATCGACTACGACGCCATCCTCTTCTGCTGCCATACCGACGAGTCTTACACCCCGCCGCGCCGACCCGGACCATGTTCACCCAGGGCAGACAAACTCGGTCATGCCCCGTTGCTGCCGACGTATTCGATGCCGGTGATGATGTCCGGATCGATGACGATCAGCTGATTGTCCTGCGCGGCCGCCGGCTGCAGGTGGCCTTGGTACTTGGCGAGTTCCTGACGGTCGGTGACGGTATCGGCGACGCCGGTGATGATCACGCACCGGCCGAGCGTGGTCTGGTGATCGATGGTGTCGACCTCGTAGGCGACAACCTGTCTGTGCAGTGTGCGGATCATCGCCGGGTCGGCGGCGATCACGATGCAGCCGTCGACAACCGTGTGCCGGACAGGCCGGATCGCGGGCAAGGCGTGCCGCGAGAACGCGATGCGGCCGAAGCAGACGCTGTGGAGCAGAGCCAGAGATTCTTCTACCGACAGCGCACGCGTCTCGCTTGCGTGGTTGGCGGGCATGTCTTCATTGTCCCACCTGTTGCGGATCGGTTTCGGGGCATGGTCGCGATAGCGAAAATTGGTTGACTATCCCTAGAATTAAAGATCTGCTCCGAGTCCCGAAGTGCGGCTCGCAGGCGTCGACCCACCTACCAACGGAGGAGGAGGACATGCCTGATTCCGCGCGACTCGACTACACCGGCAATTCCACGCGTGTGCACCGCCCGCATCGATCCGACCTATTATTCGAAACCCTCGGCGGTAACGCACAATTCGCCGATGTCGGGGATCGGTTGGTCCGGCACCTGTTCGATGTGGGTCTGCGACTGCACCACGTCCTCGACGCCCTCGACCCGGCAACCCAACCCCAGCTCCGCGACACAATCACCGCCCTGGTCGATGACCTGGACATGTTGATCCGCGATACCGGCCTGGCCATGCTCGCTCTCACCAGCGCGCATCAGGTATCGGCGCCGACCGGCGGCCGGCCCGCCAGAGTCCGGCTACGCCGCCGTTGACCGAAAATCCCGACAGCAGGTTTGCCTGTTGATGCCTGGGTATTCGATGCCCTGGAGGTGTGACATGCCGAAAGAGTGGAGTGGCAAAAGGGAACGGCAGTACGAGCACATCAAGGACTCGGCCGAGGACCGCGGTGCGAGCACCAAGCGGGCGAAAGAAATCGCCGCTCGTACGGTCAACAAGAATCGCGCCCAGTCCGGTGAGTCGAAGACGGCGAGCCGGTCCTCGGTCAAGGACAAGTCCCCGCAGAGCCGGGGCGGGCAGCGGTCCGGTCGTAAGGGGCCAAGGGGGATGACCCGCGACCAGCTGTACAACGAGGCCCGTCAGCGCGGTATCAAGGGGCGCTCGAACATGAACAAGGGGCAGCTCGAGAAGGCGCTGGGTCGGTCCTAGCACCTGCGCGGCACGCTCCGGCCGACTGCTCGAGTATCTCGCAGACGGCCGGGTAGTTGTCGACGCGTTAGCCCCTGGCGTTCGTGTGCGGTGAATGTTTCCGCGGAGACATTCACCGCACCGGTCTGTGCTCGGCAAGAATATTCGCACTTTTACGGCGACTGGGCGCTCGAGCTGAATCGGCTCGGTGTTCGTAAAGCTATGCGGCATGCGTCACGTGGGGTGGGTCCGTACCCCTATGTTTTCTGGGTATCCGGAAAGGGGGAGGGTGCGGATGATGAGTAGTGGAGGGAGGGGATGTCGGGGTGGCGATCGACGTCGAGCGGGTGGGGATGGGGGGTGGGGCTCGGGGAGTGGTCGAGCGGGGGCTCAGTGGGGTGCCGCCTACGGCGTTGGTTCTGACGGGGATCGTCAGTGTGCAGGTGGGGGCTGCGCTGGCCAAGCAGTTGTTGTCCGCGACGGGGGCGGCGGGGGCCGTCAGTATGCGGCTGGTGTTCGGCGGGGTGGTGTTACTGGTGGTGTGGCGGTCCGCGCTCCGGGTCGGGCGGCAGGCGGTGCCGGTGGTGCTGGCGTGTGGCGCGGTGCTGGGGGTGATGAATCTGCTGTTCTATGCGGCGATCGATCGGATACCGCTCGGGATGGCGGTGACGATCGAGTTTCTCGGGCCGCTGGCCGTGGCGTTGGGTGGCTCGCGGCGCTGGATGGATCCGCTGTGGGTGCTGCTGGCCGGGGGCGGAGTGGTGCTGTTGACCCAGGTCGATGGGGAGGTCGACGGGGTCGGGGTGCTGTTGGCGTTGGGAGCGGGGGTGTTGTGGGCGTCCTACATTCTGTTGAGTGCGGCGCTCGGCGAGCGGACCAGTGGCGGGGGTGGGCTGGCGATCGCCATGGCGTTCGGCGGGGTGCTGATGGCGCCGCTCGGGGTGGTCGACGCGGGGAGTGCGTTGCTCGAACCCGAAGTTCTCGCAATGGGATTCGCGGTGGCGATGTTGTCGTCGGTGTTGCCGTACTCGGTGGAGCTGGAGGCGTTGCGGCGGATTCCGCCTCGGGTGTTCGGTGTGCTGATGAGTTTGGAGCCGGCGGTCGCGGCGCTGGCCGGGCTGATCGTGCTCGGTCAGTTCATGAATATTCCGCAGTGGGTGGGGGTCATCTGCGTGGTGGGTGCTTCCGCGGGTGCGACGCGTACTGCTGAGAAGCGTTGAGGGACAGCGGTTCCGCTGGGCGGGATCAGTGCTCGACCTGGGCGCGCGCGCCGTGTTACGACGGGCGGCGTGAATCCGATCGGACCGCTCGGCGCTGCCGACGAAGGTTTCAACCATCAGATCGTCGATACCGTGGCCACGGTCGGCACCAGTGACCTGGCGTGGACCGAGAAGGTGTGCGCGATGGCGTGTGCGCCGGACGGGTCGGTGCAGCTGGGTTTCGGCTTGGGGCAGTACAAGAATCGCAATGTGCTCGACGGGTATGCGGGGATCTCGCGGGGCGTCGAGCAGGTCACGGTGCGAGGGAGTCGGACCCTCGCGCCGACGCCGGAGGAGTTGTCGGTGGGCCCGATCGAATACGAGATCGTGGAGCCGCTGCGCAAGATTCGGTTCCGGCTGGCGGAAAACGATTGCCAGCCGGTGGCTTTCGACTGGCTGTTCGAGGCCGCGTTGCCCGCGCAGCTCGAGGATCGGACACACCTGCGGCGTGGGTATCGGGTGATGTCGGATCTGGTGCGTTATCACCAGATCGGTACTGCCGCAGGGTGGGTCAGCATCGACGGGCAGCGGACCACGTTCGAGGATTGGGTGTCGACCAGGGATCACTCGTGGGGTGTGCGGTATGACGTCGGGGTGCCGCTCGGTGATGTGGAGTCGATGGACCTGCCGCCGGAGGTGTCGTTCCGGATGATCTGGGCGCCGATCCTGATGACTCGTGCGGACGGGTCACGGTACGGGTTGCACCTGCACTACCAAATCGTGCAGATGGATGGGTTTTTCAGCAAAACCGTGATGGGTGGGGTGGAGCACGCGGATGGACGGTTCGAGAAGTGGAAGGATCTGGTGCCCGAGTTGTCCTTCGACCCGGACAACCGGCGACTGTGTGGCGGGTCGATCCGTGCGACGACGGAGGACGGCACCGAGCGGGTGCTGACCCTGGAAACCATGTCGGACACCGGGTTCCATCTCGGTGCCGGACTCTACTTCGGGTTCGAAGGACGCCACCACGGTTCGTGGCTCGGGCCGGGTCTGCACGTGGACGGCGAGCGGATCGAGGACTGCTCCACCTACGAATCCGCTCGCCGTCTACACCAGATCCGCGACACCGTGGTCCGGGTGATCGATTCCACCGATGCGATCGGGGTCGGTAACTGTCAGCCGATCGTCACCGGTGGTGACGAATCTCTGGGGTTGACCAAAGAATCGTCGTTCATGTGAGTTTCGGGATCTGGACCGGGACTGCAGTGCCGGTCGGGTTCGCCGAGAAGCTACTCCATGCGAATCCACTGCACGCCGTGGTGTTCCGTGCGGAACAGGACGTTGTCGCTGAATGCCACCTTCACAATGCCCTTTCCGGGCTTCGACCACTTCATCTCGTCCTCAGGCTCGACGGTGACTGTCCTACGCTGCTCCGTGCCGTCACACGTCAACTTCTGCATCTCAGGGTCCGACTCGTCGCCGGTAGGTGCCATGCCCATACCTGTCGTAGCCGGCGGAGGTTCTTCGCCCTCCGCGGCTTTCTTGGCATCTTCCTCGACCGTGACACTGAGCGACTTGTGCTTCGAGCCTTCCGCGCAGGTGTACAGGACGTCGACCAGCAGGTTCTTTCCGTCCGGGTCGAGCGCCACGGCGGCGACCGAAAGGGACTCTCCTTCCGCTGCCGAAGCTGTTGCGGCCATACCGATCTGCAGTGCCGCGGCGATCGCCACGACACTGCCTACCAAAACCTTTGATGTGCGCATAGAAACGCTACCTCCTATTGCTGTTCGGCGACGCCGGTAGCCGAGCCATGAGCTACCGGTACGTCAGGACTGCAGGCAGAACTGCCATCTGAAACGCGTAAAGCAGGCTCTTGGCACGCTCATGAGAAATGTGGAACAGCGTCCATCGCATTTCCGGATCCCCGAATGCAAGCCGGAGTCGCGGCTGCATTCGGGGCGGGCAATGTGCGGCGGCCACATGCCTGACCATCGGAATGCGATGGATCGCCGAAAGGTTAGCGCATTCGGTCAGGGGCGGCAAAAGGCCAGGTCAACCAACGTTTCAGGGTAATGAGAGCCGCACTCCGAAATTACTGAAAATTGCACCCATCCAGAACTGTCCTGGCAACGAATACATACTGTCGTTCGAATTGATTGCTTACTGGCAGCTGTTTGTGGATAACACTTCGTCGTTACGACACTGAGGGAGGCGCGGCGAGGGCTGTGCGGATCTCGTCGACACTCGGATTCACCAGTTGGTGCCCGTTCACCAGCACGGTAGGCGTGATCTCGTCACCGCCGGTGATCGCCCGCACCTCGGCCGCGGCCGCCGGATCGCGAGGATGTCCACTTTGCGGAAAGGGATGCCCGCCAGGCGAAGTCGGACACCGAGGCGCTGGCAGTACGGGCACCAGCGACGCCAGTAGATGGTGATCGGCGCGGTGGTTTCGGACGGTCCGGACTCGGTCATCGTGGTCCCTGATGCGCTCGTTGTTCGCGGGGAGCACTGCGCTCCGCGGGGTTCTCACCTGAGCGTATACCTGCGGTTAGGTCCGTACCGGCGCTCGCGGCCCCGGAGTCAGGCCGAGTACAGGGTCTCGATGTCCGCCGCGAACTTCTGCGCGACGACGTCGCGTTTCAAGGACAATTTAGGCGTCAGCTCGCCGGTTTCCTGCGTCCAGTCGACATCGAGGACACGAATCTTCTTGATCTGCTCGGCCCGGGAAAAACGTTGGTTGGCGGCGGTGACGGCCCGCTGGATATCGGCGACGAGGCGGGGCTCGCCGACCAGTTCGGCGAGCGGGGTGTCCGCCGGGACGCCGTGCCGGTGCTTCCAGTTGTCCAGCGCCTCCGGATCGACAGTGATCAGGGCGGCGATGAATGGTTTACCGTCGCCGACGACCAGGCATTGGCTGATCAGCGGATCGGTGCGGAGGGCGTCTTCGAGCTGGCCGGGAGAGACGTTCTTGCCCGCCGCGGTCACGATGATTTCCTTCTTGCGACCGGTGATCGTGACGTATCCGTCGTCGTCGATGGTGGCGAGATCGCCTGTCTTGAACCAGCTTTCGACGAAGGCGTCACGGGTGGCGTCGGGGTTGTGCCAGTAGCCGTCGGCGACCACCGGGCCACGCACCAGCAGTTCGCCGTCGTCGGCGATCCGGATGGTGTGACCGGGCAGCGGGCGTCCGACAGTGCCCAAGCGCACCTGGTCTGGGGCGTTGACCGACACTGCCGCAGTGGTTTCCGTGAGACCGTAACCCTCGTACACCGCGACGCCGAGGCCGCGAAAGAAGTGGCCGAGGTGCGCGCCGAGCGGTCCGCCGCCGGACACCACCGCCCGGCAGCGCCCACCGAGCGCGGCGCGCAGCTTGCGATACACCAGCCGATCGAAGACGGTGTGTTCGATCCGCAGCCGCAGGCCGGGGCCGCCGGTGTCCCAGGCCCGGCTCCAGGCCACCGCGGTGTCGGCGGCGCGATCGAAGATGCGTCCCTTGCCGGCGTCGCGGGCCTGCTGTTCGGCTGAGCCATAGACCTTTTCGAGTACCCGAGGCACCGCGAGGATGAAATCCGGTCCGTAGTCGGCGAATTGATCGACGAGGGTCGTCCAGTCGGAGGTGTGCGCGACGGTGGTACCGGAGTCGACCGCGGCGATCGAGATCACCCGCGCGAAGACGTGTGCCAGCGGCAGGAACAGGAGTGTTCGCGCGCCGGGGGTCAGCATCGAGGACAGCACGGACCGGACGGCGGCGGACTCGGCGTAGAGGTTCGCGTGGGTGAGCTGAGCACCTTTCGGCCGGCCGGTGGTGCCCGAGGTATAGATCAGCGTTGCGGGCGATCCGGCGGCCACGGCGCGGTGGCGCGCGCGGACCTCGGCCTCGTTCACGCCGACGCCCCTGGCGATGAGTTCTTCGATCGCGCCCGCCTCGATCTGCAGGGTCTCGCGCAGGTCCGACGCGGTCGCCGCGATTTGCTTGACCGTCTCGTGGTGCCGTCGAGTCTCGACCACCAGCAGGCTGGTTCCGGAGTCTTCCAGAATCCACTTCGCCTGATCGGCGGCGGAACTGTCGTAGATCGCCACGGTGCACCCGCCGACGGTCCAGATCGCGTAGTCCAGCAGAACCCACTCGTAGCGGGTTCCCGACATGAGCGCGACCCGGTCGCCCGGCTGAATACCGGAGGCGATCAACCCCTTTGCCACTGCGACCACTTGCGCGGCGAACTCGCCGGCGGTGACGTCGCGCAGGCGTCCGCCCGGCACCGGGCGGTGGAACAGCACCACGCTCGGCGATTCGCGCTGGTATCGGAAGATCGTCTCGGCCATCGACGTGGCGGCATTGATATCGAAGGTGGCGGGAACCTCGAACTGAACCGTCATCGTCGACGCCTTCCTCTCGCATTTCGCTACATATGCCCCCTTGGTAAGTTACCATGGGGGCATATGAGTGGCGAGTCCACACGAACAGGCGGAGGTCAGGTGGCGATCGCGGTCGGAACGAAGAAGATGCCGCGCGCCGAACGGGAGCGGCTGATCCTCGATGCGGCAACCCGGCTGTTCGCCGAGGACGGCTTCGGCGCGACCTCGCTGGCAGGCATCGCCGCCGCGGCAGGCATCACCAAGCCGCTGGTGCACTCCTACTTCGGCCCGAAGGAGGCGCTGTTCGAGGCGTGCCTGGCCAGGGCAAGCGAGAACATCGAGCAGCACGTCCGAACGCGTATCGTCGATGTGCCGCAGGACATCTCGATGGCCTACGCCGTGCTCGACGCGGTATTCACCGCTCTCGAACCCCGCCCACACGACTGGGCACTGCTGCACGAAGTCGTAGTACCCGCCGACTCCGCAGCCGCCGACAGCCTGCACCGACACCGCCGCCGAGTCGTCACCCTGGCCATCGACGGCATCCGCGACCTGGCCCGAACCATGAACCTCACCGACCCCGCCGACATCGACGCCGCCACCCAGGTCTGGCTCAGCGCCCTATCCGCCCTCGTCCGCTGGTGGCTCGCCCACCCCGACAACACCGCCCAGGACATGCTCCTACGCAGCGAACGAGTATTCGTCGGCTTCGGTCGCCTCGGCAGAGAACGCAGGTAATCCGGCACGATCCGTGGGATCGGTTTGTCGCTACTCGAGCGCGTTGGCCGGGATTGCGACCGACATTCGGCGGATGGTCTGAAACATTCGTCGGTTTGTGTCACATGGCGGGGCTCGGGGGGTGAGGATGCTACGTACTCCCCGGGGTGCGGTGCTCCGGGGCCCAGGACTAGGACCGAATTCATGAAGGTTATGCGGATGCGGGTGGGGGTTGTTGCGGGAGTGGTGGGGGTCGCGGCGGTGGCTGCGGTGGGTGTGGCGCCGGGGGTGGGGGCGACGGTGACGCAGGTGGGGATGGCGCCGGGCATCAGTTTCGGGTCGTCGACCAATTATGGGACGGGGTGCCGGTATCAGGCGCGGGCTACGGTGACCGACGTGGTGCAGCCGGTTGTGTTCTACGACAACGGGATTCCGTTCGCGGTGACACGGCCGTCCGGGGGGACGGCGTTGGTCGATTGGGTGCCGGCGACGCCGGGGTTGCACACGATCAGCGCTGTCCAGGCGCCGGATGACCGAATCGTCGCGGGGGTGGATATTCGCGTCGGGAACGGTATGCACGTGGGGAACGGCTGCGTCGTCGGCAACGGCTGAAACGGACAAACCGGCACTGCCTTCCGGCGCAATCGAATTGCGCTGCCGACCGAGTGGTGGGCGCGGCGTTGCGGGGCTACCATCTCCTCGTCGGGCGCCCGTGAGGAGGGCAGTGATGTGGGAAACTCCGCTCGGGACGGTCAGCGCCGATCCCGCTCGTGGCCCGCTGTCGCCGGGGGTACGGACATGATCAAAGTCGAACTCGACATCAATTCCGGTAAGCCGAATCCGCGGTGGAAGTTGACGCCGGGGGACGAGGCGCAGCTGCACGGATTGATCGCCGCGGCGCCACGTGCGGCCGTCGGCGAGATCGAAAACCACAGTGAATACCGAGGTTTCGTCGCCCAGCTATCGGACGAGGAGACCCTGCGGGTGCATCGCGGGGTGATGGAGATCGCGCGCGGCGACCAATGCTCGTACCGCACCGACGGCGATCGCGCGGTCGAACGGTGGCTGCTGGCGACCGGGCGACCAACGCTGGAGCCCGGCGACTACCAGACAGTTGTTGCGGCGCTGTGGGATTGACGCGCTGCGCGCGGTGGCGTCGACGCATCCGAAGTGACCACCCTGCCGAAGCCTGGCGGTAGGTGCACACTTTCTGACTTCCCGCACACCGACTTGCCGTGCTGACACGCGTGCGGATGTCAAAGTATGTGCGGCTGCGGCTCGCGAACTTCTGTTGCGGCAGGGGGTTTCGAGGACTGGCCATTGACGCATTGAACACTTTGACGCAATATGTTCAACATGAGCAGCACGGCGCAGGAAGCGCCCTGGGGTGCAGCGCCCATCGAGCTGGTGCTCGGCGCGGCGGAATGCGTTCGGCGCTTCGGGGTCAATGGATTTCGGCTGACCGAGGTTGCCAAGATCGCGGAAGTGTCCCGGGGGACGGTGTACAACGGGTTCGGCGACAAGGAAACCGCGATCAATGCGGGGCTGGCCTACCTGTGCAATGCCTTCATCGAGGGACTCGCGGCGGGAGTGCGTCCGCTGCCGACGCTACGCGAGCAGATCGGTGCGGCGGCGGCGATGATCTACGACCACGTGCGGACACCGCAGGCGTTCTCGCCCGCGCTGCGCACCGAGAGCATCATCGCCACGCTGCTGGAACACTACGGGGACAACCTGTGCCACAGCTGGGCCGCGTTCTGGGCGGCCCTGGTCGCCGAGGCGCAGGACCGCGGCGAAGTCGACCGCGACCTGGTGCCGCTGCACGCCGGCGACTGGATCGTTCGTGTCCTGCTCAGCTTGGAGATCCTGCCGTTCGTGGTGGCCGGTTTCACCGACGCGGACGATGTGCGGGCGCGCACCAGCGACTTCCTGCTCAACGGACTCGCGCCCCGCGCCGAGGAAGTGAAAGCGGATGGCAAGTGAAGACTTCGAGGTCGCGATCATCGGCGCCGGTCCGGGCGGGATCACCGCCGCCTATCACCTATTGCGTTCCGGCATAACAAAGTTCGTCATACTGGAGCGCGCCGGGGACTTCGGCGGCAGCTGGCGCGACAATGTCTACCCCGGCCTCGCCGTCGACATTCCGACCCTCTTCTACCAATTCCCCTTCGCACGCAAAGCCGATTGGTCGCGACTGTTCCCGGTGGGGCCCGAGATCCAGCGGTACAACCAACAGGTCGCCGCAGACCTGAACCTGTACAAGTACTTTCGCGGCAGCTGCGCGGTAGAACGTGAAGTCTGGGACGACCGGGCGCAGGTCTGGGTGCTGGACATCGCCGGGGACGAACCGGTCCGCGCCCGTTTCGTCATCAATGCCGTCGGCGGGTACATCAACGCGAAGTCGGCCGACACGATCGCAGGCACCGACGACTTCCGCGGGACGATCCTGCGCCCGAACTCCTGGGATACCGAATACTCCTGTCGCGGTAGGCGAGTGGCGGTGATCGGCACCGGGTCGAGCTCGGTACAGATCGTCGCGGCGGTCGTCGACGAGGCCGAGCACGTGGATGTCTATCAGCGGACACCCTCGTGGATCCTGCCCAAGCCCGACTTCGCGTTTTCCCCACGCGCACAACGGGTGCTGGCCATTCCTGGCGTCGCCGCAGCCATCAACGGAGCCTTGCTGGCGGCCATGGAGATCCCGCTGCAACTGATCTGCCACGTGCTTCCCCTGCTACCGCGCAGACTGCTCGCCACCTTGCTGCCCCAGTACGACAAGATCTGGCGCGGCCTGTATCGAATCATGTTGCGGCACAGAGTCAGCAACGAGGCCGATCGCAGCGCCCTGGTGCCGAACTACGGCATCCTCGCCAAGCGCCCTGTGCTGTCGAGCAGTTTCTTCACCGCGCTCGAGTCGGATTCGGCGGCGCTGGTCGTGCACCCGATCGAGCGAATCACCCCCGACGGCATCCGCACGATGGACGGCACGGAACGTGCGTACGACCTCATCGTCCTGGCCACCGGCTACGAACTGTTCACCGACCCGGAGACCTACCAGCCTGGAAAAACACTGGGCCCCAACGGCTTCGATCTTGCTGACGACTATCGCGACAAGGGCCTGCGCAGCTACGGTGGCTCAGCCCATCCCGGTCTACCGAACCGCTGGTCGCTGGTAGCACCGCAGGGCTTCGTCGGCGCGGCCTGGCATACCTTCGTAGACCTCACCGCCCGGCACGCGATACGGATCATCACCGAGACCGGCCGACGCGACGCCGCCGTCGCCCAGGTCCGTACCGAGGCGTTCGACCGCTGGGTCCGCAAGATGCACAGGCACGGCAAGGTCATCAGTACCTACACCGTCGACTGCAATCCCGGCCTGCGCACGTACTTCGTCAACTCGCAAGGCGAGGCGCTCTACTACCGACCGCAAACCATCAGTGGCGCACTGTGGTTCAGCCGGTTCTCCTCGCTCGACGACTACTTCTTCACACCACACAACTGAATCCATTGAGAATCGAGGCACCCATGACCGCACTCGCTGGAAAAGTCGCCCTGGTCACCGGAGCCGCACGCGGACAAGGACGTTCGCACGCGGTCCGGCTGGCCCGCGCAGGCGCCGACATCGTCGCCCTCGACGTCTGCGCGCAGACCGCCACATTCAGCGGCTATCCGATGGCCGAACCCGAAGACCTGGCCGAAACCGCCCGGCTGATCGAGGCGGAAGGGCGCAAGGTGCTGACGAGCCAGGTCGATGTGCGCGACCTGGCCGGCCAGCAGGCCGCCGCGGCCGAGCTCATCGCCACTTTCGGTCGCCTCGACATCGTGGTTGCCAATGCGGGAGTGTGCAGTTGGGGCCGGCTCTGGGAGATCTCGGCCGAGCAGTTTCAGGAGGCCGTCGACGTCAACCTCACTGGCGTCTGGAACACCATCAAGGCCACGGTCCCCGCGATGATCGAGGCGGGCAACGGCGGGTCGATCATCACCGTCAGTTCCTCTGCGGGGGTCAAGGCGCCGCCCGGCTGCGGCCATTACGCCGCAAGCAAATTCGGCGTCGTCGGCCTGACCAAATCGCTGGCCGTCGAGCTCGGTGAATACGGCATCCGCGCGAATACGGTGCTGCCGTACGGGACCAACACCCCGCTGGGCAATGACACATCGATGTACTCACTGTTCGAACAGCACCCCACCTTCGTCTACAGCTTCCAGCCCAACCTGCTGAAGACCGATGGACTGGTGGAACCCGAGGAGATATCCGAGGTCGTCGTCTGGCTGGCCGGTGACGCGTCGGGCGTCATCACCGGTGCCCAGATACCCGTCGACAAGGGATTCTTGGCCAGGTAACCGAGCCCGGCAGCATGGCTCGGCCCGACCCGTATGACCTCGCCCACAGCTCCGGCGCAGGTAGTGTCGGTTTTGTGGAGTTTGCTACCTAACGGAATGGAGAAAGCTGTGCAGATCCAGATCAATACCGGAAGCGGCATCCACGGCGGCGAAGACCTGAACCGGTGGGCGGAGACCGAGATCGCCTCGGTGCTCGATCGTTTCAGCGATCAGCTGACGCGGGTCGAGGCCCACCTGACCGACCAGAACGGTGAAAAGGGTGGCCCGGAGGACAAGCAGTGTGTGCTGGAGGCCCGCCCCGCCGGCCAGCACCCGGTGGCGGCCACGCATCGCGCGGGGTCGGTCGAAGAGGCGGTGCGCGGGGCGGCGGACAGCATGGCGCACCTGCTCGACAGCAAGTTCGGGCGCCTGCACCACGCCAAGGGTGGCGAGACGATCCGGCACATGCCTGCCCCCGACTAGGGCCTAGGCCCCGGTGGTGGAACCGGGGCGGACGATCATCAGCACGGTGACGACGACCCACAGCAGGTTGAAAATGCCTGTGTCCATGCCGAGTCGGCGGATCAGGGTGGGCGTCGCGCCGGGCAGGTCGGCGAGGATCTTGTGCTGGCCCGGCAGGATGAGCAGGGCGAGCACCCCGCCGGCGGCGGCGGTCAAGCCGATGGAGATGATGAGCCAGGTGTCGGTGAGCACGCCGAGGCTGAGGGCGGTGAGCGCGCCGAAGATCGGGACGAGGATCCCGAGGTAGGCATAGACACGGCAGATGCGGTGCAGCGTCGCGAGCACAACGGGTTCGCTACCGTTGTCCGCGAGGGCGCGTCGCGTGGTCGGCGGGAACATGCTCGCCGCGACCGTCACCGGTCCGACGGCGAGGATCACGGCCAGCACGTGGACCGACAGCAGAAACTTCGTCACAGCGGCGAGGTTAGCCGCCATTGGATCGGCGAGGAATAGGCGAAACTGCCATACACCGGTCGATTCTGGCCATCGGCCCTGAGCTCGCGTTTCGTGCGATACGAGCAGTTCATCGCTATTGGCGCGATCCTGGCAGCGACCTAGCATGGTGCCATGCATGTGGTGGCTGTTCTCGCATTGGACCAGGTCATCCCCTCCGACCTCACGACCCCCATCGACGTGTTCGGCTGCGCCAGGCTGCCCGACGGACGGCCCGCGTATCGGGTACGGGTCTGCGGCGCCGCGCCGACGGTGGATGCCGGCGCGTTCACCCTGCAGCCACCGTTCGACCTGACGGCACTGGCCGACGCGGACACGATCATCGTGCCCGGCCGCGCCGATCCCATGCTGCCGGTCGCCGACGACGTGCTCGACGCGCTGCGGCAGGCGGCGGCTGCGGGCACTCGCATCGCCTCGATCTGTGTCGGCGCCTTCGTCCTCGCCGCCACCGGCCTGCTCGACGGACAACGCGCGACGACGCATTGGGCCGCCGCCACCGAGTTCGCGGCCCGCTACCCCGCGATCGATGTCGACCCGGAGGTGCTCTACGTGGACAACGGTCAACTGCTCACCTCGGCGGGGGCCGCCGCGGGAATCGACCTGTGCCTGCACCTGATTCGCCGCGATCACGGCTCCGCGATCGCCGCCGACGCGGCCCGTCTTTCGGTGGTCCCGCTGGAACGTGAAGGGGGACAGGCACAGTTCATTCTGCACGACCAGCCGCCGACCCCGCGCGGTTCGGCGCTGGAACCGATAACCCTTTGGCTCCAGGACAATTTCGCGAAGGACCTGACCCTGGAGGAGATCGCCGCGCAGGCCGGGATGAGCACCCGCACGCTCAACCGCCGCTTCCGCGAACAGACCGGGACAACGCCGTTGCAGTGGCTGCTCCGCGCCCGCATTCGCCAGGCGCAGTACCTGCTGGAATCGACCGGTCACCCGGTGGACCGGATCGCGGGGCAGGTCGGCTTCGGGTCACCGACCGCGTTCCGGGATCGGTTCAAGCGGGTCGTCGGCACCAGCCCGCACAGCTATCGTGCGGCCTTCCACGGGCCGCAATCGACGGCTGACCAGCGCGGAAGCATGTCACGTCAACCGGAGTGACGCGCTCCGTTTCTCGATAGAATTCATCCGTCGAATCCCGATCCACCATCAAGGCGAGGGACAGGTTAGTTATGACCGAGAATGACGGAACACCCCAAGTCGTCCCATCGACGATCGATTACGAACATGCCTACAGCAGCGGCATGCCCTTCGAAGGCGTGACCATGGACCGGCTCCCCTGGGAGATCGATCGGCCGCAACCGCTGCTCATCGAGTTCGAGCAGGCCGGCCGGATCACCGGCGATGTGCTCGACATCGGCTGCGGCCGAGGGGATACCAGTGTTTATCTGGCGGGCCTCGGCTACCGGGTCACCGGGCTGGATTTCGCGCCGACGGCGATCGAGGCGGCCCGCGCCCGGGCGGCGGAAAATGGTGTGGCGGCGTCGTTCGCCGTCGCGGACGCGACGGTGCTCGCCGGCTACGACAACCGGTTCGACACTGTCGTCAGCAGTGCCCTCGCCCATTGCCTGGATGCGGAGCAGCGCAAGCCCTACGTGGCGGCGCTGCACCGAGTGCTCCGGCCCGGCGGGCGGTTGATCCAATTCTGTTTCTGCGAAGCCGAATACAGCGACTCCTACGCCCCGTTCGCGATCGGCGAGGACGAACTGCGCACCGCCTTCCGGGCCCCGGACTGGCAACTCACCGAGTTCCGCCACGGCAAACTCACCGCGATCAAACCGACCCGTACGTTGCAGGAGGTCTTCGCACGCGACGGCGTACAACTCGAGTACGACGAGGACGGCTCTATGCTGCTGCCCATCTGGGTGGTGGAGGCCGAACGGGTCTGAGCCGCAGGCCGATGATTTTTCGATCGCCACCCCGTCAGATCAGGCAACACAGGCACTACTGATCCAGGAGTTGGACGATGAGGAAAATCACCGCAGGCTTGTTCGCCGCCCTCGACGGCGTCGTCGCCGATCCGCAGGACTGGCACTTCCCGTACTTCAACGACGAGATGGGCGTGGCGGTCACCGCGCAGATGGGCAACGCCGACACGATGCTGCTCGGTCGCGTCACCTACGAGGGTTTCGCGGCGGCCTGGCCGGACCGGGAAACCGCGGGTGGTGAGGACGCGGAGATGGCCAAGTCGTTCGGCGATGCCCGCAAGATCGTCGTTTCGCATCAGGATCTCGACCTCACCTGGCGCAATTCGGAGGTGCTGAAGGGCGAGCTGATCGAGGCGGTGACCGCGCTGAAGAATGAGCCGGGCGGCGATATCGCCATGAGCGGGTCGGTCTCCGTCGTCCGCCAGCTGCTCGACGCCGGACTGCTGGACGAACTGCATCTGCTGGTGCACCCCATCGTGGTGGGCAAGGGTCTGCGGCTGTTCGAGGACCGGGACACGACGCTGCCGCTGCGGCTGCTCTCCTCGGAAACCTTCACCACCGGCGTGCTGCACCTGATCTACACCAAGGACGAGGCCGCGCCCACCGGCGGCTACGAGGAAGCGAAAGCCAGCCTGCCGCAAGCGGATCAGTAGGTGATCCGCCGCGGGCCGTCCGGCACGGCCCGCGGCACGGGGGTGTCTAGCAGGTGCGCGAGCTGCCGGACGACCTCGCTGGCCAGGACCGCCTGACCCGCGGTGGTGAAGTGAATGCCGTCTGCGCTCAACAGGTTCGGGCGATCGTTCAACGGGTGGCTCCACATGTCGATCACCGTGGCGTCGAACTCCGCGGCCAGCGTGCGGGTGATGTCGTTGAGTCGGCGGACTCGGTCGCGAAAGTCCGGAAAGACCGGTACGACATAGGCTTTGCCGAGAGTGAAGGTTGTCAGCTGGGCACCCGTGCCTGCCGCCATCCGGTACATATCCCGCAGAATTTGCTCGATTTCATCGAAATCTGGTGTGCGGCGGACGATATCGTTCGCGCCGGAGGGTAGATGTAGGAGGTCGGGCGCGAATTCGCGCATCCGATCCGCTTGGTGCCGCAGGGTTTCCATGGTGGTTGCCCCGACCGCCGCGGTGTTGAGATAGGCCAGGTCGGGCCGGACGCGGCGCAGGACGTCGGCGACCCGGTCGGACCAGCCGAGGGTCACGTAGCCCGGCGTCGGATCGCCGGTGCCCGCGGAGAGGCTGTCGCCGATCACGGCAAACCGTTGCCAGGGTGCGTCGAAGAGCAGCGCTGCGGCTTCCAGGGGTGGGATGCAGAACGGATCGGTCTCTTCGGTGGTGGGGCGAGCCAGGGTCATGAACAAACAATACGGGCGTACGTATGTTTAAATCAAGGTGTCATCGCGTGCAGGTTGCGGGAAACCGGCTAGGTGGCTGGTTTGCCGACCGGGCTGCTGGGGAGATCGTCGAAAGGCGTTAGCCTGCCAGCGCTTTGGAGACGATGCCGCCGGTGATCGCCTTGGTCAGGTAGTGCGTGGAGTCGTGCGGGCTCGCACCGTTGTCCAGGGGCTCCTCGGTGATCGGGGTGACGTCGGAGCCGGGGAACGGTGGGAAGTACGGGGCCAGGTCGAGGTGGGCGGCGACCAGGTCGTCGCGGTCGACCAGGTTGTACCAGTTGCCCACGGATTTGGGGACGGTGGACGGTTGTGGGCGAAGCCGGTCGTAGATGACGGTGCGCAGGCCGAGCGGGGAACCCATGGTCAGCAGGGTCACCTCCTGGTCGACCCGGTGCAGCGCCTCGTAGGCGACGACCGAGCCGAGGGAATGCGCGATGACGAGCTTGGTGTCGGGACCGATATGGGTGAGCACCTGCTGCTGGGCGTACTCGCGCACCTCGTCGTCGGTGAAGTAGCGGCTGACCTGCGAAAGCGCGCGTACCACGAACTTCTCGGCGAGCCCGACGCCGAACGGCGCGAACCAGCGCAGCCGGACCAGCGCGTTGAGGGCCGGGCGCAGCGCGGCTTTGACGCCCTGCGGCCGGGCGTCCGGCGGTGGCACGGCGGTCAGCCGCTGGGCGGTCGCCCGGTCGCGCTGGTCGCCCGCGTGCTCGGCGGCGTTGGCCAACCAGACCTCGGCGAGCTGTTCCATGAGCGCGAGCTGCTCGTCGTCGAGGTCGCCCACCGCGGTGCCCTGGGCGCCCTTGGCGAGGAACTTGTTGCCGTAGTAGGCCATACGCGTCGAGATGTCGCCGGGTAGGCCGTTGCGCCAGAGGCGATCGGCGAGTTCGTTGTCGCCGTGATTGCGCACCCCGCCCGCCAGTCCCGGCAGCCATTGGGTTTCCAACGTGTCGGCCGCTGCTTGCTCCTGTGCGATGCCGTGTACAAGGACGATAGTTGCCAACGTCCCCACCCCTTTCGTCGGACTTGTCAGGCCCTGTGACGTTGTCTTGCGATATTTTCGCCTACTCGGCGCCGCTTGTCGCGGGTGTTTCAGTCGGCCCGCCACTTGATCGAGCAGCCCATGCTGGGCCGGTGTGGTTCCGGCACCGGCTTCCCGTCCAGGACGGTTTCGATCGCGGTCCGTAAGTCGTTGCCGGTCAATGGTTTCCCGTTACCGGGCGTGGATTCGTCGAAGGCGCCGCGGTAGGCGAGCGCGAGGGACGCGTCGTAGAGGAAGAAGTCGGGTGTGCACGCGGCCTGGAAGGCGCGGCCCACCTCCTGCGACTCATCGATCAGGTAGGGAAACGTCCAACCTGCGCGAATTGCCTGGTCACGCAGGTGGACCGGGGCGTCGTCGGGGTAGGTGGACGCGTCGTTGGTGCAGACCGCCACGGTCGGCATGGGCAGCGAGTCGACGAGCGCGCCGAGCGCCGACTCGAGCTGCTTGACGTAGGGGCAGTGGTTCGATGCGAAGACGACCAGCAGTCCGGGCCCGTTTTCGAAGTCCGCGCGCGAGTGCGTCTGCTGATCGAGGTCGGGCAGGGAGAAGTCCGGTGCCGGTGTCCCGAGGGGAACCATGCGGGATGCGAGCGCCATGGAAGTGCTTCCGTCGGGATCGAAGACGGTACGAGCGTAGCGCCGCGCGCTGGTGTTCGCCGGAAATCCGTGGAGGGAACGGCGCAGTGGTTGCGCCTAAGTCGCCAGATCCGACGGGTCGGTATTCGCACCACACACCACAACGCACACTCGCTCGCCGGGCTCGGGCCGGTAAGCGGGCCGGTCGCCGAACACCGCGGCAAGTGCTGTCGCGGCACCGTATTCGACGGCGAGGCGGCGGTCCTCCCAACTGGCGCGGCGGGCCGCGACGATGTCCGCGTCGTCGACGAGCAGCGAGACGACGTCGTAGTTCTGCGCGGCATGCAGCGCCAATTCGGTGGCGCGGCGGGCACCGAGTGAGTCGGCCGCGATCGAGTCGACCTCGGCATCGACAAGTTGCCCCGCGTCGATCGATGCGTTGAGCGCACGGCAATACCTCGGCTCCACCGCGACCGTCCGCACGCCGTAATGAGCTGCGGCGGTAGCGACTCCGGCGAACAGTCCGCCACCGCCCACGGCGACCACCACGGTGTCCAGCTCGGGCAGCTGCTGGTGGATCTCGGCCATCAGCGTGCCCGCACCCGCGGCGATGAGCGGATTGTCGTAGGCGTGGGACAGCAAAGCGCCTGTCGTGGCGGCGAATTCGCGACTGGCCGCGAGCGCGTCGGCGTACTGCGTGCCGATCAACGTGACCTCGGCGCCGTAGGAGCGTAGCCGGTCCACCTTCACCTTCGGCGCGGTGGTCGGCAGGAAAACGGTGGCACGGACACCCTGTTCGCGGGCGGCCCACGCGCACGCCAGCCCGGCGTTGCCACCGGAGGCGATCGTCACGCCCGCCTCCGGCAGTGTGCCGTTCTCCTGGTGTGTCAGTAGGAAATTCAGTGCGCCGCGCGCCTTGAAGCTGCCGGTGTGCTGCATCAACTCCAGGGCCAACCACAGCTGTCCCGCGCCGTCGTCGGCGGAGGCGACGGCAACCGGCCGAAGGCGGCCGGCCACCCGCGCGACGGCGGCTTTGATATCGGTGTGGGTCAGTTCCATCGGCTTCCTCAGTGTTCGCGGCGGTGCGGTGCGAACTCCAGGGTAAGCAGCGCGGCGGCGGCGATGACGACCTCGCGCCAGCGGATCAGCACATACCGCTGGTCCGACAGCGCGTGGAACTTGCGCAGGAATCGGTACAGCGACTCCAGCCGGATCAGCGGATCACCGAGGTGCACAAGCACATAGATGAGCTTCGCGGTGCGCGACTTGTGCTTGTCGGCGAAGAGCTCGGGAAAAGGCGCGAACGCTAACGAGATCCGGTGGATGTCGTGCTCGCGGGCGTAGTCGACCAGGTCGATGATCATCCGCTCGTCCAGGCCGTTCGGGGCATCTTTGCGCCGCCACGGCACGTCGAGGCTCAGTTCGCGGCCCCGGTTGGACATGCCGTAACGCTGGAAGCCGGACAGCGTCCCGTCCGCGTCCTTGGCCATGACCACCAACATGTTCGGGTTCCGCCCGTCCAGCAGGTGATCGAGGATCATCGAGAAGCCGCGCGTCTGCCTGCCCCTGCCCCATTCGTCGACGATGGCGAGCAGGCCGTCGCGTTGCTGATCGGTGAGCGCGGACTCGTCCACGATCTCGGTGGCGACACCGAAATTGCGGGTGCGGCTGACCGCTTGGCGCAGATTGCGGTAGTGCCTGCCGACCAGCGCGAAGTTGTCTACTTCGATGACCACGTCGCGGCCGATCGGGACGGCATGCAGCCCACGGTGTTCCAGCGCGCGGCGCCGCCACAGCTCGGCCAGGGCCGGGCTGGCGCCGAGCACCGCGACGCGCCAGCCCTGGTTGATCGCGAAATCGGAGAACTCCGTGAGTAGCTCGGGGAACGCGGCCCGGTCGCCGATCGGGTCGCCCGCCACCACGGCGATGCCGAAGCGGGTCCGGTAGCCGATCGCCGCGGTCGAATTCGCGTTGAAGAAATAGGTTTTCGAGGAGTGCAGCGCGAACGGAGCGAGCGGGTCGCGCTCGGTGCGGCCGACAAGTTCGGCGACGCGATAGAGCTGTTCGGGCTGCGGCTTGCTCGACTGCGGCAGCACCAGGATGAAACCGCTGGCGGCGAGCAGCACGACGCCGTAGCCGGGATGTTCCGCGCGGTAGGCGAGATGGGCGATCGCCAGCACCAGGATGGCGACCGTGAAGTGCGGCAGGGTGATCGGCCGCCGCAGATGCAAGCCGCGGGCCACGAAGACGCCGGCCACCGCGATACCGAGGTACCACGCGTGATCCGGCCCTTCCTGCGCCGCCGGGTGCGCCGCGTACACCAGCAGCACGCTGACGATCAGCGCGACGCCGATGAAGACAGGCCGGGTCGTGGTGGTGGTCGTGAGTGCAGCTTGGCGGTACCCGGTGAAGGCCGAGTAGCGCTGCGTCGCGGCGGCCGCGCCCCGTTCGTCAGCCACGCGGATACTCCGCCCCGCTGTCGCGTTCCTCCATCCACACCAGCTCGGCCATGTGGTCCTCCCGATGATCGCCTGCCGACAACACTATGCGGAACCGGCGGTTCCGGGGATAACGCCCCCCGTAAACCGGCCGGTCGGTCGTGTGACGGCACAGTCCGGCCCGGTGGCTGGAGTCGATACCGCCTCCAGCCGAAACATCGGATGATAGGGCCTTTATTCCACGGCGAAGGCGCGACGGAGCAACGCCAGGAGATCGTGCAGGTGACGCTGGTAGGCGTCCTCGTGATAGACGGGCGTGTCCCGCATGGTGAAACCGTGTGCGGCGTCCGGATAGGTGACCGACGTGTAGCGCACGCCGGCCTTGTCGAGAGCCTGCTCGAGGTGGGCGATCTGTTCCGGTGGCATGGACGAGTCGTTGTCGGCGTGCGCGATGAACAGTTCGGCGGTGATGTCGGCCGCGTTGTGGTGCGGGCTGTCCGGCCGGTCGTCGGCGGCGAGGAAGCCGCCGTGGAAGCTGGCTGCCGCGGCCACCTGCGCGCCGAACGTCGCCGCGGTGCGCAGCGCGAGCCTGCCGCCCATGCAGTAACCCGTCGTCGCGAGCGCGCCCGGCGTCACCAGCTCGTTGCCGGACAGCCAGGTGAGGTAGCCGTGCGCGTCCTGCATGGCCTTGTCGGGTGTGAGAGCCTCGCGGATCGGCGCCAACGCGGTGAAGAACTTCGCCTGGGCATCCGGTTCGCCGAAGTCGGGCATGGGCAGGACCGGTGCGCGACCGGACCGGTAGAAGATGTTCGGCGCGAGCACGGCGAATCCGTGCGCCGCAATGGTTTCCACCATCTCGCGCAGCCACGGCCGCAGGCCGAACGCATCGGGATAGAACAGCAGACCCGGATGCCTCGCGCCGTCGTCGGGATGGGCGAAGTAGGCCTCGGCGGTGCCGTCGGGCAGGGAAATTTCGACCGCGTGGAACACGACAGGTGAAGTCATCAGGCGAGTCTCCGTGGGTAATGCGGACAACCAACGAGCCAACATTACTCCGGCAAATTACCGAATAAATCGGCGGTTTTCGGGCGCGTGTAGTCTCCATTCGACTCCGAAGTTGTCATGCTCTGTCTATTGGCGGCGTGCACGTGGTCAGGATGCGCACACCGCGGTGTTCGATCGCTGATCCGTACCAATCGCCGGGAGAGTGGGCGCGACGAGAGGGTTTGACCTGTGAAACTGATCTGGGTGTTGGTTCCGGCGCTGGTCGCACTCGTAGCGGGGTGCTCCGATGACAAGTCGGCGAGCCAGGAATCGACCTCGTCGAGTAACGCGGCGACATCCAGTTCGCCCGAGACCACACCGGCTTCCGGCGACGAGAGCGAAACCGGCGGCGGCGTGCGGATCGCGCTCGGCGAGACCAAAAAAGTCGCCGTACCCGCCGACGCCGTGATGGATATTCGGGTGCCCGCCGACTGGGGACAGGCCGCAAATGAGCTGCGCTGCACGGTGGTCGACAGTTCCGGCCGGAACGAAGACTTGCGGTCCTCGGACGTGAAAAAGACCGAATCGGTGAATGGCAAGGACTGGATGACGGTGTGGACGTTTTCCGCGGCGCCGATCGGTGATGTCACGGTCGGTTGCAAAGACCCGGAATCGAAAATCGCTGCCGCGCATCCCGATGCGTTCGTGCGCGTCGTCCCGCGCGGCGTGATGCCGGTCCCCGCCCAGCGCTGACCCGGTTTCGGGTGCCTGCGGCGGGACAGTGCGGACGCCACGGTGACGCCGGAAACGAGGTCACGTCGTCGCCGGCGGCGGAACGTGTCAGGGGGCGGAGGTAGCGTCGAGGAGTGGACGAGTCCTGGGACGGGCGGACGTATCGGGAGCGGCCGTCGCGATTCGCGCGTGCGGTGGTGTGGACGCGGACGGTGACCGACGCGGACGCCGTGCTGCCCGTGTTGCCGGACGGCTGCATCGACCTGCTGTGGGTGGACGGGACACTGGTGGTCGCCGGACCGGACACGCGAGCTTTCCGACCGACGGCGGCGATCGGGACGCGGTATGTCGGGCTTCGGTTCGCGCCGGGGACAGCGCCCGCGTTGCTCGGAGTGCCCGCACACGAATTGCGAGACCAGCGGATCGAACTCGCGGATCTCTGGGCATCGGGGACGGTGCGTCGGCTGACCGAGCAACTCGGGACCGCCGACGATCCGGTCGCCGCGCTGGAACGGATCGCGCTGCGGCGCGCGGCCGAGGTGGCGCCACCCGATCCGGTATTGCCGAAGGTGGTCGCGGCGTTGGACGCGGGCTGGTCGGTGTCGGCGACCGCCGAGGCAGCCGGGTTGAATGCCCGGCTGCTGCACCGGCGTTCGCTGGCCGCGTTCGGGTACGGACCCAAGACCCTGGCGCGCGTGCTGCGCATGCAACGTGCGCTGGGGCAGGCGCGTCGTGGCGGGTCGTTCGCCGATATCGCGGCGTCGACCGGGTTCGCGGACCAAGCGCATCTGGCGCGAGAGATGCGTGACCTCACCGGAATGCCGTTGGGGCAGGTGCTGAGTCGGTCTGCCGAGGCGCGGGCAGGGCTGTCGCTGGTCGGCTGACCGTCAGGGTGCCTGGCCCGCGGCTGCTCAGTCGGTGGCCGGAAGCGCGGCGTAGAGGTCGATGCCGTTGCCGTCCGGATCCTGCACGACGGCGTAGCGCTGCCCCCAGAACGCATCCCACGGTTTCATCTCACCGTGGTAGCCGGCCTCGACGAGGGCGGCGTAGACCGAGTCGACCTCGTCGGGGTCGGCGCAGCGGAAGGCGAGTCCGATGCGGCCCGCGCTGCTCGGGGGTTCCCAATCGGTATGGAAGGACTTGATGGTGGCCTCGGTGTCGAGGGCCAGCCGGAAACCGTTGGGCAGGGCCGCTTCGGCGTGCGGCGCGTCTTCGGAACCCGCGGGGAAGTCGAGGCCGAGGCGACGGTAGAAGGCGACCGAGGCGCTCATATCGGTGACAACAATGCCGATGACGTCGAGTTGTGGAGTCATACCCGCACGGTAGTCAGCCACGCCCGCCGCGGTCTTGAACGAATCGGACAACGATCAGCGGGCCAGCGCGGGGACGAGTTCGGCGATCAGGTTTTCCACCAGAATCCGGATGCGGTCGCGGATGGTGCGGACCACGTCGATGGTCTGGCCGGACGGGTCGGGCAGCACCCAGTCGCGGTAGCTGATGCCGGGGAAGAACGGACAGGCGTCACCGCAGCCCATGGTCACCACCACATCGGAGATGCCCACCGCGTCCATCGTCAGCGGTTTCGGGGTGTGGCCCGAGATGTCGATGCCGACCTCCGCCATCGCATCGACCGCCGTCGGGTTGAGCGCGGCGGCAGGCGCGCTGCCCGCGGTGCGGACCTCGATCCGGTCGCCGGCGAGCGCTTTGAGAAACCCGGCGGCCATCTGCGATCTGCCCGCGTTGTGCACGCAGAGGAACAGCACGCTGGGCTTGTGCGGCATAGAAGCGCCTTTCGATGAGCGGAGCCGAGCAGGGTGTCTGTGCTGCCAGATAAGGGTTATCCGGCGTGTTGGGGCCGAAACGCTGTCGAAGCGTACGGGATACGTATACCAGCGCGGCGAAGATCGTTACTGCGGACAGGTGCTCGTCCGCATTGACACCTGTTGCGGGTCGGTCATGTTGTGGGTACTTGGACGTGAAAGATGTTGTTGTGCAGCATCTATGGGAAGCATTAGCGATCTGCGCGGTGTACTGCGCGCGTAACGTGAGCGGAGACCGCTTCGGACTGGACGGTTTGTCAAAGCTGCGCGGTCCCGCTCAGGCGCGGCGATCGAGGTCTGCTGAGAGTTGTTGGCGCACAACAGCTTATGGTCACCAGGAACGTCAAGCATCCATACTGGTCGGTATCTGGCGCTATCTCCTAGTAGGCGAGCTGTCGCATCGCAAAGCCTCGCGAGCCCCCGAAAGCCCTTGTTGCACAGCAAAAGGCGCTGCGGCCAGACTGACCGCAGCGCCCGTCGACAGGACCGTTCAGATCGGACGGAAGTCGATAATCTTGCGCAGCCGCGCCCGATCCCGCTCGAGCCGCCGCGCCTCGTAGGCAATCGGGAAGTACCGCACGCGTTCCGGCAGCAACGGCACCGCCCGTGCGAGCACCCAGCCGAGCGCCCGCAGCTTGCGCTCATCGGACTCACTCCAGGTCAGCCCGAGCTTGCGCCGGGCGACCTCGGGCGTCGTGCCGACGGTCACGAAGTACTGCATCCGCCCGACCGGGGCGACGGCGCGGCGCCAGAGCGGCGCGAGAACGCGCGGCAACTGCTTCGGCGGCGCGACGGACCGGATCACCCGCAGATAGTCGCGGGCGGTGCCGGTGGCCTCCAGGTGGTTCGCCACCGTGTCGGCGAAAAACGACTCGAACTCGGCGTAGCTCGCCGGAATCTCCTTGGGCACCACCGAGAAGTTGCGCATCAGCTGCACCATCTCCTGGTAGACCGCCTCCTTCTCCGCCGGGGAGAGCGGACTGCGGGCGAAGTACTTCGCGTTCTCGGCGAAGGCGAACGTTCCGGTGTGCAGCACCCAGGCCCACGGCCCCGAGGACAGTGCCGTGTGCCGGACTCCGTGCGCGTCGGTGGTGTTGAGCGAGGCGTGCATGGTGCGCAGCCGGTCGGCCTCGGCGAGGGCCTCCTCGCCGCCGTAGATCCACATCATCACCGAGGCGATGCTGCGCAGTGCGCGACCCATCGGATCGGTGCGGAAGGTGGAGTGCTCGTCGACCACGGCCGAGATGCTCGGCTCCATGGTTTGCAGGAGGAAGGCCGAACCGGCGGTCAGCGAGAAGGTGATCAGTCCGGTCTCGTCCCACAGGCGGGTGCCCGGCGCGAACGGACGCCGCGGCGGAAGCGATGGGGCGCTGGTGGATTCGAGGGCGGCGGACGCGGTCATCGTGATCTCCTTTGATCAGCACCTCTAAAGCGATGAGATGATAACTGTAACATTCTCTCATCGTCTTGCGTAGGGTGAATGACGCAGTGGTTCAGTGCTGTCATGCGCCCTAGGCTCGGTGCTATGACGAGCGAGTGGCGCCGCCGCGACGGCCGCATCGCAGTGCTCACCGGGGCGGGCATCTCCACCGACTCCGGCATCCCCGACTTCCGCGGACCGCGTGGGGTGTGGACGAAAGACCCGATCGCCGAACTGCTCTCGACCTACGACAACTACCTGGCCGACCCGGACCTGCGGCAACGAGCGTGGCTGGCCCGCCGCGACAATCCGGCATGGCAGGCGCGCCCCAACGCCGCACACGCCGCGCTGGCCGAGTTGGCGCAGGCCGGGCGCGCGGTCACCATCATCACCCAGAACATCGACCGGCTGCACCAGCGCGCCGGTTTCCCGGACGACCGGGTGGTCGAGATCCACGGCAACATGTTCGAGGTGGTCTGCGTCGAATGCATCTACCAGACAACGATGGCCGCGACACTCGATCGGGTCGCGGCGGGTGAGGCGGATCCGCCGTGCCCGGACTGCGGTGGCGTGCTGAAATCGGCGACCATCATGTTCGGCCAGCAGATGGACCGCCGCACCATGCTGAAGGCCATGCTCACCGCGCAGACCAGCGAGATCTTCCTGGCGATCGGCAGTTCACTCCAGGTCGAGCCCGCAGCCTCGATGTGCGCGATCGCGGTGGAGAACGGTGCCGATCTGATCATCGTCAACGCCGAACCGACGCCGTACGACTCGATCGCCACCGAGATCGTGCGCGAACCCATCGGCACCGCGGTGCCGCGGCTGGTGGCCGAGATCCTGGACGGCAGCGCCTGACTCGGTCAGTCGACCGGGCCGAGAACGCGATTCAAATAGCCGTTGCTGAAGCGGCCTTTCGGGTCGAAGCGGCGGCGCACCTCGGCGAAGCGGTCCCAATCGGGGTAGCGCCCACGCAGTGTGTCCGCGGTCTGGAAGTGGCGTTTGCCCCAGTGTGGCCGGCCGTTGTACTTGTCGAACACGGCCTCGCAGGCCCGGAAGTACGGCTCGTAGGCCATGCCCCGGTACTGGTGCACGGCGATATAGCAGGTGTCGCGCCCGGTGGCGGGGGAGAGGAACGCGTCGTCGGGCGCGACCCAGCGCACCTCGATCGGCATCGGCGTGTCGAATCTCGTGGATAGCTCTTTGATCTCACGGATCGCCGCCGCGGAGTGTTCCCGCGGGATCGCGTACTCCATCTCGGTGAAGCGAATCAGGCGCGGGGACGCGAAGACCCGGTAGGAGCGGTCGACCTGGCGGCGGTAGCTGCCCGCGTACGCCGCGCCCCGGTGGATCAACGGCACTAGTCGCGGCTGCCAGCGGCCCAGCTTGCACAGCGCGTCGAAGGTGTAGTTCGACATCAGCATGTCGGCGAACCAGTCGACGGCCTTGCCGCGCGGCTGCTCCACCAACTCGACGGCGTTGTTGCGCTTGGTCATCGCCACCGGGCTGTGCGCGAACATGTAGAACTCGTAGTGGTCGTTGGTGTCGATATGGGAGTCCAGGTCGGCCAGGATGTCCTCTACGGGGACCGGCCGCTCGACGCCTTCGAGAACGAACGACGGCACCAGCTGCAGCGTCGCGGCGGTGACCACACCCAATGCGCCGACACTGACCCTGGCCGCGCGCCAGCCTTCGGGATCGGTCTCGGCGTTCAGCTCGACCCGGCTGCCGTCGGCGAGCATCAGTTCGATGGAATGCAGTGCGGCCGAGAGATTTTGCAGCGCGCCCCCGGTGCCGTGGGTGGCGGTGGCGGTGGCGCCCGCGACGGTCTGCACGTCGATATCGCCGAGGTTGGGGAAGGCGAGGCCGTGCTCGTGCAGGGCGTTGCTAGCGGCGTTGAGGGTGATGCCCGCTTCGACCCGGACGCGACCGGTGGCCGCGTCCACGTCGAGAACCCGGTTGAGATTGCGCAGGTCGAGCAGCACGCCATCGGTCAGCACAGCGTCGGTGAACGAATGTCCCGCGCCCGCGACGCGCACGGTCTGACCGGCATCGCCGGCCCGGCCGAGCAGCTCTGCGACCTCGTCGGTGGTGCGCGGGGTGGCGATGGTCGCCGGCGCGCACTGTTGATCCCCAGCCCAGTTCACCCACGAGTTGGTCATGTGTCCAACTGTAGGGGATCGGTGTGTGATCTGCGCTACCTATAACGCAGTTGTTACCTTCGGCGGCCTCCGCACGCGCCCTTGGCCTGCTCTACCTCGGAGTCGTTCAATGGTGGCACGAGCAGCTGCTGCGGCGGTGTGCCGTCGGCTCGCACGCCATTGAGGACGATCGCCATATAGCGCTGCCAGACATCCGGGTTCACCGGCCTGGCGAACTCGGCGATGCCGTCGACCATGTGGATCAGCGCGAAGAAGTCCGACGGCTCGATGCCGGGGGCGAGCACGCCCGCCTCGCGGGCCCGGTCCACGATCGCCGTCACGGTCGGCTTGATCCGGTCGCGGACGACGACGAACCGGTCGACGTCGTCCTCCAGTTCGAGCATCACCTCGCTGAAGCCACGGTTCTTCGCCATGTGTCTGCAGGCATATTCGAAGAACTCGACGAGTCCGAACCAGGGATCGGGGTGCCGGTAGGCGGCGTCGGCCGCCTCGGCGAACTCACCGATACTCTGCTCGAAGACCTCGGTGATCAGTTCTTTCTTGTTGGCGAAGCGGCGGTAGACGGTGCCGACGCCGACGCCCGCCCGTTCGGCCACGTCATCGAGGGTGATCTCGAGTCCGTGATCGGCGAAGAGCTCGCGCGCGGCGGCGATGATCCGCTGCTGATTTCGCGCGGCGTCGGCACGCAGGCGGCGGGGAGGAGAGACGGCCGTGGCGTGATTCACACCCACATCCTATCAAGTATCGGGATTAAGCGGAGGCGTTCTCTCCGTTATGGTGGTAGCTTCTAACGGTAACCGGAGGCGTCAACTCCGCATCAAACCTTGAGACAAAGGGGACAAATGACTACCACGTTCGACCGTGGGGCACCCGCCCCCGAAAAAACGGATCAGGGCCGTCGCGGCTCGCACGCCCTGCGTTGGTGGGTGCTCGCCGTCCTCGGCGTGGCGCAGCTCATGGTGGTGCTGGACGCCACTGTCGTCAATATCGCACTGCCTGCCGCGCAGCGCGACCTCGGCTTCAACGACGGCGACCGCCAGTGGGTGGTCACCGGTTACGCACTCGCGTTCGGCAGCCTGCTGCTGCTCGGCGGACGACTCAGTGACCTCTTCGGTCGCCGCAATACTTTCATCATCGGCCTGATCGGCTTCGCGGGGGCCTCCGCTATCGGCGGCGCGGCAACCAGCTTCGAAATGCTGGTCGCGGCTCGCGTCGGGCAGGGTGTGTTCGGCGCGCTGCTGGCTCCGGCCGCCCTGTCACTGCTCACCGTGACCTTCACCGAACCGGGTGAACGGGCCAAGGCCTTCGGCATCTTCGGTGCGGTCGCCGGTGCGGGCGGCGCGATCGGCCTGCTGCTCGGCGGCATGCTCACCGAATGGGCGAACTGGCGCTGGGTGATGTTCGTCAACCTGGCCTTCGCCGCCGTCGCGCTGATCGGCGCGGTGCTGCTGCTGGCCAAGCACGTCACCACCGATCGGCCCAAGCTCGACATCCCCGGCACCGTCGTGGTGACCGCGGCGCTGTTCGGCATCGTGTACGGCTTCTCGCACGCCGAATCGACCAGCTGGACCAACCCGGTGACGCTGAGCTTCCTCATCGGCGGCGCGGTGCTGCTCGCGGTGTTCGCCTGGCTGGAGACGCGGGTCGCACACCCGCTGCTGCCGCTGCGCATCGTGCTGGACCGCACCCGCGGTGGATCGTTCCTGACCGTGTTCATCATGGGCATCGGGATGTTCGCGATCTTCCTGTTCCTCACCTACTACATGCAGCTGAGCATGGGCTACTCGCCGATCAAGACCGGCCTGGCGTTCCTGCCGATGGTCGCGGCCATGATCGTCTCGTCCACCACGGTGCCCTCGCTGGTGCTGCCCAAGGTCGGCCCGAAGGTCGTGATGGCAGGCGGCTTCCTGATCGCCGCGGGCGGTATGGCCTGGCTGACCCAGATCGGCCTGGACACCGGGTACACCTCGCACATCCTGCCCGCGCTGATCCTGCTCGGCCTCGGCCTCGGTGGTGCGATGTCGACCGCGTTCCAGGGTGCGACCTCCGGCGTGCACCACGAGGACGCCGGCGTGGCCTCGGCCATGATCAACACCAGCCAGCAGGTCGGCGGCTCGATCGGCACGGCGCTGCTCAGCACCATCGCCGCGTCGGCAGCCACCGACTACCTGTCGACCCGCACGCCGGATCCGTTGACCGTGGCGCAATCCGCGGTGGAGAGCTACACCACCAGCTTCTGGTGGGCGACAGCGATCTTCGTGGTCGGCGCGGTGATCATGGCGGCGCTGATGCCGAACACGGTGCCGGAGCCGTCGGAAGGCGAGCCGGTGCTCGCGCACTGACGTTCCGCTCGAACGACACAACGCCCCCGTTCAACGGTGAACGGGGGCGTTGCTGTGTGCGGTCAGCAGTTGCTCGGGGCCGGGAGGCCGGCGAAGCGGTCGCCGAGGTAGTTGAAGGCGTTGACCGATCCCGGAGCGATCGCGGTGCCGTGGTCGGCCCCGGGGATGATGTCGAGCTGGACGCGGACGCCCTCAGCGCAATACCGGCCGGCGACTTCCCGCACCAGCTGCGGGGAGACCTGGTCGGAGCCGCCGTGCCATTCGTAGATCGGGGTGCGGGGCACGCCGGGGTAGATCTCGATGCTGTTCTCGTGCAGGATGCGGACGACGGTGGGGTCGGCGTCCATCGGGCCGTTGAAGACATCGCTGAAGCTCTTGTTCGCACCGGCGTTGATGATCTCGTTGGTGCAGGCGTTGGCGATCTGGTCGCGCAAGGCGAAGCCGGCCGGGTTCAGGATCCGGTCCATCTGCAACTCGCTGGGGTATTCGCGCTCCAGGCCGATGGCGGCGGCGAAGCCGAGTCCGAACAGCGGGCTGCGCTGCAACCCGACATCCTGGGCCAGCTTGCCGATGTTCATCGGGACACCGCCCTGGGCCGCACCGACGATCGGGAGCTCGGGCGCGTACTCGGGGGCGAGGGCCGCGGCGAAGCCGGTCGCCATGCCACCACCGGAGTAGCCCGCCATGCCGACCGGACTACCCGCGAGATCGGCTGGGCCGAAACGCTTTACGGCACGGATGCCGTCGAGGGTCAGCCTGCCGCCGAGGCGCGCGGCACCGTAGGCACTGGTCGGTCCGAGATGATCGGGCACCGCGACCGCCCAGCCCCTGGCCAGCAGCAGGTTCAGCGCGGGCGCCTCCTGCATGGTGCCGTTGAAGATGCTGTGCGACGGCGCGCACTGCAGGCCGAGCGAATTGACGAACGGCTGATACGACACGATCGGCCTGCTCATCCCGCCGCCCGGCGGCAGCAGCAGCGTGGTCACCGCGCCGATCGGTTCGTCGGCCGAATTCGTCGACCGGTACAGCAACTGCCATGCCGTGGCGCCCGGGAAACCGGCCGCGGGCACCGACCTGCTGCGCATCACGTCGCCCGGCTGGAAGTTGGCGACGTCCGGTGGCGCGTTGTAGAAGCCATCGCCGTCGGCGGCCGGATAAAGGGGTGCGGCCGCCGCGGGGGCCAGGTGACCGAGCCCGGCCGCGGCCGTCGCGAGTGCCACGATCGAGAATCGACGCAGAATCCGGCCGACGCCCAGTTGCCGTCTGCCATGGGTTTGCTGACGCCCCGGTCGGCGAGCTGCCGCCGTCTCCGGGTGCGCATTCGGTTGTGCCCGCTGTGCCGCCATCGTTGCTCCGACCTGAGTAAGTGGTGGATGGAGACGACTTCGGCCAAACCTTCAGGCCATTCGTACGCGGAACTCGCGCGGATGTCAATGAACAACGCTGTTCGTAGGGTCTCGACATGCGGGGTCCGGCGGACCGTACCGCTCGGTCCAACCGATAACATTGCGCAGGTGGCGTTCGGCGCGGGAGATCAGTGGGTGCGGCGCACCCCGCTCGTCGAACCGATGCTGCTCGCGGTGATCTCGGCCGGCGGCGGCCTCGGCGCGGTGGCCCGCTACGGCCTCGGCGTGTGGTGGCCCGTACAAGAAGGACACGTCCCCTGGTCCACGCTCACCGTAAATGTCGTGGGATGCTTTGCTATCGGGATTCTGATGGTTCTGAGCACGGAGGTGTGGGTAGCCCACAGACTGCTGCGTCCCTTTCTCGGTATCGGAGTGCTCGGCGGCTTCACCACGTTTTCCACCTACGGTCTCGAGATTCGTAGACTGCTCGAATCGGGCGCCGCGGTACCGGCGTTCGGCTATCTCGGGGGAACGGTGGTGGCGGCGCTGGGGGCCGTCGTGCTCGGCATGGGCCTGGCACGGTGGACAACTGGCATGGCTCGGCAGTCAACGGCAACGGCAGGACGGAAGGGGGCCAGGCGGTGATCGGTGAAGCGGGACGGTGGCAGCCTGCGGCGCGGCTGACGGTGCTGCTCGACGAGGACGACAAATGGCGGCACACGCCGCTGTACCACGAGATCGTCCGGCGCGCCCGCGACACCGGGCTGGCCGGCGCGAGCGTGTGGCGCGGCATCGAAGGTTACGGCGCGTCCTCGCGTATCCACACCACCCGCATCCTGGACATGGCCGACCATCTGCCGCTGGTACTGATGCTCGTCGACGAAGCCGACCGGTTGCGTTCGTTCGTCGAGCAGAACGCCGAACTGTTCACCACCATCAACGTCGCGCTCTCGCCACTGGAGCTGTGGCAGGGAGCCGCCCGATGACAGTCCTGCTCGTCGTGCTCGGCGGGATGCTCGGCGCGCCCGTTCGGTACCTGGTAGACCGTGTCGTATCAGCACGTTTCGATTCTCTGCTGCCGCTGGGCACGCTGACCGTTAACATTGTCGGTTCGGCGCTGCTCGGTGGATTGATCGGCGCGGGTGCGGGCAACTGGCTGCTGGCCGCCGCCGGTACGGGTTTCTGCGGCGCGCTGACCACGTTCAGCACGTTCGGCTACGAGACGATCCGGCTGGTGACGGACGGCGCTTACGCCTACGCCGTTGGCAACGTCGTGATCAGTGTCGTGGCCAGCCTGACCGCGGTCTTCGCCGCCGCGTCGACGACGCAGTGGTTGTGGACATGATCCTGATGACGAGCAGGGCACAGCCGATACGGAAGGGAGACCCGAGCATGGCCCATGATCGAGCCGGGCGTGTCGCGCGTCCCACCGACCTGGAAGACATCGCACATCTGGTCACGGCTTACTACAGCCGGATTCCGGATCCGACGGATCCGGCACAGCAGGTGGTTTTCGGCACGTCGGGACATCGCGGCTCCAGCCTGGACACCGCGTTCAACGAGGCGCACATCCTCGCGATCACCCAGTCGATCGTGGAATACCGTGCGACCCGCGGGATTACCGGGCCGGTATATCTGGCCAGGGACACGCACGCGCTGTCCGAGCCCGCGCTGGTCACCGCGCTGGAGGTGCTCGCGGCCAACGACGTGACCGCGATGATCGACGCCCGCGACCGGTACACCCCGACGCCGGCGCTGAGTCATGCTGTGCTGCGCCACAATCGGGGCGGCACCAAGAACCAGGCCGACGGCATCGTGATCACCCCGTCGCACAACCCACCCCGCGACGGTGGCTTCAAATACAACCCGCCGCACGGCGGTCCGGCCGACAACACCGCGACCGACGCCATCGCCGCGCGCGCCAACGAACTGCTGCGCAGTGGGCTCAGCGGGATCAAGCGCACCACGCTGCAACACGCGCTGGAGACCAACGTCCAGCGCTACGACTATCTCGACCACTACATCGCCGACCTGCCGAATGTGTTGAACCTGGACGCGATTCGCGGCGCGGGCATCCGGCTCGGCGCCGACCCGATGGGCGGCGCGAGCGTCGACTACTGGGAAGAGATCGGCCAGCGCTACGACCTCGAGCTCGAGGTCGTCAACCCGTTCGTCGATCCGACCTGGCGCTTCATGACGCTGGACAGCGACGGCAAGATCCGGATGGATCCGTCCTCGCGCTACGCGATGGCCTCGCTGATCGCGATCAAGGACGACTACGACCTGTCCACCGGCAACGACGCCGACGCGGATCGGCACGGCATCGTCACGCCCGACGGCGGGCTGATGAACCCGAACCATTTCCTCGCGGTCGCCATCGAATATCTCGTCGCGAACCGGATGGGCTGGGACGCGCTCACCAAGATCGGCAAGACCGCGGTCACCTCGTCGATGATCGATCGCGTGGTCAGCGTGCTCGGCCGCGACGTGCACGAGGTGCCGGTCGGCTTCAAGTTCTTCGTGCCCGGATTGTTCAGCGGCAGCCTCGCTTTCGGCGGCGAGGAGAGCGCGGGCGCGTCGTTCCTGCGGATGGACGGCACCGTGTGGACCACCGACAAGGACGGCATCCTGCTCGCGCTGCTGGCCGCCGAGATCGCCGCGGTCACCGGCCAGAGCCCGTCGGCCCGCTACGTCGAACTCGAACGCCGCTACGGCAGCCCCGCCTACGCGCGGATCGACGCCGTCGCCACGACGGAACAGAAAGCGTTGCTCGGGAAGTTGACTCCGGACATGATCACCACCAAGGAGATCGCCGGTGAGCCCATCACGTCCGTGCTCACCAGGGCGAAGGGCAACGGCGCGCCGCTGGGCGGGCTCAAGGTGACCACCGAGAACGCGTGGTTCGCCGCCCGCCCGTCCGGCACCGAGGACAAATACAAGATCTACGCGGAATCGTTCCACGGCCCCGAGCACCTCGCGCAGGTGCAGGCGGCCGCGGAGGAAGTGGTGGGACAGGCGCTATCCGGTGAGTAGTAGATCGTCGGCAGTCGGCAAGGCCCGGTCCACCGGCCGGGCGGAGCCACTGCCAATCGAGATCTGGGTGCTGGTCGGCGGCGCGTTCGTCATCGCCATCGGGTTCGGCCTGGTCGCGCCGGTGCTACCGCAATTCGCGCGCAGCTTCGGGGTGGGTGTCGCGGCGGCCTCGGCGATCGTGAGTGCGTTCGCGTTGATGCGGTTGCTGTTCGCGCCGGTGAGTGGCCGGTTGGTGCAGAAGCTGGGGGAGCGCTCGGTTTATCTGGGCGGGTTGCTGATCGTCGCGGTGTCCACCGGTGCCAGTGCGTTGGCCCAAAGTTACTGGCAGCTGATGGTTTTGCGGTCGCTCGGCGGGGTCGGGTCGACCATGTTCACGGTGTCGTCGCTGGCGCTGGTGATCCGGATGTCGCCGCCCGCCGCGCGCGGGCGGGTGTCCGGGTTGTGGTCGACCAGCTTCCTGATCGGGTCGGTCAGTGGGCCGCTCGTCGGTGGGGTGCTGTCCGGACTCGGGTTGCGCATGCCGTTCGTGATTTATGCGGTCGCCTTGCTGGCAGTGACCGTCGCGGTGTATCTGGCGCTGCGGAATTCGCAGCTGGCCGCGCCGGAACCCGTTGGCGGCGTGCGGATGATGTCGTTCGGGGAGGCGTGGGCGCGGCCCGAGTATCGGGCGGTGCTGTGGTCCAACTTCGCCAACGGTGCCGCGGTGTTCGGTGTGCGGATGGCGTTGGTGCCGCTGCTTGTCGTCGAGGTGCTGCATCAGACGCCGGGCATGGCCGGGGTGGCGTTGACCGTGTTCGCGGCGGGTAACGTCGCGGTGCTTTTCCTGGCGGGCCGGTACTCGGATCGGTGGGGGCGTAAACCGTTCTTGATCGTCGGGTCACTGGTGTGTGCGCTCGGCACGGCCGGTCTCGGTATCTCCGACACGTTGCCGTGGTTGCTCATCACGTCGTTCGTGGCCGGTCTCGGGGCCGGTATGTTCACGCCGACTCAGCAGGCTGCGGTCGCCGACATCATCGGCCCGAACGCCCGTGGTGGGCCGGTGCTCGCCGGGTTCCAGATGGCGGCGGATCTGGGCACCGTGCTCGGACCGGTCGCGGTGGGCGCACTGGCGCAGCAGGCTTCCTATGGACTCGCGCTCGCGGTCACCGGCGCGCTGCTCGCGGTGGCGGCGCTCGGGTGGGCGGTGGTGCCCGAGCCGTTGCGTAAGCGGGAGGAGCCGGCGGGCAAGCGTGCGGAGGAGGCGGGTGCTGAATGCGAGCATCTCTGCGGGCCAGACGGGGCCGATCATCAGTTGCGGGCACGCGATGCTCAGGTCGAGCATGCGGTGAACGATGCGGCGGGTGCGCCGGTGGCTGATAGTCCGGTGCCGGTCGAACCTGTTGTTGGCGAGGGTGCTGGTGAACCCGGGCAGGGTGCGGCCCCGGCAGAGGTGAATACCGAACCGACTTCACGCAACTCGATCGCGCGATAGCGACGGGGGCCTACTAGCGATGCCGCGGAGTGTCGAACCAACTGCCGGGGCACGAGTCGACTGCTCATGTTCGCCTGCGCGTGATTGTGGTGTGGCATCGCCGAGGCGGGGTCTGCCCCGTCTTTGGCGGCTGCCGCAGGCAGCGGCAGCAGCGCATTCGGTGCAGGGAAACGCTGGTGGACTGTGCGCAGGGAGAATTCGTGCGTGGCAGTCGCGAGATGCCGGGTGTAGGTCGACCGTGGCTGCTGTGCGAGTCCTCGACCAGGGTGTGTGGCGCGCCGCAGCGGGTGGGGGTTGGCGGTGGGAGTGTGGTCGGGTTGCGGCAGAGTGGTGGGGTGAGCGAATCGCGTTCGAACTACACTCCTCGGCCCATGTCCAGCAAGACCACCTACGCGCTGGGCGCCGTTGCCCTCGCGTTGATCGCGGTGATCGTGATCGCGGCGATCGGCTGGGGGCACGACGAGCCGAGCGTGCGCAACGACGGGTACGGCTCCGCGCACGATCCCGGTGTGCGCGTGCTGCTGGAGCCGGACGGTTCGATCCTGCTCGGCAAGCCCAATGCCCCGAAGACGGTCGACTTCTACGAGGACCCGATCTGCCCCGCCTGCGGCAACCTGGAACGCATCGCCGGCCAGGAGATCGCGCAGCGCATCGATGAGGGCAAGCTGGCCGTACGCTACCGGCTGGTGAATTTCCTCGATAACCGTTCGCGGAGCAAGGATTACTCGACGCGTGCGGTCGCCGCCAATCAATGTGTCGCAGAAGGCGGCTCGGGACCGGTCTACTCGAAATTCCACACCGAGTTGTTCACCACCAAACGGCCTAGCGAGGGCGGCGCCGATCTCGACAATGCCGAACTCGCCGCGATCGCCCGGGTCGCGGGCGCTCCGGAATCGGTGTTGCAATGCATCTCCACCGGCGCCAGGGTCGAAGCGGCGCGAACCGACGCGACCGCCGCGATGACCGCTCTCGAAGCGGCGCTCGGCAAGTCCGCGGGCACCCCGTCCGTTTTCGACGGAAAGTCCAAAATCGACATCAGCAACGAGGACTGGGTGGACGCGCTCACCCGGTGATGTCGACTTGATACAGATCGGGCAATAGCGCCCCACGCTATCCGGCTACGTCGCTAGGCTTTTCGGTGGCGGTCAGGTGTCCGAGTATCGCGCGTAAAGGGCTGAACGATGACGAATTCCGAGTCGGCACACGTCGAGTTCGACGTGACCAAGCCGAGCATCTCCCGCGTCTACGATGCGATGCTCGGCGGCAAGGATTACTACCCCTCCGATGAACGGGTGCTCGATCACCTGCGCGCGACCATGCCGGACGTCTACGAGCTGGCCAAACTGAATCGTGCGGCCCTCAATCGCGGGGTGCGCTACCTGGCCGGTACCGCCGGCATGACACAGTATCTGGACCTCGGGGCCGGGCTACCCACGATGGAAAACACCCATCAGGTCGCGCAGGAACTGCAACCGGACGCCAGCGTCATCTATGTCGACAATGATCCGATCGTGTTGGCGCACGCTCGCGCGCTGATGAGTTTGAACGGCCGGACCGGTGTCATCACCGCGGATCTGCGTGACCCCGAGGGTGTGCTGGCGCATCCGGACGTCCAGCGGTTGATCGACTTTTCTCGACCGGTGGCCGTCATGCTCGTCGGCATGCTGCATCACCTGCACGACGACGAAAACCCCGAAGGCGTTGTCGACGCATACCTGGATGCCGTGCCCGTGGGCAGCCACCTGTTCATCACGCACTTCTTGCACACCGGCGAGGAATCGCGTGCGTTGGAGAAGTCCTTCCTGGAATTCTTAGGCACCGGACGGTTCCGGACCTACGACGAGATCATCCGTTTGTTCCGCGGCTGCAAGCTGGTCGAGCCGGGTCTGGTGCCGTTATCGCATTGGCGGCCGGACAGCATCGTGCGCGACAAGCTGACTCTCGTCGAGGAGATCATCGTCGGCGGGATCGCCGTCAAGTCCTGAGGCCGGGCACACCACGTAGTCGCGGCTCGACTCCGCTAGTCGTGCGATCCGAGCGCCGAGCATTCGGTTTGGCTCGGGGGCCGAGCCGACGATCTGGTCGTGGACTCGGCCCGCTCGGCGGGGGTATCCGGCTACCCCAGTCGGCCGGACCCTGCCCGCCGAGCATTCGGTTGGTCAGGGGGCCGGACCGTCGCATCCACCACCCGACGGCCCGGCCCGTTCGACGGCGCGGCCCGAAATTCCCCCTGGACCGCAGCGCGTCGTTCGTGGGGCCGAGCCGCCGACTCCACCTGCCGGCGACTCGGCCCGTTCGACGGCGCGGTCCTGCTTCCCCAGTCGGCCGGGACCGCCGCGCGTCGAGTTTTCAGTTGGTCTACGGGGGACTTGTGTAGTCCCCGAGGTGGTCTCGTTCAGTACGCGATGTTGATCATCGGAGTTGTTGTGTCATCGGGGATCTCGTCCTCCGGTGCGATTCGGCACAGGTGGCGGTGCACCAGCGCGTGGCCGCGGAACGGGTAGGCGAGATCATCCGGGGCGTTGCGTGCGGGCTCGGTCTGCGGTGGGTTGTCGCTCCGGCTGGTGGGTGCGTCGATGTCTTTGTGCGGGAACAGATATCGGGCGCCTTCACGCGAGGTGGTGTGCACATCGCCGGTCGGTGTGGTCCACTGCAACCGATCCGGATCGGCCAGCCAGGTTTCCCACGGCACTTTTCTCTTGTCCGCCAACGTTTTCAAGCGATGGTGCCGCGGGCACAGCACCGTCACTTCGGCGCGGATGGCCGAGTTTCGTTGATCCAGTTCGGATTCGGCGGCCGGCATCGTGCAGCCGGGGAACCGGCACATGCCGTCCAGCGCCCGCACCTCTCGTTCCAAACGCGCCGCATGTTCCAGTCGGGCCGCCCGTGACCGCGCGACCTGTTCCTCGTCGACCGGCTCGTCGGCATCCGACTGCTCCGGAATCACTTGGAACCGAGCGTTTTCCGCGAGCATCCGCGCCAACCCGGCATCGATCGGGCCGTACCCGGCCAGAAACGCGGGTGCGTCCTGCATGCCGAGCAAGCTGTCCGCCGGAATCCCGATCTGAATCAACGGCCGCCGCGGCGCGTCCCCCACCTCCTCTGCCATCGGACATCGGGCACCGCGCGCACACCCGCACCGCAGCCGCCCCGACCCATCGGCCAACGCCACCAGGGCATCGGCCCGCCGCTGCGGCATCGTCCGCGGATCCGCCGCACACACCTGCAAGCTCATCTCCCGCAGTCGCATCGCCACCGTCTGCGCGCCGGGTGCAGGCAGCACCCCATCGAACACGGCCATACTGTCCTGCAACGCCCGAATCCGCACGTCCCGATCGTCCTGCCGCCGCTCCCGCCGCCGTTGCGCCCCACCGGGATCCAGCCGTGCCGCCCACCGCCGCGCCGCCTGCCGCAGCCGCACCGGCGTGGTCCGCCCCGCCGTCTCCAGCAACCGCGGTTCCAACTCGCCCAGCACGTCCCTGGCGACCGCACGCGTGCTATCGATGATCACCCGCACCTTCGCCAGGTCGATCCGCCCCGCCGCGAACTCCGCCCGCGTGCGCGGCAACCAATCCTCCAGCGCCAACCCCACATCGATCATCGCCGCTGCAGACCCCTCATCGACCTGCAGCGCCACCGCCGCCTCCGTCGCCGCGAACTCACCCGCCCGCACCCCACCCGGCCCCGGCTCCGCACTCACCGCCCGATGCCGCCGATACAACTCGCGCACCGCGAACACCTCCGCCGCCTGCGCCGCCGCCGAAGCCCCATGCGCCGTCCGAAGGGCCTCGATCAACCCCTCATCGCTCATGGCCTGAAAGTCCAGTACCGAGGAACCGCTTCCTTCGAACATGTGTTCGATTCTACGACCGTCAGCCCCCCACCGCTACCCCCGATTCAACGCGATTTGGCTGCCACCACACCCGTGGTGTAACTTCGTTCAGGCAGTCAGGGAAACCTGAAAGCAACCCACTCGGGGCTATGGCGCAGCTGGTAGCGCACCACACTGGCAGTGTGGGGGTCAGGGGTTCGAGTCCCCTTAGCTCCACTCGAGGTAGAGCCTGCGTATGGGTACTGGCAGTCCCGAGGTCCGTTTTTCCAACAGACCTCGGGATTTTTCATTGGCGACATCGGCCCGATGGGTCCATCTGATCGGCGTCCGAACGCACTGAAATGCCGAATACCGGATGTCGGGGAACGATCCCGTAGTTCTCGTTGTCAGCTCCGGGTGCCGTAGCTCTGGTGTCCCGGGCGTTCGCGGTCTGCAGCACTCCATCTTCGTCATCCCGGCATGCCTTCAGACGGGATCCGTTGTCGACCTGTAGGTTTCCGGCCGAAGGCGCGGCCGGATTTCGCTGCGGATGGGCTGCGCGGGTAGCGTCGCCCGCGCAGAGCTCGGTCGGAGGGGATGGAGGCATGGTGGTGTCGCTGGGGCGGTGGTGGCGATGTG
>NZ_JACVED010000058.1:0-526 GCF_015355715.1 Nocardia sp. XZ_19_369 | reverse complement strand
AGCCGGTGGCCTAACCCCTTGTGGGAGGGAGCCGTCGAAGGTGGGATTGGCGATTGGGACGAAGTCGTAACAAGGTAGCCGTACCGGAAGGTGCGGCTGGATCACCTCCTTTCTAAGGAGCACTTCTCCAGACATGCCCACACAGGTGGGAGTGTTGTTCTGGCAGAGACCGTTTCGGATGCATACGTCATCCGGCGGACGCTCATGGGTGGAACACTGACTGACTCTTCTCGCGTATCAATCGGTCGTCATGACTGGTTGGCGAGGGGATATATCGGCACACTGTTGGGTCCTGAGAGAACACGCGAGTGTTTCTCTGGGCAAGATAACGACAAGGCTGGATCTTCAGTCATACCGCAGGGGTTTCCTCTGGCTGGTGCTGAGTTTGGGTTTGGCTTTGTGTGTTGTTTGAGAACTGCACAGTGGACGCGAGCATCTTTGTTAGTAAGTGTTTAAGAGCGTACGGTGGATGCCTTGGCACCAGGAGCCGATGAAGGACGTAGGAGGCTGCGATAAGCCTCGGGGA
>NZ_JACVED010000057.1:0-530 GCF_015355715.1 Nocardia sp. XZ_19_369 | reverse complement strand
TTTTTTATATTTTTCTTATTACTTCCTTATACTTATCTTATATCTTCTTTACTTCTCTAGCCTTAATATATACTTATTAATCTTTACTTAACCTTATAACTAAGCCTTATATTCTTTTAATAATACTAGGTTACTAAAGTTATTATATTTTACTTATAAGTTTTTATTATTATTATATTTAGTCTATTTAACCTTAAATAGTTTTCTTTTCTTTTTATACTTATACCTTATAATTTTCTTAACTAAGAACTTATTATTATTTTTAAAAAAAGCTTATATATCTAATATTACTCCTTTATAATATTTATATAATTTAAGACTTAATATATTAAATATATTATAGATTTATAGATTTTATAATAGATCTAGTTTATATACTTATTTTAATATTTTTATTATTTTAAGTACCTTAAAAGGTCTTATATACTTCTTTATAAGTTTATAACTAGGTTATATTATCTTTAGGTTTTTTATTAATAGTACTACCTAGTTACTTAGTTAGAAGAACTTATTTAGTTACTTAAGATTAT
>NZ_JACVED010000056.1:0-540 GCF_015355715.1 Nocardia sp. XZ_19_369 | reverse complement strand
AGCCGCCCGACAAAAGACCGTCAGATTGAGCGAATGCAAGTTTGGAGCAGGACCCAGACGGGATTAGTAGTCTATAGCGACGGCTCCAAAACCGAAAGAGACACGGCGGGATGGGGGTATGCTGTCTATCGACAGCAGCGACTCATCGCGCAAGGTCGCGGACAGATTGGTAAGGGCGAAGTGTTCGACGCCGAGAGTAGAGGCGCCCTAGAGGGCCTCCGCACCGCAATCGCGCAACGACGCCGAAAGGAAAAGATCACGATCTGCATCGACAACACCTCGGTCATTGACTGCATCGGCTCAACAGCACCACCGTCATCACAAATGGCGTTCCGTACATTTCAGAAGACAGGTGATACGAACCCAGGCATGATCCGCGTGCGTTGGTGCCCGGGTCATGCCGGAATTGAAGGCAACGAGCTGGCCGACCAGCTCGCCAAGGAAGGTGCCAAGATGCCCGTGGGAGAGAACCCTCCCACAGTATCCTACTCCAAGCGCCACATGCGTAGTCTTCTCACCATCGCTGAAATGCGATGGCGA
>NZ_JACVED010000055.1:0-558 GCF_015355715.1 Nocardia sp. XZ_19_369 | reverse complement strand
ATTAAGAAATTATTAAGTAAATATAATATATTTATAAAAGTAATTATTAATAATAAATCTAAATTTAAAAGAGAATTTTTAATTATATTATATAATAAAGGTTATAAATATATAGTAGTTTTAAAGTATAACCTTAAAGTAAATAAGATTATAAAAACAAGCTATTATAGTATTATATTAATTATAATAAAGATAATTAGGCCTAGAATAATAGTCTAGTAATATTTACTAGATATAGTTTTACTTATAGATTAAATAGTTATATAAGTATTATATAGAAGGTTACTTTATTAGCTACTTTTTAAATAATATCTAATATTACTAATAAAAGCTATAGTCTTAACTTAAAGGCTAATAGATTAAGATAATATTTAAGATTAGAATTTACTATTTAAAGTTAAGGTATATATTTTCTTAAAATACTAAGATAATATTAAGTTTATATAATAAAATATTTTAAGATTTTAAAAGTAACTAGTAAATTAAATAAACTAATAAAATAAATTCTAGTTATAAAAGAAACCTATACTAATAAGTATTTTTATCTTAATATATAAT
>NZ_JACVED010000054.1:0-569 GCF_015355715.1 Nocardia sp. XZ_19_369 | reverse complement strand
TTAATCCTTATCTTCTTATTATCTTATTATTTTTCTTTAACTAGGTATTATTATAAGCTATTTATTATAAACACTACTATATAGATATAGGGCTAGGCTAGACTATCTAGGTAAGTATACCTATAGCCTAGTTAAAATATAAGGTTATATAATAGCTTATTAGATTATTAAGATAAGCTAATAATATAAGATTATTAAGATAGTTAGATAAGCCTTATAAGCTAGGTCTATAGTAAAGAGATAGATAAGTACTTAAAGAGGAGATATCTTTATAGCTAAGTAGTCTAGATCTTTACTAATTAATCTAAGTAATTCTAAGTAATTAGTTTTAAGAGTTCTACTCTTAATAATTCCTTATGTAAAGATACTGCTTATTACTACCTTGTGGCATTTAAGCCTGACTTACTACCTAAGAAATAGATAACTGTGGATTAGGAGTAAGCCATCGTTACAAGTAGATTCTCTAGGTATTTTAAGTATAAGGGTAATTACTTATATTAAGATTATATAACTATTAAGGATAATAGATATAATAGTTAATAAGATATAATAGTAATATAATAAAGTAA
>NZ_JACVED010000053.1:0-624 GCF_015355715.1 Nocardia sp. XZ_19_369 | reverse complement strand
TTCTTCTTCTCCTTTATCTCTTTCTCTTCTATCTTCTTAACTATTATTATCTTTTTAATAATAGTAATAATAATTTAGTTAAATTATCTAGTATAATAATCTTATTATATAATAATTAGTTAAATATATTATAAAAAAGAAGAAAAAATATATATATTTAATAACTAGTCTAAGGGTAATAATATAATAAGTAATAGGTATTTTAAAGGTTTTATTTTTAAAAGCTTTTTTAATAATTAAAGTAATATATATTATTTTTAATATATAATAATATTTAAAAAAAAATAAATTATAAAAGAAATACTTAATAATATAAATTTAAATATAACCTTTACTTTTTACTTATTTAATATATTATATATTTATTTATATATATTTAAATTAAAATAACTAAATTATTATTAAATATATTATATATATATAAATAATTATTTAAAATATTAATTAAAAGCTTAAATAAGTAAATAATTCTCTTAATATTATAAAATTTATTTTTAATATAACTTTATTTATTAATAATAATTTTAACTAAAAAATATATTAAAGTTATAAATATAAAAAAATATATAAGCTATATTTACTAATAAGATATTATAATATTAGTAATTAATTATAAATTAAATA
>NZ_JACVED010000052.1:0-646 GCF_015355715.1 Nocardia sp. XZ_19_369 | reverse complement strand
AATTTATTATTTAAAAATAAGGTAACTAGTATTTAATTTAACTTTTCTTCTTAATTAAAAAAAACCTTTTTTTATAAGATTTAAAAAGCTTATTATAATATCTTAAATTACTTTATGATCTTTAAAAATTAATTAAGTATATATATTAAAGGCTATTATAAACTTTATAAATCTCTTTTAAAATATAAATAAACTAAAGATAATAGTCTTTTTAAAGTACTTATAATTATTATATAAAAACTTAATAATATTATAAATATATTTAATATAAAACTTATTATTAAAGACTACTTATATTTAAAAGTATAAAAATTAAGCTTAGATCTTATAAAATTAAGACCTAATCTAAAGTTTATAAATATAAAAATATTATTTAATAATAACCTAAGAATATAATATTTAAGATAATAAAATATAATAAGATATTAACTCTAGGTTTTCTTAGTTAATTTTATAAATAATAAAAATAAATATAATAATAAATATTAGGCCTTAATAGTATTTAATAAGAAAACTAAAATACTATAGTTTCTTAACTTAGTTATAAAAAGAAAAGATATTAAAGTAAAAGTAGTAATACTTATTTTTAAATAGTAGCTTAATAATATCTATCTTCTTATTTTTTTTATATAATCTACTCTTTAAT
>NZ_JACVED010000051.1:0-657 GCF_015355715.1 Nocardia sp. XZ_19_369 | reverse complement strand
AGAAAATATTAAATAGTTTTATATTTATTATAAAAATTATAATTAAAAATATTAATAAATATAAAGTTAAAAAGATATTTAAAATATAAGAAAATATTAAGAATTATTATTATTTTATTAAATAAAAAAATACCTAAACTCTAAAAATACCTAAAAACTAATTAAAAACCTTATAAATTATTTAACTTTACTTAAATAGTTCTATTCTTAAGAAATATATCTTAATTAATTATATAAGTATTATCTAATAACTTAATACTAAACTTAATATCTAAAGAATAAACTAAAATAAGATCTAGATCTTTAAAAGAAGTAAAAAAGACCTTTATAGTCTTTTAAAGCTATTTTACTTCCTCTTATTTTATATACTTTAACTCTTTAATATTATTAATATTATATATAATTATATATATTATTTTCTTAAACTATAATTTCTTTTATTTTTAAAGATAAAGAACTTTTTCTTCTACCTCTTCTAACTTATACTTAAGCTTAATATACTAAGAAGTAATATTCCTTAGTTAAGTAAGTATAATACCTTAGATATTATACTAAGATAAATTAAGATAAATATACTTAATATATTAAGAGGAATCTAAAAGAGAAACCTAATATTAGGTAATATTATAACCCTTATAGGCTATATAAGAAGATATA
>NZ_JACVED010000050.1:0-664 GCF_015355715.1 Nocardia sp. XZ_19_369 | reverse complement strand
ATTTAAGAGATAGGTTTAATTAGAAATTAATAATAAGTATATTTAAAGTTTTATAATATTTATAAACTTAAATTATATATAATAAATAAAGTCTTAATTATTTAAGTAATTTTTAAGAAAATAAGAAAATAAAAAGTTAAAAATAATAAATTAATTACTAATAAATATATATATTAACTTTTTCCTTAATTAACTATAATTTATATTTATAAAAAAGATTTTACTAAATAGACCTCTAAGCTCTTAAGAGTAGCTTATAAGTTATAAATATATAATAAACTTATAAAAGACCTAAGAAAGCTAAAGAGATTAAAGTAATAAAAATAAGTAAAGCTAAGGGGAAGTATAATAACCCTTCTAGAACCTAGAAGATAATAACTATACTTAGATAATAAGATAAGATAAAGTTATAAGGTTAATATATAATCTTAGTAAGTTAAGTTATTAGAATTATAATAATATTTATAAAAAAAGAGATTATAATATACCTAGAAAGGACCTAAGTATTAAAACTATAAGATTATAATATAAATAATATAAGGTTAAAGTATATATAAAAATATAAAAGCTAAGATATTAGAAATATAATAAAGACTATTATTATTTTAAATATAAAGCCTTAGACTATATAATATATTATTAATATAAATATATTATAAATAAA
>NZ_JACVED010000006.1:0-643395 GCF_015355715.1 Nocardia sp. XZ_19_369 | reverse complement strand
GAGCACCGCCAACCCAAACGCCTCCCGCGGAGTCAGGCCGAAGAGCATTGACAGCTGCTCGACTTCCGCGACCGCGTCCGCGACCTGAATCGCCGCCGTGGCTTGCACGAAACTAAACGTGCGACCCGGCAAGAAGCTCACTACCCAGCCCCCTTGGCCAACTGACTTCGCAGTGTGGGGGCTGCGATCGCAGGCAATTAACGCTTGATCTACATGTACTGACATCACGTCCTCGATCCCCGCCGGTCGGAAGCGATAAGTCGCCTCTTGGGCCAGCGAATTGACGAAATCGAGAGCCGTGAGCAGGCGGCCTACCTCGATTTGAGCCAATGTCGGCAAACAGCTCGGACAACTTGGAGAGTCATGGTTTCGACCCACCTAGATGACTCCCGCGTGTTGTGTGCCTAGTTACCTAGGTACTACTACGCACACCGTGGCGCTATATGTGATGTAGATTACGATGTAGGTCTACATAGCACAATACATCCATGGAATGTCCGCCCACATCGGGGTGTCGATGGTGTGCGCTACCCTCGTCGTGCCCGCCAAGAGGAGGTGTTCGATGTCAGATCGCCGTGCAGATCCGTCGGCCGTGAGCTTCTTGATCGGATACGAGTTACGTGTCGCGCGTGATCGTGCGCGCGTTTCGCAGGCTGAAGCAGCAAAAGCCATCGGCTCCAGCACTGCGAAGATCAACTACTTGGAGACCGGGAAGACCCCGCAGCAACCACGCGACATCCGCATCCTGCTGGCCCTCTACGGCGTCGACGAGAAACACATCGAACGAGTCACCTCGTTCGCATCCCGAGCCGATCAAAACCCGTGGTGGACGCCATTCGGCGAGGTCTTGCCGGACTGGTTCAAGACGTTCGTCGGTCTGGAGGGCATGTGCGAGAGCTTGTTTGCGTTCGAGTCGATGAAGATGCCTGGACAGGTTCAGACGCCGGAATATGCCCGGGCGCTGTTCGCGAACAGCATCGCCATTGCGCCACTGGAGGTTGACCAGGTCGTCCGCGCCCGAATGGCTCGTCAGCGGATAACGGACGAATCGGCGCCTCTGAAGTTCCGCTCGGTCATCGATGAGGCTGTGTTGCATCGCACCGTCGGCGGCCCAGAGGTAATGCGAAAGCAACTCCAGCACCTGCTGGACCTGATGAAGCGCGAGAACGTCGAGCTCCACATCATGCCGTTCAGCGTGCCCGTCCATGACGGGATCAACGGCAGCTTCGTGCTGCTCCACTTCCCTGACGATCGAAGCATCGGTTATGTCGAGCACTCGACCGGTGCCCTCTACGTTCAAGATGAGGACCAGCTGCGCTGGTACAAACTGGCCACTGACCGGCTGTGCGAGGCAGCGATGTCGCCAGCAGAATCCGCCGATATGATTGCGAGGCGTATCTCGATGCTTGAAGAGAACTGAACGGAGCGCCCCATGATCACCCGCCCCCTTGCGTGGCGAAAGTCCAGCTACAGCGGCAACACCGGGGGCGACTGTGTCGAGGTAGCGATCGACGGTGCCCTGGTTTTCATTCGCGATAGCAAGTACCGCCGCGTCGAATCGAACGATCCGGCGGCTGAGCCAACCATCATCGTCAAGGCGGACCAGTGGAGTACCTTCCTCGGGACGATCACGAACCGCATGAGCGCTTCCACTGAGCTGACCATCGAGGTGGACCAGTTGGGTGGTGTGAATCTCTGCGCCGCAGAAGGCACCACTCTTCGCTTCACGCCGGATGAGTGGGCCGCATTCACCGCTGGCGTCCTCGACGGCGAGTTTGATCACCAGGCGTTAGCTGCGTGAAGACGCACCGTAATCCATCAGTCCGGTAGGGGGCCGCCTCCTCTCCCTCGGTCCTTGCTTGGATGTCAACCAATGCAGGCGGGTCATGGTTGATGAACGACGTCGTCGATAGATGCGAGATGGTGGATGTCGTTCTGGGACGGCAAGGTCCAGCGGAGTCCTGCGTCGGGTGTGGTCCAGGAGAGCGGTTGTTGCTTCCAGATTGTGAGGCTGGCGTGAAAGGTCGCGATGGCTGCTGTGGATCGGGTGTTGGCGGGTAGGTCGAAGAAGGTGTGAAATGCGGTGTCGACGGTTTCGCCGTGTCCGAGGATGAGGACGCGGTCGCCGTCGTGTTGGGCCAGTATCTGGCGAAGGGCGTGGCTGGACCGGTGGAGGTATTGACGCCATGTTTCACCGTCAGGTGTCAGCGGCCGGTCGGGGGCGAGGGCAGGGATGTCGCCGTATTCGCGGACCACATCTTGCCAGGGGCGTCCGTCAGCGCTGCCGTGGTCTTGTTCGGCGAGTTGCGGAATGACTTCGGGTGTGAGGTTGAGGTGCATGCCGATGATGGCTGCACTTTCCCGTGTGCGCCGTAGTGGGGTGGTGTAGAGGGCGTGGACGGGGTGGTCAAACTGGCGGCATCCGAGCCGCTGTGCGAGCAGCTCGATTTGATATCTGCCGTGCTCGGTGAGGCCGCGACAACCAGCAGGTCCGCCGACGACACCGTCGCGGTTGCAGTGCGCTTCGCCATGACGTGCGATCAGCAGTTCGCCCGGCGCGCTGTGCTGATTCATTGTGTCGTCGTTCGGTTGGCGATGACTTTCTCGTAGAGCTGTAGGCATTGTGCTGCATGGTGAGATGCGGTGAATAAGTGTGAGCGCCGTCGGGCGTTGTGTACGAGTTTGTTCCGATGCTCTGTGTCGGAGATGAGTTGGTTCGTAGCGTGCCCGAGGGCGATGTCGTCTCCGGGGCGGACGATCTGTCCAGCGTCACCGATTAGTTCGGCCATGTTGGCGATATCTGTTGCCAGGACAGGGATTCCGTGGGCGAGGTAGTCGGCGATGGCGCCGCTGCCTTGGAAGGTGGGCTGCTCGCGATAGGGAAACACTCCGAAGGCCGACTTCTGGACGAGGGCCTTGCGGTCCCCGGGTACGAGATAAGCCGGCACGACGACGACCTCGGTTGCACCGTGGTTCTGGCCGGTTCGGATTTCGCGGCTCAGATCAATTCCTGCTTGGTGCGGTTCGTCCCAGAACGGCCCAGCGACTACGACCGTGCCTGGATAGCGGGTGTGCACGCAGGCGCGGGTGAGGGTTGGGATGTCCTTCCATGGCGCGGCGTAGCCGTAGAGACTGGCGAGGGGATGCTGGTCAGCTCGGGCGAGCGCCGACTGCAATTCTGTCGTCGTGTTGGCCCGGGTGTGGGGTGGGATCGTGGTCGGGAGCCAGCTCACGATCGAAGGGACGTCGAGGCGGTGCCGTCGCGCGAGTTGTGTTCGGCCGTATTCGCCGAAGAAGACGAATCCGTCCATGGTGTCGATGGCATTGTCGACGAGAGTTCGAAGGTGCGGGTCGGGGACGTGCGTGGTGAACAGTGTCCAGTCCAGGCTATGGACGTGATAGATCGCGGGCGGGTGTTCCTGCTGTGCCCACAGGCTGGGGAGGAGTTGCTCGATTTCGAGGTTTCCGTAGTGGACGCTGAGCAGGTCGTAGGTCGTGAGATCGATGGTGGCGAGTAGTTGTTCGGCGGTTTCGAGGATGCGCTCGACTGGCCAGAATGCCGATTGCACTGGGTCATAGGGGATTTCATCGCTGCCCAACCGTTCCACTTTTGCTCCCTGGTCACGTAGCGCGGTCGCTAGGACATTCAGGTATGGCGGAAGGCTGCCTTCGCCGCCTGCTGGGCCGATCAGCAGAATCCGCATGGGCTCACTCCTGGAGGAGTTGTCGGTAGTTATCGAGGGTGGTGTCGGCGTTGAGGTCCCAGTCGAAATGGCGCGGCAGGACCGCGCTGGGCGGGGATTGGGCCGTGACGAGGCGGGCCAGATCGTCAGCGTCGCGGTAGGTGCGCCCGCCACCGGTGGCCAATAGCTCGGGGGCGACGCCGAGGGTTTCGGGGAGGAATGCTGGTGTGCCGCAAGCGATTGCTTCGGCGATGGCCAGTCCGAACCCCTCCCATCGGCTTGTTGAGAGGAGCCAGTCGGCGCTGCGAAAAAGAGCGGGCATGTCGGAGTCGTCAAGGTCGTGGAGCACTGTGAGATGAGAAGCGTTGTACGTGACCGGGCAGAAGGCGGCGGAGTGGCCGAGTACCGCGGTGATGGTTGCGATGCCGTGGAGGCGAAACGCGATCTGCTCGAGTAGATCCCAGCCCTTCATCGGCGTGATCTTGCCGACCCACACCAGCCGAATTCGACCGTGTGGGTCGGGGGTGAATGGTGGCACTGACCGACCGGATTCGAGTAGCGCCGAGATCGGCTTCGGGTCGGTCAGCTCGCCGTTGTCGTTGAGTGAGACCTGTACCCCGCTGGCGGGGGAGTGGGCTGGGCCGGGGTGAAATCGTGTGTGGTCGATGCCGTTGTGAACCACGGTGGGGGCCGGGATGTCGTAGGCGTCGCGAAGGTCGCGGGCGGCGTAGTGGCTGACGGCGATCACTCGGTCGGCGTGGCGGAGGAGTTCGCGTTCGTCCTCGGCCAGCGCTGGTGCGCCGAGTGTACGGGCGCTGAATTCACCTCGCACCAGCACCGGTGCACGGCCGGTCTGGTGTTGGGTGAGGTAAGTGAGTAGTTCGGCTTCCCAGGTCGAGCAGTCGATGACATCGGGTTCGATCCGCCACAGTAAATCTGCCACCGCTGCGCGATGCGCCGCGAGGTCCTCGGTGCGCGGCAACGCTACAACCTGCGCGCCGGTGACCGTGACCGGGTCGGGCGTTTCCTGCGTGATCAGAGTGATCTGATGGCCTCGGGAGGCTACCGCGGCGGCGAGGGCCCGATACACCGTGCAGATGCCGCCGCGAGTGCGCTGGTGGAGGTCACGATGGACCATCGCGATATGCACTTTGGTGCTCCTATCCCAGCTGGTGGAGGCGCTGTTGCACTTGGCTCCAGGCGGTTTCGATGAGAGGAAGCCGGGTCGCACGGAGTGGGTTTTCGGGCAGTTCGCGGTGGATACGCAGCTCCCGGGTGAGCACCGTCACCAGATTGAGGACGAAGGGGGTCTCGATGCCGGCCTCGGCTACCGAGGTGTCGATGTGGCTCTTGATCTGCGGAGTGTGTGCACCGAGTTGGGTGTGCAGCATCGCCAGATCGAAGCCGGGCAGAAACAGCCCGGCGAACTCCCAGTCGAGCAGCGTGACCTGATCGCGGTCATCGAGCAGGATGTTGCTGGCCAACGGGTCACCGTGGTTGAGCTGATCGGGTTGTCCTGTTGTCGCGAGAAGCCGTTGCAGGACATCGTGATCGGCGTCGCCGAGATACCCGAGTGTGTGATAGCGGCGAAAGCGGTCGGCGTAGTCGAAGATGACCTCGAATGCCTTCAAGGGGGCCTGCCAGCGGTGCAAGGCCGCGACACTGGACAAGATCATCTCAGCGTGGTGCTCGGTGATCGGTTGTTGCGGATAGCGGTCGGTGTCCACAGGCGTGCCGTCGACCCATTCCAACACCATCAGCCGTGCATTGTCGGTGTCGACGAGTCGCGGAACGCGCACCGGCGGCGGTGTTCGAGCGAAAACCTGGTAGATCTCGAGCTCGTGACGCCATTTCGCCGCCCAGAAGGGATCGGTGTCGAGCAGGAATTTGACGGCGACAGGCTGACCGGCGCGCGTGCCCTTGCCCAATACCGTCTTGTCGGTCTGATGCAGGATGGTGTTGATCTCGACGTCTGCCGCGCAAGCGGCGGTGGCAAGGTCATCGGGCGATGTCGGCACGGTGCTCCTGGATCGAGTCGATGATGCGGGCGGGTAGGTCGGATTCGGATTGGTCGCCGTGCCAGGTGGTTGCGATCTCGCCGATACAGCGCTGGAAGAAGTCCCCGGCCAGTGTGCCGCCTTCGGCGACCACGGTTAGTGCCTGCCAGTACACCACCGCGATGTAGAGACGGAACCGTTGTGATCGCGCCGTCGTCGCAGGCCAGCGCGCCCAGATCCGCTGGGCGAGCCTGCCGAACACCGAGAGTGCGGCAGCGTTGGACATCGTCGCCCCGCACATACTGTGCTGGACGGGCAGACGGTGATAGATCACCGTGGGTTGCGGTACGTGGTGGAATCGGTAGCCGTGCTGCCGGGTCAGCCGCAGCCACATATCCCAGTCCTCGAGCGCTGACAATCCGGGATCGTAGCGGGCGGTGGTAGGTGGCATCCGAACCACGGCCGCATGGACTGAGATGAAGTTGGCCACCGACAACAGTTCGCAGTCAAAGGGGTGCGACCAAAATTCGAGCGGTGGCAGCGGCAGCGCCGGATCGACTCGACTGGTACTCACGGGGCAGATTCCGTAGGCCGCCTCGACGTTTTCGCACTCGATCGCCGCGATCATGGTCGCTAGATGATCGGGCAGGAAGACGTCATCGTCATCTAGTAGCGCAAGGAATTCCCCTCGGGCCGAGTTGATCCCGATGTTGCGGGCACTCGGCAGGCCGCGGTTCACCGGGAGGTTGATCAACCGAGCACACAGGCCATTGTCTCGGGCGAACTCCACTGCGTGCTTGACTTCGCTGCCTCCGTCGTTGACGACGATCACTTCGATCTCGTCGGCAAGATTGCGTTGCCCTGCAACGCTCGACAGCGCTGACCGCAACATGTTAGGGCGGTTGTAGGTCGGAATTACCACACTGACCAGTGGCATCATGACCGATTCTCCTCGCGTTCGACCGGTGCCAGAAGGTCGGATGGGTCGCCACGGTGACGCCATTCGACAACCGATGCCCGGGCCGCAAGTTTCCGGACGAGCCTGTGCGCGTCGGCCCGGTACTCGTGCACACCGCGTTCACAACGGGGCAGATAGCGCTGGTTGAGATTTCGGTCGAACATCCAATCTGTGCGCACATGCGGCATCAGCGCGCTCACCGGATCAGCGATCTCTGCGCGTCCGGTACCGCCGCTGGCGTAGCCGGCCAAGACCACCAGAACACTCGGGTCGGTGCCGCTGTCGCCGAGGTCGAACTCGACCGGGTTTTGTTGTCCGAGGCCGCGGAATGTGTAGAGCACCCGCCGGTCGATTCCGTAGACATCCTTGCGGTCCTTGCTGCGGTAGGCATCGATCTCTAGGCCCTCGACGTCCCAGGGCCGGGGAAGTTGGCACTCCAGGTCGAGATACGTGCCGATCTTCAGAGGTATCGGCGTCGGCAGCGACGTCAACTTCAGCGTCGGCCGGGAAGTGCCCATGTCGGAATAGACGATCAAGTGGTCGTTGGACAGGTAGCGCATGCCATGCGACAGAACCGACTTCAAAGCAATAGTCGTTTTGCCGCTGCCTTTATCGCCCACGATGACGATCACCCTGTCGTCGTCGGCCACCGCCGAGGCGTGCAACATGATGTAGTGCCGCTGTTCGCAATAGTCGATCAGCACCTCACGGACAGTCTTGCGTGCCGTGATCGCCAAATGGCGAGGATCTGTAGCGTGCAACTGGATTCGCTGGGATTGCGGTTGTGCCAAATAACCGACACCCCAATGGTTTACGGCCATGTCCGACGTCAGTGGAGCGACCATCGCCTCGACTGTCCAACTCGGCAGAGGGGGATCAGTCTCACAGACCATCTGATAGAACTCGCCCAGAACATCGAGAACCGCTTGGCTATTGGTGATCAGGTTGACTTGAACCAGTCCGAGATGACAGGTGCGGAACCGCAGATTCATACCGCGACCTCCGCGCGCGGTGTCTGGGCGTCCCGCACAACCGCAGCGATCCCGTCGGCCAGCCCAACCTTGGGCTGCCAGTCAAGCACCGTGCGGGCCCGGCTGATTTCCATCACCATCCGGCGCGCGTCGCCGGGTACTGCCGGGACAAACCTCGGTGCCATCGCTGTTCCAGCAACAGTGCATACCGCGTCGAAAACCTCTTTGATACTGGCCTCTTGGCCCGAGCTGATGTTGATCAGTCCCCGTCCACGACCAGTGCACGCCGACACGACCGCCTCGGCGACGTCGGTTACATAGACAAAGTCGCGAGTTTGCTGACCGTCTCCCGAAATGTGGGGCGGCCTACCTTGAACGACTGCTGTGGCGATGCGAGGGATCACGCCGCTGTTGGCACCGATCTGTCTGGGGCCGTAGACGTTTCCGATCGCCAACGCGACATATGCAAGCCCGCGATGGCGTTCGAACAGGTCCAGATAGCGCAGGGCGGTGGCTTTACTCAGCCCGTACGGGGAGGAAGGCGTGATCGGTGTCTGCTCGGTGACCGGCAGGCAGTCCGGCCGAACCTGGCCGTAAATTGCTGCGCTGGCGGCAAATACCACCAAACCCACGTCTGCGCGAGTACATGCCTCCAACACGTTGACGCTGCCCCTGATGTTGATATCGGCGTCCACCAGCGGCGAACGCAGTGCGGCGGGCAAGCTCGCTTGCGCGGCCAGGTGTACAACCACATCCGGATGCCACTCCGCGATGACGGCCGTGCAGTCGCGGCTGCGGACATCAGCGACGTGGATGTCGCTGTCGGACAGGCCGAGTGCCATCGCTTCGCGGAGCTGGCCAATATTGCCGGTCGACAAATCGTCGATCACCTGGACCCGACTTCCCGTCCGCAGCAGTCGAGCCACGACCCGACTTCCGATGAAGCCCGCGCCACCTGTGACGGCAACCCGAGTCGCCCCCGGTAGTCGACGTGGGCTGTCTGTCGTGTTATCGCCGCAAGCTCCAGGCTGCGGCTGATCTTGTTCGTTGGTCATCCCCCGTCCCCTCCTCTTTTGTTCGAGGTCATGGGGTTGGTTCGGCCGGTTGCCGAACTCCTCTAGACAAGTAGGTCTCGATGATATCTGCCTTGTCTAGACAAGTACAGGAGATTCAAAGATCTGAGTTGGGCGAGATCGCGGTCAGCGGGCGGGGAAGTCGTATTCGAGCAGATAGGCGCTCGCGACCTTGACGGTGTCGCACACCTCGACTGCCACATCGTCGGTGTCGTAGGCGGTACGGATGACGGTGATTATTGGCACGCTGTCGGCCAGCTCCAGCTCTCGCCGTTCATCGGGTGTCGGCATCCGTGCGCCGACCTCCTCGGTGAATCGGGCCAGGACGTGGCCCGCCTCCTCCAGGCGGGCATAGATACCGCCAGGGCCGGTGTCGGGCTCCTCGATCCGGGTCCCCGCCGCGAACGCGACCGGTATGTAGGACGTAGCTGTCTCGACTGGACGACCATTGGCCAGATAGCGGCGGGCGCGCATGACCAGCTCGCTGCCCGGTTCCACACGTAAGCGTTCTGCGATGGAAAGGCTAGCGGCGCAACGAGATACCTGGATGCGATCGACGCCCGGGGCGAATCCAGCCTTCTCGGCCTCAACCGAGAACGCGGCCTTGCCGTCGGCGCCTGCACGGTGTTTACGGGCGAACCGATCCGAAGCTAAGCGTCGGATCGGCGGTTCGCGGCGAACGAAGACACCGCGGCCCTGTTCGGAATAGATGAGGCCTTCACTCCGAAGCTCCTGCACGGCTTGGCGTGCGGTCATCCGGGCAACACCGAAATGGGTTGTCAACTCGGCCTCCGATGGCAATGGCTCGCCGGGACCGATCTGGCCGGCCGAGATCGCGGCACGGAGCATGTCGGCGATCTGGCGATAAGGCGCGCGACCGTCGGAGCGATCTACTGTCCCGAGCCGGAGCATGAGATCCCTCCTCATCCGCCACGAACATATCTAGACAACTAGCTTAGTCTTAGCCGCAGGAGCCTGCCCGAACCGAGTAAGTCAATGGAGGATCGATGGACCTGCCGAAGCACTCGGTCAGTGTCTCAGGCATCGTCGTCGACACAGACGACCGAGTCCTGGTCATTCGTCGCGCCGACAACGGTCACTGGGAAGCTCCCGGCGGCGTGCTGGAACTCGACGAATCCTTCGAAGACGGCGTGCGCCGAGAGGTCGCCGAAGAAACCGGACTCGACGTAAGCGTCGATCGACTGACAGGCGTGTACAAGAACCTCGAGGGCGGCATCGTGGCTCTTGTCTTCCGCTGCACCGCACGAGCCGGTAAACCACACCCCACCGCAGAGGCGGTCGACGTCCAATGGATGAGTGCCACCGATGTCCGGGACGCTATGGTGCCAGCCTTCGCGATCCGAGTGCTGGACGCTCTCGACGAGTTGGGTCCCCATGTGCGGGCCCACGACGGAGTCAATCTGAAGTAGGCACCTGCCGTCACGGCACGCGTGACCACGTCGAGGAGACCGCAGCCGCAAGCTTCGCACCCCGCCGCGGAGCGTCTGGAGCCCGGCAATTCAGGATGTTTGCATCAGTGGTCGGGTCGGGACGTGCTCGTAGCCGGGTGAGATTTTCTGCACTCTCTCCCCGTAACAGGCTGAACTAAGGGACCGGAAGGAGCCACGGCCCTGCCCATGCCGGTGCCCGCGGCCACCTGGGCGTTCTTGACTCCGGACCACTGAGGTGCGCTCACCGGCTGCAGCGCACGGAACCGGGTGGTCCTTCGTTGCGTCTTATAGTTCAGAGGCGATCTGTGGACTGCTCTATGAGGGGAGATGGCATGTCCGACGAACTCCGGGTCGAGGTGGATCGGCTCCGTGATGCAGCTCGGTTCATCTCTGACAAGGCCCGGACCATCAAGGATGGGGTCGTGCAGCTCGACAACACGATTGGCAAAGAGCTTCTCACTGACGGCTGGCGAGGCAAAGCCGCTTCCGCCTATGACGAATCCTGGGTCGAGTGGAAACAAGGCGCGGACAAGGTCGTCGCCGCGCTCGAGGCTTCGGCAGCGAACCTTATCGATGCGGCTCACCGGTATGAGATGCGGGACTTCACGAACCAGGACGCGATTAGGCGAGCGGGAGAACAGGTGTAATCCGTGGCCGAGGACGACTACAGCTACCGAGTCGATCTCCAGCAGCTCGACGAGGCGATCACGACGATGGCCAAATTCGATTCCGACGTCGAGGGATGGTTACGAGAGGTAGATCAGACGATCGCCGATCTGCACCTGTCCTGGTCGAGTCAAGCAGCCGAAGCGCAGCGCATTGCCCATGATCGGTGGATGGCGGGTGCGGCGGAGATGCGGGATAACCTCGACGAGTTGCGTGAGGTCGCGCGCCGGGCGCACACCAACTACACCGGTGCGGTCGAAACCAACGCGGAGATGTGGCCGTGAGCCCGCCGACGAGCTTTCCGATCATCGTCTGCCGAGGCGGTGACTACCGCTCGGCTAGCGAAGGTCTGGCATTCATTCGTGACGACGCCGGTGAGGTGCATGGCGCGCTGCTGCGGACATTGTCTGGATACGGCGGGATGGGCGGCAGCGATAACGCGGGCACCCAGTGGGCGAAGTCCTACGACGAAGCCGTGGATGCGGCATTGCAGACCTCCTCGAAGCTGGTGTCGACGTGCGCACGCACCAGCGACTTGATCGCGGCAGGGGCGCACAATCATGCCGTCGCCGAAGCCACCGCGAATGGCGTCGCGCCGCCTCCCGCTCCGGCAACGGGCTTCGATCCGTGTCTGGCGATCGTGTCTCCTTCGGCCGGTGGTGGCGGTGGCCCTGAACCGTTTGGCTGGTCGCTGATCAAGGCTGTATCGGGGTTGGTATGGCCCGATGGCCACCAAGACCAATTGCGGGCCGCGAAAGGCGTTTGGTACGCCGCGGCGGAGGCGTTGGATACCGCCACCGGCCGGTTTCCACAAGCTGTCGGCCTGTTGGAAAATCAGCAGTCCACGGAGATACCGGCTGCTGTCGCCTCCTGCAGTGAGACATCGAGCAACTTCATCGAGCTACAGGGGGCGTATCGAGAGATCGGTGATGCGTGCGGCGAGTACGCCCAGCACCTCGACGACGCGCACCGTGAGATCCTCGACGAGCTGAAGCAGATGCTGATCGAGACCGCTGCGGTGGAAGCGGGCATGGCTGTCCTGATTCCGTTCACCGGAGGGCTGTCCGAGCTCGGCAACGGTGCGGTCCTCGCACGGATCGGCATCTACGCCGCCCGCATCGGCCGGATCATCGACCGGCTCGTCACCAAGGTAGCCGCCATCGTGGGGCGTATCGGCTCAGCGGTGACCGGCAAACTCAAACCGATACTGGCCAAGCTCGGCGAATGGCTGGACAAAGCCAAGACCAAGTGGTGGCGATCCGACCCAGGCGGCCCGCCGCCCGGAATACCGCCCAAGACACCGGCGGTCAAACCGACCGTCACCGACACCAAGCTGCAGAATATCCTCAATGACCTCTACAAAGGCGCGAATAATCCGGCCCGGATCGGCGATGGGACTACCGCGGACGCGGTCCGTAACGAGTACCGAACCCTGGAGCCCACCGAAGGCAGATGGCATCTGCAGAAGGCGATGGAAACTCAGCGCGGTCTCGCGAAATGGCTGATGGACAAATCGAACACCGACCCCGCCGATCGGGCCGTCGCGATTCGAGAACTGCAGAATCTCATGGACGCGTTAGCAGGACGATAAGGGGACGAGGGCGAAAAAACATGAACGAACGAACTGATAAAGAGATCCTCGAACTGATCGGCACCTGGTCGAGGAGCTTGGTGCCTGAGCAAGCACAGTTCATCAGAGACCTCGCCGGCCTCGAGCCCGAGATCCGGCCGCTCATCACCGAACACGTCCACGACTACGACGAAATCCTCCCAACGCTGCTCATGGGAGATATCGCACGTTGGATCACCCGAGTCGTGCAGGAAAGCGAGGACCCGGCAGCACGACTGGGCGTGTTCTTCGCACGACTCGAAGACGCCTGGGGGGACGGGCAGAACCCGGTATCGGACCTGATCGCGGTCTCGTTCGTCGAGAATGTCTTCGACGAACCCGACGTGGTGAAGCTGTTGGGCCCCAAGCTTTCCCGGCACTATCGCATCTACACCGGCCAAGATGAAGCGCGTAGCGACGAGAAGCGACCGGTTCCGGAGGTCCTCAAGAAAGTGATGAAGAAGCTGGGCCGCTCATGACCGACCTGCAGAAATGGGAGCAGCAACTCAAGCAGGAACTCGCCGAGATCCGACGCAGCGGCGAGCAACTCAGGAAGTCCGCGGCGTCGGTCACCGGGCGTGGTGAAGTCCGGGGCATCATCATCGAAGTGAGCGCCAACGGCGACATCACCAACCTGCAGATCGCGCCAGCCGTGATGCGTTGGTCCAGCGCACAATTGACCAGCGCACTGCTCGACTGCCATCGCCGTGCAAGAGCCGATGCCGCCGCAAGCACCGAAGAGATCGTCCGGACAGCCGACCCTCGCCTCCGCGGCCAGCTCCAAGAACTGTTGGGCAAGCCCGAGACTGAGCGCCAACGTTCGATGACTGAAGCTGAGATCCGGGCCGCCGATGACGCATACTTCCACCGAATGAATCAAGGATGGAGAACCGACCACTGACCGAACCGCCGGGATTGGAAGCGCGCTTCGTGTCCATTACGGCACCCCAACAGACGACGAGGCTGCGCTGATGGCGCGTTGTGGCTGTCTCAGGGGCGGATGTGGCGCCGGACACGCTCACCGGTGACGACAGAATTCGCCGATGCCAACAGATCGCGGCCACGCGGTCCGCCATCAGAGTTCTTCGATATCCGCGCGGTCAGGGTTCACGAGCGTAGGTAACGTGCGCAAGTTCGACGTCAGCCTGGGCCGTGGTCCCCATGGCGAAGCGAAGACCGCCGAACTCGGCGCCACCGATCAGCCATAGCCCGGCGGAAGGTGGGAACGAGGGCGACCTCGATACGGTCGCCATTCGGCGACACAGGCGAACCGCATCGATGCTATAGATTCAGGCGCTCCATTAGCGCAGGCGGTGGCGGCTTCCGGGTGTAGGGCTTTGCCGATCGTCCGGGAAGTCGGATCTCAGCAGGTTGTACCGAAGCCTTTCCCCGGTGCGCTGCGAGACGGCAGTACGGAGTGCAGTACTTCGCCCGGCGGCCAGTGTTGTTGCGTGGTAACGGACATGGGCAGTGTGCACACCAGGGGATGTCGACGTTGAGGGAGGCCGGGGGTCTTAGGGTCCAGCCGTGAGCCGATACTGGACACCGTACCAGCGTGACAATGTCGTTATGCAAGTCCGCCACGGTGGGGCCGGGCAGCCAATCGGCGTGGCGCAGAAGCCGATCGAGATCGGCTGGAGTGAGCGGAGTTCGCGACTTCCGGATATGCCTTTGGGCCTTTTCGAGCATCTGGATCAACTTCACAGTGTCGCCCCAGGCCAAAGTCGTCCCACATTGTGGCCCAAACACGGGAATAGCGTTCAGGACATCGTCGACGGCGGGGGCGCAGGTGCCTGCCAGGAGGCTGGTGAAGGTGCGGACGGTGTCAAAATCCCGCGAGTCAGGCCACGCCACCGCTAGCGCGACCTGCAAATGTTCATCGAACTTCTCGTAGTCGACTAGATCGGTGGCGCGGTCTTCGACCGGCCGCCGCTGGGTGTTTCGGCGTCTGCTCACCCCTCCTCCTTCGCGGTTTCCTGCAGAGGTTCGTTTTTCGGCTGTGCACTAGATTCGTGCTCATGGGCGCTGTCCCGGCGGAACCACTCGGGCCAGCGCCCGAAACCCGTTGTGAGCATGCCGAATACACTCGGAATATCCTCCGGCCTGGCGCGAATCAACGCAATGACTGACCCCACCAGGATCGCGGCTGCAATCACCAGCAGGGGCAGCTGCAGCCATACGATGACCCAGCCCCCGAACTGTGCAGCAGCACCAATGAACGCGGACAACGTATCTCCTTTTAACGCAAGAAAGCCCCCGGCGAGTGCCGAGGGCTTGAGGGTTAGAACGAGAAAGCCCCGCTCAGATGAGCCGGGGCTTCGGTGTGGGCACAGAAATGCCCTTCGAGCGGTTAGGCTACCAGACGCTACAGCCTGGAATCCACCCAGCTCAGGCGGTGGTTTCCGTGTCACAGGTCGCCTGTTTAGTTTCGTTTCACGAGTCGCCGGAGCTATCAGCGTGCGCGCAGAGTTCATTCAGGAGCTGATCGTGCCCGGCACCGATGAGCGTCCCGACCAGGCCGAGCGCACGCGCACCGTGTGCATACAAGCCGCCGCATACGTCGGCGTTCGTGGACATTCAAGCGCCACAGGTGGTGACACGCCGTCATCATTCACGAACAACCGACGCCAAGTTCGCGGACAGCGCCACTCGCTCCTGCACATCGTCGGCTAAGCCCGACAATAACGCTCGAACATGAACGCGAATCAAGTCAGTGTTGGGACCAGATCGCGCATCCGCACCACCTATTTCCCGTGCGGCGCGTGTGTAGTTCGGCCCGTTCTAGGCCATGCGCTGGCGCATTGCCCAGGTGCGTACCCTATTGGATTTCGTCATTGGTTCACTCCCACGCAGCCCTCGGAGGTCGACTAACACCGGACGCCACGCTGCGTCAGAGACTGCTTGTCCTCGGTAACTGGTACGGCGTGGGCGTTTCAGTAAGGAGTCGGGCGGGCGGACCACCACGCGACAGCGTGCGCCGATGCTTACTGAGAACACTGGCCAGGCCAGGACGACTCGCCCTGGCCTTCATGGGCCGGTGCCCTGTTTACAGCGGAATCCGCTAGGGGAGTGGAAGGTAGGAGCCGCGATCCGCACGAACGATCGCACCGTCCTGCCTCGGGATGTTCGGGCACGAAAGCCAGTTCCGGCTGACCTGCGCGACAGAGCTGTGTCTCGGACGCAGCTACCTCCGGCTGTTGAGAGGCACGATAACTGGACGTATCTGCTTCTGGTCCAGCTGGTCTTCGCGAGTTCGTTTGGCATCTCGCGCTGCGGGTTAGCTGCAGCACCGTGAGGGCTGCGGTCCGCCTACCTTGATCTTTTGTGGTAGAAGCAACGATTGCAGCTAGAAGTCGACCCGGACCGTCCTGTTGCAGCCACCACACCAACCCAAAGATGAAGACTCCCATGCCAGTTAGAGCCCCACCTACGCCCTCTACAACACCGTTCATTGTCAGTGGTCTCCGAAGAAATGTGCGGCTTGTTTGCGTATTCGGTTGAGCCGCTTGGAGATTGGGCTGTGGTTGCTGTAGCCCATGATGTCGGCGATCTCGGTGAGGCTGGTGACGCCACTGTGGAGCAGGACAACTACTTCGCGGTCGCGTTCGTTGAGCAGGGCGAGAAAGTCGCTGTAGACGACACGATCGATGGTTTCTGTCTCGGGTCCTTGGACTGGGATGGTGTCGGTCAGTTCGACGAAGCGCACCTTGATCTTGGAGCGCTTGCGGTAAAGCTTGCGTTCGAAGTCTTCTCTCTCAAAGGTCCATCGATCCGAGAAATCGTCCTCGACGCGGTTGGACCTCACGGCGTCCAGGATGCCGCGGAGTCGACCGTCGGGGTCGGCCTGTTCAACAGTGCGAGACACAAAACAGGCTGCCTCGTCCTCGCCCCACCACAGACTCCCTCCAGCACGCGGATGGGCGGCTGTCGCTCCTTCCAGGAAAGACCCGTCATCCAGCGAAACCGGCCCCTCCGAGCCACCGTTGTCGATGGTGTTCCATTGACGGAGCTCCTGCTGTATTACCTCGGTGACCGGTGGTAGCCAGAAGTCGAGGTTGTGGGATAGCAGTCGGATCGGGTCGGACTTGGTGAAACCGCTACTGGGCGATCCTGGCATGAGGTCCCGCCACACAGCGGATGACCATGCACGCGACAACTTGTCGCAGAAGTCTGTCGGCAGGTATGGGTCTGGATCGAAGCCGGCAATGCTGAAAGGCCACTGTCCTCGGTGCAAGAGCGGTAGGCGGTAGCGCTCGAGCGTGGAGCGCGAAAGCAAGTGGAACAAGGGTGAGTACTCGTAGTAGCGAGATCGGGTGCGTGGCAGGAGAACAACGTTGATATCGCCCTTTTCAGCGATCTTCAGCAGCTCCGGCGGGAGGTCCTCTCCGAAGAAGCGACGTCGGAACTGGGCGGCCTCCCAGAAGGTGTTCCATTTGGCCACTGCCAGCTGGAACTCGATGCGGTCCGGTCGCCGTGACCACATCGGAAGCGTCACGTACTCCTGGGGCTCCGGCACCTCTGCACGAATGACGGCCTTGCAAATATGTGCCGCCGACAAGTGTCGCATACTCGGGTACTGGTCGGGTGCAGCCCTCTCGTCGTCGGGATCGACTAGGAGTTCGCTGCGCTGTATGGCGACGATCTCGTCGACCATCGGTTGAGGACGGGTGGTCATGTTCGCATCCGGGTGTGAGGCATTCATCGTCACATAGACTTCACGACAACGAGAGCCAGATCCGTTCCACCCAATTTTTGCAGTGCCTTCGGGCGACGACTCCTCGCCTCTTGCGCATGTTTCGACAACGTCGGTCGGGCTCACCCCAGGGGGCGCAGCTGCCGGGCGGGACATCTGTCATCACCTACCGGATAGCGACGTGGAGGCGCTTGGCAACCGCGCTAATGCGGTAGGCGCGCTTCATGCTGAGTCGTTTGTTCGGTCCATCTGTGCGGCCACACCCCTTCGTGAGCATGCGGGTGACCTGGGCACGCTATGCCCACGCCGCGCATCTCGGTTGTGCCGAAGTCGATGGACTACGCAGTTCAGTCTGCCGAGCTTCATCGGGACTCAACCGTGTCGGTTGGCTGAATTCGACACCGATCTCCGCAGGACGGGGTCATCTCAAGGCCGCCGCACGCAACGCGATCACTTGCTTCGATGCGCGACGAGTGGCAACTTTCCGTAACCGCTGCCGAGCGCTGGTCGATTGGCGAAGAATCAGCATCATGGATTTCGACAAGTTGCTTGCCGAGAGTAACGATGACTTGCCGGTCGAGCCGCGTGAACTCTATGCGTCCTTACCGAACAAGGCCGAAGGATATGGGTATTTGCGCGATGTTCAAGGTCAGGTTCTGTCTGCCTGGCATGATCGTCGCATCGAGCGTGATCTCGTCATCAAGGTCAACACCGGTGCTGGAAAGACGATCGACGGCTTGGTGGTCTTGCAGAGCTACCTTAACGAGGGGCTCGGGCCAGCGCTGTACGTCGCTCCAAACAAGTACCTTGTCACGCAAGTCGTCGAGGAGGCCTCGCGGATCGGGCTGGCTACCGTCGATGATCCTGACGGCACCAAATACCGTTCTTCTCAAGCTATCTGCGTGGTCAACGCATGGAAGTTGTTCAATGGGCGGTCGGTCTTTCGGCCACGCCCGACGAGGACTCCAGCGCCTATAGGCATTGTGGTCATCGATGACGCACACGCAGCGCTGAGCACCGCTCGCGACTGTCTGTCGATTGACATCCCGTACGGGGACGCCGCGTTCTCGGAGCTGCTCGATGAGTTTCGTGCCGATCTGGAGGCGTACTCGCCCAACGAACTTCTTGACGTCACCGAGCGAAGTCCCGGAGCCCTGCTGCGCGTGCCGTTCTGGGTCTGGCGATCGCACTTGGAGGCCGCCCGTAGGATTCTGCATCGGGCGCAGAATAACGCAGCTCAGGGGGATCAACTCTATTGGTCATGGCCAGCGGTCAGGGAGGTACTTGAGTATTGCCGGGTCGTATTCACCGGACGACAGGTGACGATCACTCCGCTGTGCAGTCCGGTAACGCACATCACAAACTTCACCTCAGCCGCGCGGCGAATCTATCTCACAGCGACTCTTGCTGACGACTCGGTGCTAGTAACCGACTTCGGTGCCGCTCCGACCAGCGTCGCGAACCCCATAACTCCTCGAACCGCCGGTGATATCGGCGAACGAATGATCTTAGCGCCAATGGAGCTCAATCCGCAGTTGGCTATCGAAGAAGTTCGCGAAGAAATCGCGTCACTGGCGCAGGCGCACAATGTCGTCGTTATCGCCCCGAGCAGGCGTATCGCTGACTTGTGGAGAGAATACACGCCTGAAAGCAATATCATCCTAGCCGACGCCGTGGCCGATATCGTCGGAAAACTCCGCGCGGGACTCGTTGGGCTTGTCGTACTCGTGAACAAGTACGACGGAATCGATCTGCCTGGCGACGCGTGTCGTGTCCTCGTTCTCGACGGCCTGCCGGAATCCTTCAGTGGCGAAGAACGTCTCGAAACCCAATTGACAACTCACGCATCAGGTATCGACGGCCAACAGGTACAACGCATCGAACAAGGAATGGGCCGGGGAGTGCGCAGCAACGAGGATCACTGTGTGGTGTTCTTGCTCGGCGCACGCTTGACCCAACTCGTATACGACCCGGATACCCTGGCGCGATTCAGCCCGGCCACCCAAGCCCAGCTCAAACAATCTCGCCGGATCGCTGGTGGGCTGGAGAACGAGCCCCTCGAAGCAATCATCGATGTCGCCAAGCAATCACTCAATCGCGATCCGGGGTGGGTCACCTACGCCCGCCGCGGACTAGCTCACGTAGAGCCCTCGCCTGGACACGTCAGTACGGCTGCGATTGCGCGGCGAACCGCGTTCGATCGCGCAGTCGGTGGCGATCTGACCGGAGCTTCTGCCGCGTTGACAGAGGCGATTTCAAACACTGGAGACACCCACCAACAAGGATGGTTGCTCGAGCAGCAAGCGACCTACATCGACCGGACTGACCCCGGCCACGCACAAATGGTGCTCATATCGGCACGTTCCAAGAACGGAGCGGTCTTGCGCCCCTTGGCAGGTGCCACGTACCAGAAGTTGACAGGATCTGACCATCAGGCCACTACCGCCAGCGATTATCTTTCGCGTCGATATAAGGACAAGGTCCAGCTCAGGATGGGCGTAGAAGCGCTGCTGGAAGACCTGCGATTCGATCCAGAACGAACCGATCAATTCGAGCAGGCGCTTGCCGATGTTGCGCAGCACATCGGCCTCGCCGCGCAACGGCCCGAACACGAAATCGGCCGCGGCCCGGATGGTCTCTGGGCGCTCGGTCAGCTCAAGTACTGGGTCATCGAAGCCAAGAGCGGGGCTACGGCGATGTCCATACAAAAGCGTTATATCAATCAACTCGCCGGCTCAATGAACTGGTTTGAAACGCAATACGACTCAACCGTGACGGCGATAGCTATCATGGTCCACCCCGCCGATACCCTCGCCAGGGACGCTAGTGCGCCGACCGGGGCGAGGGTCATCACAGAAGCTCGACTGGAAGCCTTGCGTACTGCGATCCGCAACTATGCCGACGCACTGGTTGCTGCTGCCCGGTGGGACAAGCCAGACGATCTCAACAACTTGCTGACCGGACACAAACTGCGCGCCCACGATCTCTACTCCTACACACGTGCAATCAAACCTGGCTAACCTCCACCGAGGGTTTAGTTGAACGACGAACAGCGCTTCAGGGTGGAAGCCACCTGCGCGTCTGGACTTCGGCAAGTGAGTCATCCGGTGAGACGTTGTGCCATCGGATGTCCCGGCCGCGAGGATTGTCGACGCAAAGACCCGGGCAAGCGGAAATCGCATGGAGGCAACGGATTTCGACTGCTGAGGTCGACGGTAATGTCGTGATCACCTCGATCGCGACAGGCGTCCTGACAAGCCAAGCTGGCCAGCTCGAAAACATCGACGACACAAGACAACCTGGCTCTCACATGCCCATCGCCGGGCACCCCGGCGTCGACGAAGTTGCCGCTCCGCTGGCCCGGTTGCTGCTCGAAGTCATTTGGGTCTGTCCGGCGATTTTCGACCGGAGATGTGCCAGTGCATTGACGCACGCAGACTTCCGTCGATCAGGAGGGTGGCTTCTCATGCTCTGGACCTCGCACCGATCCCGACGCACCTTCGGTAAAACGCGCCAGTCAATCTCTTCTGGCGCTGAGCACTGCAGCGTACCGGTCAAGCGCGGGTAATGGTGAGACGTCCGCTATCCCACGTTCAGCGGTGGCCTGTCCGGACTACCACTCTGGCGCGGAAATTACCTGCCTCATAAGGAGGCTGGTTCCTAGCGAATATTGCCGCGTTACCCCAATTGACGGCTGCGGACCTACCTGTAATTGCGAACGCGCAAGGGGGAATTATGAGTGACTATGACGATGCGGCAGGCAGCGCTGAAGTAACTGCCAAGGCGAATAAAATCACCCGCTCGAAAATAGCCTCTATTTCCTATGGCCGATGCTGCCCGGAAACGTTAGAAGAAAATCCAGCATGGATATACGATCAGCGACGGAAACGGGGCGATGATCGTCATTATTCCGGCCGTATATTATATATTCACGGCTCGGAAGGGGAACGGTTTCGTGGCGAGCTCGCCGAGGTCGTACGCGACCTGCTCGAATGGGCAATCCGACAGCAGGATAATGAGCATTTCATTGAGGATAGTGAGGCCGCATGACCCCTGGCGACTCAAGCGCTGAACCGCCACTCCGTGCATTCGCACGCCGCTCGACAGCCGTGCCGGAGTCGGGGCCGTCCGGGTTATCGGACTACGAAGTCTCGCCACTCGGTATGCCGGTTACGTTGCTCCGCGGCGAAGTGAGGGTCGCATTTCTCGGCCGAACCTCGACCGAGGATCAGCAGGATCCGCGACAATCGCTGATGCGGCAGCTCGGCAACTCTAAGGCCGCGGTTCCCGAGTCGTGGGTGATCGTCGCGCACTTCTACGATGTTGAGTCCGGGCGGATGGAGCTCGGAGACCGCGGACAGAAGACCGGCTACGAACGATTCGATATTCCGATCGCCCGCGACGGTGGCATCAACGACTTACTCGACGAAGCCGGACACCCCGGGCGTCGGTTCGACGTCGTGATCTGCGAGTCCGTGTCACGTGTCGCGCGACGTACCTACGAGGGCCTGTCGATCGAGCGGGTACTCGAACGCGTCGAGGTGCCGTTGTTCGCGGCGAACGAGCCGATCACGATCAGCGGTAGCCGCGCCCAGCGGATCCTGCAGCGCCGTATCAATCAGTCGGTCGCCGAGTACGAGGTACTCAACACCCTCGAACAATCCTGGGGTGGGCTCTGCACCCATGTACGAGAGGGGTGGAACATTGGCAAACCTCCCTACGGGTATAAGGCGAAGTCCTACCGTCACCCCAACCCGACCAAGGCCGCACGCGGACAAACCAAATCTCGGCTGGAACCCGACGGCGTGCGGGGAGAAACGGTCACCCAGATCGCACTGTGGCGCTATCACGAAGGGCTGGGCTACGACACTATCGCCGAGCGATTGAACGCTGACCTGACGCGATACCCGCCACCGGAACCAACGGCCCCGCATCGAGCGCGTGGAGCATGGGGAAAGACCAGCGTATACGAGGTGCTGAAGAATCCGAAGTACACTGGGTTTCAGGTATTCAATCGGCGTGCGACCCGCTCGCGGCGCGGCAAGGTCAACGACCAGATGAAATGGGTATGGTCTCCCGAACCCGCACACGAACCATTGATCCCGAAATGGATGTACGACGAGATGGCCGCCCGTCGTGACGATCGGCGCGGCTCACGCGAAGGCAATAGCGATAACCAGCATCCCCTAACGAAACGGGGTTACCTGTTTCGGGCGAGAATCATTTGCTTTTGTTCCCGAAGAATGCAGGGCGCTCCACGACATGGAGACACTTACTACACGTGCTGGCCTCGAGGAAATAATCGAGGATGTGCAGAGAAATATGCCGGTCATCCCAAAACGGTCTACGTCCGTGAGGACGCGATACTAGATGCGGTGTCGAAATTCTTCGCCGATCGCGTGTTCGGCACTTATCGTCATGAGAGGCTCGTAGCGGATCTCGCTGGTATCGATGATCGCGACGCGCGGCAACGACGGGCCGACCGGGAACGGTACCAACGCAGCGTGGACGACCTAACGCGACGACAAGACTCCGTGCTGCGCCAGGCACAACATGGCGAACCGGACGATCCGTTCACCAAGGCGCTCCGCAACACCTACAACGATCTGGAGACCGAGAAGTCTATCGCCGTGGCCGCTATCGCAGGGCTCGACGTCGCCGACGATCTGGACCCAGGCCGCCCCAGCACCGCAGATATCGCCCTGCTCGATGTGCTGCCCTACTTGACGCTCAATCTCTCCGCGGCACCAGAGCAACTGCTCCAGCGGCTCTTCGAAGTCACACAGCTCACAGTTCAGCTGAGCGACGACAGCACGCATGTCACGATCACCATCAAACTGCCCGCCGACCAGTTGCCTGACATCGCCCGCGCTGCGGTAACCATAGGCACTACCACGGCAACCGTGACCACGGAAATAGCAGGTCAACGCGGGAACGCCAATTGTGTGGATGCTGTATGTTCCCCCGGCGAGATTCGAACTCGCACCTCCCGGAATCTAGGTCCGGTGCCTCTACCGATTGGGCTACGAGGGATCGGGTTTCGTATCCGTGAGTGGAGTCGAACCACCGACCTGCACCTTCGGCGGGTGCTGCTCTTCCACTGAGCTACACGGATGTGAAACACGAAAAAGGGGTCACCCCTTGGCGATTGCCGCGGAGTGACCCCTTGCACGGGTCTGTGGAAGACACGGGTCAGGGGCCGCTCCGTACGGTCAGCCGTCGATAGGCGACCGTCGATAGCACGGAGTTGGCGTGCGACTGCCAGGCACCGCTGCGCGACCACTGTCGCTGCTGGGTCCCGGTCATGTCTTCGCCTTCCTGATCGTGTGTGTTCTCTGGTACCGACGTTAACATCCGAATTTCGGCTTGGGAACCGGTTTTCGGGTCAGAAGGTGCGGTTGGATTCGCGGGCGATCGTGAACCCGGCGCCGGTGGTGTCGTTGGTGCAGGTCACTCCGTTCTCGGCGGAGTCACAGGTGAACGCGCCGACGGTGAGTACCCCGCCGTACGGCAGCACCCGGCCGCCGCCGCGGCTGCCGCCGTCGATCGGTGCGCCGACGAACACGCCCTGGTTCAAGCAGCGTGCGCCCGAGCGCTTGCCGACGGTCAGCGTGCTGCCCTGCGGATTCTTGCTCCAGCATTCTGTGAACTCCGCGGGCGCCGGTGTGGTGGGTCCCTGGCAGCCGACCTGAGCGTTGTCGTCGATCGGCTGATCGAGGATCGCGCACAGGAACGATCCGCTCGGCGATTGGAAGTAGTACCCCATCTGCTGCCGATACTGGGCCGGGTCGACCGGCCCGGAGGCATGGGGGCGTGTGGTGGAGGAAGTCGGCGCGGCGGTCGCCGTGGTGGTCGGCGCAGTGGACGAGCTCGCCACGGGCGAACTCGGCGCGGCCGAACTGGAGGTCGGTGTGCCCGAACCCTTGTCGTCGTTTCCACACCCGGCCAGCAACGCCAGCGCGACGGCGCAGGGCACCACAGCGATACGAGCTCCTCGGATTTGCATGACGGCATTCTGTACCGCGCCGCCCGGCTTTCGAACGGGACGCGCCGGGCCGCGCCCCACCCGGAACGATCTCATTGCCGCAGGTGGCGGCGTCCGCGATCAGTTCTTGCGGGCCTGCAAAGTGACGCTGAGCGGTAGCCGCTCCGGATGCTCGGTGAGGTGCCATTCGCCGCCGGCGCCGAGGGTCATCTGCCCGGGCAGGGCATGCCACGGCACACTGCGGTGTTCGGTGAGCCCGGTGATCGAGAGTTCGGCGTCCAGCACGGCGGTCACCAGCTCGCCGATCCCGTGGTTCCACTCGTGGGTGGTGGTCTGCTGGAACTCGGCGTCGGTCTCCACATAGGTGCCGCCTTCGGAAAACACCATCGGCTCAGGGGTTTCGAAGTACGGGTAGCCGACAACCAGCCGGTCCGTGTGGGTTTCGTTGATCGTCGCCAGCATCGGATGGGTGTCTCGGATGAACAGCCGTCCGCCGGGCCGCAGCAGTCCGGCGACAGTTTTCGCCCAGCGGTCGATGCTCGGAAGCCAGCACAGCGCACCGATTCCGGTGTACACCAGGTCGAATTGCGCACCGCCGAGCGCGGTTACCGCATCGAAGACGTCGGACTCGACGAAATCGATGCGAGCCCCGGTCTTTTCGGCGAGCTCCCGAGCCTGCGCGAGGGATGCGGAGGAGAAGTCGAGTCCGGTCATGGTGGCACCGAGCCGCGCCAGCGAGAGCGTGTCGGTGCCGATGTGGCATTGCAGGTGCACCGCGCGCAACCCGCTGATGTCGCCGAGCAACGGACGATCGAACCGAACCACCTCGCTCAGAAAGTCCGGTTCGGCGAGGAACCGATCCACCGCGTAGTCGCGCGCCGCGGCGTGGACCGGGGCGCGCTCGTCCCAGTTGGCTTTATTGAGGAGCAGGTAGTCGTCGGTCACAGTCGCCACTGTGGCATGGCGACCGCGGCGAGCGCATGTGAAATTATGGTCAGCAATCACCCCGCAAGCCGACCGGAACGGACAAATCGGGCATTATGAACGTCATGACCCTCGCTACGGATCGACACGCAGCATGCAGGTAACCGCACTCGAGTGGGTGATCACCATCGTGGTGATCCTCGCCCTGTTCGTCTTCGACTTCTACGCGCACGTGCGCACCCCGCATGAGCCGACCTTCCGGGAATCCGGCTTCTGGTCCGCCGTCTACATCGGGCTCGCCCTGGCCTTCGGCGGTTTCGTCGCCTGGCGGTGGGGTTCGACGTTCTCGGGGGAGTACTACGCGGGTTTCGTCACCGAGAAGGCGCTCTCGGTGGACAACCTGTTCATCTTCCTGATCATCATGTCCACCTTCGCGGTGCCGCGGATCTATCAGCAGAAGGCGTTGCTCATCGGCATCGTGATCGCGCTGGTGATGCGCGGAGTGTTCATCGCCGTCGGCGCGGCCGCGATCAGTGCGTTCAGCTGGGTGTTCTATCTCTTCGGCCTGTTCCTCATCTACACCGCCGCCAAGCTGATGAAGGAGAGCGGCCACGAGGTCGAGCACGAGGAAAAGCGCGACAGCAGGATCGTCGCGCTGGCCAAACGGGTACTGCCGACCACCGAGAGCTACGACGGCGACAAGCTGATCACCCGCGTCGACGGACGTCGCGCGGTGACCCCGCTGTTTCTCACCCTGCTGGCGATCGGCTTCGCCGACCTGCTGTTCGCCCTGGACTCGATCCCGGCGATCTACGGTCTGACGAGTGAGCCGTACCTGGTATTCACCGCAAACGCGTTCGCGCTCATGGGTTTACGGCAGTTGTACTTCCTGATCGGCGGACTCCTCGATCGTCTGGTCTATCTGTCCCACGGCTTGTCGGCCATCCTCGCGTTCATCGGCGTCAAGCTGGTGCTGCACGCGTTGCACGAGAACACGCTGCCGTTCATCAACGGCGGCGAGCACGTCAGCGTGCCGGAGATCTCCACCACGGTGTCGCTGGGAGTCATTCTCGGCATCTTGGTCATCGCGACGGTCGCCAGCCTGGCGCGCACCCGTGCGGACGCAGCGAAGCGCTGACGTTCAGAACACCCGGTTGCTGTCCGGGGCGATCTCGAACCCGTGCCCGTCTTCGTCGTTGCTGCAGATGACGCTGAAAGTCTCGGCCCGACAGGTGAATCCGTGCGCGCTCAGGGTCGCTCCGGCGGGCAGCACCGGCCCGACGCCGGGGCCCGCACCGGGCTGGACCTCCGGCCCGGTGTAGAAACCCTGGTTCACGCACAGATATCCGGCGTCCTCGCCGACCGCGACCGCGGCGGCGGCCGGATCGGTGCTCCAGCACTTCTGCATGTGCGGCGGCGCGGGGCCGGTCGCGCCCTGACATCCCGCGGTGCGCCGGGGCTGGCCGACCGGCTGATCGAGGATGCCGCAGGTGATGTGCCGGTCCGGCGTCTGGAAGTAATAGCCGTCGACGGCTCGGTACAGCGCCGGGTCGGCCACCCCGGGCCGGGTCAGCGGACGGGCCGAGGAAGAGGTTGCTGGGTCCGTTTTGTCCGGTACACCCAGATACGCGTACAACAGGCCTGCGGTGGCAGCCGTCGACGCGAAAACCGCTACGTAAGTGCGCATGGCGCGAGTCTGCCGTGTGGAACAGGCGGTATGTCCGTATCACGCACGGTGTGTCGCCGCAAGTTAGCTGACTTCGACTAACGACCTGTCCTGGTTGCCCGATTCCCCGCCCACCGAACCGGCGAGCGGGGAATCGGGACGAGATGGATTCAAGACGTGAAAGCGCCCAGCACCGGAAGCCATTCGACGACGCGCACGTCATCGATCAGCTTCTCCCGTGCGAACGGGTCCTCGGCGAGCAGTTCGTTCAGCGCACCGGCATCCTCGGCTCGGAACAGGATCAGCGCACCGGACCCGTCCGGGTACGGCCCGCTGGTCAGCAGGTTGCCCGCGTCGAGCTGACCGGCCAGCCAGGCGCGATGCGCGGGCCGGTGGGTGTCCCGGTCCGGGACCGTGGCCGCGGAGTAGGTGTAGTGAACGGCGAAGATCGGCACGGGGGATCGCTTCCTATACGTCGGATATCAGAGCGTGAGCAGCATCCGAGTATTGCCGAGGGTGTTGGGCTTGACGTAGCTGAGGTCGAGGAACTCCGCGACACCGGTGTCGTAGGACCGGCACATCTCCGCGTACACCTCGGCCGTCACCGGCGTGCCGTCTATCTCCGCGAACCCGTGCCTGGCGAAGAAATCCACCTCGAAGGTCAGCACGAACACCCGCCGCAGCTCCAGCTCGCGCGCCACCGTGATCAGCTGCTCCACGATGAGCCTGCCCACCCCGCCGCCCTTGACATCCGGGTGCACCGCGACTGTGCGCACCTCACCCAGGTCGGCCCACAGCACATGCAGCGCGCCACAGCCGACGACGCGACCCTCGAGCTCGGCCACCCAGAACTCCTGCACCGCTTCGTACAGCGTGACCAGGTTCTTTTCCAGCAGTATCCGACCGGCGTAGACATCGACGAGGCGCTTGATCTCGGGCACGTCGGAGGTTCGCGCGCGTCGGACAACCAGCGGGGCGTTCTGCGCGCCTAGAGGCACGCCCGGATGTGCGTCGCTGGTCGAACCACCTAGTGGTCCCCGAGAGTTCATGGGGTGCAGAGTAGTCGGGCGGGTTACCGATAGGCTGAACGTGTGCCGCACATCCAGTCCTCCCGCTCACCGCATCACGCCGGGCAGCGGGTTCGGCATGACCCGCGCCGGGTAGGCGCCGGTCATGTGCGTTGTCTGGAGTGTTTATCGTGAGCCGGCGAACCATCTCGCAGCCGCTCGCGTTCGTGCCTGAGCTGAGCGTCGGCGAGGTGCGGCGATGAGTGCGCAACCCGAGGAGATCGAGCGACGCTGGGCCGCGTCCGACCCGATCCCGTCGAGCATGGTGACGCCGCACGCCGAACCCGTGGTGCCGCTGATGAATATCGCGAACATCCTGACCATGCTGCGGATCGCGCTGGTCCCGCTGTTCGTGGTGGCGCTGTTCGTGGGCGACGGGCACGAGACCTTCTGGCGGCTCGTCGCGGCCGCGCTGTTCGGCATCGCCGCGATCACCGACCGGTTCGACGGGCAACTGGCACGCAAATACGGTCTGGTCACCGATTTCGGCAAGCTCGCCGACCCCATCGCGGACAAGGCGTTGATCGGTTCCGCGGTGATCGGCTTGTCCGTACTCGGCGATCTGGCCTGGTGGATCACCCTGGTCATCTGCGGCCGGGAGATCGGCGTGACCCTGCTGCGCCTCGCCGTGGTGCGCCGTGGCGTGATCCCCGCCGGCCGCGGCGGCAAACTGAAGACCCTCATGCAGTCGATCGCGATCGCGGTCCTGCTGCTGCCCTTGGGCGGCTGGCTCCTCGGGGCGGGCATGGTGCTGATGTATGTGGCCGTCGCGCTGACCGTGATCACCGGCCTGGACTATGTCGGGCAGGCGATGCGGGTGTGGTTCGCGGGCGGGCCGGGCCGAACGCGCGGCGCATGAGCCCGGCATCCACGGCACCGACCGATCCGTTGATCGCGAACGGGCAAGTCGCCGACCTGGTCCTAGCGCTGCGCACGGTGGGCCAGACCGTCGCGACCGCCGAATCGCTCACCGCCGGGCTGTTGTCCGCGACCATCGCGGGCGTCCCGGGTGCCAGCGCGGTGCTGCGCGGTGGCATCGTGGTGTACGCCACAGACCTGAAACACAGCCTCGGCGGCGTCAGCGACGAAGTACTGGAGAGCGAAGGTCCGGTCGCCGCGAGTACCGCCGAACAACTGGCGGTGGGCGCTCGCACGCGATGCGGGGCAGACTGGGGAGTGGCACTGACCGGTGTGGCCGGACCTGATTCGCAGGACGGACATCCGGTCGGCACCGTTTTCCTCGGACTCGCCGGGCCGGGGCACACCGAGGTGATGCGGTTGAAACTCCTCGGGGACCGGTGGACGATCAGGATCGGCGCGACGCACATCGCCGTGCGGGAACTGCTGCGATGTGTACGCCGACCGGACGCGGGTACGAGCAGGCAAGGTGAGTGATTTGCGCCGGGCGGGAACCAACCGGGCCTCGTCCGACGTTGTGCCAGAAAGAACGGCGTGCGTGGCACTCGTGAGTGTCATGCGGGTCCCCTGACAGGGAGCGAAGGAGAACGAGATGACGCTGCTGCGAGAGGCCATCGGGGACAGTCTGCGGCGTGCTCGTCTCGCCCAGAGCCGGACCCTGCGCGAGGTGTCCACCTCCGCGCGCGTGAGCCTGGGCTATCTCTCCGAGGTCGAGCGGGGCCGTAAAGAAGCCTCCAGTGAGTTACTGGCCGCGATCTGCGCGGCCCTCGATGTGCCGCTGTCCCGGGTGCTATGGGATGTGAGCACGATCATGGCGGGCGCCGACGGCCTGCCGACCCGTACCCCGGCGGACGCCGCGGCGGCACCGCTGCCGGTCGACGCGGAAGAGACCGCCGCCGCCGAAGCCGCACCGGCCGCCGCACCCGCCGCAGCCGCAGAGCCCGCGCTGGCGCCCGCGAGTGCCAGCCTGTCGGTGGCAGGCTCGGGCGTGCGTCCGCTGCCGCTGGCCATGGACACCAGAATCGTCATCCCCGCACCCAAGGCCGACATGCTGGTCCTGGTGAAGGGCATGTGACACCCAGCGACAGGTGGCGGCCGCGGCAACGCTGCGGACCGGCGCCGAAAGCGGATAGATTCTCACTAGGCGTCGGTTGGGCCGGGTATACCCGGTGCAACGGCCGCATGGTGGAGGATAGGCATATATCGAGTGCGTGACGGTCGCGCACCGGAGCCGCGTCGAGGGCGCGGCACGTCAGATGGAGGCGGGATCAATCGATGGCTAATCCGTTCGTCAAGGCCTGGAAATACCTGATGGCCCTCTTCGACTCGAAGATCGAAGAGCACGCGGATCCGAAGGTCCAGATTCAGCAGGCTATCGAGGAAGCCCAGCGCCAGCATCAGGCCCTCTCGCAGCAGGCCGCGTCGGTCATCGGCAACCAGCGGCAGCTGGAAATGAAACTGAACCGGCAGCTCGACGAGGTCGAGAAGCTCAACGCCAACGCACGCCAGGCGGTCACGCTCGCCGACCAGGCCGGCGCCGCGGGCGACACCGAGAAGGCGATCCAGTACACCAACGCCGCCGAGGCGTTCGCCGCCCAGCTGGTCACCGCCGAGCAGTCGGTGGAGGACCTGAAGGTGCTGCACGACCAGTCGCTGCAGGCGGCCACCCAGGCCAAGAAGGCCGTCGAGCAGAACGCGATGCTGTTGCAGCAGAAGGTCGCCGAGCGCACCAAGCTGCTCAGCCAGCTGGAGCAGGCCAAGATGCAGGAGCAGGTCTCCGCGTCGCTGCAGCAGATGGATTCGACGCTGTCGGCGCCCGGCAGCACGCCGAGCCTGGACGCGGTGCGCGAGAAGATCGAGCGCCGCTACGCCAATGCCCTCGGCTCGGCCGAGCTCGCGCAGAACACGGTGCAGGGCCGCATGCTGGAGGTACAGCAGGCCAGCATCCAGATGGCCGGGCACAGCAAGCTCGAGCAGATCCGTGCGTCGATGCGCGGCGATCAGCTGCCCGCGGGTGGCGCGGCCCAGCCGGCCGTCAATCCCGCACCGGCGCAGGCGAACCCGGCCCAGCCGCAGATGAACAAGGGCCAGGCCGCACAGCAGTAACGGTTCACCGCTCGGCGAGGACTTTGTCGGTGGTCACTGGAACACTGGCGAACACAGCACGGGCACCCGGCAGGCCGGCCGTCGGCCGCGCCGGGACCGTGCTGGTCCGATCCGCGCTACCAGTGGGAGAGATGGCATGACTCGGGACAAGGCGCTTCCGGGCCGCAAGCGCGACGCGGCGATCATCCGGGCGCAGGCCGCGCTCGCTCCGCAACCGGGAAGCCTGCCCGACAGTCTGCGCGAGGTCGGCGAGAGCGCCTTGGTCGCGGTGCGTCGCTGGGCCGATCCGCGCGAACGCGAACTACGCCGTCGCCGCCGCGCCCGCCGCCGCAGTTTCCAGCTCGGCACCGCCTCCGGCCTCACCACCGCGGGAGCCGTTGGGCTGGTGGTCATCTCCGCACCCGCCTGGATCGTCGTCGTGCTCGGCGGCGGTGCGGTCGCGCTGGTCACCGGCACCGCACTGAGCGCCCGCCGCTACCTGCGACTGCGCAAATCACCCCTGCCGCAGCCCACCTTCGTCCCGCGCAAACAGCCGCCGCTGTGGTCGCGGGCGCGCGGACCCATCGCCAAACTGGTCCGCGCCGAACGCGCGCTGCACGGACTCGGCACCCAGATCGCCCGCGGCAACCGGTTGCCCGACGACGAACTCACCGACATGCTGGAAACCGCGGCCTCCGGCTCCGCCGCCCTGCACGCCCTCGCCGCCGACGTGACCGCCATGGAACAGGCCCTCGGCGCCATGGGCCGCGCCGATTCCCCCGCCTCGGTGGCCCTCACCGGCAACCTGCAATTCGCCCTCGACCGCCTCGACACCGGCGTCACCGAATACGAACAGGTAGTCGCCGCCGCAGGCCGCATCCTCGCCGTCCCCGAAAGCGCGGTCATGCGCCACAATTTCGACACCATCGTCGCCGACCTGCGCCACGCCGCCGACCGCCTGGACGGCTGGGCCCAAGCCCTCACCGAAGTCGCCGACCAGCAGGTCCCGATCTCCCGCCCCGGTCAACTCTGAGCGCTGCGCCGCACAGCTGGGCGTCCGCGCCGGCTACTGGCGGTTGGCCAGCGCCCTGTCGACCTCGGGGTCGCCGAGTTCGCTGAGCCAAGTCAGCAGGTCCGGGTCGGCGGCCGGGTTCGTTGCGATCCGTGCACGCAATTGCGGCCAGCGCTGGGCGATTTCGTACAGTACGGCCGGTGCGGTCAGTGGGTCTGCGGCCCGGGCACCGTCCGGCCGGGCGTCGAGCGCGGAGGTGCCCGCGCCGTATTCCGGGTAGGTGGACTGTGCGTTCGGTGCCGCGTACCCCACGCGATTGGTCGGCGTACTTGCTGCCGAGTGGCGGGTCTGGGGCTGTGGTGCGGTGTGACCGGGTTGGGTGTTCGGTGGGGTGTGCCCGGTGTGGCTTCGCTGCGTGTCCGGTGTGATGGCGCCTGGGATGGGCGGCGCTGGAAAGCCGTAATCCGTTGCCGCTGAGGTACTTCCGGCTACATCGTTTCCGAAGATAAGTGTCTCGAGACAGCTTTGTGCGGCGCTGATCAGGCGCCGTTCATGATGACCGGCGGGTACGCGAAGCACACCTCCGCCCTGATTGCGGACCCAGATGCCGAACTGTCTCGCCGTTGAGAAGAAATATGCGGACACACCCAGTAGCGCGAGGCCGAGGACAAAGCCGGCCACACCAGATATGGCCGGCGCGCTGAACAGCGACAGCAACGCCACCAGCAACGACCCGGCCCCGTAGACGAGATGCCGGGTGGATACCGCCTCGCCGACGGCGATCTCGCTCACTTTGCCGAGCGGTGTCGCCTGCTCCAGGCTGCCGTGCGGAATCACCGCGAAAATGGTGTTCGGCCTGTGCACAACCACCCTGCGATCGGTCACCGCCAAGCCGACCTTCAAATGGCTCAGAATCAAGTGCGGGCTGAAGTGGGTCGACAGCCGCAGCGTTTCGCCAGGCATGAGCCTGATCGAGGTCTGGTCGTACATGTGTTTCCGTTCGGCGGTGCGGTTCGGACGGGCTGGAGACGCACTGCTACGTCCGGTGCTGGAGCCACTGGGTGGTCGATGTCGCGCAGGCCAGCAGGAGGGTGAGGACTGGGAAGACGAGCAGTCCCAGGGATATTCCGCCTGCGATTGCGGCTAAGGAGTCGACGTTGTCTGCGGCCATGTCTCGGTACAGGACTGCGTTGCGGGCGCGGATTGCGAAGAATGACAGCACGCCGAGGATGATTACTGTCAGGCAGCCGAGGGTGATCAGTGCGCGGCCGGCGAAGCGGCGGCGCAGCAGGAAGACGGCTCCTATGCCGAGCAGGGCGGCGGCGATTACTTGCGCGATGCCGGAGCCGACGAGGTATTCGCTGTACCAACCGGTGTAGCTCAGGGTTTTCGGTCCGCTGTCGGCGTCGAGGGCGGCCACGGAAATCAGATTGCTGGATCCGCCGATGAGGTGGGGGACTGTGCCGAGCAGGGCGAAAACCGCTGCGGTCTTGGCGGTTCCGTTCAGCGGTGTGGCCGCCGTGGGCCGTGGTGCCGGGAACGGGGGGCCGAGGTACTGGGCCGCCAAATAGGCAGGGCGCGCGTCCTGCGGTAGCAGGGCCGGACGCCGCGCACCCGAGTACTCCGGCGGGCGCGAGGGCGACGGATCGATCATCTCGTCATAGTCGCTTCTCGGTAGGCATCTGGGTATCCACCGAATAGCTGACAGGGCAGCGCGTCACGCTGCCCCGGACGGTCGCAAAATGCTTACCTGGGAGGTAGGCATCCGTTTCCGCCGCTGCAGCCAATATCCGCCGCGGCACCCGCTGCACGTCTGTCACCCGCCGTCGGCGAATGGTGCGCTACCAGCCCGGATTCAGCGCAGTTGGTCTCGGCGGCGCAGTTCTTCGGCCCTGGCGCGCAGCGCGGCATTGACCAGTTCGCGGCCCTCGGCCATCAGGTCGAGCACCTCCCAGGAGGCTTTGCGGGCGGCACCGCCGACGATGCCGGCGATCGCGCCACCGTGGCGGCGTGCGGCGGCCGCGAGTTCTTGGGCGAGTTCGTTTTCCATCAGGCACCGACCGTCACGTGAGATCGAGTGAATAAGTGTGTGCCGAACAACAGGTGTGCATAGATCGACCATCCCTTCCTGACTGCCGCTATCCGGAACGCTCCGCGCAAGATCAGAGTACAACCGTACACTGACCGAGGTCACGGCCGGGAGAGCGCAAAATCGAAGCCTCCGCGAAGCGTAAACCGTGCTCGGTCCGGCTGATACCGGAGAGGTCGCGCACGACGAGGTCGGCCGGACCATCCAGGGCTTGCTCGCCGACGCCGACGACGCAATGCGGTCCGGCCGCGATCCCTGCCGCCACCCCGGCGACGCTGTCCTCGAAGACCACGCAGTGCTCGATCGGCCGGCCGAGCTTGTGCGCGGCCAGCAGATAGCCATCCGGGGCCGGTTTGCCCGCTGCGACGTCAGCGGCGGTGATGGTGACGGACGGTAGGGAGATCCCGGCCGCGCTCAACCGCGCGTCGAGGAGAGCGGCCGACGCCGACGTCACGATGGCACATCAATGGGCAAGGTGTCGCTCCTCCTCGGTCGTCATCGTGTCCAGCACCCGGGCGCCCGCAAGCCTCGAGCGGCGCGCCCGCATCCAGGTGACGAGCGCTATCAGGCCGGCGACCGCGGCGAGCGCGGGGGCGGCCAGCGGGATCAGGCGTTGTGCGGAGGTAGCGGCCGTATATCCGACCCCTGCCCCTGCTGTTGCCCACACTACGGCCGCGCCCGCGCTGTACGGCGCGACGCGGTGGTACGGCAACCCCGTCGCGCCCGCCAGATGCGGTGTCAGCGTCCGGATCACGGGCAGGAATCGTCCCAGTGCTACCGCTTCGCTGCCCCGCCGATCCATCGCGCGTTCGGTCTGCCGCCACATCGCCTCTGGTATTCGCCGTCCGAGCCGATGGGTCCGGAGTCGATCACCGAGCAGCCGCCCGGTCCGATGCCCGAGCGCATCGCCGGCCATGACGGCGAGGGCGGTAACGCAGATCAGCACGACCAGGTCGAGCTGTCCGGTGTTGGCCAGCGCTCCCGCGGTCAAGAGAATCGTGAGTGTCGGTATGAAAGCGCCTATCAGAAGCACTGATTCGGCGAGTACGGCGGCGACTACGACGCCATAGGCTGCGAGGGCGGGGATCCGAGCCAGCAGATCCGTGAGAACAGTCATGTTGTGCGCCTTGGTAGTTCGCTGTCGCTGAGGCCGGTGGCCACCGATCCGAGGGCAGCCCCGGCGGCTACGGGAGCCCTGAGACGCCAGACGTCAGCGGGCGGCAGATTCCCCCAAATGTGCACGCGCCCATCGCTGTATCGGTCTCGGTAGCAATGCAGTACGTCGTCGACGAGACGATGTCGCGACGTCTCGGTGCGCGAGGACAGGATCGATCGAGCCACGCGGGTCCCGCGGTAGGCGAAGAAGGTCAGCGTCCCGCCCGGATGCAAGAGCTCGAAGTATCGGCGCATGATTCGTTCGACCTCGGTGGGTGTGAAGTTGGAGAACGGCAGTCCGGAGACGATCACGTCGTAGCGGCATCCGGTGTCGAGCTGTTCGACGAAGCTTTCGTGGACGTGCACGCGCCGCGCGGTGCCCGCCGCCTCCGGGTGGTCGTGCACCAAGTCCCGAAGGTGCTGGGCGAAACGAGGATTGGGTTCCACTACGTCCAACCGGCTGCCCGGCCCGATCAACGGGAGCAGCGCGCGGGTGACCGATCCGGTGCCGGCCCCGGCCTCCAACACCGCCAGCGGCCGCTGGGCCTGCGCGCGCACCGGTGCGGTGAGCGCGGCGGCGAGGCGGCGGCTGCTCGGCGCGATCGCCCCGGTGGTGCGCTGATCGCGGGCGGCTTCGCGCAGGAACATCCACCCCGAGGACCCTTGACGGTGCGAAATAGTATGGCGCTGCATGGTTTTCGACGCTATGCAGCAACTGGCCTGCGCAAATCCGCCGTTGTGCGACGCGGAACCCCGACGAAAGTAGGGGGTCGATGCGGCCGATAGGCGGAGGTAACCGACCGGTATCCAGCTCTACGGTGGCGGAGTGGAGACAGACGCCCTGCTGTTGGCTCTCGTCGTGGCCCTCGGTATGTGGGTGCGCAGCCGGAGGCGGCTCATCGACGCGCTAGCCCAGCAGGTCGAGCACCTGCGCACCGAACGCGAACTGCGTGAGGAGGCCGCCCGGCTGGCCGAACGCTCGGCGATTGCCGCGGAAATGCACGATGTGCTCGCTCACCGGCTCAGCCTGCTCGCTTTGCACAGCGGCGTGCTCGCCACCCGCACCGACACCTTGCCCGCCCCGGTGGTCGAACGGCTCGGCCTGTTGCGCAGCACCTCGACCGCCGCGCTGAACGAGCTTCGCGAAGTTCTCGGTGCCTTGCATCAGACCGGTGCCGCACCGGAACTCGCACCCGCCCTGCAAGAGCTGGACGATGTGGTCGACCAGGCGCGCGCAGCGGGGCAGGACGTCGAGTCGAGCACCGTGGGCAACCCGGAACAGGCCCCGCTCGCCCACCGTCTCGCCGTGTACCGCATCGTGCGGGAAGCACTCAGCAACGCCCGCAAGCACGCAGGGGACGCCGCGATCGTCATCCGGGTCGCGTACACCGACCTGACGACTACTGTCGAGGTGACCAATACTGCTGGGGCGCAAGGGTATCCAGTCGTCTCCTTGGGCTTCGGGCTGATCGGTCTGCGGGAACGCGTCGCCGCCCTCGGCGGGCAATTCGAGGCAGGCCCTGCGGTCGCGGGCGCTTGGCGCGTCGCGGCAACCCTGCCCCGCCCCACGCAGAATGGAACCGTCCAGTGATCCGAGCCATGATCGTCGACGACGACGCCCTCGTCCGCCTCGGCCTGTGCGACCTGCTCGGCACCGATCCCGGTATCGAGGTGGTCGCGCAGGCCGCCGAGGGTCTCCAGGCGATCGAGCAGGCGACCGCGCACCGCATCGATGTCGCCCTGATGGACGTGCGGATGCCCCGGATGGACGGCATCACCGCGATCACGCGGCTGCGCGCCCTGCCGCATCCGCCGAGGATCATCACGCTGACCACCTTCGACCTCGACGAGTACGTCTACAACGCCCTCGCCGCCGGCGCCGACGGATTTCTGCTCAAGGACACCGACCCCGCCGAGATCCTGCGCGCGGTCCACCTCGTCGCCGCGGGGTCGGCGATGCTGCATCCGGTGGCCGCTCGTCGGCTCATCGACCGCTACCACCACACCGCCCGCCCACGCGCCGCCGCGGCCCAGCAGCGCATCGACCGGCTGACTCCACGTGAGCGCGAGGTGCTCGCCCTGCTCGCCGAAGGTGCGACCAACGCAGACATCGCCGCGGCCCTCGGCATGCGTGAGAGCACGGCGAAGGCACACGTCAGCCGCATTCTCACCGCCCTAGGGGTCACCAACCGGGTCCAGGCTGCACTGTTCGCCCGTGACATATCCCCCGCTTGAGGGCCGATTTCGCCGACTGGGTGTTTGGTGGGGCATGTGCCGGGTAGTTGCCTTCATGTAGCTGATCGGCCGGATTCCATCCCAGGAATCGGGAACATTCACTACAAGGGCAGGAGCAGACTGATGCTTGATATTGCCTACCGAAAATCCGCGATCGACCAGGACACGCAACGGCTGGATGTCAGCAGATATCTGGCCTGGGGCAACGTCGATGATCCGGTCCGACGCTCGCGGCAATCGCAGCGAATCGCCGAGGATCTCGACCAGTCCGATCAAAAGGCAAGTGCCTGAATCAATTCCATCGAATGTAACGCGGAGGAATCACATCATGACCGGAATGCTGGAAGAACTCATCGGAAGCGCTGTGTATGACCCGGAAGGCGACAAGATCGGCAAGGTCAAGCGGATCTACGTCGACAACACCTCCGGCGCACCGACCTGGGTCTCGGTGACCACCGGGATGTTCAGCGGCGATTCGCTGGTCCCGCTGGCGGGTGCCCAACTGCGGCACGACCCGGAAGCACTGCAGGTGCGCGTCGAGAAGGAGGAGGTGAAGACCGCGCCGCATCTCGAGCACGACGGTCTGATCAGCCCCGAAGCCGAGCGCGAACTGTTCGACCACTACCACATCGACCCGAACCGGGCCGGCATGGAGCTGGGCGGCAAGCAGCAGATGCGCGGCGGCCGACGCCCCGACGACAAGGGGATGGTGCGCTCCGAGGAGCGCCTGGCGGTCAGCAAGCAGAACGAGGAGGTCGGCCACGCACGTCTGCACAAGTACGTGGTGACCGAGGAGCAGACCGTCACCGTGCCGACCACGCACGAAGAGGTCCGGATCGAGCGCGAGCCGATCACCGACCGGTCGCAGATGGGTCGCGCTGACATCGGCGAGCAGGAGGCCGAGGTCACGCTGCACGAGGAGCGGGTGACGGTGCAGAAGGAAGCCGTGCCGGTCGAGCGGGTCCGCCTCGCCGTCGACGAGGTCCAGGACGAGCAGACCGTCTCCGACACGGTGCGCAAGGAGCGGATCGAGACCGAGGGTGTGGAGAACGATCGCCGCAACCCGGGTCGTAGGTGAGCATCGGTTCATCGATAGATATCACTGGGTGAGGATCGGGGTAGACCTGATCCTCACCCAGATATCTGTTGGCCGGTAGGCGAGGGTGGCAGCAGTATTCAGCAACCTGGCGTCAAGCGCCGGAAACGATGTGCGGCGGTCGCAACATCGCGGTACCGGATTATCCGCTGAGTCGAATACGAAGGCGTGCTTGCCTTTTCGGCGAGCCTAGCCGGATGAAGCGCCGGATCGTGCCGGAGGATGCGAAGCTCGAGCTCGACGGTTTCCGGAGCGAGAGCGGCACCGAACTGCTCGGTGAGCTTCAGTCGTAAGCAGCGCAGGCGATCGAGTGCGTCGACTTGCCGGCCCGCACGGTAGAGCGCCAGCGCGTGCAGCCGGCCCAGCGGCTCGTGCAGCGGATGCTCGCCCGCCAAAATGCCCATCTCCCTGAGACATTCGAGCCCGGAGCCGAGCCGCAGCGCCGCATCCAGCCCGGCAACGGTCAATTCCAGCCGCCACTCGTCCAGCCTGCTCGCCTCCACCGCCGCGTACGGCGCCCACAGCAGGTCGGCCAGCGCAGGCCCGCGCCACAGTCGCAGCGCCGCGTCGGCGGCCGCGCCGACCTCGGCGTACCGCCCCGCCCGCCGTGCGGCATGCAGCCGATCCGCGATGGATTCGGCGGCCAGCAGATCACCGGCGGTCATCGTCGTGCGATAACCCGCCGGGGTACGCAGCACGGTCGCGCCGTGCTCGCCCAGTGCCGTCCGCAACCGCGACACGACAACCCGCAATCGCTCGACGGGTCGCGAGATCTCCCCGTCACCCCACAGGTCGGCGGCGAGTCGCCGATCGGGCACCGGAATCCCACCCGCGAGCGCGAGCCGGACCAGCACCGCCCGCTCCAGCGGACGGTCCACCCCGATCGTCCGCACACCGTCGGTGACCCACACCGGCCCGAGCACACGCACCTGCGCGTGCCCCGTGTCAGAGATGCCGACAGGACGGGTGATGCCCTGTGCGGCAGTCATTCCCGTCCCTCCGTCGGATGTGCGCCGTTCTCGGCAAGTCGCTGCCGCGCCACCGGCAGCACCCACTTCGGTATCCGATCCGAGGACTCCGCACAAAGGCGTGCCACGGTGTCGCCGATCGTCGGATCGCTTGCCGGACTTGCGATACCCCGCGGCACAGTGATCCTCAGGCCACCGCCCGGTGCACGGTTGCCGGACCGGTGATGCCGTGTGCCGCGCTTGTTCCGGTGCACAGTGGACGCTGGACTGGCGATGCATTGTGCCGCAGGCGATCTCGTGTTACCCCGACCTGCTGGCGCTGGGCAGGTGCTGACCTGTGCCACAGTCATTCTCGCGCTCCCCTCCGATACGCGAGAGCTGGACCCATGAGGGTGATCCCGTAGGGCGCGAATTCGGCTTCGACCTCCGCACCCGAGGGACGGCGAAAGCTGTTGGGCGGCAGTGCAAGTTCCGTGGCCGCTGTGCTGAACGCGCGATGCACCTTTTCGACACCGGCGGGTGTGTAGTGGTGCAGCACCCGCGCCGTTGCTGTGTGCACCGCGAAACCGTGTGGGATGCCGCGTGGCAACCACACGGAAGTGCCGGGTTCGGCGTGGATGCGCGCCAGTCCGCGTTGCACGGTGAGCTCACCGTCCAGTACGAAGCACAGTTCGTCCTCGCGGGAATGCAGATGGATTGGCGGCTCGTCACCTTTCGCCACCACGACCTCCGCCAGCGACAGCACCCCGCCCGTGGTCTCGGCGAGTTGATGCCAGATCACCAGGCACCCGAACGCCCATTCCGCGATCGGCTGGTGCTGCCCGAGCTCGTGACGGTGTAGTTCCGGCAAGGTGCGGCTCCTCGATTGGTGACCCCGATGTGTTCATGGTCGATCCGCCGGCCCGAGAACGGAAACACCGATCCGCTGTCGGATCTACAATCCAGACTTGTGGATGTGGAATTCCGGCACCTGCGTGCGTTCCACGTACTAGCTACCGAGCTGAACTTCACCCGGGCGGCGGCTCGCCTGCACCTGAGCCAGCAGGCGCTGAGCAATCAGATCAAGCAGCTCGAAACACGCATCGGCGCAACGCTTTTCCAACGCAACAGCCGTCAGGTGACGCTCACCGACGCCGGTCGGACGCTGCTGGCCAGGGTGCCCGGCATCCTGGACACCGTCGGCGCGGCGATCGCCGATACCCGCGACACCGAGTCCGGGCAGCGCACCGAGTTGACCATCGGCATCCGGGTGGCGACCGGCCTGGACATCACGCCGCGGGTGTTGCGCGCCTTCGCGGCAGATTATCCGCACGTCGCGCTGACCGTCGGCAAGGTCGAATTCGACGATCCGAGTGCCGGCGTGCTGGCCGGGACCTCGGATGTCGGGCTGATCTGGCTGCCCGCGCCGGACGGCCTGGACGTGACGCCGCTGCTGGCGGAGCAGCGGATCGCCCTGCTGCCCGCCGACCATCCGCTCGCCGCAGGCACCGCGGTCCTGCCCGCGGACCTGGCCGTCCAACCGTTCGCATGGTGGATCGACAACCGGGATCTCGCGTCGCGCGACTTCATGACGCTGGCCGAGTACCGCGACGGCCCGCTGCTCATCGGCGCCGAGGTGACCACGCTGGAGGATCTGCTGGCCGCGGTGGGCAGTGGCCAGGCGGTCGCGGTCTCGGTCGACTCGGTGTCCCGGTTCTTCCCGTGGTCGGGTGTCGTCGCCCGGCCACTGCTCGATGTGGCGCCCGCGGAACTGGCCGTCGCTTGCCGCGCGGGCGACGATCGGCCGCTGGTGTCGGCGTTCGTCCGGACCGCGCGAAAGGTGGGCGCCGAGCTGGTCGCCGAGGGCGCGACGATCGAAACGTCCTGATCGCCGGGGTGCTACCTGCGGCGGGTCGGTAGTCAGGGTGAACCCTGATCTTCACCCGGATATCGGTGTTGACCTGGTGATTTATCGTCACGCAGCTGCCAGAGTGGAACATGTCGGATCGTCGGAGAGCGGTTCGCAGAGACCCTCGGAGGCTGGCACATGTTGTGGAAGATCATCGGTATCGTCGCGGTCGTCTGGATCGCGCTGGCCATCATCGGTGCGTTGATCAAGGGGCTGTTCCCGATCCTGGTGATCAGCGCCATCGTGTTCGGGCTGTACCTGCTGTACAAGGCGGTGTCGGGCTCGGACAACTCCTCGGTCAGCAAGTTGTAGCTCCCGTCCGCAGACGGCTTCTGCGCGCCGGGAAGCGCTGCGAAGCCGTGCGGGCGGTAGTCGGACGGATCCAGGTGTGGCCGGGATGCCACCAGGAGGCGCGAGCGAAGTCGCGAACCCGTCCGGCCAGGGGCCGTGCGCTCCCCGATGAGGGGAAAGCGCGCGGCCCCTTTTCGCTGCGCGGCTTGCGAACTCGATCGATCACCACCCACTAGTCTGGCCTGAACACGCTAAACAGTGAGAGAGGATTCCTAGTGCAGCAGCTTCCGGAGGATTGGCATCGCGGAATCGTCGTCGTCGCGCACCCCGATGACATCGAATACGGTGCCGCTGCGGCGGTGGCGCGCTGGACAGGGCAGGGCAAAGACATTCGCTATGTCCTGGTCACCAGTGGCGAGGCCGGGATCGCCGGACTGCCACCCGCGGAATCCGGGCCGCTGCGTGAGGCGGAGGAGATCGCCTCCGCCAAAGCCGTTGGCGCGCATCAGGTGGAGTTCCTCGGCTACCCCGACGGGCGCGTCGAGGAGACCCTGCAGCTGCGTCGGGATCTGGCTGCCGCGATCCGCCGTCACCAGCCAGAACTGGTGGTGCTCTTCAACTTCGGCGACACCTGGGCTCCCGGGTTCGCCAACAGTGCCGATCATCGTGCCGTCGGCCGCGCGGCACTGGACGCCGTCTCCGACGCGGGCAACGAGTGGATTTTCCCGGAGCTGACCGATGCGCCGTGGTCGGCGCGCTGGGCAGCGGTGGTGGGCCCCAAGGTAACTCACGCCGTCGACGTCACCGCGAACATCGAACAAGCCGAGGCGTCCCTGGCCGAGCATCGCCGCTATCTGGAGGTGCTCAGCGCGGAACCGGTGCAGGACCAGGTTCGCGCCATCGTCGACAGGGCAACCGGCCCGATCGAAGGCTTCCCCGCCGAGCGTGCGGTCGGCTTCGAGCTCTACAACTTCGGCGGCTGACTCGGTGCCAGGGCGGCCTGGGGCTACTTCAATTCAACGATTGTTGTTCAGCAGCAACGCGTTCGATGACGGGAAGCCAGGAGTCCAGCGGCGCGACGGTCAGGCCGACCACCTTGCCCGCATCGTCGGCACGCCGCAGCGCGAGGGCGGCATCGAAATCCGGATCGGCCCGGAACTCGGCGATCTCCGCGGCGTTCATCGGGCCGCCCTGCGCCAGCAAGGTGCGTTGACTGGAGTGGGACAGACCTGCGGTGTGCGCTGAATCCGTCGCCGCCAGATAGCGTTTCGCGACCACATGCAACTCGACCAGCCGCGCGACGCGATCACCGAGCAGTGCACGGATCGCGTCCGCGCCGTTTCTGCCGTGGCCTGCGTCGTCGCCGGGCACCAGCTGGTGGCCGATGTCGTGCACCAGCCCGGCGACCTGTAACTCCTCATCCAGCGGATAACGCTGCCGCAGCAGTTCCGCGCATTGCCGGTCGTGGTCGAGGATGTCGACCGGATCGCCGCTGCGGTCCGGCATGTCCCAGACGTCCGCGCCGTTCGCCAGCAGCACCATCAATTCGTCCACCGTGGACACCCGCACGATCGCTCCCACTCTCCGGCACCTATTGGTCTAGACCATAACGTCGCTCGCCGCGGAGGTCACGTGAAGTTCTGCTGTCGAGCAGGTGAAGACGCGGCACGTAGCTGCTGTCGAGCCGTAACCGCGTGTGGCAGGCTATGCGGATGCGAGTAGCCGTAGTTGCGGGACCCGATCCGGGGCATGCCTTTCCCGCCATCGCGTTGTGCTTGCGTTTCCTGGCCGCGGGTGACGAGCCGGTGCTGTTCACCGGCCCGCGCTGGTTCGACGCCGCCCGCGATGCCGGTATCGGCGTGCGCCGGTTGAAGGGGCTCGCCCCACGCCCGGCCGACGACGACACCGACGCGGGCCAGCGCATCCACGAGCGTGCCGCGCACATCTCCACCGAGATCCTGCCCGACCTCGGCGCCATGCTGCCCGAACTGGTCGTCTCCGATGTGCTCACCGCGGGCGGTGGGATGGCCGCGGAACGGCTCGGCGTGCCGTGGGTCGAGCTGTCCCCGCACCCGCTCTACCTGCCTTCGAAAGCCTTGCCGCCCATCGGGAGTGGCTTGGCGCCCGGCGAGGGTCTGCGTGGCCGCATGCGCGACGGTGTGCTGCGCACCATGACCGCTCGTGACATCCGCAACGGTCTGCGTCAGCGTGAACAGGCCCGCGAAAGTGTCGGCCTGCCTGCCACCGACCCGGGACCCGCCGCCCGCCTGATCGCCACCCTGCCCGCGCTCGAGGTGCCGCGTCCCGACTGGCCGGACAACACCCACGTCATCGGCCCGCTCTTCTGGGAACCCACCGAGGCGATCCTGGCGCCGCCGCCCGGGGATGCTCCGCTGGTGATGGTCGCCCCGTCCACCGCGCACACCGGCGTCGCCGGCATGGTCGAGACGGTGCTGGAAGCCCTCGCGGGTGCCGATGTCCGCGTGGCGATCTCGATGCTCGACACCCCGCCCGCCGACCTACCACCTTGGGCTACAGCCGGTTTGGGGCGCCAGGATGAACTCCTCACGCACGCTTCGGTAGTCGTGGGCGGTGGCGGGCACGGCCTGCTCGCGAAGTCTTTGTCCGCCGCCGTTCCCGTCGTCACCGTTCCCGGCGGCGGCGACCAATGGGAGCTCGCCAATCGAGCTGTCCGCCAAGGAAGTTCACTCCTCGTCCGGCCGCTGACCGCGACCGCGGTCCGTGCCGCGGTGTTGGAGATTCTGACTACCCCTCGCTTCGCCACTGCCGCGAAACAAGCTGCGGCCGGTGCCGCGGACGTCGCCGATCCGATCGAGCTGTGTCACCGCGTCCTCGACTCGGTGCGCACGGGATAGTGCGCCGCGGCGCTTGGCGGTGTCGTGTTGGACACCGCTGCCGTCATCGGGCCGCTGCGGAGCGCCGTCGTTGTGGCCGGCCCGTTCGGGTAAGACCGCGCCTGCTCCGTGCGGCCGCGGTCGGTGAGTAGCAGGGCAGGTGGGGGCGCCGGGTCTGCGCGAGTATCTTGGGCACGGTGCGATTGACGGAGTTCCAGGAGCTGTTGCATACCCAATTCGGATCGGCGCGGGGTGATGCCCTGCTGGCCGATCACGTGATCCCGGCGCTGGGGCGGACCGGGGCCGATGCCATCGAAGCGGGGGTCGATCCGCGCGATGTGTGGCGGGCTCTTTGCTCGGAGTTCGACGTGCCGCGGGGACGCTGGTGAGTACGCCGGGGCGGGCGGTGGAGCAGGAGGAACCGCTCTACCGGTTCGACGAGCGTGAGCGGATGATCCCGGTGGATCCGGAACGGCTGGCGGCGCGGCTGGCGAAGGCACAGCCCACCGACTTCACCGGCTTCCGGCAGACCGGGATCGAAGCGATGCTGCTCGGCCGCTACGACCAAGCCCTCGATCTGCTGGATCGGGCATTGGAGCTGGTGGACACCGAGGAGCGCCGGATCACGGTGTGGATCAATCTCGGCGATGTCTACCGCTATCACGGCGATGCCGCTACCGCCGAGACGCTGTACGGCCGGGCGGTCGAACACGCGCGGGTGGTCGCGCCGGAGGTATTGTCCTTCGCCGTGCAGCATCTCGGCAAGGCGCTGGCCGAGCAGGGGCAGCTGACCGAGGCGCACGCGCTGCTACGCGAGGCGTTCGACCTGCGGACGGCCGAAGGCGACCCGGAACTGATCGAATCCACCCGGGTCGCGCTGGAAAGACTTCCCGCACTGCCGATTCCATTGCCGCCGAAGGTCGCCGCGCTGCTCGGTGCGGATGCGACCTGGTCGGTCGAGCACGAAGGGCAGAGCGGCGGCGTCGCTTTCGTCAACGACAACTACTGGGTCAAGCGGGGACCGAAGGCCGTCGCGGAACACGAGCGGCTGAACTGGCTGCGCGACCGGGGGATTCGGCTGCCGGAGACCGTGGTGTTCGACGGTGACGTGCTGGTGCTGGCCGACGCGGGCGCCGCGAGCCTGGCCGCGCGGGACGACGCGGGCGCGGGTGAGTCGTCGGTGGGTGCGGTCATGGGGACCTTGCTGCGCCGGCTGCACGACATTCCGATCGCCGAGTGCCCCTTCGACGGACGGCTCGACGCGGTGCTGGCGCAGGCGCGTCGGCAGGTCATCGAGGGCCTGGTCGACCTCGACAACTTCGATGACGAGAACGCGGGACTCGCCGCCGAAGACATCCTCGCGCGTCTGCTCGACGAACGTCCCGAGCAGGAGGACCTGGTGGTGGCGCACGGCGACTTCACGCCACCCAACGTGCTCGAGGGTGCGATCCTGCTGGACGTCGGCGCGCTCGGGGTGGCGGATCGCTACCGCGACCTGGCGCTGGCCGTGCGGGATCTGCGTGACGACTTCGGCGAGGCCGAAGTGACCGCCTTCTTCGCCGCGTACGGCCTCGATGAACCGGATCGCCGTCGCCTGGAGTACTACCGTCTGCTCGACGAATTGTTCTGAGGCTCAAGCCTTTTTCGCGTAGTGGCGGGCCGCTTTGGTGCGGTTGCCGCACGTCGCCATCGAATGCCAGCGGCGGGTGCCGTTCTTCGAGGTGTCGTAGAAGAACAGCACGCAGTCGGGGTGGGCGCACTGGCGGATGCGGTCCGGAGCTTCGGCGAGCAGCTGGAGCAGGTTGTCGGCCGCCAGCCAGGCGGGTAGCCAGGTGGGGTCGGGGACGTCGACGACATCGGCGGGACCGGTGTCGGTGAGCGTGCGCCGGATCCGGCCGTGCTCGAGCACCTCGTTCAACGCGGTGTGGGCGGCGCTCTGCACCACGTCGTAGATGGCGGTCCGCGCTGCGCAGAGTGCGTCGAGGGTCGCCTGGCCGGCGGTCGCACGATCGCTCAGCCCGGCCGAGGCCAGCCAGATGCCCAGACCTGCCACATCGGTGAGCAGGTCCTGTGGGTGTCCGTTCTCGTTCCACCGAGTGTCCAGCAGGTCGAGAGCCAGCGGTTCACCGAGGTGGGGGCGTGGATCGTGCATGACTGAGGGTATCGAGCTCCTTCCGGTGGCCGAGGCATCCGGCGCGTCTCTAACCGGTTAAAAACAGTTTACAGGTTGACGGAGCGGCTCGGCTGTGGCTATCTTCTAACCAGTTAAACCGATATAGACGGTTTAACCGATTGAGGAGGATTGCATGACCACGGTTGCCGCACCCCAGCTCGTTACCGGGCACATCGGACTGAACGTGTCCGATCTGGATCGTTCGGTCGAGTTCTACCGCCGCGCACTGGGTTTCGAGCAGCTCGCCGCCAGCACCGACGGGGAACGTAAATGGGCGTTTCTCGGCGCGGCGGGCAAGCTCACGTTGACGCTGTGGCAGCAGAGCGCCGGCGCGTTCTCTGTCGAAACCCCGGGCCTGCACCATCTTTCGTTCCAGGTGGACACCATCGACCAGGTACGGGCGGTCGAGGCAGCGCTGCGCGAGCAGTCGGTGCCGATCGTGCACGACGGCGTCGTCGCGCACGGTGAAGGCGTGGCGTCCGGCGGCATCTTCTTCGCCGATCCCGACGGCATCCGGCTCGAGGTCTACGCGCCGACCGGCGCCGAGTCCGCCCCCGCGCCCAGTGGCGCGGCCCCGACCTGTGGATTCTTCTGAGCCTTGTTGAACGCTCCGGCGGTGCAGATCCGCCGGAGCAACGCCCGCGACAGGAGTAAATGCCATGGCGCCCTTCCATTCCGGCGAACTCGCCGTGCAGCAGCGCATGGGTCAGGCGGCGGTCGCCGACCGGGTCGGCCGGATGATCCGGGCCGACATCCCGGCCGTCGCCGCGTCTTTCCTGGCCGAGCAGCCGATGGTGGTGGTCGGTGCCGCCGACGACACCGGACGGTTGTGGGCCAGTGAACTGGCCGGTCCGCCGGGGTTCGTGCACGCGGTCGACGCGGGCACCATCGCCGTCGACGCACGGCCCGCGGTGGGAGATCCGTTGCGGGAGGCGCTGACTGGGTCGGTGCCCATCGGCATGATCGCCCTGCAACCCCAGCGGCGCAGGCGGATGCGGGTCAACGGCACCGCGACCGCGGTGGGCGACGGCTTGCGGATCGTCACCGACCAGGTCTATTCGAACTGCCCCAAATACATCACCCGCAGGCAACTCGAGTCCTATCAGCCCGATGCCGAGCCGTCGCTGCCGCGACAGGGCACCGAACTCGACGCACGTCAGCAGGCGATGATTACGGCGGCCGACACCTTCTTCGTCGCCACCGCCGACACCGAGGGGAACGCCGACGCCTCGCATCGCGGCGGCAATCCCGGTTTCCTCCAGGTGCTTTCGCCGACCCACCTGCGCTGGCCCGATTATCGCGGCAACTCGATGTTCATGACGCTCGGGAACATCCAGGTGAACCCGCGCTGCGGCATCCTCATCCCGGACTGGGCCACCGGCGGCACCCTGCAACTCACCGGCACCGCCGAGTTGACTTGGGCGCCGGAGACTTTCGCCGCCGGCGCGCAATGCTCGATCGACCTCACCCTCACCGAAGTCATCGAACGCTCCGGCGCGGGCCCACTGCGCTGGGGCCCGCCCGAGCTGTCCCCCGTCAACCCCTGACACCACCCGCTCATAGAAAAGAGCCGTTCATGCGACCCCCAGTGCCGCCGTTCGATCTGGAATCCGCCAAGGTCAAGGTGCTAGCCGCCGAAAATGCCTGGAACACCCGCGATCCCGAACGAGTCGCCGCCGCCTACACCGCGGACTCGGTCTGGCGAAACCGCGACGAGTTCTTCACCGGTCGTGCTGCGATCATCGAATTCCTCACCCGCAAATGGGCTTCGGAAAACGGCTACGCACTGCGCAAAGACCTCTGGGCCTTCGAAGGCAACCGCATCGCGGTGCGCTTCCAATACGAATGGCACGACGAAACCGGCCAATGGTGGCGCAGCTACGGCAACGAACAGTGGGAGTTCGCCCCGGATGGCTTGATGTCCCGCCGCGAAGCCAGCATCAACGACGTCCGCATCACCGAATCGGACCGCCGCATCCTCGGCCCACGCGACCCGGGGGACGAGTCGATCCTCCCGCAGCAATAGCCCCCGCTACCAGTCCTCGTGTCCGAAGCGTTTGTGCCGCAACCACAGCCAGATGACCACGCTGGAACTTCACGTCGCGTGACTGACTGCGGAGGTAAGCCGGGTACGGCAGGCGACGTGCCCAGCACTACTCACGGGAAAACCTGGGTGGGTCTTCAGCTCACTGGGCTGCTCGGTCGGGGAGTTTTTGGTTGTGCCGGGGGAGGTGCGCCTTTGCAAGGGTTTGTTGGTGTACCTGTTCAGTGGTGTCCGCTCAGTGACTTCTCGGGTGTGCTTGCTCGGGGTTGATGACTGTTCGTGGGATGCCCGGATAGTGCTGGGCACGTGGGGTGGGGTACCCGGCTTTCTCTTCCGCGGCCCGGGATGGGCAGGGTGCGGGTCCCGGCGTGAGGACTGGCTGTGGTGCTGTTTTCGGGATTCTTCGAGGAGTGGAACGGTCGAATGGGTGTGTCCGAAGCAGGCGAGGCGGACGGGCGGTTGGGCCGTGCTGGGGAGGGGGCAGGTGGACGGTTGGGGTAGGTCGGCGCTCGGGGGAGTGAGCGGACGGTTGAGGACAGATCAGCGGTTGGGCTCAGGTGGACTGTTGGGATCAGGCTGGCGGTTGGGCGTGGGCCGCAGCGATCGGTCGGGACAACCGTGGGTAGGCGGGCTGGGTCCGAGGCATGCCCGGAGGTGCAGGTGCACACCCTTTTCCCGAGCCGCACACCCGGTATAGGGGGTGTGCGGCTTTGCAAAAGGGTGTGCGATTTAGCACGGGTGGCCGCTGGGCCAGTTGGGTGGGCAGACAGCGATGGAGCGGGTGCATTGGTCGCACACCGGGCCGTTGAGGGCAACAGCCGCACCCACTCTCGGGGGCTGCACTGGCTTCGGGTGCCCGTAGTGGGTGCGGCTCCCGAGAGTGGGTGCGGCTGTCGGAATCGGGTGCGGATGTCGGTGCGAGTGAGTCTGTTGGGGGTCGTGTTGCGGTGTGGGTGTCGGGATCATGATCGACGGGACATGAGGGCGCCGAAGTACGAGTGGGGCCGCCCTCATGTCCCGCCGGATGGTGCTGGGCATGGCTGCGGGGACATGGGGCGGGGAAGCGTGAGTGGTGCTGCCGTCATGTCCCGCTGGGTGGTGCTGGGCATGGCTGCGGGGACATGAGGGCGCCGAAGTGCGCGTGGGCCGCCCTCTTGTCCTGCTGGTCATGGGCGGGTGGTGCTGGGGTACTTCCGGCGGGACATGAGGCGGTGTCGGCCGCGAGTGGGCCGCCGTCATGTCCGTTGGGTGGTGTTGGCGTGGGCGCGATGGGACATGGGGGTGGGGAAGTGTGTGCGGGGCCGTCGTCATGCCCCGTTGGCTGGCGTTGGGGATGGCCGAGGGGACATAAGGGCGGGGAAGTGTGAGTGGGGCTGCCGTCATGTCCCGCTGGGTGGTGCTGGGGTATTTCCGACGGGACATAAGGCGGTGTCGGCCGCAAGTGGGCCGTCGTCATGTCCCGCTAGCTGGTGTTGGGGATGGCCGAGGGGACATAAGGGCGGGGGAGTGTGAGTGGGGGCGTCGTCATGTCCCGTTGGGTGGCGTTGGGCATGGTCGACGGGACATGGGGGCGGTATCGGCCGCGAGTGGGTCTGCCGTCGTGCCCGTTGGCCATGGCAGGGTTGTGGTCGGCCGGTTCCGGTAGGCGTTCTCGGGATCCGCACCCCACTCTGGCCGGCACTGAGGTGCAGGTCCGAGAGGGGGTGCGGATTATGAAGGGATTAGGCGGCGACTTTGTGCTCGGCCGTGAGGGGTTCAGTGGCGGGGCGTTGGCGGTGGAACAACGTGAAGGCGAGTAGTCCGAATACGATGCCTACGGCTGCGGCGACGGTGAAGGCCGCATCCAGTCCGGATACGAAGTGCGGCAAGGTTATCGGTTGGTCTGGGCCGGAGGCTGTGCGGAAGACTGTGCCCAGCACTGCGACTCCGAGTGCGAGACCGAGTTGGCGGGCGGTGTTCACCGCGCCGGCCGCCGTGCCTGCCTGCTGCGGGGGTACCGCGGCCATGCCCACCGATACGAGTGCGGGCGCGTTGATGCCGATGCCTGCGCCCAGCACTATGAACCCGGGAACCAGTGCTGCCCAGGATGATCCGGCATCGATCACGGTGAGCAGTCCGGTGCCGATTCCGACGACCACGAGTCCCGCGCCGATGGTCCACTTCGGGGCGACGTCGTGCATGAACCGCCCGAACACCGCGGCGACCAGGAATGCGGTCGCGGCCATCGGGAGCAATGCGAGGCCTGCGTGCAGCGGTGACATCCGCAACTGCTGCTGGAGCCAGAGCGAGACCAGGGGAGTGCTGGCGAACGCCGCGAACGTTTGGCCGCTCGCTCCGAGTAGCGTCGCGCCGAAGTCGCGGTTGCGTAGCAGCGAGAGCGGGAACATCGGTGCGGCACTGCGTGATTCGACGACCACGAACACCGCGGCCGCGACCACGCCGAGCAGCAGTGTGGTCACCGCGCGACCGTCCGACCAGCCGTGCTCACCGCCGCGAATAACCCCGTAGGTGAGTGCGGTCGCCGCGGTGGCGAAGGACAGCATGCCCAGCACGTCCACCCTGCGGTCGGTGCGACGCACCGAGGCCGGAAACACCATGGCGGTCAACGCGATTGCCAGCACCGCGATCGGCAGGTTGACGAGGAAGATCCACCGCCACGACAGTGCCTCGGTGAGCACACCGCCGAGCACCACCCCGATGCCCGCCGCCGCACCGGTCACCGCACCCCAGACGCCGAACGCGATGCCGCGTTCCCGGCCGAAGTAGGTCGAGTGCAGCAGTGACAGGGTGGTGGCGAACATGGCAGCGCCGCCGATGCCCTGAAGCACCCGTGCGGCAATGAGATTCGAGGAGGTGTCGGCGATGCCGCAGCCGAGTGAGGCGAGGGCGAACAGGACGAGCCCGGCGAGGTAGGCGCGTTTCGCGCCGATCCGGTCGGCGAGCGAACCGAGGACGAGCAGCAGCGCGGCCAAAGCCAGCGCGTAGCCGTCCACGACCCATTGCAGGCTGGACAGTCCGGCGTGCAGATCGGCCGCGATGTCGGGCAACGCGACATTCACGATGGTGACGTCGATGAGCAGCATCAGCGTGCCGAGGCACGCGGCGAACAGGGGGAGCCATTTCTTCACAGGGGCCTCCGTGGCGGATTCGAACGATATCGACGCCAAGGTTGCGGCAATCGAACGCATCCCCCTAGCCGGATGGTGTGCTGCGTTAGATTCCTCCTATGCAGTACGACAGGTCTACGGAATCCTCCGCGCTGGACGTCCTCGATCGGCAGATCCTGCACGCGCTGGTGCACGACGCCCGGATCCCGTTCGCCAAGCTCGGCGCCGTCCTCGACGTCTCCGAGCAGACGGTGGCGCGCCGCTACCGCGCGTTGCGCGAGCGCGGCATCATGCACGTCTCCGGTCAGGTGAACGCCGTCCCGCTCGGCCACGCGCGCTGGGTGCTGCGGATCAGATCGACACCCGACAAGGCACTGCGGCTTGCCGAATCATTGGCCAGATTCCCGGATTTGAGCTGGGTCACGCTGCTGTCCACCGGCTCCGAGGTGACCTGCGTGAGCAGGCCACGCTCCGTCGAGCGACGAGACGCCCTGCTGCTGCACACCCTGCCGCGGGCGAGTCAGGTGCGCGACGTGACCGCGCACGAGGTGATGCACCGTTTCCCCGCCGACGAGGAATGGCCGCGCGACAGCCACCTCTTCACCGACCAGCAACTGCGCGAGCTGGGCGTGCAGCGCGCCGGCTGCGCGGTGGGCCTGCGCCGCGCGAACGCGGAGCGCACCGGCCCGGACACCCCGCCGGATCTGACCCCCGAGGACGAGGCGATGCTCGCGCTGCTCGGCCGCGACGGCCGTGCGCCGTACGCGCAGATCGCGGCCGAAACCGGTTGGACCGCACCAAGAGTCGCGCGCCGGATGAGCGAGCTCGCCCACTCCGGCGTGCTGTATTTCGACCTCGACTTCGCCGTCGAGCGGATGGGCTACACCGCGCGGGCGGCCCTGTGGCTACGGGTCCGCCCGGCCGATCTCGACGCGGTGGGCCGCGCGATGGCGACCCACCCGGAGATCGTGTTCGTCGCGGCGACCACCGGCCCGACCAACATGATGGCGTCGGTGATCTGCCGCGACACGCCCCACCTCTACCGCTACATCACCGAACGCCTCGGCGCGCTGAACGGCATCAACGACCTCGAGGTAACCCCAGCTCTGCGCGTGCTCAAGCAGGCACAAACCCTGCTCACCAGCGACCGGGTATCCCTGGTGCGTTGACCCAGGTCGCGCCCTGGTTTCGCCACTGCACAGATGGCTCGCCGAGGACCAGCTAACCTGACTCGGCAACTCACCGCCGACTGCGAACGGCGCCGCGTCACCACGTCGACCTGGCATGAATACTCGCTAGCGGCGGTGCGGCGAAGCGGGATAGAAGTCCGATCGCGTGTTGCCGGGCGCGTCGCTTGACTCGAACATCTGTTCGTCTAATCTTGGCGCCAGAACCTGTCGGTGCCGCCCTCTAATGTTGGCGCCAACCACAGAACGAGACTTACCCGTCGAAAAGGGGATCAGGACATGGCACCACAGGCGTACGACCGCGACAAGGCTCTCGAACTCGCGCTGGCCCAGGTCGAGAAGAACTTCGGTAAGGGCGCGGTCATGCGTCTCGGTGACGAGGTACGTCAGCCCCTCGCGGTGATCCCGACCGGGTCCATCGCGCTGGATGTCGCGCTCGGCATCGGCGGCCTGCCGCGTGGCCGCATCGTCGAGGTCTACGGCCCGGAATCCTCGGGTAAGACCACCGTCGCGCTGCACGCGGTGGCCAATGCGCAGGCCGCGGGCGGTGTCGCCGCGTTCATCGACGCCGAGCACGCGCTCGACCCGGATTACGCCAAGAAGCTGGGTGTCGACACCGACGCGCTGCTCGTCTCGCAGCCGGACACCGGTGAGCAGGCGCTGGAGATCGCGGACATGCTGGTGCGCTCCGGCGCCATCGACATCATCGTCATCGACTCGGTGGCCGCGCTGGTGCCGCGCGCCGAGATCGAGGGCGAGATGGGCGACAGCCACGTCGGCCTGCAGGCCCGGCTGATGAGCCAGGCGCTGCGCAAGATGACCGGTGCGCTGAGCAACTCCAACACCACCGCCATCTTCATCAACCAGTTGCGCGAGAAGATCGGCGTGATGTTCGGTTCGCCCGAGACCACCACGGGCGGTAAGGCGTTGAAGTTCTACGCCTCGGTCCGCCTCGACGTGCGCCGCATCGAGACGCTCAAGGACGGCACCGACGCGGTCGGCAACCGTACCCGGGTGAAGGTCGTGAAGAACAAGGTCAGCCCGCCGTTCAAGCAGGCCGAGTTCGACATTCTCTACGGCCACGGCATCTCCAAGGAGGGCTCGCTCATCGACATGGGTGTCGAGCACGGCTTCGTGCGCAAGTCCGGCTCCTGGTACACCTACGAGGGCGATCAGCTCGGCCAGGGCAAGGAGAACGCCCGCAAGTTCCTGCTGGAGAACACCGACATTCGCGACGAGATCGAGAAGAAGATCAAGGAGAAGCTCGGCATCGGCGCCGATGTGACCGCAGACGCGGGCACCGAGGTCCCCGCCGATTTCTGATCCGATGAACGGTCGACGCACGCCCCCACCGCGCCGGACCGCGCCCGATGAGTCGCGGTCCGAGCCGGTGCAGGAGATGCGGCGCCGACTTCACGAACTCCTGTCCGCCTCCGGTGCTGCCACCGATCCGCTTGGATCTCGGCCCGGCGAACAGGACCCCGGACGAGTCCGGTCGGCCGAAGGTGGTTCGGCCGAATCGGACACTATGGGAACTCGGTCGAGCGCGTCCGATCCGCAGCGGGCGCGTTCGGCTGGGTCCGGCCGTGGACGGCGAAAGTCGTCCCGGCGCACAGACTCCCACTCGGCTGATTCCGAACATGCCGAAGGCCGATGGGCGGATCCGGTGGCGGCCGGATCCGAGCGGGGTACCCGCTCTTCGGAGCTGGACCCGCCAGGCGGGACGGTCGAGCAGGCGAAAGAGGCGTGTCTTCGCCTGCTCGCCGTCCGCGCCCGCAGCCGTGCCGAACTCGCGCAGCGCCTGGCGACCAAGGGCTACGCAGCGGAAATCACCGACCGCGCCCTCGACCGGCTCACCGAGGTCGGCCTCATCGACGACGCCGCCTTCGCCGAACAGTGGGTGCACGCCCGGCACACCTTCTCCGGCAAGGGCAAACAAGCACTGGCGCTGGAACTCCGGCGTAAAGGCGTGGCCCAGGAAGACGCCGCCCCCGCCTTGGACGCCATCAGCTCCGACGACGAAGAATCCCGCGCCCGTGAACTCGTTCGCCGCAAACTCCGCAGCATCCCCGCCGGCCTCGACCGCGACAAAACAATCCGCCGCCTCGTCGGCATGCTCGCCCGCCGCGGCTACAACCAATCCACCGCCTTCACCGTCGTCAAAGCCGAACTGGCCCAAGCAGAGTTCGACACCGAAGACATCGACACCGACCAAGACTAGGCGGGAAAGCCGAGTCGGGGTTCAGTCCGTACGTCCGAAACCGTCTGGTGGCGACTGCTCGTTTCCAGTAACCCCCCTTGCCACAATGCCTTCGGCTCCCGGCTTCGGCCAGCTGTTCTCCGGTAGCACCCAGCGGGCGTAGGTGTTCTCCGGGTTCACCGTGATCACGTCGCAGACCCGCACCACCAGGTCCAACGCATCGGGCAGATGTTGCAGGGTCGGCATCACCACGGCGTCGGCGCCGACCCGTTCGATCGTGTCCAGCAACTGCGGCACCGGGTTGCCGGTCTGCGGGCCGAACACCACGATCTTGGCCAGCTCGTACCCGAGTCTCTTTGCCACGCTGCGAATCTGCGTCTCGTCCCAGACCTGCGACACCCCCGACACATCGCGGCGCAGATAGCCGATCGCGGTAGGCCGTCCCCACATCCCCAGTTGCCCTCTCGTCGAAGCTGATCATGCGTGCAACCTCCGAGGTTAGAAGTGGCCGGTGCCACAGGGATAGCATGTTGCGAAAAGTTGCGGGCTTTGCGGTCGGTGCTGGTGGGAGAACCGAACCTCCGGTCGGATTTCACTGCACCGCATGCGTATTCACCCGCTGACCAGCCCTTGACCCCCGGTCCCGCGGGGCGGGACAATCGACGGGCTCGGGGCAACAGTTCGCAACATCCCATGACAAGGGGTCAACGATGCGTCTGACTTTTATCGGCGAAGATCCGGGCTCGAATCCGAACGGTTCGCCCACGGTGTATCGCACCGACCGAGATTCGTGGATTGTGCAGGGATGGGTAGTCACCGACCCCGAGGCTCTTGCCCACATGAACATCCCGCAGGGTGAAACCTGTGTGGAGATCCCCGACAGAATGATTCAGTTCTTCAGGAAGGGAGCCCGTGGCATCGATAGCCTATGAAGAGTTCGAGCGGCTATTAGGCGAGTTCGTTGTCGAATCAGTGCATTTGGAGACACGGGACACCTATCGAACGGCGGCCGAGCTACCGCATCTCGCACAGTGGACAGCCGGGGAACTAGATGATCTGGCCTGGCTACAAGGCTGGTGCGATACGGTTCGCGACCATGTGGCCGCAGGCCGCTCGGTCCGCCGGGCCAGGATCGTGTCGGAGCCGCTGAGCGAGTACCAGCGCTGGTCCAACAGCATCGCAGACCCGATGGTCGAGGCCGGCGAGGATATCCGCTGGGTGCCGCGGCGACTGATGTCCTCGGTGGCCATCCCGGGCAACGACTTCTACCTCCTCGACAACCGACTCGTGATCTTCCTCCACTACGCGGGCAGCGGCGTGGCCACCGACCGGGTCACCTCCCGCGATCCGCACGATATTCAGCTCTGCCGCAACGCCTTCGAGGCCGTGTGGCGGCTGTCCATACCGCACCGTGACTACCGGCCCAGCTAATTCCGCGCAGGAGGCCCGACGGGCGCTCGGCAATCGGCTGCGGGATATCCGCAAGGCCGCGGGGATCACCATCCGGCAGCTGGGCGCGGAGACCGGCCAGCACTTCACCCGGGTGTCCAAGATAGAGAACGGCGTTCAGTTCCCGACCGATCGGGACATCCGGGCCTGGTGCCGAGTGTGCGCCGCCGTCGATCAGGAGCTCGACTTGGTCGCGACGCTGCGCGCGGTGGACTCGGCCTATCTGGAATTCCGGCGGCAGAGCCGGGCGGGCATGAAGCGGGTGCTCGGTGCCCACACACCCGAGCGCTACCAGGCGACGAAGGTATTCCGGATCTACGAGCACAACGTCATCCCCGGTCTGTTCCAAACCGCGGAGTACACCGCCGCCATGCTGTCGTTCTGGATCCGCTTTCTCGACACCCCCAACGACCTCGACGAAGCCGTGGCCGTACGGATGGAACGTCAGCGCGTCCTGCTCCGTGGCGGAAAGCGATTCGTGGCCGTACTCGAGGAGCAGGCGCTGCGCACCTGGTTCGGCACGGCGGAGGTGCAGGCGGGACAACTGGGCCGACTACTGGAGCTGATGTCGATGCCCAACATCTCGCTCGGCATCATCCCGCTGATGACCGAACGGGAAGCCGTCGCTGCCACCGGATTCTGGATCTTCGACGACGCCATGGTCGCGCTCGAGACACCGACCGCAGGAATTCAGGTCACCCAGCCCGCCGAGTGCGCCATGTATGCCCGCATGTTCGAGGTGCTCAAAGGTGCGGCCGTGTACGGCCGCGACGCGCGCGGCCTCATCTTGCAGGTGCTCAGCGAGTTGGACTCATAGCCCGGGGACGGTGATGAAGACGACGCCCGCGCTGTCCTGCCGGAAGTAGATGTCGTTCGGGGGATTTCGGTAGGACTGCAGGCCGGAGTCGGGGAGCCAGGTGTAGTCGACCAGTCGCAGCGGGAAGGGACCGGCGGGAACGACAAGGTGCACGTCGACGCCGTCGGGCCCGGGTGCTTGAAACAGGAAGCCCGCGTCGGGTAGCGGAGTCACCTCGCGGCCTGCGACCCGCATCGAGATGGGCGGGGTGTCGTAACGCAGGGCGATGCTGGTGGCACCGCGGGTGGAGCGCAGGCGCAGCTGGACCGTGCGCTGCCCCGATTCGGTGGTGTCGGAGAGGATTTCAGCGCTCGGCGCGGAGAGGGCCTCTGCCGGCGCTGGGCCGCTCGCGACGGCGGTGGGCCAGAGCTCAGCGAACCGCTCGGTGGGGGCGGTGGTGTCGACCAGATCGCGGGTCCAGCGGTCCGGGGCTTCGTGGGACAGCCACCGCGCCTCCTTCCGGTCGGCGTCGAGCGCGTAGATGAGCTGGGACGACATCGGATGGTTGGCATCGAAGCGGTCCACCGCCAGACCCGTGGCGGAGAGGGCGATGGCGAGCACCACCGCGGTCGACGGGATGGCCCAGCCGTGCTTGGCCGGCCACGCCTGGGTGATCGTCAGCATGAGCAGACCACCGAGCAGTACCACCGCGGGCGCGACCAGGAACGGGGCAGTAGTGATACCGGTTTGCAGCACGGGCCACGTTGCGCTGCCGAGGAATATCGCCGCGGGCACGAGGAGGACGGTCAAGACCGGCAACCGCCACCGCTCCGGCACCGTGAAAGTAGCCGCCACTCCCACGGCTGCGGCGAAGGTCGGCACGACCAGCACGTGCGCGGTGGCGGGAGCGAGGATCGCGAGCGCCAGACCGAGGACCGCCAGGCAGCACAGCAGCCCGGCCGCGGCGGCCATGGCACCGAACAGTCGCCGTGCGAGCACGAACCAGGCGGTGAGCACCGCGACGGACAGCACGAGAATCGCCACGTGATAGAACTCGGGCCGATAAGGGTCGACGAACAGCGGGCGGTACTCGGGCCGGATGGCCTTCAGCACTTCCCACAGCCCGTATACCGCGCCCGCCGCGAGCGGTGCCGCGACGAAAACCGTTGCGGCGGCACCGAATATCCGCCGCAGACTGGTCTCCCCGGACCGTCTGAGTTGCCTGCTGACCCAGGCCACGGCAAGGACGGTGGCCACCGCGAGCGCGATGATCACCCAGAACGGCAGCACCACCAGCACCCCGAACGGCAACTGGAAGAACGAGCGATCGGTGTCGTCGGTGACGGTGAGGTCTTTGTCGCCGAATTCCCGGGCCAGCGCGAGGCTGTTGTCGCCCAGCTGCTGCACCGCCGCCAGGTCCACGTGGGCCGGATCGTCGAGAGGGCTGTGGTAGTAGGCGCTGCGACCGGCCAAGGCCCAGTCCAGCACCCGCAATTCGCCCGGCTCGAAGGCGGTGAAGTCGGTGTTGCCCGAGGTCTGCGCACCGGCCAGGGTGGTCGACAGCGAGTCGGTGTTCGGATACGGCGCGACCCGCTGGACGGCGCGGATCAGCGTGTCATCGGGGTGGGTGGTCCGCCACAACAACACCGGGCCGCCCGCACCGCGTGCCTCGTGGTTGATCACCACGCCGGTGTCGCGACCGTCCTGGCCCGCGGCGACGAACGCTTCCGCGCCCAGCAGGCCGGTCTCCTCGGCGTCGGTCAGCAGCACGACCACGTCGTTGCGCAATGCGGTGCCACTCGCGCGCAGTGCGCGAACGTCTTCCAGTACCGCCGCCACCCCGACTCCGTCGTCGTTCGCGCCCGGCCCGGAGGCGACCGAATCATAGTGTGCGGTCAGAAAAACAGTTCCGGTCGAATTCGTGCCCGGCAGCCTGGCAACGATATTGGCGACCCGCCCCATCCCGAGCACATCCCGTTGGAGCCCGGGCGGATACTTGCCGACCCCCGCTTGGAGCTCGGTCTCCAGCCCCAGATTCCGCAGTTCCGCCACGAGATGGTCACGCACGCGATCGTGCTCGGCCGTGCCGATCGGATGCGGCTGTCGCGCGATCTCCTCGACCACCCGAAACGCGCGCTCAGCACTAAAAACATCCCCGGCCGCCGACTCCGGCCGATGCCCGCGCGGCTGCTGCTCCCACGCCGTCAGCACCGCCACGGCCAGCAGGACAGCAAACGCCAGAAAACCGGAGATCCGTAGCCCTACTCGCACGAACGCGATCGTAGTCGGCCCCTCCGACCAGTTGGCTGATCCGGCGAACAACGCCCGCCGCCGACCCGCGCGCCGACGTACCACCGGAACGCGAACGGCGGTGCACCGGAGCGGATTACCGCATCCAGCGCACCGCCGTATCGCGTTGCGTTCGACGTCGAACAGTTACTTCTTGGTGAGATCCATCCCGGGCGCGGCATCGGTGATGATCGAGTCGGCCGTGAGGACCGCCTTGCCCTTCTTGCGGGAGCGCAACTTCTTCTCCAGCTTGGTCGCGAAGATGGTCAACGCGCTGTTCAGGATGATCATGACGATGGCGATCACGATGAGCGAGGGCACCGTGTTCTGTTCCGCCGCACCGAGTTGCTGGCCGGAGCGCACGATCTCGGTGTAGGTGATCTGGTAGCCGAGCGCCGAGTCCTTCAGCGCGACAACCATTTGCGAGACCAGCGCGGGCAGCATCGCGGTAATCGCCTGCGGCAGCAGGATCAACCGCATCAGCTGGTTCTTGCGCATGCCGAGCGCGACCGCCGCCTCGGTCTGTCCCTTGGGCAGCGAGAGGATGCCCGCGCGGACGATTTCGGCGATGACCGAGCCGTTGTACACGGTCAGTGCGATCACCACGGCGGCCAGTGCCAGGTCATCGACCTTGAACACCTTGTTCTGGGAGAACAGGGCGAACAGGAAGATCATCAGGATCAGCACGGGGATGGCCCGCGAGACCTCGACCACCGCGCCGGCCACCCAGCGCACCACGCGGTGCTCGGACAGCCGCAGGATGCCGAAGACCATGCCGATCAGCAGAGCGAACACGATCGACAGCAGTGCGGCGACGACCGTGCCCTTCAAGCCGGGGAGCAGGTAGGTCTCCCAGACCTCGAGGTCGACGAACGGCTTCCACTTCTCCGCCGTGAACTGCCCCTTGTCGGCGAAGCCGCTGTAGAGGACCCAGAGGAAGGCCGCGACGGCGGCGACCACGGCAACCGAGTAGATGTGGTGCCGGATACGCCCCTTGGGGCCGGGCGCATCGAAGAGAACCGAAGGCGCAGTGGTCATCGGGCCACCTCGAATCGTTTGGCGAGCCAGCCGAAGAGCAGCCCGGTCGGCAGGGTCAGGATGACGAAGCCGAGCGCGAAGATGGCACCCACGGCAACCACCGCTGCCTCGTTCTCATTGATGTTCGCCATGAGGGTTGCGGCTTCGACCACGCCGATGGCGGAGGCGATGGTGGTGTTCTTGGTCAGTGCGATCAGCACGCTGCCCATCGGGGCGATGACCGCCCGGAAAGCCTGGGGCAGCACGATCAATCGCAGGTTCTGGGCGAAGGTCAGGCCGAGCGAACGGCCCGCCTCCGACTGCCCCATCGCCACGGTATTGATGCCGGAGCGCAGCGATTCGCAGACGAAAGCGCCGGTGTAGATGCTGAATCCGAGAATGGCGTAGCGGAAGTTGTTGTCCGCCACGGAATTCGGTCCCTCACCCGCGAGGTTCCAGCCCATCGTGGTGTACAGGCCGAGCGACATGAAGATGATGATCAGCGTGAGCGGAGTGTTACGGAAGATGGTGACGTAGGCGGTGCCGACCGCACGGGCGATCGGTACTGGGGACACGCGCAGCGCGGCGACGAAAGTGCCCAGGATCAGCGCACCGACCGCGGACAGAACGGTCAGTTTGATGGTCACCCAGAAGGCGTCGAGGATTTGATCGTCATACCTCGAGATCAGGTCGAACACGGCGAACGTGTCCCTCCCATCGGGTCTCGATTGTCAGGGGATGTGCGGCGGGTGGCCCAACCGGCGCGGTCAGGCCACCCGTGCGAGGGAAGAACTCAGTACCGGTTGACCTTCGGCGGCTCCGGCGCCTGGTACCCGGAGATGCCGACGGTCGAGTCGAACGCCTTCTTCCAGGAACCGTCGGCGATGATCGCCTCGATCGCGTCGTTCACCTTGTCGCGGAGCTCCTTGTCGCCCTTCTTCAGGCCGATGCCGTAGTTCTCCGTGGTGAACGGCTTGCCGACGACCTTGAACGCACCGGTGCTCTGGGCGGCGTAACCGGCCAGGATGATGTCATCGGTGGTCACCGCGTCCCACGAACCGGCGCGCAGGCCCTCGAGGCACAGCGAGTAGGTGTCGTTGGTCTGCAGCTGGGTGTCCTTGAAGTTCTTCTCGATGTTCTGCGCGGGCGTGGAGCCCTTCACCGAGCAGACCTTCTTGCCCTTGAGGCTGTCCGGGCCGGTGATGTCGGTGTTGTCGGCACGCACCAGCAGCGACTGGCCCGCGATGTAGTACGGGCCGCCGAAGTCGACCTTCTGCTTACGCGCGTCGTTGATCGAGTAGGTGGCGACGATGTAGTCGACCTGGCCGTTCTCGATCAGCGTCTCGCGCTGGCCGGACGGGGATTCCTTCCAGGTGATGCCGTCGGCCTTCACGCCGAGCTTCTCCGCGACCAGCTTGCCGATCTCGACGTCGAAGCCGCTGTAGGAGCCGTCCTTGTTGCGCAGGCCCAGGCCGGGCTGGTCGAACTTGATGCCGATGGTGAGCTTGCCGTCCTTGGCGTTATCCAGGGCGGACTTGGACTCACCGCCGCCACACGCGGTGGCGGTCGCGGCGGCGAGTGTCAGTGCGATCGCACCGACACCGAGTCGCAGGGCACGGTTGATCCTCATCGAATTTCCTTCTCTCATGGGTTTGCTGGCCGTGGACGTTTGGACTAGGCCGTCCATCGGTTCGGCACGGGCCAGCGATCGATCTCTACGTTTCAGTGGGTCAGAATCTTGCCGAGGAAGTCCCTGGCACGGTCGGACTTCGGCGCGGTGAAGAACACCTCGGGTTCGGCGTCCTCGACCACCTGGCCGTCGGCCATGAACAGGACTCGGTTGCCCGCGCGACGGGCGAAGCCCATCTCGTGGGTGACGACCAGCATGGTCATCCCGTCCTTGGCCAGCGAGACCATCACGTCGAGCACCTCCTGGACCATTTCGGGGTCCAGTGCGGAGGTCGGCTCGTCGAACAGCATTACCTTCGGGTTCATCGCCAGGGCGCGGGCGATGGCGACGCGCTGCTGCTGTCCACCGGACAGCTGCGCCGGGTACTTGTCGGCCTGGTTGGCGATGCCGACCCGGTCGAGCAGTTCCATGGCGTGCTTGCGCGCCGCTTCTTTCTTGATCTTGCGAACCTTGATCGGCGCGAGCATCACGTTCTCGACGATCGTCTTGTGCGCGAACAGGTTGAACGATTGGAACACCATGCCGACGTCGGCGCGTAGCGCGGCGAGGCCGCGGCCTTCGGCAGGGAGCGGGACACCGTCGATGGCGATGTCACCGGAGTCGATGGGTTCGAGGCGGTTGATGGTGCGGCACAGCGTCGACTTCCCGGAACCCGAAGGCCCGAGAACAATGACTACCTGTCCTTTGGGGACTTCCAGGTCGATATCGCGCAGTACGTGCAGTTCACCGAAGTGCTTTTGCACGTTGCGCATCGAGATCATCGGCACGCTGGCGGCGCTGGCGTCCCCGGTTGAAGCGTTCCCGGTCGTATCGGGCGCGGCGGCGTCGTCGGTCATGGTCCAAGACCTTAAAGGCAAAATCCGGATTTGCCCGAGTTTCGGCGACACACCGTTCCGCCACGCCGGGGCGACACGCCGTGTTAACCCGGCTGCCCGGTTCGTCCGAGTAGGCGTCGGCGGGTCCGGCGGAGGGTCGGTTGAAGGCAAAGCGTGCCTGATCAGAAGGTGTTAGCGCCGTTAGGCCCGGAGCGACCGTGCCAGCAAAAAACGTGCCGTTAAAAAATGTGCCGATGCCCCCGAAATTTGGGTCGCCCGAACGTCGTCCGATTCGGGCCTGCCCGTACCCTGGACGCGTGGATTCGATCGGACAGGCAGTGTTGGCACCCGCCCAACCGCCCACAGAGGGCCTGCGCAGCTACGAGGTCCGCACCTTCGGCTGCCAGATGAACGTGCACGACTCCGAGCGCTTGTCCGGGCTGCTGGAGGACGCGGGGTACGTGAAGGCCGCGCCGGGGGCGACGGCCGACCTCGTCGTGCTCAACACCTGCGCGGTGCGCGAGAACGCCGACAACAAGCTCTACGGCACCCTCGGCCACCTGGCCTCGATCAAGGCCGACCAGCCCGGCATGCAGATCGCCGTCGGCGGCTGCCTGGCGCAGAAGGACCGCGGCACCGTGGTGCGCAAAGCGCCGTGGGTGGACGTGGTGTTCGGCACGCACAACATCGGCTCGCTGCCGGTGCTGCTGGAGCGGGCCAGGCACAACGCCGAGGCGCAGGTGGAGATCCTGGAATCGCTGGAGGCGTTCCCGTCGAGTCTGCCCGCCAAGCGCGAGTCCGCGTACTCGGGCTGGGTGTCGATCTCGGTGGGCTGCAACAACACCTGCACCTTCTGCATCGTGCCCGCGCTGCGCGGCAAGGAGGTCGACCGCCGCCCCGGTGACGTGCTGGCCGAGGTGCAGGCGCTGGTCGACCAGGGCGTGCTCGAGGTGACGCTGCTCGGGCAGAACGTGAACTCCTACGGCGCCTCGTTCGCCGACCCGGACGAGGCGCGCGATCGTGGTGCGTTTGCCAAGCTGTTGCGCGCGTGCGGCACCATCGACGGATTGGAGCGTGTGCGCTTCACCTCGCCGCACCCCGCCGAGTTCACCGACGACGTCATCGAGGCGATGGCCGAGACCCCGAACATCTGCCCGCAGCTGCACATGCCGCTGCAGTCCGGCTCGGACAAGGTGCTCAAGGCGATGCGCCGCTCCTACCGCAAGGCGCGCTACCTCGGCATCATCGAGAAGGTGCGGGCCGCGATGCCGCACGCGGCGATCACCACCGACATCATCGTCGGGTTCCCGGGGGAGACCGAGGAGGACTTCCAGGAGACCCTGGACGTGGTCCGGCGGGCCCGCTTCACCAGCGCGTACACCTTCCAGTACTCCAAGCGGCCGGGCACCCCCGCCGCCGACATGCCCGATCAGCTGCCGAAAGCCGTTGTGCAGGAACGCTATGAGCGGCTCATCGCGTTGCAGGAGGAAGTCTCGCTCGACGCGAACCGGGCGCTCATCGGCACGGAGGTCGAGCTGCTCGTGGCCGACGGGGCGGGCAAGAAGAACGCCGCCACCGCGCGGATGAGCGGGCGTGCGCGCGACGGCAGGCTGGTGCACTTCCGGCCCGGCGGCACGCCCGAGTCGATCCGGCCCGGGGATATCGTGACCGTCGATCTCACCGAGGCGGCACCGCATCACCTGATCGCCGACTCGCCGATCAAGTCGCACCGGCGCACCGCCGCTGGTGACGCGCACGAACGCGGCATCACGCCGAAGACCGAACCCATCGGTGTCGGCCTCGGACTGCCTCGCATCGGCGCCCCCGCGCCGGAACCGGTTGCGGCCGTGGGCTGTTCGACCGGCTGCGGGTCGTAGAACGCGACGTATGTGGCGGCGCGGGCGTCGAAACCGAGCGTCGGTGCGGCGGATCGGTGGGCAAGCGGGCCGGATGGCGCGCATGCTGAAAGAGCACGGCGTCGTGGCGGCGGCATGAACCGGTCGACCACCGGCACAGTCGGATTGCTTAGTGATAGCCACGCCGGACGCGATGTGCACAACAGCGAGCCAGTCAGGCACCGTCGCGCACCGTGCGAGGCGGAACCGAATGTCAGCGAAGGGGCGGCGTGAGCGAGAAGCCGAGCGACAACAGCGACGGATCGGGCGAGAACTTCACGCCGGATCCGGCCGCGCAGTCGCAGAACACCAAACCTACTACCGGCGGTAGTGGGTCGGCTGCGGCGAACGAACGCGATGCTGGCACAGTGGACGCGGGCAGTGCAGCGAACCACGGACAAGCCGAACGAAACGAGGGTTCAGTGAACTCGGTCGAGAACAGCAACTTCGAGCAGTTCCGCGACGAACTGGACGCGGTGGAACGTCGCATCGCCGGGGAGATCGACCCCGGGGTGCGCGCCATGGTGGTCGCGGGCGCGGTGTTCGTGCTGTTGCTCTCGCTGGTGCTGCCGCACGCCGGCGGCGCGCGCGGCTTCGACGTGCTGCTCGGCACCAACGCCGCACAGCTGGAGCACATCGGGCTGCCGTCGCGGATCTTCGTCTGGTTCCTGGTGATCTTCGGCATCGGCTTCTCGATGCTGGCGCTGATGACGCGGCGCTGGTTCCTCGCCTGGATCGCCGTCGCGGGCACCGCCATCACCAGCGTGTTCGGCGTCTTCTCCATCTGGCATCGGCAGACGCCCGGTATCGGCAACTACCACGGTGCGGGACCCGCCATCGGGCTCATCCTCGGCACCATTGCCGCGATCGTGCTGACGTTCCACTGGATTCGCGTGGTCTGGAGTCGCACTGCGGTGCAGCTGGCCGCCGAAGAGCAGCGCCGCAATGCCTCGGCTGCCGCCGAAGAACGCGACCGTCGCCGCCTCACCGGGGAGTAGCGCTGCCGGAGTGTGCGCCGCCTCGGGGTGCTGGCCCACTCGCCGCTGTGACGCAAGCAGCCGCACGCTTTCTGATGTGGCGCACACCAAATCGCATGCGATTCGATATGCGGCGCATCAAAAAGTGTGCGGCTGGGTCTAGCTAGAGGTTGGTGACCGCGCCCTCTGCGGCTTCGGCCCATTCACGCCACTGCTTGGCCTGTTCGAGGGCCTTCTCCGCGTCGCGTGCCTTGCCTGCGGCCTGGGCCTTGGCGGCCTGCTCCTCGAATTGCGCTACCCGCTCGCGGAATTGGGCCGCGCGGGCCATCGCCTCCGGGTCGGTGCGGCGCCACTGCGCGTCGACCGCGTCGCGGACCCGCTTCTCGATGGCGCGCAGCTTGCCTTCCAGTTCCTGAATGCGTTCGCGCGGCACCTTGCCGATGGCGTCCCACTTGTCCTGCAACTCCCGCAGCGAGGCGCGGGCGGCTTCCAAGCCGTTGGCCGGGTCGATGTGCTCGTAGGCCTGCAGCAGCTCTTCCTTCGCAGCCGCGTTCTGGTCGAACTCGGCGTCGCGTTCGGTGACGGCGGCGTTGCGGGCGGCGAAGAACACGTCCTGCGCGCTCTTGAAGCGCCGCCACAGTGCCTCGTCGGCCTCGCGCGGCGCCCGGCCGGCAGCCTTCCACTCGGCGAGCAGGTCACGGAAGATGCCGGCGGTGCCGACCCAGTCGGTCGAGCCGGACAGCTCCTCGGCGCGCACGCACAGCTCTTCCTTGCGGGTCTTCGCGGAGGCGCGTTCCCGGTCGAGCTCGGCGAAGTGCGCGCCGCGCCTGCGGTTGAATGCCTCGCGGGCCTTGGAGTAGCGCTTCCACAGCGCGTCGTCGACCTTGCGGTCCACGCCGCGGATCGACTTCCACTCGTCGAGGATCTCGCGCAGCCGGTCGCCCGCGGCCTTCCACTGGGTGGATTCGGCGGCGATCTTCTCGGCCTCGGCGCACAGCGTTTCCTTGCGCTCGGTGTGCTCGTGGCGCGCGCGGTCCTTCTCCTCCTTGGCGTGCGCGGCCGCCTCTTCGGAGTGTTCGGCGATCGCCGCGAGGCGCTTGGCCAGCCCGTCGATATCGCCGATGACGGCGGCGGTGGGCAGCGATTCGGCGAGGGCGACGGCGGCGGCCTTGGTCTTGCGGGCATCCGCGCCCGCGGCCAGGCGCGCCTCGAGCAGCGCGACCTCGGTGGCCAGGTCGTCGAAGCGGCGGCCGAAGTGGGCCAGCCCCTCGGCGGCGTCGCCGGCCTGCCAGGAACCGACCTGACGTTCGCCCTCGGCGGTCTTCACCCAGGCGGTGCCGTCCTCGTCGACCCGGCCCCAGGCGCTGGGGTCGGAGACGGTGGGCACCACGGGGTGCGGGTGCTGAGTCTGGCCCGGCGTCGCGTGCGGCTTGGGAGGGTGGACCGAGCCGCCGGGTTTCGGGGCACCGGAAGAGCGCGGCATCGCGCCGGGGCTGGCTTTCGCGGTTCCGTTGCTGTCGGTCATTGCTCCTCGTCCCTGCCGCGCGTCACGGCTGCCTGGTTACGCCCTAGCTCATCCCATTGAACCCGGTCCGAGCTCTTGTGACCATCGACCCATGCCCTCACTCGGCGGAATCACGGGGATTGCAACCCCTGATGACCTGGGTTGTAGCTCCTCGAACAGTAGCAATCTCGGCCAGGTTTGCGGCAGAGACACTCGAAGCTGGGCGGTACCCGCGGTGCGTATCGGTGTCCCGCGCAACGGTTACGGTTAGCCCGTGTTCCCGATTGCCGCCCTGGTCCCGTCGCCACCGATCCTGGTGCCCGAGCTCTGCGGCGGTGTGACAGGCGCGGTTCCCGGTCATCCGGGCGATCCGCGGGCGGTGCTGCGGGCTGCCGTGCTCGCCGCCGCGACCGCGCTCGCGCGGGTGTCAGACCGCTGGACAGTAATCGGTACCGGTGCCGCCGACCAGGTGTTCGGTCCGGAAACGGTCGGTACGTTTCGCGGCTTCGGGGCGGATCTCCGGGTCGCGCTGTCCGCGACCGCTACGGCCGAACCGGATGCTCAGCTTCCGCTACCGGTATTGATCGCTGGATGGTTGCGGGAGCAGGTGGCGCCCGCCGTCGGCGCGGAAGTTCGGATCGTCGCCGCCGATACTCGGGAGGACCGCTGCGTCGAACTCGGTGCGAAATTGCGCGCGGAACTGAATGGTTCCGCTGAGCAGCACGGCGTGCTCGTGGTGGCCGACGGTGCCGCGACGTTGTCGTTGAAAGCGCCCGGCTATCTCGATGAGCGGGCCGCCGCTGTGCAGGATGGACTCGATCGCGCGTTGGCCGCGGGGGACCGGGCTGCGCTGCGCTCGCTGGATCCGGCGCTGTGTGCGGAACTGGTGATGTCCGGGCGAGCCGCCTATCAGGTGCTGGCCGGGTTGTTCGAGACTGATCCCATGGTCGAGACGCTGTACAGCGACGCGCCTTTCGGGGTCGGATATCAGGTGAGTCTGTGGCGACCTGCCGGGACGGTGTCCGCATGAGCGCGAGTCGTGGGCAGAGCACCGTGGGGAGTTTCGGCTCCGGGTATCAGGTGAGCCTGTGGCGACCGGCGAGGTCCGCGTGAGCGACTCCGACATCACCCCGATCGCCGTGGTCGGCCCGACCGCCACCGGCAAATCGAACCTCGGCCTCGACCTGGCCGAACGGCTCGGCGGCGAGATCGTCAACATCGACGCGATGCAGCTCTACCGCGGCATGGATGTCGGCACCGCGAAACTCACTGTGGCCGAACGGCGTGACATCCCGCATCACCAGCTCGATGTGCTCGACGTGACCGAAACCGCGACCGTCGCCGCCTATCAGGCCGCGGCGAGCGCGGACGTGGCCGCGATCATGGCGCGCGGTCGCGTTCCCGTCATCGTCGGCGGGTCGATGATGTATGTGCAAGCGCTGCTGGACAAGTGGGAGTTCCCGGCCACCGATCCGGCCGTGCGGGCGCGCTGGGAGGCGGTGCTCGCCGAGGGCGGTGTCGCCGCCGTGCACGCGGCGTTGCGGCAGGCCGATCCCGCTGCCGCGGCCACGATCCTGCCCACCGATGGCCGCCGCATGGTGCGCGCGCTCGAGGTCGTCGAGCTGACCGGTCAGCCGTTCGCCGCGTCCGCACCTGAGATCGGCAGGCCGCGTTGGGGCACGGTGATCATCGGTGTCGATCGCGAGACCGCCGAGCTGGACGAGCGGATCGAACGCCGCACCGAGTTGATGTTCGCCGCCGGGCTGGTCGACGAAGTACGCGCGCTGATCGACCAGGGCCTGCGCGACGGGGTGACTGCCCGGCGCGCCATCGGGTACGCACAAGTCCTGGCGTATCTCGACAACGAATACGACATGAAGCACGCGCAAGAACGCACCCTGATCGGCACCCGGCGCTACGTTCGACGGCAGCGCTCGTGGTTCCGGCGGGACCCACGGGTGCGCTGGGTGGACGGTGCCGCCCCCGATCTGGTGGCGACCGCGCTCGCCCTGCACGACGAGAAAGAACGGACTCCGCAGTGACCCGACGTGTGAGCACCCGCAATGCCTCGGTCCAGGTGTGGCAGGCCTACCTGAACAACCGGACCAAACGCCACCGTGACGGGCGCTTTCTGGTGCAGGGCGTGCGCCCGATCACCCAGGCCGTCGCCAACGACTGGCCGCTGGAGACGCTGCTCTATCGTCTCGGCACCCCTGATCTGTCCAGCTGGGCCAGGGAGCTACTCGACACCAGCGACGTCCCGCAGGTCGGGCTGGTGCCGGAGTTGATGGCCGAGCTGGGCGAAAAGGTCGGTGGCATACCGGAATTGGTGGCCGTCGCGGTGTCGCGTCAGCAGGAGCTGGACACCTTCGAACCAGGGGAGCCCGGCGAGGACGCACCCGTGGTCGTGGTGTTCGATCGGCCGAACTCGCCGGGCAACCTCGGCACGCTGATCCGGTCGGCCGACGCGTTCGGTGCCAGCGGGGTGATCGTCACCGGGCACGGCGCCGACCAGTACGACCCGCAGGCCGTGCGCGCGTCCACCGGCTCGCTGTTCGCGATGCCGGTGCTGCGCGCGGCCGGCGCCGCGCAGGTCCTCGAATTCCGGGACAGGCAGGTGCGCCGCGGCATCCCGACCCGGATCGTCGGCACCGACGAGCACGGACCGCGCGCGGCCTACGACTACGACTTCACCGAGGCCACCATCCTCGTCGTCGGCAACGAGACCACCGGGATGAGCGCCGCATGGCAGGACGCCTGCGACGACATGGTGCACATCCCGATGGGCGGCACCGCCAGCTCGCTCGGCGCGCCCTCGGCGGCCGCCGTCGCACTGTACGAAATTTCCCGGCAGCGCCGGACGTTTGCCAAGTGACGACAAGGTAGGGAGAACACGCACGTGTCGGATATCGAGTTCACCAAGGGGCACGGCACCCAGAACGATTTCGTGCTGCTGCCGGACCTCGAGGTTCGCCTGGAGCTGACCGCCGAGCGGGTCAGTGCGCTGTGCGACCGTCAGCGCGGGTTGGGTGCCGACGGTGTGCTGCGGGTGGCGCGCGCCGGTGCGTTGCGTGCCGCGGGTGTGCTCGACGAGCTGCCCGCGGGGGTGGATGATGCGGATTGGTTCATGGACTACCGCAATGCCGATGGTTCGATTGCCGAGATGTGCGGGAACGGTGTGCGGGTATTCGCGCACTATCTGGTGGCTTCGGGGTTGACGGACAGCCGGGAATTCGTCGTCGTCAGCCGCGCGGGTGGGCGTCCGGTCGTGGTGCATTCCGCCACCGCGGTGGATGGTGAGGTCACCGTGGACATGGGGCCCGTTCGGGAACTCGGTGAATCCACTGCGACTGTTGCGGGCTGGGCGTACCCCGGGGTCGGTATCGATGTCGGGAATCCGCATCTGGCCTGTGTCGATCCCGAGCTGTCCGCGGAGGGGTTGGCCAAGCTCGATCTCACCGTGCCGCCCGGGTATGACCCGGATTTGTTTCCGCACGGCGTCAACGTGGAGATTTTGACCGCACTGGACGCCGAGCGTTCGGTCGATATGCGTGTGTATGAACGTGGGGTCGGCGAAACCCGTTCTTGCGGAACCGGAACCGTCGCTGCTGCCGCGGCGGCGCTGGTTCGTGAGGGGTTCCGGATCGCCTCCGATACGGGGGAGGTTCGCGTGCGGGTGCCCGGTGGTGAGGTCACGGTCGGGTTCGAGGGCGGTAGTGCTTCGCTGCGCGGGCCTTCGGTGCTGGTTGCCTCAGGGACGATCTCCGAGGGTTGGTGGCAGCACCTCTGACCCCGCAGTCAGCGGTTGGCGGTCACGACCGGCAGGTGGCAGGCGGCGCTGGAAGTCGGCGACCGGCGGTAGTCGGCGACTGGGCAAATGGCGGTCGGCCGGCATTCAGCTTGATGGTCGCGCCAGCCATATCCGCCTAGCGTCAGGTGCGAACGCTGAAGGTTAGGGCACGCAAGCCCGGGCATACCTCGACCGTGCACGGTTGCGGGAACACCGCCCGGCAGCGTCCAACACGCTGTGCCGAATATCCGAATGCGCCATGTCGGTGCATCGTGGGATCATGGATCTTGTATGACGAAATCTAAAGTTTATGAATTCACTCCGGCCGACGACTTCACCGAGACGGCCGATGACGACATCCAGCTCGACGATGCCGCCACCGACGCATCGGCCGACGAGGCCGAGACCGGTGATGTGGTCGCCGAGCACGCCGCGCGGATGAAGCGGTCCGGTGGCTGGACCGCCGCCGACCCCACCGTGGGCGAGATGCAGCTCGACGAGCGTAGTTCGCTGCGCCGAGTCGCCGGGCTGTCCACCGAACTCACCGACATCACCGAGGTCGAGTACCGGCAGCTGCGCCTGGAACGGGTCGTGCTGGTCGGTGTCTGGACCGCGGGCAGTGCGGCGCAGGCCGACGCGAGCATGACCGAACTGGCCGCGCTCGCCGAGACCGCCGGTTCCGAGGTGCTCGAAGGGCTGATCCAGCGCAGGGACAAGCCGGACCCGGCCACCTACATCGGATCGGGCAAGGCCGAAGAGCTGCGCGCCGTGGTGCTGGAAACCGGCGCCGACACCGTGATCTGTGACGGTGAACTGACGCCCGCGCAGCTGACCGCGCTGGAGAAGGTCGTCAAGGTCAAGGTGATCGACCGGACCGCGCTGATCCTGGACATTTTTGCCCAGCACGCCACCTCCCGCGAGGGCAAGGCGCAGGTCGCGCTGGCACAGATGGAATACATGCTGCCGCGACTGCGCGGCTGGGGTGAGTCCATGTCCCGGCAGGCCGGTGGTCGGGCCGGCGGCAACGGCGGCGGTGTGGGTCTGCGAGGTCCTGGTGAGACGAAGATCGAGACCGATCGTCGGCGCATCCGTGAGCGAATGGCCAAGCTGCGCCGTGAGATCCGAGAGATGAAGACCGCGCGCGACACCATGCGGGCCCGCCGTAATTCCAGCGGCATCCCGTCGGTGGCGATCGTCGGCTACACCAATGCGGGTAAGTCCAGCCTGATGAACGCGCTGACCGGCGCCGGGCTGCTGGTGCAGGACGCGCTGTTCGCGACCTTGGACCCGACCACCCGTCGCGCCGACCTCGACGACGGCCGCGAGGTCGTGTTCACCGACACCGTCGGTTTCGTCCGGCACCTGCCGACCCAGCTGGTCGAGGCGTTCCGGTCGACGCTGGAGGAGGTGACCGGCGCCGACCTGCTGCTGCACGTCGTCGACGGTTCCGACGCGCTGCCCGCCGAACAGATCAAGGCGGTCCGCGAGGTGATCACCGACGTGATCAAGGAACAGGGCACCCCCGCCCCGCCGGAACTGCTGGTGGTCAACAAGATCGACGCACTGGACCCGATGGCGCTCACCCGCCTGCGCGGCCAGCTGCCCGACGCCGCCTTCGTTTCCGCACACACCGGCCTCGGCATCGACACCCTCCGCGACCGCCTGGCCGAAGTGCTCGGCGGCCTCGACGTCGAAGTCAGCGTCGTCGTCCCCTACAGCCGCGGCGACCTCCTCGCCCGCATCCACGCCGACGGCCGCATCCTCGACTCCACCCACGAGGAAGGTGGCACCCGAGTCCACGCCCGCGTCCCCCACTCACTCGCGGCCGCCCTGTCCGAGTTCGCCCACGCCGGTGGCGCGGTCGACCCGGACACCAACGGGCACGTCGGGGAGTAGTCCCGCAGGTCCGGATTGAGGGGCCGTAAAGGCGGCAATGGTGGCGTGGGCAGACCGTTGCTCCACCCATGGCGACCAGCCCGATGGTCTGCACGGCCGCAACCATGTCCGTTCGACGGGACCTGCCCCGCACTTCCACACGGCAGGCCATAGGGGGTGAGCAGCCATGGCCCTCAGACCCTTGCTCCACACCAGGGCTGTTCAGCCTTCAGCCAGCACCCAACGGGACGCCAAGGCGTGCCCACTCGCATTCCGCCGCCGTCATGTCCCGTTGGCGGCCTGCTGATCACCGAGCGGGACATAAGGGCGCGTGGACTCGCGTTTCGCCGCCGTCATGTCCCGTTGGACAGGCTGTAGATCACCAGTGGGGCATCACGGTGCGCGTGCTCGCGTTTGCTGCTGTCATGTGCCGCTCGGTGGGGCAGCTGGTGTACCACCAGGCGGCATGGCAGCGACCGGACGAGTAACCACGCGTGGCCGCGTCTGCTCCGCGCCAAGGCGATCGCTGCGATGGTCGTCACCAACCGGTACACCAGGGCACGCCCACCCGCGTTTCGCCACCATCATGTCCCCTTCAGCGAGCTGCCTATCACCGAGCGGGACATCAGGGCGCGCTTACCCGCGTTTCGCCGCCGTCGTGTCCCGTTCGACGGGCTGCTGATCACCGAGTGGGGTACCACGGCGCGCCCACTCCCGTTCCGCCGCCGTCACGTTCCATTGGGCGGCCTGCTGATCACCGAGCGGGACATGATGGTGCGCTTACTCGTGTTTCGCCGCCGTCATGTCCCGTTCGGCGGGCTGACCATCACCGACCGGGACCTCACGGCGCGTCTCCCCGTGTCCTGGCGCCATCATTTTCGCGGGAGCGCGCGTCGGCACGACAGCCTGCAAGAGGCGAGCAGCCATGTGCGGCGCAGATCATTGCTCCACGCACGGCGATCAGCCCGCATCGGAATCATCGTCGGACAGGCCACCATGGCGTGCCCACTCGCTTTTCGCCGCTGCCATGTCCCGCTCGGTGGGACAGCTGGTGTGCCACCAGGCGGCATGGCAGCCGACGAGACGAGTAGCCACGCGTGGCTACGTCTGCTCCGCAGTGGGGCGACAGTTGCAACGATCGTCACCGACCGGTACACCAGGGCGCGCCTACTCGTGTCTCGCTGCCGTCATGTCCCCTTTCGACGGCCTGCTGATCATCGAGCGGGACACATAGTGGTGCGTTTACTCGCGTTTCGCCGCCATCGTGTCCCCTTCAGCGAGCTGCTGATCACCGAGCGGGACATCAGGGCGCGCCCACTCGCGTTTCGTCGCCGTCATGTCCCGTTCGACGGGGTGGCTATGACCGTGCGGGACCTTATGGCGTTCCCATTCGCGGTTGGCGCCGTCATGTTCCTGTCGGTGACCCTTGGCCTGCTAACGGCTGGCTGGCAGGAGCACTCGCGTGCTGTCGAAGGTGGTCGGAGCGGAGATAAGCGGCGACTGCTGGCGGTTCTGTGCGGCAGAAGAAACGGCGCTGGTCGAGGCTGGGCACGCGGTGAGTGTCGGCGGGACGACTGGCATGCGCATACGTGGTGGTTGGCGCATTCGAGCCACGCTGATGTGGGGACGTTGTGTGGTTGCGGACGAATTGACAGCAAACTCTTGGGTTGGGGGATGGGGGGCTGCGGGGCAGGCCGGCGGTGGTTTTGGTGTCGGGGGAGCGTGCGCCGGAGCTCATAGCAGACCGGGTGGACTGTGTTGGCGCTCACATGTGATGCGGCACAGTGGAATTCGTTACGGTATCGTTCGGGGCGACATCAGGAGGGATGTATGTCGCACGACCGTTCGGGTTCCGTTGGTTCCGTGGAGGGCGCGTCCGGGGCGTTGGTACTGGAGAAGCCTGCGCTCAGTGATGGGGCTCCGCTGGCGGTTTCGCTGAGCGACAGCGATCTGCGGGTAATCGAGGCGCTGCTGTCGCCGTTGCGGGCGTGGACCAGTCCGCGGTTCTACGGACTCGACAACATCCCGACCGAGGGACCCGTGCTGCTCGTCGGCAATCACAACCTGATGGGCGGCATCGACGCACCGTTGCTGCTGCCCGAGGTGCTGCGCCGTCGCGGCCGTCTGATCCGCGGGCTCGCCGAACACGTGCTGATCGCGGTCCCGGGCGTGCGCCACTTCCTGCACCGCTACGGCGCGGTCCGCGGCACCCGCGGCAACTGCCTCGCGCTGTTGAAGCGCGGCGAGGCCGTCATCGTCTTCCCCGGCGGCGGGCGGGAAGCGGTGCGCCGCAAGAACGAGAAGTACCTCCTCAAGTGGGAGGGCCGCACCGGCTTCGCTCGGATGGCGATCGAGGCGGGCGCGCCGATCGTGCCGATCGCGATGATCGGCGTCGACGACGCCTACGACATCGTGATCGACGGCGACCACCCGCTGCTGCGCCCGCTGCGCTGGACCGTCGAAGCCCTCGGCATCAACCCCGAACTGACGCCGCCGCTGCTGCGCGGCCTCGGCCCGACCGTCCTGCCGCGCCCCGAACGCTTCTACTTCTCCGCGGGCACCCCGATCGACCCGGCCCCCTGGCGCGACGTCGACGACATCGACACGGCCGCAGAGGAATTGCGCGACGTAGTCCGCAAGTCCCTGGAGGAGGAACTGAAATTCCTCTTCACCGAACGGGAACGCGACTCCGGCCGCACCTTGTTCGGCCGCATGCGGGACTGGGTCCAGCGCTGATCGTCGCTAGGCGACACGTGTAGCCGAATACGAGCTGTGCGGAGAGCGATGCCACACGGGTGCGGCTAGTGCAGCGCGATTGCGGTCATGACCGCAATCGCGACTAGACCCGTCTTGTGCCCGCATGCGCGGCCTGTGCCAGCGTTGATTGTCGCGTGCCGAGAGTCGTTGAGGGTGATCGGCTGAGACAGGGCTGGTGCGGAGTCCGAGTGCGTGGGTCCGTTGCACCGTGCTGAGCCAACCAGTCTGTCCACCCTGCTCGCCTGCCTGGCTCAACCCGTTCCTGCACTCAGTCCAATTGCCACGGAGTGGGCGCGGTGCCTGCCCTTGCGCCCGACCGGGTTGGCAATCATCGGGCTGGGTCGGCGGATTTAACCGCACCGACTCAGATGGACATCTAATTCGGGTGCGGAGTCAGGTCGTAGATCGCGATATTGCCGATGTGCGTTGCGGTGTAGTGGTGACTCACCCAGGTCGCGATCTCCGGCTTCCCGGTCACCTGCCACGGCTTTTCGGGGGCGGAGGGTGTGGCGGCGCCGGGTTGGCCGCCGACTTTCCAGGACGCGGGCAGCTGCATTTCCTGCACCAGGTAGTAGGTCAATTGATGGTCGGCCACGATCTGCTGGAACTCCTCTAGCGTTGGTACCGGGTCCTCTGCCGCGAACCCGCCGATGGCGATCACCGGGGTGCGGCTGGCCAATTCCAGCGCGGCGGCGATCGAGCCGCGATCGACCGCGGCCGACCATTTCGTCGTGGTGCTCATCAGCATGGTGACGAGCTGCGGGTTGGTGAACGCGCCGCCGTCGGCGAAGTTCTGCGTCTGCCGATGGATGAGCGCCTCGATCCCGGTCTCGACGGGCTTGGCCGGCCCGACGACGGGACTGCGCCCGACATGGGCCTGCGGCAGGGTGGCCGCCGCATAGGCTGTCGACCCACCGAGTCCGGCGAACACGCCGACGATCACCAGCAGCGCGGTCGCTCTGGCTCGAGCGGTCCGCCAGCCGGCCGTAACCGGGATCGCCGTCACCAGCAGCCCGAGCGCCGCAACCACTGCCGTCCCCGCCACGGCCCAGCGCAACCACGGCAGCCAATCCGAATTACGTTGCAGCACAACCGAAGACCATAATCCCATGGTAAGCACCAGCGCGGCGGCACCGAGCCTGCCGAAAAGCTCGTCGCGCCGTCGCCACAGCTCGTGCACCCCGACCGCCACCAACCCGGCCACAGCGGGCGCGAGCGTCAACGTGTAATAGGAGTGCTCGATAGCCTTCATCGCACTGAAGGCGCCACCCATGGTGATCAGCCACAGCCCGAAAAGCAATGCGGCACCACGTATTAGATCAGTACGCGGCGCACTCCACCGCGAAGCCAGCACCACCACGAACGCCAGCAGCGCCGCAGGAAGCAGCCACGAGATCTCGAATCCGCTCTCGCCCAAGAAGAGTCGACCAACTCCGGGCGATCCGAAATCATTGAAACTTTGCACCAGCCCAGGCGGCGTTTGATAGCCGGCGGGCAGCGCGATCTGGCCCGACGCCGGGGTGTCACCCAGGAACCGCCCGAATCCGTTGTAGCCGAGCACCGCATCCATGAACGTGTTGTCCGTCGACCCCGCAAGATAGGGCCGCGACGAGGCAGGCCACAGAATGGTCAGCAGCACATACCAACCGGCGGAAACAATCAACGCCGCAGTGGCACCGACCAAGTGCCACAACCGATTCCGCAACGAGGTCGGCGCGACCACGAGGTACACCACCCCCAGCGCGGGCAGCACCATCAACCCTTCGAGCAACTTCGTCAAGAACGCGAACCCGAGCGCGACACCGGCCAGCATCAGCCAGCGACCGTTCGCCCGCTCCAGCGCCCTGATCGTGCAGTAGCCGCCTGCCGTCATCAGCAGCACCAGCACCGCATCCGGATTGTTGAACCGAAACATCAACGCCACCACCGGTGTTGCCGCCAGCACCACCCCGGCGAGCAGCCCGGCGCCCCGGCTGCCGGTCGCCCGCGCCACCGCCGCAGACAACAACCAGACCGCGGCGACCGCCATCAAAGCCTGCGGAACGAGCATGCTGGCACTGCTGAACCCGAACAGCTGCCCGGACAGCCCCATCACCCACTGGGAGACCGGCGGCTTGTCGACGGTGATGAAGTTGCTCGGATCGAGCGACCCGAACAGCAGCGCCTTCCAGTTCCGCGAGCCGGCCCAGGTGGCGCCCGCGTAGAAGTTGTTGCCCATACCGTTCACGGTGATGTGCCACAGGTACGCGAGCGCGGTTCCGAGCAGCAGCACCGCCAACCCGAGACGCTCCACCGGTCGGACCGGGGGCAGGGCTGTCGTACTGGAGGATGAGGCAACGGAACCGGTCGGAGCCGTCGCGATGAGGGTCGCCGCCATGGCCCCACCGTCGCATGGTGATGTTCACCAAAAGTTGGACAGCGGGTAAACACCGCGTCGGAACTGTGTGGTTGCGGACACTGCCGCACCCGCCGCGGTTTGTCGAGAATCTCGGTCTTCTTCCACGTGCCGCGTCTTCACGCCTGGTCACTTCGCGATTCTGGCCCAGAAGTGAACTGCGATTCTCGTTCCGGGTACCGTATTAGGCAACGACGGGTCGGTGTGGACCGGCCGGGTGTTGTCCCCTAGGAGGTTGGTGTGGAGCGCACACTGTTCGAACCCGAGCACGATTTGTTCCGGGAGTCGTTCCGCAAGTTTCTCGATCAGCATGTCGCGCCGAACCACGCTGAGTGGGAAGAGCAGGGGATCGTCGACCGCGCGGTCTGGCTCGAGGCGGGCAAGCAGGGCTTCCTCGGTATGGCCATGCCGGAGGAGTACGGCGGCGGCGGGGTCAAGGACTTCCGCTACAACGCGATCGTGGCCGAGGAGTCGGTCCGCGGCCAGTACTCCGGTCTCGGCTTCGCCCTGCACAACGATGTGATCGCGCCGTACCTGCTGGAACTGGCCAACGAGGAGCAGAAGCAGCGCTGGCTGCCCGGCTTCTGTTCCGGCGAGATCATCACCGCGATCGCGATGACCGAGCCGGGCACCGGCTCCGACCTGCAGGGCATCAAGACCCGCGCGGTCCGCGACGGTGACGACTGGGTGCTCAACGGCGCCAAGACCTTCATCACCAACGGCATCAACGCCGACATCGTCATCGTGGTCGCGCAGACCGACCCCGAGAAGGGCGCGATGGGCTTCAGCCTGCTCGTCGTCGAGCGCGACATGCCCGGCTTCGAGCGCGGCCGCAACCTCGACAAGCTCGGCCTCAAGGCGCAGGACACCGCCGAACTGAGCTTCACCGACGTCCGGGTGCCCGCCGCCAACCTGCTCGGTCAGGAAGGCGCCGGCTTCATCCACCTGATGCAGAACCTCCCGCAGGAGCGCCTCTCCATCGCCGTGATGGCCGCCGCCGCCATGGAGGCGTGCCTGGACATGACCATCCAGTACGTGCGCGACCGCAAGGCGTTCGGCAAGCCCATCGGCACCTTCCAGAACACCCGCTTCGTCCTCGCCGAACTGGCCACCAAGACCACTGCGGTCCGCGTGCTGGTCGACCGTTTCATCGAAGACCTCAACAACGGCAAGCTCTCGGTCGAGGACGCCGCCATGGCCAAGTGGTGGAGCACCGAAGAGCAGGTCGAGCTCATCGACCGCTGCCTGCAGCTGCACGGCGGCTACGGCTACATGAAGGAATACCCGATCGCGAAGGCGTACATGGACGCTCGCGTGCAAACGATCTACGGCGGCACCACCGAGATCATGAAGGAAATCATCGGGCGGTCGCTGAAGCTGTCCTGATACGGAGGTCTCCATTCGGTTGCACCACCCGACACTGCCGCTCGACTGCGGTGGTTGAGGATCGATGATCCGGGTAAGTAGGGGTCGAACATGCGTTCTGTCGAGTGTGAGGAGCGATGATGGTGCAGCCGAATCCGGAGAAGGATCCCGAGCAGTGGACCACCGGTGACGAGCCGATGACCGGGCCGCAGAAGTCCTACCTGCAGACCCTGGCCCAGGAGGCGGGCGAGGAGGTGCCGGAGGGGTTGACCAAAGCGCAGGCGTCGGAGCTGATCGATGAGCTCCAGCAGCGCACTGGTCGCGGCGCCTGAGGTCGTCGGCGCCGGTCGCTACTCGGTGCGGGTAGCGATATCTACTTGCGGCAGTCGGTGAGGATGAAGGCGGCTGTCAGCTGCGGTGTGAGGCCGATGTCGTCGAGGTCGAGCCGGGCCCACGCCGAGATCTCGGCGACCAGGGGCAGCGTGCCGGGCGCCGCGAGCCTCGCGAGGTGCCGCATCCCTATCGGGGTGGCTTGATAACAGGTTCCGTGCGGCAGTAGATGGACGTAGCACAGCTCGGCGAGCAGCCACTCCCAGTCCTCGTCTTCCCGTCGCAGCGCGGCGAAAAGCGTAGGGACGTCCCCCGGGATCTCGTCCGGGTCGTCTTGCGACACGATCGGCCAGTCGATGTCGCCGAGACCGGCCAGTTCGTCGGCGGGCAGTAACGCGTCGGCCGACGGGACCACGTCGGCTGGCAGCTCCCAGTGGGCGTCCGGCGGAGGATCGGGAAGCGGTGGGAGCAGCGGGATCGGCGGGCGCGCACCGGGATTGCGGAACAGCAGGTCAGCGTCTGCGATACCTTCGGCTACGTCCTCGACGTACTCGACCAACGCGCCGGCCGATCGGGCGCCGTTCTCGCGCGCGATCGCGGCAGCGGCTTTGCGGACCGCTGTCATCGTGCGCTCGCCCAGCTCGTCGGCTGAGTAGGGTCCCTCATCGAAGACGGTGACCATCCACTCCCGCTGCCACGGCGACACACCCACGTATGCGAAGCCGTAGGCGAGCAGCGCCTGCGCCAGGTCGATCGCGGTGTCCTCGGCCGGGGCGGCGAAATGATGTCTCCCGCCCAGTGAGTCCCGATTCGTCATTAGCTGAAGCCATCTTCCGACGTCATGTGAGGAGGCCGCCCCGTCGGCCAGACGCCGGTGCAAGCCTTCAATGGTCCGCTCGAGCGGCTCAGCTCAGGCGATGTTTGGCCAGAAGCACTGCGTCATCGAGGATTTCGTTGGTGGGGCCGTCGGCGACTATGCGGCCTGCGTCGAGGATGACCACGCGGTCGCAGATGCGTTGGGCGTAGGGGAGATCGTGGGTGACCATCAGGATGGTGGTCGGCAGGGTGGTCAGTACGTCGGCCAGTTCGCGGCGGGCTACGGGGTCGAGGTTGGCGGCGGGTTCGTCCAAGACGAGTACTTCTGGTCGGCAGGCCAGGACGGTGGCCAGTGCGGCGCGGCGGCGCTCGCCGACGGAGAGCTGGGTGGGGGAGCGCTCGGCACGATCCGACATGCCCACCGCGGCGAGGGCATCGCGGACGTTCTCGGTGAGCTGGGCGCCGCGGACGCCGAAATTCGCGGGTCCGAAGGCGACGTCTTGTTCGACGGTCGGCATGAACAGTTGGTCGTCGGGGTCCTGGAAGACCAGGCCGACGCGTTGGCGGATGGTGCGGACAGTGCTGCGGTCCAGCAGGATTCCACCGATCCGCACCTCGCCGGATGCCGGAGTGAGCACGCCGTTCAGGTGCAGCATCAGGGTGGATTTCCCGGCGCCGTTGGGGCCGAGGACGGCGATCCGTTCGCCGGGGGCGATGTCGAGGTTCACGCCGTGCAGGGCGCCGGTGCCGTCGGGATAGGCGAACGTCAGGTCGACCAGACGTACTGCGGGCGTTGCGGATTCGGTCATCGGATCACCCAAGCAGTGACGCAGATACAGACCGCGATGACAGCGGGCACACAGCCGAGCATCCATTGCGTCCGCGTCGCGGGCCGGGCGCCGAAATCCGGTACGGCACCGGTGAATCCGCGCGACAGCATCGCCAGGTGGACGCGTTCCCCGCGTTCATAGGAACGCAGGAACAATGTGCCCGCACCGCGTGCGGTCGCACCTGCTTGGCGCAGGGTTCGTGGGTCGTCGCCGCGAGAAATCCGCGCCACACGCATCCGGCCGGCTTCCTCCAGCAGGAGGTCGACGTAGCGGAGCATCAACACCACGATGGTGACGATCATGCCGGGCACGCGCAGTCTGGTCAGGCCGGCCGGCAATTCGCGCACGCTCGTCGTCGCGGCCAATGTGAGCGAAACTCCCACGCCGATGGTCCCTTTCGCGACAATGCCCCACGCGGCATACAGCCCGGTCGTCGACAGCGACAGTCCGAGAAACGTCGTCCTCGGCGCACCCGCCGCGAACGGCAGCAGGACGGCGAGCACCACGAAGGGCAGTTCGATGAGCAGTCGCGGCGCGATCCAGCGCAACGGGATATCCGCCCAGCGCCACAGCGCGACCAAGCCCAGCGCGTAACAACCGAAGGGCCAGAACAGTTCTCGCGGAGTCGCCACGACGGCGAAGACGGTGAGTACCGCGCAGACGATCTTCACTTCGGCCGGTACCCGGTGCGCCGGTGAACTTCCCGGCAGATACAGGCGGTGACTGGCAACCGCCACTTACGTCGACCCCGACTCGGTCACCGCGGCAGTGTCTTTCCGTCGTCCCATCCGGATCAGGTTCACCACCGCGAACAGCACCGCGAAAGCCGCGGCCACCCCGAGAATGCCTGCGACACCGGTCAGTTTGTCGTCGCCGTCGATCGTGTAGTCGGCCAGTGGTGAGTTCGCGAGATGGTGGTCTTGCGCGTTCTTGGCGATGCAGTCGCCCTGGAGCTCTTCGGCGCCATCGACCTGGACCACGGTGCAGCCGCGCTGCGTGGTCGCGTCCAACCCGTCCGGCTGCGAACTCGCCACATAGGACAGCAGTCCCGCGACGAGCACGGCCACCGCGGCGAACGCCAGCAGGAATCCGGTCATCGAGAGCTTAGGCCGCAATGGTGTTGTGGCGGTGCGACGTTGACCGCTTACCCGCAGCAGATAGACGAGATCGGGTCGGGCGTTGACCACGGCGACGAGTGTGATGGCGGTGATGATCCCTTCCCCGACACCGATCAACGCGTGGGTGATCAGCATGTATCCGGTGACCGCGCCGACGGTCGAGCCTGCCGCGCCGCCGACCAGGTACTCGACGACGAAACCCGAAGCCGCGCCGACGGTTCCGACGAACGCCGCGACGAATCCGACGATCCCGATCCCCGCGTCGGCGCGCCGCCGGGACAGCACCGGCAGCAAGAGGCGGGCGACCGTGTAACCGACGGCGACCCCGATCAATGCCATGTTCGTGATGTTCGTACCGAGCGCGGTCAGCCCGCCATCGGCGAACAGAAGTGCCTGCACGACAAGAACAATCGCCACGCACAGCGCCCCGACATAGGGGCCGACCAGAATCGCGGCGAGCGCGCCGCCGAGCAGATGCCCGCTCACCCCCGGCAGGATCGGGAAGTTCACCATCTGCACCGCGAAGATGAACGCCGCCACCAGACCAGCCATCGGTGCGGCCCGCTCGTCCAGCTCGGTGCGGGCCCGCCACGCCGCGAAGCCCAGGCCCGCGACCGCGATCACCGCGAAGATCAACGAGGTCGGCGCGTCGACGATGCCGTCGCTCATGTGCATGGCTTGGGTTGTACTGCTCACTCCTCGAGACGATACCCGCGATACCTGATCAACTGAACATATGTTCTGATGTTCACAAGCGCTGGTCGTATTCGCCCAGGAACGGCAGAGTAGACGTGTGGCAGTGAGCATTCCGCTGGATCCCGATCACGCCGACCGCGCCGCATCGGGTCTGGCTATCGCAGGCATCGAACGCTGGGCGAACCGTTTCGAGCTCTTATCCGATGCCAACCGGCTCCGGCTGCTGCTGTGCCTGCACCACGCCCCCGACATCAGCGTCAGCGACCTCGCCGCCGCGGTCGGCATGTCCGGCACCGCCGTCTCGCACGCCTTACGCCTACTCCGCCAACAGGGTTGGGTCGCCGCCGCCAAACACGGCCGCATCGTCCGCTACCGCCTCGCCGACGACACCGTCCACGACCTGCTGCACTGGATCGGTGCGACGCATGCGGAGGAACCGCTCGGGAAAGAAGCGGCGACCACTTGATCTCGCGGGAGCGAGCCCCCAGTTCTGCTAACCGCAAATGGTTAGCTACCGGTAGTGACTCCTTCGCGAGGATTGAGAAAACGCTGGACGGTTACTCCTTCGAACGACAGGAGTTATCCGGTCGAGCGAAAGAAGAGCAACCATGGCCGCCAAATTCGAGTTGTACACGGACAAGGCATCGAAGACCCGCTGGCGACTGAAGGCGTCGAATGGCGAGGTCATCGCCGCGAGCCAGGCTTACGAAAGCAAGGCCGCAGCCAAGAACGGCATCGAGTCGGTCAAGAAGAACGCCTCCGTCGCGACAATCGACGACCAAACCGAGTAGGTCAGTTGGCACCGTAAACGATCGCGCCGCCGCAGACCTCCCACCCTTTCCCGTCGCGGGTCGCACCGCGCAGTCCATCGCGAACCCCGGCGCCCGCCAGCGCGCCACACCGCGGATCAGCCAGCGACCCGAACGCGAACGTGCGTCGCGCGGTCCAGTCCGTGGAGTGCACGAGCCGTCTGCTCAATTGGACGAAACCCGCGACTTCCGCCGCGATCACCCAAGCGTCGGGCGCCCCTGCGGTGAGCCGCCGCGCCTGCCGCAGCCAGGAAGCAGCATCCTCCGGCCAGTCGACGACCGCTGACACATGGAAACCGCGCTCGCGCCATGTGGCGGCGAATGCGTCCGCCGCAGCGACGGAGTTGGCATCTCGACTGTGCCCAATGCTGACGGTCGTACCGTTGCGCAGACCTTGCCGCACCATCGTCAGCAGCCGCTCCAGCTCGGCATCGGTGTGCGGTAGGGGAGTCGCACCGATGGGAGCCAGATTTCGCAACCTCGGCGATGGACGACTGTCGCCGCGCATCACCTCGGCCACCCGCCAAGGGAGCTCAGCCGAGCGCGAAGCGTGGTTTCCGGACAATCTGAGTTGCAGGCTCACATGAGGAAGACGCCGCCAACCCGTCCACCGTGAGATTCCCAGTCGGCACTCGGCAATGCCTCGGCTCCGGCCCACCTCTGGCCTCCGTCCCGAACCTTGCCCCCAGCCTTCGATCCCCGGCGTTGGTCGTGGCCCGACGCCCTACCCTGGCCGTGGTCATCCAACCTTGGCCGACGACTGCCGACTGCCGACTGCCGAGGTCCGGCCGCCGAGGGCCGAGGGTCGACCGCCAAGGTCGGCCACCGAGCATCGCACCAAGCGCCGAGGGTCGGCCACCGAGCGCCAAGCGTCAAGCGCCGAGGGCCGACCGCTGGCCACCGAGCATCGACTGCCGACTGCCGACTGCCGACTGCCGACTGCCGACTGCCGACTGCCGACTGCCGACCGCTGAGGGCCGACCGCCACGGTCCGGCCACCGAGCATCGAGCGCCGAGGGCCGAGCGCTGATGGCTGACCGCCACGGTCCGGCCACCGAGCGCCAAGCATCAGCCACCAAGCATCGACCGTCGAGCGCCAAGCACCAGCCACCGAGCATCGACCGCTGAGGTCCGACCGCCGACCGCCGACCGCCGACCGCCGACCGCCGACCGCCGACCACCGACCACCGACCACCGACCACCGACCGCCGACCACCGACCACCGACCACCGACCACCGACCACCGACCACCGACCACCGACCACCGACCACCGACCACCGACCACCGACCGGGACAGCATGGAGGTGAACGGCGGGTGGGCGCTCTGCCGCCCGCCGACGGCTCAGACCGCTGGGCCGAACCAGGTGGTCAGTGCTTCGGCGAGGCCGTCGGTACCGGGTTCGGCGCTTACCCAGGCTGCGTAGCCGTCGGGTCGGATGAGGATGGCGGCGGGAACTGCGATGTCGCCTACGCCGGGGATGGGCCAGTGGGTGGCGCTGCTGCGGGCGTCGATCACGTCGACTCGGTCGTGCCATCCTGCTGCCGATGGGATCTGGTTTCCGTTGAGGCGCACCAGGATTGGTCGGCCCGAGCGCAGTAGTTCGCATACTCGGGTGGCGCCTGCGGCGGTGGTGAGGTCACCGTCGGGCACCCGTCGCCCGGCGAGTGGATGATCGCCCTTGACGTCGTAGCGGATGTCGAGGGCGGTGATCATGAGTCCGAGCCGTTGCCGCACCGCGTCCATGTCGATCAGGTCGCTCAGCACAGTGCGCAGCGCTTCGGTGTGCGCGCCGGGCCGCTGTAGTGCGGTCTGCGCCCTGGTGTTGTTCAGGACGCGGGCGCCGACTGGATGGCGTTCGGATTCGTAAGTGTCGAGCACCGCGTCTGATCCGTTGCTGTGCAAGGCGATTGCGAGTTTCCAGCCGAGGTTGACTGCGTCCTGGGCGCCCAGGTTCTGGCCTTGGCCGCCTGCGGGGTAGTGGATGTGTGCGGCATCTCCGGCCAGGAACACGCGTCCGTCGCGGTAGCTCGTCGCCTGACGGGACGCGTCACCGTAGTGGGTCACCCAGCGTGGGCTGTGCATGCCGAAATCGGTGCCGGCGATCTCGGCGAAATTGGCCCGGAAGTCCTCGAACGTCAGGGTTGATCCGCGCGGCATGACGAGGTCGTGTCGCTGGACGACCAGTCGATACCAACCGGGCTCGAACTGGACTGCGGAGAAATCGCCGCCGCCGCGACGGTGGCCGAAGAACTGCTCCGAGGGCGGCTCGGCCAGTTCGACGTCGGCCAGCATCCCGGTCATCGTCGCGTCGGTGCCGACGAAGTCGATGCCTGCCAGCTTGCGGATCGCGCTGCGCCCGCCGTCGCAACCGACCAGGTAGTCGGCCCGAATTCGGCGGGTGCCGTCCGGTCCGCCGACTTCGACGTCGATCCCCGTCGCGTCCTGCTGGAACCCGACGACCGGCGATCCCCACCGCACCGGCGCCCCGAGTTCGGTTGCGTGCCGGTCGAGTTCGCGCTCGACCACCGATTGCAGCACGGCGAGCATGTACGGATAACGAGTGTCGAAGTCGCTGAAATCCAAAGGGAGCGCGCCGAAGTGGCCGGCCTGCATGATGCGTCCCTGTGGCAGCAAACAGTCGAGTAGTCCACGCTGGTCGAGGATCTCCATGGTGCGGGCGTGGATGCCGCCGGACCGTGATTCGCCGGTGCGCTGCGCGAGCCCGTCGAGCAGGACAACGTCCACGCCGGCTAGTCGTAATTCGGCGGCCAGCATCAGTCCGGTAGGCCCGCCACCAGCGACAACTACTTGGGTCGTCTCCATGACCTTCTCCTTAACGATGTTAAGCTCTTTAACGATGTTAAGGAGACATGAACATTGTTAAGCTGTCAACCGGTTCGAAACAGGAGGCGGCTGTGAAGCTCGATACCCAGGTCATCGCCCAGGCGGCGCTGAACCTGCTCGACGACGTCGGCCTCGACGGGTTGACCATGCGCAAGGTGGCGGCCGCGCTCGACGTGCAGGCCCCCGCGCTCTACTGGCACGTCAAGAACAAGCGTGAACTGCTCGACGCGATGGCACGTACCGTCTTCGTCGCCGCCGTCGACGGCTTGGAGGCACCGCGGCGCGGGCAGGGCTGGCAGGACTGGACCATCCAGCTCGCCAGCAGACTGCGCCGGTCGATGCTGCGCTACCGTGACGGCGCGAAGGTGCTCGCGGGCACCTACGTCAACGACGAAGCAATGTGGCGCACAGTGGAATTGACGCTGCGCACGCTGGAGGACGCGGGCTTCGCGATGGTCCAATCGGTCCGCGTCTTCCCGATCCTGCTGCACTACACCATCGGCTTCGTCATCGAAGAGCAGGCGCGAGCCGGCGCCGAATACGACGACAACCCCTACCGGCCCGAGCGCCTCGAAAACCTCATCGACGCAACTCGATACCCCTTGACCACCGCGCTGGTCGACGAGCTTTTCACCGCCGATCCCGACGCCGAGTTCGACCACGGCCTGCGCGTCATCCTCGCGGGAGTCGTCGCCACCCGATGAGACGACCTGATTCGGTCCGGCGGCACCCGCAACGGGGATCCGCCTGAATCGCCATGTCCCGCACGGCCGTAACTTCATGACCGAACGGGACACGTCGGCGGCGCTTCTCGTACTTTGCCGGCGGGCCGAGACGACCTGATTCGGTCCGGCGGCACCCGCAACGGGGATCCGCCTGAATCGCCATGTCCCGCACGGCCGTAACTTCGTGATCCAACGGGACATGGCGGCGGCCCTTCTCGCACTTTGCCGCCGCAATGTCCCGTCGATCATGAACGTCAATGCGGCGTCACCGTCAGGTCGTAGACAGCTACGTTGCCGAAGTGGACCGGGGTGTAGTGCACGGCAACCCACTCCGCGATGTCCTTGTTCCCCGTCGGCCGCCACAGGCCGTTGCCGGTGTGCTGGCCCGGTTCCGGGATGATTCCCGGCTGATCGGCGACTTTCCAGGCGTCGGGCAACTTCACTTCCTGCGCAAGGTAATACGTGACCTGGTGGGTGCTGACCAAGTACTCGAAGTCGGGGAGGGTGGGCACCGGATCGTCGGAGGTGAAGCCGCCGATGGCGATCACGGGGGTGCGACTGGCCAGCTCCAGGCTCGCGGCCGTCGAGGACCGATCGACGGCGGCCGACCAGGTGGTCGTGGTATTCCGAAGCAGTTCGACGACCTGCGGTTCGGTCGAGCCGTCGAGGAACGCGGTGACCGCGCGGCGGACTTCGTTTGCGGGGCCAGACTTTTCGGGTTCGGCGGGACCGACGGTCGGGCCGCCGCCCACGTGCGCCTGCGGCAAGGTTGCCGCCGCGTAAGCGGTGGAACCGCCGAGTCCGGCCAGCACGCCCACGATCACCAGCACCGAGGTGGTCCGGGTGCGCAGCCGACGCGATACGGCGGGGAAGGCGCCGGCCAGCAGCCCGAGCGTGGCGAGCGCTGCCACGGTGAGCAGAATCCAGCGCAGCCACGGCAGCCACTCGGAGTTGCGTTGCAGCAGAACGAAAGCCCACCCGGCCGTAGCCAGAACCAATGCGGCAGCGGCAATTCGGCCGAACGCCTCGTCGCGCCGCCGCCAAGCTTCGTGCACACCGAGCGCGAAGGTCGCCGCGACGGCAGGCCCGATGGCCAGTGTGTAGTACGCGTGCATGCCACCCTGCATGGTGGTGAACGCGATGCCGTCGATGATCAACCACAATCCGAAAACCATTGCCGCACCGCGTATCGGATCGGTGCGCGGCGCCCGCCGGCGTGACGCCAGCACAATCCCGAAGGCCAGCAGCGCCGCGGGCAGCAGCCAGGAGATCTCGAATCCGATCTCACCGGTGAACAGCCGCCACGGCCCCGATCCACCGACGCCGCCGAAGCCTGCCCCGAGGTCGTGGGGCATCTCGTAACCCGGCGGCAGCTCGAAGCGGTTGCCGCCCTTGTGATTCTGGCCGAGGAAGCGCGCGAATCCGTTGTAGCCGAGCACCAGATCCATGAACGTGTTGTTGGTCGACCCGGCGAGGTAGGGCCGCGACGAAGCGGGCCACAACATGGTCAGCACGACGTACCAGCCGGACGAAACGATCAGCGCGACGGCGGCACCGGCCAAGTGCCACAACCGATTCCGCAGCGTCGTCGGCGCAACGATCAGATAGGCGACACCCAGCGCGGGCAGCACCATCAACCCTTCGAGCATCTTGGCCAGGAACGCGAATCCGAGGGCGACGCCCGCCAATGCCAGCCAGCGTGCGCTCGCCCGCTCCAGCGCCCTGATCGTGCAGTAGGCACCCGCTGTCATCAGCAGCACCATCACGGCGTCGGGATTGTTGAACCGGAACATCAACGCCACCACGGGGGTCAATGCCAGCACCGCCCCGGCGAGCAGCCCGGTGCTCCGGCTGCCGGTCGCGCGGGCAACCGCCGCATAAAACAACCAGACCGCGGCGACCGCCATCAAAGCCTGCGGGACCAGCATGCTGGCACTGCTGAATCCGAACAGCTGCCCGGACAGCCCCATCACCCACTGGGAGACCGGCGGCTTGTCGACGGTGATGAAGTTGCCGGGATCGAGCGACCCGAACAGCAGCGCCTTCCAGCTCCGTGAACCGGCCCAGGTCGCGGCGGCGTAGAAGTTGTTACCCATGCCGTTGACGGTGATGTGCCAGAGATACGCGACCGCCGTACCGATCAGCAGCGCGGCAAGTCCGGCCCGCTCCCAGCGGCGAGCCGGGGATAGGGCCGTTGCGGTGGTTGCCTCGGGCAGGGCCGGTTCAGCACTGATCACGGTCACTGCTGGAGCATGACCCGCGCAGCGGTGAAGGCGCTGGGCGCTCGCTGGCAATGTGCTGTGAACGATGCCGCAGGATCCGCGACGGCGGTATCAGACGCGAACGGCCGCACGGATCACCGTGCGGCCGTTCGCGTATCGAACTCCGGCTAGATCTTACGGATGACCGTCACGACCTTGCCGAGTACCTGTGCGTCATTGCCGGGAATCGGCTCGAACACCGGGTTGTGCGGCATCAGCCAGACATCCTTGCCGGTGCGCTTGAACGTCTTCACGGTCGCTTCGCCGTCGATCATGGCGGCGACGATGTCACCGTTGTCGGCGACGTTCTGCTGCCGCACCACCACCCAGTCACCGTCGCAGATCGCCGCGTCGATCATCGACTGCCCGACGACCTTCAGCAGGAACAGCGATCCCTCGCCGACCAGTTCGCGGGGCAGCGGGAACACGTCCTCCACGGCTTGCTCGGCGAGAATCGGTCCACCGGCGGCGATTCGGCCGAGGACCGGCACGAACGTCGGCGTTGGCCGGTTCGGATCGGCTGCGCCCGTATCGGATTCGTCGACGGCGGCGGCGTGCAGGGTGGTCACCGCGCGCCCCACCTCGTCGAGGCCGCGAACATCGACGGCGCGTGGACGATTCGGGTCGCGACGCAGAAAGCCCTTGCGCTCCAGTGCCCGCAGCTGATGAGCCACCGAGGAGGTGGACGTCAGCCCGACGGCGTCGCCGATCTCCCGGATGCTCGGCGGGTAGCCGCGCTCGCTCACCGAAGACCGGATAACCTCCAGCACTTTGCGTTGACGCACGGTGAGATCCGCTTCGGTAACCGCCGTGTCGACGCCGCCTTCGCTCTCTACGCCCGTGTCGTCTGTGTGCCTCACCGCAACCGCCCTTCCGTGCTGTATCCGGGCTGATCCGCCGCCCGGCATATCCCTGCATGGCCTGTCTTGAATTTCGTCTTTCGAATCTAGTCCGGTCGGGCCGATGTTTCAAACATCTGTTCGAGGAGTGTCGGGCGTTTCCTGCTGACATTGTCGGCGGCACGTGGTAGAAATCGAACATCAGTTCTTCGAACACCTGAGCGAACAATGCATCGAAAAGCGGCACTGAACAGCGGTACCGAGCAGCCCCACCGGTCCGCCCAGCTCGAACACCCCAGCTCGAACACAGACGGAGCACCCACCACGGAGGTTTGTCCGATGAGCACTGCGATCAGCGACATCAACACGGAGATCGGCGCGCCGGGCACGGATCTCGCACGGCGTGTCGACGATGTTCGCGATGTCGGCACGCGTGAGGTCGACTCGCGCGACACCGATTCCGCCGAGATAGATCTCGCGTTCGCGACGGTCCCGCGCGTGCATCGAGGCACGTTGCGTACGCGCGCAGTGGATTCGGCGCATCGGTCGACCGTGGACCGGCGCCCGCGTGGCGCGCGGCCCGGTGGTGGGGTCGTCGTATACGACCGTGGCACACGGAATTCGCCGGTGCGCCAGGCCCGCGGCGCCCACCCGGTCGAGCTGGTCGAGCAGGCGCAGGTCGGTTTCGCCGTGCTCGCGGTGGCCGCGCTGTTGAGTGCGCTCGTGGTGGCCGCGTTGATCACGCTGGCGCATCTGCGGGCGGGGGACTGGGGTGGGGATGCCGGTACCGGCACGGTGCCCGCCGTGATCGACGGGCAGTCGGTGGTCGTGGATTCCGTGCCCGGAAGTGTGCTGCCGCAAGGTGTCAGCACCCGTTGACGACATCGCCCGACATTTCGGGCATTGCTTCCTGGATGGTTCTCGGCCTGCCAGCCAACTAGTTGCTGCCGCCGTAGTAGCACGCTTGAATCGGCCTCCGAGGTGGCGGCGATGCTGCACTTCGGGTCGAAACCTCTCGGCAAACGCGCGCATTGCGGGAGCAGTGTGGCAGCCCTCGACCGTGCAGCCGCAGAGTGGCCGAATTTGTTGATCATCAACTAGAACATGTTGTTAGTGTGCTGAACACGTGATCTGGCAAAGCTCTTTGCCACACGCGGCCGTCGCCTACGCACGAGTTCGGGACATCTAGCAATGACGCATCTCGCCACCGCCGGACGCTCCACCCGGCTGCTCGCCCGAACTTTCGGGATCGCCCTCTGTCTGGTCTTCGGGGCCGCCACCATCCCGGCCGCCCATGCGGCGCCCGCCTACGCGGACTACCTCGACCTACCCGCCGCCAACGGTGACGGCGCGGGCGGCGGCGGGCTGAATCCGGCGCTCCCGCTGGACGAATCGACCCTGTCCGCCGCGGTGGACGCGGCGCGCGCCGACGGCGTGTCCCCGCGCCGGTACGCGACCCTGCTGCATCAGTACTGGCTGGTCGTCGCGACCCGCAACGCCGCCATCGACCTCGCGGCCTGGGATCCGGCCCGCGGCGTCCGAGCCAACGAACGCACCTTCAATCAGGTGTACGTCAATTACCTGCGGCTCACCACGCAGCATCCGCAGTTCTACTGGACCGGCCTGGCCGGTATCGCGGGCGGCTCGTTCGCCTCGGGCTTCTTCGACATGAGCGACGTGGGCGTGGTGCTCGACGTGCCCGGCATCCACCAACTCGGTGACACCGTCGCCGACCTCCTGCGCCACACCCCACCAGAATTGGTGCGCGAACTGCCCGCCGACATCCGGCTGCTCGCCACCGAGGGCTCGCGGCTCACCGTCGAGGACGTCGCCTGGTACCAGACCCGGCTGATGATCATGCAGAAGCACATCTTCACCGACCTGGTCCCGATGCACGAGGCCTACATCGCGCTGGGCATGCGTGGCATCGACGAGATGTACGAGGCCGGCGTGCTCGACGACGACATCCACACCGCATGGCAATCCATCGCCCAGGGCACCCGCGAGGGCAATATCGACGCGCTGATTCGGATGACCGATCGCGAACAGAACAGGGTGATCGCCGACCAGTGGGACGCGACCGCCGCGGGCCGCGCCCCGATCGGCCGGGTCCTCACCTACGTGAGCACCATCGCGGGCAAACCCGCCGTGCCCGGTGTCCGCGCCCCGGGCGTGTTCGCACCGGCCACCGTCCGCGCCGAGCTAGGCGGCCGCACCCTGGCCCTGCGCACCTCGCTGCCCGACTTCAACTGGGCCGACCGCGACACCCGCTGGACCTACATCACCGGTGACCTCGTCCCGCGGCACATCGACATGGAGATCAACCCCGCACTCGCCCCCGCTGTGCTCGGCGAGTCGTTCTGGAACAAGCTGGCCCGTGGCCGCCTGATCCCGCGCCTGCCCGAGCTGATCGCCGACCTGACCTCGCAGTGGCAGATCGTCGAATAGCTCCGCCGCCACCGTCGGCCAGCCGATCATGCGCCCAGCGCCCAGCGCAGGTGCGTGCCGACGAAGTGGCGACGATCAGCGGCGAGCGGACCGGCGATCCCACGGACAATGCCGGTGGGTACAGGGTGAGTGAGACATCCCGGGTACCCGGACGGGTATCCTCGAAGTGCTATGCAGGTATTCCGCATATCGCCTGAGGTTTACCTGGTGCCGGGGTCTAGGCCCCTGTACACGTGCTCGCCGGGACGGTCACCCCGATCGGTTGCCGGGCCGGCCGCGAGCACGCGCATCGACGAAGGATCCCCCGGATGCATTGCCCGTACTGCCGACACCCCGACTCCCGGGTGGTGGACTCGCGCGAGGCCGACGAAGGCGCGGCCATCCGCCGCCGCCGCGCGTGCCCGCACTGTGGGCGGCGGTTCAGCACGGTGGAAACCGCGATCCTGTCCGTGGTCAAACGCAGCGGCGTCACCGAACCGTTCAGCAGGGAAAAGGTCATCCGCGGTGTCCGCCGCGCCTGCCAGGGGCGGGAAGTCGACGACGACGCACTGAACCTGCTCGCGCAGAAGGTGGAAGACGCGGTGCGCGCCAAGGGTTCTCCCGAGGTACCCAGCCACGAGGTCGGTCTGGCCATCCTCGGACCGCTGCGCGACCTGGACGAGGTCGCCTACCTCCGCTTCGCCTCCGTCTACCGATCCTTCACCTCCGCAGCGGATTTCGAACGCGAGATCCAGGAGATGCGTAGCGCCCGTGAGGCGGCCGCAGTGCCCGCCGAATAGCAACAGCCGCAGACGGTTCGATTTCCCGCACCAGGAATCGCATGCGATTCCTGGTGCGGGAAATCAGTTTCCGTGCGTCTGCTGCTTCATGGTCGGCGACCAGGTTGCCGCGATGCGAGGCGGCAAGCAGGTATGCGAGGTTCGGCTACCGGCGGATGGCGGCGATCGCCTTCTCGATGCGCTTGGCGGAGACCGGATATGGCGTGCCGAGCTTCTGGGCGAACAGGCTGATCCGGAACTCCTCGATCATCCACCAGATCTCGGTGACGGCCGGTGCGTGCCGCCGGTTCTCCGGTAGCGAGTTGACCAGCCGGTCGTAGGCGGTGAGGGCGCGGTCCAGTTCGATCATGCCTTGCCGGTCGCGAACAGCGGAGCCGGGTAGCGCCTCCAGCCGGACGACGGCGGCTTTCAGGTAGCGGGGGAGTTCGCGCAGCCGGGCGCTGCCCCATTCGGAGATGAAACCGGGGAAGGCCAGGTTGTCGAGTTGGTCGCGGACGTCGTCGGCGATGTCGCGTTCGGAGGTCTGCGCCAGCGCCACCGAAACCCGGTGTGCCTCGGCCAGAATCGGCACCACCAGGCGGACGAGTCGCGCTACCGCGGTGACGAAGTCGGGGCGGATCTTCGCCACCAGTGCCGCGAAGTCATCCGGATTGTGCACCGGTCCGCCCGCGGCGGCGATGAGCTCGTCGGCGGCCGCGGCCCGGCAGTCCTCGACCAGCGCCTCCAGCGATCCGTACGGATTCTGGCTCAGCGCAAGGCGTTCCGTCGGGCGCAGGCTCGAGGTGACGGTGCGCACGGAGGTCGGCAGCGCGTTCAGGACGAGCGCACGGGTGCCTGCGCGCATCGCGGCGGCTTGCGCGGCGGGGGAGCTGAGCACCCGGACCGCCACACCCTCGCCCTCGGGCACCAACGCGGGATAGCCGGTGACGGTCTGCCCGGCCACCTCACGGCGAACCGTCGGCTCGACCGTGCCCAGCGATTCCGACGTCCACACCGCAGCGGGCGCTCGTTCGGCACCGGCCGTCGCGCGGGCAACCGAGGCGGAAACCTGTTCGGCCAGCTGTGTTTTCAGCGCAGGCAGACTCTTGTTGCGGGCCAGCACCTTGCCTTCGCTGTCGACCGCCGCGAAGGTCATGCGCAGATGATCCGGCAGCGCGGCGGTATCGAGGTCGGTCGGGTCGATGGTGATCGCGCCGAGCCGTGACAGCTCCCGCGCCAACCCGATACGCAACGGTTCGGCGCGCGGGGTGAGCGCGGCCAGTGCCCGCGCCGCGAAGTCCGGCGCCGGAACCACGCTGCGCCGCAACGCTTTCGGCAGTGTCTTGATCAGTGCCGCGGCCAGTTCGTCGCGCATGCCCGGCACCAGCCAGTCGAAGCCGACGGCCCGCACGTGCGCCAGTTGCTCGACCGGGATCCGTACAGTGACACCGTCTTCCTCGTTACCCGGCTCGAACTGATAGGTGAGCGGAAAACTGAGCTCGCCCTGCCGCCAGGCATCGGGGAAGGCGGCCGGATCCAGCGCCGCGGTGCCCGCGTTGACCACGGTCGACGTCGAGAAGTCCAGCAGCGCGGGGTCTTTGCGGCGCGCGGACTTCCACCAGCTGTCGAAATGCCGCACGGAGACGATGTCGGCGGGCAGGCGCTTGTCGTAGAACTCGAACAGCACCTCGTCGTCGACCAGGATGTCGCGGCGGCGGGCGCGGTGCTCCAGATCGGCGACGTCGTCGATCAATTCGCGGTTGCGGTGGAAGAACTCGTGGCGGGTCTGCCATTCGCCCTGCACCAGTGCGTGTCTGATGAACAGCTCGCGCGAGAGCTCCGGATCGATCCGGCCGTAATCCACCTGCCTGCCGGTCACCAGCGGTATCCCGTACAGCGTGACGCGCTCGTAGGCGCTGGCCGCGCCGCGCTTGGACGACCAATGCGGTTCGGAGTAGGTGCGTTTCACCAGATCGCCCGCGAGCCGCTCGGCCCACTCCGGCTCGACCTTGGCGGCCATCCGCCCCCACAGCCGCGATGTCTCGACCAGCTCCGCGGCCATCACCCAGCGCGGCGGTTTCTTCGCGAGCGAGGAGCCGGGGAAGATCATGAACTTTGCATTGCGCGCGCCGAGGAACTCTCGCGTCTCCGCTTCGCGCAGCCCGATATGGGACAGCATGCCCGCCAGCAGAGCCTGATGGATGCCGGTGGCATCCCACGGCATGTCATCGGAGTCGAGCGAGGAACCGTTGGCAGCCTGCGGCGCACCGCCGCGCCGTCCCCGCTGCCCGCCACCGGTCGCGGAATCGGTCCGGCCGTCCCGAGAATTATTGGCGTCCTGCCGGTTCGAGCCCCCTGCGCTGGGGCGTTCATCGCCTTGACGGCCGTCGGCGGATTGCGCAGAAGCTTTGCCGCCCGACCGCCTACGCCGCGTACCCGCCTCGGCCTGCTGCCGCACGCCGGACTGCCCGCCTGGTGATCCTTCTGCGTCCTGACCGCCCTTGCCGCGGCCTCGCCCGCGTCGCGAGCTGCCCGCGGCAGATTCGCCCTCCGCCTCGGCGCGCTCCGACGTGTCGGCCGACCACCCGAGCCCCTTCGTGATGGTGCGCAACTGCCCGTGCAGGTCCTGCCACTCCCTGATCCGCAGGTAATGCAGGAACTCCTCCCGGCACATCCGCCGGAACTGGTTGGACGACAACGACTTCCGCTGCTCGGTCAGATAGTCCCAGAGTCGCAGGTAGGCAAGGAAATCCGAGCCCTCGACGACGAACCGCGCATGCTTGAGGTCAGCGGCTTGCTGATTATCGGCGGGCCGCTCGCGAACGTCCTGAATCGACAGTGCCGCAACGATGATCAGCACCTCCGCCAGGCAGCCGTTGCTGTGCGCCTCCACCAGCATCCGCGCCATCCGCGGATCGACCGGCAGCTGCGCCATGTCGCGCCCGATCGGGGTGAGCGTCAATCCGTAGTCATCGGTGCGGGTTTCGGCCGCGTCTTTCGAGTCGGAGGTCCGCCGCCCCAGCGCACCGAGCTCCTCCAGCAGCGCGATGCCGTCCCGAATCGCTCGTTTGTCCGGCGCCTCCACGAACGGGAAGTTCTCGATATCGCCGAGCCCGAGCGCGGTCATCTGCAGGATGACGGCGGCCAGGTTGGTGCGCAGGATCTCCGGTTCGGTGAACGCGGGCCGGGACTCGAAATCCTCCTCGGAGTAGAGCCGGATGCAGATGCCGTCGGCGACGCGGCCACAGCGTCCGGCGCGCTGCCGGGCCGAAGCCTGGGAGACCGGTTCGATCGGCAGTCGCTGCACCTTCGTGCGCATCGAGTAGCGCGAGATGCGCGCGGTGCCGGGGTCGATCACATACCGGATGCCGGGGACGGTGAGCGAGGTCTCCGCGACATTGGTGGCCAGCACCACGCGGCGGCCGGGGTGCGGCGCGAACACCCGGTGCTGTTCGGCCGTGGACAGCCGAGCGTAGAGCGGCAGGATCTCGGTGCGCGGCAGCTTCAGATCGCGCAAAGCGTCTGCGGTGTCCCGGATTTCGCGTTCGCCGGAGAGGAACACCAGCACGTCCCCGTCGCCCTCGGCGAACAGTTCGCTGACCGCGTCGCCGATGGCGTCCACCGGGTCGCGGTCGACCACCCGGGTGTCCTCGTCGTCTTCGTCGTCGGCGCCGGGCAGTTCCAGCGACAGCGGGCGATAGCGCAACTCCACCGGATAGGACCGGCCGGACACCTCGACAATCGGTGCGGGAGCGCCGTTCTCGTCGGCGAAATGCCGGGCGAACAGTTCCGGGTCGATGGTCGCCGAGGTGATGATCACCTTCAGGTCGGGTCGGCGTGGCAGCAGCTGTTTGAGGTAGCCGAGCAGGAAGTCGATATTGAGGCTGCGTTCGTGCGCCTCGTCGATGATGATCGTGTCGTAGCGGCGCAGCAGCCGGTCGCGCTGGATCTCGGCGAGCAGGATGCCGTCGGTCATCAGCTTGATCAGCGTGCGGTCCGAGGCGTGATCGGTGAAGCGGACTGTGTAACCGACGACGTCGCCCAGTTCGGTGCCGAGTTCCTCGGCGATGCGCTCGGCGACGGTGCGCGCGGCCAGCCTGCGCGGCTGGGTGTGGCCGATGGTGCCGCGGATGCCGCGCCCGAGCTCCAGGCAGATCTTCGGGATCTGGGTGGTCTTGCCGGAGCCGGTCTCGCCGGCCACGATCACCACCTGATGCGCGGCGATGGCGGCGGCGATGTCCTCGCGGCGCTGGGTGACCGGCAGTTGCTCGGGGTAGCGGATCTCCGGTACGGCGGCGCGGCGCGCGTCGATGCGGAGCTCGGCCGCGGCGATCTCGGCCTCGACCTCGCCGAGGTCGCCGCCGCGCGCCCGGTCGAGCCGGCGGCGCAGCCGGTATTCGTCGCGGAGGGAGAGATTCGCCAGGCGGGTGCGGAGCTCGCGGGGTCCGGTGTCAGCTGTCCTGGTCATTGCATTCATAAGCGTAGCGAAGGGCGGCAACTGGTATTTCCGTCAGGCGGTGCGGCCGGGTTGCCGACAGTGTGCGGACTGCTCGGATCTAGCACGTTAACCGGGCTTGATATGCGAGGATCGGGCAATGGACGCCGAGTCGGGCACGCCTTGGATATACCGCGGACTGCGGATCGCCTTCGGTGTGCTCGCCGCCGTCGCGCTGGCCTGGATCCCGCTGCGCAATCTGCACGAGGCCGCGTTCTCCACCGGAAACTACTTCAGCTTCTTCACCATTCAATCGAATGTGCTCGGCATGCTGGTGTTGCTGATCGGCGGACTGCGTGACCCGCAGGGGCGCCGCTGGGAGGTGCTGCGCGGGGCCTGCGCGCTGTATCTGCTCATCACCGGCGTGGTCTACGCGGTGCTGCTGTCCAATATCGACGTGATGCTCACCGATCGCTGGATCAACGACATCCTGCATCGCGTGCTGCCGATCGTGCTGGTCGCCGACTGGGTGCTCGTCCCGGCCCGCGAGCGGCTCGCCCTGTCGCCGCGGCTCGTCCTGCTGTGGCTGATCTACCCGGTGGTCTATGGCGTCTACACGCTGATCCGCGGCCCGATCGTCGACTGGTATCCGTACCCGTTCCTCGATCCCCGGCAGCAGGGTTACATCTCGCTGACGATCGGCCTGATCGTCCTGCTCGGCGTCTTCACCCTGCTCGCCATCGCGATAGCGGCCGTCGGCGGGCGAGCGCGGCTCCGAACGCCGTGAGTCGGGTCGGCCGCGGTCGAACGTGGTAATGGCCATAGGGTCGAGGTGCAGTGATCGTGAATTTCCCTGGTTGACCGGGTTGTCTCCGGGTTGAGCGGCCTCGACGGGATTCGGCACGATTCGGAAGGCGACACCTCCCTCCGGTAAAGGTGGACACATGAACTCGCTATGGCATGGATTTGCCGACATGGGTGCGGTCGAGCGGGACGGCGCGTTCGTCGTCGCCCGTGGCGAGGGCGCCTACATCTACGACGCCGACGACAACCGCTACCTGGACGCGACGGCCGGGCTCTGGTTCACCAATGTCGGCCACGGCCGCGGCGAGATCGCCGACGCGGTCGCCGCGCAACTGCGCCGGGTCGCGCACTACTCCAACTTCGGCGACTTCACCGAACCGGCCACCCAGGAACTCGCCGAGCGGTTGTCCGCGATGGCGCCGGTGCCCGGTAGCAAGATCTTCTTCACCTCCGGCGGCTCGGACTCGGTGGACACCGCGGCCAAGCTCGCCCGCCGCTACTGGCACGAGCTCGGCAGGCCGGACAAGACGATCGTGGTCGGGCGCAGCAAGGCCTATCACGGCATGCATGTCGCGGGCACCGCGCTGGCGGGCATCCCGGCCAACCGCGAGGGCTACGGCGAGCTGATGTCCGACGCGCGCACCGTCGACTGGGACGACGCCAAGTCGCTGCTCGCGTTGATCGAAGAGATCGGCGCCGAACGCATCGCCGCGTTCTTCTGCGAACCCATCATCGGCGCGGGCGGCATCTACCTGCCGCCGACCGGCTACCTCGCCGAGGTGCGCCGCATCTGCCGCGACAACGACATCCTCTTCGTCACCGACGAGGTCGTCACCGGCTTCGGCCGGATCGGCGGATCCTGGTTCGCCTCCTCGCGCTTCGACCTGCAACCGGACCTGATGACCACCGCCAAGGGCCTCACCTCCGGCTACGTCCCGATGGGTGCCGTGTTCATCGCACCGCACATCGCCGAACCGTTCTTCGCGGGCGGCGTCTGGTGGCGGCACGGCTACACCTACGGCGGGCACGCGGGCGCCGCCGCGGCCGCGCTGGCCAACCTGGACATCATCGAGCGGGAGAACCTGCTCGATGAGTCGGCTCGCCTGGAAGCCACCCTGCACGAGAAGCTCGCCCCGCTGGCCGAGCATCCGCGCGTGGCCGAGGTGCGCAGCGGGCTGGGTGCCGTGGCCGCCGTTCAGCTGGTCGATCCGGCCGAGGGGCTGCCGATGGTGAAAACCCTTCGTGCGCACGGTGTTTCCAGCCGTGCGGCCGGGCAGGGCGCGATGCAGATCTCGCCGTCGTTCGTGATGACCGATGCTCAGGTCGACGAGATGGTCGAGGGGTTCACCCGCGCCCTCGGGTGAGTGCTGGTCTCCTCAGAGCGTCCGGGTCATGAAAACGCTGAACGGGTCGAGTTCGTAATCCCCGAACGGCCCGCAGAACTCGAAACCGTGCGCGGCATAAAGCTTTTGGGCCGGGACGAAGAACTCGGGCGCACCGGTCTCCAGGCTGACCCGCCGGTACCCGCGTGCGGTGGCCTCGGCGAGCAGGTGGCGCAGCATGATCGAGGCGATGCCGCGGCGTTTGTGCGTCGCGGCGGTACGCATGGACTTGATCTCGGCGTGCTCGGGGTCGAGCTGTTTGAGGGCCGCGCAGCCGGCCAGGGTGTCGCCGTCCCATCCGCTCCAGAAGGTGATCTCCGGGCGGCGCAGCGCGTCCAGGTCGAGGGCGTGCATGCTCTCGGCGGGGGAGTGCGCGGCCATGTCGGTCAGGTGCTCGGTGAGCAGGGCTGCGATCTCCGGTCCGGAGAGGTCGTCGACCACGATGCGGAGGTCGGGCAGCGAGCCGTTAGCAGCGCCCGCGGGAGCGGACTGGTCGGTGTTGCTAGACATTTGTTCATCATGCCCGGCGGCGCACCGCGGCGATCACTCGACGGACCCCGATCGGACACGCTTTACTGAGAGGGCACTCGCCCGCACTTGCTAGACGGACCTCGCTGTCCGGCCAAGGGGTCCAATGATGAAGCTTGCCAAGGTCACCGCGCTGGCCGCGGGCGCAGCCCGCCGGGTCGCCGACGAAACCTATTACGCCTCATTGGCAGTCCGTGCCGGGCTGGTGACCCTGGAACGGCCCGACCGGCTCGCCCAGATGGGTGCGGCAGTCGTTCGGTCCGGGATGCTCGGCGGGCTCGTCTCGGTCGCCGCGCTGCGCTACCGGGACCGGGCCGCGCTCATCGACGAACTGGGTTCGATCACCTTCCGCGAACTCGACGAGCGCACCAGCGCGCTGGCCAATGCCTGGCGGGCCCGCGGCCTGCGCGACGGCGAGGGCGTCGCGATCCTGGCCCGCAACCACCGCGGCTTCCACTACGCGGTCTTCGCCGCGGCCAAGTGCGGCGCCCGAATTGTGCTGCTGAACACCGATTTCGCGGGCCCCCAGCTGCGTGAGGTGGTGGCCAGGGAGGGCATCGATCTGCTGGTGTTCGATGACGAGTACACCGACATGCTCGGTGACCTCACCCCGCCGCGTGGCCGCTATCGCGCCTGGGCCGATCGGCCCGGTGTCGACACGCTGGACAACCTGATCGCCGGCGCCAGCCGTTCCGCACCGCGGCGCGCCACCACCACCGCGAAGGTCATCCTGCTGACCAGCGGAACGACCGGCACCCCGAAGGGCGCCCCGCGCGGCGAACCGACCTCGCTGGCCCCGCTCGCCGCGATCCTGGACAAGGTGCCGTTCCGGGCCCGCGAGATCACCGAATGCCCGGCGCCGCTGTTTCATACGCTGGGCTTCGCGCACCTGTTCATCGCGCTCGGCTTCGGCTCGACACTGGTGATCCGCCGCCGCTTCGACCCGCAGGCGGTGCTGGACAGCCTGCACCGCCATCGCGCCACCGCCCTCGTCGCGGTGCCGGTGATGCTGCAGCGGTTGGTCGACCTCGGTCCGGAAGCCCGTGCCGGACACGACTTCTCGGCGCTGCGCATCATCTTCGTCGCGGGCTCACAGCTGGGCGCCGAGCTGTGCACCAGGGTGACCGAGGCGTTCGGCCCGGTGGTCTACAACATGTACGGCTCCACCGAGGTGGCCTACGCGACCGTCGCCACCCCCGCCGACCTGGCGGTCGAGCCGGGCTGTGTGGGCAGCCCGGTGCCGAGTGCGACCGTGCGCATCCTCGACGAGGACGGTGCGGAGCTGCCGCCGGGGCAGACCGGCCGGATCTTCGTCGGCAACAGCTTGCAGTTCGAGGGGTACACCGGCGGCGGTGACAAGCTGCGGGTCGGCAACCTGATGTCCACCGGTGACGTCGGCCATTTCGACAGTGCGGGAAGGCTTTTCATCGATGGCCGGGACGATGACATGATCGTCTCCGGCGGCGAGAACGTCTTCCCCGGTGAGATCGAGGAACTGCTGGCCGCGCACCCGGCCGTCGCCGAGGTGAGCGCCTTCGGCGTGCCCGACGATCGATACGGGCAGCGCCTGCGCGCGGTAATCGTTGTGCGCGACGGGCATTCGCTAGACGAGGACGAGGTGCGCGAGTACGTCAAGGCGCATCTGGCGCGGTTCAAGGTACCGCGCGACGTCGTGTTCATCGATGAACTGCCGCGCAACCCGACCGGGAAGGTGCTCAAACGCGTTCTGCGCGAACTCTGATCGCTACCGGCCGTTGCGGGTGAACACCCGGCGCACCAGTCCGGGCGGCCGGAACGCGGCCCGCAGAAAGCTGGTGGGCGGCACGCTGATCAGGCCGCCACGCCCGTGCAGAACGCAGTCGACCACGGAATCGGCGACGGCCGCCGGGTCCTCCAGCGACCCCGAGGCGACGGTGCTGACAGTGACGCCCTGGCCCGACAGTTCCTGGTCCAGCGCCGCGCCGAGACCGACCACGCCGTTCTTGGTCGCGCAGTACACGGCGACACCCAGCGCCGCGGTCACCCCGCCCACCGTGCCGATGTTCACGATCTGGCCGTGTCCCTGACTGGCGAATCGTTCTGCGGCGAGCCGGGTTCCGATGATCACCGCGCGCAGGTTGATATCGATCTGCCGGTCCGATTCGGCTTCCGACTCCGCGAGAAAGGGGCCCGACGGCATCACGTCGGCGGCGTTCACCAGGACGTCGAGGCCGCCGAGTCTGCGTTCGGCGTAGGTGAGGAAGCTGCCGAAGCGGGCGCTGTCGGTGACGTCGAGGGCCAGTCCGACGACGGTGCCGTCGCGGGATCTGCCGAGTTGGTCGGCGACCGCCCGCACCGCGCCGACGTCCACGTCGCCGATGACGATATCGGCGCCCTCGGCCAGGAACGCCATCGCTGTCTCGCGGCCGATGCCGTGCGCGCCCCCGGTGATCGCGATCCGTTTGCCAGTGAGCGTCTTCCGAGACATATGGTTTCGCCTGCCTTCGTCTCTGTACCACGCTAGAGGGTCGCTGGGCGGTGCTCCATGCGATATCGGGTCAGCACTTTGCACAATCCGGCCAGGGCGAATAGGGTCGATCGCCAGTCGCGTGGCAGGTTTGCTGTCCATCGCGACTTCGGCCAAGAACATTGCGGATTGTGGCCATGACGAACCGGTCGGACGGTTTGCTCGGGCGGCCGAACCGCATTGGGAGAGCAGAACATACGATCTCCGGCCAGAAACCTTGCGCAAATCGGCCACGACAGGCAACGATGGACACGTGGCCTCATGGGAGTGGCGGCGGTCGGTAACAAACGCGGCGATCCTCGTCGAACTCGGGGACGATCACGGGCTCACCCAGGATCAGTGCCTACGCGGCACAGACGTCGATCCTCGGCTGCTGAAAACGCCCGGTGGCGAGATCACCGCGGCGCAGGAACTCGCCATCGTCGGCAATCTCGTCACGCTGCTGGACGATCCGCCGGGTCTCGGCGTCGAAGCGGGCACGCGCACGCACCTCACCACCCACGGCGTACTCGCCTTGGCGGTGCTCAGCAGCCCGACCATGCGCCAGGCCATCGATGTCGCCATGCGCTACTTCAGCCTGATGACCTCGTTCGCCCGCGCCTGGCACATCTACCGAGACGACGAGATTCTGCTCTACGGCGACGACCGCGACCTGCCCGGCGAGCTGCGCGCGTTCCTTGCCGAACGCGATGTTTCTGCGCTGCTGACCAATTGGTTCATGGTGTTCGGCGTGCCGCCGCCGGTGGTCCGCGTCGAGATCGCGGGCGGGCTGCGGCCGCGGCTGGCACCGCTGTTCGACAGCTTCGAGATTCCGAGCAGTGAATCCGCGGAACTGCAGCTCGCGGTGTTCGACGCCACCGGGATCGATGAGCCGATGCCGCAGGCCAGTCCGCTCACCGCGCAGCTGTTCGAGGAGCAATGCGACGATCTGCTGCAGCGTCGCGGACTGCGCCAGGGCGTGGCGGGCACGGTGCGGGAAATGTTGATGCACCGGATGAACAGCAGGCTCAGCCAGGAGGACGTCGCGGCCGGGCTGCACATGAGTCTGCGCACGATGCGCCGGCGGTTGGCCGAGGAGGGCACCTCCTATCGGCAGCTCTGCGCGGAAACGTTCGGCACGCTCGCCGAGGAACTGCTCGCCACCGGGTTGACCGTGGAGGACGTCGCGTATCGGATGGGATATTCGGGCGCGCCGAGCTTTTCGAATGCGTTCAAGCAGTGGCGCGGGGTGTCGCCGGGGCGATTCGCTCGTTCGACGGTCGACCGGTACCGGCAGTCCGTGCCGCGCTGAAGTCGCGGCGGCCGTCCTTAAAAGGGCACCCTGATCGATCTCGGGTGCGACCATGGAATGGGCAGGTCCACGGTCGCCGTAGGAGGGGTGGTGGATGTGGCTCAGTTCGTGCAGGAGTACGCCGCGTTGCGGTGGTCGGTGGTGGCGGCGTTTCTGCTCGCGGTGGCGATCGTGCTCGGGCGGTTGGCTGCGCCTGTGCCACTGGTCGCGGGTAGGGATGCCGCGGGCGCTGTTCTCGTTCCGGTGGCCGAACTTGACCGGCGGCAACGTGATTCGACGCGTAAGGCAGAGTCCGTACCGACCGGTGGGTATCATGAATCCGATGCCGCGCACCTGATCATGTGCTTGGTGATGCTCGCAATGCTGGTGTTCCCGGCAGGCGCCAGTCCGGTCGCGGTGCGCGGCGTGCTCACCGCGATGACCGTGGTATTCGCCATCCTGCTGACGAGCCGAATTCTGGAGTGGCGCAGCGCGCCTCGCGCGACCCCGTTGGACCGGTTGGTGCCGCTGGGTTACCACACGGTAACCGCCGCCGCCATGCTGTACGCCATGTCCGGGCACGCGGTGCCGGGCCACACCGACGGCCCCGCCATGATTCCGGCGCTCGGGCTCGCCGCACTGTTCGCCGCGGACGCGCTGTTGGTCATCCTCGCCGTCGGCCGCCCCCTCGCCGACACGCCGGGCCACCTGGGCATTCTGCTGCGCTCCGGTGGGTGTGTCGCGGCACTGACCGGGCCGAGGCAACGTTCGGCGGTGGTGCCGCACGTGGTGATGGATCTCGGCACCGCCTACATGCTCATCGCGGCTGTTTCGAGTTGACTGGTGCCGCAGACCAATCCGCGCGCCATCCCATACCGAACCCCTGTCTATGCGGGCAGATTCGGTCATCGATGAGGTAGCGAACGAATCAGGTGCCGACGTGCGGTGTGCACCCGACAGGTGCGGGGGAGGGGCGGGTAATGACCGCGTTCTCTCCGCTGTACACCGGGTCGGTGCTCTCGTGCTGGACGACGCGGACAGCCACTCGTTATGCGGATGCCCGACGCCCGCCGCGTTCGACCGACAGCGATCGGCGCTGTCCGGTCGCACCCTCGTCGCACTGCTCGCCGCGATCGGCGACGGAGATCGCGTTGCCTTCACCGAGTTCTACCGGCTCACCAGTCCGCGGGTCTTCGGGCTCGCCACCCGCATCCTGCGCAGCCGGGCCGCGGCGGAGGAAGTCAGCCAGGAGGTGTACCTCCAGGTGTGGTCGACCGCCGATCGCTACGAGTCGGCACTGGCCAGTCCGATCGGCTGGCTCATGATGCTCGCGCACCGGCGCGCCGTCGACCGGGTGCGCGCCGAAGCCGCCTGCGCGGTCCGGGAATCGGCCTACGCGCACTCACACGGCGGCCGCGACCATGATGTCGTCGCCGAATCGGTGACGCAGCACATGGACGAACAGGAGGTCCTCGGCTGCCTCGCCGCGCTCACCGCGACGCAGCGCGAGGCGATCACGCTCGCCTACTACACCGGGCGGACGTACCGTGAAGTCGCAGACCACCTATCGGTGCCGCTGCCGACCGTCAAAACCCGCATCCGTGACGGGCTGAAGAGACTGGAGAGCTGCTTGTCCGGAGAATGCGCCGATGGCCGATAACCCGCCACGATCGGACGCGGAACTGCTCGATCTGGCGTACCCGTGCGCGTTGGACGCCGTCGGCGAGATCGAACGCCGGCGCATCGAAGAGCGGCTGGCCGCCGCCGATCCCGCTGTGCGGCAAGAGTTCTCGGACACGGTGCGGCGGTTGCGCGAAGTGATGGCGCAGGTGGCCGCGCTCGACGCCCAGGCCCCGCCGCCCGAACTGGAGGCGCGGATTCTGGCGGCACTGCCCGACGACGGGCGCGCCAGGCTCCCGTCCGCCTGGCAGCGGCGCATGCGCTGGGTGGCGCCGGCGGCCGCGGCGGCCTGCCTGGTGATCGGCGGGAGCGTGATCGCCGACCGGATCAGCAGTCCGCCCGATGGGGTGCCGACCGCGGAGCGGATACATCGGCAGCCGGACTCGCGCACGCTGACCAAACCGGTGGTCGGCGGCGGCACGGTCATGGTGGAGTTCTCCGCCCAGCAGCGGCTCGCGGTCGTCGCGTTCACCGGAGTGGCCGAGCCGCCGTCCGGGCGGGTGTATCAGGTGTGGTTGGTGCCCGTTGGGGAAAAGCCGAGGCCGCGGTCGGCGGGGGTGCTCGTCGAATTGCCTTCGACGGCAAGGCCATTCGTGACGACGTTCGATCCCGGGGAGACGCTGGCAGTCAGTGTCGAACCCTCCGGTGGATCGGTGGCGCCGACCAGTCCACCTATCGCCGGTGTGCCGTTGGTCTGAGGTTTCGGACTGTATGCGGCTGCGCCGTAAACGATTCCGACTTACTCGAGGTCGACGGTCAGATCTCCACGGACTGGTCGGCGACTACGCGTCCACCGAGGCGGACCCAACCATCGGAGTCCCAGGCGGTGAACAGCTGTGATCCCTTGCCCTGGGTGATGACCAGACCGCGGCGCAGCAGTGCGGTGATGGCGACGGCGGCGGCACCGGTCGCCTCATCCTCGGCAATTCCCAAGGTGGGGGCGAACATTCGCGAGCGGAGGGCGCCGCGGTTCTCGTCGGTCCAGGCCCAGAAGTAGTGCGGGCCGCCGGTGAAGTCGTCGGGGCGCAGGTTCGCCAGTTCGTCGAGGTCGGCGATCTGGTGGAAGGTGAAGTCGGGCGCCCATTCGCCGCGGGCGGTGATCCAGGTGAGGCCCTCGGTCAGCTCGATCGCCACCGGGCCCGCGGGCACGCTGAGCCGGCGTACGGGTACGCCGCGTTCCGCGAACCACCATGCGGTGCCGACCGAGGGGTGTCCGGCGAACGGAAGCTCCATGGTCGGGGTGTAGATCCGTACCCGCGCGACCTCGTCGACCGGGTCCTCGACCACGACGGTCTCGCTGTAGCCCGCTTTGGTCGCGAGGGCCTGCCGGTCGGCTTCGGCCACGTCCGCTGCCCGCGCGACGCCCAGCTCGTTGCCGAATCGTCCGGCGGCGTCGGTGAACACCCGCACCACGTCAACCTGTGTGCCCATGTTTTCGACCCTACTAGTCCCGTCCGACACTGAGCTGTCGCGTAGCCCACACCGGCTGTTCATCGAGCTGTCGTCGCAGGTCAGGTAGAGACGAAAGAAGCCGCCGACGGTTCATTGGCTGAACCGTCGGCGGCTTCGGATCGAGTGCTCAGACCGTGGCGGCGGCAAGCGTTTCGGTCGACTGCACAGCCTGGCCGACACCGGCGACGATCGCGGCCGCGCGCAGCGACTCGAAGATCACCTCACGAGACACGCTCGCCTCACGCAGCGTGTGCTCGTGCGCCTCCAGGCAGTGCTGGCAGCCGTTGATCGACGAGACCGCGAACGACCACAGCTCGAAGTCGGCCTTGTCGACCCCCGGGGTACCGATGATCTGCATGCGCAGACCGGCCCGCAGGTCGTCGTAGCGGCCACCGAGGAACGCCTTGCCCCGGTAGAACACATTGTTCATGCCCATGATCGAGGCGGCGCCGAGTGCGGCGTTGTACGCCTGCTCGGACAGCACATCCGCGGCCTCCTCGGCGATCTCACGCAGCGTGGTCGCCGATTGGGTCGCGGCCGCCGACGCCAGCAGCGTGCCCCACAGCTGCTGCTCGTTCAGCACCGTGGTGCGGGCCAGCGAGGACAGATTGAGCTTGAGGTCCTTGGCGTACTCGGGGAGGGAGTTCTTCAGGTTCTCAATGCTCATACGTTGCTTCCTCGGTTCGGATCATCCCCGCGTGAACGGGGAACAGTGCATGGGATTTCGTACATGGATCGTGCGTTGCGACTCGACTCAGACGCTGGCCGCGAGCAGCTCGCCTGCGTTGATGGTCGGGTCGCCCTTCTTCCAGTTGCAGGCGCACAGCTCGTCGGACTGCAGCGCGTCGAGCACCCGCAGCACCTCGTCGACATTGCGGCCGACCGAACCCGCGGTGACCGAGACGAACTGCACCTCGTTGTTCGGGTCGACGATGAAGGTGGCCCGGTCGGCAACGCCGTCGGCGTTGAGAACGCCGGTGGCAGCGGCCAATTCGCGCTTCAGGTCGGACAGGATCGGGAACGGCAGGGTCTTCAGGTCCTCGTGCTGGGCGCGCCACTGGAAGTGCACGAACTCGTTGTCGACCGAGGCGCCGAGCACCTGCGCGTCGCGGTCCGCGAATTCCTCGTTGAGCTTGCCGAATGCGGCGATCTCGGTCGGGCAGACGAAGGTGAAGTCCTTGGGCCAGAAGAAGACGATCCGCCACTTGCCCGCGTGATCGTCGCTGGTGATCTGGGTGAAGTAGTCGTCAGGCTGCTGAGCGTCGACCTTGGACAGATCACCACCGATGACAGCGGTGAGGTTGTATGCCGGGAATTGGTCGCCGATGGTCAGCAAGGCCATGCCTAATCTCCTCGTTCTGGTGGGTTTGCTAGCACTGTGCAGAAAAGCAGAAAAGCTCCCTTTCGATCTTGCCCGACGGGCTGATGAAAGGTAAAGGTGATCAGTCGCACTACACTGATAGCCGTGACCGATCAGACTTATCAGCCGACCCTGTCACAGCTGCGTGCGTTCGTGGCGGTCGCGGAATATCGCCATTTCGGCACTGCCGCAGCGCGGCTCAGTGTGAGCCAGCCCACGCTATCGCAGGCGCTCGCGGCACTTGAACACGGGCTCGGACTGCAACTGATCGAGCGCAGTACGCGGCGGGTGCTCGTCACCGCCGCGGGCATGCGGTTGCTGCCCAAAGCGATGGCGACGCTCGAGGCGGCCGATCGTTTCGTCGCGTCGGCGACCGGCGACGGTCTCGGCGGCACACTGCGAATGGGGATAATTCCGACAGTTGCCCCATATGTGCTGCCCGCCCTTTTGCCCGAGTTGCAGAAGAAGTTGCCCGCGTTGCATCCGCAGGTGATCGAGGACCAGACCGCGCGGCTGCTGGACGGGCTGCGCACCGGCGTGCTCGATGTCGCGTTGCTCGCGCTGCCGACCGACGTTCCGGGGTTGATCGAGATCCCGTTGTACACCGAGGAATTCGTGCTGGTGACGCCACGCGGGCACGAACTGGCCGGCCGCACCGACCTAGCCCCCGCCGTCCTCGACTCGCTGCCCCTGCTGCTGCTCGACGAGGGCCACTGCCTGCGCGACCAAGCCCTGGACCTGTGCCGCTCCGCCGAAGTCCATCCGGCCGCCGTCGGCGATACCCGCGCCGCCTCCTTGGCGACCGTAGTGCAGTGTGTCGCAGGCGGTCTCGGCGTTACCCTCATCCCGGAGATGGCCGTCGCCTCCGAAACCGCCCGCGGCACCCTCGGCACCGCCCACTTCGCCACGCCCGCACCTGGGCGCACCATCGGTCTCGCGTATCGCACTTCGACCGCCCGCGCGGAAGACTATGAATACCTTGCCGCCATTATTCGGACGATGCGGCCGGTGTAGCGGTCGAAGGTGTTCGGCGGCAGTCGGTTTCGAATCTGGTGGCTAGGTGGCAACATGCGAATGCGCCCGCGACCCGGGAGGCCGGCTGAGACCTAGGAGGGCGGCTTCGACTTAGAAGGGCGGCTGCGACTCAGGAGGCGGCTTCGAACCAGGAGGGCGCCCGCGACCTACGACGGGCACGCACAGTGAGCCGGATGTCGCGGATATGAGAGGGATGCGGATGGACTCGTTACCACCAAATGCCAGCCGGCTTGCTCAACACGCTGGACAGCAGCACGAGTTGTTCGTCTACGGAACGCTCCAATTTCCAGAGGTACTAGAGGTCCTGATCGGTCGCGTCCCACCACTGCAACCCGCCACCGCACCAGGCTGGCGAGTCGCAACCCTCACCGACCGCCTATATCCCGGCCTGGTCCCAGCCCCGAACGGCCTCGCCCACGGCACCGTACTCAGCGGTCTCACCGCAGCGGAGTGGGAAATCCTCGACGCCTTCGAAGACACCGAATACGACCTCCGCACAATCCAGTTAGCCGACTCCACCGCCCCGGTCTGGACCTATATCTGGACATCCACTGTCACCCAAAACGATTGGCACCCCCAACCCTTCGCCACCACCCACCTAACCCAATTTGCAGCCCACTGCCTCGAATGGCGCCAACAGCTATAGCGACACGGTCTACTTCGGCATGTCCCGGAGGAACTGTGTGAAGTCGCCCAGATCCACCGTCGAACCTGCCTCGGCCTCGGCAACGCCTCGCCGAATCTCCTCGGCCAGAAGCTGACCCACGTCTGTATTGACGCCCGAAGAAACCTCGTCCATCCGCCCGTCCCTCTGTCCTCGTTGCATGGTCGCTCATCGGGCATCCGGCCCACCCATGATGTTGCCGCCAGTGCGGAGTCGGAGCAACGGGTTTCGCGATGGCGGCTTCCGCCTGATGATGCGTCCAGCCGGATTTGCGTTAGTAGACGACCGGTCGTATATTCGGGGAATGGCGCGACCGCGACGGAGTGGGGATACTCGGCAGCTTTTGGTGGAGGAGGGGGCGGCTGGGTTTTTGGCGAGTGGGTATCACGGGACCGGGATCAAGCAGGTGCTGGACAAGGTGGGGGTGCCTAAGGGGTCGTTCTATAACTACTTCGATAGCAAGGAGAGTTTTGGGCGGGCGGTGATCGAGCATCATTCGCTGTGCGTGCAGCGGAATTTGAGTGCGGCGTTCGGGGCGGCGGCGGATCCGGTGAGTGGGTTGCGGGCGTTTTTCGGACGGTTGATGGCGGAGTTCGTCGAGGCGGAGTTCACCGGGGGGTGTTTGATCGCGAATTTGGGTGGGGAGCTGGAAGGTAGTGAGCTGCTTCGGGAGTCGTTGTCGAAGGCTTGGGGGGCTTGGCGGGATCGGGTGGCGGAGCAGCTGCGAGAAGCGCAGGGGCTGGGGATGATTCGGAGCGATATCGACGCGACCGACCTGGCTGACCTGCTGCTGGAGTCGTGGGAGGGGGCGGTGATCCGGATGAAGATCGATCGGACGCTGGAACCGCTGCAGAAGTGTTTGGATCGTCTGCTGGACGACTATTTTCGGCCCTGAACCAGGGCATTCATCAGAGATTTAATTCGAGGCTTCGGGTCGTTGTGCACATTCCAAGACGACCGGTCGTATTCAAGGAAGAAGGAGAACATGACGAAAACGGTGATCGTGACCGGATCCTCCAGTGGGATCGGGCGTGATGTCGCCCGTGCCTTCGTGGCGCGCGGGGACAACGTGGTGCTCAACGGCCGCGACTCAGCCAAGCTCGCCGACGTGGCTGCGGAGCTCGGTGCGCCGGAGCAAGTGGCTACCTTCGCGGGCGATATCGGTTCTCCCGCAACGGGTTCAGAGCTGGTACGAACTGCCGTCGAACGGTTCGGCGGTGTGCAGGTGCTGGTCAACAGCGCGGGCATCTTCGGCGCCAAACCGTTCGTGGACGTCACCGAGGAGGACCTCGACAGCTTCGTGAACGGCAACCTGAAGGGCACCTACTTCACCACGCAGGCGGTGGTGCGTCAGCTGCAGCGGCAGGCGACCGGCGGCAGCATCGTGAACATCGGCACGGTGCTGGTCGACCACGCCCTCGCCGACCTACCCGCCTCCGCAGCACTGGTCAGCAAGGGCGGTGTACACGCACTGACCACCAGCCTCGCCGCCGAACTCGCCGCCGACGGCATCCGCGTCAACGCCGTCGCCCCCGGCATCATCCGCACCCCACTGTTCGGCACCGGCGACGAAACCGCCTCCGCCCGACTAGCTTTGCTGAACCGCATCGGCGAGGTATCCGAAACCACCGCCGCCGTCCTCTATCTCGCCGACGCCGAATTCACCACCGGCCACATCCTCCCCATCGACGGCGGTTTCATCTCCGGAAGGTCAGCCTGATGCCCTACGTGAACATCAAGGTCACCAACGAAGGCGTCACCCGAGAACAGAAGGCGCTCTTGATCAAAGGCGTCACCGACCTACTCCACACCGTCCTCGACAAGGACCCGGAAACCACCTACGTGGTCATCGATGAGGTAGACCTCACCAACTGGGGCGTAGGCGGCCTGAACGTCGAGGAATACCGCAACCGCACCTGACCACAACATCACAAGGCCCAGGCGACTTGACGCATGGAAGGTGCTCGTGACGCATGCTGCAACCTACGTCAAGAGCATGCAACGTACGTCACGTTGAACGCCGAAACGCACCGGGTCCCAGTGGAACTGGGGCCCGGTGCGTTTCGGGGGTGTTCTACACGCGCAGGGCGTGGGGTTCGATCGCGCCGCGCACGAGTGCTCGCGCGTCGACGGTTTCGGGGTGGTAGGGCAGGGTGGGCAGACGGTCGGTCATGGTCTGCACCGGATCGGCCAGCTGCTCGTTCGTGCCGAACAGGAAGGTCCACTCGTGTTCGTCGCTGCCGTACTGCACGACGGTGCCGAACTGTTCGTGGAACCGATTCCAGGACCGCTTCAATGTCTCGTTGCGCCACATGGTCGCGCAACCGGCCTGCGCGCTCAGCACGCCGCCGGGAGCGAGCAGGGCCCGACATCGGGACAGGAACTCCGACTCGTAGAGGCGGTTGTGCTGCGCGTCCTCGACCCGCTCGTCGGGCAGGTCGATCACGATGACGTCGTAGCGGGTCCCGGCCTCGGCGGCCTTGGCGAGGAAGTCCCAGCCGTCGGCGTAGTGCACCTTGATCGGGCCTTCGCCCTTGACGGCGGCGGCCAGGTCGGCGCTGGTGTAGCCGTAGGGCAGGTGCTCGGCGCACAGCTCGACCTCGAGCTGATCGATGTCGACGTGGTCGACCAGCGTCGCGCCCGCGGCGACCGACATCTGACTGGCCACACCCTCACCGGAGCCGATGATGAGCACCTTGTCCAGCTTCGCGGCCAGCGCGAAGGCCGGAACCATCATCGCCTCGTGGTAGGTCAGCTGGGAGAACTCCGTGGACTGGCGATCGTCGTCGGAGAACAGGCTGATGCCCTGCTCGGTGCGCGCGATCACCATGTGCTGGAACGGAGTACGGGTGTCCACGATCACTTCGTGCAGATCCCAGATGCGGGTCAGGCCCGCGCCCACCGGCTCCTCGATCCGCTGCGAGCCGTGCCCTCGGCGGATGACCTGCATGCGAACATCCTTGGGAGACAACTTGTCTCGCAACAGTTCGACGGCCTTCGACGCGCCGGCGCCGATACTGCCGCAGGTGAAGACGTCGACAAAGATGTCGCCGGACTCTGGATAGGTGTGAATCGAGGCGTGAGACTCCGACAACAGCGCGAGGACAGTCACCCCCTGCGGATCGAACTTCTTGTGTACGACATCGCAGATGGTGACGCCCGCCGCGATCAAAGACTCACGCAACGCCGATTCGAGGCGTTCGAGGTCGTCGCAAAGGGTCGCGTCGACACCACCGAACTCGGCCAGCACATGCCAGCCGGTGAAATCCGCCGTCATGGCATACTCACTCTCGCCTAGGGGGATGGCAGCCGGCGAAGCCGGCGGGGCGGGTAGGTTCAGCGCCCGAGACATGAACGGTCAAGGGCGGAAAACCATTGAAGGACACCGACGAATAGCTCGCGGTATAGGCGCCGGTGTCGAGGATCTGAATGCGATCACCGGCTCGCAACGTGGTCGGTAGGAGGACTCGCGTGCGTTGATACAGTACATCGTCTCCGTCGCAGGTCGGACCGGCCACCACCGCCTCGTCGACGGGGTCGCCGTCCCGGTCCGTGCGGAACCGATAGGCGATGTACTCGTTCTCTGTCTCGGCCATTCCGTTGTAGCGGCCGATGTCGAGATACACCCAGCGTCGGCCGTCCGGCGCGACGCGCACGCCCACGACTTCGGCATGGATGATGCCCGCCGAACCGACCAGTGCGCGGCCGGGTTCGACCACCAATCCGGCGGTCTCGGGCAGGAATTCGGTCACGGCGGCGTCGACCACCGCCGCGATCTCGGGCAACGCGGGCGCCGGGTCGGCGTACGTGATCGGCAGTCCGCCACCGATATTCACGGATCGGACGTGAATGTCCTTGTCGGCCAACGCTTCCACGATCCGGCCCGCCTGCTCGATGCCGATCCGCCACGCGTCCGGATCGAGCTGCTGGGACCCGACGTGGAAGTACGGCCCGCCGACGATCAACCCCAGATCGCGGGCCCGCACCAGCAGCCGGAACGCCTCGCCCGGCGTGCAGCCGAACTTGGCGCCGAACGGCGTGCGCGACTCCGGCGCCGAAGCCAGGAAGCGGCATTCGACCTCCGAGCCCGGCGCGTGCTCGACGATGCGCAGCAGATCGTCCTCGGTGTCGAAGGCGTACCGGCGTACCCCCAGCGCGTAGGCGCGGGCGATGTCGGCGGCCTTCTTGATCGGATTGCCGTAGCAGAGTGTGTCCGGTTCGACACCGAGCGCGAGGCACAGCTCGATCTCGCCGATGCTGGCGACATCGAACTCGGCGCCTTCCTCGTCGAGTGCTCGAATGATCTCCGGCACCGGACTTGCCTTGACCGCGAAGCGAATCCTTGCCGCGGGCATGACGGCATGGAGTGCGCTGTAGTTCTCGCGCACTCGCTCGGGATAGATGACAAGGAACGGTGATTCGGGCATAGTTGATCTTTCGCTTGGCAGCAGCGGAGAGAGTATCAGCGGCCCCTACCCAGAAACGAATCCGTCAAACCTCGCGTCGGTAGCACCCCCGGACCGCACCAGAATACGGGCGCGAAGAGGGCGGTGACCTGTATGGATTCTGTAGATTTCGGGTGGAGCGGCGGTGCGGGGTCAGCCTGCGGACACCGTGATTTCATCGAAGACGACCTCACCGGCGGCATCGGACTCGGCCAGGTCCACCACGCCGACGATCGACCAGCCGTGGTCGCCCGCCGGGTCGTCGAGGACCTGGCGCACCTGCCAGAATCCGGGTCTTCGTTCGATCTGGAACAGTTGCGGTCCGCGCGCGTCCTGACCGATGCCGATGCGCTCGTACTCGGCGAAGTAGGGGGCCAGTTCGGTCTCCCAATCCGGTCCGATGCCCATCTCGGCCAGCGCGTCCCAGCGGCGCAGCGCGGCCAGCTCGACCCTGCGGAACATGGCGTTGCGGATCATCACCCGGAACGCGCGCTCGTTGGCGGAGATGGGGCGCACCGTCTCGGCGCCGAAGGCGAGCTGGTCGGCGTCGATCTCCGCGCCGGGGTTGGTGAGCTGCTCCCACTCGTCGAGCAGGCTGGAGTCGACCTGGCGGACCAGTTCGCCGAGCCACTCGGTGATGTCGTCGAGTTCCTCGGTGCGCGCGGCGTCCGGCACGGTGCGGCGCAGCGCGCGGTAAGCATCCGCGAGATAGCGCAGCACCACGCCCTCGGAGCGGGCCAGTTCGTAGTGCGAGATCAGCTCGGCGAAGGTCATCGACCGTTCGATCATGTCGCGCACCACCGACTTGGGTGACGGCGCGAACTCCGACACCCATGGGTGCCCGGCGCGGTAGGTCTCGAAGGCGGGCTCGATCAGCTCGGCGAGCGGTTTGGGCCAGGTGACCTCTTCGAGCAGCTCCATCCGCTCGTCGTACTCGATGCCGTCGGCCTTCATCTCATTGATCGCCACGCCGCGCGCCTTGTGCTGCTGAGCCATCAGCAGCTGGCGCGGATCCTCCAGGGTCGATTCGATGAGGGACACCACATCGAGGGTATAGCCGGGCGCGTCTTTGTCGAGCAGCTCGAAGGCGGCCAGCGCGAACGGCGACAGCGGCTGGTCGAGGGCGAAGTCGCGTTGCAGGTCGACGGTGAGGCGGGCGCGGCGGCCCTGCGCGTCGGGTTCGTCGAGCTGCTGGACCACTCCGGCGTCGCGCAGCGCGCGGTAGAGGCGGATGGCGCGCAGGATGTGTTTGCGCTGGGCGGGGCGCGGCTCGTGATTGTCCTCGAGCAGGTGGCGCATGGCGTCGAAGCAGTTGCCCGGACGGGCAATCACGTTGAGCAGCATGGAGTTCGTCACATTGAAGCGCGACACCATCGGCTCCGGCTGGGCGGTGACGAGACGGTCGAAGGTCTCCTCGCTCCACGAGACGAAACCCTCGGGTGGCTTGCGCCGCACCACCTTTCGCTGCTTCTTCGGGTCGTCGCCCGCCTTCGCGAGCAGGCGGGTGTTCTCCACTTCGTGCTCCGGTGCTTGCACGACGACCGTGCCCATGGTGTCGTACCCCGCCCGGCCCGCCCGACCCGAGATCTGGTGGAACTCACGGGCTTTCAGCCTGCGCGTGCGCACGCCGTCGTACTTGGTCAGGCCGGTCAGCAGCACGGTGCGGATGGGGACATTGATGCCGACGCCGAGGGTATCGGTGCCGCAGACCACCTTCAGCAAGCCCTCTTGGGCCAGTCGTTCGACCAGGCGGCGGTATTTCGGCAGCATGCCCGCGTGGTGCACGCCGATACCGTGGCGGATCAGCCGCGACAGCGTCTTGCCGAAGCCGGAAGCGAAGCGGAATTCGCCCAGTGCCGTGGCGATCGCGTCCTTCTCGGCGCGGGTGGCGAAATTCACGCTGGTCAGGGCCTGGGCCCGTTCGAGGGCGGCGGCCTGCGTGAAATGCACCACGTAGACCGGGGCCTGGTGGGTGGTGACGAGCTCTTCCAGGGTCTCGGTGATGGGGGTGCGCGCGTACGAGAAGGTCAGCGGCACCGGACGTTCGGTGCCTGCGACGATCGCTGAGGGTCGGCCGGTGCGGCGTTCCATGTCCTTGGCGAAGAAGTCGACCTCGCCGAGGGTGGCGGACATCAGCAGGAACTGGGCGCGGGGGAGTTCCAGCAGCGGGACCTGCCAGGCCCAGCCGCGGTCGGGGTCGGCGTAGAAGTGGAATTCGTCCATCACGACCTGGCCGACATCGGCCGCCGAACCCTCGCGCAGGGCGAGGTTCGCGAGGATTTCCGCGGTGGCGCAGATGATCGGTGCGTCGGCGTTGACCGCGGCGTCGCCGGTGACCATGCCTACGCGGTCAGCGCCGAAAACCTCGCACAGGGCGAAGAATTTCTCGCTGACCAGCGCTTTGATCGGCGCGGTGTAGTAGGTGCGTTTGCCCTGGGCCAGCGCGATGAGGTGGGCGCCGACCGCTACCAGGGACTTACCGGAGCCCGTCGGCGTCGCGAGGATGACATTGGATCCCGACGCCAACTCCATCAGCGCCTCGTCCTGCGCCGGATACAGCGGGGTGCCTTGCTCGGCCGCCCACGCCCCGAAGGACTCGTACAGCGCGTCGGCGTCGGTTCCCGGTATCTCCAGCAGCTCGGTCAGATCCACTCCGAACACCCTACGGGCTGCCGCATACGGGCTTGCTACCGCTGTTCGCCCGGTTCCGGGCCTTCCTCGCCCTCGTAGCCGCCTTGCTCGGCGAGGAAGCGCTCGAATTCCGCGCCGAGTTCGTCGCCGCTGGGCAGTTCGCCGTCACCGACGAGCAGGCTCGACTGGCGTTCCTGAGCGGTGACGAAGCTGTCGTACTGGCGCTCCAGCGCGTGCACGACGGTCTCCACCTCGGAGTTTCCGGCGATGTGCTCGTTGACCTGTTCGCGCACCCTGGCCGCCGCCTCGCCGAGTGCGGCGAGCGGGATGTCGAGGCCCGCGTTGTCGGCGACGTTCTCCAGCAGGGTCTGCGCGGCCTCGGGGTAGGCGGTCTGCGCGAGGTAGTGCGGCACATGCACGGAGAAGCCGACCGACTCGTGACCGTGTTGGGACATCCGGTATTCCAGCAGCGAGGACGCGCTGCCGGGCACCTGCAACTCACCGGGCCAGCGCTGATGCTCGGGGATGAGATCGCGGTCCGAGGAATGCGCGGTCACGCCGAGCGGACGGGTGTGCGGGATCGCCATCGGGATGGCGCTGAGGCCGATGCTGCGCCGCACGCCGAGCTGCTCGGCGAGCAGGCGGACCGCGGTGGTGAACTTCTCCCAGCGCAGGTCCGGCTCGATGCCCGCGAGCAGCAGGAACGGGGTACCCGCCGTGTCACGCAGGGCCCAGAGGTTGAGCTCGGGCTCGGCGTACTCGGAGAAGTGGTCGGTCTTGAACGTCATGAGCGGGCGCCGCGAGCGGTAGTCGAGCAGCTCGTCCACATCGAACGAGGCGACCAGTTCGCTTTCGAGGCTCTCGCGCAGGTGCGTGGTGGCCAGCCGCACCGCATGCCCCGCATCGGTGAAACCTTCCAGTCCGTGCACCAGGACCGGACCCGCGCCGTCGTCGGACGACAGCTGCGGAGCTGGGAACTCCAGTTCGTACATTCGCGACTCGTGGTCCATCGCGTACTCCTTCCTGCGCGGGTCCGCCGGCACGGCTGCTGCTCGGGCGTTCGACACCTGAGTCGTTCGAGACGAGCGGCGTCCGAGACGGGGACCATGTCCATTGTCCCCCATGCCGGTGACTGTCACCGAGCACGGGCAGGACACCGACCCATACGACGAGCCAACAGCATCGGCGCCCCGCGCATTCCCGGTGGGGCGGCGTGGCGAGGCGGGTGGGCACCGGGAGTTTGGCACAGTGGGTCGGGTGACTGTGGCGGATTCGGCGCGCAGGGGGGTGAGCTTCGCCATGGCCGCGGCGTGTGCGGGGTTGCTCGCCGGGTGTGGGGCGACGGTGGCCGGTCATCCGGTCGCGGTCGAGCAGACGGTGGTGACGCGGCATGTGGGTGCCGCGCTGTCGGCTTTGCTGGTCGAACCGGCGCAGTTTCCGGCCAGGTATCCGGCGGTGGTACTGCCGCCCGAAGCGGCGGCGCAAGCGGCCGGGGATCTGACCGGAGCCGGACGGGGTGCGCGGGTGCAGCCGGAGGGATGTACGCCGCCGCAGCAGGTGTTCGGGGCCAACAAGACTGAGATCGCCGTCGGTACCGACGATGCCACGCGCGCCACCCTGACGCTGGAATTGACGCGGACCGAGCAGCCGCTCGCCGCGCTGCGCAGCCAGCTGAAACAGTGTGCGTCGGTGCGGGTCAGCCGGGGTGGGGCGCTGACGACCGTGGCGACCGAGCTCGTGCCCGCGCCGTCGATCGAAGCGGACGATGCGCTGGCATTGCGGCGGACGGTGACTCCGGATGTCGGTGGGGCCGGGTTGACCGAGACGATGCGGACGGCGGTCGGGCAGGTCGGCGATGTGCGAATCACTGTGACGTATATGTCTTTTTCCGGGGCCGAGCCGGATGTGGCGGCGGTGGACGAGCTGTTCACCACGGCGGTGCGGCGGGTAGCCGGCGCGGGACGATAGCAGTTCTCGCGGACAGGTGAGTGGTGGTGACGGGCCGCCGCGGTTGAGTTGTCCACAGCGCGGGGGAATTCCCCAGGGTGACTGAACCGGCTGGTCAGCGTGGCGTGCTCGGTGCGGGTGGCGGGCAGTCTCGACGCCATGACCACTCCCTCGAACCCTCGACCCACCGGTCGTGCTGCGGCACAGGCCGATTCCGAGCACAGCGATGCCGGGGCGACCGGCGATGAGCTTTTCTGTGCGCGTCCGTCGCTGCTGCGCGGCAAATCCAGTTCCCGAGCGCCCGTGAGTCTCGCTGCGGCGATGCGATCGTGCGAGTTTCTTCGGCCGGGAGGTGAGAAGGAGGAGGACGGTACGGAGCGGGCGGACGGTGACGGGCGATTCGACGGTAGCGAGAACCCCGTTGGCAGTACTTCTTCCGACGATGGCAGTCAGCCCGACGACACCGTACGACTGGGCGGCGTCGTGCTCACCTCTGATACAGATCCGGATGTCACAACAGTGCTGGGGGAAGCCATCGAGCGAGTCCGCGACGCTGGGCGGGCGGGTGCCACTGTGCGACCTGAAGACAACGTGCGACCGGAAGCCGATGTGCGGGCGGACGCTGCGTGGTTGGAAAGTGCTGCGCGGGCGGAAGACGCCACGCTCCCCGCTGATATCGACCTGACCGGGGCGGCCGTGCTCGGCGTAAATCCCGGCCGGACAGACGACACAGTGCGACGGGGTGACCCCGTACGAGCGGAAGATGCAGTGCTCGCTGCGGATATCGATCAGGCCGGTGCGTCCCTGTTCGATGCGGAGATCGAGCGGATCGGCGATTCGCTGGATGCCGGGTTCGGCGCGCTGAACGAGGGGGACGTGTTCGAGCTGGCCGAGCACGGGCGGATGGTGGTGTGTGCCGATCAGGCGCCACCGTTCGAGGCGGACGTGCCGGATAGTGCTGTGCACGTGGATGAGCCGGGGGAGTTGATCGCGGCGGTGCCGGCGATGATCGGGTTTCCACCGGAGCGGTCGCTGGTTGTGCTGGTGTTGCGGTCGGCGCCGGGGCGCGGCGGCGGGGCGATCATCGACGCGGTGGTGCGGTTCGATCTGGACCAGGACGGTGGGCGGCGCAGGCTGCGGGCCGGGATGGTGGCGAAATGTGTGATGCAGATCTGCGCGCACGATGACGTGGCCGAGGTGCTGGCGGTGGTGGTCGATGATCGGGCCGTGGAACCCACGGAGCACCGCTCGGAGATCGGGGAGCATTGCGGCACCGGGCGATTCGAGGTGTTGATCGACGCGCTGGACCGGCGGCTCGCCGCGCACGATATCGCGCTGGCCGGCGCGTGGGCGGTGTGTGCGATCGAGCCCGAGGAAGGCTGGTGGAGCTTGCTCGGCCCGGATCGGCGTGGGGCGCTGCCGGATCCGGCGACCTCGGTGGTCGCGCTGTCGAACGTGCTCGACGGCAAGCACGTGCGCGGCTCCAGAGCGGAACTGACGGCGATGGTGGTGGAGGACGTCGAGTTGCAAGATCAGGTGGCGTCGCTGTTGGACAGTGCGGTCGCCGTGGCTCGTGATCGGTATGCGCGGGCGGTGCGGCGCGGTGATCCGAGCTCCTACAGCAGGGAAGCGCTCGACTATGTGCTGTGGCAGATCGCGAACACCGAATCCGGTGGGCAACTCATGGTGCCCGAGATCGCGGAACTCGCTGCGGCCCTGCGGGATCGAGCGGTCCGCGACACCATGTTCGCCTTGGCCGTCGGCGATCACGCCGTCGCCGCCGAGGGTTTGTGGGCGGCCCTGACCCGCGCCTTGACCGGTCGCGATCGAGCCGAAGCGGCAGCACTGCTCGGGTACAGCGCCTATGTGCGCGGCGACGGACCACTCGCCGGCATCGCACTGGACGCCGCGTTGGATGCCGACCCCGATCACCCTTTGGCGACACTGTTGGAGACCTCATTGCACCTCGGTATGCGTCCCGACCAACTGCGTCGCTTGGCCCGCAGCGGTTACGACACGGCTGCGGACCTCGGTATCGATCTGGGTTCTCCGGCCCCGTGAAGCCCCAGCCCGATACGGGGTTGTGCTGTCGGTCTCCAGCGGTCACCGAGTTGGCTCGCGGGTCGGCACCGTCGCGGGCCGCTACGCCGGTTGTGTCCGCGAAGGGCACACGATGAACAGCGGCGTGGACGACCCACCGGGCGCGGACCAGTGCTCGGCGACAGTCGATCCTTTGGGTCCCGCGGGTACGAAGCAGACGACCGGGGCAGCTCGGCGGAGGTGGACGGCCGTGCTGCCCCGGTCGATGCGGGACGCGGGTGCTCAGCGAGCGCTGTGCGCGCGGGAACCGAGGGACTGGAGGAAATCCCAGGCGTCGGAAACGATTTCGTCGAGATCGTTGTGCTCCGGGTGCCAGCCGAGGTCGGCGATGGCCCGCTCGCTGGAGGCGATGAGGGTCGCCGGGTCGCCCGGTCGGCGGGGGGCGTCCTGGGCCGCGATGGGCAGGCCCGTGACCCGTTCGCACGCCGAAATCACTTCGCGGACCGAGAATCCGGTGCCGCTACCGAGGTTGTAGATGCGGTGGGTGCCCGGCTCGGAGGTGGCCAGGGCCAGCAGGTGAGCCTCGGCGAGGTCGCGGATGTGGATGTAGTCGCGCACGGCGGTGCCGTCCGGAGTCGGCCAGTCGGTGCCGAAGACGGAGATCGCCTTGCGATGTCCGAGCGCGACCTGCAGCACCAGCGGAATGAGATGTGTTTCCACCACGCGGTTTTCGCCGAGGCCACCGTAGGCGCCGGCGACATTGAAGTAGCGCAGGCTGGTCGCCGCCAGTCCGTGCGCGATCGAGTAGGAGGTGATGGCGTGATCGATGGCGAGCTTCGACGCACCGTACGGGTTGGTGGGCCGGGTCGGCGCGTCCTCGGTGATCGGGACCTGTTCTGGTTCGCCGTAGACGGCTGCGGTGGAGGAGAAGACCAGTCGTGGCGTGCCCGCCTTGCGCATCGCCTCGAGCAGTTCGAAGGTCTTCACCACATTGCCGTGCCAGTACTTCTCCGGCTGCTGCACCGACTCGCCGACCAGCGATTGCGCCGCGAAATGCAGGACGCCGTCGAAGGATTCGGCCCCGAGCAGGGCGGTCGCGGCCTGCGCGATATCGCCCTCGACGAAGCGAGCGGCGGGCGGGACGCCCTCGGCATTGCCGGTGGACAGGTCGTCGACCACGACGACCTCATGACCTGCTTCGAGCAGCACCTGCGCGCAGACCCCGCCGACGTACCCGGCACCACCGGTGACCAGAAGTTTCACGCGTCAGACCAGCTTGACCTGGACGGCGTGCGCCATCTCGTCGGACAGCTCGAACCCGTCGTGGCCCGGCACGGTGATGACCACCGAGCCCGGCTTGTTCTCGACGGTCACGCGCGCGTCGGGCACCACGCCCGCCTCACGCAGCTGACCGATGACCTCGGGGTCGGTCTGGATGTGCTCGGCCAGCCTGCGCACGACCACGGCGTGCACCTGACCCTGCGGCAGATCCGAGAGCCGAACCAAGGTTTCCTCGGCGGAGGCCGGCGGCGCGATGCCCAGCTCGTCCAGGCCGGGGATCGGGTTGCCGTAGGGGGAGGTGGTCGGGTGGTTGAGCACCTCGACCAGACGCCGTTCGACGTCCTCGCTCATCACGTGTTCCCAGCGGCAGGCCTCGGCGTGCACGTTCTGCCAGTCCAGGCCGATGATGTCGACGAGCAGTCGTTCGGCGAGCCGGTGCTTGCGCATCACGGCGACCGCCATGCTGCGGCCCTTCTCGGTCAGTTCGAGATGACGGTCTCCGGCGACCAGCAGCAAACCGTCGCGCTCCATCCGAGCGACAGTTTGGCTCACCGTCGGTCCACTCTGTTCGAGGCGCTCGGCGATGCGAGCACGCAGGGGCACCACGCCCTCCTCCTCGAGGTCGTAGATGGTACGGAGATACATCTCCGTGGTGTCGACCAGATCTTTCACCAGTTACCCCTTCGTCGGCACGAATTCTACCTACGCACACCGACACGGCCCTGCGCCGGACGGCGTCGCGCCGCATGGTCGGCGGCAATGCGGGATTCCGTTCGGCGCACGGCTAGCCGCCGCGATCGCACTTATCTGTATTTCTACTGCATACCAACGTTCGACAGGGTCCGTACCTTCCCGCGTAGCGTTGCGAGCATGGCCACTGCACCGCGCGGCGAACGTCCGGCGCCACCCGGCGAACAGCGCAGCCCAGGAACTGTCGTGTGGACCGACCGGTTTCTCGACTACACCTGGACTCCGCAGCATCCGATGAAACCTGCGCGCCTGAAGTTCACCATGGCGCTCGCCGAAAGTCTCGGATTACTCGACGGTGTCGAGCTATTGGCACCCGCAGCGGCCGATCGCGCCGACTTGTTGCGCATCCACACCGCCGAGTACATCGACGCGGTCGAGCACGTCACGGCGCCCGCCGGTTCGCCGCAGGCCCCGCCGTTCGGTCTGGGGTCACCGGACAACCCGGTGTTCCCTGGCATGCATCAGGCGGCCTCGGTGATCGTCGGCGGCACACTGGCCGCGGCAAAGGAGATCGCCGAGGGCCGGACCAGGCGTGCGGTGAGTATCGGCGGCGGCATGCACCACGCGATGGCGGACTCGGCATCCGGGTTCTGCGTGTACAACGATGCGGCGGTGGCCATCTCCTGGCTGCTGGATCACGGCTTCGACCGCATCGTCTACCTCGATGTCGACGTGCACCACGGTGACGGGGTGCAGCGCGCGTTCTACGCCGACCCGCGGGTGCTCACTGTTTCGCTACACCAGCACCCGGCGACCCTCTGGCCGAACACCGGCTGGCCCGAGGAGACGGGCGCGGGCGCCGCCGAGGGGAGCGCGATCAATCTGCCGCTGCTGCCCGGCACCCGAGACGCCCAGTGGTTGCGCGGTTTTCACGCGGTCGTGCCCGGTGCGGTGGCGGCGTTCCGCCCGCAGATCGTGGTCAGCCAATGCGGGGTGGACACCCACCGGGAGGACCCCCTGGCTGATCTGGAACTCACCGTGGACGGCCAGCGCGCCGCCTTCCGCGCCATGCGCGACCTGGCCGACCAGTACGCCGAAGGGCGCTGGCTCGCCGTCGGAGGTGGCGGTTACGGGCTGATCCGGGTGGTGCCGCGGGCATGGACGCACCTGCTGGCCACCGCGCTCGACCGCGCCATCGCACCGGAGACCGAGATCCCCCAGCAGTGGATCGACCAGGTTCGCGCGGCGGCGCCGAAGGTCGAACCGCCGCGCACCATGGGTGACGGCGGCGACATCGCCTACCGCCCGTGGGATGGCCCTGGCGGCACGGGGGAGACTGGGGACGCGCGCTTCGACCGCGCCCAACGCGCCATCGACACGGCCGTGCTGGCCACCCGCCGAGCGACTTTCGGGCTGCTCGGCCTGGACCCGGAGGACCCTCGTGACTGACCCCGTAGACACTCCGGACACACCGGCGGTCCCGCCTCCGCCGCCGCAGCACTGGTTCGCCGACGTGCTCGCCTCCGACGGCGGCGTGGTCCGGCTGCGGCCGATCACGCCGGACGACGCCGAGGCGATGCAGGAGTTCCACGCCGCGCTGTCCGATCGCACCAGGTATCTGCGTTATTTCGGGCCGTACCCGCGGATCTCGCCGAAGGATCTGTACCGGACCACCCATGTCGACTATCACGACCGGGTCGGCCTGGTGCTGGTGCTCGGCACCGCGATCGTCGCGGTGGGCCGGTATGAACTGCTGGACCGGGACGGGCGGCGGTCCGCGGAGGTCGCGTTCGTGGTGGCCGACGCGCATCAAGGCCGTGGGCTCGGCTCGATCCTGTTGGAGCACTTGGCCGGTGCCGCCGCCGAGAACAAGATCGAGACCTTCGTCGCCGAGGTGCTCGCGGAGAACACCACCATGGTGACGGTCTTCCGGGACGCGGGCTATCAGGTGGAGCGCAGCAGGGACGGGTCGGTGCTGCACCTGGAGTTCGCCATCGACCCCACCGAAGCCCTGCTCTCCGTACGGGATTCGCGCGAGCGGGCCTCCGAGGCGCGCAGCGTGGGCAATCTGCTCACCCCGCGATCGGTCGCGGTGATCGGCGCGACACCGAGCACCGGCCGGGTGGGCGGCGCGGTGCTGAACAACCTGCTGTCCGGTGTGTTCCAAGGTCCGGTGTTCCCGGTGAACCCGAATCGGCGCTCGGTGCGCGGGGTGCGGGCCTACGCGACGGTGCGGGAGATCCCCGACGAGGTCGACCTCGCGGTGGTCGCGGTGCCGCCGGAGGCGATCGGCTCGGTGCTGGACGACTGTATGGCCAAGGGCGTCAAAGGGCTTGTGGTGCTCACCGCCGGCTTCGACACGACCGGTGTCGCGGGCGGGACAGCCGAGCAGGAATTGGTCGCCGCCGCACGGGGACACGGGATGCGGGTCGTCGGGCCGAGCGCGCTCGGCATCGTGAACACCGATCCCGACGTGGCGCTCAACGCGACGCTGGCGTCGGTGCTGCCCAGCCGCGGGCGGATCGGATTCTTCTGTCAGTCCGGGCCGTTGGGGGCGGCCATCCTCGGTGAGGCCGCGGCCAGGAATCTGGGACTGTCGACATTCGTGTCGGCCGGCGACCGCGCCGACGTGTCCGGCAACGACCTGCTCCAATACTGGGACACCGACCCGGATACCGACGTCGTGCTGCTCTACCTCGAGAGTTTCGGTAACCCGCGCAAGTTCTCCCGGATCGCGCGCCGCGTGGCCAGGACCAAACCGATCGTCGCGGTGAGTAGCGGTCGCCACGCCGCTCAACCGGCGGGCGATATGGACCGCTCGATCGTGCGAGACCTGTTCGCGCAGGCGGGAATCGTGCAGGTCGACTCCATCTCGGAGCTGTTCGACTGCGCCGCACTGCTCGGCTATCAGCCGCTCCCCGGCGGCTCCCGGTTGGCGGTGGTCGGCAACAGTGCGGCGCTGAACTGGCTGGCCGTCGATGCCGCGCAGAGCGAGGGGCTAACGGTCGGCGACCCGGTGAACCTGGGACCGCAGGCGACTCCAGGCGCCTACTTCGACGCGACGGTGGCGGCGCTGCAATCGACGGACATCGACTCGGTGCTAGTGGTTTTCGCGCCACCGGTCCCGCTGCCGATGGCCGGTTTCGCCGATGCCATCCGCGAGGCCGCGGCGGCGGTCCCTGACTCGGGCAAACCGATTCTGACCACTTTCATTGCCGAACAGGGCATTCCGCATCTGTTGGCGGTCCGCGGCGCGGGTGCGACGGCCGTCCGCGGATCGATTCCTTCGTATCCCGACCCGGAGCGCGCCGCACGGGCGCTGGCTCGGGTCCGTCGCTATGCGGAGTGGCGAACCAGACCGGTGTCGCAGGTGATGCGCCCGGACGGGATCGACACCGAACGGGCGCGCACGCTGGTGGCGCAGTGGATGGCCGAATCAGGCGGCCGCCGGCTCACCGACCTGGAAACCGTCGAACTGCTCGGCTGCTACGGCATTTCGGTGGTGGAGTTCCGCGAGGTGCGCAGCGCCGACGAGGCGGTCGCCGCGGCCGAAGAACTCGGCTACCCCGTCGCGGCCAAGGCGACCGGCGAATTGTGGCGCCGCCGACCGGATCTCACCGGTGTCCGGCTGGACCTGTGGCGCCCCGAAGCGGTGCGGCAGGCGTACGCGGACCTGGTCGAACTGTGTGGCGACCCGGTGCTGCACATCCAGAAGATGGCCACCAAGGGCGTCGGCTGCGTCCTGCGCGTCCAGGATGACCCGTCCTTCGGCTCGGTCATCGAATTCGGCCTCTCCGGCCTGATCATCGAACTCCTCGGCGACCGCGCCTACCGAGCCCTACCCCTCACCGCCGACGAGGCAACCGCCCTGATCGACGCCCCCCGCGCAGCCCCCCTGCTCTCCGGCACCCCCGCCAGCCCCCGCGTAGACAAGGCCGCCCTAGCCGAACTCGCCCAACGCATCTCAGCCCTCTTCGACGACCTCCCCCACATGCGCGAACTCTCCTTCGACCCCGTCCTGGCCTCCACCAACTCCGCCGAAATCCTCTACGCCCGCGGCCGAATCGGCCCCGAACCAAGCCGCTTCGACACAGGCCCCCGCCGCCTCGGCTGACCCGCTGGGTCCTGGCACGCACATCCATGGCCGACCGGTCGCGAGCCGTTTCGCCGCCGTTGCTGCGTGGCCGACTGGGAAAGTGGTTGTGGGCGTGCCGGAATCCGGTCCGGTCAAGAGGGGGTGGGGCCGCGGTGGCGGATCAGGGGGAGGTAGACCTCGTCGACGATTTCGATGAGGACGTCGTCGGGGGCGGTGGGGAGGCCTCGGGTGACGAACTCGTTGCGTAGCAAGACGATTGCTACGGTGGCGACGCGGGGGCGCAGGGCTTCGGGGGCGCATTCGCCGCGGGCGACCGCGCGGCCCAGCACGGTGAGCCAGAGGGGCGCGGTGGCGTCGACGGACTGATCGGGCAGCTGTGCGAGGAGTTCGGCGGCGCCACCGGCGGCTGCCATGAGTTCGCGAAGGATCGCGCCTAGTGGCGAACTCCAGTGGCGGTTGGCGCGGCGCAGTAACTCGAGGACGTCGCCGCGCAACTCGCCGGTGTCGGGGGGCCGGACCGTCGTGGTCAGCTGTCGATAGGCGGCGATGCCGAGGGCGAGCCGGTTCGGCCAGCGGCGATACAGCGCGTTCTTGTTGGTGCCCGCGCGGGTCGCCACCTTGTCCATGGTCAGGCCGGCGTACCCGGATTCGATGAGTTCGTCGGCGGCGGCCCGCAGGATCGCATCCTCCAGGTCGGCCCCGCGTCGCCGTGTCGGCCCCGCTTCCGGCTTCATCACATCCCCCGCTGCTCGAACTGGTAGTTGGGAACCGAAAGTACCTTATATCGACTGTTGCGTGGCAAGCGCCGCGAGATTTAAGGTACGTCAAGTACCCTAAATGAAGGAAGTGATTCGCCGTGCGACTCAAAGGCATCAGCTACGACACCGGTTTCCTGCGGAACGGAGCGTCCTCACGCAAACTGTTCGATCCGGCGATGGTCGAGCGCGAGCTGCGCATCATCCGCGACGATCTGCACTGCAACGCCGTCCGGGTGATCGGCGGTGACCCCGACCGCCTGGAACTGGTCGCGTCATGTGCCGCCGATCTCGGCTTGGCCGTGTGGTTCTCGCCCTACCCGCTGGAACTGTCGGCCGACGACATGCTGGCGCTGTTCACGGACTGCGCTGTGCGCGCGGAGCGGCTCAGAAAACGTGGAGCCGACGTGGTCTTCGTGACCGGCGCGGAACTGAGCCTGATGAACAAAGGCTTCCTGCCCGGCGACACGGTCGAGGAACGCTTGGAGGTATTACTGCGGCCGGACGGCAGGAACGAGCGGATCAGCGAGGTCGGCGAACGCGTCAACGACGTCCTCCGCACAGCGGTTTCGGTTGTTCGCACGCATTTCGGCGGCAAGGTCACCTATGCGTCGATCCCGCTCGACCGCGTCGACTGGGACCTGTTCGACATCGTCTCGGTGGACCTCTACCGCTCGGCTGCGGTCGCCGACCAGTTCACTGCCGGCGTGCGTGCGCTGGTGGCGCAGGGAAAGCCGCTGGCGATCACGGAGTTCGGTGCGGCCACTTACCGCGGCGCGGGCGACCGTGGCGCACAGGGACTGGAGATCGTCGAGTACGACGCCAAGGGCCCGGTGCGACTGAACGGCGTTTACGCGCGCGACGAGGCGGGTCAGGCGGCGTACGTGCGGGAACTCCTGGAGATCTTCGACGCCGAGGGTGTCGATGCCGCTTTCGTGTTCCTCTTCGCGCTCTACGACCATGTGCACCGTCCCGACGGCGACCCGAGGAACGACTTGGACTTGGCCAGCTACGGCATTGTCAAAGTCCTGGATGCCGGCCTCGGGCAGGTCTACCCGGAGATGCCCTGGGAGCCCAAGGCAGCGTTCGGCGCGCTGGCAGAGCACTATCGGAAGGTTGACGCATCCAGCAGCTGAGCGGCTGCCGGGAGTCGTTGGGCCGTCACAGAATTGGACGGCCCGGCACAATTCACGCCGACCGGCTCGCGCTATCCCGGAGGGGGCGGAGATACGCGGCACCGGCCGGCGTTGGCAGGTGACCGGCGAGGGTCACCAGGTCTGGACGCCGGGCCGGTCTCGGGGAGCCCGGCGTCGTTATGGGGCCGGAAGGTTCCGGCACGGGGGTCAGCTGGCGTAGGCGCGGAGACGGTCGGCCCGCTCGCCCTTGCGCAGCTTCGACATGACCTCGCGCTCGATCTGGCGGACGCGCTCGCGGGAGAGCCCGAAGAGCTTGCCGATCTGGTCGAGGGTGCGCGGCTGGCCGTCGTCGAGACCGAAGCGCAGGCGGATGACCTGCTGCTCGCGCTCGTCGAGGGTGGCGAGGACGCTGCGCACATCGTGGTGCAGCAGTCCAGCGATCACCGCGGACTCGGCGGAGGTGGCCTCGGAGTCTTCGATGAAGTCGCCGAGCGGGGCCTCTTCGTCGTTGCCGACCGGCATGTCCAGGCTGACCGGGTCGCGGCTGTGATCGAGCAGATCGGAGATCTTCTCGACCGGGATGCCGGACTCGTTCGCCAGTTCCGCGTCGGTGGCCTCGCGGCCGAGCTGCTGGTGCAGTTCCCGCTTGATCCTGGCCAGCTTGTTCACCTGTTCGACCAGGTGGACGGGCAGCCGGATGGTGCGGCTCTGATCGGCCATGCCACGGGTGATGGCTTGCCGGATCCACCAGGTGGCGTAGGTGGAGAACTTGAAGCCCTTGGCGTAGTCGAACTTCTCCATGGCGCGGATCAGACCCAGGTTGCCTTCCTGGATGAGATCCAGCAGCGGCATGCCGCGGCCGGTGTAGCGCTTGGCGAGGGAGACCACGAGGCGGAGGTTGGCTTCCAGCAGGTGCGACCGTGCGGCCTGGCCTTCGCGAACGATGAGGGCCAGATCACGCTTGCGGGTGGCCGACAGACGTTTGCCGGTCTCCAGCAGGTGCTGGGCATAGAGGCCCGCCTCGATACGCTTGGCCAATTCGACCTCGTCGGCGGCCGTGAGCAGCGCAGTGCGGCCGATTCCATTCAGGTACACGCGTACCAGATCGGCTGCGGGGCTCTGGGCGTCGAGGTCCGAATCGCTGATGCGCACACGAGTGGTGGCGGGGCTTGTCATGACTTGCCTCCTGTCGGTGGTGTCTCACTCCGAACAACGGACCCGACAGAGATAAAGTTCCCCGTCGTGGCTCAGATAAACCGCTTTGACGTGCGGTTTTCCTCACTCTCGTCTGAGAAGTTCCTGAGAAGCTCCCAGCGGTGGAACGCCTGCTGTCCGGTGCCTGCACCGACCTACCCGCGATCGCCGGATTTACACGGGCCGCACCAATCCGTGGCGGACCAGTCCGGCCACCACGGACAACGCTTCGGCCGCGACTCCGTGGTCACTTCGGCAGATCCGTGGGCAACCGCCAGCAGTTCGATCAGTTCGTACAACGGCAGGCCGTCCGCGCGCATTCCCGCCAGCAGCGAGATGGTTGTCTCGTCCACCTCGTGCTGCCAGCGCGGCCCGTCACCGCGGTGCACCCGCGCGACCTGCTCGGCCCAGCCGTCCGGGCCGGGCAGCGCGACGCGTTCCAGCGCGGTTGCCGGGTCCACCACGAAACGTGAAGTCCAGGCCAGTTTTTCGTCACCGGCCACGGCGCGCAGCCAGGCCGAACGCTCGAAGTAGCGGGTCGCCTCGTCGCCGAGCGGGTCGTCGAAGCCGTGCGTGAGATCCTCGGCGAGCAGTTCGGTCGGGGCGTCGATGGCGCGCAGATAGACGAAGCCGAAGCCGATGCCCTCGACGTCGGCCGCGGTGAAGGCGTCGAGCCACTGCTCGGCGCGGGCCTGCGCGGCCGGGTCGCGCGGGTCGAGGCCCGCGTCCCGCAGCCAGGTGCCGACATAGAGGGCGGGGTCGGCGACGTCGCGCTGCACCACCCAGGCGTCGACGCCGTGCGCGGGCAGCCACGACGACACCCGGTGCCGCCAATCCTCGCCGTCCACATGCACCCAGGCGGCCAGCATCGCGGCGGTGCCGCCGGGGGCGAGCAGGTCCGCAGCCTGTCCGATTACCAATTCGCTGGCGCCGTCGAGGGCGAGCCCGGAATCGCGGTAGGTGTGCTCGATCCGGGCGGGACCCACGACGAACGGCGGGTTCGCCACCACCTGGTCGAAGCGGCGGCCCACGACCGGTTCGAACCAAGAGCCTTCGAGCAGTTCGATATCGAGTCCGTTGAGTGCGGCGGTGGCTTCGGCGAGCCACAGCGCGCGGGTGTTCACGTCGGTGGCGGTCACCTGGCTCGCGTAGGAGGCGGCGTGCACGGCTTGCACGCCGCAGCCGGTGCCGAGGTCGAGCACCGAGCCGACCTTGCGGGTCGGGGTGGCGCGCAGCAGGGAGAGGGAGGCGTGGCCGACACCGAGCACGTGTTCTTCGGTGAGGGTGCGCCGGTGCATCGAGTCGTCGAGATCGGACAGGATCCAGCGGGTGCCCGCTCCGGCATCGAGGGGACGCAGGTCGAGCGCGGCGCGGACGGTGTCGCCGTCCCGGTCGAGCAGGCCCGCCGCCACCGCCCGGTCGATATCTACCGGCAGCAGTGCGGCCGCGACATCGCGTTCGGGCAGTGCGTCGCCGAGTAGCAGCAACCGGATGAGCGTGCCCAGTTCTCCGGCGTCGCGCGCGGCACGGCGCACCGGGACCGGTTCCGATCGGCCCAGTGCCGCGTGCACGTCCTCGCCGAGTACCTCCAGCAGAGTGTCGGCGTCGTAGCCGACCCTGGTCAGCGCCGTCCGGAGCTCCGGGCACAGCGCGGTGAGCAGGGATCCGGTGGTCGTCGATCGGTTCGTAGGCACATCGGTACTCTGCCACCGCTTACTCGGCCGACTTCGCAGGTGGTGCTCTCGCGAGCAGCTGCGCGCGCCCGGGGAGCAGTCGGATAGTGCTGGGCCGCGGTAGCGAAATCTTGGGGATCGAGCAGAGTCATCTGGTCGGTATCCAAGATCTTTCGGCGACCATATGACTCTGCTCGATGGGTCAGACGCCTCTGGGGTCTCGGGCGGTGATGCAGTAGGTGGCGCCTGCGGGGTCGTGCATGACGATCCAGTGTTCGTAGCGATCTATCACTGTGGCGCCGAGGGTTTCGTGCCAGCGGGCGGTGGCGTCGATGTCCGAGGAGGACAGATCGATGTGCGCGCTGGTGGGGCGGTCGTTCTCGAGGCGTTGGAGTAGGAGGTGGATGGGGAGGGATTCGGCGGCGCGCAGACTTGCGAACTCGGGCAGCCTGCCTTGCTCGAAGTTCCAGCCGGTCAACGTCTTCCAGAAGTCCGTTTCGGCGGCGTGGTCGGCGGGGCCGATGTCCAGGCACACCTGGTCGAGGCGGCTGAGGGTGCCGTCGGGCGCTTTCGTGGCGGGGGCGGGGGTGCCTCGGCCGCGACCGCTCGGGGTGAGGCAGAAGGTCTGGCCGCCGGGGGAGCGCAGGACGGCGTAGTCCGGGTGATTCGCAACCAGTTCGGCGCCGAGGTCGAGCGCGGTGCGCACGGCGGTCGGGATGTGGTCGACGTCGAGGTCGAGATGGACGCCGCCGAGACCAGTCACCGCCTGCATCTTCACGCCCGCCGCCGCGAACAGCGCGGGATCGGGGAGCAGCGTGAGGAATTCGTCGTGCTCGCCGCGGCGAGCCGATAGTTCGGTACCGGTGACCGTGGACCAGAACTTCGCGCAGTCGTCGAAGCGCTGTGCGGGGCGGTCCAGGAAAGCCCAGATCCACCGAATCATGTTCACTCCTGTCTTGTACCCGCAGCCACCATAGGGAAAGCGACGCGCGGTGTCGAGCAGATTGGCGTGTCGCCGGTACTGGCACGATCTTGGTGTTTTGTGGCCTTCCGGCCGCTCGTTGCGCGGCCGAATTTCCGGCACGCTCAGCGGGTGACCGAGCTGCAGACACCACCGCCAGTACCGTTGCACGACACCGTGGCCCGGCGCGGTCCGCATCCGGCGTGGATCGTGGCGGGGGTCGGCTTCGTCGCGCTGCTCGGTGCGGCCGCGTTCCGCTCGGTGCCCAGTGTGCTGATGGATCCGCTGCACGCGGAGTTCGGCTGGTCGCACGGCACGATCGGCGCGGCGGTCTCGCTGAATCTGCTGTTGTACGGGTTGATTTCGCCGTTCGCGGCGGCGCTGATGGACCGGTTCGGCATCCGCAAGGTGGTGTCGGGGGCGCTGGTGCTCGTCGCGGCAGGCGCGGGGCTCACCGTGTTCATGACCCAGCCGTGGCATCTGATGCTGACCTGGGGTCTGCTGGTGGGTGTCGGCGTCGGGTCGATGTCGATGCCGTTCGTGGCGACCATCACCGGCCGCTGGTTCGTGCGGCAGCGCGGACTGGTGACCGGGGTGCTCACGGCGGCGGGTGCGACCGGTCAGCTGGTGTTCCTGCCGCTGGTGTCGATGCTGGCGCACGAGCACGGCTGGCGGCTGCCGTCGCTGATCGTCGCAGGGACGGCGCTGGCGGTCGTGCCGCTGGTGTTGCTGTTCATCAGGGATTATCCGAGTGATGTCGGGGTCACCGCGTACGGCGCGGAGCCGGGCAGCGTGGTCGGCGTTCGCACACCGGCTGCGGTCGGCGCGTTCCGCGCACTGACGGTGCTGGCCAAGATCGCGCGCACACCCGGGTTCTGGCTGCTGGCAGGTGGTTTCGCGGTCTGCGGGGCGTCGACCAACGGTCTCGTCGGCACCCATTTCGTCAGCGCCGCGCACGACCACGGCATGCCGCCGACCGCCGCCGCGAGCCTGCTCGCCGTGGTCGGCATCTTCGACGTGGCGGGCACCATCGCCTCCGGTTGGCTGACCGACCGCATCGACCCGCGCTACCTACTGATCGGCTACTACGTGCTGCGCGGCCTGTCCCTGCTCATCCTGCCGTCGCTGCTGGGCCCCCACACCCAACCCAGCCTCTGGGTCTTCATCATCTTTTACGGCCTCGACTGGGTAGCCACCGTCCCACCCACCGTCATGCTCTGCCGTGAACTGTTCGGCAACGACGGCCCCGTCGCCTTCGGCTGGGTCTTCGCCTCCCACCAGATCGGCGCCGCCATCGCCGCCACCGGCGCAGGCGTCATCCGCGACGTCCAAGGCACCTACGACCTCGCCTGGTACTTGGCCGGCGGTTTATGCGCCACAGCAGCCGTAATGTCCGCCTTCATCCGTCGTAAGGCCTAACGCCCCGCCGCCATGTCCCCTCCAGCGTTGCTGCTGCGCGCGAACGGGACATGACGGCGGCGTCACTCGGTGGATGGTGCCGTGGTGTCCCGTTGGGCGTGGTCGGCATCCGCAGGTGGGACGTGGTGGAGGTGACACTCGGCGCATGCCGACGTGGTGTCCCGTTGGGCACGGCCGGGATTCGCGAGCGGGACATGTTGGCGGGTCTGCTCGACGCATGCCGCTGTGCTGCCCCGTTGGCAGCTGATGGCATTCGCGAGTGGGACTTGATGGCGTTCCCGCTCGGTGGGTGCAGCGGTGATGTCCACATTCATCCGCTGCAAGGCGTGACGCCGATCAGTCTCCCGATCTCGGCGAATGGACCGGGGTCGCGGAGTTGATCTTGTGGGGCGGTTGGGGTGGCGAACGGGACTGGTCGGCGGCGACACACCTCAGGTGCCCGGGTTGGGGTGGTGATGTGTGACACAGTGTCTGCGCTGAGGGTGGGTCGGTGGCCCTATGAGCGCGGATCGGCCGCATGGTCGGTTCGGTGGTGTGGACCGGATCGCAGCAAAGGAGCTGGATCGTGCGTGAGAACACCGTTGGTCGGCGTGATCTGTTGCGTTACACCGCTGCCGGTGCGGCCGGGCTGGTGTTGGGGGCGGCGGGGGGTGCGGTCGCTTCCGGCCATTTCGCCGGTCGTGAGGCGTTGCGGCCCGCGGCCGGGAGTGCCGATATTTCACCGTCTCGTCGGGATCGGGCTCGGCTGGTCGCCCGGGACATCGTGGGTGTGGACGAGTCCGGTCGCGATGTGCGGGCACTGCACCGAGAGTTGCTTGCCGGTGCGGGCCCGAAGCGCACGGACAACCCGCAGGATGTCGCTGTGGTGGGGGCCGGCGCCGCCGGGTTGGCCGCAGCGTGGATCCTGGCGCGGGCGGGGCATCGGGTGCGGGTGTTCGAGGGCTCGGACCGGGTGGGCGGCCGGATTCGGACGCTGCGGGAACCGTTCGCGGCCACCGGTGGTCACGGCGAGGCCGGTGCGATGCGCATCCCCGCCACGCACACCATCACCACGGGAGTGCTGGCCCGGTTGAGTGTGCCGACCCGCCCGTTTCACATGACCCACCCGCATCGACTGGTCAGCGCCGGTGGCGTGTCCATGACCCGGGCCGAGTACACCACTGATCCGGCACCGATCGCGGGAGTGTTCGGTGCCGCAGCGGTGCACGGTCGGGCGCTGCTGGATCAGGTGTTGTCGCGCACGGGCGTGAACCGGGACAGCGATGTCGAGGCGTGGACCGACTTCCTGGCCCGCTACGACGAGATGTCCCTGCGGGATTGGCTACTCGCCCAAGGGCTTTCGGAATCGAGCATCGATCACCTCGGCTCCATCGAGGGCATCACCGCCCGCATGGGTTTGAGTCTGACCCACAACCTCATGACCGCCACCAACCTCGCTCCCGGCACCGAGCTGGTCGAAATCGTCGGCGGCACCGATCGATTGATCGTCGAGTTGGCCGGAGCCGCGAAAACCGCTGGGGCAGAGATCATCACGAACTCCGTGGTCACCGGGGTCGACGGACGACATCCGCGGCTGCGACTGCGGTACGGCGCAGGCGAGGACACCGTCGAGGTCGATCGCATCGTGGTCGCGGCACCGTATTCGCTGCTGCGCTACCTCGGCTTCCAACCGGCCCTGTCCTACGGCAAACAGCGCGCCATCGCGGAACTGCACCACGACGCCGCGACCAAAACCTTCCTCGAGTTCTCCACCCGCTGGTGGTCCGGGCACGGCGGCATCGACGTCACCGACGCCCCGCCGCGACTGACGGTGTACCCCTCCCATCCCACCGGCGACGGCGGCGTCGTCATCGCCTCCTACACCTGGGCCGACGACGCGCACGCCTGGGATGGCCTGCTCCCGGCCGAACGCGCGGCCGAATGCCTCGATCACCTCGCCGACGTGCACGGCCCCGCGGTCCGCAGCGCGTGGACCGGCGGCTACGCCTCGCACTCCTGGGCCACCGACCGCTGGGCGAACGGCGAAGCCGCGATCTACCTGCCCGGGCAATCGGTCGAAATCGGCCCGGACACCCGCACCCCCGAAATGGACGGGCGGGTCGCCTTCGCGGGCGACGCCACCTCCACCCGAGGCCGAGCCTGGATCGAAGGCGCACTCGAAAGCGGCGCCCGCGCCTGCACCGACCTCGGCATCACCACCTGACGGGGCAGCCGACGGTCGGGGCTCCAGCAGCTAGGCCCTAAGTCGAAGTCCCAACCAGCCCGTATGCCGCCGTCGTGTCCCGTTGGGTACGGCCGACATTCACGAGCGGGACATGGCGGCGGGTCTACTCGGTGGATGCCGCCGTGGCGTCCCGTTGGGCGTGGATCGTGTTCGCGAGTGGGACATGGTGGCGGCCCCACTCGCTCGAACCCGACGCCAAGTCCCGGTGGCGTGGATGGCGTTTGCGGGCGCGACATGTGGCGGTCGACCTCGATGGGCGCCGCCGCGATGTCCGCATTCATTCGGCGCAAGGCCTGACGCCGCGCCGCCACGTCCCGCCGTCACCGATGCTGCGCCTGAATGGGACGTGGTGGAGGCTTCACGCGGAGGATGGCGCCGTGCTGTCCCGCTGGCCGCGGACGGCGTTCGCCGGTGGGACATGGTGGCGGGTCTACGCGGCGGATGCCGCCATGGTGTCCCGTTGGGCGTGGACGGTGTTCGCGGGTGGGACGTGGTGGCGCGTGTACCCGATGGTTGCTGCCATGGTGTCCCGTTGGGTACGGATGGCATTCGCGGCCGGGCACGGTGGCGGGTCTACTCGCTCGAACCCGACGCCATGTCCCGCCGTCACCGGTGTTGCGCTGAATGGGACGTGTTGGAGGCTTCTTCCGGAGGATGGCGCCGTGTTGTCCCGCTGGCCGCGGACGGCGTTCGCCGGTGGGACACGGTGGCGGGTCTACTCGGTGGATGCCGCCGTGTTGTCCCGTTGGCCACTGATGGCATTCGTGAGTGGGACATGGCGGCGGCCCTACTCGCTCGAACCCGACGCCATGTCCCGCCGTCACCGGTGCTGCGCTGAATGGGACGTGTTGGAGGCTTCTTCCGGTGGTTGCTGCCGTGTTGTCCCGTTGGCCACTGATGGCATTCGTGAGTGGGACATGGCGGCGGCCCTACTCGCTCGAACCCGACGCCATGTCCCGCCGTCACCGGTGCTGCGCTGAATGGGACATGTTGGAGGCTTCACGCGGAGGATGGCGCCGTGTTGTCCCGCTGGCCGCGGACGGCGTTCGCCGGTGGGACATGGTGGCGGGTCTACGCGGCGGATGCCGCCATGGTGTCCCGTTGGGCGTGGATCGTATCCGCAAGCGGGACTGGGTGGCGGGTCTACTCTCGCGATCCCGCCGCTGTGTCCCGGCGGCCCAGCCCGGCGATCAGCTGTCGATGGCGTTGTGCGGCCGAGCTTCCAGCGCGGCGCGGCGCTCGTCCCAGCGGCTCGGTTCGTCTTTGCGACGCGGCGGACGGTCGTTGGCGATGAGGACGGCGATCCAGGGGAGCGGGATGGAGACCGCGATGATCAGGATCGACAGCAGGGCGCTGCTGAAGGTGCTGTAGGCGATGGCGGCCAGCACCAGGCAGGGGATGCGGAAGGCCATGATGATGGTGTACCGGCGCACGCGCGAGCGGTGCTGGTCTTCCAGCGAGGGCTGCGCCTCGGTGATCAGGACCGGATGCTTGTCGTCGGTGCCGGGGAAGTAGCCGGAGGATTTCGGCGGCATCGTCACGTCCGGACGCTCACCACGGCCGATGTCGCCGGCGTCGGGGGAGTCGCCGTGCTGCTGCATGTCTTCGAGTCTTCCACTGTCGGAGCCCCAGTGCACACAGTGTGGTCAGCCGGACACTGGACCGTGATCGGTCACCGTTTGCGCGAATGCGGCATCATGGAATCCGTGAACACCGACACCATGGTTCGCCCCGATTCGACCACCGACGAGTCGACGAGCGACGACACCCCGAAGTTCTTCCATTACGTCAAGAAGGACCGGATCGCGGAGAGCGCCGTCATGGGCACCCATGTCGTCGCCCTGTGCGGTGAGGTCTTTCCGGTGACGCGGTCGGCCAAGCCCGGTTCGCCGGTCTGCCCGGACTGCAAGAAGGTCTACGACGGGCTGAAAAAGGGCGAGTGAGGTTATGGGGGCGGCGTCTGCGCGGACGCCGCGCCCGGTTGCTCGGGTGTGTCGACAGGTGACGGCGGAGCTTTCTCCGTCGTCTCGGTGGTTTCTGTCTTCGGATCGTCCTCGTCGGGCGAATCCCCGGTCAGCTGATTGGTGATCCACTCCCGCACCTGCTCCATCCGGGTCGTGCGCGCGGGCCAGAACTCCTGCACGGCGGCGTTGAATTCCGCGCCGAGGATGATGGCGAACCCGAGGAAGTACGTGAAGAGCAGAAACGCGATCGGCGTCGCCAGTGCGCCGTAACTCACACCCGTCTCGGTCACCCAGGACAGATACCGGCGCAGCACCTCACTGGCCGCGATGAAGAAGACAGCCGCGACCAACGCCCCCGCGAACATGCGGTGCCAGGGCAGCGAGGTGTGCAGTGCCAGCTTGTAGAGCGTGGTGAGCACGATGATCAGCAGCAAACCGACGCCGGGGTAGTAGAAGAAGTCCAGCAGTTGCAGCCCGGTCACCCGCCACGGCTCCGGCAGCACCCGGCCGATGATGGTGGGCCCGAGCGCCACCAGCGGCAGGATGAACACCGAGGCCACCAGGAATGCCACATACAGCAGCAGCGCGAAGATCCGCTGCCACACCGGATGTCGCAGGTCCTGCTGACCGTGCGCCTCGACGATCGCGTCCACGAACGTCGCCATCGCCGACGACCCGGCCCACAGCGACAGCACGAAACCCACCGAGACGACCGCGCCGCGCCCCTTGCCGAGCACGTCCTTGACGGTCGGCTCGATCAGATCCGACACCACGCTGGAGCTGAACAGGTCGCGGCTGAACGAGATGATCTTCGATTCCACGATCTGCACGGTGTCCGGCCCGAACCAGGTGCCGACGTACCCGAGGCTGCCGAGCACCCCGAGCAGCAGCGGCGCCAGCGACAACGTCTGCCAGAACGCGGCGGCCGCGGATTTGGCGAAGATCGAGTCGTCCCAGGCCTTCACCGCCACCCGTACCGTCAGCCTGACGGTCTTCCTGCGGGCCCGGCGCAGCCGGATGGTCACCCGTTGCGCCGAGGTCAGTTTGCGCGCGGCCAGGCCACCGCTGAGCGACGGTATGTCGGTCCGCAGTGGTTGGTCCGGCAGGGCGTTTTCCTCGGGCATCGTCCCTCAAGCATCGCGCACGAGCGGTGCGCGCATCGGATTCCGGGGGCGACGTGTCGTCGGGCAACGGGTGAATTCCGGCGTGTCGGTAGTTGAACATGTGATGCCCATCGCCCACGCCGCGTCGGTTTGGCAACACGCCGGGCCGGGCCAGTAGGGTCGACTGCGTGACTGGGTCGGGTGGCGCCGCTGTGGCGGGAAGAGCGGAGACACCGGGCGATTCGGCTAGACCCGAGGTCTCGGGGACGCCGAACAGCTCCGGTACATCGGGCGGTGGATCGCTGCGTGCCTGGCAGCGCCGGGCCTTGACCAAGTACCTGTCGTCCAAGCCACGCGACTTCCTCGCGGTGGCCACGCCGGGCGCCGGTAAGACCACCTTCGCGCTGCGCGTCGCCGCCGAACTGCTGGCCGACCGCACCGTCGACCAGATCACCGTCGTCGCCCCGACCGAACACCTCAAGCACCAGTGGGCGCAGTCCGCGGCGCGCGCGGGGATCCAGCTGGATTCGCGGTTCTCCAACGCGACGGGCGGCACGTCCGGCGATTATCACGGTGTTGTCGTCACCTACGCCCAGGTCGCCTCGCACCCGTCCCGGCATCGGGTGCGCACCGAAAACCGCAGGACCCTGGTCATTCTCGACGAGATCCACCACGCGGGCGACGCGAAGAGCTGGGGTGACGCGACGGCCGAGGCGTTCGGCGACGCGACCCGCCGGCTCGCCCTCACCGGAACCCCGTTCCGCAGCGACGACAGCCAGATCCCGTTCATCACTTACGAACCCGACGAGTCCGGTTTCCCGCGTTCGCGCGCCGACCACGCCTACGGGTACTCCGAGGCGCTCGCCGACGGCGTGGTCCGGCCCGTGGTGTTCCTCGCCTACTCCGGCGAGGCGCACTGGCGCGACAGCGCGGGCGAGGAGTACACCGCCCGCCTCGGCGAGCCGCTGAACGCCGAGCAGACCGCCCGCGCCTGGCGCACCGCGCTCGACCCGGCGGGCGACTGGATTTCGGCGGTGCTGCGCGCCGCCGACATGCGGTTGCGTCAGCTGCGCAGCACCGGTATGCCCGATGCAGGTGGCCTGGTCATCGCCACCGACCAGGACCGTGCCCGCGACTACGCCGAACTGCTGGAACACATTTCGGGCACGAAGCCCGCGCTGGTGCTGTCCGACGAGCCGACCTCCTCGGACCGGATCGCCTCGTTCGGCGCGAGCAGTGAGCCGTGGATGGTCGCGGTGCGCATGGTGTCCGAGGGCGTGGACGTGCCGCGCCTGGCCGTCGGCGTGTACGCGACCAGCGCCTCGACGCCGCTGTACTTCGCTCAGGCCATCGGACGGTTCGTGCGTGCCCGCAGGCCGGGTGAGACCGCGAGCGTGTTCCTGCCGTCGGTGCCGGTGCTGCTCGATCTGGCCGCGCAGCTGGAGTTGCAGCGCGACCACGTGATCGGCAAGCCGCACCGGGAGAAGGACGGCCTCGACGACGAGCTGCTGATCGATGCGAACAAGCAGCAGGACGAGCCGGGCGAGGAGGAGAAGTCCTTCGTCGCGCTCGCCGCGGACGCCGAGCTCGACCAGGTGATCTACGACGGATCCTCCTTCGGCACCGCCACTTTCGCGGGCAGCGACGAGGAGGCCGACTACCTCGGCATCCCCGGTCTGCTCGACGCCGACCAGATGCGCGCGTTGCTGCGCGAACGTCAGACCCGGCAGATCGCCGACCGCGGCGAGTCGTCGTCGGCGCCCGATCCGGGCCCCCAGGTCGCGAGCGCGGCAGAACGCGTCGCGACGGCGGACCGGTTGGGCGAACTGCGGCGCGAACTCAACAGCTTGGTCGCCATGCACCACCACCGCACCAACAAACCGCACGGCGTGATCCACGGCGAGCTACGCCGCGAATGTGGCGGGCCGCCAACGGCATTGGCGTCGGCCGATCAGTTGGTGGAGCGGATCGCGGCGCTGCGCCGGATGTAGAATCCGACCGCACTGCGCAGATCAGGTAGCTGTGGCACCCGCCGGCCAGGCCGCCATAGCGACATCGATCGACTGCGTGAGCTCCTCGAGCGAGGCCCCATCGCGGGCTTGGATCGATAGCCCGTAGAGCACCGTGGCGTAGAAATGGGCCAGTGCGGCGGTGTTGGTGTCGGCGGGCAGATCGCCTTCCGCGACACCGCGATCCATCCGGCGCCGGATCTCTTCGGTTGTCTCCCTGCGCTTTTCGATCAGGAAGTCGCGGATGCTCTCGCTGCGGGTGGTGTAGGTGGACCCCGCGAGCACGACCATGCAGCCGTGCGGTTTGTCCTCGACGGTGTAGGCGATCGCGTTGTCCCGCAACATCGCATCCATAGCGGCCCGCGCCGTCGGCTCTTCCCGTAGCGCCCGGTCGGTGTACCCACCGTCGGTCTGTCCGTACAGGCTGACGGCCTCCCGGAACAGTGCCTCCTTGCCGCCGAACGCGGCGTACAGGCTGGGCGAGTTGATGCCCATCGCGGAGGTGAGGTCGCTCATCGACGAGCCCTCGTAGCCGTGTTCCCAGAACACCTCCATGGCGCGGCGCAGGACCTCGGTGCGGTCGAAGGCGCGTGGTCGTCCCCGGTCGGCCATGGTCGTCCTTTCTGTGTCGATCGTTAAATATACCCCTTGACGCCGCGGCGGTCGCTGCGCTTAGCTATTTATGTACTGATCGACACAGAATTTGGCGGAGGAACGATGACTGATCTCGCGGGCAAGGTGGCACTGGTGACCGGCGGTAGCCGAGGAATCGGCGCGGCGATCGCACGGAAGCTGGCCGCCGACGGCGCCGACGTGGCGTTCACCTATCGGAACGCCGAGGTACCGGCGAAATCCGTAGCCGCGGATATCGAATCGCTCGGCCGCCGCGCGCTGGCGATCCGCGCCGACAGCGCCGACGCCGGTGCCGTGGTGAGCGCGGTCGATCGGACCGCGGCCGAGCTGGGCAGGCTGGACATCCTGGTGAACAACGCGGGCGTCTTCCCGGCCAAGCCGTTCGAGGAATTCACGCTCGAGGAGATCGACCGCGCCCTGAACATCCACGCGCGGGCCGCGTTCGTCGGCGCACAGGCGGCGGTGGCGCACATGACCGGTGGCGGCCGGATCATCAGCGTCGGCACCAACCTGTCCGAGCACGCCCCCTTCGCCGGCCTCTCGCTCTACAACCTGAGCAAGTCGGCGCTGAACGGATTCACCAAGGCGCTCGCGCGGGAACTGGGACCCAGGGACATCACGGTGAACCTGCTCCAGCCGGGATCGACTGTGACAGACATGAATCCGGTCGACGGCGACCATTACGGCACCCAGCTCGCGCTGTCGTCACTGGGCCGCTTCGCGCAGCCGGCGGACATGGCGGCGATGGTCGCGTTCCTCGCCGGTGAGACCGGACGCAGCATCACGGGGGCGATCTTCACGGTCGACAGCGGAACGAACGCTTAGCGCGGCGTCTCTCCGGGCGCCCCGGGCATGGGCGAGTGCAGTTGGCGGTCGGCTGATGTAGAGGCACACCAGGGTCGGCGAGTTCTCGGTAGTCCCGTCTCCGCTGACCCCCGGCGAAGCCTTGCTGCGGAGATCCGTCGACGGCCCGCCGGAGTACGTACGGTTCACATGCGCGAACAGGCTGCAGGTCTCGGACGCTGAGGCGGGTGGCTGAGGTGGATGCCGTGCTACCTGGCGAAGTACTTGCCCGGGGACACGCCCACCGCCCGGCGGAACGCGGCGACGTAGGCGCTGGGGGTGGCGTAGCCGACGCGGCCCGCGATGCGGGCGATGGGGAGGTTCGCGGCCAGCAGGGGGAGCGAGGCGGTGAGGCGGATCTGGGTTCGCCACTGGCCGAAGCTGATTCCGGTTTCGGTGACGAACAGGCGGGCCAGGGTGCGCGGGCTGGTGGCCACGGCGGCGGCGAACTCGGCGAGGGTGCGGTTGTCGGCGGGGTCGGCGGTCAGGGCGTCGGCCACCTGTCTAGCGCGGGGGTCGGTGGGGGAGTGGGCGCCGATGGGGATCACGTCGACGGGTTCGACGAGATCGAAAACCACTGCCTCCGCGCGTTCTCGGCGCGCGGAGCCGGTGCCGGGGGCGCCGAGATGGTCGAACAGCTCGTGCAGCAGTCGGGTGACCCGCATCATCGTCGGCGCGGTGAAGGTGACCGGGCAGCGTTCGGGTTCGAGGTAGATGCCGCGCATCTCGGCCCCGTCGGCGCTGCCCGTCCGATGCCGGACGCCGCCGGGAATCCACAGCGCCCGGGTCGGCGGCAGCACCCAGCGGTTGTCGCCGACCTCCACCGCGATAACTCCTCTTGCGGCCCAGGCGATCTGATGCTGTGGGTGCTCGTGGGTGTCGAACCAATATCCGGCCGGCAGCACCCCGGCACCGAGGACCATCGCCGTCGCGCCTGGTGGGACGCGGTGGATCGAGGAATGGCCGTTTCGCGACACAATGTGTCACCGTAGCTTGTCGCGGTCACGGCCGCCCGCTCCTAGCGTCATGAGCATGGCGATGAACATCTTCCACCGACTCTGCTGCCGCTCGTCGATGTGGGAACGGACCAGCGCGACGCGGATCGTGCCGTGGGCGCTGGACGGTCTCGACCTCGGCGGCGCCGCCCTGGAGATCGGGCCCGGCTACGGCGCGAACGTGCGCCCGCTGCTCGACCGCGCGGGCTCGCTCACCGGTGTCGAGATCGACCCTGACCTCGCCGCCCGGTTGCGTAACCGACACGGGTCGGTGATGACGGTAGTGGACGGTGACGGCACCGACATGCCTTTCCCGCCAAGGCAATTCGACTCGGTCGTGTGCTTCACGATGCTGCACCACGTGCCGACCTCTGCCCAGCAAGACGCGTTGTTCGCCGACGCATTGCGCGTACTGCGCCCCGGCGGCGTGTTCGCGGGCAGCGACGGCCTCGACAGCCGCCTCTTCCGGTTGATGCACGTGGGCGACACGTGCGTCCCCGTCCCGCCGGAACACGCCGCCGACCGCCTGACCCGGATCGGCTTCACCGACGTCGACATCGAAACCGGCACAACGAGTTTCCGGTTCCGCGCCCGCCGCCCCGCCTGAGTCACACTCACAGAGCGTCCGTAAGTGCCGCAAAGTGATAGGTACGTGAGCTCTGTGAAACGCCGCGTGACGACGGTGCCCGGCGAGCCCTAGGGTTTGCGGCAGCTCGGCGTACCAGAATGGTGGGCTCAGGTGGGGGCAAGCTCACCGAAGTAGTTCGCGGGATCGAACGTATTGATCGGCACCCACCGCGGCACTTCCACGGGTGCAGGCGAATCATCCTGTGCCGCTTGGAAGTACCCCTGGATCTCGAGCGCGAGACGCGGGTTCTCATCCACCCGGCGCGCCATGTCGTAGAACGCGGCCAGCACATGCAGACAACGCGCCGACCTCGCCTTGCACGAGCAGTCGGTACCCGCCAGCACCGGAGCCACGGTGCACCCCGCATCGACCACCGCGCGATGCATCTCGTCGGTCAGCACGGTGGTGTCCGGCAGGACCTCCCCGATCGCGGTGATCGCCGCGCGGGTCAGCGGCGCCACCTCCAGGTGGATCACCGACGCTTCGCCGCCACGATGAATGGTGGCGCGCACCACGCGCCCCTCGATCGTGGCCTGCACGCCGTGGTTGCGCGCGACACTGCGGGCTCGGGGCAGCAGCGGCTCGGGACGGGTCTGCCGGATCGGTTCCGCGAGCCGCACCCAGTCCATACCCCACTTGGTGTAACCGAATTCGTTGTCCGGCATCAGTTCTCCCTCTTACGGCGCAAAATCTCGACCAGCTGGTCGTCGTCGAGGCGGGCGAGCGCGGCAATGCCCGCCGAGTCGAGGTCCGAGAGCGCCGACTTGCGATCGTGCATGCGGGCGATGTGCTCCTCGACCGAGGTGGTCGAGGTGAGCGTGGTGACGGTGACCGTGCGGGTCTGGCCTATGCGGTGCGCGCGGTCCGAGGCCTGCGCCTCCACCGCCGGGTTCCACCAGCGGTCGAAATGGATGACGTCGGCGGCGCGGGTCAGCGTGAGACCCGTGCCCGCCGCGCGCAGGCTGAGCACGAGCACCGGCGGCCCGTCCTCGGCTTGGAAGCCGGTTACGATCGCGGCGCGCTCAGCTTGGTTCAGGCCGCCGTGGAAGAACGGCGCCTCGACCCCGAACTGTTCGGCAAGATGCCGGACGAGCAGTTCACCGGTCTGCCGGTACTGGGTGAAAATCAGGGTCGGCGCGTCCATTTCGAGGTTGTTGGCCAGGATGTCGGTGCACAGATCCAGCTTTCCGGAGCGTCCCGCCAGCTCGGTGAGCTCGCCGGTGACCAGTCCGGGATGGTTGCAGACCTGTTTGAGCGCGGCGAGCGCCGCGAGCACCCGGCTCTGTCGTTCGACGCCTGCGCCGAAGCCGTCATCGATGGCCCGGTCGAGCAGTTTGTCGTAGAGGTCTTCCTGCTCGGTGGTGAGGTCGCACAGCAGATCGGTGTGGATCTTCGCCGGCAGCGACGCGGCCACCTGCGCCTTTTTGCGGGCGAGGACAACGGGCTCGATGGCGTCCTGCAACCGCGACGCCGCGGCCGTGGAGCCCTCCTGGATCGGCCGGACGAAGCGCCGCCGGAACTGCGTCTTGTGCCCGAACAGCCGGGGCGTCACCAGGTTCAGCAGCGCCCAGAGCTCCTCGAGATGGTTCTCCACCGGCGTGCCGGTCAACGCGACGCGCACCTCGGCGTCGAGCGCCCGCGCGGCCTTGGCCAGCTGGGTGCTCGGATTCTTCAATGCCTGTGCCTCGTCGAAAACCGCGGTCGCCCAGCGGTGCCCGTCGAGCCACTGCCCGTGCAGCCGCACCGTCGGATATCCGGCGACGACGACAGTCCCAGCAGGAACGTCGATGTCACCGCCGCGCCACACGACCACGCGCAGCCCTGGCGCGAACCGATCGATCTCGTGCGCCCAGTTGCCCACCAGCGACGTGGGACACACGACGAGCTGCGGCCCACCGTCCGCGCGCCCGAGCAGAAAGCCGATGGTCTGCACCGTCTTTCCGAGCCCCATTTCGTCGGCCAGCACGGCCCCTCCGTGCGCCGCGGTCGTTTCCCGCAGCCAACCGACCCCACGCACCTGATAGGGCCGCAGATCGGCCTTCAGCGCCGAACGCAATTCGGTGGCCACGGCCTGCGTCTCGCGCACCACGCGCATCGCGCGCTCGGCGGACACGATGGAGGTGCCCGCCGCATTGGGCACCGCGTGGGCCGCGATGGGTAGCTGGACCTCCGCAGCCTCGGCATGCAGCGTCGTACGCCAAATGTCCACGGATGCCCCCGCGTCCGCGAGGTCCAATGTCGCGAATGTCGCGGGATCGACCAGCGCGCAGTCGACTTCGGCGACCTCGATCGCCCCGTCGTAACCGGTCGGCACGGCGAGCGCGAGGGTCTCCCGATCGCCGAGTGCGGCGGGCGCGGGCCCGGTGTGCTGACCGGTCCATGTCCACAGCGCGAACATGTGCCGGTCGGGCAGATAAGTGGCCTGTGTGCTGGGCAGAGCGAACCCCTTTATCGGCGTATGGTGTACGAAGTATCTGAACAACGTACAGAGTACCGAGTTTGTTCCGAGGAGTCCCGTGGCCGACGAATCCGTCGTCGAACAGGCAAAACAACTGGTGAGTCTGCTGTGGCGGCACGAACTCCCGCCGCGCCCGGGTGCGCGCGGCCCGAAGCCTGCGGTCAGTGTCGACGCGGTGGTCGAGGTCGCGGTGGCCCTCGCCGACCGGGACGGGTACGCGAAGCTGTCCATTCGGGCCGTCGCGGCGGAGCTGGGCCTGCGGCCGATGAGCCTGTACACCTACGTCCCCAGCAAGGACGCGCTGACCGTGCTGATGGTCGACGCCGTCGCCGACGAGGACGCGCCGATCCCGGCGGACCTACCGGTGCGCGCGCGGCTGGCCGCCATTGCCCGCCAGGTGCGCGCTGAGCTGATCGCCCACCCGTGGCTGCTGGAAGTATCGCCGTGGCGTCAGGTGATCGGCCCCGGCCGCATGCGCCGCTACGAGCGCCAGCTGGCCGCCATCGAGGGCATCGGTCTGTCGGATGTCGAGATGGATCGCGTGATCGCCGTTTTGTCTGAATTCGCTACTGGCAACGGGCGTGTCGCGGTGGCCGCGCAGCGCGACACGCAGGTGATGACCGATGTCCAGTGGTGGGACGTGCACGGCCCCTTGCTCACTGAGGCCATGCCGTCCAGTTCGTTTCCGCTGTCGGCCCGGGTGGGTGCGACGGTCGGCGAGTTCTATCAAGCCCCTGCGGACCCGGACGGCGCCTTCGACTACGGCCTCGACCGGCTGCTGGACGGGATCCTCGGGGATCTGGCGACCCCCGTACACACCAACAGCGGGCGATCCGTGGATCGCCCGCTGCGGTAAACGGTTTTCTGTTGTCGGATGTTGTTGTCTCAGGACGCGAGGAGTTGATCAGAGGGCGGGAGCGGACTCCGTGTCGATCACGGCTTCCAACTCACGCAGTCGATCCATGTGTTCGTTCGCGTGGTGCTGGCAGAAGAGCAACTCGCCACCTGCGGGCAGAACGGCGCGCACTCGTGCTGCCGCCCCGCAGCGGTCGCAACGATCGACCGCGGTCAGTGGGGTGCTAGTCAGGGTTCCTGGCATGACTCCTCCGTCCTGGCTCCCGGTTCACAGACCGTTTGCCTGGTGTGGGGCCCGTGGTCACTCCGCGGGCTCGCTACCGCTACTTCCCAGCAGTGGTATGACTACTCTGTCAGACGTTCGGGACGGGGGCTTTGTTCCCGTGAGTGATTCTGTGTGTTTTCGATAACACGACCTGGGATTTCGCTACAGGCGAACATTCCAGGTCACGCTACGAACTCAGTGTGGTCACCACCTCGAACAGGCCGATCCAGTTGTCTACCGGGAGATTACCCGTGACCCACGACACTCACACGCTTGTTCACATATGCACTTTGGGCGAGTGGCTTTCCGCTCGGCAAACGGGTGAGTACCGCGCGCCCTCGCTCGACGAGGTGGGCTTCATCCACCTGTCCGCGCCGCAGCAGGCCCATCTGCCGGCCAACCGGCTCTTCGCCGGGCGGCGCGACCTGGTGCTGCTGCGCCTGGATCCGGCCCGCCTCGGCGCGCCGGTCAAGTGGGAGCCGGGCGTGCCGACCGATCCGGAGTCGATGCTCTTCCCGCATCTGTACGGGCCGCTGCCGACGGGCGCGGTGATCGCGGTCGAGGAGTTCCAGCCCGGTCAGGACGGCGTGTTCGCGCCACTCGCCAAGTGAGCTAGGCCCCCCGAAGTCCTCTTCGGGGCCTAGCTGCCGCGGATCTCCCGCGCCAGGATCGCCGCCTGAACCCGCGACCGCACACCGAGTTTCGTGAGCACGCGGGACACGTGCGTCTTCACCGTCGTCTCGCCGATGAACAGCCGACCGGCGATCTGGGCGTTGGACAGCCCGTCGCCGAGGCAGTCGAGCACCTCGCGTTCGCGTTCGGTGAGATCGGCGAGCCCGTTCGGTTCCGGTTCGGCCGCATCGGTATTCGTCTTGGCGAAGGCGGTGATCACCGCGCGCGTCACCTCCGGGGCGAGCACGCCGTCCCCGGCCGCCACGGTGCGGACCGCGTCGATCAGCGACTGCCCCGACGCCGATTTCAGCACGAAACCCGAGGCCCCGGCCCGCAAGGTGCGGAAGACGTACTCGTCCAGATCGAACGTGGTCAGGATCAGCACCTTGGCCAGCCCGTCGGCGGTGACCCGTTCGGTCGCGGTGATCCCGTCCACGCCAGGCATGCGCACATCCATCAGCACCACGTGCGGGCGCAGCGCTTTGGCCTGCGCGACCGCGACATCGCCGTCGGCGGCCTCACCGACCACCTCGATGTCGTCCTCGGCGTCCAGGATCATCCGCAGGCCCGCGCGGATCGCGGCGTGGTCGTCGGCGATCACTACCCGGATGGTCATACGGCGCCCACCGTGCTCAGCGGCAGCTGAGCCAGCACCAGCCACCCGCCGGAATCCGGTCCGGCCGTGAAGTTTCCGCCGAGCGCGGCCGCCCGCTCGCGCATGTTGATCAGACCGCGGTGCGGTTCACCGTTGTCGGTGTGTCGTAAGGCGGCCGCCGCCAGCGGATTGCGCACCGCCACCCGCAGCATCGCGTCCTGCGCGCCCACTTCGATGTCGACCTCTTGTCCCGGTGCGTGTTTCATGGCGTTGGTCAGAGCCTCCTGAACGATGCGGTACGCGGCCTGGTCGACCGCGCTCGGCAGGTCGGTGTCGTCGAGGGTGTCGCGCACCCGCACGGCGATGCCCGCGGCCCGGGCGGCCTCGACCAGGTTGGGCAGTTGCGCGAGCCGGCGTGGCGCGGCCACTTCGTCCACGGCGTCGTTGCGCAGCAGGCCGATCATGGTGCGCATTTCCTGTAGCGCGCTGACGCTGTTGGTCCGGATCGACCCGAGGATCCCGGTGACCGGGGAGTCCGCTTCGCTCCGGGCCAGCACCCCCAGCGCCGCCTCGGACTGGATCGCGATGGCCGACAGATGCCCGGCGATCACGTCGTGCAGGTCGCGGGCCATGGTGGTGCGCTCGTCGGCGATGGCGGCGCGCCGGTCGAGCTCGGCGACCAGGGTCATCGCTTGGGCGCGGGCACGTTCGGCCTCGGCGACCTCTTTGTGCGTGCGTACCGTATTCGCCCACCACAGCGGCGTGGCGATGAAGGCGAAGACGACGAGGAGGGCGATCGAGACCGCACGCAGGTCGCCGGTGCGGACCAGCGTCAGGATCACCACGATCAGCGAGAACGTGGACCACGCCACCATCGTGATGCGTGCGGGGCGCCGCGCCGAATACAGCACGGCCGCGTAGATCAGGTCGCCGTAGAGGAGCCATACCGGCACGGTCGGGCCCAGGTACATGTCGATCGCCAGCGGCACAAGCCCGACGAACATCGCGGTCACCGGCGTCCGGCGGCACATCGTCAACAGGCACAGCGGCGCGAACACCGCGAGCCGCGTCGGCAGCGGCACATCGAGCCCGTGCTCGGTCAGGGTATACAGATTCGCGGCATAGAGCACGGCGCCACCGGCGAACGCGAGCAGCGCGCCGACCGCTTTACGCGCCGTCCCGGGGATCCGCCACCACCACTGCACGCTTCCATCTCAGCACAGCCCTGACCAGGCGCCATCAGCCGAAGTGATGACCGCACCGCCGAGCGAATCGGACATCGGTCTAATCTGTACCCGTGAATGTCGACGTGACCGCCCTACCCGGGATAGGAGTCCGAAAAGACTTCGAGGTGCGCTCCGGCCGCCGGATCGGCGTGGTCGCGCATCGCGACGGCGACATCGACCTCATCGTTTCCAAACTCGAAGACCCCGACGCCTGTGCCGCGCAGATCCCGCTGAGCACCGACGAAGCGGCGGTGCTGGCCAACCTGCTCGGCGCGCCGCAACTGGTCTCCAAGCTCAACGACGAACACAGCGACCTGCCCGGCATCACCACCCGGCAGCTGCCGATCGGCGACGAATCACCGTATTCGGGCCGCACACTCGGCGAGACCGCGATGCGCACCCGCACCAAGGTGTCGATCGTCGCGGCCATGCGCGCCGGGCAGTTGCATCCCTCGCCGGGACCCGATTTCACCTTCACCTCAGGCGATGTGCTCGTCGTCGTCGGTACCCCGGACGGCCTAGATGCCGCCGCGAAGATTCTCACCCACGGCTGAAACCAGTGACTGAAACCGCGCTCGCCCTGATCGAGCTCGGAGCGATTCTCTTTGCCCTCGGCACGTTCGGGCGGTTGGCAGGTCGCTTCGGGATGTCCCCCATTCCGCTCTATCTGATCGGCGGCCTCGCCTTCGGCGAAGGTGGCTTCATCTCGCTGAGCGCCGCCAACGAATTCGGCCACATAGCAGGCGAGATCGGCGTGGTGCTGCTCTTGCTGCTGCTCGGTCTGGAGTACACCGCACCCGAATTGATGACCGGTCTGCGCCGGTCCTGGGCGGCCGGCCTGGTCGATATCGTGGCGAACGCGACGCCCGGTGTGATCGTCGCGCTGCTGCTCGGCTGGGGCGCGGTCGGTGCGATCACCATGGGTGGCGTCACCTACATCTCGTCCTCGGGCATCGTCGCGAAGGTGCTCAACGATCTCGGGCGCCTCGGTAACCGCGAGACGCCGGTAATCCTGTCGATCCTGGTGTTCGAGGACCTGGCGATGGCGGTCTATCTGCCGATCCTCACCACCATCCTGGCCGGGCTGAGCTTCGCCAGCGGCGCCAAATCGCTCGCCATCGCGCTCACCGCGATCACCGTCGTGCTGGTGGTCGCGATGCGCTACGGCCGATACGTGTCGGCCATCGTGGACAGCTCGGACAACGAGGTGTTCCTGCTGAAGCTGCTCGGCGCGGCGCTGCTGGTGGCCGGTGTCGCCTCGGCGCTCAACGTGTCCGCGGCGGTCGGGGCGTTCCTGCTCGGCATCGCCATCTCCGGCTCGACCGCGCACGAGGCCGCGAAACTGCTGGAGCCACTGCGGGATCTGTTCGCGGCGATCTTCTTCGTGGCCTTCGGGCTGACCACCGATCCACGCGCCATCCCGCCGGTGCTCGGCTGGGCGGTGGCCCTGGCGGTGGTCACCATGCTGACCAAGATGGCCACCGGCTGGTGGGCGGCGGGCAGGCAGGGCATCCGCCCGATGGGCCGGGCGCGGACCGGCGCGGCGTTGGTCGCGCGCGGCGAATTCTCCATCGTCATCGCGGGATTGGCGGTGACCATGGGCGGGGTCGACGGTCAGCTGGCGGCGCTCGCCTCGGCCTACGTGCTGCTGATGGCGGTGCTCGGCCCGATCGCCGCGCGGGTCGTCGAGCCGGTCGTCGGGTTCGTGCAGCGCCGGGTGCGGCCCGCTCCCGTCACTCCGTGACCGCTGCCGCGGGTTCCTGTCTCGCCGCGCTGCGTTTCTCGAACCAGCGGCCGAGCACAGTGGCGATCCCGCCGACGACCAGGCCGATCGCGCACGCGCACAGGTGGCCGTAGTCGGTGAAGGTCGGGCCGATCCATAGCGCGGCGACGAGTATCGCGATGAGCGTGCCCGCCCAGAGCAGCCGGACCAGCCCGCGGAATCGGAAGGCCATGGCGGCCAGCACCGCCGAAAAGCCGTAGCTGGTGCCGACATCCGCGGCGACGGCCACCTTGAGCGGGATGACGCCGCGATCGATGGCATGCGAGATGCCGGTGACGGTGAGCAGCGTCGCGCCGATGTGCCCGGTGGCGAACAGCACGATCCAGCGGGTGGTGCCGAGCCAGCGTTCCGCGTAGGCCATCACGATCAGGAAGCCGGCGAGGGTGCTCCACGGGAAGCCGCCGTCGGTCCAGAACGCCGAGGCGACCAGCACCTGCACCGGGTTGTGCCGCATGTTGTAGAGGTTGGTCGACGCGGAGAAGATCAACCGGCGCTCGACCGAGTCGCCGACGCCGCGCAATGTCCACCAGGTGACGAAGACGGTGAAGGCGTAGGCGGTGCTGGCCGGGGCGGCGCCGAGGTGCTCGCGGATCGCGGGCAGCACCCGGTGCGCCAGGCCGGGACGGCGCAGCCAGTCGCGTGCGATGCGTGCTTCGGTCCGCAGATCGATGGTCTGTGTCCAGGGTGATCGAAACCGGACCGGGGCGGAGGCAATCACTCGCCAAGTGTGCCGTGCTCGGCGGGGTGCGGCCGTGCGACCCGCCCGGGGTGTGCGCGGTGTCACCGGCGGCGGCACCGCGTCCGTAACGTCGTTTCACACCCGGGCAACAATCGCTCCCAAGAATTGGTCCACCGACCAAACGGTATGTGGACGAGGAGTGCGTAGCGCCTATGACGATCGAGGACGCGAAGGTGACCGGTACCGCCGGCGCGGAGTATCTGGCCAAGCGGACGTTGCGCACGGGTTCGGCCGGTTGGGTGCTGCTCGCCGGGCTCGGCGTGAGCTACGTGATCTCCGGTGACTACGCGGGCTGGAACAGCGGCATCGCCGAGGGCGGTTTCGGCGGACTGCTCGTCGCGACCGTCCTGATCGCAGGCATGTACCTGGCGATGGTGCTGGGCATGGCCGAGCTGTCGGCGGCCTTGCCCGCGGCGGGCGGCGGCTACACCTTCGCCCGGCGGGCGCTCGGTCCGTGGGGCGGATTCGCCACCGGCACAGCGGTATTGCTCGAATACGCGATCGCGCCCGCGGCCATCGCCACGTTCATCGGCGGCTATGTCGAGTCGCTGAACCTGTTCGGGATCACCGACGGCTGGTGGGTGTATCTGGCGGTGTACGCGCTGTTCATCGGGGTGCACCTGACCGGGGCGGGGGAGGCGCTCAAGGCGATGTTCGTGATCACCGCCATCGCGCTGGTTGGGCTGGCGGTGTTCGCGGTGTCGGCGTGGGGTCTGTTCGAAGCGGGCAACCTGACCGATATCCCGGCGGACCCGAATGCCTTCGGGAGCTCGTCGTTCCTGCCGTTCGGGGTGTTCGGGATCTGGGCGGCGGTGCCGTTCGCCATCTGGTTCTTCCTGGCCGTCGAGGGCGTGCCGCTGGCCGCCGAGGAAGCGCGGGAGCCGGAGAAGAACGTGCCGAAGGGGATCATCAGCGCGATGCTCGTGCTGATCGTCACCGGTGCTGCGGTGTTGTTCCTGGCGACCGGAGCGCTTGGCGCGCAGGCGATTTCGACCTCCGGCAATCCGCTGGTCGAGGCACTCGGCGACAGCGGCGCCGCGAAACTGGTGAACTACATCGGCCTGGCCGGGCTGGTGGCCAGCTTCTTCTCCATCGTCTACGCCTACTCCCGGCAGACGTTCGCGCTGTCGCGGGCGGGTTATCTGCCGACGAGCCTGTCGGTGACCAATGCGCGCAAGGCGCCGGTGCTGGCGCTGATCGTGCCCGGCGTCGTCGGTTTCGCGCTGTCGCTGACCGGAAAGGGCGCGATGCTGCTGAATATGGCCGTGTTCGGCGCCGCGCTCAGCTACGTGCTGATGATGGTGAGCCACATCGTGCTCCGGGTCCGCGAACCGAACATGCCGCGCCCGTACCGGACGCCCGGCGGCGTGGCGACCACCGCATTCGCGCTCGTGATCGCCTGTGCCGCAGTGATTGCCACCTTCCTGGTCGACCCGGTGGCCGCGACCTGGACGCTCGTCGCGTTCTGCGCCTTCATGGCCTACTTCGGCCTGTACAGCAGGCACCGGCTGGTGGCCCACTCGCCGGACGAGGAGTTCGCGCTGCTGGCCGAGGCGGAGGAGGAGCTCGAATGACCCGCTACACACAGCATCTCGGCGGTAGCAGCTATACCTTCGACGGTCTGGTGGAGTTGCTCGCCAAGGCCACGCCGTTGCGCAGCGGTGACGAACTGGCGGGCTGCGCGGCGGGTTCGGATGCCGAGCGGGCTGCTGCCCAGTGGGCGCTGGCGGAGGTGCCGCTGACCAGGTTCCTCGATGAGCCGGTGGTGCCGTACGAGACCGACGAGGTCACCCGGCTGATCATCGACACCCACGATCATGTTGCGTTCCAACCGATTTCGCACCTCAGTGTGGGCGGGCTGCGGGACTGGCTGCTCGCCGTCGCGGCAGGTGCGGGTGCCGCGGCGACGCTGCGCGCGGTGGCGCCGGGCCTCACCCCGGAGATGGTGGCTGCCGTCAGCAAGATCATGCGTAATCAGGATCTGATCGCGGTCGCGCGCGCGGTCGAGGTCACCGCCGGTTTCCGGACCACCGTCGGGCTGCCCGGCACGCTGGCCACCCGATTGCAGCCCAACCATCCCACCGACGACCCGCGCGGTATCGCCGCCGCCACGCTGGACGGGCTGCTGCTCGGCTGCGGGGACGCGGTGATCGGGATCAACCCGGCCACCGACTCGCCGCAGGCGACGGCCGAGCTGCTACACCTGCTCGATGAGGTGCGGGTGCGTTTCGATATTCCCACCCAATCCTGCGTGCTCTCCCACGTGACCACCACCATCGGCCTGATTGAGGCGGGCGCGCCGGTCGACCTGGTGTTCCAGTCGATCGCGGGCACCGAGGGTGCCAATACCGGCTTCGGCGTGAATATTTCGCTGCTGCGTGAGGGCAACGAGGCAGGCAGGTCGCTGCGCCGCGGCACCGTCGGGGACAACGTCATGTACCTGGAAACCGGTCAGGGCTCGGCACTGTCGGCGGGCGCGCACCTCGGCACCGGTGGCAAGCCTGTCGACCAGCAGACCCTGGAGGCGCGCGCCTACGCGGTGGCCCGCGACCTGGACCCGCTGCTGGTCAACACCGTCGTCGGCTTCATCGGCCCGGAATACCTCTACGACGGCAAACAGATCATCCGCGCCGGACTGGAAGACCACTTCTGCGGCAAGCTGCTCGGCCTCCCGATGGGCGTCGACGTTTGCTACACCAACCACGCCGAAGCCGACCAGGACGACATGGACACCCTGCTCACGCTGCTGGGTGCGGCAGGCTGCGCCTTCGTCATCGCCGTCCCCGGCGCCGACGACGTCATGCTCGGCTACCAAAGCCTCAGCTTCCACGACGCGTTGTACGCCCGCCGCGTCCTGAACCTGCGCCCCGCACCGGAATTCGAGTCCTGGTTGTCCGGGCTCGGCATGATCGATGCGGCGGGACGGGTGCTCCCGGTAGAGCCGCTCGCTTCGCCACTGCGTGCCTTGGCGGGTGCGTGATGAAACGGCGGGATGTGCGGGTCAGGCTGGAAGTCGTTGCGCCGCTGGGAGAGGCCGAACCTGATCCGGCGGCACGGTCGGAAAGCGAGGCAGCGCAGCAGTTCTGGACTGATCTCCGGCGCAGCACCCAATCGAGGATCGGCTTGGGTCGTACCGGTGACGCGTTGCCCACCACACGGGTACTCGAATTTCGTGCGGCGCACGCGGCGGCACGGGATGCGGTGCACCTGCCGTTGGATGTAGGAGCGTTGGGGGAGCGGGTGGCCGCGCTGGGGGTGGGCGAACCCGCGCATGTGCGCAGTCGCGCGAGTGATCGTGCGGAGTACCTACGCAGACCGGACCTCGGCCGACTGCCCGCCGAATCCGCTGACCCCGCAGGCGGTTCCGCGCTGTCCGTGATCCAGCACAGCGGTGCCGAGATCGGGTTCGTGCTGGCGGACGGCCTTTCCCCTCGCGCCCTCACCGACCACGGCTCCGCGACGCTGGCCGCGCTGATCGAGGAACTCGCGCCGCACTACTCGATCGCCCCGCCGGTCATCGCGACCCAAGCACGGGTCGCGCTCGGCGACCACATCGCCGACGCGATGGGTGTGGCGACGGTCGTGGTGCTGATCGGCGAGCGCCCCGGCCTCTCGGTAGCCGACAGCCTGGGCATCTACCTCACCCACCTGCCCCGACCGGGCCGCACCGACGCCGACCGCAACTGCGTCTCCAACATCCACCCACCGGAGGGTCTCGGCTACACCCAGGCGGCAAAGGTGGTGGCGGGCTTGATATCCGGTGCCCGCCGCCTCGGCCGCTCGGGCGTCGATCTCAAGGACACCTCGCGCGTTGCGCTCGCCGAGGGTGCGGTGGTCTCGATCGAGAGCGCGAGCGGTGCGCTCACTGAACCCAGCGACCGAGCCCGCCTACCCGGCGTGCCGCACACCTCTCCGCCGGACGCGGACTAATTCTGCGCCCGGCCGAAGACGATGTGCGCGCCAGCCAGAATGGCGTGCCGCACATCTCTTCATCAGACGCGCCCGAACTCTGCGCGCGCCAGGAGAAACGTGTGCACCAGCCCCGCGGCGCGGCCTACGTCGCGTTCGTCACCCTGGGCTCGGCGGTCTCCGGTGCTTCGTGATCCCGTGACTTCCCCTGCGGCACTGTGAAAGTGGCGACAACGGTGACGATCGCGATCGCGAAGCAAGCGATCGTGTACCAGAGGTTCCCGATGGGATCACCGTTGGCGGTGATGCCGTCGACTGCGTCGAAATAGTCGGGCAGGGCGGTGATCCAGAGCACCGCCATCACGCCCAGATAGACCAGCGCATACGCCTGAACCAGCCTATTCCGGTACCCCGGCGGCGTCGACGCACCGGAACGCAGCGCGGACCACTGCCGGACCAATAGCACCACCGCCACCACCGACAGTACGAAAAGCTCTGCCGCATAGAGGAACCCGCGTACCGCGTCACTCCCCATCCCGAACACCGTCGCGGGCAACGGCAACACGAAGGTGCCGACCGAGGCGAGCAGCCCGATAACCACGGTGCGCCCCACCAATTGCGGTCCGCTGAACTGCTTGCCCGCCTCCACCTGGCGGCCGACGAAGAACTGCACACACCACGCCAGCGACATCGGCCACAGCGCCGCGAAGACGACCACGCTCGGCAGCGGTACCGCATCGAACATGGGCTGGTTGAGCGGATTGTCCACCGACCACTCCCACCAGCGCAGCTGCGGTCCGATGTGATCGAAGATCTCGTAGAAGGCGTGGTGCACGAAGCCCACGCAGGCCGCACCGAGGAACACCCCGTACCGCCGGAAAACGCCGAGCATCCGCACGATTTCGAACGCCAGCGTGGCCATCAGCGGATAGATGGCGATGATGTACAGGGGCAACCGCCCCCACAGGAAGTCCACCGTGAATACGTTGTGCGCGAACATCGTGTCGACCTGCTCGGCGATGCCGAACGCCGACGGAAAATACAGCGGCGGCTCGATGACGAACAGATAGGCGGTCGCACCGAACCACAGCACCAGATTGGTGGGGTCACCGTGCCTGCGCAGCCGGACGATCGCATAGATCAGGGCGAGCACCGACCCGAGCACGATGGTCAGCTCGAGCACCGGCAACGTCCAGTTCTCCAGCGCGGCAGGGTTACGGAACTCGGCGAGCCCGCCGCTCTCGGCACACGAGAAGCCGAGCCGGGTAGCGAGTTCCGAGAAAGTAGGAGGGCACAGGTCGGCCATCAGTTCGCCTCCGCCGCCGTCAGCTTGTCGGGGCGCACGTCGGCGGTGTACCAGCGGGTGCAGTCGTAGCCTGCGTCATGGCGCTCGAACCAGCGACCGGCCAGCTCCGGCAGCTTCTCGTGCGCCGGATCATGATTCGGCAGTTGGCTGCGGACCACACCGGCGAGCGCCGTGAGCTGTGCCCGGCGCGGCAGCCCGTCGAACGCGCGCGGCATCGGCCCCTTGGTCAGGTACGGCGCGAAATACACCAGCGCCTTCTGCTTGACGCGATGCCTGGCGAACATCGACAGCGAATCGACCTGCCGGTCCGCGAGCGGGACGTGCTGGTTGAACCCGGCACACGCGATCCGGATCACCTTCAGTACGTGCGCGAAGATCGACGGCGCCATCCGCATCCGGTAAAGCTCGTCGCCCACAAGGGCATTGAAGAGAATCATCGCCGAGCTGCGGTGCTCGACCTCCTCCACGAAGTGCCAGATGAACAGCGACGCGACCCGGTCGTCGCCCGGCCGGAACAGCGTGTCCTCGTTGTCGAGCATCAGCTTGAACACCGGCGTGAAGGTGGCCTCCAGATCGGCGGTGTACGCGAGCCGATACTCACGCGAGGTGGCCTCGGTGAGCAGGTCGAACTCGCCGATCACCGCGTCGAGGGTGTTCTGCAGCCCGGGATACCGCCTGATCAACGCCTTGACGTGCTGGCGGTGGGCGGTCGAATGGTGGCCCTCCTGCCGCATGAACGCGATGGCCTCCGCGGCCACCTCGGGATCGGTGAAGGTCGGCTTCAACTGCATGATCAGCTTGACGATCATCTTCTCGAAGCCGATGGCCAGGAACGAGACCGCGTTGGACATGCTCGACCACGCCGGATTCTGCGGGTTCCACAGGAATGGGACGTCGGCGTCCTCGAAGCCGAAGTCCATCTTTCTGGGTTGCAAGTGGGTCACAGCGCGTACCTCGCCTCGGGAAATAGTCGATCAGATCTCACGCGCGGCCAGCGCGATGCGACAATCATACAAAGAGTTGTCAATATGTATGATCACTTGCCGGGATTCGCCAACGGTCCAGGCCCGAGCCCTGTGATAACGTCCGCCCGGTGGCGCGTAGACGCGGATGGGGCGGGAGTCCGCCGGCGAATGACGAAGAGGCCCACCGTCGCATCGTCGCCACGGCGGTCGATCTGATCGGCACCACCGGTGCCGCCATCAGCATCGCCGACGTGGCCGAAGCTCTCGGCGTCATCCGGCAGACCGTGTACCGGTACTTTCCCAGCGCCGAAGCGTTGATGACCGCCGCGGCGATCGCCTCGGTCGACGGGTTCCTGGACCGGCTGACCGCCCACGTCGCGGGCCTGGACGATCCTGTCGAAGCGATGACCGAGGGTGTGATCTACACGCTCGTCGAGGTGCGTCGCACCCCGCATCTGGGGATTCTGCTGTCGAACCCCTACTCCAACCTCGACCCCGACAGCCTCACCTCCGAACAGGCCAAAGCCTTTGGCATGTCGATGATCCGGCGCTTCGACGTCGACTGGGAACGGCACGGCTACGACGACGCGGCGCTACTGGAGCTGGTCGAATTCGTGCTGCGCACCATGCATTCGTTCTTCCTGTCCCCGGGCAATCCGCCCCGCACCGAGGAGCAACTGCGCGCCTACCTCCATCGCTGGATGGGGACCGCGATCACCGCACAGAGCGAGCACGCGCGCCATCGCTGACCGGCCGCGCGCGGTACTGCTCGCACTCGCCGCGTCGGGCAGAAACGACAATGGGCCGCCGAGCGAAAAGCTCAGCGGCCCAAAGGTCGATCGAGATCAGTCGAGGTAGTCGCGCAAAACCTGCGAGCGGCTCGGGTGGCGCAGCTTGCTCATGGTCTTGGACTCGATCTGCCGGATGCGTTCGCGGGTGACCCCGTACACCTGGCCGATCTCGTCGAGGGTGCGCGGCTGGCCGTCGGTGAGGCCGAAGCGCAGCCGGACCACGCCCGCCTCGCGCTCGGACAACGTCTCCAGCACCGACTGCAACTGATCCTGCAGCAGCGTGAAGCTCACCGCGTCCACGGCGACAACGGCTTCGGAGTCCTCGATGAAGTCACCGAGCTGGCTGTCGCCCTCGTCGCCGATGGTCTGGTCCAGCGAGATGGGCTCACGCGCGTACTGCTGGATCTCCAGCACCTTCTCCGGCGTGATGTCCATTTCCTTGGCCAGCTCCTCCGGCGTGGGCTCACGGCCCAGGTCCTGGAGCAGCTCGCGCTGGATGCGACCGAGCTTGTTGATGACCTCGACCATGTGCACCGGGATACGGATGGTGCGGGCCTGGTCGGCCATCGCGCGGGTGATGGCCTGCCGGATCCACCAGGTGGCGTACGTGGAGAACTTGTAGCCCTTGGTGTAGTCGAACTTCTCGACGGCGCGGATCAGACCCAGGTTGCCCTCCTGGATCAGATCGAGGAACGCCATGCCGCGGCCGGTGTAGCGCTTGGCCAGCGAGACGACCAGTCGCAGGTTGGCCTCGAGCAGATGGTTCTTGGCCCGGTTGCCGTCGCGGACGATCCAGGTGTAGTCGCGACGCATCGCGACCGGCAGCTTCTCGCCCTGCTCGGTGAACTCGCGCACCTTCTCGGCCGCGTAGAGGCCGGCCTCGATGCGCTTGGCGAGTTCGACCTCCTCTTCGGCGTTGAGGAGCGCGACCTTGCCGATCTGCTTGAGGTAGGCACGCACCGAGTCGGCCGAAGCGGTGAGCTCGGCGTCCTTGCGGGCCTGCCGTAGCGCCTCGGATTCCTCTTCGTCCCAGACGAAATCGCCCGAGGCCTTGTCGGCGGCGGTCGGCTCGACCTCCTCCTCGGCGACTTCGGCGACTTCCTCGACGACCAGGTCCTCGGTCTCTTCGGTGAGATCGTCCTCGGAGACCTCGAGATCGCCGAGGTCTTCGATCTCGACCTCGTCCTCGATCGCCTCGTCGGCAATGGGCTCGCCGTCGGCGCCGACCTTCTTGGGGCCTGCCTTCTTGGCGGCCCCCTTGGTCGCCTTGGCGGGCGCCTTCTTCGCAGGCGCCTTCTTGGCTGCGGCCTTCTTGGCCGGAGCCTTCTTCGCGGCAGCCGCCTTACGAACCGGCCGGGCTTCGGTTACATCTGCGGAATCGGCCTCGGCCGAATCGGCGGTCTGACGGGTATTCGTGGCTACCACGTACGCCCTTTCGTGACGGTCTCGTGCGGCGTCACGCCAGAGTGGTCTTCCGGCGGAGCGGTCTGTCGGGTTTCACCGGCGGAAGGCCGGTCGGGTTTCACCGGCTTACGACTGCGTCGTAAGCCGAGGGCACTGTGACTTTGGTTCACTCGCTTCGCTCGTGAACGAGCCGGGCACGTTCCATTGTAACGATCTAACCAGGGTACCTTCGGCACGATGCCGCCATCGGCGCGGGCGCGTTATTCGCATTGTCGCACGATTCTCCCCGCTCCGGCGGCCGAGCCGCGCCACTACGGCGCGATTCCGGCGTCGATCGCCATCGCCGCGCCGACGATGCCCGCGGTGTTCTTCAGATGCGCCGGAATCACCTGGGTTCGGTTGGTGAGCAACGGAATCCAGAGATCGGCGTCGCGGCTGATACCGCCGCCCGCGACGAACACCTTCGGCCAGAACAGGTTCTCCAGGCCGATCAGCACCGTGCTCACCGCGGCCGCCCACTGCTCGAAGGTCAACCCGTCGCGATCCTTGATCGAGGCGGCGGCGCGGTGCTCGGTCTCCATGCCGCCGATCTCGAGATGGCCGAGTTCGCTGTTGGCCACCAGGGTGCCCTGGTACAGCAGGGCCGAGCCGATACCGGTGCCGAAGGTCAGCAACAGCACGAGGCCGTCGAAATCCTTTGCCGCGCCGTAGCGGTCCTCGGCCAGCCCGGCCGCGTCCGCGTCGTTGAGCACGGTGACCTCACGGCCGTCCAGCGCCTTGGCGAACAGCGAGCGCGCGTCGGTGCCCACCCACGTCTTGTCGATGTTGGCCGCGGTGCGCGCGACTCCGTCGAGCACGACCGAGGGCAGCGTGATGCCGACCGGGCCGTCCCAATCGGCTTGCGCGACCAGCTTTGCCACCGCCTCGGCGACGGCCTGCGGGGTGGACGGCTGCGGTGTCGCGATCTTGATCCGGTCGTGCACCAGTTCGCCGGTGGCCAGATCGACCGCGCCGCCCTTGACGCCGCTGCCGCCGATATCGATGCCGAATGCGTGCCCCCGAGCGGACATGGCTAACCCCTCGTTCCTGTGCTGGCCGGTGTGGAGCACAACACCGCAGCACATGGCTTCACCCCGGTGTCGCGAGCGCGCTGCGGTGGTGTGCCCGACGACGGCGTTGTGTCGTGCACGACAAGAGTAATGCGCGATCGGTGCTGCGCGTTCCCGAGGATCTGTGATCCGATGGAGGGCGTGCCGGAAACCTCATCGCCAGTGTCCGACTACACCTCCGAGATCATCGTCGCCCGCGGCGACGAGGCCGAACTGCGCAGAGTCGCGGTCGACCTCGCCGAAACCGCCGCGGCGCACGTTCGCGCCCGCCGCCCCGAGGTCTTCGGGCAGGCCGGCCCCGCCGAGGGGGCGGTGCAGGCCAAGGGCCATCCGACCGATCCGGTGACCATCGTGGACACCGAGACCGAAGAACTGATCCGCGGACTGCTCGCCGAGCAACGCCCCGGCGATCCCATCCTCGGCGAGGAGGGCGGCGGCAGCCTCGCCGACTCGGCCGCCGACCTCGTGCACTGGGTCGTCGATCCGATCGACGGCACCGTCAACTTCCTGTACGGCATCCCGGGCTACGCGGTGTCGGTGGCCGCGATGCGCGGCGGCAGGCCGGTCGCGGGCGCCGTGGTGGACGTGGCCAGGCGCGCCACCTACAGCGCCGGGCTCGGTCTCGGTGCGATCCGGGTCGACGCCGAGGGCGCGGTGGAGCACCTGCGCTGCACGCCGGTCGAGACTGTGTCGATGTCGTTGGTGGCCACCGGCTTCGCCTACGGCAAGCACCGCAGGGCCAGGCAGGCCCAGCTGATCGCCGAGATCCTGCCGCAGGTGCGTGACATTCGTCGCTTCGGCGCCGCCGCGCTCGACCTGTGCCACGTCGCCGCGGGCCGGGTGGACGCGTACTTCGAGCACGGCCTCAACGCGTGGGACTGGGGCGCGGGCGCGCTGATTGCAGCCGAGGCGGGCGCCCAGCTCACCCTGCCCCCCGCCACCGCCCCGGGCGAGGCGGGCGACCTGGTGGTCGCGGCAGCCCCGGGCATCGCCGACGAATTGGCCGCGCTACTCGAGCGGGTTGGCGCTACTGAACCGCTCCCCGACCGCTGACGCGACAGCCCATGTGCCCGCAAGACGACTGATCTCGCAGGCACATGGGTAACTCATCGGGGACGGGCTAACGATCCAGCCGACCGACCGCCGGTCGCCAACGTGACCGCATTGCCGCCTAGGTCTGGCCTGAATACGCGGAGAGGCGGGGGAGCTAACACCTGGCTTGTCGTGCGGCGTCGAGGAGTTCGATGTCGATCGAGGGTGCGCCGCCGGGGGCGGGGTTCTTCAACGATCGCAGCACCTCCTCGGCGTCGTTGCTGGGCCGGATGTCGCGGAACAGCGAGCCGAGCACCATGTCGACCGTGTCGTCGGTGCGCTGATCCTCGATCAGCTCGGCGCACGGCACCACCAGCTGCACCGACGCGGCGGCCGGGCGGCCGCTCACGCCGAACCGGATCTGACCGGTGCATTCGAGATCGCCGTTGACGTAGACCGTGTCGTTGCCGAACTGCGTGCCCGGCGCGCTGGCGAACCCGAGGTCACCGAACTGCGCCGCGACGTGCGCGGCCTGACCACGCTGGTTGTTCGCGTTGAGCACGCGCACCTTGCTCGCCGCCAGCGGCGCGGGATCCACATCTTGTAGCCGGCCCGCGCCGACGCGCTGGCCGAGCGTCGCGGGTTGGGCGCCCGGCTCGGTGGCCGGGCTCGGCGAGTTGCAGGCCATCGCGCTGCTGTCCTGCTCGGTCGTCGTCAACGCCTTGACCCACACAATCGTGCAGATCAGCGTGACGATGCCGAGCATGATCAGCCAGGGCTGCGGGCGCCGTCGGGGGAAGGGCCTGCCCTGGGAATCCACGGGGCGGCCTTCGGTGATCAGTGAAACCACCAGCACACTCTACGAAAAGGTCACGCCGCCGCTGCACAAGGTCTCGGCGAGTTCGACGGATGGTGTCGATTACCCGTCGGTTTCGAATCGTCTGTGTTTTGATTGCGACTTTTGCGCTGGGGTCCGCTATTGTCTGGCGGCCCAGATCGAATCGCCGGTGGTGAAATTGGTGGTCGGTCGCGGGAACAAGTAGGGCGTGTCCTGCGTTTACCGAGCGCTATCCGGAGTGGATCAGCTCGATCCGACCTGGTGGGTGACCGGTGTACGTGTGACGTGCACCACCGGCGGGGCGATGCGAGTCACGGCGGTTCCAGCGGGAATCGGTGTGGACTGGCCGGTCCGGGATATACGAAGTAAGGACGAGGGGAAGACGACATGGCAACCGACTATGACGCACCGAGGCGTACCGAAACCGACGATGTGTCGGAAGATTCGCTGGAGGAGCTGAAGGCTCGTCGTAACGAGGCACAGTCCGCCGTCGTGGATATCGACGAATCCGATACCGCGGAGTCGTTCGAGCTTCCCGGCGCGGACCTGTCCGACGAAGTGCTGAGCGTTCGGGTGATCCCGAAGCAGGCCGACGAGTTCACCTGTTCCAGCTGCTTCCTTGTGCACCACCGGAGCAGGCTGGTTAGCGAGAAGGGTGGACAGCTGATCTGCATGGATTGCGGCGCTTGAGCTAGTTCGAGGTGATCAGCCCGCGCTGGGCAGCCCCAGCGCGGCTAGGACCCGGTCCGGGCGGCGCGTACTGACCAGCCAGTACGGCGTCGGATCGTCCGGGTCGTCGAGAACGAGGAGCACCATCGGCCCGATCCACGGCCGGTGCTGCACATAGGCGGCGGGGTCGAGCTGGCGACCCAGCGCCGCGCTTTTCGCCGTGCGGGCGACGACGGCCGCGCGGGCGACGAAATTGACCGGCAGGTGTGCGCGGTCTGCGCGCAGTTCCAGCGTGCCCGATGCGTCCGGCGCGACCTCCACGCGGTGGCGGCTCAGCCACAGCAGCACCCAGACCGGTATCGGGAACAGCAGCACATAGGGCAGCCAGGCCCGCAATCCTGGTGCGCCCATGTGGATTTCGGCGGCCAGCAGGCCCGTGATGGCGAAGGCCACCGGCCACCACCACAGCGGCACCCAGAGGCGCTCGCGGTACGGCTGCGGGCTCTGCTGTTTCTCGTCCATCGTCACTGGATTGGGCTGGTCCGACACGAGTCAACACTAATTCACGGCACTCACCGGTGAACGCGTAGGCTCGACCAACGTGACCGCCACTTCACCTATCCCCATGCTGCGGCTGGATCCCGGCATCCCCATGCCCGTGCGCGCCCACGACGGCGACGCCGGGGTGGACCTGTGCACCACCGAAGACGTCATCCTGGAACCGGGGGAGCGGGTGCTGGTCGGCACCGGCATCGCGGTGGCGCTACCGGTCGGCACGGTCGGCCTGATCCACCCGCGCTCGGGCCTGGCGGCCAAAACCGGGCTGTCGGTGGTGAACACCCCCGGCACGGTCGATGCCGGCTACCGGGGCGAGATCAAGGTGTGCCTGATCAATCACGACCTGCGCACGCCCATCGAGTTGCGCCGGGGCGACCGGATCGCGCAGCTGCTGGTGCAGCGCGTGGAACTGGTCGATTTCCTGGAGGTCGACTCGCTGGACGAGACCACCCGCGGGGCGGGCGGTCACGGCTCCAGCGGCGGTCACGCGAGTTTGACCAGCGCGAGCCAGGCCACCGTGAAGGAGGCGTAATGGGACTGTTCGGAAAGAAGAAGAGATCGTCCGACGACGACCGGTATCCGGCCGACGACTACGACGAGGACGACTTCGCCTATGACGAAGACGAATACGACACCGACGAACACCCGGTGGTCGTCGGTGGTTACCAGGGCGCGGGTGCCGAGGGTTCGGGCCCATACGACTACAGCGACGTGGCGGATCTGCTGGAAAAGGTCACCGACCAGCGACTCGACCTCGGCTCGGTGATCCTGCCGGTGCCGCAGGGCGGACAGTTGCAGGTCGAGATGACCCCCGACGGCACGCCGCAGGCGGTGCACCTGGCCACCGAGCACGGCAGGCTCACCGTCGCCGCGTACGCCGCGCCGAAGTCGGCGGGACAGTGGCGCACCGTGGCCGCCGATCTCGCCGATTCGCTGCGCAACGACGGCGCGCGGGTCGCGGTGGAGACCGGGCCGTGGGGTCGTGAACTGCTCGCCGTCACCGAGGGTGCGGATCTGCGGTTCATCGGGGTCGACGGGCCACGCTGGATGGTTCGGCTGGTCGCGGCGGGTCCGTCGGGTGCGTCGAACGACGGCAGTCCACTGGTCGCGGCGGCCCGGGCGATCCTGCGCGAGACCGTGATCCGGCGCGGCGACGACCCGCTGCCGGTGCGCGAGCCACTACCGGTGGTGCTGCCGCAGGAACTGGCCGAACAGCTGGCCGCGGCGCACCAGGCGCAGATCGACGCCCAGCAACAGCAGGCGGCGGCGCAGGCCGCGGCGGGCCCGCAGGCGGCCGTGCCGCCACGCATGCCGGAGGGGCCGCGCCGCGGTGCGGACGGTTCGGCCATGCAGCAGCTCGGTCTGAACTAACTGCGCGCCAACGCGGCAAATCCCGTGTGCCCGAGGATCGCCGGATCCGCACCGAGGTCGGCGAGTGTGATCCGGTGGATCGCGGACCGCGGGATGAGCGCTGCCCACTCCTCGGCGATAGCGAACGGATGCACCGGATCGTCGACCGCCGTGACCACCGCGACCGGCACGTCGAGGGTGCCGAGCCGCTCGGTGCCCGGCCACTTGTAGTCGGCCGCTTCCTCCAGTGCCGCAGGCAGATTCGGCCATTGCGCGCGCCACGACCGGGTCAGCGCGTCGGCCAGCCAGCGCGGACTGCTCGCGCGCATCCGCTCGACCACCGCGTCCAAGCCGTCGGCCCGCAACTGCGCGGCGGTCGCCCCCGCGCTCAACGTCGCGGGGCAGGCGGCGGTGTCCGGTCCGGTCCACGCGGGCAGCGCCGCGACCACCCCGACGACCAGTTCCGGATGCTCGGCCGCCCACTCGATCGCGACCGCGGCGCCCAACGAGATTCCCGCCACAGCAATCGGTCCCGCCGCGGCCGCCGCCTCGAGGGCCGCGCGATAACTCGCGACCACACCCATCGGATCCGGCTCCACCGCGACCACGGCTAGACGGCGCGCTGCGCAGGCGGGCTCGAAGGCAAGGCGGGCGAAATCGGCGTCGGATCCGGTGCCGGGCAGTGCCACGACAACGTGAGCGGCCGACACGGAGTGTGGGGAGTCGAACACCGGTCCGAGCGTAGCGGGGGTGCCCTGGTGCATCTACAGTGGCGGGTGTACGTCCACAGCCGGTCGTGCTGAGAATCCACGATGGTGTGCGATCCACACTGTCTGCTCTATGCAGGAGAGCGTGCGAAATGTCATCCGCTGCCTCAGGGTATTTTCGACGTCTGGGCCGCAGACTGACCGAGGATCTCGACCAGTTGGACGCCGAGGAGCTTGCCGAGAAATCGGAAGCCTCAGGAGCGTGCCGCGCATCGGAGTGTCGCCGCGGCGACGAGGCCACGATGCTCGGTAGGCTGCGCAGTGTCGAAGCGTGTCCGAAGTCCGCGGGCGCTGCGGTGCAAGCGGAATTCTTCGACGGAACCGACGCCATCACCCTGGTGTGGATCGGCCGTCGGCGCATCCCCGGTATCGAACCGGGCCGACGTATCTTGGTTCGCGGCCGCGTCGGCGATCGAGACGGCCGCAAGGTGATCTACAACCCCTACTACGAACTGCGCGGGAACAGCTGACGTATGCCATCGAGCAACGACAACGCCCCCACGGGCGAACCGACCCCCACGACCGGACAGATCGAGCCCGAAGCGGCTCTCGACCCTGACGAGGTCGCCGCGGAGCAGACGTTGCTCGAGCAGCTGGGCGGTTTCAGCGGCCTGATCTCCTCGACCGTTCCCGTTGTCGTGTTCGTCCCCGTGAACAGTTTCGCCGGGCTGACCGCGGCGATCTGGGCCGCCCTCGGGGTGGCCGCGCTCATCCTGGTCTGGCGCCTGTTCCGGCGCAGCCCCATCCAGCCCGCCATCTCCGGCTTCCTCGGCGTCGGCATCTGCGCGTTCATCGCCTACCGGATGGGGGAGGCCAAGGGCTTCTTCCTGTTCGGCATCTACACCAGCCTGGTCTACGCGGGCGTGTTCCTGGTGTCGATGCTGGTGCGCTGGCCGCTGGTCGGCGTGATCTGGGGCGTGCTGAACGGCCACGGCACCGACTGGCGCGCCGATCAGCGCGTGCAGCGCCTCTACTACGTCGCGACCACCGCCTGGATGGTGGTCTTCGGCGCCCGGTACCTGGTGCAGTCGCAGCTCTACGACACCGACCGCACCGGCTGGCTCGCGTTCGCGCGTATCGCGATGGGCTGGCCGCTGACCGCGGTGGCGCTGGCGGTGACGGTGTGGGCGGTGCGCCGCGCGGGTCACCTGCCCACCAAGACCGCGCCCGCGGTCTGACCCGTAAAGCGTTAACCCTGCGGATCTTTCCCGCGAAAACCATCAGGGGTGGGGTAAATCCCCGCCGAGGTGGGGGGTTACCCACCCTGGGGTGTCTGGCTGGTGGTCCGAGTTCGTCAGACGATCGTTGTGTACGAAAAACAACGCACGATCGTAGGAAAGGACTCGGACGTGGCTACCGAGCACAACACCGCAGCATTGTCGAAGAACCGCACGCCGGCCCTGTCGGAGAGCCGCCGGGTGGCAGCCGAACTGGATGCGTTGATCGGCGCCGCGGCGGCCGGTGATCGCGCCGCCATCACCGAGATCGTCCGGGTCGTCCATCCGCTGGTGCGCCGGTATTGCGGTGCCCGCCTTGGCAATACGGCCCACCTACAGGTCACCGCCGACGATGTGGTGCAGGAGATCCTGATCGCCACGGTGAACGCGATCCCGCGCTACCGGGATCAGGGCAAGTCGTTCCTCGCCTTCGTCTACGGCATCGCCGCGAACAAGGTCGCCGACGCGTTCCGCCGCTCCCAGCAGCACCCCACCTACCCGATGGCCGAGATGCCGGACACGCCGTCGAGCGAGGCCGGGCCCGAGGAGTGGGCGCTGGCGTCCGAACGGCGCGCGGCCACCAAGGAACTCATGAAGATCCTGGCTCCGGCGCACCGCGAGGTGCTGGTCATGCGGATCGTGCTCGGCTGGTCGGCGGCGCAGACCGCCGAGGCGATCGGCACCAGCCCCGGCGTGGTCCGGGTGATGCAGCACCGCGCGCTGAACAAGCTGCGCGCGGAACTGAAAGTCGCCTGACCATCGAAGCGGCCGTGCATCAGCCCTGTCGGGGAGTCAAGGCTTGATGCCGTGGTTGGCCAGTTCGACGCGCAGGTCCTCTTCGGCCTCCACCGAGGTCACGAACAGCAGTTCGTCGTCGCCCTCGAACGGATCGTCGGGCTGCGGCACGATCACCCGGCCGCCGCGCAGAATCGTCACCAGGGCGGCGTCGCGCGGCAGGGTGAGCGTGCGCACCGGCTTGCCGGCGAGCGCGGTATCGCCGGGCAGCGTGATCTCGACCAGATTGGCCTGACCCTGCCGCAACGTCATCAGGCGCACCAGATCGCCGACGGTGACCGCCTCCTCGACCAGCGAGGCGAGCAGGCGCGGCGTGGACACCGCGACGTCGACGCCCCACGACTCGTCGAAGAGCCACTCGTTGCGCGGATCGTTCACCCGCGCGACCACCCGGCGCACGCCGAACTCGGTCTTGGCGAGCAGGCTGTGCACCAGATTGGCTTTGTCGTCGCCGGTGGCCGCGATGACCACCTCATACGTTTCCAGTCCCGCGTCCTCGAGCAACGCGAGCTCACACGCGTCCGCGTGCACCCAGACCGCATCCGGGATCGCTTCCGGCTCGATGTGGTCGAGCTGGCGCTCCAGCAGCATGACGTTGTGCCCACCGCGCAGGAGTTCCCTGGCGATGGATCTGCCGACGGCACCCGCTCCGGCGATGGCCACTTTCATGTTCAGTCCTCGCTCACGGGGGGCTTGCCTGCCAACGCGATGGCCTCACCCACGGACCCGGAGGTCGCGGCGACATAGACGACGTCGTCGGCCTGCACGATGGTCTTGCTGTCGGGCAGCAGGCCTTGGCCGAATCGCAGAATGAACGCGACCCGCACTCGGACGTCGCGTTCCAGATTGCGCACGGTCCGGCCATACCAGTCCTCGTGCAGCGTCAGCTGCGTCACAGCTACCGTGCCGGTGGGTTCGCGCCAGGTGGTGGTGCTGCTGTCGCCGATAAGAGTGCGCAGGAACCGGTCGGTGGTCCACGGCACCGTCGCGATGGTCGGGATGCCGAGCCGCTCGTAGACCGCGGCCCGCTTCGCATCGTAGATCCGGGCGACCACGCGCTCGATGCCGAACATCTCGCGGGCCACCCGCGCGGAGATGATGTTGGAGTTGTCACCGGAGGAGACCGCGGCGAACGCGTCGGCCCGCTCGATTCCGGCTCGCACCAAGACATCTCGATCGAAACCTACGCCGGTCACCCGCTGGCCGGTGAAGTCCTGGCCGAGGCGCAGGAAGGCGGCGGGGTCCCGGTCGATCACGGTGACCTCATGGCCGACCCGGACCAGGGCGCGGGCCAGCGCCGACCCGACGCGCCCACATCCCATGATCACTACGTACACCCGTGCAACCTCGTTCCTGGAACCAAGCGTTCGGTCTGCTTCTTGTTCGGTCGAACGGTACCCGCCGAATCATTCCAACGGCCACGTTCCCCCTTCGCCTCGCGCCCAAACCTGCGAGCCACGCGCGCGAGCACCCATCGAGGGGCCTATGCTCGCTCCAGTGTCCAAGTTGACGACGGCAGCGAAACGAATGCTGCTGGGCAGGCCTTTCCGTAGTGATTCGCTTGGCCATACCCTGCTGCCGAAGCGCATCGCCCTCCCGGTGTTCGCCTCCGACGCCATGTCCTCGGTCGCCTACGCGCCGGAAGAAATCTTCCTCGTGCTCTCCGCCGCGGGCATCTCCGCCTATGTCTACGCGCCGTGGGTCGGTGTGGCCGTCGCGTTCGTCATGGCGGTGGTCGTAGCAAGCTATCGGCAAAACGTGCACGCCTACCCGTCCGGCGGCGGTGACTACGAGGTTGCGACGACGAACCTCGGCCCCAATGCCGGCCTGACGGTCGGTAGCGCGCTACTGGTCGACTACGTGCTCACGGTGGCCGTCTCGATCTCCTCGGCCGCGTCCAATATCGGCTCGGCGATTCCGTTCGTCGCCACGCACAAGGTGCTGTTCGCCGTGGTCGCGATCGCGATCCTCACCGCGATCAACCTGCGTGGCGTCCGGGAATCCGGCACGGCGTTCGCCATCCCGACCTACGCGTTCATCGTCGGCATGTTCGTCATGCTCGGCTGGGGACTGATCCGCATCTTCGTACTCGGCGAGGATCTACAAGCGGAATCGTCCGGTTTCGGGCTGAAGGCGGAGGACGAGCATCTGTATGGCCTCGCCTTCGCCTTTTTGATCGCCCGCTCGTTCTCCTCCGGCTGTGCCGCGCTGACCGGTGTCGAGGCGATCAGCAACGGTGTGCCCGCGTTCCGTAAGCCGAAGTCGCGCAACGCCGCCACCACGTTGCTGATGCTCGGCACCTTCGCGATCGTGTTGCTGATGGGCATCATCATCCTGGCTCAGAAGATCGGGATCGTGTACGCGCACAACACTGACGATCTGATCGGCGCGCCCCCCGGCTACCACCAGAAGACGTTGATCGCGCAGCTCGCCGAGACGGTGTTCCACGGATTTCCGATCGGGTTCTTCTTCATCACGACGGTGACCGCGCTGATCCTCGTGCTCGCCGCCAACACCGCCTTCAACGGCTTCCCGGTGCTCGGCTCGATTCTGGCGCAGGACCGCTACCTCCCACGGCAGTTGCACACTCGCGGCGATCGGCTGGCCTTCAGTAACGGCATCTTGTTCCTGTCGGGCGCCGCGATCGCGTTCGTCGTGCTGTTCGGTGCCGAGGTCTCGAAGCTGATCCAGCTGTACATCGTCGGCGTGTTCGTCTCGTTCGTGCTGAGCCAGACCGGCATGCTGCGGCACTGGACCCGATTGCTGCGCAGCGAAACCGATCCGGCGCAGCGGTCGCGGATGAAGCGGTCCAGGGTGATCAACGCGGTCGGCCTCAGCGCGACCGGCACCGTGCTGATCATCGTGCTCATCACCAAGTTCTTCGCCGGCGCCTACATCGCGATCTGCACCATGGTGGCGATCTTCATCGTGATGAAAATGATTCGCAAGCACTACGATTCGGTGTCGCGCGAGCTGGAGGAGCAGGAGTGGGACGGCGTCCTGCCCAGCCGTTCGCACTCGATCGTGCTGGTGTCCAAGCTGCATCTGCCGACGCGGCGCGCGCTGGCCTACGCCCGCGCCACCCGGCCGGACACGCTGGAGGCGATCACCGTGAACGTCGATGAGGCCGACACCAGGGCGCTCGTGCGCGAATGGGAGAAGAGCGACGTCACCGTGCCGCTCAAGGTGATCGAGTCGCCCTACCGCGAAATCACCAAGCCCGTGCTCGACTACGTCAAGCGGGTGCGCAAGGATTCGCCACGCGACGTGGTGACCGTGTTCATCCCCGAGTACGTGGTGGGGCACTGGTGGGAACAGATCCTGCACAACCAGAGTGCGTTGCGCCTCAAGGGCCGTTTGCTTTTCGAGCCCGGCGTGATGGTGACCAGCGTGCCGTGGCAGTTGACCTCGTCGACGCGGGCACGGACGCCGGGCATGGTGAACGCGCCCGGTGCGGTGCGCCGCGGTTACGACGACCGCACATGAGAGTTGCCTTTCGGGAAACGAGTGCAGACGAGGCGTGGGCATGACTGATTGGCGCGACACGACTTTCGACGTCCGGCTCGGACCGCCCGGACACGGTGGGTTCTGTGTGGGCAGGCATGAGGGTCGGGTGGTGTTCGTTCGGCACGGGTTGCCGGGTGAACTGGTGCGGGTGCGTGTTACCGAGGACCGGGGTGGGTCGTTCTGCCGCGCTGACGCGGTGGAGATCCTCGAACCGTCACCGGACCGCGTTCCCGCCACCTGCCCCGTGTCCGGTCCGGGTGGTGCGGGCTGCTGCGACTTCTCCTATGCCACTCCGAAAGCTCAACGGGCGCTGAAGGCTTCGGTGGTTGCCGAACAGCTGCGCAGACTTGCGGGGATCGAGCGGGAGGTTGTCGTCGAACCGATCGCCGGCGCCGGTGACACCACCGGTGGGTGGCGTACCCGGATTCGGTTGGCTGTCGATGCGGAGGGGCGAGCCGGGGTTCATCGATACCGCAGCACCGAGGTGATCACGGATCTGCGCTGCCCCCAACCGGTTTCGGGGGCGCTCGACGGGGTGGCGGATCGATTGTGGACGCCCGGTGCGGATTTGGTGATCGCCGTTGATGGTGACGGGGTGCGGCACATCATCGAGTTGGCGCCCGCTGTCGAGGGGGAGCGGCGGACGCGTTCTGGTGAATGGCAGCGGGCCGAGCCGGGTGAGGAACGCCGTGGGCGCGGTCGCGACCGCAGGGGTCGCACCGAACGAGGTGATCGTGCCGAGCGCGGTGATCGCCGACGCCCCGGTGCCGAACCCGGTAACTCGCGCGGGGACGACGAGCGTGGACGGAAGCCGCACAACCCGGGCGGACGCGACGACCGAGCCGACGCCGGGCGTGGTGCGGAGGCGCGAGGTGGAGTCGAACGGGACAACCGTCGCCGCCCAAGCGGCAAGCCGGGTAGCGAAGTGCGCGGTGACGATGTGCCAGGTGTCACCGGCCGCAGCCACCGTCGTCGCCCAGGTGAGATCGGTGGCGTCTGGAGCGCGGGTGATGCGCGGCGCGGGAGTCGGCCGGATTCCGGCGGGAGCCACGACGATGCGTCGGGCGGCCGTAATACCGCCGACGCGAATGACTTCGGCGGGGAGCGTGGGAGTGGTCGACGCCGTCGCGAAGCGGCGCGAGCCGCGGACGAGCGTGGTGTGGAACGGTCCGACGCCGACGGGCGGTTGGAGACACCGCAGGCCGGGGAGCGGCGCAGTGCGTCGGCTCGGCGGTCGGCTACTCATGCGGCGCGCGAGGAGTGGTTGATCTCCGGCACCGGGCGGTCGGTCGAGTATGTGGCGGAGCGCCGGTGGGAGGTCTCCGCGACGGGCTTCTGGCAGGCGCATCACGGTGCGGCACAGTGCTATTCGGATCTCGTCGCCGAGTGGTCCGGCTTGCGTCCCGGCGGCTTGGCCTGGGATTTGTACAGTGGCGCCGGTGTTTTCGCCGCCCGACTGGCCGCACAGGTAGGCCAGACCGGCGCGGTTCTCGCGGTCGAATCATCCCGCCCCGCCGTCGCCGACGGCACCGCCGCACTGCGCGACCTGCCCTGGGTCGACCTGCACGCCCAACGGGTAGAACGCTGGGTCACCGAACGCGTCGACGGCGCATCCCCCGACGTCATCGTGCTCGACCCGCCACGAGCCGGCGCAGGCAAGGACGTCATCACCGCCATCACCACCACCGGCCCCCTCCGAATAGTCCACATAGGCTGCGACCCAGCCGCTTTCGCCCGAGACCTAGGCCTCTACCAAGCCGCCGGCTACCACCTCACCGACCTACGCGCCTTCGACGCCTTCCCCGGCACCCACCACGTCGAGTGCATCGCCCTCCTGGAGCGCCCAACTCCCCAGTGACACTGGGCCAGTCCTCTCGCGACATGGTGGCGGAAACGACTAGTCCCGCCGTCATGTCCCGTTCGGCACGGCGTGCTCGCTGGCTTGGGACATGTCGGCGGGGAAGTGCGAGTAGTCCCGCCGTCATGTCCCGTTCGGCGCGGGGTGTTCGCCGCCTTGGGACATGGTGGCGGGGAAGTGCGAGTGGGGGCGCCTCATGTCCCGTTCGGGTCGGTCTGCCGGTGGCTGAGCGCTGCGAGGTGGACTAGGTTTCTCACGCTGGGTCTGGCGCGTGTTGTCGCTCGGTATGGGCGACGCTGCGGAACATGGTGGCGGAGAAGACGAGTGGTTCAGCCACCATGTCCCGTTCGGCACGGGATGTTCGCCGCCTTGGGCCATGTCGGCGGGGAAGTGCGGGTTCGCCGTCATGTCCCGTTCGGCGCGGGATGTTCGCCGCCTTGGGACATGGCGGCGGGGAAGTGCGAGTAGTCCCGCCGTCATGTCCCGTTCGGCGGGAGTGTTTGCCGCCTTGGGCCATGGTGGCGGTGAAGTGCGGGTGGGGCCGTCGTCATGTCCCGTTTGGCGCGGGGTGTTTGCCGGCTTGGGACATGGTGGCGGGGGTGAGCGCTGGGGGGTGTCGGCGGGTCAGTCGTCGTAGACAGGGGGGCGGCGGTCTCGGCGGGCGCGGATGGCTTCGTCGAAGTTTGAGGTGGTGAGGCGGACGTAGAGTTGGGCCGTTCCTTCGTGCTGCATGTGGGATTCGAAGCTGCCTGCTTCCATCCCGCTCCAGAGCATGCGTTTGGTGAGTTCGGTGCCGACGCGGCTGAAGCTGATGATGCGGTCGGCCAGGTCGTAGCAGGTTTCCAGGAGTTTGGCGGTGGGGACGGTGCGGGAGACGAGGCCGATGCGTTCGGCTTCGGTGGCGTCGACGTCGCGGCCGGACAGCATGATCTCGAAGGCGCGGGAGGCACCGATGGCGCGGGGCAGCAGGTAACTGATGCCCAATTCGGCGGAGGTGAGGCCGTTGTTGATGCCTGCCGCACGAAAGTAGGCTTCCTCGGCCGCGATTCGGATGTCGGTGGCGACGCTGAGGCAGAATCCGCCACCGATGGCGGCACCATTGATCGCGCCGATCACGGGCTGGTTCATCCGTCGGAGGGTGATCATCACATCGTTGAGCAGGTCCATCGACCGGCGCGCGACGCTGGTGACGGTGAGCCCCTCGACATTGGGCACCTTGCCCGCACTCTGCAAATCGGCGCCGGAGCAGAACCCTTGGCCCGCGCCGGTGAGCACCACAACCCGAATGTCGTTGTCGGCGCTGACTTCTTCCAGTGCCTCGCGCAACGGGATCATCACATCGAAGGCCATGGCGTTCATGCGATCCGGGCGATTGAGCGTGACCAGGGCGACGTGCGGTCGCGGTGTGTCGATGAGCACGAACGACATACGAACCCCTAACCGGCAACCAAACCGTCACCGACATCTCAATATAGGTGGTGACCGTCCAACTGCCGCAGGGAAAGTGGCGCGCCAATGGCTTCCGCCGATTACGGAAGCATCATCGTCGCCCGTGTCTGCACGAGCAGATCAGTAGGGCGGTCTCGGCAAACGTGTCGAGTCTGCGTCACGGAGAACGTAACTACCGCTGCCTACGATGTCGTGGTGCTGCTTGTCGGCCGGACAGACACCCGAGGCACCCGGCGAGTATCCGTCATAGAACAAGCCCGAACACTTCCGGCACCAGCGCCACTTGTCTTCTCCGCCAGGCCCGTCGCGATGGGTCACATCTTCCAGCCGATAAGTACCAGAGCCGAGGTTGTTATGACCGGGCCGGAGATGCGGTGAAGGACACACCCCGAAACTGCTATTCCCCAGGAACCACAGCCCCTGGCAGTTCCGACACCAGAACCATTGACTTTGACCCTGTCCACCATCCGGGTCTTCCTTCAGGATGTAGTCGCCGGTTCCATCATCATGATGGCCGCCGTCGAGGATGTCGCCGGCTGGGCAACCGCCGCGGGTGCCGTTGCCCGAGAACCAGAGACCGCGGCAACGCGAACATCTCCGCCATAGGCGCTGTGTGGCCGAAGCAGGCGCAGCGTTTTCGATCATCAAAGGTGCGGCCACAGCGGCCATTCCGACACCTACTGCGATGCGCAGCACCCTGCGCCGCGGCGTGCATGTCGCATCGTCGATCGTCATCAGATCCACGTCCTCCCCAGGCAGCGGATTCTTCGGAGTTACTGCTCCGAGCCACAATGTTACCGACAGTTCAGCTCGGTCATAGTATTTTCGGCAATGTTTCACCTGGTCAGAGGAGTTCACGGCGACAGACGGAGATTTGTTGTCCCGCAACATGGCTCGTGGCACCGCATTGTGAGATCAACGCCCAATGCGCGGCTGGATCAAAGCTTCGCTGGGATGGGGCATCTGACGGACGGGCTTCGCCCTGTCGAATTCACCTACGGCCTCCGCAATTCGTGAGCCAACGGCCGGCGATGGCTTATCCGAGCGATGGCTGCGAATGTGTCGCCAGCGCAAAGAATCTTGTTCTGGCGGTGACCGGGCGAACCGGGAAACACGTGAACAGCACGACGGCGATGACCGTGAGTACTCCCCAGCCGACGAATCCATACCCTGCCCACAGTGGGTTCGCTGCATAGGTAGTCGAACCGAATAGGCCGAACACCACGGCACTTCCGTTGAACGCGGCATGTGCGACGGCGCACGGCCAGATGCTGCCGGTGCGCATCCGCAGCCAACCGAGGATGGCGCCGAACGGCACGCAGAATCCGATGAAGGCGACGACGGCCCAGGCGCCGAGGTTCGGATAGTTGTAGCCGAGCAGCGTCAGCGGTGCGTGCCACAGCGCCCAGATCACCCCGGTGGCAACGATTCCGCCGACGAGTCCGAGGCGGCCGGTGAGCTGCGGCATCAGCCAGCCGCGCCAGCCGAGTTCTTCGGCGAGCGCGAACGGCAGGGTGCTGAGGGTGGCGACGGTGACCGCCTCGATGATGACGGCGGCGATTATCTCCGGTCGCGAGAATTCGAAGACGTACACGTCGAACAGCGCGCTCAGTCCGAAGGCGAGCCACAGGATCAGCGGCGTCCCGAACCAGGCGATCACCAGCAACCACACGGTCCGCCGCGGTCGCGGGCCGAGCCGTAATCCGTTCTGCGCCACCAGCGCCGACCAGGACAGCCGCCGATACCACCACACCGCGAGCACACCCAGCGCCGGGGACAGCATCATCGTCGCGGCACCGGTGTGTAGCCACAATCCGGACCGCAGCCCCGCACCGTCGAGCCACGGCCCGGACGCCAGCACCCATGCCGCACCGATCGCGACGAGCAGGAAGAGAACGAAATCGTTGCGCCGAGCGATCATCCGACATCCTTAGGACGGCGTGCTGCCTTACCTATTCGGACGCGGTAGGTGCCCGCCCGGTTCCATCGATGCGGAAAGTTCTTCGGGCCTTACAGTCACAACCATGACCGTGTATGTGATCGCGCAACTGAAGTTCACCGATCGGGAAGCCTACGACCGGTACCAGGCGCGTTTCCTCGACATCTTCACCCGCTACTCCGGCACGCTGCTCGCCGCCGACGAGTCACCGCAGCTCATCGAGGGCAGCACGGACCGGGAGAAGGTGGTGCTGATGTCGTTCCCCGACGAGCCCGCGTTCCGGGCCTGGGCGGAATCGCCGGAGTACCTGGAGATTTCGAAGGACAGACACGCCGGCGCCGACACCGTGAGCCTGCTGATCAAGGGGCTCGGTCACCGCTGATTCGCGTCGGCCCCGGCGCGCCCCCGGATCCGTTGGCGGACGCGAAACGACGACGCATGGTCAATCCATCTGCCACGTAACGCGAATCCCCGCCGAGATCTCACTTTCACCCAACTCGACCGGTACCGGCGCGGCACCATAGGCGTCCATCGACACCGCCATCGCCTTGATCCGAGGAATGGAAGGCGGTGCGGCGGAGGTGTTCTCCGTGATCTCGAGCACCGCGCCGAGCGTGCGCCCCGCCCGCCGTGCGAACTGCTCCGCCTTGGCGACAGCGTTCTCCCACGCCGCGTCCCGCGCCTCGACGAGCAGCGATTCCTGATCGGCGAACGTGAGATTCAACCCGCCGAGCCGCACGTCGTCGCCGCCCGCGTCGACGGCGTTGGCGATGATCGTCGCGGGACCCGGGTCGGCATCCTCACCGAGGTTGCGCAACGAGATGGTCAGCGACGTGCTCGCGAGATACCCGGTGATCCGATTGCCCTGTCCTTCGGTCCACACGGTTTCGGTGTGCACGGACAACCCGCTGGTAGCGATGTCCCGGCTCTCGACACCGTCGGAGCGCAGCGAATGGGTGACGGCGGCAACTCGATCGCCTGCCTTGCTGTACGCGAGCGCAACTTTGCTAGCCCGGCATTCGACAGAAATCGTGACCCGCATCAGATCCGGGGTCGCGCGGGCGGTGCCGCTCCCGAAAATCGTGACGGTGCCCGGACCGGCGGACTCGGACTTCGTGTTCACGGCATGCTCCTCTGTCGACGGGTCGGTCTCGCTTCATCTGGTCAACGGCGCAGAGCCGGCAATCGTCCCCGCGACAGATAGTTGTCGCGTCCCGGAGACCCCGCTCAATAGTCACCCCCACGCACCGCGATCGCCCGCACCGCCGCATCCATCTGCGCATACGCCCCCGCCGCCAACCGCTCCAGCAACGCGAGCTTCAACTGCGGCGCCTGCGAGGTGAGCTGATCGAAACGCGCGGGACCGAGCACCGCGACCCGTACTCCGGTCTCCGCCCGCGCCTCGTTCACGAACGGCGTCCCCACCAGCATCGGGATCTCCCCGAACGACATCCCGGCCGACAGACTCACCAGCCGATGCGTCCGCGCGTCACTGCCCTCGAAGGTGATCCGCACTCGCCCTTCCAAGATCAGATACAACCCCGACCGCGCACTGCCACGCCGCGCGATCACCTCACCGCGCGCGTAGGTGTGCACCTCGAACTCCTTGGCCAACCGCGCCCGATCATCCGGTTCGAGCGCGGCGAGCGCCGAATGATCCTCGATGGTGATCGACGTGCACACCGGTTCGTCCGCGGGCCGATGCCGCTCGAGCACGATGTCCTCACACCATTCGGTCGCCGTGTCGCGATCGATGAATACCCGCCCCCGCGGATCGTCCGGGTCCAGACTCGACACCAGGTGCCCGAGCTTGGCATCGGGATCGACCAGCGCCACCCGCACACCGACGGCCGCGAGTTCGGCCTCCAAACTGTCTAGCATCCGCACCGCGATCGCGCTCACCTCACCGACCCGACGCAGATCGACCACCAGCGCCACCAGCTCGCCGGCCTGCTCCTCGATGGTCCGCACCGCGCTCTCCGCACCCGCGAACAACAGGTCACCGTGCAGCTCGTAGACCCGTGCCCGATGCCCGTGCTCGGCCAGCACGGCGATCTCGTCGGTCGTCCGACGCAGCCGCGACGGCACCTCGGCCACCGAGTACCCGGCTCGGATCGCGGTCCGCGCCGCCCGCGTGACGCGCAGAAAGTGCAGTTCCAGCCGCTTCGACAGCTCCCGGCAGGCCGCGACGCCGCGCACACTGTTGCCGTGCACGTCCAGCCGAGGCGAGTACACGGCGATGCCGATTTGCCCGGGCAGCACCGCGACGATGCCGCCGCCGACCCCGCTCTTGGCGGGCATCCCGACCGTGGTCACCCAGTCGCCCGCCGCGTTGTACATGCCGCAGGTGGTCATCACGCTGAGCACCCGCTCGGTCAGCGCCGCCGACAGCGCGCGTTCTCCTGTCACCGGATTGCGCCCGTTGTTGGCCAGCGTCGCCGCCATCAGCGCCAGATCCCGGCAGGTCACGTCGATAGAGCACTGCCGGAAGTAGCGGTCGACCGCCTCGTCCGGGTCGGAGTCGATGATGCCGAACGAGCGCAGCATGTAGCCGATGGCGCGATTGCGGAAGCCGGTACGCGCCTCGGAGGCGTACACAGCCTCGTTCATGCTCAGCTCACGTCCGGCGAAGCGCGAGAAACAGCGCCGAATGCGCTCGAATCGCTCGGCCGGGTCGTCGCCGGTGATCAAGGCCGCAGCAGTGATCGCGCCCGCATTGATCATCGGATTGCGCGGCCGCTCGGTCACCGGATCCAAGCTGATCTCGTTGAACGGCTCGCCGGACGGCTCCACATCGATGCGCCCGTCCACGAACGCGGTGCCTCGATCGGCGAGGGCCAGCGCGTAAGTGAACGGCTTGGAGATGGACTGGATGGTGAACGAGGTATCCAGGTCGCCGGTGCCGTAGACCCGCCCGTCGGCGGTGGCCAGACACAGCGCGAACGAATCCGGCTGCGCGGCAGCCAGTTCAGGAATGTAGTCGGCCAGCGAGCCGGAATCGTCGGGTCGGCACAGCTGGTAGACGTCGTTGACGATCCTGGACACGACGCCCGGTTCGATTGTCCGCTCGATCGCCTCTCCGGCCTCGGCCACACGATCACTCTAGGCCGAGTACCGTATGCCGAGGCTCACATTTCGGTTCGATGTCGGCTGGTGGTGGTCGTGGCAAGGTGGGGCAGTTCGGTTCTCGTACGAGGGCACTCCCCGCCGCTCCGTAGACTGATCGGATCAGATGCGCTATCCGGAGGGAGCGAGTTCAGGTGGGAGTGCTTTCCCGGGTCGACACGCCCGAAGATTTGCGTCCGCTCACCGCGCCGCAACTGCGTGAGCTGGCGGCGGAGATCCGCGAGTTTCTCGTGCAGAAGGTTGCCGCGACCGGTGGGCACCTCGGCCCGAACCTCGGCGTGGTCGAACTGACCATCGCCTTGCACCGGATCTTCGACTCGCCTGCCGATCCGTTGATCTTCGACACCGGCCACCAGGCCTACGTGCACAAGATCCTGACCGGCCGCAAGGACGAGTTCGACTCGCTACGCAAGCGGGGCGGGCTGTCCGGCTACCCCAGCCGCGCCGAGAGCGCGCACGACTGGGTGGAGTCCTCGCACGCCTCCGCGTCGCTGTCCTACGCCGACGGCCTGGCCAAAGCGTTCGCGCTCAGCGGCCAGGACCGGCACGTGGTCGCCGTGGTCGGTGACGGCGCGCTCACCGGCGGCATGTGCTGGGAGGCGCTCAACAACATCGCGGGCGCGCCCGACCGCCCGGTCGTCATCGTGGTCAACGACAACGGCCGCTCCTACGCGCCGACCATCGGCGGCCTGGCCGACCGGCTGACCGCGCTGCGCACCCAGCCCGCCTACGAGCACGCGCTCGACACCGGGAAGCGGATCCTGAAGAGCATCCCGCGGGTCGGCGAGTCCGCGTACTCGATGATGCACGCGGTGAAGGCCGGGATAAAGGACGCGGTGAGCCCGCAGGAGCTGTTCAGCGACCTCGGGATGAAGTACGTCGGCCCGGTCGACGGGCACGACATCGTCGCGCTGGAGGCGGCGCTGCGCCGGGCCAAGGACTTCGGCGGTCCCGTCGTGGTGCACGCGGTGACGCAGAAGGGCCATGGCTACGCGCCCGCCGAGAACCACATCGCCGACCAGATGCACGCCTGCGACCCGATCGACCCGCTCACCGGCGTCCCCGTGGGCGGACCGAAGGCGCTCGGCTGGACCGCGGTGTTCTCCGAGGAACTCGTCGCACAGGCCGAACGGCGCGAGGACATCGTCGCGATCACCGCGGCCATGCCGGGTCCGACCGGGCTCGCGGCGTTCGGCGAGCGGTTCCCGGAGCGGATGTTCGACGTCGGCATCGCCGAACAGCACGCGATGGCTTCAGCGGCCGGGCTCGCGCTCGGCGGCATGCATCCCGTGGTCGCGATCTACTCGACGTTCCTCAACCGGGCCTTCGACCAGCTGCTGATGGACGTCGCGCTGTTGAAGCAGCCGGTCACCGTCGTGCTGGATCGCTCCGGCATCACCGGGCCCGACGGCGCCAGCCACAACGGCATGTGGGACCTCTCCGTGCTCGGCATCATTCCCGGGATCCGGGTGGCGGCGCCGCGTGACGCGGCGACGCTGCGCGAGGAACTGGCCGAGGCGCTTGCCGTCAACGACGGACCCACCGCGATCAGGTTCCCGAAAGGCAGTGTCGCCGAAGATATCTCGGCGGTCGAACGGCTCGACGGTGTCGACGTGCTGCGGCTGGCCGCCGGGGAGCGCAGCGGCGACGAACCCGCGCTCGACGGTGGCGGATCGGTGCAGGCGGTGCGCGGTGACGTGCTACTGGTAGCGGTCGGGTCCTTCGCCGGTCCGGCGCTGGAAGCCGCGGACCTGCTGGAGGCCGAAGGGATTTCGGTCACCGTGCTCGACCCGCGGTGGGTGCTTCCGGTTTCCGACACGCTGGTCAAACTTGCTGAGAATTACCGGCTCGTGGTGACGGTGGAGGATGGCGGATTGCACGGTGGCATCGGCTCGACCGTGTCGGCGCGCCTACGTAACTCCGGTTTGGACATCCCGACCCGTGATCTCGGTGTGCCGCAGCAGTTCTTGGATCATGCGTCGCGGGGTGAGGTGCATGCGGAGCTCGGGTTGACTGCGCCCGATATCGCCCGGCGGATCGGTGGGTGGCTCGCCGCTCGGTGAGACCGGCTGGAAATCCGGTCGGCCTCGGGTGCGCGGAGAGCTGATCGCGACCGGATGTCCGGCTTTGCGTGCGCCGCTCGAGCGCCTTGCTTCCGTATATTGCGGCATCGGCATCGGCATCGGCATCGGCATCGGCACCGCGCAGGACACGGCGGTGCATCGCAATTAAGGCTCTGACCCAGCCCTTCTGACGCGCCCACCCACTTCGATGAGGCCGTTCGCTCGCGGTGCGGTGACGATCTGTGAACCGCTTCCCTGCGAAATCTGCAGGGGTCGGCCAAGCCTCGACGTGAGCAGCAGTGCCGCCGCGCCCGTCGCCTCATCCTCATCGATACCATCGCCGCGGCCAGGGAAAGCGCGGGCTCTGATCCGGCCGGCGGACTCGTCCTGCCAAGCCCAGGCGTAGATCCACTCGCCCGGCGGCGGTACCGGGAGAGCGTCCACCTCTGTGGCGGAACTGTATTGGCGAAGGGTGCGTGGGGGCGCCCATTCGGCGGGCGCCTGGATCCAAGTGAACTCCCCGTCGGACCGGGTACCGACTACGCCTGCGGCCGTGACCAAGCTGGGTGCGTCCAGCAGCCAGGCCACGCCCACGCACGGATGCCCGGCGAAGGGGAGCCGCGCGGTCGGCGTGTAGATGTCGATGGCGCCACGCACCGGGTCGTCGACGAATACGGTCTCGCTGAAACCCAGCTTCCTGGCGAAAGCTTGGCGCTCAGCCGCTTCGGGAACAGCGGACCCATCGCGGACGACGCCGAGTTCGTTGCCGTGTCCGCCGTCGGGGTCGCAGAAGACGCGCAGTACGTCGTACTCAGTCACCTACCCAGCCAACCAGTACGGCACTTCATGATCAACGGGACATGGTGGCGCGGAAGTGCGAGAGGGGCCGTCCTCATGTCCCATCGGCTACCCATCGCTCACCGCCTAGTGCTCAACCCCGGCACGCCGCCGCTGCGAGGCCCGCACCTTGACGCGGTTGCCGCAAACATTCATCGAGCACCAGGTGCGACCGTGGTTGCGCGAGTGGTCGTAGAACGCCCAGCGGCAGCTCGGTTCCCGGCAGGCTTTGAGGCGCGGCCAGGTGCCTGCGGCGACGGCGGTTGCGACGTCGGCGAGCAGGGTGGCGAGTGCGTGGTCGACCGGTTCGCGGGGTTGGGCGACCAGACGCGGCGGCGCGCTGGTCACGTCCAGGCGTAGCGGTAGCGCGGCGGTCAGCGTTGCGAGTTGGGTTCGCGCCGTGGGGTCCAAGCCGTCGGGGCGCGGGCTGGTGACGGGTTCGGCATTGTTCTCGGCGAGTAGCGCGCGCAGACCTTCCCGCAGCCAGACGGCGCGCTCGCGATCGTCGGCGTCGGCCACCGCGGAAGTGGGAAGCAGTTCGTGCGTGTGCAACCAGCTCGTCAACTGCTCCGGCGTGTCGAACCCGTCACCGTCCGCGCGACGGGTGTTGACGAACTCCACGATCCGGTCCACCGGCGCGAGCCCGGCCACGGCTTCGATTTCACTTGGCACCCAACCATCTTAACTACCTATTGACGGTAGATAGTTAGCTAACTAGCGTTCAGCTGACACCAGTTAGCCAAGTCCCAAGGAGCCCCATGGCATCGGTCAAGAAAGAACTCATCATCGAAGCCCCCGCCGAGCAGATCTGGGCGATCATTCGCGATTTCGTCGCCGGGCCGGTGCGCATGGCACCGGGGTTCGCCACCGACAGCAAGCTCGACGGTCAGGACGTCCGCGTGGTCGAATTCGCCAACGGGTCGACGCTGCGGGAACGACTCATCACCCTCGACGAGGACGAGCGGCGCTTCGTGTACTCGATCATCGGCGGCAGCGTGACACCGGCGCACAACAACGCGTCCATGCAGGTCTTCCCGCACGGCGACGCGCACACCCGGTTCGTCTGGCGGCACGACGTGCTGCCCGCGGAACTCGCGGACGCCTTCAGCCCGGGGATGGACGAAGGTCTGCGCGTCTTCAAGCAGACGCAGGAGGCGGCGGTGTGACCTGCTCGTCGGGCTTCGGCGTCAGCGCCTCGGTCAGGCCGGGGACGGCCAGTTCGCGCTGCCAGGGCCTGGCTCCGCCGGACTTGAGGAAGCCGTCGATGGCGCTGGCCAGGTCGTCGGGCGAGTCCGGGATGTGGTCGTAATCGGGCAGTCCGTCCCAGCAGAGGCGGCGGACGAGGTCGGGGGAGAGCAGGTTCTCCACCGGGATCGCGTGCTCGGTGGACAGCTCACCCATCGCGGTGCGCGCGCGGGTCAACCGGGCGGCGGCGGCCGGGTCGCGGCGTTCCCAGCGGTTGACCGGGGGCGGGCCGTCGAACGGCTGGGTCAGCGGCGGTAGGTCGCTGTCCGGCATGGTCCGGCCGCGGTCGATGGCGGCCAGCCACTCGCGGGAGTAGCGCCGCTGGCGCGGACCGCCGAACACCGGCAATGCGCGCAGTTGCGCGATGGTTTTGGGGTCGGCGGTGACGGCCGCGATGATCGCGGCATCCGGCAGGATCCGGGCAGGCGCGACGTCGCGGCCGCGGGCGAGTGCGTCCCGGGTGGTCCATAGCTCGCGCACCACGGCGAGCTGTCTGGTCCGGCGCAGGTTGTGGATGCCCGAGGTGCGCCGCCACCGGTCCGCTTTCGGCGGGGCCGGTTCGGTGGTCCTGACGTGCTCGAATTCCTGTGCTGCCCAATCGGTTTTGCCTTGCGCATCCAGCTCCGCGGCGACCGCGTCGCGCAACTCCAGCAGCAGTTCGACATCCAACGCCGCATAGTTCAGCCATTCGGCGGGCAGCGGCCTGGTCGACCAGTCGGCCGCGCCGTGCCCCTTGCGCAGCGCGTGACCGAGCAGGTTCTCCACCATCGCGGCTAGGCCGACGCGTTCGAAACCGGCGAGCCGACCGCCCAATTCGGTATCGAACAGCCGCTGCGGGCGCAGGCCGAGTTCGGCGAGACCGGGCAGATCCTGGTCCGCCGAGTGCAATACCCACTCGAGGTCGTTGATCGCGTCGGCCAGCGGCGCGAGCGAGTCGGCGACCGGAATCGGATCGATGAGGAACGTGCCCGCACCCTCGCGGCGCAGCTGAATCAGGTAGGCGCGCGCCGAATACCGGAAACCCGAGGCACGTTCGGCATCGACGGCGAGCGGGCCGGTGCCCGCGGCGAGACGCGCGGCGGCCGCGGCGATTTCAGCGGCGGTGTCCAGTACCGGAGGCACGCCATCCACGGGCGCGAGCAGGGGTGGCGCGCCGGTGGGTTCGGATTCGTCGGGTACGGACATGTTGTTGAACTTTACGTGCAGTGCCGCGGCGGTTGTCGTCCTATCGGGCTTCCGTGTGTCGGGCGGGCGAACAACAACGGAATCGATGGATGCTTTCGTGGGTTTCAACGCCGGATCGCCCGCTGGTCTTCCCCGATGACTACCGCTGGTCCTTCGAGAGGTCCGAACGCATCTGCAACTCGGTGATGCCGGCCGGGGGGAGTCCGGCCGCGTAGGCGAGTACCTCGCAGAAACCTTCCACGTGCGGGCGCATGTCGTCGGTGATCGCGGTCCAGGAGGCCCGCAGCTCCAGCTGATGGGCCCGCGGCGGGCCCGCGATATCGCCGTAGCGCACCGAACTCGTCGAGGTCACGGTGCCACCGAGCGCGGTGAACGGTTCCGATCGCGACTCCAGCGCGTCCACCAGCCAGCTCCACGCCACCTCGGGCAGCAGCGGGTCGGTGGCCAGCGCGGCGTCGATGTCGGCCTGGATGTAGGCGACCAGCCGCAGCGTGCCGTGCCAGGCGTCGTCACCGTCCGGATCGTGCAGCAGGATCAGCCTGCCGAACGCGTCTCCTTCCGAATCGACCGGCACCACAGTGGATTCCGGATGTTTTACCTCGGCACCGAGTGCGTACGAATAGGGCGCCAGACGTTGCGGCGGGCGGATCGGCGCCAGCTCGATCCGGGGATGCACGGTTGCGGTGCCCATCGCCTCGACCGCTGCGCGAAATTGAGCTGGCTCGCCATGTGGTCCCTCGGTCGCTGCGGCGCCGTCGCGGAAGTCGAGCGGTGTCACGAAGGGGACGGTAGACCTAGTGCACCCGGCACAGTCGGAGGCGCGCCGCTGTATCGGTGCCGCGTCCGTGGGCCATTTCGTGGTTCCGCGCGCCGCGATCGTCGGCGTGTCGCGTTAATTGGGGTGGTGCGAGGGGTGCGGACGCGGTTCGTCCGGATGGTTTTGCGCGGCCGGATGAAGGGCCGCGCTGAGTGGTGTGGATGCCGCGGTTGTCATCGCTTGCTGCGGAATGTGATGGTTTGCGATTGCGCCTGAGCGTGCGCGTTGTCGAGTGTGGCGGTCCTCGGCGTGGTTGTTCGGTCCAGTGGTCAGGCGTGGAGGGTTGGGCGTGGCGGTTGGGGCAACTGGCGATGCGAAACGTGCCGGTTCTGTGGGCGCTGTCCGTCGTGGGCCTGGTTGGTTCCCTTCAGGCTTCGCGAGGTGTTCTAGTCGGCGTCGACCATTCACACGTGCTGGCGGGCGCGGGGGGTGGTCTGTGTCGGCGACTGCACCCCTGCGGCGGGGCAAAAGGCGGTCTGGGTATGAGCAATCCGACAGGGGCTGGTTGGTGTCCCTCTCGGCCTGGCGAGGAGTCTGGTCGGCGTCGGCCGTTTTACACCTGCTGCGGCCACGGGTGCGTGGTCTGTGTCTGTCTACCGGACGCTCGCAGCGGGGCACGGGTGCGTGGTCTGTGTCTGTCTACCCGCACGCCCGCGGCGGGCACGGGTGCTTGGTCGGCTTCGGCTATCTCACCCCTGCGGCGGGCACGGGTGCTTGGTCGGCTTCGGCCATCGCACCCCTGCGGCGGGGCAGGCGGGAGCAGGATGGCGGCCCTTTACGATGGGCAACGATGAGTACTCATACCCGCCGCCGCCTGACCGATGCTCCGTTCTTGGCCGCCGCCACCGGGGCGACGCCGAGCCGGCGTCCGGTGTGGTTCATGCGGCAAGCAGGCCGGTCGTTGCCCGAGTATCGCGAGCTGCGCAAGGGTGTCGGCATGCTCGAGTCGTGCTTCGATCCGGAGCTGGTGTGCGAGATCACGATGCAGCCGATCCGCAGGCACGGCGTGGACGCGGCGATTCTGTTCTCCGACATCGTCGTTCCGCTGAAGGCCGCGGGGATCGACCTCGATATCGTGCCCGGCGTCGGGCCGGTCATCGCGTCGCCGGTGCGCACCGCCGACGATGTGCGTGCGCTGCCGCGGCTGCGGCCGGAAGAGGTCGGCGCGGTCACCGACGGGGTGCGGCTGCTGGTCGACGCGCTCGGTGCGACACCGTTGATCGGGTTCGCGGGGGCGCCGTTCACGCTGGCGTCGTACCTGGTCGAGGGTGGGCCGAGCAAGAACCACGAGCGCACCAAGTCGATGATGTACGCCGACCCGCAGACCTGGCACGCGCTGCTCGGTGCGCTCACCGACATCACCATCGCCTTCCTGCAGGCTCAGTTGGCGGCCGGTGTCGACGCCGTGCAGCTGTTCGACTCCTGGGCCGGCGCGCTCTCGCTCGCCGACTACCGGCGCTTCGTGCTCCCGCACTCCGAACGCGTCTTCGCCGAGGTCGCCGACGCGGGCGTGCCGCGCATCCACTTCGGTGTCGGCACCGGCGAACTGCTCGGCGCGATGGGGGAGGCCGGGGCCGACGTGGTCGGCGTCGACTGGCGGGTGCCGCTCACCGACGCGGTGCGCCGGGTCGGACCCGGAAAAGCGTTGCAGGGCAACCTCGACCCCGCCGTGCTCTTCGCCGGCTCGGCCGCGGTGGAAACCGAAGCGCGACGCATCGCCGCCGAAGCCGACGAGGCGATCACGTTGGGCGCCACGGGACACATCTTCAACCTCGGCCACGGCGTGCTGCCCGATACCGATCCCGGTGTGCTGACGGCGCTCGTCGAGTTGGTGCACGAGCTGTAGTGCTCGCGCAGATCGTGGCGCGGGTGCAGGCGAGCGGGCCGCGCCTCGGTTCGACCAGGTTGGTCGCGATCGACGGCCCGGGTGGAGCTGGAAAGTCAACGCTGGCTGCTCAACTCGCGCGCGCATGCGACGCACCCGTGGTGCCGACCGACAGCTTCGCGTCGTGGGACAACACACTGGACTGGTGGCCGCGGTTGGAGGGCCAGGTGCTCGGACCGCTCGGCCGCGACGAGCCGGGTCGCTACCAGCGCTACGACTGGGGGCAACGGGCGCTGGCCGAATGGCATGAGGTCGCGCCGGGCGGTGTGGTGGTGCTGGAGGGAGTGTCGTCTGCCCGCGCCGCCGTTCGAGCGCGGCTGTCGCTGGCCATCTGGGTCGACACCCCGCCTGCTCTGCGGTTGGCGCGCGGTCTCGAACGTGACGGGGATGCCGCGCTCCCGCTGTGGGAACACTGGATGGCCGACGAAGACAACCATTTCGCCGCCGACAACACCCGCGCGCACGTGGACATCATCGTGAGCGGCACGTAACCCACCCACGTGTTCCGCCGTTGTTGCCGACCTCAACTGATCCAAAGACGCCGCACCCATTCTCGGGATCCGCACCGGCTAGAGGCACCCAGAGGTAGTGCGGATCCCGAGAGTCGGTGCGGCTGTTGCTCTCGCGTGATCCGCACTGTTTGTTGGGGTTCGCGCCCCGCTAGGTACGCCCAGCGGGGGCGGTGGCGGTGCTGCTGTTCTTCATCTTCGGCGGATTGGTCGCCGCCGCACTGCCGCTCGTCGCCGGCGGGCTCACCGTGCTCGGCGCCAATGGCATCGTCCGATTCATCACCGAATTCACCGACGTCAATTCCTTCGTCTCCGGCGGACTCGGGGAACAGTCCGACTGATGCTGTGCGCGTGATTCGCACTTGTTTGTTTCGGGTCCGCACCGGCTAGGGGTGTCGCCGCTACTCAAAGGTGCCGGTACTTCGGTTCGGCGCGAGGTCGCCCTCGCGGTGCCGCTCGCTGGCCCGGCGCGCAGGCTCGATCGACTTGCGTAACACCGAACCCGCGCCGTGGTGCGGCGGGCGTGAACCGGTGCGGGTGTTGCTGTGCGTGGCCGGCGCCCACTAGAGCGCCCGGGGGTGCGGTGAATTCGGGTGTGGCAGTCGTCGCAGCGATGGTGGACCGGTCGCGGGCGACGGGTGGGGGAGGGATACCGTCAGGTTATGAGGATCGCTGTGGTCGGCGGTGGGATCAGCGGGCTGTCCGCTGCATATCGTTTGCGGATGCTGCTCGGACCTGCGGCGGACATCCTGGTGCTGGATCGGGCCGAACGGGTGGGCGGGATTCTCTACACCGGTGAACTAGCCGGGGGGCCTTTGGATCTCGGGGCGGAGGCGTTCGTCGGGCGGCGGCCGGAGGTGCCGGAGTTGCTGCGCGAGGTCGGGCTGGAGACGCAGCTGGTGACGCCCGCGGGATTGCGGCCACTGGTGTGGTCGGGCGGGGTGACGCATGCGTTGCCCGAGCGGACGCTGATGGGGATACCGGCGTCGGCCGAATCGATGCGAGGACTTGTCGACGCGGCGACGATCGAGCAGATCGCCGGCGAACCGCAACGGCCGCTGGCCTGGGAGCCGGGCGCGGACGTCGACGTGTATCGCTTGATCGCCGACCGATTCGGTGTGCAGGTCGTGAAGCGTAGCGTGGATCCGCTGCTCGGCGGGGTGTACGCGGGGAGTTCCCGCTCCATCGGCGTGCGCGCCGCGCTACCGACCTTGGCCGCCGCGTTGGACGACGGTGCGCCCAGCCTCACCCACGCGGTGTCCGTCGCACTGCCGCCGCCGTCGGATGCCCCGGTGTTCGGTGGGCTGCGTGACGGTTACCAAGTACTACTGGAGGCACTGGCTGCGCGATCCGGTGCGAAATTCGTCACCGCGACACCGGCCACTCGGCTCGCCCGCGGGTTGCGCGGCTGGGTGGTCGACCCGATCGGCGCGGTCGACGGCGTCGTGCTCGCCACCCCCGCACCGATCACCGCCCGCCTGCTCGGCACCGTCGCACCGGACGCCGCCGCCGCCCTCGCGGGCATCGAACTGTCCTCGTCTGTCGTTGTCGCACTTGCCCTCCCGCGCGAAACCGCCCTCCCACAGAACTCGGGCATCCTGATCGCCACCGGAGAACCGTTGCGCGCCAAAGCGTTCACGCTGTCCAGCCGCAAATGGACCCACCTCGCCCAACGCGAAACAGCCTTGGTCCGCGCCTCATTCGGCAAATTCGGCGACGACTCGACCCTGTCCTGGTCCGACGCCGACCTGATCACCGCCGCCGCCGAAGACCTGGCCACCGTCACCGGCGTCCCCATCAACCCACTATCCGCCGTCGTCCAACGCTGGCGCATCGGCCTGCCCCAATACGCCCCAGGCCACATCGACCGCATCGCCGCCATCGAACAGTCCGTCGCCTCCCTCGACGGCCTGGCCCTCGCCGGCGCCTACCTGCACGGAGTCGGCGTCCCCGCCTGCGTCGCCGCAGGCAACGCCGCCGCGCGCCGCATCGCAACTGCCGCAAGCTGACTCGTGCTCGCGGCTGTCACCCACACGGCACGGGCGTCCCGCCTGCGTCACCATCGGCACGGTGCCGGCCGCCCGGCCCGTATCACCCACGCCGCCTGTATCGCTGCCTGCGTCGCATCGGGCGATGCTGCTGCCCTGCCGTATCGCCACTGCGGCAAGTTGATTCGTCCTCGCCACTGGCGATGTGCGGCGTTAGTAGCCCGCTTGCGTCGCTCGGGCCACGCCGCTGCGCATCGTATCTGTGCGCCCGCAAGTTATCTCGTCCCCGAGGCTGTCCAGCGCACGTGTCGGTAGGCCTCGCCAGCGTCACCTCGAGCATTACCGCACTGCTATCGCGAGCGAAGCGCGACTGGCGATTCGAGGTGAGTCCACCGCCGTCGCGAGCTGTCTACGGGCGGGGCTGCGCGGTAGCCATTTCAGCAGCGGATGCTGGGTACAAGTGGCGCGTTGACTCGCCTGCACCCACCGGCGGAACGTGACCAGGACCGCAGGGCAGAGTCAATCCTGCGGGTGGCACGATGGGGGTATGGCGCGACTCGATTATCAGGAACTCAACTCGACCATTCGCTACCTGATGTTCTCGGTGTTCCAGGTGCAGCCGGGTGTGCTCGGCGACGACCGGGCTGCCGCGATCAAGGAGGCGCGGGCGTTCTTCGAGGGTCTCGCCGATCGTGACGTGGTGGTACGCGGTGTTTATGACGTGGCGGGGATGCGCGCCGACGCCGACTTCATGATCTGGACGCATGCCGAGCGCGTCGAAGATTTGCAGGCCGCCTACGCCGACTTCCGGCGTACGACCGAATTGGGCCGGGCGAGCGCCCCGGTGTGGAGCAATGTGGCGCTGCACCGTCCCGCGGAGTTCAACAAGAGTCACGTGCCAGCGTTCCTGGCCGGCGAGGACCCGGGCAACTACATCTGCGTGTACCCGTTCGTCCGTTCCTACGAGTGGTACCTGCTGCCCGACGACGAGCGGCGCAAGATGCTCGCCGACCACGGCAAGGCCGCCCGCGGCTACCCCGACGTGCGCGCCAACACGGTCAGCTCGTTCGCCCTCGGCGACTACGAATGGATCCTCGCCTTCGAGGCCCCCGAACTGCACCGCATCGTCGACCTGATGCGCGACCTGCGCGCCACCGAGGCCCGCCTGCACGTCCGCGAAGAAGTCCCCTTCTTCACCGGCCCCCGCGTAGAGATCGACAAACTGATCAACGCCCTGCCCTGAGCTAACGACCGGCAAGCCCCGGGTTTTCGGGGCGTGCGGGTCGGGGCTGGGAAACGTACCCTTCGGTCCAGTGCTGGCTGCGGATTACTCCGCTGCGCTGTCCGAGGGGTGCAGTCGCAGGGAGATGGAGTTGATGCAGTAGCGCTTGTCGGTGGGCGTGTTGTACCCCTCGCCCTCGAACACGTGGCCGAGGTGGCTGTGGCAATTCGCGCACAGCACTTCGACCCGGTGCATGCCGAGGGTGTCGTCCGATTTCAGGATCACGGCTTCGGATTTCGCCGGGTCGAAGAACGACGGCCATCCGCAGTGTGAGTCGAATTTCTCTGTGCTGCGGAACAATTCGGCACCGCAGGCGCGGCACTCGTAGACACCGTCGGTCTTGGTATCGGTGTATTCACCGACGAAGGGACGTTCGGTGGCGGCCTCGCGCAGCACCGCGTATTCCTCGGGGTTCAGCTTGGCGCGCCATTCCTGCGGCGTCAGCTGGATCCGCGGCGCGGGCAGGGACGTATCGGCTTCGGAACTCATCACTCCACGCTAATAGGTTTCGCCACCGTCGTCGCGGAGCCATTGGCTGAGCTGGGCGAATCGGTCGTGGTGGCGTGCGCACCGCTCGGCAACGGCTTGAACCAGGTGGGGTCGATGCCGAACGCCAGACGCCCTTCGCGCTTCGCGGCCAGGTACCGCTCACCGAGCACGCAGAAGATCACGATCAGCAGCAAACCCCATCCGAAGGTGATGCGCAGATACTCGAGGTCGCGACCCCAGTGCTGCCAGCCGGGTCGCTCGGACAGCCACTTGTCGTAACTCATGAACCCGAACACCGCCAACCACGCGGGCCAGTTGCGCATTACCGAATTGCGCAGCACCACCGTCATCAGGAACGGGAACAGCATCATCGAGTAGTACATCTGCCCCAGCGACAGCAGCAGGAACGACCCGGCGAGCAGCACACCGGACGCGGTGCACACGAAGAACAGCTCATCGTCGCGGTAGTAGCGGTACAGCAGCCACAGCGAGAGGGCGACCAGGATGCCCATGCCGACCCGGATGCCCCAGACCAGCCACGGCGGCAGCCCGTAGTACTCGCCGTTGCCGGGGATGGAACTGTTGAAGTAGTCGCGGGTCTCGAACAGGTACGGCGCGGTGTGGCTGAGGAACTTCTCCGGGTCCTTCGACATCGGCCAGGCGATCGCGGTCAGCACGATCGGCACACCCAGCGCGGTGATGAACACCTTCCACTGCCCGCGGACCAGTGCGATCAGTAGCAACGGCGCCAGCGTCGGTTTCACCGCGAGACTCAATCCGAGTGCGAGACCAGCCCACAGATCACGTCGTTTGAGCAGCAGATGCAGGAACAGCAGCTCGGCCAGCAGGATGCACCCGTTGACGTTGGTGAACACCAGCGTGTTGGTCACCGTCTCCGACATGAACATCGCCAGCAGCAACACCGGCGCGACAACGGAATTCACCGTGAACCGGAACAGCCGCAGCAGCAGATACCAGGCGAGGATGATCGCGGCGGCGTTCAGGAGGATGAACAGCCAGCGGGCCTTCTCGTAGTCGTGCACCCACGCCACCGGCGCGATGAGCAGCGTGCCGCTCGGGTAGTAGAGGTAGTGCGGATCGACCGAATCGAAGTTGGCCGTGTACACCGGCCGCCCGTTGAGAAAGTCGAGCGAGGCCTGGTAGACCGGCCGGAAGTCGTCGGTGATGAAACCATTGACAGCCTTGATGAAAACCCGGTTCAGCACAGTCATGACCGCGATGGGCCAGAGTGCGAACTTGATCACCTCGGCGGTGGTGCGAGCAGTGCGGGGCTCGAGCTGTCGAAGTAACACTGGGGCACGGTACACCGGATCAGGTTGCGACGGTTGTCCGGACCTGTTCGACGCGCCGCTAGAAGGGCTGTTCGCGGCGGCGGATCAGGCGGGGCAGGCGGTGCCGTCGGCGGGCAGCTTCGCGTCCTTGAGGTACTCGACCATGGTGCGCTGCGCGCAACTCGAGTGGGTGGACACCGGGTGGCCCCAGCCCTGCCAGGTGACTCCCGCGTGCCGCGCCCCGGCCGCGCCGAGCGCGCCGGAGACCGACGCCTGCCCGGCATTGCCCACCACCGGATCGGCGATCCCGCCGAGCACCAGCACCGGAATGCTGAGTTTCTCCGGCATTCCGGGCGCGGCCGACACCGGCCAGGCCGCACATTCCATCAACCCGACGGCCATGTTCTTGCCGAACACCGGGTACTTCGCACCCCAGGTGCCCATCAGTTCCTTGGCCTTGGTCGGCGTCGGCGGTTGCTGAGTGTCGGTGCAGCGGTTGACGAATTGACCGTCGCCGCCGATGGCCGCCGATTCGCGCTGGATCAGCGTGCCGAGCGCAGCACGGTCGCCGCGCCCGGCCGCGGACAGCGCGTCGGCGAGTTCGCGGACCCGGTTGGCCTGGTCGGCGCGCGGGCTGCCGAGGAAACCGGAGACCGCGGTGAGCAGCGCGTTGGCCGAGATGTCGCCCAGCCCACCGGATCCGGCCCGGTTCACCAGATCGGTGATCGCGGCGCGCGGGTCCGGGCCGAGCGAACAGCTGGCCCCGGTGCAGCGCTGCGCGAAGGCGGTCAACGCGGCCTCCGCGCCTTCGAGCTGCTGTTCGGCCCTGGTGACGGCGTCCGCGCCGACGGCCTCGGGGGAGTCGAGTACGAGCCGGGCCAGGTGATCGCCGTACTTGCGGGCGTAGCTGAGCGCGACCTTCGCGCCGTTGCCGGTGCCGAGCAGCGCGATGCGCTCGACCTGCCATTGCCTGCGCAGCTGTTCGAGGTCGTCGGCGGCGTGCGGTGCGTCGAAGGTGCCCTCGTAGGGCTGCAGGAAGTCGCGGCAGGCGATGGTGCCGTCCTGGCTCAAGGAGACCATCGTTTCGACGGGATCGGTTGCGCCGGGACCGAATTGGGCGTTGTCGGCGAGGCCTTTACGCACTTCGGGCGGCAGGCAGTCCAGCGGCTGCGAGCTGCCGATGCCGCGCCGGTCCACCGCGACGATCGGGCGTGCGGCCAGCACGGCGCTCGCGGGTCCGACGGCGAGTCCGGCGAGGGTGGCCGTGGAGGAGCGGTCCGCGCCCGAGGTGAGGACCAGCGGGGCGGCGTCCGCGGGAGTCTGCGGCAGCCGGGCGCGCATCGCGGCGGCGCGGAAGTTGCCGAGCACGCTGCCGCCCGCGTCGATCGGGGTGGTGTATTCCGCGCATTCCAGCACCAGGCCCGCCGGAGCGGGGCCGAGGCCGAGCAGGTCCAGCGTCGGCGTGGTGCAGTCCTTCCACGGCAGGTCGGTCTTGGGCACGTCGGCACTGGGCGGCGGGGCCGGGGCGGCCGAGGTGGTGGCAGTGCCGCCGACCCGATCGCGCTCGACGGCGACACCGGGACGGTCGGAGGGTCCCGCCCCGCATCCGGCGATCATGATCGAGAGTGTCGCGGCCAGCACGACGGCCCGAGTCCAGCGCATGCGCTATAGCCTGCCAGGTTCGGGCCGTTGTTTCATGCACGGGCCCATCGGGTCAGCATCGTGCCGTCGTCGTCGAGCAGAATGTGCGCGCGGGACATGGGGCGGTCGAACTCGTGCGCGGACAGCGAAATTCGCCGCGCGGTGCCACCGACCAGCAGGGGTGCGGTAGTCAGGCACAGCTCGTCGACGGCGTCGGCGGCCAGCAGCTCGCCGAACAAATGCGGGCCGCCCTCACACAGCACGCGATGTAGTCCGCGCTCGGCGAGCACCCGCAGCAGCGCTTTGGGGGTCACCGCGAGATCGCCCGCCTCGACGACGTCCGCGCCCGCGTCGGCCAGTTGCTGTTTGCGGTCCGCGGGAGCGGTGGTCGTGGTGATGATCAACGGCGGGACCGTCGTATCGGTGAGCAACCGGGCGCCCACATCGATCGCCGCACTCGCGGTGACCACCGCGATCGGCGGCGCCGTACCGTCCGGATGGCCGCCGATGCCGCGCTCGTGCATCGCCCGCCGGCGCTGCGGATCGGTCCTGGCGCCACCGTAGTTCTCGGCGCGGACCGTGCCCGCGCCAACGAGGACCACGTCGGCCAGTTCGCGGAGCATCAGGAACACGGTTTTGTCGGCCGGTGTGCCCAGGCCGGCGGACTGCCCGTCGCTGGTCGCGGCGCCGTCGATGCTGGACACGAAGTTCGCGCGGACGTAGGGCTCGCGGAGCTCGGCCGGGTACGCGTACAGCTGGGCTAGGTCGTCCGGTCTCAGGTCTGTGAGCTGGATCGCATTGTGGATACGCTGCATGAACATAGATCTCACCACGTCATTAGGCTTCGCACATGCAAGAACGCCTCGTCGACCGCCACCCTGAGGTTCCGGCCGACCAGCTCGTCGCCCAGATGGTGCCCCCACCGATGTTCGACGAGGTCAGCTTCGGGTCCTACATTCCCGACCCCAAGGAGCCGAGCCAGGCGGCGGCGGTGCGCAAGGCCGAGGAGTTCGCAGGCGAGGTCGCCAAGATCCACAAGGCCGCGAACAAGAAGAGCCTGTTCGGCAAGAAGAAGCAGGTGTCCGGCGCGGGGCTGTACCTCGACGGCGGCTTCGGCGTCGGCAAGACCCACCTGCTCGCCTCCATCTTCCACAGCGCGCCTGCGCCGAAGTCGTTCGGCACCTTCGGTGAGGTGACCAATCTCGTTGGCGCCCTTGGCTTCAGCAGTGCGGTGGAGCGGTTGTCGGCGAACAGTGTGCTGTGCATTGACGAATTCGAGCTCGACGACCCCGGCGACACCATGCTGGTCTCGCGGCTGCTGACCGAGCTGTCCGCCAAGGGCGTCTCGATCGCGGCGACCTCCAATACGCTGCCGGGTCAGCTGGGCGAAGGTCGTTTCGCCGCACAGGATTTCCTGCGTGAGATCAAGAAGCTGGGTTCGATCTTCGAGCCGGTGCGCGTCGACGGACCGGACTACCGGCACCGCGATCTGCCGCCCGCGCCGGAGCCGACGTCGTCGGCGGTGCTGACCGAACGAGCCGCTGCCACACCGGGTTCCACGCTCGACGACTTCGACGCGCTGCTGAAGCATCTGAGCACGCTGCACCCGTCGAAGTTCGGCGCGCTGATCGCCGGGGTGTCGTCGGTGTTCATCGCGAACGTGCATCCGGTCGCCGATCAGGCCGTGGCGTTGCGCGTGGTGGTGCTGGCCGACCGGCTCTACGACGCGAGCATTCCGGTCACCGTTTCCGGGGCCAAGCTCGATCAGATCTTCTCGCAGGAGATGCTCGACGGCGGCTACCGCAAGAAGTATCTGCGGGCGATTTCGCGGCTGCTCGCGCTGTCGCGGTTCGAGGTCGCGGCGTAAATCGGCCCAGTTTGACCAACGGATGTTTCAGTTGGTTTGCTGGGGCGTCGGGGGAACCGATGATTAGGAGCACCCGCATGACCCGCTCGCTTCGTACCCCCATTGCGCTGGCCGCCGGACTTGCCGTCGCCTTCGGCCCGGTGACCGGTGCCGCGCTCGCCGAACCGCCCGCCGCATCAGCGGTCGCGTTCGACCGGTCGCTGAACCTGCAAGGTGTGCAGAATGCCCGCGACCTCGGCGGATACCGGACCGGCACCGGCCAGACGGTCCGCACCGGCCTCGTCTACCGCACCGGCCAGCTGAACAACGCGACCCCGGCCGACCTCGCCGAGCTGACCGGCCGTCAGGTCCGCGTCGTGGACGATCTGCGCACGGTCTACGAGCGCGCGATCGGTCCGGACAAGGTGCCCGCCGGCGCGAGCGCCAACTGGGACGACGTCATCGGCCAGGCCCCGCCCGAGGTGCTGATCAGCACGCTGACCGGCGGCGACAGCCTCTACCGCGCCTTCATCACCGCCCCCGGCGCGAACCAGGCCTTCGCCGCGGTGCTGCACGACATCATCGCCACCGACGGCGCGGTGCTGTTCCACTGCACTGCGGGCAAGGACCGCACCGGCTGGACCGCCGCCGTCCTGCTCACCCTCCTCGGCGTCGACCGCGACACCGTCAACCAGGACTACCTGCTGTCCAACCAGTACCGCAACGCCACCCCCGCCGACCCGATCAACGGCGTCCAACAGCCGTGGCTCGACGCCGCTTTCGACCAGGTGAACCAGACCTACGGCAGCTTCGACAACTACCTGCGCGCAGGGTTGCAGCTCACCGACACCGACCTCGCCGCATTGAAGGCCAAACTGCTCGCCTGATTCAGGAGCGGTGCTCGGCGTACCAGCGGTCGATCAGGGCGGGCAGTTCCTTGCCCATCCAGACGAAGAACTCGTGCATGTCGCGGACGCGGGCGGCCTGGTCGCCGTCGGGGTCGTCGAAGAGGGCGAGGCCGCGGGAGGTCATGGTGGTCAGGTCGGTGTACATGCCGCTCTGCTGGCGGGTCAGTTCGGGCAGGATGCCGGGGCGGATGGCGTAGTAGTCCTTGCGGTCGCCCGGCTTGGACATCTTGTCGACCCAGCGCATGGTGACGAGGGTTTTGAGCGCGCTGGAGATGGAGCCTTTGGAGGCTTGCAGTGCGTCGGCGATCTGGCCGAACGTCTGCTCCGGCGGATCGGAGATCAGCAGCCAACCGGCTGCTCGGCCAACCATTCGGACCAGACCCATGCGCTCCAGGACGAGAGCGAAGTCCTCCACGAAGGCCAGCTGTTCCGGGGTGGGGTTGTCCTCGCTCATCGGTCGAGTATCCCTTCGATAGTGCGGATAGGGGTAAACGGGGCGGGCCGTGTCGGCTCGCCCCGTTCGAATCGGTCACACCGCGAGATCGCGGCGTTCGAAGGCGCGCAGTGCGAGCCCGAGGGCTACTGCGGCGAGCGCGATCAGGACTGTCAGATGGGCGCCGTTCCAACCGTTTACCAGCGGCGAACCGCCGTTCGCGTAGTAGAAGGGCGACACCTTGCGCAGCCATTCGGTGCCGTCGAACATGCCGCCGAGGTTGTTGGCGAGGTAGCCGGCGACCGCGATCAGCGACGCGAGCCCCAGTGTCAACGAACGTTTTCCGGTGACCGCGCCTATCAGCAGGGTGATCATGCCGATCGCGAGGGCAAGCAGCCCCACCCCGGTGCTGGCGGCCAGTATGTGTCCGGCGGGAATGTTCAACGTGCCCGCGCTCGCCCCGGCAAGAACGCTCAATGTGAGCACGGAGGTGACCGCAGTGGTCTGCACCGCCAGCGCGGCACATCGTTGCGCGAGCAGGTTTGTTCGGCCGATGGGCTGGGCCAGCAGCAGATCCAGCATCCCGTTCTCCTCCTGGGTCGCCGACCTGCTCGCGAAGGTGACCGCGAAGATCAGTAGCAACAACAGGCCCATCAGCGAGAAGACCGTCGCGTTGAGATAGCCGGTGGCACTGGCGAAGTCGCTCAGGCCCATGGCTTCATACATCCTGTTCTGCTTGATATCGAGGGAGCCCTGCTCCTTCAACGACTGGTAGGACGGCAGATACAGCAGCGGAACGATGGCCATGCCGATCGACCAGCCGACGAGTCCGCGGCGCTGCTCCTTCAGTGTCTGGGTGAAGATCGAGCGAGTCATATCGAGTTCTCCTGTGTGATAGGTAGGTTCAGCGCCCGTACAGGCTGAAGAAGATCTGCTCGAGGTCCGGCTCGGTGGACAACACGCTCACCAGCCGGTACTTGGCCGCGGTCTTGAACAGCTCGTCGACTTCGCCTTCGGTGGTGCAGCGCAACGTCTTTCCCTCGACGCTCAGCTCGCGCACCCCGGGCAACCGGGCGAAGTCGTCGGCGAACACCTCCGCGCCGAACACCAGCTCGACCGAACGCGGTGCGCGCCTGCGCAGTTCGTCCACGTTCTCCGTGCCGAGTAGCTGTCCGGCGCGCATGATGACGGCCCGATCGGCGGTCTGCTGCACCTCGCTGAGGACGTGCGAGGACATGAACACGGTCTGCCCGTTGGCCTTGGCCTCGGACACCAGATCCAGAAACCGTTGTTGCAGTAGCGGATCCAGGCCCGAGGTGGGCTCGTCCAGGATCAGCAGATCGGGCCGGTGCATGAAGGCGGCGACGAGGCCGACCTTCTGCTTGTTGCCCTTGGACATGGCGCCGACCTTCCTGGACAGGTCGAGGTCGAGCAGGTCGGCGAGCTCGATGATCCGGCGCGCCGACACGGTGCCGTGCTGATCGGCGAGGAAACCGAGCAGCTCACGCGCGGTATTGCGGCCTTCGATCGCCAATTCGCCAGGCAGATAACCAATTCGCCTGCGTAGCTCCGCGCCGCCTGCCCGGGGATCGATGCCGAGCACCTCGACGTGACCCGCGGTCGGCCGGATCAGGTCGAGCAGGATGCGGATGGTGGTGGACTTGCCCGCCCCGTTGGGGCCGAGGAAGCCGAACACCTCGCCCGGCTGCACCTCCAGGTCGAGGCCGGTGATGGCAACGTGTGTGCCGTAGTGCTTGGTCAATCCCTCGGTGCGGATCGCGGCGGTCATGACTGCTCCTGAGTGCTGAGTGTTCTGTAAGGAACTATGTGTTCAGTAAAGACTGAACACGCAGAACTGTCAACCGTCGCTTGGGCTACCATCCGGTCATGACGAAGTTCAAGACGTGGGACGGCCTGGAGCTCAACTATCGAGTGTGGGAGGGCGAGGGCGTTCCCGTCGTGCTGCAACACGGGGTGGTCGCCGACACCAACGCGAACTGGATGAGCACCGGCGTGGTCGGCGCCCTGCAGGCGGCCGGCCGCACCGTGGTGTCACTCGACGCGCGCGGGCACGGGCGTTCGGCGAAACCGCACGACCCGGCGCAGTATTCGTGGGAGTTCATGGCGCGTGACGTGCGGGCGCTCTACGACGAACTCGGCGTCGATCGGGTTGTGCAGGTGGGCTATTCGATGGGCGCGATCATCTCGCTGCTGGTCACGGCCGCCGACGAGCGGGTCGAGCGGCTGGCCATCGGCGGCGTCGGCTCCGGGGTGCTCGACTGCGGTGGCGTCGACCGCCGGGTGGTCGAGCTGACCGACCTGCAGACCGCGATGAGCGAGCACAACGAGGGCGCGCCACCGACCGCCATGATGTTCCGGATTCTCGCGGACGCGGTGCACGCCGACCGGCAGGCCATTCAGGCGGTCGCGACGGGCCTGGACTCCCGGCCGATCGACGGACTCGCCGATATCACCGTGCCCACCCTGGTGCTCGCGGGCGACAACGATCCGTTCGCCGCGGAACCCGAACGCCTCGCCGACGCACTGCCCAACGGAAAGCTGCACGTGGTGCCCGGCGACCATCTGATGGCCGTCATCGCGCCGGACTTCCACTCGGCGCTGGTGGACTTCGCGAAGAGCTAGAAAACCAGCCGCAGCACGAAGTCATCGTGCTGCTGGCTGCCGACGGTATTGGTCTTGGTGCCGACCGAGGTGAACCCGTGCTTGCCGTAGAAGCGCTGCGCTTTCACATTCTCCTGGTTGACACCGAGCCATATCCCGGCGAACCCACCCTCGCGGGCGCGCTCCAGACAGGCCAGCATCAGCGCCGTCGACACCCCGCTGCCGTGGTGTCCGGGCACCACATACATCTTGTTGATCTCCACGACCGGCCGCAGACCCACCGCCGCGGCGACCGCCGGATCCGCCGGATCGCCCGCGATCAGCATCGCGTAGCCGACGATATCGTCGCCCGCGACGGCCTTGAGCACGGTCTTCGCCGGATCGCTCAGATACTCCCCGAACCGTTCGCCGGAGAGCACCTCGGTGATGAAGATGTCGATATCGTCGGAGGTGGCGTTGGGTGGGCAGGCGAGCGGAAAAGTCGCCGCCGCAACGTCACTGAGTTCTTCGGCGTCCCACAGACCGGCCCGGTCGACGATGACTGGGATGTTGCTCATTGATCCAGTAGAGCACGATCACCCGAAGAGGTGGGATGTTTACCCCCGCCCGGCCGGTTGTGGAACACCTGGGCCAGGGCGATCAGCACAGCCGCGAACACCAGCGGGATCACGAAGCTGATCCGATGCCCGAAGCCGGCCGCCAGCGCCCCGACCACCCCACCGCCGACCAAAGTGCCCGCGTAATTGAACAAATTGAGTCGCGCGATGAGGGCGTCCAGACCGCGACCACTGGTCAACTGCCCGGCCTCGCCGAAGCACAGTGGCGCGATCACCGGCATGCCGATACCGGCGATCAGGAATCCGAGGATCGCGACGACCGGGCTGGGCGCGGCGATCACGGTCGCCAGTCCGACCACGCCGATGGCCGCCGCGGTCCGCACCACGCGCCGCGGCCCGAACCGCCGGACGAACAGGTCGCCGGTCAGCCGCGCGATCAGTGACGTGCCCTGGTACGCAGCCAGCGCCAGCGCCGCCGTCGACGAACTGGCCAGCAGGTCGTCGGACAGATACAGCGCCGACCAGTTGCCGACGGCCAGGTCGATGGCGAACACCAGCGCCATCGCGATGCCGAACGGCAGATACAACCGCAAGGCAATCGGTGGCGGGTCGACGACCTCTTCGGCCGGGCCTGCTTCGGCCTCCCGCGGGCCCAGCAGGCGAGGCCCGAGCACCAGCCCGACGACGAGCACGATGCCCGCCGCCCCGAGCAGCGATTCGCGCAGCGTCACCGCCAGGGCCTCACACGCCGACACGTACAGCGCGCCGATGATCGACCCCGCACTCCACGCGGCATAGAACGACGACAGGATGAATTTCCCGTACCCGTGCTGAATGAACACCGCCTGCATATTGGTGCTCGCGTCGACGATGCCGACCGCGATCCCGTAGCAGCCCAGCGCGATCAACAGCCCCGCCGTGTTCGGCGCGAATGCGATCCCTGTGCCGGTGAGCGCGACCAGCACCAGGCCGATGCGCAACGTGACCTGGCTCGACCAGCGCAACGCCAGCCGCTCCGCCGCCACGCTGCCGGCCCCCGCGAGCAGCGAAACCAGCACCACCGACCCGACGATCAGCCCGTCTGTCAGGTCGAATCTGTCCTTCTGCTGTGGCAATTGGGTCAGCACCACGGCGAAGAAGAACCCCTGCATACCGAACGCGAACGAGTTCGCGATCCGGGCGCCCCGCAGGACAGGCGCGATCGAACTCATCTGCGCAGGGTAGCGAGGGGATCGGGGTGACGTGCGGTGAATGAATCGACTGCGTGCCGCTTCGATCGACAATCGCGATCGGCCGGATGAGCGTGGCAAACCATGCCGCCTGCGATCGGTCGCGAGTGCGACCATCGAAGCGCCGCAACGACACTCGCGAAACGTGGAGGCCAGCGTAGATGAGACAGCTGCCAGCGGACTTCTTTCGTACGCCGTATGCCTTCTACCGGCAACTGCGTGCGGAGGGGCCCGTGCACCAGATCCGGCTGCGCACCGGCGTCCGTGCCTGGCTGGTCGTCGATTACGACGCCGCCAAAGAGGTGCTGCGCCACCCCGACATCCGCAAGGACCCCCACTCGGCAACCGGCGCGCAGGCCAGGCAAGCCGCCGCGGGCAACAGCGGAGTCACCGCGGCCAATCAACGGTTGAGCCATCATCTGCTCAACGCCGATCCGCCACAGCATTCGCGGCTGCGCAAGTTGGTCACCCCGGCGTTCGCGCCCGCCCGGATGGAGGCGCTCGCACCCCGGGTCACGGCCATCGCGGACGAACTCCTCGACCGCATCGACCAGGCCGCCGGGCCGGTGGACCTGGTGGAGGAGTTCGCCTTTCCGTTGCCCATCACGGTGATCTGTGAGCTGCTCGGCGTGCCGGTCGAGGACCGCGCGCAGTTCCGCGACTGGTCCGCCGCCGTGGTCGATACGCCGATGTCCACGCCGGCGGGGATGCGCAGCGCGACCGACGCCATCGTCGACTACTTCGACCGCTCGGTGGCCGCGCGCCGGAAACATGGTCTCGGTGACGACCTGATCTCGCAGCTGCTCACCGCCACCGACGACGGCGACCGGCTCAGCCACGACGAACTCATCTCGATGGCGTTCCTCATCCTGATCGCCGGGCACGAGACCACGGTCAACCTGATCGGCAACACCGTGCTCACCCTGCTCGCCGACCCACCGCGCTACCGCGCGTTGCACCACGACCTCAGCGCCGTCGCGCCCCTGGTCGAGGAGATGCTGCGCTACGACGGCCCGGTGAACGTCGCGACCCTGCGCTACACCGCCGCCCCGATCACGCTCGGCGGCACCGAGATCCCCACGGGCGAACTCGTCCTGGTGGCACTCGCCTCCGCCAACCGTGACGAACGTCATTTCGCCGATCCCGCGGCCTTCGACCCGGACCGGCCGAGTAACCACATCGCCTTCGGCCACGGCATCCACTACTGCCTCGGCGCGGGCCTGGCCAGGATGGAGGCCCGCATCGCGCTGACCCGGCTCGTCCGGCGCTTGCCTGAGCTGCGCCTGGCCGTCGATGAGGGCGACTTACGCTGGCGCGAGAGCATTCTGCTCCGCGGATTGCTCGACCTGCCGGTGCATCCGGTCGGTGCCCCGGTGGATTCGACAGGCGCCCCCGCACGGCGTTGAATCACCCGATTGGGCCAACCGACTTTGCTGTGCGCCATAAGAGACGTAATCTCCTGCGCATGACGAGCGGAAACCGCATCGCGATCGTTGGTGCGGGTATCGCAGGTCTTGCCTGCGCGAAAGTGCTGATCCAGAAGGGTTTTCCGGTCGAGATCTTCGACCGTGCGCCCGATGTCGGTGGCGTGTGGAGTGTGACCCGCAGGTACCCGGGGCTGCGAACCCAGAATTCCAAGAACACCTATCACTTCTCCGACTTCCCGATGCCCTCGGACTACCCGAAGGTGCTCGACGGTGCGCAGATGCAGGCGTATCTGGAGGCTTACGCGGACCACTTCGGTCTGCGCGAGCACCTGCGGCTCAACACCGAGGTCGTCGCCGCCGATCCGGTGGACAGTGGTTGGCTGCTCGAGGTCAAGGATCAGAGCGGGATACATCGGAGCTCCTGCGACCATCTGGTAATCGCCAACGGGGTGTTCAGCGAGCCCGCCGTCCCGGACTTCCGCGGCATCGAGCTGTTCCGCGCCGCAGGTGGCCAGCTCGGCCACGTGTCGGAGTTCCTGGATGTCGAAGCGGTGCGCGGCAAGTCCGTCGTTGTGGTCGGCTACGGCAAGTCGGCGTGTGACATCGCCGAAGCGGTGAGCGACGTCGCCGGCTCGACCACCGTGGTGGCACGCAGGCTGCTGTGGAAGATGCCGCGCAAGATGGCCCGCGTGCTCGACTACGAGCGGATGATGCTGACTCGCTTGGGCGAGGCGCACTTCCACCACCTGGAACCCGGCCGGATGGACCGCTTCCTGGACGGGCCGGGTGTGTCGTTCCGGATCAGCAATCTCGACCTGATCCAGGAACTCGCGACCAAGCACATGAACCTGCGCGAACTCGGGCTGCTGCCGGAGGGCCGTTTCGAGGAGATCGCCGAGAGCACCGTCAGCCTCGCCACCGAGAACTTCTACGAGCAGGTTGCGAACGGCCGGATCGTCGTGCAGCGCGACACCACCATCACCGAGATGCGCGGCGGTGGCGGCGAGGTGCCCGCGGTCCAACTGTCGAACGGGCACCTCGTCCCCGCCGATATTGTGGTCTGCGCGACCGGATTCCAGCAGCGGGTGCCGTTCCTGACCCCGTACGTCCAGCGCAGGCTCACCGACGAGCACGGCAACTTCCGGCTGTACCGTCAGATCCTGCCCCTCGACGTCCCCAATCTCACCTTCGCCGGCTACAACTCGTCGGTCATCAGCACCCTCAACGCCGAGGTCGGCGCACACTGGACCGCCGCACTACTAGCCGGTCAGCTGAACCTGCCCGACCGTGAAGTGGTGAGCGAACAGATCGACGCCCGCCTGCGCTGGATGGAAGAACGCACCCGCGGCCACCACGCCCACGGCACCGCCATCACCCCCTTCTCCATCCGCAACGTCGACGAAATGCTCGCCGACCTGAAGTTCCGCCTCCCCCTACGCACCCGCGCGGCGCAATGGTTCCGCACCATCCGCCCGGAGTCCTACCGCGGTCTGAACACCAGGCACGAATCCGCTTCGGAGAGTGTGCCACCCGCATACTCGGTGGCCGAGCACGCCGACATCGCGGCGCAGGACCCAGGTCGAGCGCACGACCCGAACTTCAGCGGGCCGGGTGGACACGACCTGAGTGTCGGTGTGCCTGGCGCGCACAACGCGAACGCAGCGGTGCCCGGGGCGCATGACCCGAACGTGGGCGCGCCTAGGTCGCACGGTCTCAGCGCCGGGGCGCCAGGGGCGCACGACCCGAACGCCGGAGCGCCCGGGCCGTACGACCCGAACTCCGGAATGCCTGGGGCACACAACCTGAGCACCGGCGTGCCCACAGACCTCTTGCATGGTTCGCAAGGCAAGTAGGCACAAAGTCCGACCCGCCGGAAGGTAGGCGAGGCTGTGCGCGCCCGGAAGTCCGCAATCCGGCCCACACCAGTGCCTGAGCGCACACACCGAACGCTGGAGCGCCGGGACCGTACGACCCGAACGTCGGAGTGCATGGGGCACACAACCTGAGCACCGGCGTGCCCACAGACCTCTTGCACGGTTCGCAGGGCAAGTAAGCACGGCTCGGCCCGCCGGGATGCAGGCGAGGCCGGGCGCGCCCGGGAGCCCGCAAGCGGCCCGTGCCCCGAGCGTGCGAAACCGGGGACCGAAGCATCGCCCCGACTGTAGGGCTGCCGGGCGCACACCCTTTTGCTAAGCCGCACACCTGCTATACCGGGTGTGCGGCTTAGCAAAAGGGTGTGCAGCTTGGCTGTCCAACCCGCTCTACTTCGACCCGTCTAACCAGCCAACAGGGTCACCGCGGAAATCTCGAAACAGCACCACAGCCAGTCCGTACGCCGGAACTCCGGCGCGCCCGTATTCCGGCGGGCTCAGGACGAGCACAGCTCGGTGCTCACCACGCTGCCGGTTCCGAACGGCAGATGGCCGACGAAACCGTTGCGAGTCCAAGATCGCGCCGATGCCCCGAGGTCAGCACCCCCTACTCCGCCGAGCCGACAATCGAGCAGAGTCATATGGTCGCTGAACGATCTTCACCAACCACCATTCGACTCTGCTGGTTTCACGAGAACCACCATTTGACTCTGCTCTTTCTCGGAGCTCCCTCGACCGGACCACAGCAAGTCCGCAGGCTGGAACCTTGCCGTACCCGGCTTACCTCCGCAGTCGCTCACGCGGCGTGAAGGTTCCAGCGTGGTCATCTGGCTGTGGTGGCGTTGTCGAGATTTGTTGGCAGACCGCGACTCGCCGTGGCTTATCACCAGCGCAATGTTGGTGATCGACGATTCCACTGGTGATAATCCAGGAGTGCAGCCCCTGGACATGAACTTGCTGGTGGCGCTCGACGCGCTGCTGGAGACGAGCAGTGTCACGCGGGCGGCTGAACGGCTGCACACTTCCGCGCCCGCGATGAGCCGGACGCTGGCCAGGTTGCGGCGGGTGCTCGATGATCCGCTGCTGGTGCGGGCCGGTCGCCGCTTGGTGCCGACGCCGCGTGCGCTGGAATTGCGTTACGAGGTCAGCACTCTGGTCGAGCAGGGACGGGCGCTGCTGGCACCGCGGGGCGCGATCGATCCGACCGCGCTGAAACGGAACTTCGCGGTGCAGGCCGACGACACGGTGCTCACCGAGCTGGCCGCCCCGCTGCTGGCCGCCGTGCGCGCGCGGGCACCCGCGGTGACGTTGCGTTTCCTACCCGACACCGTCGAGGGCACCGCGGCGTTGCGCGACGGCCGGGTCGACATCGAGGTCGGCGTGATCGACCACAGCGATCCGGAGTCGACGGTGCGTCGCGTGCTCGGCGATCGCATCATCGGGATCGCCGCCGCCGATCATCCGCTGGTCACCGAGCGGGTGACGGTGGCCAGGTTCGCGGCCGCGGCACATCTGAGCATTTCGCGAAATGGTCACCCGCGCGGGCCGATCGATGACCGGTTGGCCTTGCATGGTCGCACCCGCCGTGTGGTCGCCACCGTGCCGAATCTGACCACTGCGTTGTTCGCAGTGCACGGCAGCGATCTGATCTGCCCGGCACCGGCGTTGCTGAGCAGGTCGGCGTTGCCCGCACTGGGGTTGTGCGCGTTCGAGATTCCGTTGCCGCTGCCCGAGGTCGCGATCGGCATGGCCTGGCATCCGCGCAATACCGCCGACAGCGGGCATCGCTGGCTGCGCGACCTGATCGCCGCGATCCTCACCAACTCGGAATCCAACGATCAGGAAACCGGCGGCGGGCTCGACAGTCGGTAATCGCGTGGTGTGTCGGTGCTGCGGGTTTCGCTGCCGGCGGGTTGATAACTGGTCGAGTTGAGATCGCCCGCTGGCGGACCGAAGACGTCGGAGCGTCCCAGCGGGGCCGCCGCGGTCTTCTTCAGCTCGTCCAGCATCGCCTGCAGTTTGTCGACGTGGGTGTTGTCGACCGGGATCAGGTCGTCGTCGGCGCGGTGCGCACCGGTGAGCGCGGTGCCGTTCGCCTCCGGCGCGGAGCCGTTCGTAGGGCGGCTGTAGTCGCCGCTGTCCGGCGCGGAGGGAACCATGCTCTCGTACGGATTCTCCTGCGGCGTGGTGAAGTTCTGATACGACGAGGAGGCGGCCGGTTCGCGCGGCGCGGTGAAGCTGGACTGACGGACGGGCAGCGGCTCGCGCGGCGTCGGCGCGGTGAAGTTCTGGGCGGGTGCCGGGCTCGGCTCCCGCGGCGTGGGGGTGGTGAAGTTCTGCGCGGAGCTGGAACTCGGCTCGAACGCCGGTTCGCGAGGTGCGCTGAAACTGCGTTGCGGCACGGAATTCGCCTCGTGCGCCGCCGAATCCCGCGCGGGCGGGGTGTCGCGGGCGGTCGGGGAGCCCTCGTACCGCCGGGAGACGCTCTCCCTGGTCGCGGTGGCGTTCTCGCGCGCAGCGAGGGTGCTGTCGCGGATCGGCTGGGCGAGCTCGTGCGAGGTGCCGATGCTCTCCCTGATGGTGGGAGTGGCCACGGTGGCGAGGGATTCGCGCTGCGCCGGGGCGTTCGGCTCGGCGGCCGCGGCGCTCCGGCGCGACGCCGCGCGCGGTAACGGACGCTCGGCGCGCTCGCCGTCCGGAGCGGCATGCGACGGGCCACCGCCTGCTTCGACCTTCTCCAGCCGTCCGTCGATGCCCGAAATGTCCTGTCCGGCACGGAAAGCCCATGCCTCGAGCTTCGCCAGCCGCGCCTCGACGCTGCGGTCGGCAGGCACGACGGTGGCGATGTCGACGCCGTCGACCCGAGCCGCCACGGCGTCCAGTTTGTCGCTGACCTCTCGGAGAACCGCCGCGATGCTCGACAGCATCGCGCCGATCGACTCGCCGGCCTCTTGACCGTGCTCCATCCAGTACCCACTTCCCCGTATCGGCCCAGCTCGCACTCGGCCGGACGATTCTATCCGCCCAGTTGGAAATACGTGGTTCGCGACTGCCTCGCTGACGCTCGGCTCCGTCGTTCGCCATGGGGCGCCGTGTTGTCGGTTCACTCGCTGGCGCTCGTTGTCGAAGACCGGCTCGGTACCGGTCCTCCTTGGCTCTGATCGAAGCAGCGTAGGCGGGCCGTCCTGCGCCGTTGCAGGCGGAGGTCGGCGCGATCCGGTTTGTCCGGAACAGATCTGCTTACCAATCGGCGACCAGCCGGGCGCACCCCGGTCGTAGCCTATGCGGTTTCCGGCTCCGGCGGCAGCCCGAAGATCGGCGACGGCGCACATCGGCGCGTGGCGCAACGAAATCGCAGGATGGCGCCAACTGTCAATTCACCGACATATCCGTGTCGTTGTGGCCGCCCGCTGCGCCGAAATTACTTGTGCCACAGCCTACACCAGGCCTTGGACCGGAAATCTGTCGATGAGGCGCACCCGGGCGCGGGGTAAAGGGGACTGGCGAGGTTCGCGAGTCTGACGCACTCTTGATCTATGGCGTAGGTCGCCAGACCTGCGGTGGTTTGGGCAGGGGAGTGGTCGCGTGAGAACGAAGCAGCGGGCGGAGATCGCCTGCGGGCGCCGGGCGATGCTCGCCGAGTTGGGTATTACGGACGGTCCGGGCCGAGCCCGCAGACAGTCCGGCGGGTATGGCTGTAAGTGTCCGGAATGTGACGCCGCGCAATGGGATATGCGGCGGTTGAAATATTGGGTGTGCGGCCGGTTGCTGGCGTACGGCGCCGACGTGGCCGAGGTGGACCGGCGGGTGGCTGGGTTGCCGGTGGACATCTATTGGCGCAAGGGCGACCGCGAGTACGTCATCGAGGTGCGCAGCGGATCGCTGGAACGATCTCTCGCGCAGGAACATACGGAGCGGTTGCGTGCCGCGGGCATCACGGAGGTGCTGTGGTTGTGCCCGCCCGGCTACTGGGTCGATCATCTGCATGCGCTCGGCATCGCCGATTTCGCCCCGCCCGCATGCGATTACCAGGCGGTGGCCGGTGTGCTGGACACCGCGCACAGTGCGGTGGCCGCGCCGAGCCGACAGCCGCTGGAGCTGCGTGAGTTCATCCACGGCTGGGTCACCGGCGACATCGTCTGGGGATATCGTGATGTGTCGAAAGGAGGTTGGGCCACCGTGGCCGACTGGGAGCACCATACGAAAACGCAGGCAATGATCATCTCCCGGCAGCGTCAGGAGCTGGTCAATCAGCGCACCACACTCGCGCTGTCCCGGAAAACCGTGCGCGACAAGCAGAAAAACCTCATCAAGCTGACCACCCGGTTGGAGCGCGCGGAGCAGGAGGCGCAGGAGCGCGCCGAGGCGCTCGCGCAGGCGCGCCGCAAACTCGACGACCACCACCGGCTCGACACCTCACTGCGGGCCACCATCAAGAACCTGCAGCAGACCATCAATCACTGGCAGTTGATGACCTGCTGCGCGATGATGCTGATCGTCACGTTCCTGGCGGGCGCGATGGTGGTGCGCTGAGCTGGAACGGGCCGCGGTCCCAACGCCATTCGTTGCGCAGGACCAGCGCGACGAAATCGAGGAGCTCGAGGCCGGTCTCGGCGCGCACCTGCCGGATCGCCGACCACGGCACCGGCCCGTGCGCGAGCAGTTCGGTGAGCTCGGCCACGGCGGCCGCGTCGACCTTCCGGGCGAGCAGATCGGGGATGCCGAGCAGACTGCCGGTCCAGATGAGCCAGCCCCAACCCTTGCTGTGTGCGTAAGTGCGTCCGACGGCGGCCTTCGCTCGATTGACGTGGAAGGCAACGTGTCCGAGCGGCTGGACATCGATCAGCACGGTCCGGCCGTCGGTGAGCCGGGCCGCGATGCTCGGGTAGTAGAGCTGTTCCGTGCCGTTCACGTCGTAGGTGATCGCGCCGGGTTGTTCCTGGAACGAGTCGACGAGGTCACTGGCGTTGAGGATCCACAGCAGCCGTGCCTCCAACCCGGAGTCGAACGGCACGTCGCGGCCGACCTTGTCCAGGTAGAAGTGCCCGCGCCCGTCGTCGTCGCTGTCGACGGTGCGGGCCGAGGTCAGCGGCAGCGCGTCCGGCGTTCCCGAGGTCGGCCAATCCACTTGGCTCAGCCAGGGATTCAGCTGGCTCGTCGCGCGCGGTTCGGCGTCGCGCAGTTTGGCCAGCCGCCGGTTCGTCTTCTTCTGCCAGGCCGCGATCCGTTGCGTCACGAAGCCGGCGATCCGTTTGGCGTCCTCGGCGGCGTGCCCGGCCAGCCGCAACTTCAAGTACGACAACTCGTTTGCTGCGATATCGGTGTCGGTGGCGTAGGTCTCCACCAGCAGTGCGCGCATCAGCTGCTGGTCGCGGGCGCCGATCGGATAGCGCTCGGCGAATACGTTCGCAGCTCGGTGCCCGCTGAGTTGGGCGTTGCGGATCAGCTGTCCGACAGCCTTGGTGTGCAGCTGCCGAATCCGGTCGCGGGACAGGTCGTAACGAGCGCCGATCTTGGCCAGCGTCTCGGGCGGCTCGCCGGTGACCCCGAGCCGGTAGGACAGGATCTCACCGTCCTTGGCTTTGCGGTCCGCCTGCAGCGCGATCAATTCGGCGAGCAGCTCGTTGACTTCCTCGAGTTCGAACGAGATATCGTCCTGCAGATCGAGTAGTTCGGGGTCCGTCCCGTCCGCCGCCGCGGGCGCCTCGACCTCCCGGCTTGCCGTCACGCTGGACCCCCTCGGCTCGGTTTCATGTGCGGCTCAGCCTAATGCCGGGCACCGACAATTCCGGCGCACCGACTGCGGTGGGGTGTGGTCGCCGTGGTGCTGTCCTCGCAGCCTCTCCGCTCGCCGTCACTGACGACGGCCGACCCTATTCTTCGAGTCGGCCGATACCGTCACTGACAGCCGCGAATCCTCGCCAGTGCGACTGCGGGCAGCGATCTTTCAGCGCGCGATCTCGGCGAACGGGTCCACGGTTTCGCTGCGTGCCGCGGCGAGCACCGCGTCCAGCAATCCGGGGAACCGGGCATCGAGATCTTCGCGGCGCAACGATTGCAGGGTTTCCCGGCCGGAGACGCGCTGCCAGATGATGCCCGCGTCGCGCAGCACTCGGTAGTGATGGGTCAGGTTCGACTTGGGTACGCCGTCCACGATCGACCCGCAGGTGTGCTCGCAGCCGTCGGCCAGCACCCGGACGATGCACAACCGCAGCGGGTTTCCTACGGCGGAGAGCACGTTCGCCAACTGGATCTGGTCCCGTTCGGGATGTGCGGTCATCACGGAGACAGGATATCTCGACTGTTGACATACAGTCGAACTGTACGTAAGTATTCGAACAGTTCAACTATTGAAAGGTCGGCCCCATGCCCGCTAGTAGTTCTCGCTTCGACGACAAGATCGCGCTCATCACCGGCGGCACCAGCGGCATGGGGTTGGCGACCGCGCGTCGCCTGCTCGACGAGGGTGCGCGAGTCGTCATCACCGGTCGCGACAAGGCTCGGCTCGATGCCGCCGTCCAGGAATTGGGCGGGGCGGACCGGGTGCTCGCGGTATCCGGCGACGCCGCGAATCTCGCCGACCTCGACGCGCTGACAGCCGCCGTCCAGGACCGGTTCGGGCGGCTGGACGTGGTCTTCGCCAACGCGGGCATCGGCGCGTTCCAGCAGATCGCCGACGTCACCGAAGCGGAGTTCTACCGCGTGGTCGATATCAACTTCAAAGCGGCGTTCTTCACCATCCAGAAGACCCTTCCGCTGCTGGCCGACCACGGTGCGATCGTGATCAACGCGTCGTTCGCGGTGCATCGGGGTAGCCCCGGTGCGGCGCTGTACTCGGCGACCAAAGCGGCCGTGCACAATCTGGCGCGCACGTTGGCAGCCGAGCTGGCGCCCAGGGGGATTCGGGTCAACTCGGTGAGTCCGGGCTACACCGCCACTCCGGCGTTCGAGGCCGAGGCGTCGGCGGACGTGCAGGCTGCGCTCGGGGCCACGGTCGCCGCGGGTCGCATCGGGACGTCCGAGGAGGTTGCGGGCGCGGTGGCGTTCCTGGCATCGGACGAAGGGGCTTACATCAACGGGCACGACCTGCTCATCGATGGGGGACTGGTGTCTGCCACTCCTGCGGCGATGATTTAGATCTGCGCTGAGGGGCTCGAGCCCAGTCGCTGCTCGTTGCTGACGGCTGTTATCACCGACCAGTCGGTTTGTGTGGGCCGACTATCCCGGCCCGGTGGGTTGCGACCGCTCATGGCGTCCGAATTGTCGTAGTTTCCGTGCGTCGAGCAAGGTTGTTGACGCGGCAAGCAGGACTCATTTTTGCCAGTTCGGCCGTTTTGCTTTGTTTGGCGTCTAGCGTGCCCGCAGAGCGTCTGGTAGTGGACAGCAAATAGGGGGGATCGACCGGAAGGGTTGTGGAGGATCTGCGGCGACCACAGACTTGTTAAATGCCCATGTCTCGTCCATCTATGGCTAGGATGGAGAAGTAACTAGCGGCGAACCCTTCGGCGCGTTGCGCGCAGCACGCGCGAGGACCCGTACCTCCCGGCGACACCCTCCTGGGCCTTCCGTGTGCGAACGCCGCTGCGCCGGAGCTCGGCAAGTAAGGAGGGCGACCGACCAGTGGCTGCCAAAGACGCCCCGGCAAGCGGCTCACGCAGGGGGAAATCGCGCAAGAAGGACTACGGCGCCTCATCCATCACGGTCCTCGAGGGGCTCGAGGCGGTTCGCAAGCGGCCGGGCATGTACATCGCCGACACCGGTGACCGCGGCCTGCACCAGCTGGTGCGCGAGATCGTCGACAACTCCGTGGACGAGGCGATGGCCGGCTACGCCACCCGGGTCGAAGTCACCCTGCTCGCCGACGGCGGCGTCGAGGTGGCCGACGACGGTCGCGGTATCCCGGTGGAGATGCACGCGCAGGGGATACCGACCGTCGAGGTCGTCATGACCCAGCTGCACGCGGGCGGCAAATTCGACTCCGAGACCTACGCGGTCTCCGGCGGCCTGCACGGCGTGGGCCTATCGGTGGTGAACGCGCTGTCCACCCGGATCGAGTTGGCGATCGACCGCGACGGTTACCACTGGACGCAGAACTACCTGCACGCCAAACCCGAGGAACTGGTGCGCGGTGCGCCGACCAAACGCACGGGCAACACCACCAGGTTCTGGCCGGACCCCGAGATCTTCGAGACCACCGCGTTCAACTTCGAGACGGTCGCCCGTCGCATGCAGGAGATGGCGTTCCTCAACCAGGGCCTGACGATCGTCCTGACCGACGAGCGGGCGAGCGCCGCCGACGAGGTGGACAGCGAGATCGCCGAAGCGCCGAAGGGTGCCGAGGAGGCGCCGGCCGAGCAGGCGAAAACGCGGACCTATCACTACCCGGGTGGTTTGGCAGACTTCGTCCGGCACCTCAACCGGACCAAGCAGCCGATCCACAACTCGGTCGTCGGCTTCCTCGGCAAAGGCTCCGGCCACGAGCTCGAGGTCGCGATGCAGTGGAACGCAGGGTATTCGGAGTCGGTACACAGCTTCGCCAACACCATCAACACGCACGAGGGCGGCACCCACGAGGAGGGCTTCCGCGCGGCGTTGACGACGGTGGTCAACAAGTACGCCAGGGACAAGCGGCTGCTCAAGGAGAAGGACGCCAACCTGACCGGTGACGACATCCGCGAGGGCCTGGCCGCCATCGTGAGTCTGAAGGTCGCAGAGCCGCAGTTCGAGGGGCAAACGAAGACGAAACTCGGCAACACCGAGGTGAAGTCCTTCGTCCAGCGCACCTGCAACGAGCACCTCACCTACTGGTTCGAAGCCAATCCCGCCGACGCCAAAACTATTGTCAGCAAAGCTATCTCGTCGGCCCAGGCGCGCACGGCCGCCCGCAAGGCGCGCGAACTCGTCCGTCGCAAGAGCGCCAATGATCTCGGTGGTCTGCCGGGCAAGCTTGCTGATTGCCGGTCCAAGGATCCGAGTAGGTCCGAGATTTACATCGTCGAGGGTGATTCCGCCGGTGGTTCGGCCAAGTCCGGGCGTGACTCGATGTATCAGGCGATCCTGCCGTTGCGCGGAAAGATCATCAATGTCGAGAAGGCCCGTATCGATCGGGTGTTGAAGAACAACGAAGTCCAGTCGATCATCACCGCGTTCGGTACCGGTATCCACGATGAGTTCGATATCGCCAAGCTGCGTTATCACAAGATCGTGCTGATGGCCGACGCCGACGTCGACGGTCAGCACATCGCGACGTTGCTGTTGACGTTGCTGTTCCGGTTCATGCGTCCGCTGGTCGAGCAGGGGCATGTGTATCTGGCGCAGCCGCCGCTGTACAAGCTCAAGTGGCAGCGCAGTGATCCGGAGTTCGCCTACTCCGACCGCGAACGCGACGGTCTGCTCGAGGCCGGCCTCGCGGCGGGCAAGAAGATCAACAAGGAAGACGGCGTCCAGCGCTACAAGGGTCTCGGTGAGATGAACGCCAAAGAACTCTGGGAGACCACCATGGACCCGTCGGTCCGGGTGCTACGCCAGGTGACCCTGGACGACGCCGCCGCAGCCGACGAGCTCTTCAGCGTGCTGATGGGCGAAGACGTCGCAGCCCGCCGCAGTTTCATCACCCACAACGCCAAAGACGTCCGCTTTCTCGACGTTTGAGCGTCAGTCGTCCTCGAACACCGGGCCTTCGTGCAGCACAGTGCCGTTGCCGTCGTACACCCGGACCGTGAGGTGGCGCGTCGCGGCACGCTGCTGCTCGCCGGTGTCACTGCCGAACAGCACGTCCAGAATTTCGTCGGTCGACGCGCCCGCTTCCCGCAGCTCGCCCATCCGTCGCTCGTACGGCAGATCGAGATCGATTGTCACGCCGAATGTTCGGGCAACAATGTCGGCATCGAAGACCGTCCCGTCCTGGCTGATCAGCTCCAGTTTTTCGGCACCCTCGGCAATCTCACCCGACACCCCGTGCTGCCGCACATTCGCGATCGAGAACGGGCGCCGGGTGAAATCACCGCTGAACCCATCGCCCCAGATATTGCCGATGGGTTGTGGGCTCTCATCGAACAACAACTCGCCCGCATGACCGGAATCGTTGTAGGCCAACAGCGAGCCACCAGCCGTGCGGGGCCCGATGCGTGCACCCGGGTGCCACCCGGCGTGCGAAACCGACAGCACCGGCCGACTGCTCACCTCCGCATCCCGATACGCCGCCCCGAAAGCTTGCAAATCCGCCCCCAACTGCCGTGCTGGATCGTCGAACCGTGCCTCGTCCGGTGAACTCATCGCGCCCTGACCCTCTTTCACTAGTTCGTTCGAGAACTCAACCGCAGCAGAACGGATCGTCACACGGCTCGCCGACCTCGCTGCCGTATGCGACGAAGTCCCGTACCGGTGCCAAGACCGCCTCGGCGGTCTCCGGTTCCAGCAACGGTGCGGAACGATCGAGCGGCCGGCCCCACGACGGCGGCGTGCCATCGATATCGAACCGCACTACGCCATCGATGAACAGCGTCCATAAAGCGTGGTCCGGAAAGCTGTTGAGCCGCAACACCCACCACTGATCCTCGACCAAAGCGGCCACCGGAAAGTAGACGTTCCGCGTGAACCGCCACTCGGGTCTCGCATGCAGCTCAGGCCGTGACATCCCCTCATTCTCTTCGATCTCACGGCCACCGTGCGAGCGCGCCGACCGCGGGAACAGCTGTCGCACAATTCCCGAGCCGTGCCCACCGACTATCCGGCCGAACCCGTCCGTGGAGTGTTGTCGACCACCGCACCGCGATAGTCGATCCACAACACCTCCTCCGTGACATCACCCGGCCGCCCGCACGTCACCGATATCGTCACCGTCGTATGCGGCCGAATCCGCTCCCGCACCGGCACCTGCCCCGTCATCCGCCGCTCATACCAATCCGAGCACGAGGCCACCCCCTCCACCCGATACGTGTCATCGGTGTCATTGCGACAAACGAACCCCTCGCACGACACCCCCGGTGCCAACTCCTGCGCAGCCGCCTGCGGTGCCAAAACACCCACCGTGCTCACGACCAAGGCAGCAACACCCACCCCGAACCCCAACTTGTGATGCATGTACATCTCCATTCGAGAACCGACCCGCACGCCAACGTACTGACCAGACAGGTCCCACCGATCAGTTCCCGATCAGCGTCAGATCATCCGGAGCGGGTAGCTCTCGACCTCCCCTGCACCGTCTTTCCTGCCCGGTGAGACGATTGCGCGGCCGGTCAGTTGACGGCGCTGAGCTGCGGACGCTGCGACGTGATGGTGGTGGTGTCGTAGTCCGAGACCGGGATCTCGGCGCGCGCTACCGCATTACACAGATCGTCCCATGCATCGAGTGCGTCGAGTTGGCGGGAGAAATCGTCGAAACGCACTGCGCCCCAGCCGTTGATGGCGAAGTTCATGAACATCTCCATTTGAACGGCATAGTTTTGCCGGTAGCGTCCGCCGAACTTGTCGTTGTCGATGGCTATCCAGCCCCGGTCGTTGCCCGCGGTATCGCTGAATTCAGTTCGGCGGGCGTCGAAGTCGCAGGTGGCGGTGCCGCCGGCGTACTCGATGACCGCGACTCGACGCGCCTGCTGGTCCGGTACGTGTTTGGCGACCAGCAACGAGAGCTGGATGTTGCCGTGCGTGCCGGTCGCTTCGATCCAGGTCGGCGCGATCTGTTGCCCGTATTCGGCCGCGACTTGGGCGGCGCGCGGCGCGTACCGGCCCAGCGCGCACTGCTGCCACATCACCGGACCGGGCCCGGTGATGTGGCGCATCATCAGCAGGGGATGGATGGTGGTCTCGATGAACGTGTGCAGCGTGCCGGGCACCTCCGTCCACAACCGTCCGAATCCGGAGGGTGATCGCGAAGCGCCCTCCAGCAGTTCGATTCGCGCGGACCGAACCGGGCCGAATTCTTCACGCAGCGCGTGCAGCGCTCGACCGCCGAGCAGCCCGGGTTCGCTCGCGGCCAGGAACGGCAGGTAGTTCGGCAGCGGGTTCAGGAAGTAGGTCAACGGCAGCCCCTTCTCGAGGCTGTAGTAGCTGAGCGCGAAGCCGCACGCCATGATCGAATCACCTTGGGCGCGAAGAATTTCGCGTTCCGCCCGCTGCTCGGTGATCGGTTTTTCGACGGCGAACGGTATGCCTGCCGTCGCCAGGGTGACCAGTTGCGTGAAGTGCGCGAGGGTGGGGGAGGCGATGATCGTCGGGGCGTGCTCGCGCAACGCGATCTCCAGCACCTTGCTCGGTTCGGTGATCTGGAACCGTGCGGCATCGCCGATCGCTGCCCGCGCCGCCGCAGCCTCCGGATCGTCCAGCGAGGCGATGGAGATCTCGTCGCGCTCGTAGCCGAGCGTCTTGAGTGCGGGGAGAATGCGGTTGACGGTCACGTCGCCCGCACCGATCACCGAGATGTTCTGCGCAGTGCGGGTCGCAATTCCGGGGTGTGAGCTGAGGACCACGGTGATAGCAGCTCCCAGATAGAGGTAGCGGAATATAGCCAGCGTAGTTCCGAAGACGCCGCCGACCGCCGGGCTGCCGGTGAACGTCTGCAGGATGTAGTTGACTCCGTAGCCGGTGACGTCGCTCAGCAAGAACGTCTGGATTACCAACGTCAACGGAAACATCAACATGTATTCCGCCGGATGGAAGATCGTGTAGTACCGCTCGACGAATGCCCGCAGCATCAGGTAATACAGCACCCACACCACGCACTCGGCTAGCAGAATCCAGCCGACTACCTGCAGCGCGCCGGCGATGAAGTCGGGTAGTCGCAGTGGCGTGTTGTGGCGCATGACGTACGCCACCAGCGCGACGACCAGGACGCCGAGGAAGTACCACTCCGTGTAGGCGGCGGGGAAGTCCGGCCGCATGTTCGTGGTCGGCGGGTTCGCCTGCACCCGCTGTCGTACTCGGAACTTCAGCCATTGCAGTGGCGAGAGCAGCCTGGCGAGGAAGAAGGCGTGAAAGACCACGAAGGCAAGTGGCGATCTCCGCCCGCCCCATGTGTAGGAGGAGACGGTCGGCTGCGTCGAAACGCGTTGCATTGTCCGGGAGAACGCTGCTCCCAGCTCTGCGATGCGTGGGCCGATAGCCTCCGTCTGCCTTGCTCGCAGCCATCGCTTGACAGGAACGTTCCCCACGCGTCAACGGTAGCGATCGGCCCGGTCGAGCATCCGAAAACAAGAAAGGCCCCCTCGAAAGGGGGCCTGACCTGGTACTACGGTGGTGCGCGATACTGGGATTGAACCAGTGACCTCTTCCGTGTCAGGGAAGCGCTCTCCCGCTGAGCTAATCGCGCGAGGTGGAGACGGGAATCGAACCCGTGTGCACGGCTTTGCAGGCCGTTGCCTCACCACTCGGCCACTCCACCGTGCGAAGGGGGACGGCGAAACTTGTTTGCCTTGCCCTACCTCTTCGAGCGGATGACGGGATTCGAACCCGCGACCCTCACCTTGGCAAGGTGATGCGCTACCACTGCGCTACATCCGCATTCTTTGCATCTCGGCGGCTGTGGTGGCCTCCGTGGTGCGAGACAGAACATTAGCGGACGCCCGGTGAAAGCTACAAATCCGCTGGTAGAACGGGGGAAATCTGCGAGGTTGCCAGTGGGGCGGAGGTGGCCGGTGTGGTTGGGGAGGTTCGACCCGAGCTCCAGCCGGGTTGCCGGCCCGCCGAACAGGGGAGCGCAGCCCATCCGGCACCCCGTCGAGACGGCCTGCCGCACACCACCTTCCGCCCCCGTCCGGGTGGCGATTTGGTGAACCTCCGGTGGCGCATGCTAATGTTCCATCTCGTTCGGAGGGTGCGCGCGCACCACCCGGCCCGCCATCATGTGGCATGAGTTCAGGTCCCATAGCTCAGCGGGAGAGCGTCCGCCTCACACGCGGAAGGTCGCTGGTTCGAAACCAGCTGGGACCACCATCAAAAGAGCCCCTGACCTGCTTCTCAAGGTCAGGGGCTCTTTGATTAGAACGGCTGATTCCCGCGTGTGTGGCCCAAGGTGTGGCCAAGCGCAACTCTGAGGCCTCGGGCCGGAACATCGCGACCATCGCCATCTGCCGCAGACCGAACACCACGTCACGCGGTGCCGCTGAAGAAGCTCAGACTGCGGCCGGGATCCTTCGGCGATGAGGAGGCGGGGGAGTGTCCGCTGGCGTCACAAGGTTCGTGGGACCCACCGCATGGTCGGTGACGTCGAAGTTGGGATGGCGGACGAGAACAAGCCACACCCCCGGTTGCTGGGTACTTCTCGATGTGGACCGGTACTACACCACGATTGTGGACTACAGCGGAGCCGCGGCGATATCGATTGGGCGGAGCGTCATGACCAACCGTAAGTGCGGCCGTGCAGGGTTCTCAGTTCGCGGCAATGCTGGGATGTGCCGGTTGTGCGGGACGGCGAAGGGTTACAGCGGGTCTCCGGACTGTCTGAACAAGCGAAGCGAAGACTCTGGAGGGTCTGATTCGCCACGTACCACCCCATCGCTGGGCGGCCTCATGATGCCGATTTGCTTGGGCGGATCGTCTGGGGCTCTGGCAGCCAGATCGCCACGCGTTGGTTCGCATCGGCTGATTCACTTGCGCCACAAAGTCTCTGGTATTTCGATGATACCGATGTCGGCAGATTTCTCGTCGCGCGATCGGCCGCTCCAGGGGAGTCGGATAGTGCATGGTGTTGGCGCAGCTATCCCTTCGTGTCAGGTGTCCGATCGTCGTTAGGAGCGGGCACAAGCAGTCGGCCATCGGCTGCTCGGGTGACTCTGTCGAGTAGTTCGAGCAGTTGAGGCCGATCATCGCCCTGAACCGTCATCCCGTTGAAATGCTCGAACGCCAGATCCGCCGCTGCTTCGATAAATGGCTCGACCCCCTGTGCGATCCATCGATCAATGACATCGACGATCGCCTTTGTGTCGAGAAGTTGTGCGACAGATGCGGCATCGGACAGGTATTCGCGCAGATTGTCCTCATCGGGCACCACCCGTCGAAGAGCTGCAGCTGCTGCGGCGTACTCACCGGCCATTCCGAGAGCACGACCCACGTCAATTTGAATGCTGTCGGGGCCGTTACACGCCGCGTCTTTGAGCATCTCGATGATGGTCGGTCCGCCGACTTTGCCTAACCCTTCCCATGCAGCTTTGGCTACTGCCCTATCAGGGTCGGTCACGGCCATGGTCAATGCCGCAATGGCGACCGACTCTCGGACCGTACCCAGCAGTCGGCACGCACCCCATCGCCCATTCAAATTCGGACCGGTAAGCGCCGCGATAAGCACGGGAAGTCCGCCACTTACCAAGCTCGCCACTTCGGTGTCTTTGACGTATGCCAGCAAGACCCATGCCTCGCCACGTACTCTAGGGTTTGGATCGTGGACTGCCCGCCCCAATACCGAGATAGCCCGTTCGCCGCCGATTTCCTTTAATGCGTGCATGGCAGCTTCCCGTACGCCAATGCTGGGATCGGACATTGCGGCGTCCAACATGTCCACCGCAGCCGGGTCAGTCACACTGCGAAGTCCGATGACGGCTGTTCGTCGCGTTTCCATATCAGTGTCGGAGAGCAGGCTGTTCAATGCCGCAGCACCACCGATCTCGAATAGCAAGCCCACTGCCTCTGCGCTCGCGTAGGCGAAATCTCCTCGCACGATATTTTGCAGATCGTGGATCGTGTGGGGAATACGCCCTTCTCGGATATTCCGATTCGTTGCGAATCCTCGAACATCCCAATCGGGGTCAGTCATGGCGGCGTCCATTACTGTATCCACCCCCGGATCGCCGATCTCATCGAGTGCCTCCATCGCCTTCTCGCGTACGATGGCCTCGGTGTCCTGTAATGCGATGTAGAGCAAAGGCAGTGCCGCAGGGTCAGCTATCCGTCCGAGTATTACGCAAGCCGAGATGCGGACCGCAAAATTAGTGTCTGCTAGCACATTCGACATGGACGCCAGCACTACAGGACCTCCGATCTGTGCCAGCGCCTCAGTTGCCGCGCTGTTGACCGCGTAGTCCTCATCGAAGTGTCCCAGGGCTCGAATCAACACATCTACAGAGGCAGGATCACCAACTCGGCCCAGTGCCTCCGCCGCCAGGCGGCGCACTTGGCTATGGACTGACGGGTCGTCTAATAATGCCGACGCGGTATCAATGATCACACCAATGAGGTGACGGTTGTCAGCTCGTTGTTCGGGCTCCAACTCCGCTACTGCCGCAGCGGCTGTGGACAACGCAATATGCATCGGATCGGATACACCCCCGGTTAGCGCTCGCAATGTAGGTTCAGGTACGAGACCGGCTGTGAGTAGCCAGGTTTCATGCCACTCCGGACGAAGGTGCAGATGTGATCTACGGCAGTCCTTGATCAGGTGTGGCTCACGGGCGAGGTGCTGAGCAACCAGGAATTCGGCGAAGGTGCGATGTAAGAACAGATACGGTTGAGTGCGACCATATCGAATATCGCCATCCGGCACCAAGATTCCACTCTCGACGGACAGCATATGGAGCGTTTCGGGGACGCTGAGCCCGCCCAGTCGTGGCAAAGACTCGAGGAGAACCTCCAGGGTGTCCGCTGATATCCGGTCGTGCCACCCCGCTGGGGCAGTCGCGATTGCGTATGCGAGCGGACGGAGAAGGGATAACAGCTCTTGCTCCCGAACGATCGGATTATGCGACAGGCAACTTCGGAAACGCGGTCCTTCGACACGGTGTTCTTGGCGGAGGAATCTACGAAGGATCCGACCATAGAGGGCTGCGCGTGTTTCCGGGAGTGATTCATTGAAGTCAGCTGAGAGATGGCATAGGAAGGCCAGTAGCAATGGGACGCGAGCCATCTGTCCGATGGCGTGGTTTCCCAACCTCTCGTCGAGCTGGCGTCTCCGATCCGGTGGGAGTTTCCAGCCGTCTATGTAGGCGCCTAGGTTGTCGAGGGGCAACAGCTCGGCCTCGACCCGTTCGGCGAACGGAAGCACACCGGTGTGATAACCGGACCGTCGGCATGCCACAACGACTTGCGCCTCGAGATTGCTCAGTGAATTCACGGTTCTGGTGACCGCGAAGCGTTGTTCTTCGGATGTTTCATCGAGGGCGTCGAGCAGAAACACCGCGTGCTGACTGGTGTGACAGTAGTGGCGCAGCCATCGGCTCAACGCCAGTGTCATCGCCGTATCCCGGCGGGTGAGGATCGTCGCGGCGGCTGCTTCGAAGTTCGGTGTCTCGGGTCGTTCGGATTCGACGGCTAGGACATCGCAGCGCAGGAGAATCGGGAGTTCGAGGAGTTCTGGATCGAAGGCCCTGTCTTCCAACAATTTCCGAGCTGTACGAAGCAATCGGATCGCATGTGTCGCGAGCACCCACGATTTTCCCATGCCAGGGTCGCCGAGTAGGACTACCTTTCTGTGCAGCGATGTCAGGTCGGCATAGCTGAGGGCGCTACCAGTGGTTCTGTGGCGGCCGATCGACGTCTCGTCCGCATCGTCAGAGGACTCGGACCGGCGTCGCACTTGCAGGCGGGTGACCGCACCAACGTCCAGCTCGACCGGATCACGGCTGAGTGGGAGGTAGGGAAGTTGCGCTAATGACCTGAGATGCCTGGCTTCCTCACGGGCGCACCAGTGGCTGAGTTCTGACCCGCTATCGGGTCGTTTCGAGGTTTTGCCAGATGACCCGGAGTACTGCCGCTTCCACTCCAGCACCGACCGGGGGTATCTGCCGTTGCTGCTTTGAGTCTGCCGCAGCAAGCTGTCGATCAGCCACTCCACACTGCTGGTCCACTGCCGGGGGGTGCTCCCGCCGTTGATCCACCCGCTCAGCGTCGCATCGCTGAGGCGGTGTTGGTTGAGCGCGGCCTTGCGCTCCAGCGCTTTGAAACTGGGGCTTCCCGCATCCCGATACAACTCGCCGAGCTGCTGTTTGAACTCCGCACGCGGGTGGCGGGCGCCCTGGCTCACGGCACCGTCGAGACACACGCTGAAACGCCCGAGACTGTCCGAGTCGGTATCGAGTCGGAACCCTGGAACACCCTTGCCGAGCAGCGCATTCCGCCACAGTACCGGCGCAGGACGCTGGCGAGAATCATTCGGGGATCGGTGAAATGGCAAGCGTCAGATCGGACCTTGGAACAGTCAGGAACCTCATGGCTCAACGCATAGACCTCGCCGTCATCACGGTGTCTACTTCCGCCGAATCCTGTGGATTTGCAGGCGAACCCGCGCTACTACAGGCGGCAACCTCGCCGCATCCAGTCAGAAGCACGACCCTTTCAAGAAACGAATTGGGAACAGCCATTACTGCAGCTACTCCCTGCGCTCAGCGAGGCGGCAACTCGTGATCGCCGCAGCACCGATCGGCCCCGCGCTGAGTCGCTCCCAGTTGACCGGCCCAGCCCTGGCCGCCATCGTCCTGGCAGACGCGGCCACGTCCTGGCCAGCTGTACAGCACGCCGCGCATTGGTCAGTTGTGCCGTTAGCCCTGGCGGTACTCATCGGTCTGGCCGGACGGGCGGTCGGCGCTGTGCGTGCCTGGTTCCGCGGCTCTGAGATGACGATCTCCATCCAGGTATCGACCAACAGGCTGGGTCTCGTCGAGCAGGGGCCATCGACTAGGCCGATCGTTGAGTAGCCGGACTGGTTGAACGTGCGTGGGTTGATCCCGGCCACACCCGTGACTCCGGTGGCGTGTATGGGTCGCCGCCGTGGCGACTTCTAACTGCCGCGTCGATTTGCAGAGACGATTCGGCCGGCGCGCGTGTCGGTACCTTCATGGGCTTGTCCAGTCGATGCGGTGGACCTGGCAGCAACGCTGGCTGGACGGCGGTGGGCGTGTCGGTCGTCTGTTAGACACTAGAAGCACAGGAAGTCATTCAGAGGGGTAACGACCTATGGCGACCACCAGGCGGGCGCGCTGGGGCAAGAGGTGCATCATGTGTTTCGTAATGGTGGCCGACGAACGGGGCCTGCTCGGCGGCGGACCGGGCGCATGGACGGTGACCTGTGGGCGCTGCGAAGACATGGCCCGGAGGACGGGCTTTCAGTACCACACCGAGCATCCTCCGCCACCCGTTCCGATCGACAAGCCTCCGCGCAACGCCGTCGGCCGGATATGGTTGCGTGCCTTTGGTGTTCGCCGTACGTGCACCTCATGCGGCGAGGAGGCGACGTTCGTAGCTGGAATCAATCCGCTTCCCAGCGATTACGAGGCCTTCCACTTCCTGGTTCTGGCGACCACCGCTAGCGCTTGGAAACTGGCTAAGCATCTCCTCGACGAATCGCGGACTGCCTCGGAAGTGGCAGCCACGATAAGGACCAGACGTGGTGCGGCAGCGCACGGCAGCGTCGTACTGAGCGGCGGCTGTCCTCGTTGCGGTGAGCCTTATAGCCTCGCTGACGATCCTTTGGTGCGTGCAGAGGTTGCGCAGCGTTGCCTTGCTGCACTCACTTCGGTCGCCTCTGCGGAATGTTCCGTAGTTAAATGGCATCGGGCGTTGTATGACCCAGGCCGGTCGGTTGTCCGCGTCTGATCGTGTTGCATCCAGCAGCGGTAAAGCAGCTCACTTCGCCCGCCTCAATGAAAATTAAGTCGACGATGTGAGGGTCACCCGTAGAAATTGTATGGGGGATACGTTGGGCTGCAGACTCATTCGCAAGTAAAGGGTGCCGAGCTATGAACAAGACCGCGTGGTCGGGTCGGGTGGGCCGCTATCGCATTATCAGAGCGGTCGGTTCGGAAGTCCAGCCTGGTTGTATACTGATCGACACGAATGTGGCCCTCGATATCGAGAGATTCTACTTCGGTGCCTGCGAGACCTAAGCCATCGAGCAGATCTCGAGGCTTTACTGCTCGCCTTCCCGATGCATGAGTCCTGGTCCGAAACCGCGGACATCCAGTACGGCTGCGCGATTTGCGAGGCTGCATGGAAGCGTGACGGCACGTTCAACGCCACCGGTACGCGGGCGCTGGGTCACGCACTTGATCGGGTTTTCGCGAGTGGACCGTGGCGGACACGGAAGCCGCATTCGGGCATCGATATCCACCGGAACGACGTGACAAAGGCATGGCGTCGCGGGGTGCCATTGCCTGACCCATCGGCTGAAACGACGTATCCTCTCAACCTTCTGCTCGGCAGTTTCGGCACTCTGAGGTTTGCCTGTCACATGGACCGCACCCGCAGTCCATGGCGATCCCGCGGTCGGATGTGGCCGATTCGTGAGCTGGCCGTCCTGAGCCGTCAACGACTTTGGGGCAGTATGCACTACGAGATTGCGCTAGCAATGGATCTATTCCTCGGGAGTGGAGACCGAACCGGGGCGGCCCGAAAGATGTTGAAAATCAGTGGTGCGGAGGCACCGGACGAGATCGCGGACAAGGCGTGGAACGCTGCGTGGGACTTCAACTTCATACGTCAGGCGGAGTAGCGGACGCTCGGGCTCGGTACCTCCGGCCGTGCACCTCTCGTGACCCACTTGGTGACTCGCAACGTAGATCCTTGGCTGGTGCGAGAAGCCTCGAGAGTCCGTGCGGTTATCGATGCCGGTACGCGGTGCGGCCCGGTGGCCTTCGTGTTGAGCAGTCGTGACGGCACCCCGAGGAGTACGACGACGAGCTCAACGAACTGGGTCGACTAGAAGCCGAGATGGGCGTACAGGTGTCGACGAGGGGCTGCCTATCTGAGCAAGCGGGAACGCCGACGCTGATCTCTTCGCCTTCGCTCAACATGGGGGCAAGGTTGATGGAGTCGGATCAGTGCTGATGAGCATGCTGATACTGCGGCAAGTGCGGGTTCGGGCGATTCCGACGTTGGTGCTGTTCGATCGGGAGTGTGGGTGGCGCAGAAGCCTGGGGTGCGGAGTTAGGGAGCAGGTGATGGCGTTCATCGATCAGCATCTCTGAGTCGGGCTGGTAGCGAGACTAAGCAACGGTTGGGGGCGTGAAACCTGTTCGGAGTACGGCGGATTCGGGAACGGGGGGCGAACTCCTTGTTAAGATTCGCCGTGTGCAGCGCGCGTGGGGGAATTCACACGTCCGCGGTGGCTGTGCGTCGTATCGCTGAGGGAATTGCGTGATGATCGTTGTTCGGAGTGTCGCGGAAGTGCGGCAGGCCTTGGCGGAGCCTCGTGGTCGGGGGGAGAGCATCGGGTACGTGCCCACTATGGGGGCGCTGCATGACGGGCATCTTGCGCTCGTTCGGGCGGCCAGGGCGCGGGATGATGTGGTGGTGGCTTCGGTTTTTGTCAATCCGTTGCAGTTCGGGCCGGGTGAGGATTTCGATTCGTATCCGCGTGATGAGGACAGGGATCTGGCGCTTTGTGAGAAGGCGGAGGCGGATGTTGCTTGGCTGCCGTCGGCGGATGAGTTGTTTCCGCCGGGGTTCGGGCTGACGGTCGCGGTGCCTCGCCTGTCGTCGGTGTTGTGTGGGGTGGGTAGGCCGACGCACTTCGCTGGCGTCACGACCGAGATGTCGAAGATTCTGTTGCTGCTCGCGCCGACGGCGGTGTACCTGGGGGAGAAGGACTTTCAGCAGTTGGTGGTGATGCGGGCTGTCATCCGCGATCTGGGGTTGCCGATCGAGGTGCGGTCGGTGCCCACGGTGCGCGAGCCGGACGGGCTGGCGCTTTCGTCCAGGAACGCTTACCTGGGTGTCGGCGAACGGCGCACGGCCGCATCGCTGTTCCGGATCTTGACAGAGCTCGCCGAGAAGTTGCGGGCGGAACCGGGCTCGGTCACCGATGTGCTCGGCGAGGGGCGGCGGGCACTGATCGAGGCGGGCATGGACCGCGTCGAGTACTTGGAGCTGGTCGATCGGGAGACTCTGGACCCGGTCCGTGACGCCACCAAAAGTAATCGCCTTGTCGCGGCCGTCTGGCTCGGAAGTACCCGTCTGATCGATAACACGGAGATTTAACCGTCGGCGTACTCGGCGCTGAAGTATGGATGCACATGGGGGCGCGGAGGGCGACGAATGGACATGATGACGGAGCTGCTGGATGCCGTATCGGCGGAGGTGGCTGCGCGCCGATTACCGGGAGCGGTGGTCGCGGTGACTGACGGTGGGTCGCTGGTGGATCTGCGGGCCGTTGGTGACCTCGACCCGAACGGCGGGCTACCGATGCGCGAGGACGCCATCTTCCGGATCTACTCCATGACGAAGGTCCTGACCGCGCTGGCGACGTTGACGATGGTGGCCGAAGGCCGTGTCAGGCTGACGGACCCGGTCGCCGAGTGGCTGCCCTGTTTCGCCGATATCCGCGTCGAGGAGGGCGGTGCGCTGCGCCCACCGCGTCGACCACTGGTGCTGCACGACCTGATGCGGCAGACCGCGGGCATCGGCGGTGGACACCACACCTCGGCGAACATCAAGCCGTACTACGAGCGAGCGCAGCTGCAGAAGTACGAACACCGCACCGGCACACCGACCTTGGACGAGATCGTCCAGAAGATAGCGACTTTGCCGCTGGCCGCAGACCCGGGCACCAGGTGGGAATACGGCGTCGCCATGGATGTCCTCGGCCGCATTCTCGAACTCGCGGACAACCGTCCACTCGACGAGGTCATCGAGCACCGAGTCTGCCGCCCACTCGGATTGCGCGACACCGGCTTCCACGTCCGGCCAACGGACGTGGAGCGCGTGGCTCAACCGCAAGAAGATGCGCCGACGACACCTAAAAACCTTGTCGCACATAAAGAAAGACCAGCCTGGTTGTCGGCCGGTTCAGGAGGCTACTCCACCACCCTCGATTTCACGAAACTGTTGTGCGCGATCACCCCGGACAGTGACGGCCACCTTTCAATCCCCGCACTGGGCCCCATCACCAGAGAACTGTTCATAGACCAGATCGGAAACCTGGCAGGCAGCGGCCCCGACTACATCCCGGGAAAGGGCTACGGCTTCTCCTACGGCCTACACGTACCGAGTAGCGCCCCGGCCTGGACAGCGCCGCAAGCGAACACCACCGGTTGGCTGGGCCGCGCCGCGAGCTGCTTCGTCCGCAACACTTCCACCGGCGCAGGCGCGGTCCTGATGACCCAATGCTACGGACGAGCGGTCGACTACCGGGATCAGGTCCGCTCGATCGTGGCAAGCCACCAGGCCACGTCATGGATGTAGCCGACGAGCCGGTTGTCCTGGTAGACGGCCTGCGCAAAACCTACGGCTCGGTCGTCGCCCTGGATGGAGTAGGCCTGTCCGTCGGCCGCGGCGAAATCTTCGGACTGTTGGGCCGCAACGGCGCCGGAAAGTCCACCGCGCTCGACATCATCTGTGGACTCGTCAAACCGACCGCCGGACGGGTAGAGGTCTTCGGCACCGACGTGCGCAGACACGGCCGACGGCTACGTAGACGCATCGGCTATGTCCCCCAGGACAACACGGTGTATCTGGCCATGACGGTGTGGCAGAACCTGCGCTTTGCCGCCATCGTCCGCGGCATGCCACGCCCCGCCGCGCACCGCAGGGCCGCCGAGGTGATGGAGCGGCTCGGCCTCAGCCGAATAGCGGACCGTGGCGGCGCACAACTCTCGGGCGGTGAGCGCCGCAGGCTGTCGATCGGCATGGGCATCGTGCATTCACCCCCGCTGATGGTCTTGGACGAACCGAGCACCGGCGTCGATATCGATTCCCGCCAAGCGATTCACAGCGTCCTCAGAGAACTGCGTGGCGAAGGCTCGACGATCCTCTACACCACCCACCACTTGGAGGAAGCCGAAATCCTCTGCGACCGAATCGGTGTGCTCGATGAGGGCACGCTCATCGTCACGACCGACGTGAAAAGCTTTGTGGCGGAATACGCCAGCCCGTACTGCGAGATCATCAGCGAGCAGGCGGCAGCCGTGACGACCCTGCTGCACGACGTGCTGCCCGACACCGCGATAACGGTGCACGGCAGGCGAATCCGGGTGGCGGCGCACCAACCGGAGATCCTGCCGACCCTCGTCCGAGTGCTCGACGAGAGCGATCTGCCCGTCAAAGATGTGCGCTCGGTGCCTGTTTCGCTGGAGAACGCCTTTCTGCAGATCATCGAGCAGCGGCCGGAATCGGCGGCGCGATGACGATCACCTGGGCCTTCGTCCGAAAAGAACTGGCCACCTGGCGCCAGGACCCCACTCTGTTCGTCTTCCTCTTCGCCGCACCACTGTTGATGCAGGCCTTGCTCAGCGACGCCTTCTCCGGCATCATCGGCGGCACCGGGGCCAACCAGACCGTCCCCGGCTTCACGGTGATGTTCGGCTTCTACGTGATGATGTTCATGGGCACGTCCCACTACCGCGAACATGCTTCCGGCGCTTGGAGTTTGGTCAAGGCCAGCGGTCTGTCCAGGGCGACGATGGCGATCCAACTGGCCATCCCGTATTTCGTGCTCTCCTCGGCGCAGATGGCGCTGTTGATCCTCACCGGCTGGTGGCTGTTCGGCGCGACGGTCAACGGCTCACTGCTCGCCTTGGCCGTCCTGATCCTGACCATCGCCTGGGCGGCCATTGCCCTCGGCTTGGTGCTGATTTCGCTCACCCGGAACGTGTCCGCCATGCAAAACCTTTGCCAGCTCGTAGTTCTCGGCATGGGCGCGATGGGCGGAGCCGTCGTACCGGTCCGGCTGATGCCCGCCTGGGACCGCCCGCTCGCCCCGCTGACCCCGCAGTACTGGGCGGTGGACGGCATGCAGCGGGTCCTCGCCCAACACGGGGGATTGGTGAGCATCGGGCCCAACCTGCTCGTGCTCGTCGGCTGGGCCTGCGTCCTATCGATCATCGCGACCTTTGCGTTCGATCCGGGCAGCCAGCGTCGCGTCGCTATTCGCTGACAGCGGGAAACCGCCGCAGTGCCGTAATCGAAAGGTGTGCAACACAATGGGAGATTCCGCGACAGCAAAAGGCCGGGTCATCCAGTCGTGGTCGAGGCAGGGTGGGGATCCGCCGCCGCGGATCGTCGGCGGCGACGGGTGCCGGTTCTTCGACGCCGCCGGACGGTCCTACCTCGACTTCGGCTCCCAGCTCGTCAACGCGAACCTGGGGCACAGCCGCACGGAGGTCCAGGAAGCGGTCCAGAAACAAGTGGCCACCATGGCCACCCTCGGCCGCCCCTGGGACGTAGAGATCGTCGGCGAGCTGGCGGATCGCCTCGCCGAGGTCACGCCGGGTGACCTCAACTCATTCTTCTTCGCGTGCAGCGGAACCGAGGCGAACGAGGCCGCGATCCGGCTGGCGCGGGCGTATACCGGCCGGAGCAAGGTCATCGCCCGCTACCGCTCGTACCACGGCAGCACGGCGGGCGCGCTCACGCTGACCGGTGAGCCGCGCCGGTGGGTCGGCGAACCGGGCATGCCCGGCGTCGTCCGCATGCTGGACCCGTACACCTATCGTTGTCCCGCAGGCCATCCCACGCCCTGCCCGGTGTGCTCGGGCGCACCGCACCTCCGGGAACTGCTCCAGTACGAAGGCGCCGAGAACGTGGCAGCGGTGATCCTCGAGCCGGTCACCGGGATCAACGGTGTGATCGTCCCGCCCGACGGCTACTTGCAGTCGATCCGTGACGTGTGTACCGAGCACGGCATCCTGCTGATCTTCGATGAGGTGATGACCGGTTTCGGCCGCACCGGAAGCTGGTTCGCCTGCGACCGATGGGGCGTCGTGCCCGACATCATCACCTGCGCAAAGGGATTGACCGCCGGTTACGTGCCGCTGGCGGCCGCCGCCGTGAGCGACCGGCTGTCGAGCTGGTTGCAGGACTCGGTCTTCCCGTACGGGTTGACCCACAGCGCCCATCCCGTCGGCTGCGCGGCCGCCGTCGCCGTGCTGGGCGTCTACCAGAAGGAACGGCTCGTCGAACGCGCGGAGTCGCTCGGCCCGCTGATCGAGAAAGAGCTGCGCGCCTTGGCCGATCGGCATCCGTCGATCGGGGACATTCGCGGCAGCGGCTGCTTCTGGGGAATCGAACTGGTCACCGACCGCGCGAGCAAACAGCCGCTCGTCCCGTTCAATCCGGATGCCGCCGCCGCCGAACCGATGACGAGGCTGACCGCCGCGGCCTTCCGCAAGGGCTTGTATCTGCTCACCCACTGGAACATCATCCTGGTGTGCCCGCCGCTGATCATCGAGGAAGCGGAGATCCGCGAAGGAATGGCCCTGTTGGACGAAACCTTGTGCATCGCCGATGAATACGTCGTCAGCGGCGGATAAGTGGCAGCCATGACCGGCAAGGTCTCGATCTGCGAGCTCATCGCGAAAACAGCGGCGGACCGGCCACACGAGTGCGCCGTCAAGGTTCGCGGCTTCAGCGCCAGCGAGCAGATCAGCTGGCGTGAACTCGTGTCGAAAGCACACGAGCAAGGAGAGGTGTTCAGACAGAACGGTTTACGTGCTGGCGATGTAGCCGCTGTCGCACTGCCGCCCGGGATCGGTCACGTTGTAGCGACTCTGGCGCTGTGGGAAGTCGGCGCCGCCGTGCTCCCGGTGGACCACCGATGGTCGGACACCATGAAGTCGAACATCGTCGACAGATATCCACGAGGCTGGGTGGTCGAGGACAGCGGCTTGGTCTCCTATCACCGAAGAACAAGCCGAGGCTTGGCAGACGGTCTACCGAGATCGATATCGCTCTCCGGCGGAACAACCGGCGACCCGAAGCTCGTCATCAGAAACCGCCCATGGGCATACGACGAAAAGGGCCCGCTCAGCAGCAAAGAACGCGAGCGGGGCATGGCATACGGCCAAACCCAGATCATCGGACTCCCGCTCTACCACGCGGGTTTCGGCGCTCTGTACCACGGCCTCGCGCTGGGGCACCGCATCATCATCCCGGGCAATGCTTCCCCGAAGCTGTTCCTGGAGCTGCTCGAATCCGAAGGGGTGGAGATCGTAAGGACCGTGCCCGCCCAGATGGCCACGCTCATCCAAGCGAGCGGTCTGGACAGCCGCTGGTTCTCCTCGCTGCGCCTGGTCGTGCACACCGCGGCGAGATGCCCGGAGACGGTGAAACACCGGTGGCTGGAGCTGATCGACCCGACCAAGGTGTACGAGGAGTACGGCAGCGTCGAACGGATCGGCGTCCTCAGCATCCGCGGCGACGAGTGGCTCGAACATCCCGGGTCCGTCGGGCGTCCGATCCACTGCTCGGTCCGCATCTTGGACGAGTTCCATCGGGAAGTCCCCGCCGGGACAACCGGCGAACTGTTCATGACCGACGAGAACGCCGAACAGCCCAGATACCTCGGCACCGGGCCGAAACTAGCCGAAGTAGATGGACATTTCAGCGTCGGCGATCTCGCGTGGATGGACGACAACGGCTACGTGACGCTGGTGGGCCGCAAGGACGACGCCATCAACGTCGGTGGCATCAAGGTCTTCCCGCGCGACATCGAGCGGGTCCTGGAACGCCACAAAGAAGTACGCGACGTCCGCGTCCGCGCCATGCCCGATCCTGATCTCGGCGAGGTCGTCCATGCCGAGGTCAGCCTGCACGGCGGCGACCCAACTCAGATCTCGGCCGAGCTGTTGCGTAACTGCCACGACGAACTGACCAGAGCCCAAACACCGCGAGCGATCGAGATCGTGGACGATGTGCGCAGGACAGCATCGGGCAAGCTGCGCCGAAAGGACTGACGTGGAACGAATCTGGTCCGTCGTCGACCGAGTGTGCGGCACCGGCTACACCGAACCGACCGCGAACTTCTACGAACTCGGCGGCGACTCACTCCTGGCCGGCGAGCTGATGTCCGCGCTCCGTGCGGAATTCGGCGTCGCGGTCCCGATGAATCTCCTGTTCGAGGCACCCGACATGGGCACCTTCGTCGAGGACGCGCTGGGGCTGACTCAACGCGGCGGCTCGTAGCGACCGTCCACGGCGGTCCAGCCACCATCGACACACAGCATCGAGCCGGTGACGAAGCTGGCCGCGTCGGACGCCAAAAACGCTACCGCGCCAGCGATTTCACTGGGCTGCGCCCACCGGCCCAGCGCGCTCTTGGACGCATACGCCTGCTGCCACTCCGGCACCGCGAAGATCGGATCGGTCAGCGGCGTCCGCACCACCCCGGGCGCGACCGCGTTCACCCGCACTCCGGCCGGACCGAATTCCGCAGCGGCCCCACGGATCAGCTGCACCAGCGCCGCCTTCGACGCCGCGTAAACGGCCTGCCCCGGTTCCACGGTGAGTGCCCGGATCGATGACATACCCACGATCGAGCCACCCCCTCGGGCGACCATGCCCTTCCCGAACGCCCGAATCATGTGGAAGGCGGCGCGCAGGTTCAGGTCGAGGACGGCGTCGAATTCCTCTGTCGCATAGTCGAATAGTCGCTTACGGACATTCCGCCCCGTGGTGAAGACGAACACGTCCAGCTCGGCCAGCTCACCGGCTGCTGCCTCGACGGCAGCCGCATCCCTCGCATCCAACTGAAGAGCCGTGGCAGGATGACCGGCCGAGGTCGCGGTTTCCTCCGCCCGTGCGAGATCGAGATCCGCACACACCACCTCCGCGCCGAGGGCCGCGAGAGCGAGCGCGGATTCACGACCGATACCGCTACCCGCGCCGACGACGAGGGCACGTTTCCCGTCGAGTCGAAACAGTGATCGATAGTCGACTGGAACAGTGGCTTCGGGCTCCGCGGTCATCGGTTTCGTCCTAACTTGTTCATCACAAACGGTCGCCGTGCGCGGCGAGGGGTTACAGCGGGTAGGGCAGCGTGACCGTCTTGACGGTGCTCATCTCCCGAATCGAATAGGACAGCCCTTCACGCCCGAGCCCGCTGGACTTCACGCCGCCGAAGGGAATGTGTGGCGAGTCGAAATGCGGTCCGGCATTGAGGTTTACGGCACCGACCCGCAGTGCGGCGGCGATCTCGGAGAACTCGGCCACGTCGGAGGTGACCACCCCCGCCTGCAACCCGTAGCGGGTCCCGTTGGCCACCTTGATCGCTTCCGCCGTGTCGGCCACCCGGATCACCGGCGCCACCGGGCCGAATGTCTCCTCGACCACCAACTCGGCGTCGGCGGGGACATGATCGAGGACAGCAGGCGTGATGAGCGATTCACGCCGATCGCCTCCGTACAGCAGCTTCGCGTTCGCGGCAACCGCGTCCGAGATGCGGCGTTCCACGAGGATCGCGGCTTCGGCACTGATGAGCGGCCCGACATCGGTCGTCGGATCGAGAGGATCCCCAGCCCGCTTACGGCGGGCCGCCTCGACCAGCCCGGCAACCAGCTCGTCGGCGATCGCACCCACAGCGATCACCCGCTTGATCCCGCGGCAGGATTGCCCGGCAGTGGCGAACGCACCTTGGCCCGCCAATTCCGAGGCCAGCCCGAGATCGGCATCGGGCAGGACGATCAAGGGATCATTGCCGCCCAACTCCAGCAGGAGCTTCTTGCCCGCGGCAACTCTGGCGACCTCCCGCCCGGTCCGCACCGAGCCGGTGAAGGTCACCATGTCGATGTCCGGATGACCGGCCAACGCCGGACCGATCATGCCCGGCTCGCCGGTGGTGACGACCAGATGCTCGGGCGGCAACCCGGCTTCCAGAAGGATCTCAGCGAAGGCCAGCGCGGTAAGTGGTGTCTGCTCCGAGGGTTTCAGCACGACCGCACACCCGGCGGCCACCGCGGGCGCCACCTTCACGACCACTTGATTGAGCGGCCGATTGAACGGCGTGATCGCCGCGACCACCCCGACAGGCTCGAAGATGGTGAGCGCCAATCGATCATGGCCGGGCACCGGGATACTTTCGCCGCGCAACCGCTCGGCCTCGGTCGCCGCGACGACGAGATTCGTTGCGGCACGCTCGGTTTCCTTGCGTGTCTCGGCAATGCACACGCCGGATTCCTGGGAGATGAGTTCGGCCAGGGCTCCGGACCTTTCGCGGACAAGCTGTGCTGCGGCACTCAGGACCGCCGCCCGCCGATCCGGTCGCAACGGTCGCCAAGCGGCCCGGAGTTCCCGCACCGCCTCGTCCATCTGGGCAACGCTGTCGCGCGCGACCAGGCCGACGTCCTCCCCGGTCCAGGGGTTACGCACGGTGCTCTGGTCGGTAGCGGGTTGCAGTGCGCCGTTACGAAACATGATCGTGCCTTTCGGGGATCTCACCGGATGCTGTCACGAAAGCCCTGAACCGCCTTGCTACTTCAGCCGGACCGACCGAGGGCCTGCCGAGATCCGCGATCGACCCGGGCCGAATCATCAAGTAGATGAACGTCGGTCCCGGCTCGACCTGGGCAACCTTGATGGCGTCGGTGAATTCGGCCAGGTCCGCGCAGTCGTACACGCGCGCATAGCCGCAGGCCCGCGCCACAGCGGGAAAATCGACCTGTGCCGCCAGACTCTGCTGCCCGCCCGTCGAATCGTGAACCCCGTTGTCCAGCAATACATGAACAAGGTTCGGACCGGCGTGCGCACCGACCGTTGCCAGCGTGCCCAGCCGCATGAGTGCCGCACCGTCGCCGTCGATCACCACCACCGGTCGGCGGGTATGCCGCGCTACGCCGAGCCCGACCGCGCTGGCCGACCCCATCGCGCCCACCAGGTAGAAGTGCTGTGGCCGGTCCGCGAGCGTGTAGAGCTCACGGCTGGTTTTACCGGTGGTGGACACGATGGCCGCCGTATCGGCGACAGATCCGATCAGGGACTCCAACGCCGCCATGCGGGTAGGGGCATCGCGAGCTTTGGGGGAGCCGACGACCGTCGGTACCACCGACGCAGCCAGCGGCGGCTCCGCGAGCTGCTGGTCAGCCAGCACACCGTTTCGCAGTACAAACGCGAAAGGCTGTTGCGCGCGGTTCATTTCAGCCCAACCGGTATCCAGGCAAGCATCGAGCTCGGCGGCATCGGACGGCAGCACCGCATGCCCAACCCGCATGAGCTCCAACAACCCGGGCGTTATCGCCCCCATCAGCTCGTGTTGCGGCTCGTCCGGACACCCCGGTTCCCCGCGCCAACTGATGAGCAACGGAACCGGAATACGGCTGGGATGGGTGAGCGACGTCAACGGGTTGACCATATTGCCGAGCCCCGAGTTCTGCGCCATCACACACGCTGTCGCACCCGCCAGCCAACACCCCGCAGCGATCGCGACCGCCTCACCCTCCTGCGTCACGGGCAGATACCCCGCGGCCACACCGGACGCCACCCTGTTGATGACCGGGGTCAGATAAGAGCACGGCACACCGGCGATATCGACCACGCCGCGGGCGATGAGCCCACCGAGCAGATCGTCGGCGTCGATCACGAATCCACCCATTTCTTGGCCAGTTCGGTGTAGTGCTCCTCATCGGTTTCCAGGTCCTGATAACCCATGAGTGCGAACAGTTCCCCCAGCGCGGCGATGGTCGGCTCCACGGCCGCCGCACCGTCGAGCCGCAACGACCGGCACACCTGCCGCATCGCGACCACCGTGGCGCGCATCGCCTGATTCGCCCAAATCACCGCCGCGATACCGAGTTCGGCGTACCTCTCCTGCGGTGTCTCGTGATAGGTGGTCGGCGCGATCACCAGCGGCAGCCGATTCCCCCATTCCGTGGTGAACTCGGCGATCTCATCGATGGTTCGCTGCCGCGAGTGAATGAAGATGGCGTCGGCCCCGGCCTCGCGATACGCCTCGGCCCGCCGGAGCGCCTCGGCCAATCCGGCACCGGCGATCAACGCCTCGGTGCGGGCCACCAGCACGAACTGGGGGTCGACCTTGTCCCGGCAGGCCGCGATCTTGGTGCACATGTCGCCGATCGGCGCCAGCGGATGGCTGTCACCGAAGTAGGAGTTCATCTTCGGAAAAACCTTGTCCTCCATGCAGATTCCCGCCGCCCCGATCTGCTCGGCCCGGGCCGCGACCCGGCGGGCGGTATTGAAATTGCCGTAGCCGGTGTCTGCGTCGACGAGCACGGGGACGGCACCGGACTCGACCACCCTGGCGGCGAGGGCCAGCAGTTCGCCCCAGGACACCTCGTCGCTGTCCCGAGCGCCGAGGACGGTCGACATACATAGCCCGGAAGCCCATATCCCGGCGAATCCGGCCTCGGCGGCGATGCGGGCGCTGAGGCCGTCGTGCGCTCCCATCAGGAAGGACGGCGCAGGGTCGGCGAGCAGCCTGCGCAACCGCACTCCGGCGGCACCCCCGGCCGATGATGCTGGGTGGAGGGGGAGGTTCTCTATCACGGGTACTGCCTCTCGGATCAGGTCACTCTGCCTTCGGCGGGCGGCGGCCCGCCGGCCAGAACGGTGGCGACTCCCTCGGCGATCCGGCGCCGGCAACTGCGCTCGGACTCCATCGAGAGAAACGCGCGGTGCGCGGACACGACCACGTCGTCGCGGGTCAGCAGCTTGCGCGCGGTCGGATCGTCGTTGGGATCCTCGGGGGTGAACACGTCCGAGGCGAAGCCGCCGAGCCGACCGGCCTCGAGGGTGTCGAGCACGGCGGCCGGGTCGACCAGCCGGCCTCGGGCGGTGTTGACGAGCAGCGCGCCCGGCCGGACCGCGGCCAGTGCGGGGGCATCGATGAGCCGGTCGGTCTCGCCGGTCAGCGCCGCGTGGATCACCACAGCGTCTGCGCTGCTGAACAATTCGGCTAGGTCGGTGGCGGCGGTGACGCCGTAACCTGCCATCAGGTCGGCCGAGACGTACGGGTCGTAGGCGATGACTTTCTGGTAGAACGCCTGTAGTTTTCGCGCGGTCGCCCGGCCGATGCGGCCGAATCCGATGATGCCCGCGGTACACGTCGACACCCGGCGCGGCACCCCGCCCGCGTGGATGCTCCACTGGCTGTTCTTGACGAGGCGATCCTGCGTACAGACCTTGCGTTCCAGCGCGAGCAGCAGGGCGAGGGTGTGGGTGCTGACCTCGTCGACGCAGTAGTCGGGCACGTTGAACGAAACGATGCCGGTGCCGGCGAGCAGTGCGGCGTTCAGGTTATCGATACCAACACCGCTGCGAGCGATCACCCGGCAGGTCGGCCCGACCGCTTCCAGCAGCTCCGGGGTCACCTGGCAGCGATAGATCACCAGGGCGTCGGCACCACGCACATGGTCGTGAAAAGCCGTTCCCTGCAACAGGTATCGACTGTCGAACAGTCCGAGTCGCAGGTCGATCTCACTGCCGAAGGCCGCGCGTTCGATATCGGCCCTGGCGAGATCCGGCTGTCCCAGGTCGTTCAGCGCCCAGGCGGGATCGGTATAGACGACGCGCAAACTTCTCTCCCGTGCTGCTCAAGAGTCGTAACCCCAGCCGCGGTTGTCGCGGCGGCCACGCCGCAAGGTGGACACCGCGGCGTAGGTATTGGTCAGTTCGTACAAATCGAGGTAGCCGAGATGTCGTCCGGAACCGAGCTTGAGCACCGCGCCGTCACCGGACCAGTGGTGCGTGACGAACGGCGCGACCCAGGCAGAGGCGTCGGCGCTCAGGTCCGCGTGTTCCTCGCGCCCATCGGCATCGGTCCAATGCAGGGTGGGTGAGCCGGCGGTCACCAGATAGTGGGACTCGGCCGGTTCGCTCAGATTTGCACCGTGCCCGGACACGAGCATGAAGAGTCCGGTGAGATCAGGCAGGTGTGGGGCAGAGGCGGTCGAGGTGACCTGGTAGCCCTTGAAAGCCCTTGTCTCCCTGCGGCATTCTTCGATGTCTTTGAAGGTTTTACCCACAGCGTCGTGCCTGGTCGCGGGCCGGATCAGTAGCCGGTAGTCGAAGCCGAGCGTCGTCCCCAGCGCACGCAGCAGCTCGATACCGCCCTCGTCGAGCGCCGCGAGGAGATCCGCTTCGCCTGCGCCGAGGAGGGCCGCGGCCGACTCGAGGGTGTGCCCGCGTCGATCCAGCAGCAGGGTGGCGACCTGTTGCGGGGCCGGGCCTTCTTCGAGCCAGCCGAACATCGCGTGCGCGGCGGGGTCCGACCAGTCGTTGACGTCTTCCATCAACCCGGCGAGCGAGGACTGACCGGTATACGACACGATGCGGGCCGGGGCGGCGCCGGCCAGTGAGTAGGTGTGCGGGCAGTACGACGGTTCGACGTAGGAGTCGCCGACGATCCAATTGTCCGCTCCGGCATTGGATCTGATCACCTGCCAGGTCGCCTCGGTGTGCTCCTCGCCCCAGCGGCCGTGGATATCGCCGGGACCGAGATTGATGGTGATAGCCGGCTCCAGGTGTCCATTGTTCAAGGCGGGCAGCCGATCTGCGGGACACAGGATGTCGAGAATGACCGGCGCGACCGCGCCTTGCGGTGCCGCCATTGTGTAGTAGTTGTAGAAGTGGATGCCGTCGCGCTGAATGGGGCGCCGGGTGTCGTGCAGCTCCTGCGCGGTGCGGACCAGCACGGTCAGCCCGGACCGTCCGCTGGCGGCGAACTGCTCCGGAGTGATCTGGAGCGCGCGAGCTACGGCGGCGGCGAGCTCGTCGGGCCACTCCTCGCTCGACATCAATTTCTCGAGCTGTTCGTGGTCCAGGCCGACGGCGTCCGCGGTCTGGCCGGTCGTCATCTTCCTGGTGTTCAGCCAGTGCATGACCTTGTAATTGTCAACGCGCATAGTCTCTCTCCGCGGTCCCGGCCAACAGATGAGTCAGGGCTGCCACATCCACGCGGCGGGGATTGTTGCCCGCGCGGTCGTAAGCGAGTGCTTCGGTGGCGATTCGAGGTGCGTCGTGGCGGATGTCCGGGGGCGCGGGCAGTGCGGGTGATCGCGCGAGCTGGTCGATCTTGCGGGCCAACGACTCGACGGTGCTTTCGCCTGCCGCCTGCACCACCATGGTGATGGCGCCGCGCACCCGCTGGGCCCCGCGCGGGTCGGTGCAGTCGTCGCCGACGAGGGCGTTGTACCGCAGCACCGATGCCAGCGTGAGTCCGCATGCATGGCCGTGACTGAGTCCGTGGCGCAGCGTCAGGGGGTACGACATCGCATGGCAGACAGTGGTTCCGGCGATGGCGATGGCCCGTCCGGCGAGGTGACCGGCGAGTAGCGCGGCGTGGCGTTCGGCCGAGCCCAGGCCGTGGTGCGGCCGGTCCAGTAACTCCGCCAACAGGTTCCACGCGGTGGCACCGAGCCATTCGGACTGCTCGTCGGCGCGGATCGACCACGCACCCTCCAAGCCCTGCGCGAGGGTGTCCAACAGGCAACTGACGAAGTAGGACTCGGGCAGCCCGGCGATCAGATCCGGGTCCAGAATCGCCGTCACCGGTCGCAGGGCAGCGCCGCGCAGGGAGAGCTTTCGGCTCTGTTCTCGATGCCAGATCGTGGCGAACGGTGTGGCTTCGGCGCCGGTTCCCGGCGTGGTGGGCAGGGCGATGATCGGCGGAACGTCTTCGGCGCCTGCCTCTTCCGCGCAGGCGCGCACCACCAGCTCGGGCGTGGGATCGGCGCTGATCGACAGCGCCGCAGCGGCTTTGCCCGCATCCATGACGCTGCCGCCGCCTACCGCGAGCACCACGTCGGCGCGATGGGCGCGCACCTCGCGAGCCAGCAGTGCGACGGATTCGGGCGTCGGCAGGCCCGAGTGTGTCACGACGTGCAGGGGAAACGACCGCAGCGCTGCGAGCAGCGGTTCGGAACAGCTACGTAGCGCGAAGCCGCCGCCCGTTATCAGCAACACGCGGGGGGTCTGCGCTGTACCTGCCGCAGCGGCAACGACTTCGGTGGCGACCTCGGCAGCGCGCATGCCGACGATCGTGCGAGGCGAGTTCAGCAGCAAGGTGCTGTCTCGAACATCGGCGGCATCCATCAACCACCTGCCTCCATCGGAAAAACACCAGCCGGCAACTACCGCAGGGCACCTCGGAACGGACGCCGGCAGCACGTCGGACACCGCCCGTGGACCGGCGAATGCCCGCCACGGACAAGCTGTCCCCTCGGTGTCCCCCCGGTGCTCGGACAGGGTTTTTTGCGTGAATACAAGGTACCGTAGGCCCGGTGAATATCGGCGAATATCACATTCGCCGTCCCGCCGGTTCCCTGGGAGTCGCATGAACATCGACGGCGCCGAAGTGCGACAGACGACCGATGGCTACCGCGCACAGGTTTCTCGAAACCAATTGAGGTTCGCGACAATTGCGGAGTCCTACGCCGGCGGACAGGCGCGTCGCCTCGACGTCGAACTGCTCGCCGAGATGATCCGCCCGCTGGAGTTCGAGCGGGCACTCGACGTGGCCACGGGCACTGCGGCCGCCGCGGCGGTGGCCGCGAAAGTCGGTGTGCGCCCGAAGATCATCGGGGTCGACTCGTCCGCGGAGATGCTGGCACAGGCCCGCGCCAACGGCGAGGTGGACTCGGTGCAGCTGGTCGTCGCACTGGTCGAGGAACTGCCGTTCGCGGACGGCACTTTCGATCTCGTCATGTGCACGCGGGCACTACATCACGTGCGGCGCCCGGAGATCGTCGTCGCCGAAATGGCACGCGTGGTGCGGCCCGGCGGTCACGTCATCGTCGCGGACAACGTCACCGGGCTCTCCGGCGCGGCCCACGAACAGTTCGAGCGGATACAGCGGGTACGCGACCCGGGACACGCGACGACGCAGACCGAGCAACAGCTCCTGGACCTGCTGCGGGACAACTCCTTGGCCGTGGTCGAAGGGCACCGGACCACCAGTTTCCGGCCACTGGACGAGTGGCTGCACGACGGCGGCGCGGGCCCGGCGGAGTCGGCCGAGATACGGCGACAGTTGTTGCCGCTCGGGCACATCGACGCCGACGGCACCTTCGGAACGAGCGTCGTCCTGCGGGAAGGCGAGGTCGCCGGACTACAGCAGGCGATGTCGTGGATCAAGGCGCAGCGAAGCGACGCGATCTAGCACGGGGACACCGACCTCGTCGTAGCATGAACAGACTTGACGCCTGGGGGTCCCCGTGGACATCACTTCGCTTGATGCCGGAATCAATGAGCCAGAACTCATCGAGTTCACGCAGCACCTCGTGCGCACGCACGCTCTGGAAGAGGTGGGCCGCGGCGAGCGCGCGGTAGCGCAGTTCCTGCTCGCGAAGCTCCGGGAATGGGACTGGGCGGTAGAGCTTTTCGACGCGGGCGGCCGACCCAACATCGTGGTGACGTTGACCGGCGGCGGCGGGCCGGGGCCGACCCTGGCCTTCGAAGGTCATATGGACGTGGTGACCGAAGGCGATCCCGACCAGTGGACCGTCGATCCGTTCGGCGGCGAGATCCGTGACGGGAAGCTTTACGGACGTGGCTCCGCCGACATGAAATCTGGTGTCGCGGCAATGCTGTACGGGGCACGGGCATTACAGCTGTCCGGCCCGTTCCCCGGCCGGGTCCGGCTACTGCTGCTGGCCGACGAAGAGGGCATGATGACGGGGGCCAAAGCGGCGGTGGCCCAGGGCTTCGTCCAGGACGTCGACGGCGTGATCTGCTGTGAGCCCGAAGGCGACGAGGTGTGCCCGACGTCGAAGGGCGCGATCCGGCTCCGGGTGGACTTCACGGGCGTGATGAGCCACGGCGCGATGCCGTGGCAGGGCCGCAACACGTTACCCGCGATCGCCAGGGTGATGCTGGGCCTGGAAGAGCTGGAAGAGCGGCTGATCGAGGAAGTCGGCAGCCGGACCTCGCTCGGGTCGCCGTCCATCACGCCGACGGTGATCCAGGCAGGCACCGCGGATCAGATGAACACGATCCCCGGCACGAGTTCGCTGTTCCTGGACGTGCGCACCGTCGCCGGGGTGGACCACGAGACGCTGCTGAAGCGGATCGGCGAGTGCGTCGACACCGCGGCCCGCGAACGCGGAATCGGATCGTCGGTCACCGTGATCGACGATCGGCCGTGGGTCGAAACCGGCTCGGACACACCACTTGTCACCGCGCTGGTCGACGCGCACGAGGTCGTCAACGGCGTCCGCCCCGTCCTCGGCGCGGTACCGGGGACCACCGACGGCACCATCCTGACCCACTACGGCAATGTTCCGAGCGTGGTGTACGGGCCTGGTGGAAAATGGATCGCGCACATGGTCGACGAGTACGTCGAGGTCAACGACCTGAAACGGTACGCGCTGACGTATGCGGTTGCGGCACATCGCTTCCTGCATGAAGGCTCGCGCACGTGAGCCTGCCGGGCGAGACCAGGTTGCCCTTGACGCCGGGGCAGCACCTGCTCGACTTCCTGGAATCGATCCGGCCCGGCGGCGCGGCGGAAGCGTTCAATATCTCCTTCCGGCTCACTATCGACGGGGCGCTCGACCGCAGCCGACTGTTCGACGCCATCGCCAGGAGCATCGAACGACATGCGGCGCTGCGTACCGCCGTGGTCCGCGGCCGCGGGATGTCCGAGCAGGTCATCGGTTCCGGCAGCGAACCCGAAACCACCGTGCTGGCTGCAGCATTGGGGAACTGGGACGCGCCGGGCATCGAAGAGGCGCTGGTCGAGCACAACAACGCACCCTTCGACCTCACCCGTCCGCCGTTGGTCCGCGTGCTGCTGTTGGAAGACGAGCAGGCGCAGCGGCGGCTGCTCCAGGTGACGGTGCATCACAGCGCAGCCGACGCATGGTCGCTGGAGGTGCTGAAACGCGATGTCGGACAGTACTACCGCGCGGCGGGCGGACTGGCGGCCGAGCCTGAGCCGCTAGAGGTGGACTACGGGCAGATCGTCCTGGATGAGCTCGCCGCACTGGAGTCGCCGGAGGCGGCGCAGGCCCGCGACTTCTGGCCGGAATACCTTGGTTCCCTTGATGTTCTGCAGATATCCGGCAAGGACGCGGGGGAGGGAGCCCTGACCAGCCGGGGCGACCACGGCCTGGCACCCGCGGAAACCGCTGCGGTGCGCGGCTTGGCGGGCAAGCTGCGGGCGACGCCGTTCATGGTGATCGCCGCGGCTTACGGCTTCGTCCTGGGGCACCTCGGCGGCAGCGACGCCTACCTCATGCCGACCTTCAGTCACGGTCGCCGCGATCCGCGGTTCCATCAGTCGGTGGCCATGCTCTTCAATCCCTTCGTGATCAAGTTCCAGTGGTCACCGGAGCTGTCGTTCGCGGAACTCGTCGCGTCGTTCAAGCAGAACTGCCTGCTGGCCTACCGATTTCAGTGGTATCCCTTCATCGAGGTACTCGAAGTGTGTCCGGAGCTGTCCGTTTCACTGATCGACCCGAACAGCGGCCTGTTCCCGGTGCAGATGCTCAATGTGCCGAAGACCCCGGCGGGTGCGGCCCTGTTCGGACCCGACTGTGCCGCAGCGGATTACGCCCTGCACCGGACATCGGTGGGCAACGTGCTGCCGATCGACGGCCTGCTCACGATCAAGGGAACACAGGAGACACTGGCCATGACGTTCAACGCGGCCCGGCGATTGTGGGACGACGAATTGGCGTCCGCCATGTGCGCGACCGTCACCGAGGTCTGTCTCGAGGCGGCGCGGCATCCCGATGTCGAGCTCCGCCAACTGACCGGCACCGTCGACCGTCGCTTCCACAGCACCCTGTGGAGCGTCTGATGGTTCCGTCGAAAGTGGCCGTCGTGGACGGCGCGAACGGGTACGTGGCCAGCAACACGATCTGCGAACTGCTCAAACGCGGCGTCCGGGTGAAAGCCCTTGCCCGCGGGGCCCGGACCCGCGTCTTCGAGGCGCTCGAGTCGGCGAGCATCATCGACGGGGACACTCGACCCGACGTCAGCGACCTCGAGACCTTCGACTGCGAGCTGACCCAGGAGAACCTGGGCATCGACGATTTCGTCGCCGCGACGCTCTTCTCGGAGCCCTGCGACTTCTGGCATTTCGCTGCGGCCGTTGACCTCTCGCCCAATCGCCCGGCGCTACTCCAAGATGTGAACACCAAGGGTACGGAGCGGGCGCTGCGCCTGTTCACCGAATACAGCCGCCCCGGCTCGCGCTTCTTCCTGATCAGCACCGCCTACGTCGGCGGCGTATCGGACACGCCCACCGAGGAGACCTGGCAGCCCGTCACCGGCGACACCCAGTTCCGGACGGTGTACGAGGCGACCAAATGTGCTGGGGAACTGGTCTTTCGGGATTTCCTGCGAGAGCACGGCGTCGAGGGTGCCGTCTTCCGGCTCGGCCAGGTGGTCGGTTCCGCCAAGACCGCGCACACCACCTCGGATTTCGGCATCTACAACTTCATGTCGAACATGCGGCGGGTAGTCAGACGCTTCCCGGGCGGCGACGCGGCCGTGCAGGTCGCCGACGGCGCGACCCTCAACCTGGTCCCCATCGATACGTGCGTGGAGTGGCTGCTGGGCCTGGCCGAGGCCGACAACCTGCCGCAGATCGTCAACCTGACCGACCGGGTCGGTGTCTCGGCCGCGGAAACGCTCACCCTCATCGGCGCCGGCCTCGGCATGACACTGCATGCGGTGCGCCCGGAAGAGTGGGAACAGCGCAACCTCACCGCGCTCGACCGCGCGGTAGCTACCCGCATGGCCTACACCGGAAAGTACTTGCTGGAACGCATCGAATTCGACCGTCGCAACCTGGAATCGGTGCTGCACGTCCCCGACGAGGTCTGCGATCTGCCACTGGTCGAACGACTGGTCACCTGGTACCTGAAGTAGTACCAGGCACTGTCCTCGCTGGTAGCGGGCGATTCGTGGGTGTCGAAACCGCTCGTGCCGGGTTGCGTTTTGTAGTGACCTGAATCACAATTTGATGACGGTTGTGCCGATTCCACCTGAAAGCTTTCCAAAAGCTTTGCGAAGTCTTTACTATTAGCTGGACCTTCGCGTTACCGGGTCGCCGCCCTCGGGCGGTTGAGCTGTGCCGACCTTCGATGCCAGTACATGTTCCACCGATGAACCGGGACGGATACCGCCCGGCGAAGGAGAAATATGTTCACCGACACCGATCTCGCACTACGGATGCCGTCGCGTGTGGGGAAGGGCAGTGCGCCGATGGCGGACGCGATGTCGGACGCGCTCGGGCTCGGGCACGCCGGGCGTTGCCGCCACGGCCCCGGTGCGCGCGGCGACCGTGGACGGGATCACGGAAGCCGACGATGAGGTCCGCTGTGTTGCCGCAGCGCCGGTGCAATCCCAGAGACGGCCCCGTCGACGCCTCTGCGCGCATGTGAGGCAGGCCATAACGCGGTGAGCGCGGAGTTTACGCGCAGTTAGCCCCGTTCTCAGGCTTTGCTTAGTCTTTACTCATAGCCTTGCATCGGTTTACATCTCGACCCATTGGCGCGTCGAGACCTGCTTCACCGCGAGATGCCGGTTCGCGGTCGTGTGCCCCCTGCTGGACATGTTGATCGTCAACCGACCCCGGACTTCGCGCCGGGTTCGGCGAAGGAGAAAGTCATGGCTGTCGAGAACGATTTGGCCCCACCGATTACCCCGCCGGTCCCAGCGGACTCGGGTCCTGGTCCCGGACCCCTGTCCGAACGCCTGCAATCAATCCTCCGACACGATGTGCCCGCTTCCATCGTGGTTTTCCTCGTCGCGTTGCCGCTGTCCCTCGGCATCGCGGTCGCCTCCGGCGCGCCTGTCGCCGCCGGTCTCATCGCCGCTGTGGTCGGCGGTATCGTCGTCGGCCTGATGGGCGGCTCCGTTCTTCAGGTGAGTGGCCCGGCCGCCGGCCTCACCGTCGTGGTGGCCGAGTCCATCAACCAATTCGGTTGGAAAACAACCTGTTTCATCGCCGCTGCCGCAGGTGTGCTGCAAATTCTGTTCGGGCTGAGCAGGATCGCGCGTGGCGCGCTCGCCGTCGCACCGGTGGTGGTGCACGCGATGCTGGCCGGTATCGGCATCACCATCGCGCTGCAACAGGTCCACGTGCTGCTCGGCGGTTCGTCGCACAGCTCGGCGTGGAAGAACATCACCCAGCTGCCCGATCAGCTGATGTCGCTGCACGGCGGCGACGCGTTCATCGGCGCCGTGGTGATCGCCATCATGCTCGGCTGGAAATACGCGCCCGCCCGGCTCCGCCTCGTCCCCGGCCCGCTGGTCGCGGTGTTCGCGGCCACCGTGCTGGCCATGGTGCTGCCGACCGGCGCCGAGCGAATCGTATTGAACGGCTCGCTGTTCGACGCGATCGGGCTGCCCGAGCTGCCGCGCGGTGACTGGTCCGCCGTGGTGCTGATGGTGCTCACCATCGCCTTGATCGCCAGCGTGGAAAGCCTGCTGTCCGCGGTCGCGGTGGACAAGATGCACTCGGGTCAGCGCACCAACTTCGATCGTGAGCTCATCGGTCAGGGCTCGGCCAACGTGCTCTCCGGCCTGCTCGGCGGCCTGCCGGTCACCGGCGTGATCGTGCGCAGCGCGACCAACGTGCAGGCGGGCGCGCGCAGCCGGGCCTCGGCGGTGCTGCACGGCTGCTGGATTCTGCTGTTCTCGGTGGCGTTGGCCGCTGTGGTGCAACAGATTCCGAAGGCCGCGCTGGCCGGCCTGTTGATCGTGATCGGCATGCAGCTGGTCAAGATCGCGCACATTCGACTGGCCCGGCGCACCGGCGACCTGCTCGTGTACGTCGTCACCGTGGTGTCGGTGGTGTTCCTCAATCTGCTGGAGGGCGTGCTGATCGGCTTGGCACTGGCCTTCGGTCTGCTGCTGTGGCGGGTGGTGCGCGTCGCCATCCACGCCAGGCAGATTCCGGGTTCGCAGCGGTGGATGGTCACCATCGACGGCTCCTGCACCTTCCTCGCGCTACCGAAGCTGTCCGCGGAATTCGCGAAGGTACCCGCCGACGCCGACGTCACCGTCGAGCTGACCGTCGACTTCCTCGACCACGCCGCCTTCGACGCCATCGAGGACTGGGTGCGCCAGCAGGAAAGCAACGGCGGCAGTGTCGATTTCGTGGAAATCGGCAACGCCAGGATGGCGCACGCGACGGCCGGGCCGCCCTCGCGCAGCTTCGGGCGCGCGGTATGGACCGACATCCTCGGCCCCTGGCGGCGCAACGAGCACGCCGACCCGATCGCGGCCGGTGTCGCCGCGTACCACCGCAGCCACGCGCACGTCGTGCGCCCGCACCTGGACGAGCTGCGCGACAGCCAGGATCCGGATTCGTTCTTCCTCACCTGCGCGGACTCGCGGATCGTGCCGAACATGATCACCAACAGTGGGCCGGGTGACCTGTTCACCGTGCGCAATGTGGGCAACCTGGTGCCCGCCGTCGGCGACCCGTCGGTGGACGCCGCGCTGGCCTTCGCGTTGGAAGAGCTGAACGTCCGCTCCATCGTGGTCTGCGGCCACTCCTCGTGCGGCGCCATGAAGGCCCTGCACTCCGGGGCACAGGCGGGGCCGGAAATCGATAAGTGGCTCGCGCACGCCCGCCCGAGCCTGGATCGGATCCGGCGCGGGCACCCGGTGGCGATCGCCGCGGCGCGGGCCGGCTTCGGCGAGGTGGACCAGCTGAGCATGGTGAACGTGGCGGTGCAGCTGGAGAACCTGCAACGGCATCCCGCGGTGCGCGCGGCCGTCGCCGAGCGCGGCGTGACGGTGTCGGGTCTGTTCTTCGATATCGCCAGCGCGCGCGTCATCGAGATCACCGAGAACGGGCTGGCCCACATCGACGACGAGGTGGGTCATCGGGTGACGACGCCCGAGCTCGTCTGAGTCAGGACCACCGAGCCCGCTCGAACCACTCGGTTCGGGCGGGCTCGTTCGCGCCATGGACCCGGCCGGGGGTTCTCGTACGCTGGGAGAGGTGACCGCCGAGTTGGAAACAGAATCGACGCAGACGGGTTGGCGCGCCTTCCGTGCCCGTGTTGCCGCGCGACCTACGCTGAACCTCGCCTATCGGATCGGGGTCGCGTTGGTCGGCACCGCGGTGCTCGCCGTCGGAATCGTCACGATTCCCTACCCCGGACCCGGCTGGGCGATCGTGTTCGCCGGACTCGGCATCCTCGCCACCGAATTCGCCTGGGCACAACGGGCTCTCGGCTGGCTGCGGGACAAGTACCGGCAGGGTATGGCGTGGTACTCCGCACGGGGTGCCGCCATGCGGGTGTTCGCGGCGACCACTACTTTCGCATTGGTTGTCGCGACACTGTGGGCATTGGGCACGTTCGGGATGGTCGGCAGCTGGATCGGAGTCGAGTCGCAATGGTTACGCAGTCCCCTGAAGTGGTGAACACCGTCCCTGGCCGGACGCTGACGCAGCCGGATTGGCTGGCGGCCCGGATCACGGAGATGGGGCACTCCTGGGGCACGACCTCGCCGCGGATCGCGGGCACGCTGTGGTGGTGCATGGTCGCCTCCGCGCTGGTCGAACAGATTGCCCGCGCATACGCACAGGGAGAACAGGCCGCCGAGCCGCTGTTGGACCGTTTCGACTGCGAGGTCCGCCCGGACGGCGGCGTGGAACGCATCCACATCCTCGCCGGGCCCGACGAACCCGCCGAGCCGGGCACAGCGCTGCGGGAAACCCTTGCCGCCGTGATCACCCCGGTCGCCGAGGTCTCCGGCGCGGGCATCCCGGCCCTCTGGGCGATCGTCGCCGACGCCGTCGGCAACCGGGCCCTCGACGCGGGCTCCCCGGCCGCAGGCACCCGCCTGGCCACCGAAATCGGCGGCAAACTCCCCATCCCGCGCTTCGTCGACCTCGGCGGCCGCACCTTCGTCAAACGCATCTCTTGCTGCCTCGTCTTCGAAGTCCCCAACTGCGAGATGTGCACCAGTTGCCCCAAACGCCCCGCCGCCGAACGCGAGTCCCTCCTAAAACAACTGGCCGCAGACAACTGACGCTGGTTTGCTGAAACGCCAACCGATCTCGCAAGAACATGGGTAACTCCCCGGGCACGGGCTGACCCATCCACCACCACACCGCCGGTCGCCAACGCGACGCCTCACGCACCTCGATCTGGCCTGAATACCCGGAGAGGCGGACGAGCGTGCACAGGGGTGGGGGGTTGCCGATAGCATGGTCGCGCTGGGGCACGTGGTGTCCCGGCATTGAACCGCGGGGATTTGCCCCGCACCCGAGAAACTCCAAGGAGAGCACTGCCGTGACCACCTCAGCCCGCACCACCCCTGCCCCCCGCGTCCGGGTGCCGGCGGGGACGACGGCGGGTGCCGCGGTGCGCGAGGCTGGTCTGCCGACCAAGGGACCGGACACCATCGTCGTCGTGCGCGACGCCGAGGGCCTCAAGGACCTGTCCTGGACCCCGGACACCGACGTCGAGGTGGAGGCGGTCGCCGCCGACACCGAGGACGGCCGCAGTGTCATCCGGCATTCCGCCGCGCACGTGCTCGCGCAGGCGGTGCAGCAGGAGTTCCCAGAGGCCAAGCTCGGCATCGGCCCGCCGATCAAGGACGGCTTCTACTACGACTTCCAGGTCGACCGGCCGTTCACCCCGGAGGATCTGGCGAAGCTGGAATCCCGGATGAAGAAGATCGTCAAAGGCGCGCAGCGGTTTTCGCGGCGCGTGGTCGAGGTCGAGGACGCCCGGGTGGAACTGGCCAAGGAGCCGTTCAAGCTGGAGCTGATCAGCGACAAGTCCGGCATCGACGATCCCGAGGTGATGGAGGTCGGCGGCAAAGAGCTGACCATCTACGACAACCTGGATCCGCGCACCGGCGAGCGCCTCTGGGGCGATCTCTGTCGCGGCCCGCACATCCCCACCACCAAGTTCATCCCGGCCTTCAAGCTCACCCGCAGCTCGGCCGCCTACTGGCGGGGCGATCAGGACCGCGAGGATCTGCAGCGCGTCTACGGCACCGCCTGGGAGTCACAGGAGGCGCTCGACGAGTACCTGCACCTGCTGGCCGAGGCCGAACGCCGCGACCACCGCAAGCTCGGTCTGGAACTCGACCTGTTCAGTTTTCCCGACGAGCTCGGTTCCGGCCTGCCAGTCTTCCACCCCAAGGGCGGCATCATCCGCAAGGAGATGGAGGAGTTCTCGCGGCGCCAGCATGTGGCGGCGGGCTACGAGTTCGTCAACACCCCGCACATCACCAAGGGGCACCTGTTCGAGGTCTCCGGTCACCTGGACTGGTACCGCGACGGCATGTTCCCGGCGATGCACCTGGACGCGGAGCTGAACGAGGACGGCACCGTCCGCAAGCCGGGCCAGGACTACTACGTCAAGCCGATGAACTGCCCGATGCACAACCTGATCTTCCGGGCGCGTGGCCGGTCGTATCGGGAACTGCCGTTGCGGCTCTTCGAGTTCGGCTCGGTGTACCGGTACGAGAAGTCCGGCGTGGTGCACGGCCTGACCCGGGTGCGCGGCATGACCCAGGACGACGCGCACATCTACTGCACCAAAGAGCAGATGCACGCTGAACTCACCAGCACCCTGCAGTTCGTGCTCGGCCTGCTGAAGGACTACGGCCTCGACGACTTCTACCTGGAGCTCTCCACCAAGGACCCGAAGAAGTTCGTCGGCTCCGACGAGATCTGGGAGGAGGCCACCGAGACCCTGTCCAAGGTGGCCTCGGCCTCCGGGCTGGAGCTGGTGCCCGATCCGGGCGGCGCCGCCTTCTACGGTCCGAAGATCTCCGTGCAGACCAAGGACGCGCTGGGCCGCACCTGGCAGATGTCGACCATCCAGCTCGACTTCAACCTGCCGGAACGGTTCAACCTGGAGTACACCGCCTCCGACGGCACCAAGCAGCGTCCGGTGATGATCCACCGCGCGCTGTTCGGCTCGATCGAACGGTTCTTCGGCGTGCTCACCGAGCACTATGCCGGCGCGTTCCCCGCGTGGCTGTCGCCGGTGCAGGTCGTCGGCATCCCGGTCGCGGAAGCCTTTGCGCCGCACCTTGATCGGGTGATCGAGCGGCTGCAGGACGCGGGCATCCGGGCCCAGGTGGACCGCAGCGACGACCGGATGCAGAAGAAGATCTTCAACAACACCGCCCAGAAGGTGCCGTTCATGCTGCTCGCCGGCGAGCGCGACGTCGCGGCCGACGCGGTGAGCTTCCGGTTCCGCGACGGAACTCAGGTGAACGGGGTGCCGGTCGCCGACGCGGTTGCCACCATTGTGGAATGGATTGCGAACCGGGAGAACACTTCTCCGACCGCGGCGGGTTTCGAGATCAAGGGTGCGGGATGACCGAGCGCACGACCCCGGACGGGTTCACCGAGCTGAACGACGCCACGGCGCAGGACAGCATCGTGGACCGCGGCGCGGGCGAACCGGACCGGTTACAGCGGTTGTGGACGCCGTACCGGATGTCCTACATCGCCGAGGCCGCGGCCACCGACCCCGCCTCGACCGGGCACCCGTTCACCGACATTCCGAAGATGTCCGATGAGGACGGCCTGGTCATCGCGCGCGGCGAGCTGGTGTACGCGGTGCTCAACCTGTACCCGTACAACCCGGGCCACCTGATGGTGGTGCCGTACCGCAAGGTGGCCAACCTCGAAGACCTCACCCTGGCCGAGGGCACCGAGCTGATGGCGTTCACCCAGCAGGCCATCCGGGTGATGAAGCGGGTATCGCGGCCGCACGGGTTCAACGTCGGCCTGAATCTCGGTGGCGTGGCCGGTGGTTCGCTGGCCGACCACCTGCACCAGCACATCGTCCCGCGCTGGGGCGGCGACGCGAACTTCATCACCGTGGTCGGCGGGGCCAAGGTGATGCCGCAGCTGCTCCGGGAGACGAGGGCGCTGCTGTCGGCAGCCTGGAAGGAAGTCGACTAGAAGTGCTGAGCTTCTTCGGCCGCGATACGTTTGCCAAAGCGACTGCGCCGCTGGGCAAAGCGCTGGTGAGCACCGGGCTCACCCCGGATGCGGTGACGGTCATCGGCACCACCGCGTCGATCGCCGCCGCGGTCACCCTGTTCCCGACCGGACACCTGTTCTGGGGGACCATGGTGATCTGGTTGTTCGTCATGTTCGACATGCTCGACGGCGCGATGGCCAGGGCGCGCGGCGGCGGCACGAAATACGGTGCGGTGCTCGACGCCACCTGCGACCGGGTCGCCGACGGCGCCATCTTCGCCGGCCTGGCGTGGTGGGCGGTGTACCACGAGAACCACAAGCCGCTGTTCGCCGCGACGCTGGTGGTACTGGTGAGCTCGCAGGTGATTTCGTACGCCAAGGCGCGGGCCGAGGCCAGCGGGCTCTCCGCCGACGGCGGGCTCATCGAGCGGCCGGATCGGCTCATCATCGTGCTGGTCGGTGCCGGGTTGACCGGCATCGGCGGGTACTGGGGCATCGACTGGCTCACCTACGCGGTGCACGTCGCGATGTGGGTGCTCGCGGTGCTCAGCATCGTCACGGTGTTCCAGCGGGTGCTCGCGGTGCGCAGTTCGCCGGGTGCGCGCGATGTGATCACGCCCCCGCAGCCGCGAAATTCGGCACAGGAGCAAGACCCGGCGCAGTCCGACAAGCCGGCGCAGCCCGAAAACCCCTCGGCGGGAACGGCGAACGCGACGGAGCTGCCGACGTGAGACCGCCCTATCGTGGCGGTGTGGTGCAGGGAACGGGGCAATGGTCATGAGTATCGGGGAGCGGTTGAGCGACGCCGGTTACGCGGCGGGCTGGCGGCTGGTGCGGGCGTTGCCCGAGACGACGGCGCGGCGGTTGTTCGACTGGGGCGCCGATCGGGTCGCCGGCAAGGCGAATCGGCAGTTCCGGGCCGGTGGCGCGCCGAACCAGTTGCGGCGCAACCTCGCCCGGGTGATCGGCGGTACCCCCGCGGACGTGCCGGACGAGCTGATCCAGGCGAGCGTCCGCTCCTACGCGCGGTACTGGCGGGAAGCGTTCCGGCTGCCCTCGATGGACCACGCGGCGATCGGTGAGCTCGTGCTGGAAGGGAAATCGAACCTGGAGGCGGGGTTGGCCGCCGGACGCGGCGTGATCCTGGTGCTGCCGCATTCCGGGAACTGGGATATGGCGGGGGTGTGGCTGGTGCAGAACCACGGCACCTTCGCGACCGTCGCGGAACGGTTGAAGCCGGAGTCGCTGTTCAAGCGGTTCGTCGCCTACCGGGAGAGCCTCGGTTTCGAGGTGTTCCCGCTGACCGGTGGCGAACAGCCGCCGTTCGTCCAGCTGGCCGACCGGCTGCGCGAGAACAAGGCGATCTGCCTGATGGGGGAGCGCGACCTGACCGGCCGCGGCGTCCCGGTCACCTTCTTCGGCGAGCGCACCTGGCTGCCCGCCGGTGCCGCCAAACTGGCCATCGAGACCGGTGCGGCGCTGCTGCCGGTGCACACCTGGTTCACCGCCGACGGCGCGGAGGGCTGGGGCATGAAAGTCGAAGCGCCGATTGATGTTTCGAACGGCGTCGCGGCGGCCACCCAGGCCCTGGCGGACCGGTTCGCGGCGAATATCGCCGAACATCCGGCGGATTGGCACATGCTGCAACCGCTGTGGGAGGGCGATCTGTCCGAGGCGCGGCGCGGCCGCATCGCGGCGGCGCAGGACGATTCGAACACCGCGGCGAACTCGGACGGCGCCGCATGAAGATCGGCATGGTCTGTCCGTACTCGTTCGACGTGCCCGGCGGCGTGCAGGCCCATGTGGTCGAGCTGGCGAGAGTATTCATCGAACGCGGGCACCGGGTGAGCGTGCTCGCGCCCGCCTCGGAGGAGACAGCGCTGCCCGATTTCGTGGTGTCCGCCGGTCGCGCGGTGGCGATCCCGTACAACGGATCGGTGGCGCGACTGTCCTTCGGTCCGATGGCCTACACCAGGATTCGGCGCTGGATCGACGGCAACGATTTCGACGTACTGCACATCCACGAGCCCAACGCGCCGAGCCTGTCGATGCTCGCGCTGAAGATCGCCGAGGGCCCGATCGTCGCCACCTTCCACACCTCGACCACGAAGTCGTTGATACTCAGCACCTTTCAGGGCGTGCTGCGGCCGTACCACGAGAAAATCAGCGGCCGGATCGCCGTCTCGGAGCTGGCCCGGCGCTGGCAGGTGGAGGCGCTCGGCTCCGACGCGGTGGAGATCCCCAACGGGGTCGACGTGCCCGCCTTCGCGCGGGCGCCGATGCTGCCCGGGTATCCGCGGGCGGGCCGGACCGTGCTGTTCCTCGGCCGCTACGACGAACCACGCAAGGGGATGGACGTGCTGCTCGGCGCTTTGCCCGAACTGGTGCGCAGGCACCAGGACTTACAGGTCCTCATCGTCGGGCGCGGGGACGAGGAGCGGCTGCGCCGCGAGGCGGGATCGCTCGCCGGGCACCTGCGCTTCCTCGGTCAGGTGTCGGACGCGGAGAAGGCCTCGGCCATGCGCAGCGCGGATGTCTACGTCGCGCCCAACCTAGGCGGCGAGAGCTTCGGCATCATCCTGATCGAGGCGATGGCCGCCGGAACCGCCGTGGTGGCAAGCGAATTGGACGCCTTCCGCCGGGTGCTGCGCGACGGGACGGCGGGTGAGCTGGTGCCGGTGGGTGATTCGGCGGCGCTGGCGCGGGCCATCGACGGTCTGCTCACCGACGACAGCCGCCGGGCGGCCCTGGTGCACACGGCCACCCAGGTGGTCGGCGAGTACGACTGGCCGGTGGTGGCCGAACAGATCCTGCGCGTGTACGAGACGGTCACTATCGGCGACACCAGGGTGCGGGCCGCCGGATGATCACCTTCTCCGCCACTACGGTTCTCGTCCTCGCGCTGATCGCGGCGGTCATCGTCGCGCTCGGCATCTGGGCCTACTCCACCGCCAATCGGCTCGACCGGCTGCACGTGCGCTCCGATCAGTCCTGGCAGGCGCTCGACGCGGCGCTGGGCCGGCGGGCGGTGGTGGCCAGATCGGTCGCGGCGGCGATCGCGGACCCGGTGGCCGATCCGGCGCTGGCCGATCAAGCCAAAGTTCTTGCCCACCTTGCCGATCGCGCCGAACGGGCCGGGCCCGCCGACCGCGAGACGGTGGAGAACCAGCTCTCCGCGGCGCTGTCGACGATCGATATCGAGAAACTGCGCCCGCAGATGGTGGCCGAGCTGGCCGACGCCGAGGCGCGGGTGCTGATCGCGCGCCGCTTCCACAACGACGCGGTCCGCGACACCCTGGCGCTGCGCACCCGCCGGTCGGTGCGCATCCTGCACCTCGGCGGTACCGCGCCGCTGCCCACCTATTTCGAGATCACCGAGCGCGCCACCCCGGCCGCGTCCACCGGGCTCACCGTCGACACCACCCGCACCACCGCCCGCATCGTGCTGTTCGACGAGGAGGGCCGCACGCTGCTGATGCGCGGCAACGACCCGACAACACCCGACGTGTCGTTCTGGTTCACCGTCGGCGGCGGGGTCGACCCGGAGGAGACGCTGCGCGAAGCGGCCGTCCGTGAGCTCTACGAAGAGACCGGTTACCAGGCCGACCCGGAGAGCCTGCGCGGCCCGATCTGGCGTCGCGTCGCGGTGTTCCCCTTCGACGGCGACCTGATCCGCTCCGAGGAACTGTTCTTCGCGCTCCGCGTGCCCGCCTACGAGCCGCAGGCGACGAACCTCACCGCCATCGAACGCCGCTCCATCACCGGCAACAAGTGGTGTACCGCAGCCGATATCGTCGCCTTCGACCGCGCGGGCGAAACCGTCTACCCCTACAACCTGGACCAACTGCTCCCCGAAGCCGCGACCGCCGCCGACAGCGCCACCGACCCGGAGGTCCGCTCGATCCGCTGACGCGATGTGATGTGTTTCACGATCGTGCTACGGTCGCGACTGGATGGCAGCGGGCTGGGTAGTGCTTACTTCAAGGCACTCGGACTTCGGTGCCGCGGACCCCGCCGTCGGCGGGGGAAAAATGCTCGGTGTGCGGAGGTACCCGTTGTACATGTCCTACCTGCTCTACGATTTCCTGCTGCCGGTCATCGGGCCCGCCGCCGCCGAGTACTGGGCGCAGTTGCTGGTTGTGGGTCCGCTCTGAGCGACGCCGGAAGATAGCGGGGCCAACACAATTGCCCCGCGGCACCGGTAAACCGCTTTTCCTGGTCTGGCCGAGCGGTCCAGTGCACCGCACCGGCGGACAGAGCCCCTGGTAGGTGACAAGGCCAGTCATCTCCGACTGGCTATCAAGTGGCCTGGGTGGCCCGCCTAGAATTGGGTCGATTCCATCCCTTGCGACCGATTGGCGCAGATGACCCAGGAGTTTGCCGTGACTACGCCCGAGACCACCCAGACCATCGGCACCGCCCGCGTGAAGCGCGGCATGGCCGAGATGCTCAAGGGCGGGGTGATCATGGACGTCGTCACCCCCGACCAGGCCAAGATCGCCGAAGACGCCGGCGCGGTCGCGGTGATGGCGCTGGAGCGGGTGCCCGCCGACATCCGTGCGCAGGGTGGCGTGTCCCGGATGAGCGACCCCGACATGATCGACGGCATCATCGCCGCCGTCTCCATCCCGGTCATGGCGAAGGCCCGCATCGGCCACTTCGTGGAGGCGCAGATCCTGCAGAGCCTCGGCGTCGACTACATCGACGAGTCCGAGGTGCTGACCCCCGCCGACTACACCAACCACATCGAGAAGTGGAACTTCACCGTGCCGTTCGTCTGCGGCGCCACCAACCTGGGTGAGGCGCTGCGCCGAATCACCGAGGGCGCGGCCATGATTCGCTCGAAGGGCGAGGCAGGCACCGGTGACGTCTCCAACGCCACCACGCACATGCGCAAGATCCGCCAGGAGATCCGCAGGCTGTCCTCGCTGCCCGCCGACGAGCTGTTCGTCGCCGCCAAGGAACTGCAGGCGCCCTACGAGCTGGTTCGCGAGGTCGCCGAGACCGGCAAGCTGCCCGTCGTGCTGTTCACCGCGGGCGGCATCGCCACCCCCGCCGACGCCGCGATGATGATGCAGCTCGGCGCCGAGGGCGTGTTCGTCGGCTCCGGCATCTTCAAGTCCGGCAACCCCGCCGAGCGGGCCGCCGCCATCGTCAAGGCGACCACCTTCCACGACGACCCCGATGTGCTCGCGAAGGTTTCGCGTGGACTGGGCGAGGCCATGGTCGGCATCAACGTCGAGGAGCTGCCGGTGGATCACCGGCTCGCCGAGCGCGGTTGGTGATTCCACGCCTTCGGGTTTGGTGAACTTTCACGAGCAGGGACTCTTCGGAGTCCCTGCTCGTGTGCGTCAGGGGGTCGCGACGGCGCCGACTCTTCTCCGCGCCACACCGTCGTCTTACTGTTCTCACAATTGTCCTGGGTAACTTCACGTTTCGATGCCCGTCGACCGCCGCGTCGGTAGTTCGTGCCGCATCACCGTCGATGTACCAGCCCAACTTAAGGACGAGCAGATGAACCTTCGTAAGACCGGACGCATGGCGATTGCCGGTTTGGCCGTCGTGGCCGCACTGGGCCTGACGGCCTGCGGTAGCGATGACAAGAAGGGTCCGCCGCAGCCGTCCCGCACCACGACCAGCGCCGCCGCCAACGCGAACCAGCCCGCGCCGCCCACCGTCGCGGAGTTGAACGCGCTGCTGCAGAAGGCGCTCGATCCTGCGGTACCCAGCGCGGAGAAGCTGGACCTCGTGCAGGGCATCGAAGCCGACCCCGACCTGCCCAACCGGCTCGCCGAGGCCTACAAGCAGGCGAACGCCCAGTCGGAGATCACCGGAGTGACCGCCTTCGGCGATTCCGTGAGTGCCCAGGGCAAATTGACCATCAACGGTGCCGAGAACCCCATCGACGTGCCTTTCGTCCTCGACAACGGCAAGTGGAAGGTGCAGAAGGGTTGGGCCTGCAACGCGCTGACCGCTCTGAACCTCCAGTCCCCGGCCTGCTCCTGATCGAACGCAGGGGCGACTGACGTCCGTCGAGTGGCACATGGTTGCGGCAGACGCTGAGAAGCGCTGCAACCGTGTGCCTTTCGCGTTTGGTGGGTGAGTCATCCATCTCGATACATGGATATGCGCATCCAACTATCAGATGCGCGGTTGGAGATAGCTGAGAACCTACGGAACAGAAGGCAAGGAGCGAGGGGGTCAGGGGAGGCGGAGCGCTGGGCGGGTGGGGTGATCCCAGCGGATGAAGAAGGTTGGGGCGGTCGGGTTTTCGAGGAGAGCGGGGATGGTCCAGTGGTCTTCAGGCGGGGTGCTGCGGCGTAGGGCCGGTTCCGACATGGCCAGGTGGACGGTCACGTCGAAGGGGAGGGAGTGGTTGAGCAGCATAGGGCCCGCGATGACGAGGATGGTGTCGGGGAGAGCTGGGCGGATGGGGGCGCGAGCCGAGCGGTCGGTGGTCTCGTTCCAGAGGGCGGGCAGCCAGCGGCCGTCGGTGTGCAGAGCGTCGATGACTTCGCGGCGGAGGGCTTCGTAGTCGAACCAGGCTGTGCGGTAGGAGATTTCGTCCACGCCGTATTCCATGCGGAGGGAGGCGGGGCGGACGTAGTCGTGCAGCGACACCACTTCCGCGGGTCTGCCGGTGTCGCGCAGTGCGGCGGCGGTCCGGTGGGCGAGGTCGGTGGGGTGGGCGGCGTCGGCGCCGTCGATCGCGAGCACCCGATAGCCGGGCAGCGTGCGGACGCGTTCGACGAGACGCTCGATGAGGGCGTCCTGGGTGATCGGGACGAACTGTGGCACCGGTCTATCAGAGCAAACGGTGAGCACGGCCCTCGTCGGCGGCCTGGTTCCGGTCGGCGGCAGTGCTCGTGGGCGGCGGCCGTGCGCGCGGTCGCCGACCGACTCGTCCTCGTCCGGGTCCGCCGAGCACCGGACGGCCGAGGACGAGCCGGTCAGCGCGGCGAGTTAATCTCAGCCCATGGCGACAATCGAAGAGGCGCTGGAGATAGAGCGCCTCGAGCGTGACATCTTCCGTGGGGCGTCCACGAAGACTCAGCTACCGCGCACGTTCGGCGGACAGGTTGCCGGCCAGGCGCTGGTGTCAGCGGTGCGCACGGTGGAACCGCGGTATCAGGTGCATTCGCTGCACGGCTACTTTCTGCGGCCGGGAAACCCTGACCAGCCGACGGTGTACCTCGTCGAGCGGATCAGGGACGGGCGCTCGTTCTGTACCCGCCGGGTCACCGGGGTGCAGGACGGTCAGGCGATCTTCACCATGTCGGCCTCGTTCCACATCGGCGACGAGGGGCCGGAGCATCAGGATGTGATGCCCGAGGTGCAGGCCCCGGACGACCTGCCGGACGCGAGCACCACGATGAGCCCGGAACGTCTGTGGGCGATGCGCGAGTGGGAGCACTGGGACATCCGGACGGTGCCGCAGGACCAGATCGCCCGCCGCGACGGCGTTGTCTCGCAGCAGCAGGTGTGGTTCCGCTACCGGCATCCGCTGCCCGACGACCCGCTGTTCCACGTCTGCACCCTGGCTTACATGAGCGACATGACACTGCTCGGCTCGTCGAAGGTGACCCACCCCGACGAGCAGACCCAGAACGCCTCACTCGACCACGCCATGTGGTTCCTGCGCCCGTTCCGCGCCGACGACTGGCTGCTCTACGACCAGGCCTCGCCGTCCGCGGGCTTCGGCCGCGCGCTCACCGGCGGGAAGATCTTCAACCGTGCGGGTGAGATGGTGGCCGCGGTCGTCCAGGAGGGATTGATCCGTAACCTGCGCGACTGAGCGCGAGATGTCGACCGCGATGGTGTGCGTGTGGCCGACGCACACCACCGCGGCCGCCTGAATTCGCTCAGGCTTCAGCCCACCTGTACGCGCAGGTGGCAGACCACTGTGTCGGACATGCGGCGCAGCACGCGTTCGAGCTCGTCGCTGCGGTGGCTGGGTAGCACCCGATTCCAGCCGACCGGCGGATCGACCTCGGCGATGACGACCACCTTGCGGCGACCCTCGAAGTTCTCCCGCACGTAACGCGCGACCGGCCCGCCGACCGTCGCGTCGCTGTCTTCGAGCAGCACCAGCCGCACCTCCGGATGCCACGCCTCCCACGCCTTGGTGAACGCCTTCACCGACTCGCCGGGCAGGCAAACGTGCACCGCGACAACGTCTTTGCCGATCGACAGCGCCGCGGACAGCGCCTCGCAGCTCAGGTCGGAAACCTCCGACACGGGCACCACGATGACGGCGTCGCGCGGCCGTGGTGGCGGCGGCACCTCGTCGGAGCGGCGATAGGCGCCGATCTTGCTGTAGGCCCCGCGGATTCGTTCCATGCCGAGCACCAGCGCGGGCAGCACCAGCACGATCAACCAGGCGCCCGCGGTGAATTTCATTGCGGTGGTGACGATCGCGGCGACGAAGGTCAGCAGCGCACCGAACCCGTTGAGCGCCAGCCGCCACCGCCAGCCTGCCGTCCTGGCCAGCAGCCAATGCCGCACCATGCCCACCTGCGCGATGGTGAACCCGACGAACACCCCGATGGCGAACAGCGGGACCAGCGCGTTCATATTGCCGTCGGCGCCGACCAGCAGCACACCCGCCGCGATGGCCAGCGTCAGCACGCCGTACCGGTACACCTCGCGCGGCGAGCGCACCGCGAACCGGTGCGGCAGGCAGTTGTCGTCGGCGAGGATCTTGGTGAGCGTCGGCAGCCCGCCGTAGGAGGTGTTGGCGGCCAGCGCCAGCAACACCACTGTCGCGAATTGCACCACGTAGTAACCGATTCCGTGTCCGAGCGCGGCCTCTGTCAGCTGCGAGAGCACCGTGGTGCCGTCGATCGGATGCACCTCGAACTTCTCGATCAGCAGCGCGAGCCCGATCAGCATGACACCGAGCAGCGCCCCGAGCGCGACCTCCGCGCGTTGTGCGCGAAGCACTTTCGGCGCCTGGAAGCTCGGCACCGCGTTCGCGATCGCCTCCACCCCGGTCAGCGCGGCACACCCGCTGGAGAAGGCCTTGAGCAGCAACAGCACGCCGATGGTGTGCGCGTCCAGCACGGTGGCGGCGCCGGTGCTGACGCTGGCGGGTTCGGAGCGCACCAGCCCCGCGACGATCACCGTGCAGATGCCGACGACGAACACGATGGTCGGCACCATGAACGCCCGTGCGCTCTCGGTGATGCCCAGCAAATTCAACGCCGTGATGCCGACGAGAATGGCCACACACAACCACACCGTGTACGGAAGCAGAACGGGAAACGCCGAGGTCAGCGCGGCGACTCCGGCGGCGATCGACACCGCGACGTTCAGCACATAGTCGATGATCAGCGAGGCCGCGGCGGTCAAACTCGTGCGATGCCCGAGGTGCGCCTTCGCCACCGCATACGCACCACCGCCGTCCGGGAATGCGGCGATCACCTGCCGATACGAGGCGACGAGCACGGCGAGCAACGCCGCGATCGCTACCGTCACCGGCAGTGTCAGGCCGAGTCCGGCGCCGCCCGCGGCTGCCAGCACCAGCACGATGGCCTCGGGCCCGTAGGACACGGACGCCATCGCGTCGAGCGAAAGTCCGGCCAACCCGGTCGGCACGGTGAGACCACGGCGGACCGGGGCCGCCTCCCCTTCTCCACGCGGCGCGGGCACCTTGCGCGGCAACACAGCTATCACCATGCGAGTGTCGACCCGATCCCGGCCTGCGGGCCCTTGCGTTGACGGAACCCTGACGGTGACCGTGAGCAGGCCCACACCGCGACGGCTCGTAAACTTTCCGACGTGAACGCTTCCCCGGTCGCCGCGCCCGCCGCCACCGACCTGCAGGCTCGCCCCACCATCGGCGTGCTCGCGCTGCAGGGTGACGTGCGCGAGCACATCGCGGCCCTCGCGCACTGCGGCGCCGAACCGGTGCTGGTGCGGCGCGCGTCCGAACTGGCCGCGGTGGACGCGCTGGTGCTGCCCGGCGGCGAATCGACCGCCATCAGCAAGCTGCTGGAGGTCTTCGAATTGCTCGAGCCGCTGCGCGCGCGACTGCGAGATGGCATGCCCGCCTTCGGTTCCTGCGCGGGCATGATCCTGCTCGCCGACGAGGTGCTCGATACCCGGCCCGACGCCAATCACCTGTCCGGCATCGATATGACGGTGCGGCGCAACGCCTTCGGCCGTCAGGTCGACTCGTTCGAGGTGGACCTGGACTTCGCCGGACTCGACGACGCCCCGATGCGCGCGGTGTTCATCCGGGCGCCGTGGGTGGAGCGGGCCGGCGCGGGCGTCGAGGTGCTCGCGACGGTGCCGGACGGGCCGTTCGCAGGCCGCATTGTGGCAGTGCGGCAAGGGAAGGTGGTCGCCACGTCGTTCCACCCGGAGGTCACCGGCGATCTGCGGGTGCACCGGATGTTCGTGGACCTGGTTCGGGACGCGTAGTTCACGCGCCGTTCAGGCCGCGATGACCGGCCGAGTAGGCTGGAGAAGTTGTCCCTCCGGCCGTGCCGGTACGGTACACATCACCAAACGTGCCAACGACCTGAAGGAAGTAGGGAATGAGCGGCCACTCCAAATGGGCCACCACCAAGCACAAGAAGGCGGGGATCGACGCGAAGCGCGGCAAGCTCTTCGCCAAGTTGATCAAGAACATCGAGGTGGCGGCCCGCACGGGTGGCAGTGACCCCGCAGGCAACCCGACGCTCTACGACGCCATTCAGAAGGCGAAGAAGTCGTCGGTGCCCAACGACAACATCGAGCGTGCCCGCAAGCGCGGCGGCGGCGAAGAAGCCGGCGGCGCCGACTGGCAGACCATCATGTACGAGGGCTACGGCCCCAATGGTGTCGCGGTGTTGATCGAGTGCCTCACCGACAACCGCAACCGCGCCGCGGGCGAGGTCCGGGTCGCGATGACCCGCAACGGCGGCAACATGGCCGACCCGGGTTCGGTGTCCTACCTGTTCCACCGCAAGGGCGTCGTGACGCTGGAGAAGAACGGCCTGTCCGAGGACGACGTCCTGATGGCCGTGCTCGACGCCGGTGCCGAGGAGGTCAACGACCTCGGTGATGCCTTCGAGATCATCAGCGACCCGAGCGACCTGATCCCGGTACGCAAGGCCCTGCAGGCCGCCGGAATCGACTACGACTCCGCCGAATCCGGCTTCCAGCCGTCGGTCTCGGTCGAGGTCGACGCCGACGGCGCCCGCAAGGTGATCAAGTTGGTCGACGCGCTCGAGGACAGCGACGACGTACAGAACGTCTACACCAACGTCGACATCTCCGACGAAATCCTCGCGCAACTGGACGACTAGTGCGTACCCGCGCATGCGCTCCGGCCGTGCGCGGGTCTACGGACGGGCACCGTCCGGCAGCGCTGGACTAGTCCTCCAGGGCTTCGTAGTACTGCTTCATCGCGGGGTAGTAGTCCTCGAACTCGGGGCGGTCCGCCTCCGTGCGGGCCGCCCCGAGTGCGTCCAGGTAGTACTCCCAGCCGGGGCCGACCTCGCTGATTTTCGCCTCGGGATCCAGATGGTGGGTGAAGACCAGTTCCGTGACGCCGTCGGTCTCGGTGAGCTCCGCCTCCAGATGCCAAGTGCCGTAGTCGTCTTTGGTGATGATGCCGAGCCGCCGTGGCGGTTCGCACACCTCGATCGTGGCGTCACACCAGGGCTGGCCTTCTTCCAACGCCATCTGCACTTGAATTTTTCGACCGGGCCCGGCTTCGCCCTTCCATGGCCCGAACCAGCGTGCGGTGCGGTCGGATTCGGTGACGCTGGCCCACACGTCCTCGATCGGCGCTCGATAGGTTCTGGTCAGGATCAGGTCGCGCTTGCCGTCGGTGCGGTCGAGGCGGCCGGTGGGTCGGGTGGTCATCCCGTGTTCTCCTTCGGGTGCTGGTCGGCCGGTGCGCTGCGGTGTTCGCGGCGCGTCCGGTAGACCTCGGTTTCCAATGCGTCGAGCCGCTGTTCCCAGGCGGCCGCGGTGTCGAAGCGTGCGATCCAATCGGCGATCTCGGTGAGTGGTGCCGGGTCGAGCACGTAGTAGCGCTGCCTGCCGATGAGTTCGTCGTGCACCAGGCCGCTTTCGCGCAGCACTCGCAGGTGTCTGCTCACCGCAGGCCTGCTGATATCGAACTCCGCCGCGATCTCACCCGCCGTGAGCCGGGTCCCGCGCAGCATCGTCAGGATCTCCCGGCGCACCGGATCGGCGATCGCACTCGCCACTTCGTCCACCCGGAAAGCGTAACCACTTGGTTACGCTTTTGTCCATAGTCGGCTGCTTCCGGCTACCGCATCGGAAGGCGGCCGGTCGATGATCGACCGGCCGCGCTGGACGATTATTCGCGCGTCACTCCGCGAGTTCGGTCCGGCTGGACCACTCGTAGACGGGCAACCGGCCCTCCGGGGTGTCCTGCTCCTTGCGGGTCACCTTGAAGTGTTCGTAGCCACCCTTGAACGGGACTTTCAATTCGATCCCCGGCGGGGTGATCGGAACGATTCGCGCGGGCATGTCTTTCGGCCCGCCCTCGAGGACAGCCTTCACAACAGTGCTCATCATCGGATGGTAGAAGCGTGACGGTCCCGATTTCGTAGATTCACCGAAGCGCCGCGCGGAAAAATCTTCGGTCTCAGGGCAGCGCGACAACTAGTTTGCCGACGGTACGACCAGTGTCGCCCAATGCATGCGCCTTCGCGGCCTCCGCCAACGGGAAGGTGCCTGCGATCGTCGGCCGCAACGCACCAGCTTCGACGAGGCCGGCCAGCGCGCGCATGCCGGCGTGATCGTGCTCGACCAGCATGCGGATCGCGCGTACGCCCACCTCGCGTGCCGCGGCCGCGAGGTCGACCGCACCGGCGGCGCGCAACGTCACCAGCAGCCCGCCTTTTCGCAGCGTGCGCAGTGAGCGCAGGCTGTTGTCGTCATCGATCGAATCCAACACCACGTCCACGTCGCGGACCGCCTCGGCGACATCCGTTGCCCGATAGTCGATCACTTCGTCCGCGCCGAGGCTGCGCAGGAACTCGTGGTTGGGTGCGCTGGCTGTGCCGATGACGTACGCGCCGCGAGCCTTGGCGATCTGCACAGCGAAATGTCCGACGCCACCTGCGGCCGCGTGGATCAGCACGCGCTGTCCGGCTTCGAGTGCGGCGTTGTCCACCAGGGCTTGCCAGGCCGTGAGCGCGGCCAACGGGATCGCGGCGGCCTGCACGTGATCCAGGTTCGCGGGCTTGCGGGCGAAGGCGCGGGCCGGGCCGACGACGTACTCCGCCAGCGCGCCGTGGCCGTTCGGGTAGGGCAGCATGCCGAAGACCTCGTCGCCCGGCTCGAACAGCGTCACGCCGATGCCGGTCTCGGCGACCTCGCCGGATACGTCCCAGCCGAGGACGAAAGGCGGCTCGGGCAGGAAGAGGTTCGCGATGGCGCGATGCTTCCAGTCGGTGGGGTTGAGCCCGGCCGCGCGCACCCGGACCAGGATTTCGCCGGGGCCGGGCACCGGTCGGGGGAGTCGTACTTCGGTGAGGACCTCGGGGCCGCCGAGGGTGTGCTGGCTGATCGCGCGCATGGTTTCGGTTTCGGTCATGGCGTCGAGTCTGCTGCGCTGGAACGAGTCAGGAAATGGCACGATTGCCATTCTTCGATATGATCGTGCCATGACATCTTCCGTCCATCGCGTGGCGGTGCTGGCGCTGGACGGGGTCTATCCGTTCGAACTCGGCATCCCGAACCGGGTATTCGGCAGTGCCGACGGCCGATACGAGATCCGCACCTGCACCGTCGACGGCGAACCGGTGCGCACCAGCGCCGACTACTCGATCGCCGTCGCGCACGACAGCAGCATTCTCGACACCGCCGACACCGTGGTGCTGCCCGCCTGCGACATCCGGATGACCCTCGACGGCACCCTGCCGCAGCCGGTCCGGGACGCGCTCGCCCGAATCCGGCCCGGTGCCCGGCTAGTGGCGATCTGCGCAGGCTCGTTCATCGCGGCGGCGGCCGGTCTGCTCGACGGTCGGCCGGCCACCACGCATTGGCGCCAAGCCGATCTCTTCCGCCGCACCTTTCCGCGGGTCCGGCTCGATCCCGATGTGCTGTACGTCGACGACGATGACGTGCTCACCTCTGCCGGGGCGGCGGCGGGCATCGATGTGTGCCTGCATCTCGTGCGCCGTGATCACGGCAGTGCGGTCGCCAACTCGGTGGCTCGGCGTTGCGTGGTGCCGCCGTGGCGCGACGGCGGGCAAGCGCAGTACATCGAGCAGCCCGTCCCGCCGGTCACCTCCGCGGGCACCGCCGCCGCTCGCCAGTGGGCGCTGGAAAACCTTCACTTGCCGCTCACCGTCGATGAATTCGCCCTGCGCGCCCAGATGAGCAAGCGCACCTTCGCGCGCCGTTTCAGTGAAGAGGTCGGCATGAGCCCCGGCCGCTGGCTGATCCAGCAGCGTCTGTTCCGCGCCCGTCACCTGCTCGAATCGACCGACATGACGGTCGACCGCATCGCCGGTGAAGTCGGCTTCGCCACCGGCACCTCACTGCGCCAGCACCTGCACGAGGCGATCGGCGTATCCCCCCAGGCCTACCGCCGCACCTTCGCCCGAACCCTCGCCCCGGCCTGACGTCGGGCCATGACCGCCGGGACACGGCGGCGGCTGTGCGAGTAGCGCCGCCCTCATGTCCCGCTCATCGCTCGGGTTGGCTGCGTGTGGGGCATGGTGGCGGCAAGGTGCGAGTAGACCGGCCCTCATGTCCCGCTCATCGCTCGGGTTGGCTGCGTGTGGGACATGGCAGCGGCAAAGTGCGAGTAGCGCCACTTTCATGTCCCGTTGCCAGTGAAGAGAACCGACCGACGCTCGATCCGTATCCGGGGGCTCGTTATCGCACGGCGGAAAGTTGTCGGTGGGCGCTGGCATAGTCGGCGTCGTGTCGTTCAGTACCCGCATCGAAGTCAGGGTTTCCGATCTCGATCCGCAGCTCCATGTCACCGGCGCGGCCTATCACCAGTTCGCCGACCACTCGCGTTTCGCCTGCGTCCAGGCGGCGGGGATCTCGGTCGACGAGCTGATCGCGGACGGATTCGGGCCGGTGAATCTCGAGACCACGATCAAGTTCCACCGCGAGCTGCGCGGCGGCGACACGGTGGATGTGTCCTGCGCGTGGCTGTGGGGGACCGGTAAGACCTACCGTGTCGAACAGATCCTGACCCGCGCGGACGGTGAGGTCGCCGCCACGGTGACCAATGTCAGTGGCCTGCTCGACCTTCGAGCGCGCCGACTCGTCAACGATCCGGCGCGCGAATGGGCGGCTCGCGCGACGAAGCCGGAACTGCTCGGCTTCCCGGTAGCGTCCTGAGCGCCGGCCCACGGTGCGCGCGCCTGGCCCGGTTGCGGTGCGCGCCATCACGACCGCCGCTGCACCCCGTGTCGCTGGACCGCGAAAGTCCCTGCCTCCGCTAGACTCTCGAACAGTTGTTCGTGTCTGCGAGAGGGGTTTTCGTGCGGGTGATGGGCGTCGACCCCGGGCTCACCCGGTGCGGCCTCAGCATGGTCGAGGGCGGCATCGGTCGTAAGGTGACCGCGATCGCCGTCGACGTGGTCCGCACCCCGCCCGACATGGACCTCGCCCAGCGACTACTCCAGGTCTCCGACGCCGCCGAACTCTGGATGGACACCCACAAACCCGAGGCCGTCGCCATCGAACGCGTCTTCGCCCAGCACAATGTGCGGACCGCGATGGGCACCGCGCAGGCCGGTGGCGTGATCGCGCTCGCGGCCGCGCGCCGCGGCATCCCGGTCGCGTTCCACACGCCCAGCGAGGTGAAGGCGTCGGTCACCGGCAACGGCACCGCGGACAAGGCGCAGGTCACCGCGATGGTCACCCGAATCCTCGGTTTGCAGGTCGCGCCGAAACCGGCCGACGCGGCGGATGCGCTCGCGCTGGCCATCTGCCATTGTTGGCGGGCGCCGCTGATCGAGCGGATGGCCAAGGCCGAAGCCCAAGCGGCCGAGGCGCAACGCAAGTACGCCGAACGGCTTGCCGAACAACGGAAGGCGGTACAGAGGTGATCGCGTCGGTACGCGGTGAGGTGCTGGAGATCGCCCTCGACCACACGGTGATCGAGGCGGCCGGCATCGGTTACCGGCTCAACGTCACCCCGGCGACGCTGTCCACGCTGACCCGCGGCGAGGAAACCCGGCTGTACACCGCGATGATCGTCCGCGAGGACTCGATGACGCTGTACGGTTTCGCCGACACCGAGGCGCGCGACCTGTTCGGCCTGCTGCAAACGGTGTCCGGCGTCGGCCCCCGCCTCGCGATGGCGGTTCTCGCGGTGCTCGAGCCCGAGGCGCTGCGCAAGGCACTCGCGGAAAGCAATGTCGCCGCACTCACCCGGGTGCCCGGCATCGGCAAGCGCGGCGCCGAGCGCATGGTTGTCGAGCTGCGCGACAAGGTGAATCTCGTTCCGGTGCAGTCCGGTCCGCCCGGCACGCCCACCCCGGTCATCACGCCGGTGCGCGAGCAGGTGGTGGAGGCGCTCACCGGCCTCGGTTTCCCGGCTAAGCAGGCCGAGCAGGCCATCGACGCGGTGCTCGCCGAACAGCCCGCCGCCGACACCTCGGTAGGATTGCGAGCCGCCCTCAACCTGCTCGGCAAGAATCGGTAATACCGCATGGATTACGAAGAACCAGACGAATCACAGGTCACGCCGAGCTATTTGAAGTCCGACGGCGAGATCGAGGCCAGCCTGCGCCCGAAGTCGCTCGACGACTTCATCGGCCAGCCGCGCGTCCGCGAACAGCTCGCGCTGGTGCTGCGCGGCGCCAAACAGCGCGGCGGCACCCCGGATCACGTGCTGCTGTCCGGCCCGCCCGGCCTCGGCAAGACCAGCATGGCGATGATCATCGCCGGCGAACTCGGCACCGCGTTGCGCATCACCTCCGGCCCCGCGCTGGAACGGGCTGGTGATCTCGCGGCCATGCTCAGCAACCTGGTCGACGGCGACGTGCTGTTCATCGACGAGATCCACCGAATCGCCCGCCCCGCCGAGGAAATGCTCTACCTGGCGATGGAGGACTTCCGCGTCGACGTGGTCGTCGGCAAAGGCCCGGGCGCGACCTCGATCCCGCTCGACATCGCGCCGTTCACCCTGGTCGGGGCCACCACCCGGTCCGGCGCGCTGACCGGCCCGTTGCGTGACCGCTTCGGTTTCACCGGGCACATGGATTTCTACGACCCCGACGAGTTGCTGCTCATCCTGCTGCGTTCGGCGCAGATCCTCGGCGTGCAGATCGATCGCGAGGCCGCCTCGGAGATCGCGGGCCGGTCCCGTGGCACGCCACGCATCGCGAACCGTCTGCTGCGCCGCGTCCGCGACTACGCGGAGGTCCGCGCCGACGGTGTGATCACGCTGCCCATCGCGCGGGCGGCACTCGAGGTGTACGACGTCGACGTGCTCGGTCTCGATCGTCTCGACCGTGCCGTATTGGCCGCGCTGGTACGCAGTTTCGGCGGCGGCCCGGTCGGTGTGTCCACTCTCGCGGTAGCCGTGGGGGAGGAGGCCGCCACCGTCGAGGAGGTGTGCGAGCCGTTCCTCGTGCGCGCCGGAATGGTCGCCCGCACCCCGCGCGGGCGCGTGGCTACCGCCGCCGCCTGGGAACACCTCGGTCTCGTGCCGCCACCCGACCTGGTCTTCGGCTCTATCGAGGTCCGCGGGCGCGATCCGCAGCCCACCCTGGACCTGTTCGAATAACGTTGCGCGACAAGCCTTAGTCGCCGACGTCCCGATGCAACGTCCACCGGTGATGCTGATGCTCGGCATGCTGCAACGCCGTCACCACCAGATCGAGGAACGCGTCCACCTCTTCGCGCGAGTATCCGCGCGTGCCCAGCCGCGCCTCGGTGAACCGCACCGAGCGCACATCCGCGACGGTCAGACTGCCCGGCCCGCCGTGCGCGAGGGTCGCCGCGACCAGATCGAGGAACGCGTCGACCTCTTCGTCGTGGTATCCGCGCCGCCCGACCGGCGAGGGGGTGAACCGCATCCGCTGCACATCGTCCGGGGTGAGCATCGACTGCCCGTTCCCGGCCGGTGCGGGCCGCACCCCGCGCTGCCGGTTCTCCAACTCGACGCGCACTCGATCCAAATATTCGTCGACCTGGTCGGCGCGATATCCGCGCCCGCCGGGCCGCGGTGCGTCGAAGGTGACGTGCCGTAGATCGTCGGCGGCGAGCGCACCCCGCCCGGCCATGGTCGCGGCGACGAGGTCGAGGAAGGCGTCCACTTCGTCCGCGTGATAACCACGCTGCCCGAATGGTGGTGTCGCGAAACTGATCCGGCTCACATCCTCGGGGGTCACGGGCGACATTCTGTCAGGCCCGGTACGCCGGTCCGTGGGAATGTGTGTTTTTCGTACTCCCTGGTCTCTTGCGACCACGAGCGCCCCCTGGCGGACAGCGTCGGAACAGTTCCCACACCTTAACGCCGCGAACGCCGTCAGGGGGCTTATCGATTTGCTCAGTCCTTGCGGACACCGTCGATCAGCAGCCGCCGGATGGCTTCGTTGAGGCCTTGGATGGAGCTTTCGTCGGTGTCGCGCAGGCCGTGCATGATGCCGGCCAGCAGCATGCCGGTGACCGCGCGCGCGGTGTTGACCGTGTCCAGATCCGCTCGTAGGTAACCGTGTTCGACGCCGTGCTCCAGGTATCCGGCGGTCAGCGCGTCGGCCATGTCGAGCAGGCCGTAGAGGCGCGCGGTCAGCTCGTCGTCGATGCCGGGCGCGTGCACGAGCAGCAACTGCGCGACCCGGCGGTCGTCCATCAGGATGTGGGTGAGCGCCTGGCCGATCCGGTCGGTTTGCGCGCGGTATTCGTCCAGCGTGGTGGCGGCGTCGGGGGCGTTCTCGGTGCCGAGGGTGTCGATGATCTTGGCGGACAGGTCATCGATGACGTGGTCGATGATGTCGCGCTTGTTGCTGAAGTACCGGTAGAAGGTGCCGTGCCCGATGCCGAGATGACCGGCGATATCGGCGATCCCGGTGCCGTGATAGCCCTTCTCGGCGAAGCAGACGAACGCGGTGTCGATGATTTCCTGCCGGAGCTCGGCTTTACGTCGCTCGGCACGCGTCAATGGCTTCGTCACGACCCCGATGATACAGTCGTCACAAACGGAATGATGTGTCATTCTGTGATAAACGGTTCACATACTTGGAGGTTCGGAGTGGCGCCTCAGTACGACGCGGTCGTGGTCGGAGCGGGATTCGGTGGCATGGGGGCGGGCATCGAGCTCGATCGGCTCGGCCTGAGCAACTACGTCATCCTCGATCGCGAGGACGACCTGGGCGGCACCTGGCACGTCAACCATTACCCCGGCCTCGCGGTCGACATCGCCTCGGTGACCTACTCGTACTCCTTCGAGCCGAACCCGTACTGGACGCGGCTGTTCGCGCCGGGCGCGGAGCTGAAGAAGTACGCCAAGCACGTCGCCGACAAGTACGGTCTGCGCCGCCGGATGCGCTTCGGCACGGTGGTCGACGGTGCGCGCTGGGACGAAGAGCACCAGCACTGGGTGGTCTCGATCGCGGGCGGCGAAACCCTCACGGGCCGTTACCTGCTCACCGCGACGGGCTTCCTGTCCCAGCCCTACACCCCGCCGTTCCCCGGCATCGATTCGTTCGCGGGCAAGATCATCCACACCACCGCGTGGGAGGACGATTTCGACCTCACCGGTCGCAAGGCGGCGATCATCGGGACCGGCGCCACCGCGGTGCAGCTGGTGCCCGAGGTGGCCAAGAAGGCGCAGGCGCTCACCGTCTTCCAGCGCACCCCGATCTGGGTGGTGCCGAAGATCGACGCCGCCATCCCCGGGCCGGTGCAGAAGCTGTTCGACCGGGTGCCCGTCACCCAGAAGGCCGCGCGGCTGTTCAACACCAGCCTGCTCGAGGCGCTCATGGTCGTCGGCGTCCTGCACTACACGCAGGCCAAGCCGTTGAACAAGGCTGCGGGCGTCCTCGCCAAGGCGCACCTGCGTGCCTCGGTGCGGGACAAGGAAACTCGCAAGCAGCTCACGCCGCACTACGACTTCGGCTGCAAGCGACCGACCTTCTCCAACACCTACTTCCGCACGTTCAACCAGCCGCACGTGCGCCTGGAGACCAACTCGATCGAGCGCATCGAGCCCGACGGCATCGTCACCGCCGACGGCCACAAGACCGAGATCGACACGCTGATCCTGGCCACCGGTTTCAACCTGTGGGACGTGAACTTCCCGGCCATCGAGATCATCGGCCGCGACGGCGTCAACCTCGGAAAGTTCTGGCGGGACAACCGTTTCCAGGCCTACGAGGGCATCACCGTGCCGAAGTTCCCGAACTTCCTCAGCCTCAACAGCCCGTACTCCTACAGCGGCCTGTCCTACTTCACCACCATCGAGGCGCAGATGAAGCACATGGGGCGGCTCTTCGGCGAGCTGTTCCGCCGCGGCGAGCAGACCTTCGAGGTGACCGAGGCGGCCAACGCGGGCTTCCTGGACAAGGTCACCGACAAGCTCGGCACCTCCGTCTTCTACGGCGGTGACTGCTCGACGGCGCGCAGCTACTACTTCAACCCGCACGGCGAGGCCGCGCTACTGCGCCCGACCAGCACCCTCGCCGCGCACCGCGAAGCGGTCAGCTTCCCGCTCGACGACTACGTGTACGGCAAGTCCGCCTGAGTCGAGGCGCGAGGTAACGCAAGCCCCGCCGGACCCACACCGGCGGGGCTCACCGCGCTATTTCGCGATCTTACGAAGCACCCACTCCGCCAGCGTCGGAGTCACCGCCGAGTGCTCGGTATTTATTGCGTTGCAACAGAACTCGGTGAGCATGGTGTGCTCGGCCGTCACCTTGCGCAGATCCTGATCGAGCTCGACGTCCCAGGTCATCGGGTCGAAGTCCAGCGCGACCGCGCTGACCGACGGGACGAAGCAGCTCCAGCGTTTCATCTCCGCCAGTTCGACCCCGAGGGTCGTGGCGACCTGGCCGAACGAATCGAGCATGCCGCCGGGCGCACCGTCGAACGGCGCGACCGCGGTGGTCGTCGAGGTGCGGGAGGTCAGGCCGAGATGCATGCCGCCGACCGGCTGCTGCTCGCCGAAGGCAGGCTGGTAGCGCGCGGTGGCGCTGCCGACGATGCCGCCGAGGAACTTCTTGTCGAACACCACCTCGCCGGGCTGCAGCGCGGGACCTTGCCCGTCACCGCGACCGTTCGCCACGCCGAGCCGCACCGGCCGCTGCGGGAATCCGCCGAGCTGGGCCAGCTCCTGGACGAATTGGGCCCGCAGCGGTGACGCGGTGGCGACCGGCCCCGAATACCGCGCGTCCTCGACCCACGCCCACAGCAACTGCTGCGCCGCCGGGCTGCGGATCAGGCTCGCCTTGCTCGCCTTACCCGGTGTGAGCGCCTCGAAGAACTCGAAGAAGTACGCCATCTGCTGCAGGATCAGCGGGATCCACGCCCCGTTGTGCGGCGAATCCCAGGACAGATAGGTCTCGGTCTGGTGATCCTCGTCGTCGCGTTCCATGGCGGCGAGCGCGTAGCGGGTGACCAGGCCACCCATGCTCACCCCGCCGGTGATCAGCGGCGTATTGCCCTGCCGCTCGGCGATCACCTTCCCGATGCACGCCCGCGCGACACCCGCGTTGACCTGGAGGTAGTCGTGGCGGGTGTCGAAGCCGAGCAGCACGATATCGATACCCGAGGCGAGCAGCTGGTCGAACAGTCGCTCACCCGCGTCGGAATACGGCTCGTTGAACCACTGCCACAGCGCGTCGAGATCGCTGGGGCCGTAGTTGAAACCGTCTGCGAAGATCATCGGGTTGACCAGCCGGTCGTGCCCGTTCGCCAGGTGGACCGATGCGGTGCCCTTACCGTATTTCCCCAGGTACGGATGCTCGGACACGAGCGGCCACTCGTAGTCCGGCGGGCGTGGCGACTCGGTGGATCTGATGGTCGGGGCGCCGAACCACGGTCCCGACTCGGCGATCCGCGCCAGGTCGTACAGTTCGGGCGCGGACAGATCCCCTGCGGCCTTCTGTAATAGCGTTTTGACGTCGATTCTGGCTTCCTGAGCCATCATCTACCCCTTTTGTGAATGCACAGGACGTCCCGAGACACGGCTCGACGATCGATGAGTTCGTGCGTAGATCAGGCTCCCCGGCCACGCCGTCGGGACGTCCTGCGCTGATGAATTCCCTGCGATTTCTACTGTATGCCAACGCAATTCGCGGCGGATACGTTTCCGGGCGAAGAATTTACGGGCAAACCGACCGGGCTCTTCGGACTCCGGTCGCCGCGTCGAATTCCGGGTGCGATATGGCCGATCCGCGCAGCCGCGCTCCCCAGCAGGTGTGCCGGTGTGGCGGCGGAGACATCAACTGGCAGACTGTCTGGATACATACCCATCCCACCCACAAGACTAGGGACTGACTTCGACGATGGAACTTCTGTTTCCGCTGCTGCTGGTAGCCCTGCTCGTGCCGATGTTCCTCGGTGTCCGCCGCCAGAAGCGGGAAGCCGCCAAGGTCACGGAGATGCAGGACAGCCTCGAGGCCGGCGACCAGGTCATCACCACGTCGGGGCTGTACGGCACCGTCGTCGATCTCGACGACACCACGGTCGATCTCGAGATCGCCGAGGAGGTCGTGACGACGTGGCTGCGCGCGGCCATCCGCGAGGTGCGCGTCGAGACCGAGACCGAGACCGTCACCGACGCGATCGACACCGACTCGACCGGCGCGACCGCGGTCGACGCGATCGAGGAATCCACCGAGCAGACCCAGACCCGGCTGACCAAGGACTGATCGCCGGTTCGGTGCTTGCGACGGCTCGCCGACCGGCGGGCCGTCGCAACGCCATTACTGCCCGCACCCGGCGTCGCTGGGGTGTGCTTGCCTGTTCCACTCTCGACTTCCCGCCTAGGAGATGACGTACTGTGCCACCTTCCCAGGGATCGGCGCATCCGCTCCGGCTGCTCGGTGTCTACGCCGCGCTGCTGGCCGTGATCTATGCGCTGGTGTTCTTCACCGGTGACAAATCCTCGACACCACGGCTCGGCATCGACCTCCAGGGTGGTACCCGGGTCACGCTGACCGCTCGCACCCCGGACGGCGGCAAGCCGAACCAGGACAGCCTGAAGAAGGCGCAGGAGATCATCGAGAACCGGGTCAACGGTCTCGGTGTCGCCGGGTCCGAGGTCGTCATCGACGGTGACAATCTGGTGATCACGGTGCCGGGTGACGACGGGGCGCAGGCGCGCGCACTGGCGACCACCGCCAAGCTGTACATTCGTCCGGTGCTCAACGCGGTGCCCGCGGCGCAGCGCGGCCAGACGCCGCCGGCCGCACCGGCCCCCGGTGAGGCGCCGCCGCCTGCCGCGGGTGAGGTACCGGCGCCCGCGCCTGCCGATTCGGCGCCGTCCGTCGGCGCTCCGGCCTCCGGCGAGGTCCCTGCTCCGCAGCCGGAGCCGGCCCCGCAGCAGCGCGTGTTCCCGGCCCAGGCACCGACGCAACCGCCCGCCGATCCGAATTTGACGCCGCAGGAACTGGCGGTCAAGGAGATTCAGGACGCCAAGGCGGTCCGGCAGAGCTCCGACCCGGCCGTCGCGCAGGCCGCGATGGCCGCACTGGATTGCAGCAAGCCGGATCCGTTGCAGGGCAACGACGATCCGAACCTGCCGCTGGTCGCCTGCTCCACCGACGGCCAGGAGATCCTGCTGCTCGACAAGAGCCGCATCGACGGCCAGGAGATCAAGAGCGCCACCTCGGGCATGAACACCCAGCAGGCGCGGCACGAGGTGTACCTGGAATTCAAGTCCGCGGGTAGCGACGCCTGGTCCCAGCTCACCGGCGAATACGTCAACAAGCGGGTCGCCTTCGTGCTCGACACCAAGGTGGTCAGCGCGCCGGTCGTGCAGCAGGGACCGCAGCAGGGCGGCCGCACCCAGATCTCCGGTAACTTCACCGCCGCGTCCGCCAAGGAACTGGCGAACACCCTGAAGTACGGTTCGCTGCCGCTGTCGTTCCAGACCTCCGAGGCCGAGACGGTGTCGGCGACGCTGGGGCTGTCCTCGCTGAAGGCGGGCCTGCTCGCCGGTGCGATCGGCTTGGCCGTGGTGTTGCTCTACTGCCTCGCCTACTACCGAATGCTCGGGTTCGTCACCGGATTGTCGCTGGTGGCTTCCGGTCTCGCGGTCTACGGCATCATGGTGCTGCTCGGCAGATGGATCGGGTTCACCCTCGACCTGGCCGGTATCGCCGGTCTGATCATCGGTATCGGTATGACCGCCGACTCGTTCGTGGTGTTCTTCGAACGCATCAAGGACGAGATGCGCGAGGGCCGCAGCTTCCGTTCCGCCGCGCCACGCGGCTGGCAGCGGGCCCGCCGGACCATTCTGTCCGGCAACGCGGTCAGCTTCATCGCCGCCGCGGTGCTCTACATCCTCGCGGTCGGGCAGGTGAAGGGCTTCGCGTTCACCCTCGGCCTCACCACCATCCTCGACGTCGTCGTGGTGTTCCTGATGACCTCGCCGCTGGTGTTGCTCGCCTCGCGCACGAACTTCTGGGCCAAACCGTCGGTGAACGGTCTCGGTGCGGTCCAGCAGATCGCGCGCGAGCGGAAGGCGGCCCAGACCGCACTCGGGAAGGCGTGAAAACGAGATGACCAACCACACGAGCACCTCGCGCACCGAGAACCCGGCCGAGACCACGGACGTGTTCGACGCGGTGTCCGGGCAGCCCAAGCACGGTTTCTTCAACCGGCTCTACACCGGCACCGGCGCCATCGACGTCATCGGCAAGCGCCGGATGTGGTACCTGATCACCGCCGCGATCATCTTGATCTCGTTGGGCAGCATCATCTTCCGTGGCTTCAACTTCGGCATCGACTTCGAGGGCGGCTCGCGGATCCAGTTCCCCGCCGCGGGTGCGAGCACCAGTGAGGTCGAGAACGTCTACCGCTCCGCGATCGGCACCGATCCCGTCTCGGTGCAGACCGTCGGCAGCGGCGGCAACGCCACCATCCTGATCCGCTCCGAGGCACTGGACAAGGACCAGGTGGACAAGCTGAACAACGCGTTGTTCACCGAGTTCCAGCCCAAGGGCAAGGACGGTAATCCCAGCCGGGCCGCGATCAGCGCCTCGGACGTCAGCGAGACCTGGGGTAGCCAGATCACCCGCAAGGCGCTCATCGCGCTGGCGGTGTTCCTGGTGCTGGTCGTCATCTACATCGCCATCCGGTTCGAAACGCACATGGCGATCGCCGCACTGGCCGCGCTGATCTTCGACGTCGCCGTCACGGCGGGTGTGTACTCGCTGGTCGGCTTCGAGGTGAGCCCGGCGACCGTGATCGGCATCCTGACCATCCTCGGCTTCTCGCTCTACGACTCGGTGGTCGTGTTCGACAAGGTCGAGGAGAACACCAGGGGCATCCTGCATTTGAGCAGGCGCACCTACGGTGAGCAGGCCAACCTCGCGGTGAACCAGACCCTGATGCGATCCATCAACACCGCGCTCATCGGCATCCTGCCGATCGTCGCGCTGATGGTCATCGCGGTCTGGATGCTCGGTGTCGGCACGCTCAAGGACCTCGCACTGGTGCAGTTGGTCGGTCTGCTGGTCGGCACCTACTCCTCCATCTTCTTCGCGACACCGCTGCTGGTGTCGATCAAGGAACGCTGGGGTCCGGTGGCCAAGCACACCGACCGGGTCATGTCCCGCCGGGCCGGGGCCGCCAGCGCGCGGGCCGGCTACGAGGCGGAGCGCCGGGCCACCGCCGCGACCGGCCGTGGCTACGACGACGAACCGCGCAGGCCGCGGGAACCGGGGCAGGCGCCCCGACCGGGCGCGCGCCCGAGCGGGAAACGGCAGAAGCGGCGGCACTGACACAGGCAGGGGTTTCATGCGTAAGGCACGTAGCCGAGCGGTACGTCTGATCGCAGTGGTGGCCGCGGGCGCCCTGGCCGCCGGACTGGCGGCCGGGTGCTCGAGCAAGAACCAGGTGCCGTCCATCGCCTACGCGGTGGACGCCACCGTCGCCAGCTACAACGGTGGCAGCACCCTGGGGGCGAGCAGCGGCGCAAGCGCGGTGTTCGCCCGGGTGCTCACCGGGTTCTTCTACACCGGACCCGAGGGGCAGCAGGTCGCCGACACCGACTTCGGCACCGCCAAGGAGGTGCCCGGCGACGTCCAGACCATCCAGTACCGGCTCAACCCCGATGGTGTGTACTCCGACGGCGTACCCACCTCCTGTGACGACCTGGTGCTCGCCTGGGCGTCGCACAGCGGGCGATTCACCAAACCCGGTGACCGAGGCCCGATTCCGCTGTTCGACGCCGCGACCACCGCGGGCTACGCCGACATCGAACGGGTGGACTGCCAGCCCGGCTCGCGCGACGCCACGGTGGTGTTCCGCCCGGATCGGCACTACTCGGCCTGGCGCAACCTGTTCACCGCGGGCGAGCTGGTGCCCGCGCACGTCGCGGCGCGGGTGGCGAACGTGCCGAATGTGGTGTCCGCCTTGCAATCCGCCGATCCGAGCGCGCTCGGGCGGATCGCCGAATTCTGGAACACCGGCTGGACCTTCGGCAGCGATCTCGACCTGACGCGGTTCCCGTCGTCCGGGCCGTACCGGATCGAATCCTTCAGTGCGAAGGACGGTTTGGTGCTGGTCGCCAACGAGCGGTGGTGGGGCACCAAGCCCGAGACCGGTCGAATCCTGGTGTGGCCCAAGAACGTCGATCTGAAGTCCAAGGAGGGCGATAGCGCCCTCGGTGTCGTCGACATCGGTACCGGATCGATCAAAGACCTGAACCTGGAAGGGTTCCGGGTGCAGAACCTGCCCGGCCGGGGCGCCGAGCAGCTGGTGCTCTCGACCGGCGGGGTGTTCGGCTCGGTCGACATGCGCCGGGCGTTCGCGCTGTGCGTGCCGCGCCAAGCGCTGTTCGACAAGCTCGGCAAGGTGCCGGACGCGCCCAAGAGCGGGCTCGGTTCCGGGCCGCTGAACGGGCATATCGTGCAGCAGGATTCGCTGTTCTATCCGTCGGTCACCGGTGCGGCAGGCAAGTTCGGCGGCGGTGATGTGCCCGCCTCGACCCAAGCCGTCGCCGCGTCGCGGACCAACAATCCGACCATCCGCATCGGGTATCTGCGCCCCGATGAGCGTCGGGCGCAGACCGTGGCGATGATCACGGAAGCCTGTAAACCGGCGGGCATCACCGTCGTCGACGCCGGGGCGGCCGATTTCGCCCCGTCCCAGCTCACCGAGGGCAAAGTCGACGCTGTGCTGGCCAGTACCGCCGCCGCGCCGGGTCCGGCCGGATCGCTGACCGGGGTCGCGGCCACCGGTGCGTTGCGCACCGGTAGCGGGCTCAATTTCGGGCGATTCGGTAACGGCCGCTACGATTCGATCACCGATCAGCTTGTGGCCGACGACAACTCGACCACACAGCTGAGGCTGCTGACCGATGCCGAGAACCTGCTGTGGGCGGAGCTGCCGAGCATTCCCTTGTTCGCCACCCCGCGCACGATCGCGTTCGGCGGTGGTCTGCAGAACGGGATCGCCGCGCCCAATCAGGCGGGGTCGGGTTGGAACATGGACCGCTGGGTGTTGAAGCGGTGACAGGTGCTGTGGGCGCGGCTTCGGGTAGTTGCCCGCGCTCCTTGGTGTGATGATGGAGAGGTGTCGATGAGTAAGCACGCGGCGATCGAGTCCGATGAGTTAGCCGCCGATCGGACCGACCGGGCCGCGCACGCGGTCGAGCAGTTGACCCGCTGGCGCGACGACTTCCCCGCACCTGGCATCCGTTTCGCCGATCTCACCCCCGTGTTCGCCGACGCCGAAGGCTTCCGCTCCGTCATCGACTGCCTCGCCGCCACCGCCCCCGACGCCGACCTGGTCGCCGGCATCGACGCCCGCGGCTTCCTGATCGGTGCGGGCGTGGCCGCCAGCCTCGGCACCGGCGTGCTCGCCGTCCGCAAGGCAGGCAAACTTCCGCCGCCGGTCCTGCGCCGCGAATACCAGCTCGAATACGGCACCGCCGCCCTCGAAATCCCCGCCGACGGCGTCGACCTCCGCGGCCGCCGCATCCTGCTCCTCGACGACGTCCTCGCCACCGGCGGCACCCTCGCCGCCGCCGCCGACCTCTTCGCCCAAGCCGGCGCCGAAGTCATCGCCGCCGCGGTAGTCCTGGAACTGACCTTCCTCAACGGACGTGACCACCAAGGGGCCTACCCTCTGACCTCCATCGTCCAGGTCTGACCCGAAGGTCTTCGCGATCCTTTGATCACGGCCGTGGGCATTAAGGTTTCAGACCATATCCTTTGACAGACTTGGCTTCTGTTAAAGGATATGGCGGGGAGCCTCAGGCGGGGATTCCGGCGAGCAAACCGTCGATGAAGTGGCCTACTGCTGACTCGGTGCGGTAGGCCTCGCGGATGGAGTTCCATTGGGGGAGCATTCGGACTGTGGTGGGGAATTCGGCCAGGACTTCGGGGGTGGCCTGGTCGGTCCAGCGGGGGCGGGGGTGGCCCTGGGTGGTGGCTTCGGTGCGTTCGTCTTCGGCGCGGCGCATCATGAGCTCGCCGAGGATGAAGCGCCAGACGGCGTTGTACATGTAGCCGGCGTAGTCGTCGGTGGCGCCGAGTGTCGTTGCGGTGTCGACGAATTCGTCGAGGATCCACATGGCGGCTCGGCCGAAGGATTCGCCGCTGACGAGAATGTCGGCGACCCAGGGCATCTCGTGCAGGACGTCGATCAGGTAGGTGATGATCGCGACGAGCCGGTCGCGGGGGGCTGCGGGTAGGTCCGGCCGGTCGAGCTGGTCGGCGCGGGCGCTCAGGACGGCGATCATCAGGGCCGCTTTGGTGGGGAAGTGGTGGTAGACGGCGGCCGTGCTCACGCCGAGCTCGTCGGCGAGTTTGCGCATGCTGAAGGCCTCGGCGCCGCCGCCGTCGAGCATTCGAGTGGTGGCGGCCACGACATCTTCGCGCGGCACCCGCACGGGGCGGCCGCGGCGGCGGAGCGCGTTGCTTGTCACTCCTCTCATTGTCCGGATCCGACCTCTCGACACTCAGGTAAGGCTGTGCTCGGCGGCAGGCTGGCCGACCTCGTCGGCCGTCGCACGCTGCTGCTCGCGAGCCTGGGCGTCTTCGCCCTGGCCAGCGCGTGGGGGGGTGCCGCGCAGCACGGCTGGGAATTGCTGGCGGCGCGCGCGTTGCAAGGCGTCGGGGCGGCGGTACTGGCACCGATGACGTTGGCGCTGGCCACCTCCGAGTTCCCGGAGGGCCCTGAGCGCACGAAATCGATGTCGGTGTGGGGCGGGGCAGGCGCTGCGGGCGGCGCGGTGGGGGTGGTGCTCAGCGGTGTGCTGACCGATCATCTCGGCTGGCGGTCGGTGATGTGGGTCAACCTGCTGTTCGTCGCGGCGGCGGTGGTGGCGGTGCTGCGCGGCACCGACAACCGGGTGCCGCAACGCGGCGGCCGCCTCGATGTGCCCGGCGCGGTACTGGTCACCTTCGGGGTGACGGCGTTGGTGTTCGCGGTGATCTCCACCGAGAGTCATGCGTGGGGATCGGCGCGCGTGCTCGGCTGGTTCGCCGTCGGCGCGGTGCTGCTGGCCGGCTTCGCCTGGGTGGAAACGAAGGCAACGGATCCCTTGGTGCCGCTCGAATTTCTGCGCCGTCGCTCACTGCTCGGCGCTACCCTTTTCGGCTTCATGCTCACCTCCGCGCAGATCGCCAGCTTCTACTTCGTCGCCCAGCTCTTGCAGCGGGTGCTCGGTTACAGCCCGACGCTCACCGGTGTGGCGATCCTGCCGTTCTGCGTCGGCATCGTGATCGGACTGCGGCTGGCGATGGTGGCGACCCCGCAGTGGGTCCGCGCCCGGTGCTGTTGGTCGGCGGCCTCGTCGGCGCCGCCGGCCTGCTGTGGTTCGGTTTCGCCGATACTTCGACGACCTTTTTGACCGGGCTGCTGGGCCCGTCGCTGGTTGCGAGCATCGGGATCGGTGCGTCGGTGGTCGCGATGGGCACCGCTGCGGTTTCCGGGGTGCCGTCCGAGCAGACCGGGCTCGCATCCGGCGTGCTCAACAGCGTGCGGCAATTGGGTGGTTCGCTCGGGCTGGCGATCCTGGTGACGGTCGCCGCCGGTGTCATCGGAACCGACACCGGGCGAGCGACATTGGCCGATGGCTACACGACGTCGCTGCGCCTGGCCGCAGGTCTGCTTGCCGCGGGCGCCATCGTCGGCGCGTTGATGTGCCCAAGACCGGCAAGGTCGCGGCTCCGGCCGAGGCCACTGTGGCGGCCGGGTTGGAGTAGACGGCAACGGGGCTACCGCACGCATCAGTGCGGTAGCCCCGCCGGAATTGAGGTCTCGTCTCAGACGCCCGGAATGCCGATACTTTGGATAGCTGGACGTGTGAGCTGGAGGTGCGGCAATGGTTGCTGGCGCGCCGAACCCGCTCGCGCTGTCCCGGGCCGGCGACGGGATGCGCGGAACCCATTGGTCGGCTCTACTGGGGACATCATCGGCAGCGTTGGCGTGTCGCGGTCGGAATGTCAGGATCTGCCGGTGAGTGTTTCGCCGCCGATGCGGCAGGTCAGAGCTGACTATGATGCGGCGACCGTGGTTGTCTATCAGGCGTATTCCGCGGAGATCGCCGAAGCCGCCGTTGCCGCAGGAACTTTCGTCGCCCCGTTCAGCCGGGAGCGGATGACATGGATCAAGCCGTCGTTTCTGTGGATGATGTACCGGTGCGGCTGGGGGAGTAAGCCGGGCCAGGAGCGGGTGCTCGCCGTGACGATCACCCGCAGCGGGTTCGAGTGGGCGCTGTGGCAGTCCTGCCTGAGTCACTATGTGCCGGACATGTATTCGGATCAGCGGGCGTGGATGGCCCGGCTGCGCACGAGTCCCGTTCGGGTGCAATGGGATCCGGAGCGCGACCTGCATCACCGGCCGCTGGCGCATCGGTCGCTGCAGGTCGGCCTCGGCGGTCCGGCGGTGGGGTTGTATGTCGACCGGTGGATCACCGGGATTCGGGACGTCACCCCCGAAGCACGGCGGATCAAGGGGCTGGTGGCCGACGGGAAACTCGACGCGGCCGCGCGTGCGCTGCCGGTCGAGCGACCCTATCCACTGCCCGCCGAGATCGCTCGCGTGATCGGCGCAGGCTAGGTCCGGAGCGCGAAAAGTGCCGGTGCGCAGGTGTGATCCAAATATCACTGGCACACGTTGCGGAAGTGTGGTTAATCTAGATGAGTCTTATTGCCGTTGATCGGAGCCATGCCATTGATTTCATGAGGTAGCCACTCGGGCGGTCCGCAGTCGCGCGCCGCGTATTCTGAGCGACCTCTGGAGTCATCATGGCAAATCGGTCATTTTCCGATCTCACTTTCGCCTGGCCGGACGGCACCCCCGTGTTCGACGGACTCGACGGCGTGCTCGGCCCCGGGCATGTCGGCCTGGTCGGCAGCAACGGCGCGGGCAAGTCCACGCTGCTGCGGCTGATCGCCGGTGAGCTGATACCCGCCCGCGGTTCGATCTCGGTCACCGGTCACCTCGGCTACCTGCGGCAGGACCTCGGTCTCGCCGCGGGTCAGCGGGTCGACGCGGTGCTCGGCATCGCCGAGCTCCGGAAAGCGTTGCACCGCATCGAATCCGGCGGCGGCGCGGAGTCCGACTTCGACATCGTCGGCAACCACTGGGATGTCGAGGAGCGGGCCATCGCGCTGCTCGGCCGGCTCGGACTGCACTACGTCGCCGACTCGTCCGCACAGCTGGATCGCCGACTGGAGACCCTCTCCGGCGGCGAGACGACGCTGCTCGGGCTGGTGGCCGAACTGCTGGCCGAGCCGGAGATCCTGCTGCTGGACGAGCCGACGAACAATCTGGATCAGCTTGCCCGCGAACGGCTTTATGAGGTCGTCGGCCAATTCACCGGCACTGTGCTCACGGTCAGTCACGACCGCGAGCTGCTGGAGCGGATGAGCACCATCGCCGAGCTGCGGCACGGTGACCTCCGGATGTTCGGCGGCAACTTCAGCGAATACGAGCGGATCATCGAGGCCGAGCAGCAGGCGGCCCGGGCCGCGGTCCGCGACGCGCGCAGCGATGTGCGCAAGCAGGCCCGCGAACTCGTCGAGACGCGGATCAAACTGGATCGCAGGCAGCGGTACGGGCAGAAGATGTGGGACACCAAGCGTGAACCGAAAATCATTATGGCCGAACGCAAACGGCAGGCCCAGGTGTCGGCGGGCAAGTTGCGCAACACTCATATCGACAAGCTGGAGACGGCCAAGGACCAGCTCCAGCACGCACAGGAGTTGTTGCGTGACGACCGGGAGATCCGAGTGGATCTACCCGACACCCGGCTCTATCCCGGCCAGGACGTGATCGACCTGGACGAGGTGGAGTTGGCTTGCGGCCCAACGGTTTCGCTGCGGATCAGTGGCCCGGAGCGGATCGCCTTGACCGGTCGCAACGGCGTGGGCAAAACCACGCTGCTGCGCCGGATCGCGGCGGCCCGCCCGCAGGTGCCGTGGCGGATGCTGCCGCAACGCCTCGACATCTTCGACGAGCAGCGGTCGGTGTTCGAGAACGTGGCATCGACGGCGCCGCACGCGTCGCCGGAGCAGATCCGGGCTCAGTTGGCCCGCTTCCTGTTTCGCGGCAGTGACGCCGATGTCGCCGCTTCGGCGCTGTCCGGTGGGGAACGCCTCAGGGCCGCGCTGGCGATGCTGCTGCTGGCCGAGCCTGCGCCGAAGTTGTTGCTGCTCGACGAGCCGACCAACAACCTCGATCTGCCCAGCCTCGAGCACCTCACCCAGGCGCTGGCCAGTTTCGAGGGGGCGTTGATCGTGGTCAGCCACGATCAGCGCTTCCTCGACGACATCGGGCTCACCAGGCGGGTGGAGCTCACCGCTGACGGGCTGGTGGAAACGCTGGTTCAGTAGTGGAAAGCCGCACACCCCTTGATCTTTCGCGCATGTGGTTCGATGTGCGTTGGATCAGGGGTGTGCGGCCACCTATCGGTCGAGTTCGGCTACCAGCTTTTTCGGGGCGACCTTGCGATAGGCGTCGTGGATGATCTCGGCGAATTCGCCCCAGTCCGGGTCGATGTCGAGCCGGACACCGATCCACCCGCTGGGCCCGACGTACGGCGGAACGAAGAAGCGCTCGGGTTCGGCGTCCACCAACTCGGCTTGCACCCCTTCCGGGGCGGGGCACCAGATGGTCGGGCCGGGCTCGTCGTAACCCCCGCCGATGTATTTGACGAATGAGGTCTTTTGGCGCACGAAGAAGGTGGGGCAGCCGTGGCTGAGCCGTTCGCTGCACTCCGGTAGGTCGAGACAGATCGCGCGGATCCGCGTCAACGGGTCCATGTGCGCAGTCTACGGCGCGGACGCTCCACGCATGGCGCGTCGCAGCACGCCGGGATGCTTGAGCATCCCCGGCGCGAGCCACATCGCGAGCACGGTGAGCGAGAGCCACGGGCGCAGGTGTGGCTTCAAGGTGCGGATTCGTCCGTCGTCGGCGAGTTCGAGCACCAGTGCCTCGGTGAACCGGAACGGTCCGAGGGCAGCTTCCGCCAGTAGTACGCGGTGTGCTCCATCCCCGATCTGCTCGGTCCATCGCAGGCCGGAGATTCCGCTGTAGACAGTGGTCAGCAGAATGCGCAGGTCATCCGCGCCGCGGAACACCATTCGCCCGGACACCGGTGAGATCAAGGTGGCGTCGGGGGTCAACGTCGCCATCATCGCTTCGAAATCGCGAGCCGTCGCTGCCGCGCGGAATCTGGCCACCGCATCCGTGGTCGTTGCTTCGTCCATCGCCGAGTCCATGACTCGAACCTAGCCGCAGTCACTTGCAAAAAGCAATGGACTACGCTGAGGGTGTGCCCAAGGCTGCTCTGTCCGACATCGTCTGCTCGATCGCCCGCACCATCGACGCGATCGGCGAACGCTGGACGCCACTCATCCTGCGCGACCTGTTCGTCGGCGTGACCCGGTTCGAGGACCTCCGCCGCGATCTCGGCATCGCGTCCAACGTGCTCGCAGCCCGCCTGGCGGCGCTGCAAGCGCACGGCATCGTGGAAATCCGTGCCTACCAGTCGAATCCGGTGCGGCACGAGTACCTGCTCACCGACAAGGGCCGCGATCTGTACCCGGTGCTGACCATGCTCGTGGCCTGGGGCGACACCTGGCTGGCCGGACCCGAGGGGCCGCCCGCGCTGATCGTGCACGACGACTGCGGAAAGGCCACCGCGGGCGTGGTGGTGTGCCGGGAATGCGAAGCACCACTGACCGCGGACAACGTGCGATTCGCCCAGGGGCCCGGCGGATATCGAGGGCCGGGCACCATGCTCGTCGGCGACCACATGGAGCCATCCACCTGACTGGTCAGCGGAGTTCGAGACAACGTCCCGTCAGTTGACCGCGACGGCTTCGGCGTCGGTGGCGTCGCGCAACTCGTCGAAGGTGGTCGGGAAGACGGTGTGCGGGTGCCCGGCCGCGGCCCAGATCTCCGTCTGATCGGCCAGCGTCTCATCGATCAACGTCCTGATCGGCGCCGGATGGCCGAGCGGTGCCACGCCGCCGATGGCCTGGCCGGTGTGTACCCGGACGAACTCCACGCTGGCCCGCGACAGCTTCCCGATACCCAGGTGTGCGGCAATTTTGCCGGTGTCCACCCGGTGGGCACCGCTGGTGAGCACCAACAGCGGCGTGCCCTCGGCGTCGAAGATGAGACTGTTCGCGATCGCGGCGACCGGGCAGCCGAGTTGTTCGGCCGCCGCAGCCGCGGTCGGCGCGGTCTCGGGGAGCACCCGCACCCGCGGGGCGACACCGGCCGCGCGCAGGGCGGACTCGACGGCGAGCACGGTCGGCTTCCGGGCGATCTCATCCATGGCCGCGATCCTAAACCGCCGTCACGCTGCGAGCCTTCGATTTTCGGCGGCGCCTGAGCGCGCCGGAGTGGCATCGCTCGGCGCAACGGCGGATTTCGGCGGCGGGCCGCGGTCGGCGGCGAGATTGCGTTGTGCGCGTCAGCGGGCGGCGACGATCTCGATCTCGACGAGCCAGTCGTTCTCCAGGGTCTGCGCCACGATCGCGGTCGTCGGAACCGCTCGGCCACCCAGCGCGGCCACTCGGGCGGCGGCGTTCGCGTCGGCGTCGGAGGCGTCGCGCAGGTAGCTGGTGAGCCGGACGATGTTGTCCACGGTCATCTCGGCCGAGGCCAGGATGGTGCGCAGGTTCGACCAGATCAGCTCGAGCTGTTCGGTGAGTGTCGTGCCTGGCTTGCCTTCGGCATCGAGACCCATTGTGCCCGAGACGAATAGCAGTCGCTCGGCGCCGCGGACCTCCATCGCGTGCACGTAGTCGTCGGTGGCCGGATAGATGCCTTCGGTCGGGTTGTGCTGTCGCAGCTCCACGCGTCCGATCTTGCCAGGGAACGGGATTCGCCGAGGGGATTCCTTGACCGGCAGAGTTTTAGTCATTTACACTAAAACTAGATTCACGAGAGGAAGTGCTCACATGGGATACGGAAACTGGGACGACACCGCCTACCGCGCGGCCAAGACCTTCCGGGCCAGCCGGGGGCTCGACGACTTCGGATACACCGCCGAGATGCAGGGTGTGCCGTACGGGGACTGGCAGGCGCACCCGACCCTCGACCCGCTGGGTATCAGCGCGCGGGAATGCCGGGACTCGGCCGACCACGGCAATTCGCTGCCCATCGCGGTGTTGTTCGACGTCACCGGCTCGATGGGCCGAGTGCCGCGGATCATGCAGCGCAAGCTGGGCAAGCTGCACGGATTGCTGCAACGCAAGGGCTACGCGGACGACCCGCAGATCCTGTTCGGCGCCATCGGCGATGCCGACTGCGACCGAGTGCCGTTGCAGGTGGGGCAGTTCGAGTCCGACAACCGGATGGACGAGCAGTTGCGCGCCATCCTGCTGGAGGGCGGCGGTGGCGGGCAGAAGTCCGAAAGTTATGAATTGGCCGGGTATTTCATGGCCGCCCACATCGTCACCGACGCCTGGGAGAAGCGGCGCAAGAAGGGCTACCTGTTCCTGATCGGCGACGAGCTGAACAAGGCGCGGCTGGCATCACGGCACATCCGCAGCGTCATCGGTGACCCGGTTCGGCGCGATGTTTCGGTGGAGTCCATCTACCGGGAGCTCGCCGAGCGCTGGCACGTCTACTACATCCTGCCGAATCAGTCGAGCTACTACGACGATCCGGAGATCGCCGACCACTGGCGCGGGCTGCTGGGCCAGAACTTCCTGAAGCTCGACGATCCGGCTGCCGTCTGCGAACTCATCGCACTGACCATCGGCCTGGAAGAGGGACGCGTCGACGTGGCCGCCGGGCTCGCGGACCTGCGGGATGTCGGGTCGGCGGCCGAGGCCGCGTCGGTCGGCAAGGCCTTGGGGGTCAGCGGGCCGCGGATGCGGGCGCTGCCGAGTGGGCGTAGCTGAGGCGCACCATGTTTCGGTCACACATCGTGGTAGTCGATCTCGGCTTCGGTGACGCGGGGAAGGGCGCGACCGTCGACTGGCTGTGCTCTCCGGCGGCGGGGCTCGACGTGTCGGCCGTCGTGCGATTCAACGGTGGCGCGCAGGCGGCGCACAACGTGATCGCCGACGGACGGCACCACACGTTCGCGCAGTTCGGCTCGGGGACCTTTTCCGGTGTGCCGACGCTGCTTTCGCAGCATGTGCTGGTCGAACCCATCGCGCTCGCCGGGGAGGCGCGCACGCTCGCGGCGCTCGGTGTGCCGGATCCGTTGGCGCTGCTGCACATCGACGGCCGGGCCCTGCTCACCACGCCGATCCACATCGCCGCCAACCGTGCCCGCGAGGACGCGAGGGGTTCCTCGCGGCACGGTTCGTGCGGACGTGGCATCGGCGAGACCGCCCGGTATGCGCTGGCGCACGACGCACCGACTGTGTCGGATTGCCTGCGCCCCAAGGTTCTTCGCCACAAACTCCTGGCGCTCGCCGCCCAGTACGGTCCGCTGATCGCGCCCAGCGAACACCGCTATGAGCCGATCGACACCCTGGTCGACATGTATCGGGAGTTCGCCGCGGCCGTCCGCATCGTCGGTGGCGAGCAGCTGGCCCGCTTCGCCCGGCGCGGTCGACTGGTCTTCGAAGGGGCGCAAGGTGTCCTGCTCGACGAGTGGCGCGGTTTCCACCCGCACACCACCTGGTCCACCGTCGAACCACGCAACGCCCGCGCCATGCTGGCCGAAATCGGTTCGACCGGTGCGGTTCTCGGCGTCACCCGCACCTACATGACCCGCCACGGCGCGGGCCCGCTCCCCACCGAGGACCACACCCTCGACTTCCCGGAGCCGCACAACACCACCGGTCGCTACCAAGGTGACTTCCGCCTGGGCCACCTCGACCCGATCCTGCTGCGCTACGCCATCGCTGTCTCCGGCGGCATCGACGGCCTGGCCCTGACCCACCTGGACGCACCGGGAACTCGTTACGCGGCTACGGGATACCACACCACCGACGGCATGCTCGACCGCCTGCCACCCGGCACCTGGCAGGACCTCACCCACCAGCAACACCTCACCGACCTCCTGACCACCGCGAACCCGATCCTCACCGAAATGCCGCACGACGTAGCCCCCTGGCTGGCACAGACACTCGACACACCGGTAGTGCTGACCTCGAACGGCCCCACCAGAACCCACCGGACACCGATCGCGGCAACCGTCGCCGCCGCGTGACCGCATGCATGCCGCCGTCGGTGGATCCGCCACCGACCGCGGCAGCCGTTGCCACCGCGACCTCACGGCCGGCCCACTGCAGCGGTGCCCGGCAGACCGACCGCTGATTGCGGCCACCATCGTGGTCGCCTGACCCTATGGACTGCCATCCCTATCCGTGAGGTCCAGCCATGACCGCATGCATGCCGCCGTGAGTTCAGCGGACCCGCCACCGACCGCGGCAGCCGTTGCCACCGTGACCGCACGGCCGGCCCACTGCAGCGGTGGTCGGCAGACCGACCGCTGATTGCGGCCACCATCGTGGTCGCCTGACCCTATGGACTGCCCCCTTTCGGAAGGTCCAACCATGTTCTCCCACAGCCGTAGTCGGCAGAACGACCGCCGACACGCGGGCACCTTGCTGCGCCTGCGGTCGAGACGAGGTTGCGTGCTGTCCAGCTCGAGGCCGAGTCGGCGATGTCCGGCGGTCGGTGTCCGGCCATGGCCGCCGGCTCGCCGGTGTCCGGTCGGCGATGTGCGCGAGGTGGGTGTCCATAGCTCGACGCCCGGCGGTCGAGGTTCAGCCGCCGATGTCCGGTGGCGATCCTGCTCGGCGATCGAGTGCGCGGGTGCCGGTGGGCAGAACTGGTGGCCGAGTGCGGCAGGATGGGGCGGCGTGGAGCAATCCGTGGTTTCGGTGGATGTGGTGACGTTGCGGTTCTGGGGCGACGACGCCGGGGTGCGGGTGGGGATCGCGCCGCGTGCGGTGGCGCCGTTCGCCGGGCAGTTGGCGCTGCCGGGTGTGCTGCTCGGGCGGGGGGAGCGGCTGGTAGAGGCGGCGCGGCGGGCGGTGCACACGAAACTCGGTGTGCCGGAAGCCGCGATCGGTGCGGTAGGGCAGCTGGTGACCTTCGACGAACCGAATCGCGACCCCCGCGGACCGACCTTGTCGATCGCGATGTGGGCAGTGGTCGGACCGCACGACGGCCCCGCCCAGTGGGTCGGCTTCGACGAAATACCCGAACTCGCCTTCGACCACAACCGCATCGTCGCCGCCTCCCGCGGCCTGCTCGCCGGACTCTTGTGGAAGGACCTCCCCTTCACCAAGGCACTGCTCGGCGACGAGTTCCCCGCCACCCGAGCCGTAGCGGCGACCACGAACCTCGCGAGCACCCGCCCCGACCCCGCCAACCTCAACCGCACCCTCGCCGCCATCCCAGGCCTGACCCGCACCACCGAACGCCGCCGCGTCAAAGCCACCGGCAGGCCCGCCGCGGTCTGGGCCTTCGACACCAACGCCGACGCTTAGTAACAGCAACCACCAGGGCCAGGACTCGAAGCACCCGCAGAACATACGAATCGAGCCGTAAACACAGTGTGAACATAGGTACCGGTGCAGCGAGGTAAGCGCATCGGGGGTCTTGACGCACGGTGCACTTTCATGACGCACGCTGCAACATCAGTCAAGAGCACGCAACCCACGTCATGTGGGCGCGAGGCGACCCTGGTCGCCGCTACCCGAATCCAGGCGCAACTCGACTCCAGCACCGAAGACATGGCGGGCGACCCACTCCCAGGCCGGCACCCAACCGTGCCGCAGTCGCCGTGCGTGGCACATGGTTGCGGCGTATCGCGAGAACGGCTCTCGCTGGTGTGCCACTCACCGGCCGCTGGCGGACCGGCGCATCGGCCGAATCGAGTTCGAAGCCGGGTGCGCCGTCGAGGAACCGCTGCCACTGGGTGAGCAATCCCTGCACCGCACCGAGGTCGTGCGTGTTCTCGAACGCCGTGTATGTACCGTGCTCCAGCGACTCGGTGGCCGCCGTCTCGGCCGACGTGAAGGCCGGTGCGCCGCGGAGGAAACCGCTATCGCTGGGTGAACAACCCCTGCACCGAACCGTAGTCGAGCGCGTTCTCCAACGCCGTGTAAGTACCGTGCTCCAGCAACTCGATGGTCGCCGTCTCGGCCAGCTTGAAGGCCGCCTGCGCCACCGCGGAACCGACGCTGACCCGCCGCACACCGGCCGCCGCGAGTTCCGCGACGGAAGGCGCTCCGGCCCCGGCCATCACGTTGATCGGCAACGGCGACTTGGCGACCAGGTCGACGAGTGTCGGCAGATCGAGAAGCCCGGGTACGAAGAGACTGTCCGCACCCGCCTCGGCGTAGGCGGCGGCCCGGGTGAGCACGTCGTCGAAGCGGCCCTCCCGAGCGCCGATGCCGAACAGGTACACGTCGGTCCTGGCATTGATCACCAGTTCCGGCAGGCCGGCCTGCTGCGCGGCTTCGCGGGCCGCCCGCAGCCGATCGGCCTGCGCGGCGGTGTCGAACAGTGGCCCACCGGGTGCCGTCGAGTCCTCCAGGTTCACCCCGACCGCCCCGGCGGACACCGCGGCGAGGATGGTGGCCGCGACATCCTCGGGCGCGGGCCCGTACCCGCCCTCGACATCCGCGGTCACCGGCACATCGACCACGGCGGCGATCCGGCGGATGACGCCGATCGAGTCGTCCCTGGTGAGCTGCTGACCGTCGCCGGTGCCGAGCGACCAGGCAACGCCCGCACTGGTTGTCGCGATCGCCGGTGCGCCCGCGCGCGCGATCACCGCCGCGCTGACCGCGTCCCACGCGTTCGGCAGCACGAAGATCCCTTGCTCGTGCAGCGCGCGAAAGGCGGCCGCCGCAGTGCGCTGCCTGTCGGTGATGGGCTGAATATCCTGTGCCACAGGGGCTCCTCGCGAGATTGTTCGATGGATTGGTCGCGCTGGAGGTAACGCCGAAAACTGCGCCGACAGTCCCGGACATCAGTCCGGCTTTGAAACCTGGTGCGGCAGAACGTTGTTCAGTGGCGCGGGGCGTACATGATGATGGCGACACCGACCAGGCAGATGGTGGCGCCGAGGTAGTCCCAGCGGTCGGGGTGGAATTTGTCCACGAGCATTGCCCAGGCGAGCGAGCCTGCGACGAAGACGCCACCGTAGGCCGCGAGGATGCGGCCGAAGTTGGGGTCGGGCTGGAAGGTCGCGACGAAGCCGTAGGCGCCGAGCGCGACGACGCCGGCCGCGATCCAGAGGATGCCGCGCTGCTCCCGCCAGCCCTGCCAGACCAGCCACGCGCCGCCGATCTCGGCGAGCGCGGCCAGGGCGAACAGCAGCAGGGAGCGGGCGACGGTCATATGGGTGAACCTACCGACCGCCAGGACCGGCGCCGTGCGACCCATCGGTGCCGGCGTGAGTCAGCGGCATGCGAGACGTGGCTGCCCGCTGCGGCTATGCAACTGCGGTGCGCGACCGATTCCGCCGCCGCTGGTGGTTCAAGCCGGTTGGGCCGGCACCGTCGCCAGCTCGTACACCACGTACGGACGCCTGATCACCGGGTACGAGACATTGCGGACCGGAACTCCGCCTGCGGTGCGACCGAATTCGGTGCCGTGGTGGGCGTGCCCGTGCAGGGCGAGCGTGGCCCGGCCCGCGTCCACGGCTTCGGCGAGCGCATGGCAGCCGAGGCCGGGATAGAACTTGGTCGGTTCGCCGACCAGGGTGTCGACCACCGGCGCGAAATGCATCAGGGCGACCCGGATGTCGGTGTCGAGGGTGTCCAAGGCTTGTTGCAGCCGCAGTGCGTCGATGGGCCCGCGCACCATTCGGGCGCGATGTTCTTCGGTGCCGTTCTCGGGATCGCCTGGGTGGTCGGGGAATCCGCCGCTACCACCCATCACGCCCGCGATGCCGAGCCGAATCCCGTTCAGCTCCAGCGTGATCGCGGTCCCTTCGAGCATGTGCACGCCGATGTCGGTGAGCTGTGCGGCGATTCGGAATCCGAGCTTGCGATCGTGGTCGTGATTACCGAGCACCGCGACGATCGGCACCGGCAGGTCGGTGATCTCGGCGCAGAGCAGGTCGGTTTCGGCGAGGCTGCCACTCTCGGTGAGATCGCCTGCCAGCAACAGCACATCGGCGTGCTCGGCGATCCGCAGCAAGTCCGGACGAAAGCGCCCGGCCACGGCGGGACGCAGGTGTGTGTCCGCGACGGCGGCGATCCGGATACCTGGCGGCGCGACATCGGCTGGCATGGCGCCAGACAGCCACATCCGCGACAGGGTGTCAACCGCAATCTGCCGTTCATCGGCCCGCCACCCGCTGGTGAGCTGCCGGAATAGCTTCCCGCTATCGGCAGTTCAGTGCCTGTTCAGCGAGGCAACGGGCGATGCGGCGACCGATGAAACGTCAATGAACAGTGCACCGGGAGGCTATCCCCGGGCCCGGCCCACCCCGCATGGTTCGGACTATGAGCGAGCGCGACAAGCGAGCGGATCATCGGTCGGGTGGCACCGGATGGCGGCGCGATGAGGGCGTCGCCGATCGGTCCCGATGGTCGAAAGTGTTTGCCGCTCTCGCTGTTACCGTGGCGTGCATGACCTTCGCCGCAGGTGGCGCCCACGCCGACGCCCGGGTCGACAAGGTGGTCGTGATCGGTCTCGACGGCCTGATGTACGACAAGGTGCTGAAGGTCCGGGCGCCGAACCTGTTGCGGCTCAGCGCCGAAGGACTGCTCAGCCGGTCCTCGATCGCCCCGCACATCACCATCTCCGGCCCGTCCTGGGCCACCGTGCTCACGGGGGTGTGGGATCGCAAGCACGGCATCAAGGACAACAACTTCACCGCGGCGCCGTTCGCGAAGTACCCGACGGTGTTCACCCAGCTCGAACGCGCCGACCCGGCCCGCAAGACTCATTCGATCGCCACCTGGGATCAGATCGCCACCATGGCGGGCAGCGGCAACCCGCGCGCCGACGTGGTCGTCTCCACCCCGCCGGTGCCGAACGACCCCGACGAGTCCAAGACCGACGCGGCCACCACCACCGCCGTGGTCGGCGCGATCGAGAAATTCGCCCCCGACCTGCTCTTCACCCACCTCGACCAGGTCGATCACGCAGGTCACAGCGACGGCGCCGCCTCCGGCGAGTACCTCGACGCGGTCCGCCGCATCGACGAGCAGGTCGGCCGCATCGCCGCCGCGGTGGACGCCCGCGCCGCCGCCAACCCGGCCGAACGATGGACCATCCTGGTCACCGCCGACCACGGCCACCTGCCCAAGGGCGGTCACGGCGGCCAATCCCCGGACGAGACAACCAATTTCGTCATCGCGCGCGGCCCCGACTTCACGGCGGGCGACACCACCTCCCGCTACACCCTGGTCGACATCACCCCCACCGTCGTCGACCTGCTGCACGTCGCACCGAGTTCCGATTTCGACGGCCGGTCCATGATCAGCCGCGAGCCCGCCGACCCGTCCACCATTCGTTAGGCGGGTACCTCGGCACCGGACCTGACCTTCGGCGGCGATTCGGTCGCAACCTCCGCCGGATCGATGTCTGATATGTCACGCTTTCCGGTACTCCGCAGAGTCCACGGCTAACGCCGCGTCATCCCGGCCGGACAGCCGCCGCAGCGCCCGCCGCAACCTCGTGCCCGACGCCACCGCGCGCCCGGGACTAAAGTTGGTGGTCTGGGCGGTTGCAGCGGTCGGATAGGGTGGTCCGATCGAGGCACGCGGCGCGAACGTGCGGCCCGGAGGCGGCAGCCTGCGTATCCACGGAGGGTCCGGCAGCGCTGCGAGTTGGGCACTGAGAGGTGGTGGCATGACTCAGCACGTGGGCGAGGCGAATGTCGAGCAATCGGCAGGCGCCCCGCAGTCGAACGGTGCCGCCACCGGGGGAGAGCAGCCGAAGTCCGGCACCCCGGCCGCAACGCCGACCCCACCACGCCCGCCGGGCGCCTCGGCCGCCGTGCCCACCTCGGCCTCGCGCCGGGTGCGGGCCAGGCTTGCCCGCCGGATGACCGGTCAGCGCGGCATCGCCGCGGTGAAGCCGGTGCTGGAGCCGCTGGCCAGCGTGCACCGCGAGCTGTACCCGAAGGCCAACCTGACGCTGCTGCAGCGCGCGTTCGACGTGGCCGACGAGCGGCACAAGCACCAGTTCCGCAAGTCCGGCGATCCGTACATCACCCACCCGCTCGCGGTGGCCAACATCCTGGCCGAGCTCGGCATGGACACCACCACGCTGGTGGCCGCGCTGCTGCACGACACCGTCGAGGACACCGGCTACTCGCTCGAGCAGCTCACCCTGGACTTCGGCGCCGAGGTCGCGCACCTGGTCGACGGCGTCACCAAGCTGGACAAGGTCAATCTCGGCGCGGCCGCCGAGGCCGAGACCATCCGCAAGATGATCATCGCGATGGCGCGCGACCCGCGCGTGCTGGTGATCAAGGTCGCCGACCGGCTGCACAACATGCGCACCATGCGCTTCCTGCCGCCGGAGAAGCAGGCGAAGAAGGCCAAGGAGACGCTCGAAGTCATTGCGCCCCTTGCCCATCGGCTCGGCATGGCGACGGTCAAGTGGGAGCTCGAGGACCTCGCGTTCGCGATCCTGCACCCGAAGAAGTACGACGAGATCGTGCGGCTGGTCGCGGATCGCGCGCCGTCGCGCGACACCTACCTGGCGAAGGTGCGCGCGGAAATCGTGAATACCCTTGCGGCGTCGCGGATCAACGCGATCGTCGAGGGTCGGCCCAAGCACTACTGGTCGATCTACCAGAAGATGATCGTCAAGGGTAAGGACTTCGACGACATCCACGACCTGGTCGGCATCCGCATCCTCTGCGACGAGGTGCGCGACTGCTACGCGGCGGTCGGCGTGGTGCACTCGCTGTGGCAGCCGATGGCGGGCCGGTTCAAGGACTACATCGCCCAGCCGCGCTACGGCGTCTACCAGTCGCTGCACACCACGGTCGTCGGCCCGGACGGCAAGCCACTGGAAGTGCAGATCCGCACCCAGGACATGCACCGCACCGCCGAGTTCGGCATCGCCGCGCACTGGCGCTACAAGGAGACCCGCGGCAAGCACTCCAACGACTCGACCGAGGTCGACGACATGGCGTGGATGCGGCAGCTGCTCGATTGGCAGCGCGAGGCGGCCGACCCGGCGGAGTTCCTGGAGTCGCTGCGCTTCGACCTGAAGTCGCCGGAGATCTTCGTGTTCACCCCGAAGGGTGATGTGATCACGTTGCCACAGAAGTCGACACCGGTCGACTTCGCCTACGCGGTGCACACCGAGGTCGGGCACAAGTGCATCGGCGCCAGGGTGAACGGCCGCCTGGTCGCGCTGGAACGGCAGCTGGAGAACGGCGAGGTCGTCGAGGTGTTCACCTCGAAGGCGCAGAACGCCGGGCCGAGCCGCGACTGGCAGAACTTCGTGGTGTCCCCGCGCGCCAAGGCCAAGATCCGGCAGTGGTTCGCCAAGGAGCGCCGCGAGGAGGCGCTGGAGAACGGCAAGGAGCAGATCTCCAAGGAGGTCCGCCGCGTCGGTCTCCCGCTGCAGCGGCTGATGAGCGTCGACGCGATGACCGCGGTCGCGCACGAGCTGCACTACACCGATATCTCCACCCTGTACACCGCGGTCGGCGAGCATCAGGTCTCGGCGCACCACGTGGTGCAGCGACTGATGGCGCAGCTGGGCGGCATCGGTGACGTGGAGAACGAGCTGGCCGAGCGGTCCACCCCGTCGACCACGCCGAGCAGGCAGCGGACCACCGGCGACGCGGGTGTGCTGATTCCCGGCGCGTCGGGCACCGTGGCCAAGCTGGCCAAGTGCTGTACCCCGGTGCCCGGTGACGAGATCATGGGCTTCGTGACCCGCGGCGGCGCGGTGAGCGTGCACCGCACCGACTGCACCAATGCCGGGTCGTTGCAGGATCAGGCCGAGCGCATCATCGAAGTCTCCTGGGCGCCGTCCCCATCCTCGGTGTTCCTGGTCGCCATCCAGATCGAGGCGCTCGATCGCACCCGCCTGCTGTCCGACGTGACGAAGGTGCTGGCCGACGAGAAGGTGAACATCCTGTCCGCGTCGGTCGCCACCCACGGCGACCGGGTTGCGATCAGCAAGTTCACCTTCGAGATGGGCGATCCGAAGCACCTGGGACACCTGCTGAATGTGGTCCGGAATGTGGAAGGCGTCTACGACGTCTACCGCGTAACCTCCGCTGCCTGAATTAACCCCTAGCGAATACCCCTACCCGGTCACCTCCCCTTGACATGTCAATTGTCATGCGCCTGGCAACCTTCCGGCGAACGGCCAGCGACGCGGGAGATATCTGCACGAATGCTGAAGCCATCGGGCGAACGGAAGATGGAGTCCCGGTAGGGAATTCGCGTGACCGGTGGGTCGCCGAGTGGTTGCTCTCATTTTCAGACCGTCGGAAAGTTGCCGGAAGAGGTTGCTCGGCACGCGGGAATGTGTGAAACCCGTTTCGGCAGTTCGCGGAAAGTTTTCGGCGATGCCCCAGCAATAGCCGGAATCTGTTACGGTCTATTGCGTTTCATGGCGTTGAGGGTAACTGCGGCAACACGGATTGATTGCGGATCGCTATGACAAATTATTCGGCAAGACTCACGGTGGTGCTGACAGCACTCGCCGTGACCGTGGCTACGGCGGGTATCGCCGTGGCCGGTCCACCGAATCCCGCAGGCCCTTCGACCGATATCGCGCTCAGCGCGTGTCCGGCATTGTACGCCTTGGGAATTCAGGGCACAGGCGAATCGTCACCGGATGCGGCACCTGCTACCGACACCGGCATGCTGTCCACCGTCTTCCGGCCGATGCTGGCCAAGGCCAACGGCCCCGGACTGGTCGACCGGGCCTATGTGCCATACGAATCCGGCTTCGGCGGGGTGACCGGCGGCAGCGCGATGCCCTACGCCGAATCGGTCACCGGCGGGCTGGCCCGGCTGCGCACCATGGCCAAGGCCGTCGCCGACCGATGCGCGGAAACCCGGTTCGCGGTAGTCGGCTATTCGCAAGGCGCACACGTCGCCTCGATGTTCGCCCAGGAGATCGGCCAGGGGCAGGGGATACTCCCGGCCGAGAAGGTCGCGGCGGTCGCGTTGTTCGCCGATCCGACCCGCAACCCCGGCGCCGCGCTGTTCCCCGGCTCGCCGGGCAAGGCATCACCGGATCCGGCCCCCGGCACCGCGGGCGATCAGCTCGCCGGCATCGCCGCGCTACCGCAGCCGCCCGCTGCAGGCGGTGGCATCGGCCCCGACCGGGACCGGGCGGCCAACTTCGGTGCGCTCACCGGTCGCGTGGCCAGTTTCTGTGCGGCGGGCGATCTCGCCTGCGACGCACCGCAGGGCGCGCCGATCCTGAAGGCGGTCACCAACGTCGTCGGCCAGTCCAAGCTCAGCGGCGGCGACCCGATCGCCTCGCTGGTCTCCATCGCCCAGGCGCTGGCCTACACCTCGATCAAGACCGCGACCAAGGTGGTCAACGAGGACGTGCAGGGCAACTCGCTCGCCACCCTGGCCATCTCGCCCAAGAAGTCGATCTCCGAGCGTTTGGCCGACGCCGCCGACCCGCGTACCCCACTCGACCTTCCCAGCGCGCTACAGGCGCTGCTGAAGGTCGGCATGATCGGGTTGAACGCGGTCGTCACGGTGGTCAAAACGGTGCTCAACCCGTCGACCATCGCCGAACTGGCCACCGCGGGCCTGTCGAACCCGCCCGCCGCGCTGCTCTCGCTCGGCGCCAAGCTGGTCGGTGCGGTGACCCAGCTCGTCCCGCCGACCACCGGCGTCCGCTTGGTCAATCAGGCGTTCGACGCGGTGGTGCAGAACATCACCGACAACAGCGAATTGCTCAACACCGCCACCTGGGTGCGGTATTGGGACACGGTGCAGCGGCACGGTGCGTACAACACCGCGACGGTCGCTGCCAACGGCGACACGCCCACCACTTTCGTGGCCGACTGGCTCGCCGCCGTAGCGCGCGATATTGCCGGTGCATTCGGCATGAACAGCAGGCCACAGGGTGGAGCGGACAAGCCGCCCTCGGGATTCTTCGGCGAGCAATCCGGCGCGTCGACTACGCCGAATTCGTCCGGTACGGGACAATTTCCGTTCGGGACAGGAGCCGACGGCGCCTCATCCGGCGGCGCGACGTCGATTCCGCCCACCGTTCGACCCGGCACCGCCCACATCTACCCGTTCTCTACGAACTGATCGCCGAGAGGGTCCGACGATGCGGAACAATGCGCCTCGCTCAGCGGGAACGGGGGAATGTTGAAGTCGTACAAAGAGCTGTCCCGGTGGTACGCCGCGCTCGAGCCGGAGACGGCACCGGTGCCGCCCGGCGAACCGAGTTCGGAGCACCTGGACGAGGACGGGCCCGCCCGATATCCGCACTACATCCGCGAACCCGAGGTCCCCGACGACCTCCGTGCGCAGCGCAGCGAATTCACCGGCGGCTGGTCGGACTGGGTAGGCCGGGCACCCGGCCCGGATGACGACTACACCCCGCGCGACGCGGACCTGGTGCGTTTCCCCTGGCCCGACGACGACGATGACTACGACGACCACCTGGACGAGCCGCGACCGCGCTCGTCCAGTGCCTTGCGGCTGGAGGCCCGCGCCCGGCGCTCGCGCCGCAGCCGCGTGTTCGTGGTGCTGGTCATCGCAGTGCTACTGCTCGGCGCGGCTGCCGCAGGGGTGCTGTTCCTGCTGAACTCGTCCACCCACCGCGCCGCGACGCCGCGACTGCCCACCTCGTCGGCCTCGGTGCAGTTCACCATGGGCAGCGTGCAGGCGGGCGTGAGTACCGACAGCCTGCGCGGCCGCTCGCAGGCCGGGGTGAACACCAGCCGTCCGTCCGGCGCCTGCCCGACCGAGCGCGCCGCGGCGATCGTGCGTGCGGCCGAAAAGGGCGGCACCACTTCGGGTCCCGACGCCATCCTCGCGTTCCAGTACGCGTACTACGTGGAGCGCTCCGGCGAGCGGGTCCGCGAGGTCGTCGCCCCGGACGCCGCCGTATCGCCCGCCGCGACCATCCAGCGCGGTATCGACACGATCCCGGCGGGCACCGCGCACTGCGTGCGGATCGTGACCATCTCGGACAACCGGTACTCGGTGGAGGTCACCGAGTACCGCCCCGGCGGCGTGCCCGCCACGTACAACAAGCAGACGGTCACCACCGCGGTGATCGACGGTCGCACCCTGATCACGGGTATCGCGGCCGGATAGAGGAGAGCAGGAAGCGATGGGAGAGGACTGGAGCCGCTGGCTCGACGAGGCACCCGACCAGGGTGAACCGTCGGGCCGGCCCGTGCGCTCCAAGGCTCCGGTGGTGCGGTTGCGGCGCGGCAAGGGCGGCGGTTCCGGTGCGGAACAACCTTTGCAACGCCCCATCCTGGTGGTCGGTGGCTGCGGTGGTGCGGGCACCACCACGACGGTGCTGGGCATCGCGGGTGAACTCGGCATGGCGGGCACCCCGACGGTGGCCGTGGACGCGACCGCGGCGGGCAGCGACCTCGCGCTGCGCGGCGCGGACGAGCACTTACACCCGATCAGCCTGCAGTCCTGGCTGTACGGCCGCGGCGACGACGAACCGGCCCCGCTGAAGGAGTGCCTGTCCCGGGCGACCTCGGGCATCGGCCTGCTGTGGCGCGACGCCGCGCCGCTGCGCAGGCGGGCGACCTACCTCACGGTGGCGCGGGCGGTGTACGACGCGGGCTTCACGGCGGTCTACGACGGCGGCAGCCCGATTGCCGGACGGCAGCTGCGCCCGCTGCTCGATGACGCGGATGTTGCTCTGGTGCTTGCCATTCCGGCTCGCGCCGACGCCGCGAACCGGCTGCGGGTGACCCTGGAATGGCTCGACGACCAGTTCGGCGACTCGACCGAAGGGCAGGGCGGCGGCATCGTCGGCGACACCACAATCGTTGTCTCACACCAACATCCGGGCACCGAGTCGCGGGTTGCCGAGCATTTGCGCGAGCATCTGTCCGGCTGGGTGCGCGACATCAGGGAAATACCGTACGACCCCCACCTGGCCAGGGGCGAGCTGGTCCGCCACGCGTCGTTGGCCGCCGAGACGCGCCGGGCCTATGGGCGCCTGCTGACCGGGGTGGCATCATGACCGCCGCCATGAAATTTCGCCGTCACACCGAATCCGCACCCGCAGGCGTGGTCGCCCCGCCGGAGTCCCGGCGCGCACCGATCTGGGACCGTCCGGTGCCCGGCGTCGGCCGGGCCCCGCTGGTCTGGCTGCTGGGTGTGCACGGCGGTGCCGGAGCCAGTAGCCTCGCGCATGTGCTTGCGCCCGCGGCGGATTCGGGCCGCCGCTGGCCCGGCGTCTTCGACCGCGAGTCCCCCTTCGTCGTCCTGGTGGCCAGAGAGACCATCGCGGGCCTCACTCGCGCGCATGACCTACTGCGCCAACATCATTCGGGTTTCGCCGGGTCCTGCGAGGTGCTCGGGCTGATCACCGTCGCCGCGCGCCCCGGCCGGCTGCCCGCCGAGATCCGCCGCTACCGCGACGTGGTCGGCTCGCTGGCCGGTCAGCTGTGGCAGGTCCCGTGGTATGAGGAATGGACGCTGGTGGAACCGGAGAAGTTGCCGGTGTGGGCACCCGGTGACCCACTGCCACCGAAGAAACGCAAGATCGACCCGCTGGAGGAGGTACCGCTCGATGTCAGGGAGCTGGGCGCCGACATCGTCGCGGCGGCTCGAACGGCACTGGAGGAGGCAGCACTCGGCGATCCGGCGCGCGACCGGGCCAGAAAGCCACCCGATCAGTGAACGTACGCATCGAATCGGCGACTACCCCACTACTTTCGAGAAAGGCACCCGATGAGCATGATTCTCCTCGCCGTGCAGGACACGTACGGCACCGTACTCGCGCAGGTCGGTAACCCGACGCCCGAGGCGCCCCCCGGCTCCGAGAAGTTCCTGCTGCTCGTGCGCTATCTCACCTGGTTCGTCTTGTTGTCGGGTATCTGCGGGATCATCTACGCGGGCGGCAGGTTCGCCTGGGAGAAATGGACTGGCGGCGGGCTGGACTCGCCGAAGATGGTGGCAGGCGCCATGATCGGCGGCGTCGTCGCGACCAGCGCCGGCACCATCATGAACGCCGTTATTGGGACCTGATGTTCGCGATGTCTACCGTGCGAGTGTCGGCAGCGGAGCTGCTGGCGTACAAGCAGATGCCCTCGGAGGTACTGGAGCCGCTCATGCAGCTGCTGAACTGGCTGCTCTGGTTCGTCCTCCTGGTGTGTCTTGCGTGGTTGATCGTCTCCGCGGGCAAGCTGTGGCTGGAGTTGCGCAACGGCGACCTCGCGATGAACGATGCCTCGCACGGGGTATTGATGAGCCTGCTCGGGGCGATAGTGGCGAGCGCAGCGTCGGGGATCGCGCTGGCGTTCCTACCGACATGAACAGGCGCAGGGGGACCATGGGGGCGGCAGGCGCGGTCTTGCTGATCGCGGCGGCCGGTTGCGGCGGCACCGACGAGCCGGCCGGGCCGGATCTGTCGGCGGCACCGACCGGCGTGCGGTGGCAGCCGTTCCAGGGCGTACCGCTGCCGCACACCGAGCAGGGCCCGAAGTCGGTGGCCGACGGCGCCGCAACGGGTTTCGAGCATTCGCCGCGCGGTGCGGGCGTGGCCGCGATCCACCATGCGGTGCGGCTGGCCGTGGCCACCGACAGTCAGTGGGCGAAAGTGGCTGCGCGGGAAGTGGTTCCGGGACCGGCGAAGGACGAGTGGGCGATCAACCGGATCCAGCTGTCCATCACCGGGCCCGCCACCCCCGACTACGCGCCGCGGGTGCTCGGCTACCGGATCACCGGGTACACCGATCAGCGCAGCACCGTCGACGTGCACACCGAGTACTCCGATCGTTCGAAGGCGGTGAACCACACCACCGTCGAATGGGTCGGCCAGGACTGGTTGTTACGGCTGCCCGACCCGGGCTCTACCGCGAGACCGATCGACTCGATCGATGTAACACCTGATGGCACAGTGAAATTGGAGGCACCACAGTGACAGAGAAGGAGTCTTACGCGCGCGATCGCGTCTCCTTCGGTGCCGTCGCGTCCGCAGCCGTGCTGGCGCTCATCGTGATCGCGGGAATCGTCGTCTACATCAGCCGCGACGACGGCGGCAGCGCCGTGGGTAGCACCCCCGCGCCCGCCGAGGCCGCGGGCGGCACCGGCTTCGCCGCCCCCGAGGTCGACATCCTCGGCAGGCGCGTCGACGTGCCGAACAACCCTGCCGGGCAACCACTTCCGCAGGATCCCACGCGGCAGCGCAAGCCGTCCGACGGTGACTGGCTGACCCAGGCGCCCGAAGGCACCACCGGGCCGCGCGGCTGGCAGCGGGTGTACGGCGCCTCCGTGCCGTTCTCCACCTCGGATGGGCCCACCCGGATCGAAGACGGTCTGGCCGTTGGCTATTCGCACACGCCGCAGGGCGCGGTGCTGGCCGCGGCGCAGATCACCTACCGGCTCAACGCCCGTCCGGCCGATCGCGATCTGTACGTCACCCAGGTGCGCGTCTCCGCCCAGCAGATCGCCGCCTACGACAAGGCGCTCGCCAGCGACCGGCTGCCCGAACAGCAGCCCGAGCGGGTCACCAAATACTTCATCGCCTCGGACGCGTTCAAGGTCGATGACTACGCCGACGACCTGGCCATCGTCCGGCTCGCCTCGCGCGGGCCGGTGGTCGACGGCAAACAGTTATGGGCGGCGATCCGCCTGGTCATGGTCTGGGATGCCGGTGACTGGCGACTCAAGCCCTCGACGTCCAACTCCGCACAAACCGAGTACATCGAATCGCTGGGCGGGTGGACGAAATGGTGAGCACGATCGGAAAGGCTCGACGACAAATTGATGGCCGTCCTGCGGAGCAGCGAGGGGTGCACACAATGGTGAGGCGGATACTCACGATCTTCGCGGTCATCTTCACGGTGATGATGGCGACGCCGACCGTGGCCTACGGACAGCAGTACGGCTTCGACGAGACGTGCAACGAGATCCACGACACGCTCGACAATGTCGGCCTGCCCGGTATCTCGCTGGGCGACGCCGCCTCCGCCGCGTGCAAGGCGGGCAACGCCGCCTCGCATCCGGGTCAGGCGGCCACCGCGGTCAAGGACAAGGCGTGGGACTCGACCTTCGGCAAGGTGGTCGACTCGCTGATGAAGGGCCTCGGCGAGGCCATCATTCTGGCGCTGACCTTCTGGATGAAGGTGCCCAACGAGGCGGCCAGTGATTCGGGTTCGTTGTTCACGAAGATCAACGACTACACCTATCAAGCTCAGATATTGCTCTTGATAGCCTCGGTGATCCTGTCCGGCGCCCGACTGGCCGAGGCGAGACGCGGGGCCACGATGAACGAGGCCGCCGAATCGTTCCGCATGTTCGCCAGAGTGGTGTTCAGCTCCTGGATGCTCGGCGCGGTGATCGTCGCGGGCACCCAGGCCTCGGATCGCTTCTCCGAGTGGATCATCAACGACTCGACCAACGGCAACGCCAAGGACCTGGCCGAGCTGATGGTGAAAACCAGTAAGCTCCAGGCCTTCTCGCCGGGCTTGGTGCTGATCATCGCGGTCGTCGGCCTGCTCGGCGCGCTCGCGCAGATCGTGCTCGCCATCGTCCGGCAGGGGCTGCTGATCATCGCGGCCGGTGTACTGCCGTTGGCGGCGGCCGCGTCCGGGATGAATGTCGGAAAACAGTCCTACCAGAAGCTGATCGGCTGGATCATCGCTTTCATGCTGTACAAACCGGTGGCCGCGATCGTCTACATGATCGCGTTCACCACTGCGGGGCATGTGGATTCGATGACCCCGGTGAACAATCTGCCGGATGGTGAACAGGCGCAACGCATGCTGGTCGCCATCGTGCTGCTCTGCAGCGTCGCGTTTGTGCTGCCCGCGCTGATGCGATTGGTCACGCCCGCGGTCGCGATCGTCGGCAGCGGCGGCTCCGGTCTCACCGCGACCGGCGGCACCCTGCTCGCCGCCGGGGCACTTGGCGCCATGGGCACCAAAGCTGTTGGCGTCAAAGGCACTGCGGCCTCGGGCGCACCGGGCTACGTCGGCGGCAGCGGCACCGGTCCGCGCCCGCCGGGTGGCGCGGGTGGACGCGGCAGCGGCGCACCACGCCCGACCCCGCCACGCGGTGGTGGTGGCCCTGCCGGCGGTGCGGCACCGCGCGCCTCCGGGCCCGGCGGCGCGGCGGGAGTACCGTCCGGTGCTACACGTGCGGCGGGCCGGATCGGCGCGGCCCGCGCCGCGACGAGCAGCCTGAACCGTGCGGATCAGGCAATGGGTGATGTGGCCGGTGACCGTTGGGCGAATCGATCGCCCGACCTCGGGAGGAGCACCATTCCGCGATGACGATGACGACGAACGATACCTACGAGCGTCGCTCGTACGGGCTGTGGCAGAAGCCCCGCAGCGCAGGCCTTTTCGGGCTGCGCTGGGAAGAGACCGTGATCGGCTTCGTGGTGGTGATCACGGCACTGATCACCGCGATGGTCGGCGGCTTCAAATGGGGTCTGATCGTCGGCGTCACCGGCGTCGTGGTGATGGTTCCACTGGTGTGGCGGACGGGGGGCCGCTCGGGCTACGAGACGGGATTGATGATGTTCAACTGGATGCGCTCGCGCAAGCGCGGCGAGCACGTGTACCGGGGTGGCCGGTTTTCCCGGATCCCCGGCGGCGTCACCCGATTGCCGGGTCTGCTCGCGCCGTCGAAGCTGTACGAGGGCATCGACGCGGGCGGTTACAGCTTCGGCATGATCCACCTGCCGCAGTTCGCCCAGTACACCGTGGTGCTGCGGGCCTGGCCGCAAGGCCACGAGGCGGTCGACCAGCCGGTGATCGACCGCTGGGTGTCGGCGTGGGGCACCTTCCTCGCCTCGGTCGGCCAGACCAGCGACATCGTCGCGGTGGTGCCGGTGATCGATACCGTGCCGGAGACCGGAAACCGTTTGCTCACCGAGGTTTCCACCATCACCCGGCCGGACGCGCCGGAGCTGGCCCAGCAGGTGATGTACGAGCTCGCCACCGAGCTGCCGCAGGAGCGGGTGCAGCTGCTGCCCCGGGTGGCGATCACCTTCAAGGCCACCACCGCCGAGCGCCGCAAGAACCCCGCTGAGGAGGCGGTCGAGATCGGCCGTCGCCTGCCCGGCATCTGCGCGGCGCTCGCCGAGGCGGGCGTGCGTGCCCAGCCGATGTCGGCCGACGAGGTGATCTCGTTCATCCGGCGCAGCTACGACCCGGCCTCGCAGGCCGACTTGGAAGTCGCCGCAAGCGAACCCGACGGCCACGGCCTGGATTGGGCTGACGCGGGCCCGGTTTCGCACGACGAGAAGTGGGACCACCTGGTGCACGACGGTGGCCGCTCGGTCACCTGGGAGATGGACGCGGCGCCGGAGGGCGCGGTGGACGAGCGGGTGCTGCAACGGCTGCTCGCGCCCAATCCCGAAGTGCCGCGCAAGCGCATCGCGATCGTGTACCGGCCGCACTCGGCCGCCGACGCCGCCGAGATCGTCGACGACGATTTCAAGAACGCGCTGGTGGCCCAGCAGAGCGAGCGGGGCGTGGTCTCCGCGGCCGCGACCCTGCGAGTGGGCGCCACCCAGCAGGCCCGTGAGGAGCAAGCCCGGGGTCACGGTGTGACCCGCTTCGGGGCGTTGGTGACCATCACCGAGCCCCTGCGCGGCGATCTGCCGCGTATCGAAGCCATCACGCGCGACCTGTCGACGCAGGCGCGGTTGAAGATCCGGCGGTGCTACCGCTACCAGGCGGCGGCCTTCGCGGCCTCGCTCGGTTGCGGGGTGATCCTGCCGGAGCACGCGACTATTCCGAAGGCACTGGCGGGGTGATCGATTCATGGCACGTGACGAGTGGGGCGAGCGCCCACCGGCCGAGCGCAGGCGCCGTCCCGGCGTGCGGGAACGCTCCGGCATCGAGGAGATGCCGGACCGGCCACGGCGATTCGGCAGGGGCGCGGCGCGGGTGAGCGACGACCGATCGGGACTCGACGAGAAGTCCGAGCGCGAGCGCGCCAGGGCGGCGGCCGAGCGTCGGGCGCGGGCCGAGAGCGCCCACGCGGACGGGTCGCGTTCTGATCGGTCGCGCGCCGACGGCGATCGCGTGCGCGCCGACGGTGATCGGCCACGGCCCGACGGTGATCGGCCACGGGCCGAAACCGGCAGGGGCGAGCGCAGTTCGGATCGGGCACGCGGCGACGCGGCCAGGTCTGCGCGCGCTCGCGACGGTGCGGCCGAGCGACCCGCACGCACTCGCGACGGCGCGGCCGCGCGCGGCGACCGTCCGGCGCGTTCGGAGCAGCGCGGCCAGAAGGCGGATCCGCGCGCGCAGAAGGCGGCGCGCAACGGCAAGCCCGAGCGCGGTGTGCGAGATCGCAACGGCTCGCGGGCCGCGCGTAATCCACAGCGCCCCACCAAGACCGACTACACCGCCGACCGGGCCATGGGCACGCCGGTGATGGACAAGGCGGCGCTGCGCGCCAAGGCCAAGGCCGACCGGCGCAAGAACTCCGGCCCGCCGCTGCTCGACGAGCAGACCCGCGCCAAGCTGGAGATGATCGTCCGCGAGCAGACCGGCCTGCGGGCGGCCTTCGCGCAGTTCCGGATTCGCACCGACGACATCCGGCGCCGCAACTACGCCGCGCGCGCCGAGCAGGTCTTCGAGGACGGATTCGACCGCAGCACCGCCCAACTCACCGATCGCGGCTACGCCGGTGAGGGCGGCGGCCGGATGAACGTGGTCGGCCGCCCGGTCGAATACCGGGCCACCACAGCGCAGGTCGCCGGCCTGTGGCCCTGGTCGGTCGGTGCCGGTGCGCCGCTGATCGGCACCCCGCTGGGCTCGCATCTGCATACCGGCGCCCCGGTCTGCTTCGACCCGATGAACTGGTTCATGCGCGGCAGCTTCATCACCGCGCCGAGCCTTTTCGTGCTGGGACTCAACGGCTTCGGTAAGTCGTCGCTGGTGCGCCGGATCGTGCTCGGCGGTATCGCCCAGGGCATCACGCCGCTGATCCTGGCCGACGTCAAGCCGGACTATCGCAAGATGGTGGAGCTGGTCGGCGGCCAGGTGATCGACCTCGGTTACGGCCACGGCAAGCTCAACCCGCTCGCCGCGGGTGTGCTGGGCGCGGTGGTGCCGCGCCTGGATGACCACCCCGCCTTGCAGATTCAGGTGCTGCAGGACCTGCGGGCGCGCCAGGTGACCCTCATCGCGGGTCTGGTCGAACTGGTCCGCGGCGCCAGGGTGCGCGACTTCGAGGAGACGCTCATCGCCACCGCGCTGCGCATCCTCTACCAGCCGGGCAGTGGCTACACCCCGGACCAGCCGCCGATCATGGAGCACCTGCTCGAGGTGATCGTCGCGGGCGGCGAGGAATTGATGCTCGACGCGGGCGCCGACGACCCCAACGAGTATCAGAACGCGATCAAGAACCTGCGTCGCTCGTTGCGCGCGCTCACCCAGGGCCCGTTCGGCGCGATCTTCAACGGGCAGACCTCGGTGCCGATCGACACCAGTGCGGTCGCGGTCTGCATCGACGTCTCGCACATCCCGACCGGCGACAAGAAGCTCAAAGCCGCGGTGATGCTGGCCTGCTGGGCCGACGGGTTCGCCTCGGTCGAGGCCGCGCACGTGCTCTCCGACGCGGATCTCGGGCCGCAGCGCTACTTCCAGGTGGTGATGGACGAGCTGTGGCAGGTACTCGGCCTCGGCGACTTCATGGTCGACCGCGTCGACGAGCTCACCCGTCTGCAGCGTGGCATCGCCACCTCGCTGATCATGATCAGTCACACGATCAAGGATTTGCAGGCCCTGGGTTCGGAAGCCGCGATCGCCAAGGCGCTCGGCTTCCTGGAACGCGCGCGCGCCAAGATCTTCGGCGCGTTGCCCGGCGAGGAGGTCAAGCGGCTGGACAGCATCGTGCCGTTCACCTCCGCCGAGGAACAGATGGTGACCGGCTGGTCCGCGCCGCAGGCGTTGACCGGAGAGGCCCTCAAACCGGGCCAGCTGCGGCCGTCGCCGCCGGGCACCGGCAAGTTCCTGCTGAAGATCGGCGAGGATCGGCGCCCCGGCATTCCGTTCCACATGGAGTTCACGCTCTCGGAGAAGGAGAGCGGTATTCACGACACCAACCAGCGGTTCAGCGAATTCACCGAATCGACTGCCCGAGGGACGGATTCGCCGAGCGGGAGCGCCGCATGACAGATCAGCCGAGATCCGGTTTACCGAGGCACCTGCCCACCAGGAGGTGCGTCGGATGATGCCACACCGCTCCTATCGCCGGGTGTCGCCCGAGGTGCGTCAGGCCGCTGTTCAGCAGGTCGTCGCGCTCACCGGGCAGATGCGCAGTGAGTCGGAAGCCTGTCGCGTGGTCGCCGAACAGATCGGCGTGCATACGAACTCGGTGCGCAACTGGGTGCGCGCGGCCGAGGGCCCCAGCCTGGAGCGCTTGGACGCGTCCGCGCTGCGCCGCAAAGTGGCGCTGCTGCAACAACAATTGGCGGCCGCCGCGGAGATGAACCGCACCCTGGCCGACACCCTCAACGAATCCCGGCGCGGGCAGTGAACCTTGCGCTGCCGCGCCGGCGTGGAGGGCCGGGCCCGGCGAGGCCGCGGTGACCGGGAAGGGGCTGCTGTGGGGAGCCCTGATCGCAGTGCTCGGGTTGATGACCCTCGTGGTGGTCATCGTGCTGCCCTCGGCCGACGACCCGTGCGAGGGCGCGTTGATCCTCGGCACCCAATCGAATCTGCCGCCGCTGGGTGGCTACGCGCCGGGTGATCCGCGCGCGAATCCCTCAGGTACCCAGGCGAATCCCGCCGCAGCGGCGCCGCCGTCGGGGACTCAGAACCCGACCAGCTCGGGCGCGCCGTCGCTGGCCGCCGGTGCCGGACCGATCCGGCGCACCCTGCCGCTGGCCACCGGGACCTTCACGGTGTCGGACGTTTTCGGCGCGCGCGGCGGCAAGCACCTCGGCATCGACCTGGCCGCCACCGACGGCACCACCATCTACTCGGTGTCCGACGGCCGGGTGGTAGCCGCCGGGCCCGCATCGGGTTTCGGCAACTGGATCGTCGTCGACTCGATCGACACCAACGGCCGCGCGTACTCCGCCGTCTACGGCCACATGTGGGACTCCGGCGTGCACGTGCGCGTCGGCGACACGGTGACCGCGGGCCAGCCGATCGCCCAGGTCGGCTCCGCGGGCGAATCCAGCGGCCCGCACCTGCATTTCGAGATCGTCCCCGGCGGCCGGTTCACCGGCGGCCGCCAGATCGACCCGCTGCCTTGGCTGGACGGCGCGCCGACCCCGGATGTCGGTGGCGCGCAGGCCTTTTCCAACGATCCGCGCTGCACCCGTGGTTTCGGCAGCGCGGGCGGCGCGCTGGCCGCGGGCAAGGTGCCGCCGGAGCTCGAAATCTGGTATCGCCGTGCGGGTTCCATCTGCCCGCAGATCACCCCGTCGCTGCTCGCCGCGCAGGGCAAGCAGGAGTCCGGCTTCCGCCGCGGCGCCACCTCGCCCGCCGGCGCGCAGGGTCTGGCCCAGTTCCTGCCGACCACCGCGGTCAGCGTCAACCCGGACGACGGTCAGCCCTATGTGATCGACGCCGACGGCAACGGCAGCGCGAGCGTGTGGGACGACGGTGACGCGATCATCGGGCAGGGCCGCTATATGTGCGCCATTGCCAACAAGATCACGCAGTGGCAGGCCGAGGGCAAGGTGCAGGGCGACATCACCGCCTTGTCGCTGGCCGCCTACAACGCCGGTGAGGGCGCGGTGCTCGCGTCCGGCGGCATGCCGAATCGGGTTGCGGCGCACCTGTCCGAGACCCAGCCCTACGTGGCGAACATTCTCGCGATGGAGGCGCAGTACCGCGCGCCGGGCGCGCTCGGCCGGTTCGCACCCGAGGAGGGCGGCGGCGGCAGTCAGATCGTCGAGGCCGCGCACGACTGGCTCGGCACCCCGTACGTGTGGGGTGGCGGTGGCCCGCAGGGGCCCAGCGGTGGCGGACTGGACGGTCCGGGCTTGACCGCCGCCGCGGTATTCGCTGCCTCGTCCGGCTCGGTGACCTTGCCGCGCACCGCGGAACAGCAGTGGGAGGCGGGTGTCGAGGTGCCGATGAGCAAGATTCAGGAGGGGGATCTGGTGTTCAGCTCGTTCGGTCCGCGCGGACCCGCACAGGTGGGCATCTACTCCGGCAATGGACGGATGATCCAGGCCGTGCCGGGCACGCGTGGCGGCGGCGGTGTCGGCGAGGTGCAGGTGCCGGGGGACAGCCGGGCGAGGAGGGTGTTGTGATCGCGGGCAACGAATCCGAACACGCGACCTCGGGACTGCCGAAGTATCGGTCGATGCGGTTAGCCTGGAATAACAGCGGTGGGAGCGGCGAACCCCGCCGCATATCGGACACGGCACAGGTACGCGCGAAACTGGTGGTGATGCTGGTGGTGAGCGTCGCGATGCTGGGCGCGGCCTGTGGTCGCGGAGACGGTGCGGACACCGGATCCGGTGGCGCGCCCCCGGCTACGTCAACGACCCGGTTGCTCGAGGGCGTGCCCGCCCCCGATCCGGTCACGCCCGACGGTGTCGCGGTGGCCGCGCTGAAGGAGATCTACACCTGGCAGCCGGCCACCGAAGCCCAGGGCGCATCGCTCACGCGTGCCCGGAAGTGGTTGGGCCCCAGCCTGGTTCGCATGCTGGACGGCTCGCCGACCGGCCTGGAGACGCCGCGGACCACGTTGCAGTGGGCGGACTGGGCCGCCGCGAAGGCGCGCGTGGAGGCGTTCACCTTCGCCTCCGGGGAGAAGCCGCCCAGCGGCGGCGACCCGAACATGCAGCAGTTCAAGATCGGCATCGAGCAGACCGTCGTCTACCCGAACGGCCGCAAGGAGACGTTGCCGCCCGCGACGGTGATCGCCACCGTGGTGCGCACGCCCGAAGGCTGGCGGCTCGACGCGTTCCGCTGAACCCCAAGACATTTCCGCAGAGAAAGAGGAGGCAGCCATGGCGAAGAAGCCGGTAAAAGATCCGGCCGCGATCGGGCCGGACGCAACCCTCATTTTGCTATACGCCGGGTTCGCGATCCTCGGAACGCTCTGGCTGTCGCTGCATCTGGGCAACATGCTGTCGTTCCCGACGCAGTCGATCCCGATCAATCCGATTGCCATCGTCGCGGACCTGATCAGAGGTGATCTGCGATGGCCGCGCGCGTCTACGGTGATCGTGCTGATCGTGGTTGCGGCGGTGGTGGCGTGGGTGCTCATCCGCAAGCAGCTGAAGAAGCGCAGGTCCGTCGGTGTGCTGCCGGTCGACGAGAAGGCCAATGTGATGGGCCAGGGCGGTGCCATCGCCCATCTCACCGGCAAGGGTGTGCGGGAGAAGGCGCAGCAGCTCGGCGTGCGCCTGGGCACTGAGGACGTGCCCGGCGTGCCGATCGGCATCGGCATCGCCGACGGCCAGATGCTGTACGGCTCCTACGAGGATCTGCACCTCGACATCTGGGGCCCGCGGCAGGGCAAGTCGACCTCCCGGGTGATCCCGGCGATCCTCACCGCCATCGGGCCGGTGCTGGCCACCTCCAACAAGCGGGACGTGGTGGACGCGACCCGAGATGTGCGGGAGGCCAAGGGAAGTCCCACCTTCGTGTTCGACCCGCAGGGTGTGGCGGGGGAGGAGCCCAGCTGGTTCTGGGATCCGCTGGCCTGGGTGGACGCCCGCCGCGAGGGCTGCGAGATGCGGGCGGCGCGACTGGCCGGGCACTTCGCCGACGGTGACGACGGCTCCGACGCCAAGACCGACGCGTTCTTCGACCCCGAGGCCGAGGACCTGCTGGCCGGGCTGTTCCTGGCCGCGGCGGTCGGTGACCGCAACGGCAGCAGGCCGATCGTGCAGGTGTGGGAATGGGTGACCAACCCGCAGGACACCGAGCCCATCGAGCTGTTGCGCGCGGCCCGTCATCACTACACCGCGTCGGGTCTGTCGTCGCAGTACAACACCGACGCCCGTACGCGCAGTGGCATTTTCGGCACCGCGAAGAAGATGATCCGCTGCCTCAAGCTGTCCAACGTGCACCCGTGGATCACCCGCGGCGGTGACCGCAGGGAGTTCGACGAGCTCGAGTTCATCGAACGCAATGGCACCCTCTACAGCCTCTCGCTGGAGGGTCGCGGCTCGGCGGCGCCGCTGGTGAGTGCGCTGACCGAGGCCGTGATCGATGTGGCCATGCGCAAGGCGTCGCAGTCCGCCGGTGGCCGGCTGGCCATTCCGCTGCTCGCGGTGCTCGACGAGGCCGCGAACGTGGTGCGCTGGAAGGATCTGCCCAAGCAGTACAGCCACTTCGGCTCGCGCGGCATCGTGGTGATGACCGTGCTGCAGTCGTGGGCGCAGGGCGTGCGCTGCTGGGGTGAGCCCGGCATGAACGCGCTGTGGGCCGCCGCGAACATCAAGGTGCTCGGCAGCGGGGTGGACGATACGAACTTCCTGCGCGAGCGTTCCGAGGCGATCGGCGACTACGAGGTCGTGTCCGCCTCGGTGTCGGAATCCAAAGGCGGCAAGAGCTATTCGCGTTCGCTCGGGTCGTCGAAGACGTTCAGCGTGCAGGCCTTGGCCCAGTTGCCGCGCGGCCGGGTGATCGTCTTCCCGTCCGGCGCGCCGCCGGTACTGGTTCGTACGGTTCCGTGGTGGGAGGGCGAGTACGCTGCCGAGGTGAAGCAGTCCATCTCACACCATGATCCGCAGCGTAAGACGGAGATCACCGACCTGATTCCGGGCACGCCGTCGCTCAGCAAGGGCACGCCGCCGCCGGAGTTCGGGAAGATCGAGGAGGTCAGGCCCCTGTGAGCGAGCGCAGCGAGCGAGCCTCGGACGCAGCACTTTCGGTGACGACGCGCGCCGGTGAGGCGCGGCCGTGACGGAACAGCAGCAGCAGCCGATGATCTACGCGAGCGTGGTCGAGTTCGTGGAGAACTATCTGAGTCTGGTGTACCGGCGTCAGGTCACCGATCTCAGCGACACGGTGTGGTGCCCGGAGTGGTGGCAGCATGCCGAGGCGATCGCCCGCCTGGACGCGATGTGGCGGGCGTGGGAGCACTTCCGGCTCGACGGGGCAACGGGATTGAGCGTGTGGTTCCTCGATCACGCCGATCCGCACATGGCGAAGCTGTTCGACCCGAAGGGGCCGTTCAAGTACTGCAGTGTGCGTAACGGGCACAAGGACATGCTCAGTCCGTTGCCGTTGAAGTCGCCGCAGCACGGGATGTTCGGTGATCCGACGATCGGTGATTTCCGGATGTAGGTGTCCGGGCAGGGCATCGGATGAGCCCGCGTGAGCAAAGCGATCCGGTGCGGAAGTGACGTAGCGCGAAAAAGAAACGCCCGCTTGATAAGCGGGCGTTTTCTCGGCTGTCTACCTGGTGCGTTCCAGGCCGCGGGATTCCTGTTCCCTGGCCCTGGTGACCGCGGGTGCTTCCTCGGGGCGGGTGCGTACCGCCTCGATGGGGGGCTGGGCCTGGCCTACCTCGATCAGCATCCGTACCGCGGCGAGTTCGGGCGCGACGCCCATCTTCGCCAGATGCGCGGCGATTGCCATGCGACGTTCGGGCGAGTCGTACTGCAGGACCGGCTTGGCGTGCGCGGCGGCGATGCCCGCCATGCGGGTGGCCTCGGCCTGCGCCGTGAAGCGATCCTTCTCCAGCGAGACACCGCGCTCGGGGATCGGCTTCTCGATCATCCTGGCCAGCTCGGTGTTGCGCGGGTCCTTGGCCTTCGAGTCGCGGGCCTCGCGGATCTGCATCTCGCGGGCCTCTTTCATGCGAGCCTCAGTGACCTTGACGCGCGCTTCGGCTTCTTTTTGACCACGCTCGCGGGTCCGCAGTGCGACCAGTGTCGCAAGCTGCAACATAGTCCTCATCATGGCCGCTGTCTCGCGGCCGATGTCGTCCAGTTCCTCGGACATGGCTGCTCCCCGATGCTGCAGTGATCACATTATGGTTGTTGTGGTGCGTTGTCTGGACACCGCCACGCGAACTGTAGTCCGTGGAGGATGCCCCGGCTGCAAACTTGGACACCGGGAGAACTCCGTGTCGTCGCGCGCCCTTGCTCGGGGGTCGCCCAGGTGAAGGGGTTACTACGCTACGGGAACTCCTTCTTTCGAGGTTACCCGAGAAAGCCACGGCCCAACCGTACGGCTGTGCCGCTTATCAGCATATATCGCACAATTCCGACAGGCTCGGGAACTCGCCGGAGTATCTCCGGTCTGAGCCAACCCTAACCGAAGTATTAGGGTCGCCTTCCTCGCCGCGACACGTGTCGGGCCCCGCACTCGGTCAAGTGCAGGGCCCGAACGGGTTTCGCGATTCAGTCGACGCGGACCGACTCGATGGTGACCGGCTGACTCGGCTTGCCGTCGCCGGGACCGTTGGAGTCGTCCTGGCCACCCTTGGCGATCTTGTCCAGGGTGCCCATGCTGTTCTCGTCCACCGTGCCGAAGATGGTGTAGTTCGGCGGCAGCTGCGAATCGCCGTAGACGACGAAGAACTGGCTGCCATTGGTGCCAGGGCCCGCGTTCGCCATGGCGAGCACGCCACGCTTGTACGCGATCGGTTTCTGCGCGGCCATCGGATCGTTGGCATCGAGCTGATCCGTCGGGTACTCGTTGTCGAATTCGTAGCCGGGACCGCCCATGCCGCTGCCGGTCGGGTCACCGCACTGCAGCACCTTCAGACCCTCGCCTGCGGTCATCCGGTGGCAGCTGGTGCCGTCGAAGAAGTTCTGCGACGCCAGGCTGACGAAACTGTTCACCGTGCAGGGTGATTCGGCGTTGTTCAGGGTCAGGCCGATGGGACCCTGGTTGGTCTCCATGCTGACGCTGACCTTCGCGTCGTTGCCGGTGGTGGGGATGCCCTCCGCCTTCACCGGCTTGGTCGCCGGCTTGTCCGCCGGTTTCTGACTGTCCTTGTAGAGGCAGTTGACCGTCGCGGGCTTGGCCACCGCCGCGGGCGGTGCGGCCGCCGACGGCGCGCTGCTGGACTGGGTCGCATCCTTGGCGTCGTTGCTGCTGTCGTCGCTCTTGGTCAGGAAGTACACCCCGGTTACCGCGGCGACCACGACGACAACACCGAGCACCGACCCGGCGATCGTGAGTTGCTTGCGCCTGCGTGCGCGCTCGGCCCGGTTGGCGAGCTGGCGCTCCAACTTACGTTTCGCCGCTGCTCGCCGCTGTTCGTTGCTCGGCACTACCACGTTCCTCCCGTGTCCGGTTGTTACGGCATGAGAGTCTGCCATTTATTCCTGAGACTGCCCGACACTTCCCGAGTGCGGTGCGCCTCACAGGTAGTCGGAATCGCGCATAACGGGCACGAACGGGTCCATGACAGGAGGTAGGCGTAACCAGTTGGACTTGCGGGGGCGTGGTGGTGGAAACTGGACCATCGTGACCAAGACCAGCAGCTTTTCCGCCCCGAAGGGGGTACCGGACTACGTCCCGCCCGGCTCGGCCGAATTCGTCGCCGTGCGCGACGGGCTGATCCGCGCCGCCCGGCTGGCCGGATACGGACATATCGAGCTGCCGGTCTTCGAGGACACCGGGCTGTTCGCCCGCGGCGTCGGCGAGTCGACCGATGTGGTCAGCAAGGAGATGTACACCTTCCCCGATCGCGGCGACCGCAGCGTCACGCTGCGCCCCGAGGGGACCGCCGGTGTGATGCGGGCCGTCATCGAGCACGGGCTCGATCGCGGACAGCTTCCGGTGAAGTTGGTCTACAACGGGCCGTTCTTCCGTTACGAGCGACCACAGGCCGGTCGCTACCGCCAGCTACAGCAGGTCGGCATCGAGGCGATCGGCGTCGACGACCCCGCGCTCGACGCCGAGGTGATCGCCATCGCCGACGCGGGCTTCCGCGGGCTCGGGCTCGACGGGTTCCGGCTGGAACTCACCTCGCTCGGCGACGACACCTGCCGTCCGCAGTATCGGGAACTGTTGCAGGAGTTCCTGTTCGGGCTGCCACTCGACGAGGAAACCAAGCGGCGGGCGGAGCTGAACCCGCTGCGCGTGCTCGACGACAAGCGGCCGGAGGTGCGCGCGATGACCGCCGACGCGCCGCTGATGATCGACCACCTCTCCGAATCCGCCAAAGCGCACTTCGAGCAGGTGCTCGGCTACCTCGACGCACTCGGCGTGCCGTACGTGGTGAACCCGCGGATGGTGCGCGGACTCGACTACTACACCAAGACCACCTTCGAGTTCGTGCACGACGGCCTCGGCGCGCAATCCGGCATCGGTGGTGGCGGGCGCTACGACGGGCTGATGGCGCAGCTCGGCGGACAACCGTTGTCCGGCATCGGATTCGGGCTCGGTGTGGACCGCACGGTGCTGGCTCTGCAAGCCGAAGGCAAGACCGCCGGTGATCCCGCGCGCTGCGAGGTGTTCGGCGTGCCGCTTGGTGATGCCGCCAAACAGCGGATGGTGGTGCTGGCTGCGCACTTGCGCGCGGCTGGGATCAGCGTGGACCTCGCCTACGGTGGGCGTGGGGTCAAGGGTGCGATGAAAGCGGCTGATCGATCCGGGGCGAAGTTCACGCTCGTGCTCGGGGATCGGGACCTCACCGAGGAGACCATCGGGTTGAAGGATATGGCGACCGGGGAGCAGCGTCAGATTCCGATCGACGAGGTGGTTGTCGCGATTCGCGAAGCGCTGGACGTGTCCGGATAGGTCTCAGCTTCTTCGGCGGGGCATGGCGGCGGTGCTACTCGCGGAATGCCGCCGCGATGTCCCGTTGACGAGTGGGTTGGGCATCTCGGGGCAGGTGACCCGGCGGGCCTGAGAACGGGATGTTCGTCGGATGCCGCCGTGATGTCCCGCTGGTGGCGACAGTCAGGTGTCGGGTCGCTGCGATGTGTCATGGCGGCGGCAGTAGTTGTATGCCGCATCGTGTCTCGGTGGTGATGAGGGCGGGGCGTCTGGTCATGCTCAGCGGGACCATGGTTCGGCACTCGCCCAGGGGCGTGGCGATGTCCGTTGACGGTGATCTGCCAGACGCGCAGGTCGTGCACCTCGTCGACGCCGGGGATCTCGCCGAGGCCGCGGCCCAGCGCATCCGGATCCACGCCGGCGGGTGCGGCTTCCAAGAAGATGCGGCCGGATTCGCGGACCAGGCCGAGGCCAGCGCTGCGGTTGGATGGTGGGCGGGGCTGTCGCAACCCGTAGCTATGCGGGCGGGTGATCGTCCTTCTCCGGCACCTCCGCGTGTCACGTTGGTGTATGGAACCGCGGCAACGTCGCGGAAGGGGGCACCGGAGTGGGGGCGCGGGGGTAACGTGACTGCGCGCACGAGGTGGCGCGGAGTCGCGGAGAGGTGGGCCTGTGTCGTCGAATTCTGGTGAGCAGCACGCGGATCCACCCGTCGGGCTGGACCTCGTGGCACCGGAGATGTACGCGCCGATGCTGCGCAGGCTGGCGCTGGCCGCGGCCGGAATCGGTATCGGCTCCGCACTACTGGCCGCGACCGTGGTCAGCTGGCCGATCGCGGCCACCATCGGACTGGTCGTCGGCGCACCGACCGTCGGCTACGCCTTCGCCCTGCGCCGCCGCCGAATGTGGATGTCGGGCACCATGATCCACGCCCGCCGACTATTCGGCGAACGCCGGATCGAGGTGTCCGCCGCCACCGGCGTAGAGGTACTGATCTTTCCCGCCCGCCTCAGCCGCATCGTCCTGCGCGTCACCGCAGGCGAACTTTCTCAAATCGTGCCCTTGGCCATGTACACCGACGCAGGCAGTGGCCGCGAATTGCACCTCCTAGGTCTGCGCCGCCTGGCCGACGCCCTGGCCACCAGCCAACTTGCCGCCGCCGTAGCGGTTTCCGCCCTGTTGGTCCACCAACTCCGTGCCGAAGCCCGAGACGCGAGGCTAGCGGAACGTCCGCTGTACCGCGCCGTGCAAATGGCCCGGGTCAAAGATGCCGTTTCCCCGGTAGTCCTCACCGACCGAGAAGTCGCCGCCCTGACCTGACGCTCGTTCTACCGAGCACGCGCCCGCATGTCCGCGTCGGCTGCGTGGAACTAGTCAGTAGTGCCGGGAGCACCTGCTCCAGCGGCACGCCGAGCGTGGCCGCGACGGCACGGCGCACGCGCAGGCCGTGCGCGCGCGGCGAATTCGTGTGCAGCGGTCGATGCGCAGGCGGTTGCCGGGCTCACGCCGTGCTCGGCGCGATGCGGTCGATCGTGGGTGCATTCCGGGTCATCCGTGCGCGCGCGGCGTATTCGTGTGCGGCGGTCGGTGCGCGGGCGGTTGCCGTGGTCGCGTCGTGCTCGGCGCGATGCGGTCGATTGTGGGTGCACCTGCTCCAGCGGCACGCCGAGCGTGGCCGCGACGGCACGGCGCACGCGCAGGCCCTGCGCGCGCGGCGTATTCGTGTGCAGCGGTCGGTGCGCAGGCGGTTGCCGTGGTCGCGCCTTGCTCGGCGCGATGCGTTTGACCGTGGGGTGTCCGGGTCATCCGTGCGCCCGCCGCTCATTCGGGTGCGGCGGCGGGTGGGGCGGATGGCTGCAGCCGGCGCGATTGCGCGTCTCGCTCCTGCTGCGCGCATCGGCGTCTTGTTGTGCGGTGATCGAAACTTGCGCCTACTGCGCGATGTGGGGGGCAGCGGGGTACGTCGGACGCCGGGAACGGTGGGTGACTGTCGCGTTGCTCACCGTGCGGTTTTCGGCGGCAGGGGAGTCGTTAGGGTGAAGTTTGAGAGTCCGCACAACTACTAGGAGTTTGCTGTGAGCGAGCGTCAGCGAGCGAACCGACGGCGCAGTGCGCGGGTGCGCACGACTGAGCCGAGCGTCAGCGAGGCTCGGTCGTGAGCACCGGAGGTCGGACCGCGCCCGTGACTGTTGCTGTGACCGGTGGGGCCGGGCAGATCGCGTATGGGTTGTTGTTCCGGATTGCGTCGGGGGCGATGCTCGGTGCGGATACCCCGGTGCGGTTGCGGCTGTTGGAGATTCCGGCGGCGGTGGCTTCGTTGGAGGGGCTGGCGATGGAGTTGGAGGACGGGGCGTTTCCGCTTTTGGAGTCCATCGACATCAGTGATGATCCGTGGGAAGGGTTTTCGGGGGCGAACGTCGCGGTGCTGGTGGGGGCGCGGCCGCGCACGGCCGGGATGGAACGGTCGGATCTGTTGGCCGCCAACGGCACGATCTTCACCGAGCAGGGGGCCGCGATCAACGCGAGTGCCGCCGATGACGTGAAGGTGCTCGTGGTCGGCAATCCCGCGAACACGAACGCCTTCATCGCGATGAGCAACGCACCCGACGTCCCCGCCACCCGCTTCACCGCGATGACCCGCCTGGACCACAACCGCGCGATCGCACAGCTGGCCAAGAAGACCGGCGCGCCCGCCGCCGACATCGCCCGAGTTGCCATCTGGGGCAACCACTCCGCGACCCAATTCCCGGACATCGCGCACGCCACCATCGACGGCCGCCCTGCGCTCGACCGCATCGACGACCCGGCCTGGCTCACCGACGATTTCATCCCCACCGTGCAGCAGCGCGGCACCGCCATCATCCAGGCCCGCGGCGCCTCCTCGGCCGCCAGCGCGGCCAGCGCCGCCCTCGACCACATCCACGACTGGGTACGCGGCACCGCCGCCGGCGACTGGGTCTCGATGGCCGTCCCCTCCGACGGCTCCTACGGCGTCCCCGAGGGCCTCATCAGCTCCTTCCCCGTCACCTGCGCCGACGGCACCTACACGATCGTCCCCGACCTCCCCCTCGACGACTTCGCCCGCACCCGAATCGACGCCAGCGTCGCCGAACTCACCCAGGAACGCGACGCCGTAATCGACCTGGGCTTCGCCAAGCGCCCCTGACCCGACCCGCCGCCCCCTGACCGTATCGATCCGCACCCTCACTTGGGATCCGCACTCGATCTAGGTGTCCCTAGACGGTGCGGATCCCAAGTGAGGGTGCGGATCTGCCGACAATCATCCGAGGTTCGGCCGCACGCACCGCAGTGGGACATGACGGCGGCGCTACCTGCACTTCCCGGTCACCACGTCCCACTCACCGTTCAACTGGCCCGAATTCGATGTTGAGCGGGACATGAGGGCGCCGCTACTCGCACTTCGCCGCCACCGAGTCCCACTCGGCGTTCAACTGGCCCAATGCGTTTGAGCGGGACATGAGGGCGGCCCCACTCGCGCTTCGTCGCCGCCATGTCCCGCCTGGCCTTGACTTCTCGCCCTGGCGGGACATGAGGGCGGGTCCACTCGCTCTTTGCCGCCCCACGTGGCGCCTAGCTGGCCTTGATTCGTCGGTGGGCGGGACATGAGGCGGCGCTATCTTCGCCGCGACCGTGTCCCGCTCGGCGCCTAGCGGCCCTTGATTCCTCGTCGAGCGGGGCATGCCGGCAGGGCCACTCGCGCGTTGTTGCCACCATGTCCCGCCCGCCGCTCACCGAGCCTCGGTTTCTCGCTGAGTGGTACATGGTGGTGGGGCCTACTCGTGTTTTCCCTCCGCCATGTACCACTGTCCGCCGAGCGAGCCTGGACTTCTCGTTGGGTGGGGCATGAGGGCGGTGCTACTCGCGTTTGGCCACCGCCATGTCCGATCTGGCGCTCAGCGGACCTGGATGCCTCGCTGAAGCGGACATGACGGCAGTGCTACTCGCTCTTTGTCGCCATCGTGTCCCACCTGGTCTTGACTTCTCGCCCAGGCGGGACATGAGGGCGGGCCCACTCGCACTTCGCCGCCCCATATCCCGTCCGGCGACTAGCTGGTCTTAATTCTTCGCTGGACGGAACATGAGGGCGGGCGCTTCTTGCCTTTCGCCGCGACCGTGTCCCCTTCGGCGCCTAGCGGCCCTTGATTACTCATCGAGCGGGACATGCCGGCAGGGCCACTCGCGCGTTGCTGCCACCATGCCCCGCCCGCCGCTCACCGAACCTCGATTTCTCGCTGAGTGGTACATGGTGGTGGGGCCTACTCGTGTTTTGCCTCCGCCATGTACCACTGTCCGCCGAGCGAGCCTTGGCGTCTCCTCGGGCGGGACGTACGGGCCCGGTGCCAGTCGCGTTTGGCCGCCACCGTGTCCCACGCGCCGCTCACCCAGGTCTTGATTACTCGTCGCTTAGTAGGTCTGAGCTTTCTCACCGGGTGGGTGTGGGCCGCGCCGGTCACGTTTCTCCGCCGCTATGTCTCACTTGGCGTCCGCCTGGCCTTGACTTCTTGCCCAGCGGGACATGAGGGCGGGCCTACTCGCGCTTCGTCGCCGCCATGTCCCACTGGGTACGTAGCGACCCTTGACTTCTCGCCAGGTTGGCATGAGGGCGGGGCTACTCGCGTTCGGCCACCGCTATGTCCCAACTGGCGCTCAGCGGACCTTGATGCCTCGCTGAGTGGGACATGACGGCGGGGCTACTCGCTCTTTGTCGCCATCGTGTCCCACCTGGCCTTGACTTGTCGCCCGGGCGGGACATGAGGGCGGACCTACTCGCACTTCGCCGCCACCACGTCCCGTTCGAGAGCATGGCTGACCGTCGGGCCGGAACCCGGTGGCCCCCAACGGATCAGCGGAATAGCCCGACCTAACTGACAGTCCAGGTCTCAGGACCACTGAGCAGCGACTGCAGCGAATCCTGGTCAACAGGTTTGCGTTCACGCGCCTGCGCCGTCTGTGCGCGCACACCATCGTCATACGTGGGCCGACTGACACTGCGGAACACACCTGTAACCACGTGGTCGAGTGCCTGATCGGAGAGGCGGGAGAGGGCGTAGGCGTATTCGGGGTTGTCGGTGTAGGCGTCGTGCACGACGATGTCGGATTCGGCGACGGCATCGGTGCGGGTCACCTCGAGTCCGAAACCGCTTCGGACAACGGCGAATTCACCGTGGGCTCCGAAGCGAACGGGCTCGCCGTGGTGCAGCGGGACCAGGTGCGCGGCGGCATTGTCGCGGCGCAGCGCGTCGAAGGAACCGTCGTTGAAAATGGGGCAGTCCTGCAGGATTTCGACGAACGAGGTGCCGCGGTGTTCGGCGGCGGCGCGCAGCACCTCGGTGAGTCCCGCGCGATCGGAGTCCAATGCGCGTGCGGCGAAGGTGGCTTCGGCGCCGAGCGCTATTGACAGGGTGTTGAAGGGATGGTCGACCGAACCCATGGGGGTCGACTTGGTGACCTTGCCCTGTTCCGAGGTCGGCGAGTACTGCCCCTTGGTGAGTCCGTAGATCCGGTTGTTGAACAACAGGATCGTCATGTTGACGTTGCGGCGCAGCGCGTGGATGAGGTGGTTGCCGCCGATGGACAGCGCGTCACCGTCACCGGTCACCACCCACACCGACAGGTCGGGGCGGGTCACCGCGAGCCCGGTGGCGATGGCGGGCGCGCGGCCGTGGATGGAGTGGATGCCGTACGCCTCGAGGTAATACGGGAAGCGGCTCGAGCAGCCGATCCCGGAGACGAACATCAGGTTCTCCCTGCGCAATCCGAGCTCGGCGAGGAACCCGCGCACGGTCGCCAGGATCACGTAGTCACCGCAGCCGGGGCACCAGCGCACCTCCTGATCGGTGGTGAAGTCCTTCACCTTCTGCGGACCCGCCGCGGCGGGTACCCCGGACAGTCCGGTCAAGCCCAGATCTGTGCCGACGAGCGAGGTTTCCACGATGGTCATTCGTTACCCCCAGTGCTGACGTACGTGGCCCGCGCTCTGGCGGCGAAGGCCTTGTCCTGTTCCATCTCCTCGATCGAGCCGTCCAACGCGGCATCGATGACCCCGACGAGTTCCTGCGCGGAGAACGCGGTCCCGGCGATCTTCGTCCACGGCTGCACATCGACCAGGTACTTCCCGCGCAGCAGCAGCGCGAGCTGGCCACCGTTCATCTCCGGCGCGACCACCGTGCGATACCGCCGCAGCACGGCACCGAGGTTGCCGGGCAACGGATTCAGATGACGCAGGTGCGCCTGCGCGACCGGTACGCCACGGCGGCGCGCGCGGCGACAGGCCTCACCGATCGGCCCGTACGAGCTACCCCAGCCGATGAGCAGCAGCTCGGCCCGCCCGTCCGGATCCTCGACCTCGAGATCGGGCACGCTGATTCCGTCGATCTTGGCCTGCCGCAACCGAACCATCAGTTCGTGATTGGCCGGCTCGTAGGAGATGTTGCCGCTGCCGTCGGCCTTCTCCAGTCCGCCGATCCGGTGCGCGCGACCCTTGGTGCCCGGGACGGCGAGCGGCCGGGCCAGGGTCTCCGGGTCGCGGGCGTAGGGCTGGAACGGATCGCTCTCCTCGCCTTCCGGCTCGAACCCGGTTTCGATCGGCGCCAGGTCGGTGACCTGCGGAATCGACCACGGCTCCGAGCCATTCGCGATCGAGCCGTCGGACAGCAGCAGCACCGGCGTGCGATAGGTGAGCGCGATCCTGGCCGCCTCGACCGCGGTGGCGAAGCAGTCGGCGGGGGAGCGCGGCGCGAGCACGGCGACGGGTGACTCGCCGTTGCGCCCGTACAGCGCTTGCAGCAGATCGGCCTGCTCGGTCTTGGTCGGCAGGCCGGTGGACGGCCCGCCGCGCTGCACGTCGATCACCAGCAGTGGCAACTCGGTCATCACCGCGAGGCCGATGGTTTCGCTCTTGAGCGCGAGCCCCGGCCCGGAAGTGCTGGTGACACCGAGCGCGCCGCCGAGCGAAGCCCCCAGTGCCGCACCGATTCCCGCGATCTCGTCCTCGGCCTGGAAGGTGGTGACGCCGAAGTTCTTGTGCTTGCTCAGCTCGTGCAGGATGTCCGAGGCCGGGGTGATCGGGTAGGTGCCGAGGAACACGGGCAGCCCGGCGAGCTGACCCGCCGCCACCAGTCCGTACGCGAGCGCGGTGTTGCCGGTGATCTGGCGGTAGGTGCCCGGCGGCAGTTTCGCGGGCGCGATTTGATAGGTGGTCGCGAAACTTTCGGTGGTCTCGCCGTAGTTCCAGCCGGCCCGGAACGCCAGCACGTTGGCCTCGGCGATGTCGGGCTTGGCCGCGAACTTCTCCCGCATGAACTTCTCGGTGCCGCCGATCGGCCGCCCGTACATCCAGGACAGCAGGCCGAGCGCGAACATGTTCTTCGCGCGCTGGCCGTCCTTCTTGCCGACCCCGGTCGACTCGGTGGCGCCGAGGGTGAGCGAGGTCATCGGGACGCGGTGCAGCACGAAGTCCGACAGCGTGCCGTCGTCGAGCGGATCAGCGGGGTAGCCGACCTTGGTGAGATTGCGCTTGGTGAACTCGTCGGTGTTCACAATGACGGTGGCGCCGCGCGGTAGATCTTCCAGATTCGCCTTCAGCGCTGCCGGATTCATCGCGACGAGCACATCGGGCTGATCGCCCGCGGTGAGGATGTCGTAGTCGGCGATCTGAATCTGGAACGACGAAACGCCAGGTAGCGTGCCCTGGGGCGCTCTGATCTCGGCGGGGAAGTTGGGCTGGGTGGCGAGGTCGTTGCCGAACGCGGCCGCTTCGTGCGTGAAACGATCGCCGGTCAGCTGCATGCCGTCGCCGGAGTCACCGGCGAACCGAATGACTACCTTTTCCAATTTCGCTGCGTCGGCGGCGTTTTGGGCTGTGCCGACATCGTTGTGGTGCGAAACCATCTGCCTGCTTCACTTCCTCGTCGATGAGAGGGGTGCCATCGCCAAACTACTCCGCACCGCTCGGTACGTCCGCCCGATATGTGAGGTTCATGGGTATTGCGTGCGGTTTACCGGTGGTCGATCGCGCGAGGCTTCAGCCGAACAATGCCAGCTGCGGGTCCGCGGCGTGCGGACTTTCCGGCTGTGTCTCCGGTTCGGCCGGTTTTTCCGGCTTCAGGGCGTGTCGCTTCAGCAGCGGGTCGACCCGCTCGCGCAGCCAGGTCGAGTACTCGGGCGTCACATAGGCGCCACGGCCGTAGAGCTGACGGTAGCGCCGCACCAGCGCCGGATGATGCTCGGCGAGCCAGCTGAGGAACCAGTCGCGGGTGCTGCCGCGCAGGTGCATCGGGAAGGCGACGGCCGAGCGCGCGCCCGCGTCGGCGATCGCGCCGAACAGCTCGTCCAGGTGCGCCTTGCTGTCGGTGAGGCACGGAATCACCGGCGCCACCATGACATTCACGTCGAAGCCCGCGTCGGTGAGCGCGCGCACGAGTTCCAGCCGGGCTTTCGGCGCCGGAGTGCCGGTTTCGAGGCTGCGGTGCAGGTCCAGATCATGGATCGCGATGGATACCGCCACGCTCACCCGCACCTCGCGCGCGGCCAGGGTGAGCAACGGGAGGTCCCGGCGCAGCAGGGTGCCTTTGGTCAGGATGGAGAACGGCGTGCCCGAATCGGTGAGTGCGCGAATGATGCCGGGCATCAACCGGTATCGCCCCTCGGCCCGCTGGTACGGATCGGTGTTGGTGCCGAGCGCGACCGGTTCCCGATGCCAGGAGCGGCGGCCGAGTTCCTTGCGCAGCACCGCGGCGATGTTCGTCTTCACCACGATCTGAGAGTCGAAATCCTTGCCCGCGTCCAGGTCCAGATACTCGTGCGTCGGGCGGGCGAAGCAGTAGCGGCAGGCGTGCGAGCAGCCGCGCATGGGGTTGATCGTCCACTGGAACGGCAGGTTAGAACTCGTCGGCACCTTGTTCAGCGCGCTTTTGCAGAGCACCTCGTGGAAGGTGATGCCCTCGAACTCAGGGGTCTGCACAGTGCGCGTCAACCCGGCCCGGGTCAGCCCGGGCAGCGCGCCATCGTCGGCGTCCAAGGTCTGGCTTTGCCACCGCACCACTCCAGTCGAACATATGTTCGTCTGGAGCGCAATCTTCTCCCGGTCTGCGCTCAGCTGATCGCGGTGACCACAGGTCATATCTGTCACCGGCGGCGGTCGCCGACCTCGGTACCACACGATCGTTGCAGGCGACAGTTGTCACCGATTGCAGATTGCTTCTGTCACCGAGACGGGCCGTAGCTCGCCCTCATTCCCTGAACGCATGCACACGCCGATGAGCGAGCAGTCCTCCGTACTCCATCGTGCAAGGTCGAATCGTCCACTGTCGTCACTGTGTCCGTCTGTCCGTCTGAGCGAGAACGGTGACCGTTTCCGACTTGGACTGGGATCGAAATTTCACGACGATCGTGTGCGGGCCGGCAGTCGCTGGAGTCCACGGCACCCCGACATTCGCATACCCCTTCTCGACAACGAGATTCGGCCCGGAAGTGCCGACGAGCTGTTCGCCGACGTAGAAGTTCACCTCGTCCGACGGGTCCGCCTGCGCCGAGTATCTGACGGACGCTACGAGAGCGCAGCCACAGCCGACGTGGGGTGGCTGCGAATGCGGGTTGGGGCTTGAAGCCCATATCTCGAACACGGAGAGCTTCGCGTCCTCGTCGGGCAGCGTGGTACATGCAGCGGCCATGCCGCCCACCACTGCCGCCCAGCAGGCCATATGCACCAGAACGGTTTTCGTGTTCATCCACCAATTCTGTGCCCCGCCGGGCGATCGTCAGTCCCCGAATTGCTGGGGCGGCACCGAGTCGGGCGATGACCTCGGCTGGGAAGTCGGGCGCGGTCACCAGCCGCCACCCTTAGAGGCGTCCGCAACTGCCGACGAGCGGATGCGGGCTGATCCGCCGTCCGGGCATGGGCCGGGGGCCTTGTGCTGGTCGTCAGCAGCTTGTGTTCGCGGCCGTGCCTGCGATGAGAACGAGGAGATGCCCGGCCACCATGACGAGGATCCCGGTGCTGGTCAGCACGAGTGATAACGAGTTGATGCGGCGGTGATTCGCCCACGCATAGACCAGCAGGAACAATCCAACCGCGAGCATGATTATCGAACCCGTGACCTGGATGCCCTCGAGTAGCGCGTAATCCCGGTCTCGCTGCCCGGAGCTGCCGTGCGGGCTCACATCGCAGTAGTCGCCGTTGGCCGGGGTGATCACATATCCGGCCACGGCGATCGCCGGTCCAATGAAGACCGAGCCGACGATGTAGATCACTGCAGGCAACAACGGCCGGTTCTTGGTCATGGCGTCAGACAATATCCATCCACTATGGCGGCCCTGCGGTTGTCGTGTGGAGGTTCTGTGTCCGGTAAACATCCGCAACTGCCGCCTATAGCGCGGTCGCAAACGTCCGGATCTGCCGATTATGCAGCGGTAGCAGCGGATCCGGTTACCGCGTCGGGTGATCCACTGCAGTGCGTTAGCGAGACTCCAGCCGAGCGTGACCGCCAGCAAATCATGACAGCCAGCCTTGCGTCTACGTATACATGTACGTACAGTTTGTCTGTAATGATCTCTGGAATTCCCCAAAAGTCCACTGCTGCAAGGGAACTGAGCATGAGCGAAGCTCTCCACACGATGACCACGCTACCGACGGCGCGCCAGCGCGGCTGTCCGTTCGACCCGCCGGCCGAGCTGATCGAGGCCCGTCGACACGGCCCGATCAGCCACTACACCTTCCCCGGCGGAAAACCCGGCTGGCTGGTCACCGGGCACGACCTGGTCCGGTCGGTCCTGTCCGACTCGCGATTCAGTTCACGGAAGGAGCTCATGCTCCACCCGACCATCGACTACTCGGGCTTCGAGATCCCGCCGGCGCCGCCCGGTGAGTTCCTGCTCATGGACGAACCGCAGCACGGGCGTTATCGGAAACCGTTGGCGAGCAAGTTCACCGCGCGGCGCATGCGACTGCTCACCGAACGCGTCGAGCAAATCACCGCCGACCACCTCGACGCCATGGAAAAGGCCGGGCCGCCAACAGATCTGGTGACGGCGTTCGCCAGACCCATCCCTGCCATCATGATCTGCGAACTGCTGGGGGTGCCCTACCAGGACCGCGGCGCTTTCCAGGAGAACGTGGAATCGTTCATGAGCGGGGAGACCAGCGATGAAGACTTGATGGTTGCGGTGACCGCGACCTACGACTACCTCACGGAACTGGTGGCCACCAAGCGCGCCAACCCCACCGACGACGTGCTCAGCGAGCTCACCGATACCGATCTCACCGATGAGGAACTGCGGGGGATGGCCCTGATTCTGCTGGCGGCAGGGTTGGACACCACCGCGAACATGTTGGCGCTGGGCACCTTCGCGCTCCTGCGCCACCCGGACCAACTCGCCGCGCTGCGCGCCGATCCCGCGCTCGCCGACCAGGCAGTGGAGGAGTTGCTGCGGTATCTGAGCGTCGCCAAGACCTCCATGAGGACAGCGCTGGAAGACGTCGAGCTGGCCGGCCAGACGATCAAGGCCGGACAGGTGGTGATCGCGTCGTACCACACCGCCAATCACGATCCCGAGCGCTTCGCCGATCCCCACGCGTTCGATATCCACAGGCGGGTTGGCGGACACCTCGCCTTCGGCCACGGCGCCCACCACTGTCTGGGAGCGCAGCTCGCCCGCGTCGAAATGCGCGTCGCGTTCCCCGCCCTGGTCAACAGGTTCCCCACGCTGCGTCTGGCCGTACCGGCCGACGAGGTCGCCCTGCGCCCGGAAACCGCGGACATCTACGGGGTGAAGAGCCTCCCGGTCACCTGGGACGTGTGACCGCAGGATCCCTGCTGCCGAAAAGGGCAGGGCAGGAATATCTCTACGAGTTCTGGAGGACCTGGAGCTTCCTTGCAGGACAGCTCGAACAGCTCCCCCAAAGGAGGAAAATAACCATGCCCGATACCGAAAAGGGCGGCTTCATCTCCAAGGTGGTCGGCCCCAAACTGCGCTGGCGCAAATACAAGTCGCGTGTGAGTCAGCTGCCGCCGAACTACGGCACGGCCGTGGAAGCGATAGAGCGATACATGATGCACTTTGTGCCGACCGACAGCGAGGCCAGCATCTCAATGTTCGAAGAGCTCGCCGACCGGTTCGAGCAGGCCGCGGCCCAGGGCACCCCGATCCGCGAGATCGTCGGGCCGGACCCGGGCGAATTCGTCGGGACACTTGTCCAGAACTACACCGACGGCGGCTACGCCCCCGCCCGGGAACGCAAGAAACTGATCGAGGCCATCGCACACGCCGAAAAACAGAGCGCTCGCTGACGGCGCCGTCACCCGACGTCCGGTAATTAGCGTAAGGCGTTTTGTGTCAAGCGGTTCGGTCGGTGCCCTTGGCTGTCGTCGTCCCGGCATAGCGGTAATGGGGTTGGTTCCCGGCAGCGTGTAATCGGGTTGTGTGACGACAGGTCGGGGCTGCCCGTTCAAACTAGCGCCTGTATGTGAACAGATAAAGGCTGTCGTCACAATCGCTGAGATGGCTCCGGCGAGTTCGACGCGGCTGGTGATGCCGAGGCGCGGATAGATGCGTGCCGTGACTGTCGACGGCAATGCCCTGGACACGGACCCCGACTGTCGCTGCTATGTGTCGATCGACCCGATCCGGCGGGTGTGTGCGTAGACCGCGGCGTGGATGCGGTCACGGACGCCGAGTTTGGTGAGTACATGGGAGACATGGGTTTTGACGGTCTGGCCGCCGATGCCGAGGGCGCGGGCGATCTCGGGGTTGGTGTACCCCTTCGCTATGAATCCGAGGACCTGATGTTCACGGGGAGTGAGGGTTTCGACCTCCGGGGTCGCCGGAAACGGTTCGATGCCTGCGGACAGGCGAGTGATCAGCTGCCTGGTCAGTACCGGGTCGATCAGGGCGGCGCCGTGCACCGCAGTGCGGATGGCGGCCAGTAGGTCGTTGACGGGCCCGGATCGCGCGAGGAACCCTGTCGCACCGAGATGTAATGCGCGGTAGAGGTTTTCGTCGGTGTGCTCGGTGGCGAGGGCGAGGATTCTGGTGGTGGCGGTGTCGATCGGCCCGGCGTCGGGCAAGCCGGGCAGGTCGAGATCGATGAACGCGACGTCCGGGCGCAGGCGTTGGATCTCCCGCACGGCGGCGTGGCCGTCGCTGACCTCCGCGACGCAGGTCATATCCGGTTGGCCTGCGATCGCGGCTTGCATACCCATCCGGAACAACAGCTGACCGTCGGCCAGCAGCACCGAGATCGCCGGTCCGCGAGTGGGGCCGGCGTCTCCCGGTTGCTGGTCCACCGAGTAGTTGGCCGACCGCGTGTCCGCGTGCGCGGTAGCGACCGACAGCGTCATCGCGGTGATCGCGAGAATGAGTGTGGACACCACGCGCAGCAGCGGATGGGTCGAGCGGTTCGCAACCATGGTTTCAGACCGTAGGCTCATCGGCCGCCGATGCCCAGCGGGCAGCATGTTCATCGCAGAAACCCCTGGTAATTCCGGTTCAGCACTTGGCTTTCGAGCTGTTTGACCGTGTCCAGGGCGACGCTCACCATGATCAGCGTGGAGGTACCGCCGAAGGCCAGGCTCGACGCCGAACCGGACGCGCCGAAACCCAGCACCAGATTCGGCAGCACCGCAACGGCGCCGAGATACAGCGATCCGGGCAGGGTGATCCGAGTGAGCACGTGACTCAGATGATCGGCCGTCGGCTTGCCGGGCCGATAGCCGGGGATGAAGCCGCCGAATTTCTTCATCTCCGCAGCACGCTCCTGCGGGTTGACGGTGATCGCGACGTAGAAGTACGAGAAGAAAACGATCAGGGCGAAATAGCCGGTGACGTGGACCGGATGATCGGTGTCGGCCAGATACTTCTGAATGAACCCCGCAACGGAGTTCCCCGAACTGAACTGCGCGAGCAGGTTAGGGAGGAAAAGCAGCGACGAGGCGAAGATGACCGGGATGACACCGGCCTGGTTGACCTTCAGTGGCAGGTACGTCGCGGAACCGCCGTACATCTTCCGCCCCACCACGCGCTTGGCATATTGCACCGGAATCCGACGTTGCCCCTGCTCGATGAAGACCACGCCGACGATCAGCGCGGCAATCGCGAAACAGACGCCGGCGAAGACGATTCCGCCCCGGCTTTCCAGGATCGAGCCGCCCTGAGCCGGAATCTGCGAGGCAATGCCCGCGAGGATCAGCAGCGACATCCCGTTGCCGAAACCCCGCTCGGTGATCAACTCGCCGAACCACATGACCAGCGCCGCGCCCGCGGTCATCACGAGCACCGCGGTGAGCATGGCGAAAAGCGAGCTGTCGGCGAAGATGTCCTCGGCACAGCCGCGCAGAAGTTGCCCCCGCGCGGCCAACGCAACCAGCGTCGAGGCTTGCAGCAATGCCAGCGCCATTGCCAGATATCGGGTGTATTGCGTGATTTTGGCTTGGCCGGACTGTCCTTCCTGCCGTAATTCCTCGAAGCGTGGGATCACGACGGTCAGCAGCTGCGTGATGATGCTCGCGGTGATGTAGGGCATGATCCCGACTGCGAAAACCGAGAGTTGCAGCATCGAGCCGCCGGAGAAAAGGTTGATCAGCTGATAGATGCCGGCGGACTCACCACCCGAGTTCAGCTCGATACAACTGCGCACCGCCGCGAAATCCACACCGGGAGAAGGCAGTATCGCGCCGAACCGAAACAACGCCAGCAGTCCGAGCGTCCAGCACACCTTCCGCCGGAGGTCCGGGGTTCGGGCAGCCGACGTGAAGGCGGAAAGCACAGTAGCTCCTGATGGGCGCGACGCTGAGGAGCCGAGCGAATCCCGCACGTGTCGCGGGATCGGCTTGGCAGGGCTCTTCGACGGTATGGAAAGTCGGTGCCCATAAACGTCGGCCGGGAGACCGATTTCGTGCTCCCCCTACTGGGGGAGTTATCTGGCGGAGCGGAGCGGGACTGTCAAAAGCGCTGTCCCGCTATGGATCTCGCTAGCCCCGGTACGGACTGCCAGCCAGGGTGTCCGCGATGCTGTGCGCAGTTCCCTTCTCTACTCCGGGTTCAGCGCAGTCATCCACTACTCCCGCTGGGAAACCGCAGATGGCGTGAATCCCAGGCCCGTAGTACGCGGTGTAAGTGCGCTGCTTACCGGGTCGCGCGGCCATCGGACTTGTAGGCTCCTGCTGTGAGTACAACAGGGGTGGGATCGGTTGCCGCAGAAGGCCCGAAGAAGCGATGGTCGAAGTTCAGCGGGGTCGCCGCACTGGTCGTCATCGGCCTGTACATTGCCGGCGTGGCCAGGTTGGCTCTCAGCGCGGGCTGGGGCGACCAGACGGCGACTCGCCTCTTCGTCATAACCAGTGTTGTTGCCGCCTTTCTGGTCTTGGTCACAGTCGGGCTGGACACCGGCGCGGTAGATGGTCCGCGGAAACGGTGGACAATCCGTAGATCGGTTGCCGCGCTGATCGTGGTCGGCTTGCTCCTGGCAGGCATCGCCACGTCGGTCGTCCGCACCGGCACGGTCTGGAGCGACCCACTGGGGCAGCTGTTCATACAAACGGCAGCGATCGGCATCATGGTCTTCCACATCATTAACGAACCCGGCCGAGTCCGACCGTAGGCTGCTCGCCGCTGTGTATGCGGCCGGGCGGCCACCGCCATCGAGGGGTAGGACCCGTCCTCGACGAACGGCAGCCTGGCCGATACCGCTTATTGGCGGCCCGGGTACGCCGCTCGACGTACTCGATCGAGTGGTGAGCGACAGCGAGCGACGTATCAGCGGTGCGGTGCCCGTGTCTGGTCGGTCCAACACTGCAACGCCCCGTAGTGCGGACGTTGCAATATTTCATCGCGTCGAGACGCTCAGATCTCGTTGGGGCCGAGATATTTTTGGAAGGCGGTTTTGAATCCTGCCAGGCGCATCGTCCAGATGCTGGCAGTCTTGGCTTTCTTGTCTTCGGCCGTCAGTCCCTCTTTTCGCAGCTTGGCTACAGGAGTGGTGCCATCCTCCTTGATGTGCCGTACCAGGGCCTTGTGGTAGGCGGCCTGGGTTTCGCTGATCCGTTCATTTTTGCCGGGACACAGTTTCCAACGGACTTCGTTGGTGAGTTCGGTGGTTCCCAGAACTTCCTTGCGGGCGTCGGCGATGGGGTCCTTGGTCACCTCCGGCGTGCCGAAGGCGACCGGCAGTGCCTCCTTGTACACGAAGTCGATGTCCTGCAGCATCTTCGCCGTGAGCTCATCCGGCGAACAAAACGCCTGGTTGAGCTTCGTGTACTTCTCCGGCGTGATGATCGCCAAGTCGGTGGCGGGGCCGGGCAGCGGCACCCGGAGCAGATAGGACGCCAGCTCCTGCTCGTCTGGGTCCGGGCCCGCGGCGGCCGGTCCGGCCAACCCTGAAAGCATGACGAGCGTGATCGTGGAGAGGGAAATGGCATGCAGCTTCCGCATGGCGAACCTTCCGTCTGTCCGGGCCGCCGTCGACCCAGAAGTTGGTTGATCAGACCTGGCGGCGGCCGCTCGCAGCTGGATGCGCGGTCCGCCGACGCAGTACGACTCGAGTAGCGAGCAGGACGCCCACATCGTCGCCCCGAAAAAGCATTCGTCATACGCGACCACATGGATGGAAACGTGAGTGCGTTCGAGCGGGCGTGTCGCCCGTCAGTTATTCGAAAGATGCGGTCGGTCGCCACCGTCCGGATCATCGCCAGGCACAAATCCAGTGGCCGAACTGTTCGGTGCAGGGTTGAGTGGGGGAGCACAGCCGTTATCCACTGAAAGGTCCGGACATGGCCAGTAAGTTCACCGAGCTCGCGATCGACTGTGCCGATCCCGTGCGTCTCGCTCAGTTCTGGTGTGCTGTCCTCGGTTACGAGGTGCTGGACGAAGAGGACGGGTTCGTCAGCATCGGTTCCCCTTTGGTGCCGGAAGGGAGGGATCGTCCGGGTCCGGTGCCGCCGACATTGGGGTTCGCGCGCGTGCCCGAGGACAAGACGATCAAGAACCGACTGCATATCGACGTCAACCCGACCGACCGGGATCAGGACGACGAGGTCCGTCGCCTACTGGACTTGGGTGCTCGGTACGCGGACGTCGGCCAAGGTGACGTGAGCTGGGTGACCCTCGCTGATCCGGAAGGGAACGAGTTCTGCGTCCTCGCCACCCGCTGCCCATGAACGCACCAGTCTCACTGCCGAGTTTTGTCGTCTGCCATATCGAACGCGCCCGCTTCGAGGCGGCGAATGAGTCGAAGGGTCCATTCGGCGCGACTGTCCGCGGTGTGTAACCACAGTCCGAGTACTTCGCCGACGGGTCCCCAGGTGTCCAGATCGGTGCCGGGCGGGAGTTCGCCGGTGACGCTCCGCCGCCACTGCTCCATCACCTCGGCGCGTTTCCGCAGCAGGTCGATGGCTTCGGCGCGGGGGAGGTCATCGATGAGACCCACGGCGGCGGCGAGCATGTCCATCCGCGGATCCTGGTGGGAGAGCGCGGTGCGCAGCAGCGCGAAGTAGGCCTGGTCGCCCGCGTCGGTGACCTCGTATTCGATGCGCGGCGGCCCACCCGTGGTGCTCGGGGTGATTTCGTGCGCGATCAGCAGTCCTTCGCCGGTCATGGCTTTGAGCGCGTGATAGACGGAGCCGGACTTCACGCCCGCCCATTCATGCGCACCCCAGGATTCCAGGTCGGCGCGTACTTGATATCCGTGCGCACGGTCCCGGCGCCGGACGGCACCGAGGACGAGCAAGCGAACCGCGGACATGCGTTCCTTTCAGTCGGTGGCGGGGGAGCGCAGAACGCGTTGCAGCTCATCGGCATTGGCCAGGGCATCGGCGAGGATGACGCGGTCGGCGTCGGTCAACGGTATCGCCCGGCTGCGGTCGAGTAGTTGCCCTGCCAAGTCCGGGTCGCCCATCCGGACTGCCAATTCGGCTCGATAGGTCAGTGCGTCGACGAGGTCGACCGGTGTCGCGGTGTTCTGCTCGCGCGCCAGGGTGCCGTCGAGAATCTTTGCGCCGTGGGCATTGTCGCCGTGCGAATCGGCCATGACGACCGCGTTGTCCAGCGTCTTGCGCAGCCTGCCCGGGGCCGCGTCGACAGGCTGTTCCGGCGTTGCGGCCTTGGGGTGGAAGCGAATCCAGTTCCCGCCCGGATCGACCACCAGGAATCCGGTGAGGTTGTCGGCGTTCTTGCGCTTGCGTGGGCGCGTCATCCGCGGTATTCCCGAGATCAGTAGCTTGCCGTGCACCGCGCGCATCCCCTCGGCGAAAGCGGCGAACAGCGCGCCGATATCGGGGACCAAGATCACGCATGATCCGTAGGAATCGGCCGGAACGAAGCCTGGGATCGCGCCGAAGTGCAGGTGGACATCTTCCCATCGCATGACCAGGCTCGGGTTCGGGCGGGTCTGCCGGTAGGTCTGTTCGAAGCCGAGCATCCGGTAGAACTCGGCGACCTCATCGATCGAATTGCACGGCAGTATCGGCATCGTCACTTCGCCGGCCATCGAGAACACCCTCTTTCGGAGAATCTAGCCAAATTTGGCTAGCTGCTGAAAAATAGCACCCGGCGGGCGACTAGGCAAGCTTGACTAGTCGGTCCGGGTGCCGTCGATCAGGCGATTTGCCGAGTATCCGGCGCCAGCGGGGTCGGGTCGGCGAAGAACGCGACGAGATCGCGGACGGTCTCGTCGGTGGCGCGCGGGCGGTAGTCGAGTTCGCGTTCGGCTTTGCCGTGGTCCACGACGGGAGCCGAAATCAGCGCGCCCAGTGCGGCTTTCGAGACGATGTCGGACTTGAAGGCCTTGCCGATCGGCGCGAGCAGCGGAATCGCCGCGCCGACGAGCTTGGGGGAGATGGCGAATCGGGGGCCGCGCTTGCCGCCGTGGGCCGCGGCCAGGCGACACAGCTCGAGCATCGAGATCATCTCGCCGCCGAGCAGGTAGTTCTCGCCGGTGCGGCCGCGCTCGGACGCCAGGACCAAGCCCTGCGCCACGTCGCGCACGTCGACCAGGTCGAAGCCGCCGCCGATCATCGCCGGAATGCGGCCCTGCGCCGCGTCGCGCAGCGTGCGGTTGATGCGGGACAGCGGCTTGCTGTAGTCGAGGGGGCCGAACACGCCGGTGGGGTTGCAGAGCACCGCGTCCAGGCCCTGATCGATCACCTTGCGCAGCGCCACCTCGCCGGTCCACTTCGAGCGGTCGTAGACGGGGAGGGTGGGATCGGTGGAGCGAGGCGCACTCTCGTCGATCCGCCCGCCGCAGGTGTACTGGTTGAACGCGTGGATCGAGCTGGTGTGCACCATGCGCCGCGCGCCCACCGCGAGCGCGGCCTCGGCGACGACCCGGACGCCCTCGGTGTTCACCTTCCACGCCAGATCGTTCTTTTCGGCGAGGGTGACCACCGCGACCAGGTGATAGACGATCTCGGCGCCCTGCAGCGTCTCCCGCATCGACGCCGGATCCAGCACGTTCCCGCTGACCCAGGTGACGTTCGGCTCGTCGGCCGTCGGTGGCACCACCCGATCGATGGCAGTCACCTCATGGCCGCGCGCGACCAGCAGGCGGAGCAGATTCGTGCCAAGGTAGCCGGCTGCGCCGGTCACTGCGACCTTCATGGCATCGAGAATATAGAACTTGTTCTAATTTGCAACACGTTCCAGTTTCCTTCCTATTCCCCTTGTGAACGTCGCGATGGGCTCGAAAGTTGCCGGTACCGTCCGCTATATTGAGCCCAACCGTAGCGGCCAAGCCGTTCGGCATGGGCAGACGGTGACGACGAAGAAGTTCACGACACTGATGTGCACGACGATTTGGGGGGCAACTCGATGAGTGATCTCTCGGTAGAGACCGACGCGGTCCGGGCGTTCGCCGCCACGAACGCGGGCATCGCCGGTGATCTTGCGGGGGCAGGTAATTTCGACGCGGTCAAGAACGTCTCGGCACTCGTGCCGGTGTTCGGGTTGATCGGGGTCGACTACCTGGCAATGTTCGCCGCGGCGCAGGTGCTGCAGGCGAAGGACATCAATGATCTGTCCGCCAAGTATTCCAAGCTTTCCGAGTCGGCGTTCAGCGCCGCCGCGGCCTACGACGCGACCGACTGGTCCAGCTCGGCCGCGCTCAACGCCATCGGCAACCAGATCGGCGGCGCGGTATGAAGCCACTCGACACGGGGGTGATCGCGCCGGAGGAGCATGCGATAGCGCACGCCGCCGATCAGAACGTGGCCATCAGTCAGCAGGCCGTGTTCGAGGCGACGCAGAACTCGGCCGCCCAGGCTGTGCTCGACGTGCCGCTCGGCCAGGTGCCCGACGATATGCCGCCGATCGAGTCGCCGGAGTTCGTGCTGTCCAAGCGGATCAGCGACGAGCAGAACAACGCGCTCGCCACGCCGGCCGGCCTGCCGGGCATGAACGGCAATCCCACGCCGGACGCGCAGAGCATCGTCGGCGTGCCGTCCGATGTCTCGGCCCTGCTCGGTGACACCCAATCCGCGCTGCAGCACGTGTCCGCGCCGGTGACGCAGGCGCTCGATCAGGCGACCGGCGTGCTGAACGGCGCACTCGGTTCGGCGCCGAGCTCGGCCGCCGCCGCGGTGAACCAGGCGGCCGCCGCCGTCCCGACCGCACTGCCCGCGCTGCCCGCCGACCCGGTCTCCGCGCTCATGCAGGGCGTCGCGGTGCCCGCGCTGCCCGGCGTCGACCTGTTGATGAAGCCGATCCTCGACCTGCTCAGCAGCTTCGGCACCGGCGTCATCGGCGCGCTCGACCCGACCGCCATCCTGAGCCAGTCCTCCAAGGTCATCGACATGGCCATGCAGGTCGGCAAGGGCAGCATGACCACCGTCGAGCAGCTGTGGCAGAGCCAGGCCGCCCGCAACGCGCAGGCCACCAGCCAGCAGGCCAACACCGAAGGCCAGGAAACCAGCAAGCGCGGCATCGACATCTCCGAACTCACCCAGCGGGCCGCCGCGGTGGTGCAGCAGGGGAACGCGCAATTGCTCACCGTCGCTTCGTCGTTCGCCACGCAGGCGACCGCCATGGCGCCGGTCATCCTGACCCCGCCCGCCCAGGCCACACTGATGGCGTCGGCTACCGAGCATCTCGGTCAAGCCGTCGGCATCGTCAACGCCACCCGCGGCGATCTCGCCGGCAAGACGGGCGAGCTGAGCGGCATGGTGCAGCAGCTGGTCGCCCCCGGCGGCGGACCGGCACCGCAGGAGATCGCGCAGGCGCTGGCCCAGAACGTCGGCCAGCCGATCCTGGAGCAGGCGCAGTCGACCGCGTCGGAGACCGCGACCCAGGCCGCAGGCTTGAACTCGTCCACCGGCGCCCCGACTTCGACGTCGCCCGCCTCGGTGAACAGCACCGGCAGTCCGAGCACGACCAGCCACGGCACTCCGGTCGGCGTGCCCGGCAGCCCGTCGAGCCGTACCGGCACGGGCAGTCCGAGTAGTCGGCCGAGCACCGGCACACCGTCGATGCCCAAGGCCACCGCGCTGCCCGGCACCAGCATGTCACCGATCCGGTCGATCAGCGGTGTCCCCGGCACCACCGGTTTCGGCCCGACCTCTACCGGCACGCCGAGCACTACTGCGGCAGGTGCGGGCAGTGGATTCATGGGCGCTCCCGGCGCTGCAGGCGGTCAGCGCAACGAAGACGAACACTCGCGGAACGTGCAGCCTTACCAAAGTGCCACCGGTAACGACGATCTCACCGGTCCGCTCGGTGAATCCACGCCGGATGTCATCGGTGCGACGCACTCGGACGAGATCATCGGCTCCGACTACGAGCAGGATCAGTTCTAGGTACGGATCGTTCGGGGTAGCCCGGCTCGAGCAGTGGAAGTTGCTCGGGTCGGGCTACTTGCTGTTCTGGGTGGTTGGCCCGAGCGCGCGGCGGAAGTGGGTTGTACTGCCCGAGAATAGTTGGGCCGCATCCAGATATGCGGTCGGCATATGGAAGCTGCTCCGCAGCAGCGCCATCCGTACGGTGCTGCGAGGTCTGGGCCGAACCGATGTTCCGCGCTCTACCGAACGGGACGTGGTGGCGGGGAATGTCGAGTGGAAGCGCCGTGATGTCCCGCTGCGCGGAGCCGGCGAGGTCGAATGGGACATGGTTGCGAGGAATGCCGAGTGGCGCCGCCGCTATTACCCTTTCGGCAGAGCCGGCGGGATCGTGGTTCGCCGTGCGGGACATGGTGGCGTGAGATGTCGCGTAATGCCGCCGTCGTGTCCCACCCGGTGAATCTGGCGAGGTCGAATGGGGCGTGGTGGCGGGAAACGTTGAGTGGCGGTGCCGCTTGTCCTGCTTGGCGGAGCTGGCGAGGTCGTGGTTCGCCGAATGGGGCATGGCGGCGGTGAAACATCGAGTGGCGGTGCCGCTTGTCCTGCTCGGTGGAGCTGGCGAGGTCGAATGGGGCGTGGTGGCGGGGAGGGGTAAGTGAGGCCAGCGCTATGTCCGCTCGGCGCAGGTAAGTTGAGCGGGCCGCCGACTGCGTGCGAAAGCTGGGCTGTGGCGTGAGGTGTCGAGTGGCGCCGCCGTCATGTCCCGCTTGGTGAAGCTGGCGAGGTCGAATGGGACGTGGTGGCGGGGAATGCCGAGCGGCGGTGCCGTCATGTCCTGCTCGGTGAAGTCGGCGCAGTCGAAGGGGGCGTGGTGGCGTGAGGTGTCGAGTGGCGCCGCCGTCATGTCCCACCCGGTGAAGCTGGCGAGGTCGAACGGGACCTGGTGGCGGGGAATGCCGAGCGGCGGTGCCGCTATGTCCCGCTCGGCGGAGCTGGCGAGGTCGTGGTTCGCCGAGCGGGGCATGGGGGTGGGGAAGTCGAGTGGCGTCGCCATGTTCCGCTGGGCGGAGCCGGGCGGGGGTCAGCCGCCCGGGGTGAACGCGTCGAGGAGCTTGCGGTAGAGATCGGCGAAACGTTTGCGGGCCGATTGTTGGTCGGGGGACAGGCCTTCGGTGGACCCGGGGGCGTAGACGATCAAGTGCGCGTCTGCTTCGGGAGGCTGTGGCATGAGGTCGATGATCTGACTGCCCTGGTCGGTGATGGTGGGCATGCCGAAATCGAGATCGGCGAGAGCTTTGGTTTCGGCGAGGGCAGCGGCCAGGAGCTCGGGCGGAATATGGCCGTTGACCTTTTGCGGGGGCGTGTCCGGGTTTCGTTCCGCGGCAACGGCGTCGAGGGTTTTCACAGCGCGTCCATCACCGGACACCTCGAGTTGGGGGCGCAGATCGATGCGGGTCTGCCAGCCGTTCGGGATGGTGGTGAGGGTGAGCAGCGCCAGTGGAGCGGAGACGGGACCGTGCGCCGCCGGCTGATCGGGCGGGTCGGCTGCCGCGGTTCCGGTGCTGATCGCGAGCGTCAGCATGGCGACCAGCAGTGCGGCTTTCGTTCGTCGCATAGTTCGCAACCTCCGTATCGATGAAAACGCTCCGCTGACATCGCACAGGGATGTCAGCGGAGCGTCAAATCCGCGCGTGGCGAATGCCGTTGGCGTGTTGGGCAATCCGACCGGTCAGCGCAGTGCCGGCGGGTTGTCCACACTCGGCGCGGAGTAGGTGTCGCAAGCCTTGACCTGGCCGGTCTTGTACCCGGTGAGGAACCACTTCTGCCGCTGCTCCGACGACCCGTGTGTCCAGGCCTCCGGATTCACCCGTCCCCGGGCCGCCTGCTGGATCCGGTCGTCGCCGACGGCCGACGCGGCCGAGAGCGCGTCGCGGATGTCGTTGTCCGACAGCGGCTTCAGGAATGGCTGGTTGCTGCCCGGCGCCGGAGTCTTGTCCGCGTAGTGCGCCCAGAGACCGGCGTAGCAGTCGGCCTGCAGTTCGGTGCGCACGGCGGCGGAGTTCGCGCCCTGCGGATCCCGTTGGGCGCGGTCGATGTCGCCGAGCTGGTTCTGGATGTGATGGCCGATCTCGTGCGCCACCACGTATTCCTGGGCGAGCGGTCCGCCGCTGGCACCGAAGCGGTCGACGAGTTCCTGGAAGAAGCTGACGTCGAAGTAGGCGGACTGGTCTGCCGGGCAATAGAACGGGCCGACCGCGCTGGTCGCATTGCCGCATCCGGTGCTGATGGCACCGGAGAACATCCGGACCTTCGGCTCCACATAACGCTGGCCGGTCTGCTTCGGCAGTTCGGGTGCCCACACCGCGTCCAGACTCTGGATGGTGAGCGCGACCCGGCAGTCGACGTATTTGTTCGCGCTCGCTCCGTCTGTGCAGTGTTCCGGCAAGCCACCGGGCGCCGGTGCCACCTGGGAGTCCTGGGCGCCGGTGAGATCGCCGAGCAGCGAACCCGGATCGCCGCCGAGCAGCAGTGCCAGCACCAGCACGATCAGCCCGCCCGCTCCACCCCCCAGCGCGATTTTGCCGCCCCTGCCCGGTCCGCCACCTACCGAAACCCGGTCGGGGTCGATCTGCATGCCCTCGTTGAAGGTCATCGTCGTCGCTCTCTGTGTTGTCGCCTGCCCGGGCGCCGCGTGGTCTAAAGCTTGACACAGGCGGGGCGAGGTCTGTTTCCACCCGGCGGACGTGTTTCGCTACGAGCACGGGATGCCACGTTCCGGGCGATTCAACCGGTGAGCGGCGCAGCGGAATCGACGCGGCGGACGGATCGAGCGGGATCGGCGGACCCACGCCGTCGCGACTGAGGTGAACAGCATGGATATCGGTTTCCGGCTCAGCGGCCGGGCTGGCTACGATGACTACCGCACCTGGCCATTGCCTGCCGGTGCGAAGTCGTCGAAAGGAACCTTGTGCTGCGCACCCACTTGGCTGGTTCGCTGCGAAGCGAGCACGCCGGTCAGACCGTGACCCTCACCGGATGGGTGGCCAGGCGGCGTGACCACGGTGGCGTGATCTTCATCGATCTGCGCGACGCGTCGGGTGTGTCGCAGGCGGTGTTCCGCGAGGGCGAACCGGCCGAGCAGGCACACCGGCTCCGCGCCGAATACTGCGTGCGCGTCACCGGCGTGGTGGAGCTGCGCCCGGACGGCAACGAGAACTCGGAACTGCCGACCGGCACCATCGAGGTGAACGTCACCGAGCTCGAGGTACTCAACGAGAGCGCGCCGCTGCCGTTCCAGCTGGACGAGCAGCCCGGCGAAGAAGCCCGGCTGAAGTACCGCTACCTGGACCTGCGCCGCGAAGGTCCGGCGCACGCGATCCGCCTGCGGTCCAAGGCGAACGCCGCCGCCCGCGCGGTGCTGGCGAACCACGAGTTCGTCGAGGTCGAGACGCCGACGCTGACCCGCTCCACCCCGGAGGGCGCGCGCGACTTCCTGGTGCCCGCGCGCCTGCAGCCCGGCAGCTTCTACGCGCTGCCGCAGAGCCCGCAGCTGTTCAAGCAGCTGCTCATGGTCGGCGGCATCGAGCGCTACTACCAGATCGCGCGCTGCTACCGCGACGAAGACTTCCGCGCCGACCGCCAGCCCGAGTTCACTCAGCTCGACATCGAGATGAGCTTCGTCCGCCAGGAAGATGTGATCCTGCTCGCCGAGCAGATCCTGGTCGGGCTGTGGAAGCTGATCGGCTACGACATCCCGACCCCGATTCCGCACATGACCTACGCGGAAGCCATGCGGCGCTTCGGTTCCGACAAGCCGGACCTGCGTTTCGGCATCGAGATCACCGAGTGCGCCGAGTACTTCAAGGACACGCCGTTCCGGGTGTTCCAGGCGCCGTACGTCGGCGCCGTCGTCATGCCGGGCGGCGCGAGCCAGCCGCGGCGTCAGCTCGACGCCTGGCAGGAGTGGGCCAAGCAGCGCGGCGCCAAGGGTCTGGCTTACGTGCTGATCAACGAGGACGGCACGCTTGGCGGCCCCGTCGCCAAGAACCTGAGCGACGCCGAGCGCGACGGGCTGGCCAAGCACGTCGGCGCGGTGCCCGGTGACTGCGTGTTCTTCGCGGCCGGTCCGGCCAAGGCGCAGCGCGCGCTGCTCGGTGCCGCGCGTGGCGAGATCGCCCGCAAGGTCGGGCTGATCGACGAGAACGCGTGGGCGTTCGTGTGGATCGTGGACGCGCCGATGTTCGAGCCCGCCGCCGAGGCCACCGCGAGCGGCGATGTGGCACTTGGTCATTCGGCGTGGACGGCGGTGCACCACGCGTTCACCTCGCCGAAGCCCGAGTCCGTCGACACCTTCGACACCGACCCCGGTTCCGCGCTCGCCTACGCCTACGACATCGTCTGCAACGGCAACGAGATCGGCGGCGGCAGCATCCGTATCCACCGCCGCGATGTGCAGGAGCGCGTCTTCAAGGTGATGGGTATCAGCCTGGAGGAGGCGCAGGAGAAGTTCGGATTCCTGTTGGACGCCTTCGCCTTCGGCGCTCCGCCGCACGGCGGCATCGCGTTCGGCTGGGACCGCATCGTCGCGCTGCTCGCCGGGCTCGACTCGATCCGTGAGGTGATCGCGTTCCCGAAGACCGGCGGCGGCGTCGACCCGTTGACCGACGCGCCCGCACCGATCACCGAGCAGCAGCGCAAGGAGGCGGGACTGGACGCCAAGCCCGCAGCCAAGGGCGACAAGGCTGACGCGAAGGGTGACAAGGCCGACGCGAAGGCGGACAAGCCCGCCGAATAACGGTGGGAACGGTACCTTCTGGACAGTTTCAATCCGTCGACCCGCCGGGCGACGCTGACCACGAGGGGATCCGTTGCTGCATCTGCGCATGATCAGCCCGTCGGACACCACCGACAAGGTGCTGGCCGTGCTCGCCGCGAACCCAGGGGCCACCCATGTGACCCTGGCTCGCGGCGTCGCGGTGGAACCCGCCGGCGACTTGATTCAGGCCGACGTCGCGCGCGAGGCCGCCAACGAGGTGCTGGCCGAGGTGACTGCGCTCGGGATCAGTGAATCCGGCGGCATCACCCTCGGGCCGGTCGAGACGGTGTTGTCGGAAGCGGGGGACCGGGCGGTCAAGGCGGCGCCGGGCGATCCGACCGACGCGGTGGTGTGGGAAGAACTGCTCGCGCAGACGAAAGAAGAGTCGACGCTCAACTCCACCTTCATCGCCTTCCTCACCATCGCCTGCCTGCTCGCCGCGGTAGGTGTGGCCACCGATTCTCCGGTGACCATCGTGGGGGCGATGGTGGTCGGGCCGGAGTTCGGTCCGCTGGCCGCGTTCGCGGTCGGTATGGTGCGCAGAGACTTTCGGCTCGCGCGCCGATCCGCGATCGCGTTGGCTGTCGGGTTCCCGATAGCGATGGTGATCACGCTGTTCGCAACGTTGATGTGGGAACAGTTCGGCTGGATCAAGCTGAACGGCGTGGAGAGTCTGCCCAACGTCGACTTCATCTATGAGGTAGGGCCGTTCTCGCTGGTCGTCGCGTTGCTGGCCGGGGCGGCGGGCATGCTGTCGCTGGTCACCTCGAAATCGGCGGCACTGGTCGGTGTGTTCATCTCGGTGACCACCGTGCCCGCTGCCGGATTCGCCGTTGTCGCGGCCACTTTGGGGGAGTGGAACGCGGCGTTCATGTCCGCAGGTCAGCTTGCGGTGAACCTGGCGGGCATCGTTACGGCCGGTGTGATCGTGCTTGCGCTGCGGCCGCGCGCCGGCAACGAGTTCGGTCCGTTGGAACGTTTCAAGCGGTGGATCGGTATGCGCTCGTTGGTCGAGAAGTAGCACTACAGGCCCGTAACTGCACCGGTCTATCTGCCGTGTGACAGCGGCTGAATCTCGAGCGGTGCGTTCCGTCGTTGGTCGGTCTGTGGAGGTGGCCGCAGACGAGGTGTTGAGCGGTGCGTTCTGTCGTTGGTCGGTCTGTGGAGGTGGCCGCAGACGAGGTGTTGAGCGGTGCGTTCTGTCGTTGGTCGGTCTGTGGAGGTGGCCGCAGATGAGGTCTCGGGCACTACGTTCCGTCATCGGTCAGTCTGTGAGGCCCCGGCTGAGGTGTCAGGCGCGTTCCTCGCCTGCCAACTCGAGGTGGTGAGAGCGGCCGAGTGTGGCGCTGCATTTCGTTAGCTGCACACCCATTCCTTCGAGCGGCGCACCCCAGTACAGCCCCTGTACCGGGAGCGGTGCGTACCTCCACCGGCTGAGCTGCGGGGAGATCGTGGCTACCTCTATCGCATGCTCCGGCGCCTAGGTGTATGCCGGTTGTTCCGTGCTATCGCGACGGCACCAGGTCGAAAGTATTGTCGCCGACGTGGCGGTTGCCAGGTGCCCCCGGCACGGCGTTCCTTCGCCGGTTGATCTGCTCGGAGGTGGCTGCGGCTGAATGTCCGGTGGTGTGTTTTCCGGTCAGCCTTCCGAGGTGAGCGTGGCCGGTTTCAGGCGCTATGTCCCTTCGCCGGTCGATCTGCGGCAGACCAAGCGGTTACCCCGATCGCATGAGTACAGCCGCACACTTTCTGATGTGGCGCATACAAAATCGCATGCAATTTCGTATGCGCCACATCAAAAGTTGTGCGGCTGCCGGGACGGCGGCTGAGGTGTCACGCGTTGCGTTCGTCCGCAGACCAACCTGCGAAGGGTGACCGCGGCCCAAGTGTTCAGCTCTGTGTTTCGCCAACTGCACACCCTTTCTGTAAGCGGCACACCCAGTACAGGCTGTGTGCGGCTTACCGAAAGGGTGTGCGGTGCCGACGTGTGGCGGGTTAGAGGGGGGAGACGGTGCCTGCGGTGAGGGTGCGGTAGGCGTAGGTGACTGCCATGACTGCGACGGGTCCTGCCACGAGTAGACCGAGGCCGCACAGTAGAACACCGACGAAGGTGACGAACAGGACGGAAAGGGCGAGCAGTAGTACCGGCCAGATGTTGGTGACCACCAGGGTGGCGCTGGACTTGATCGCCTCGAATGGCCCCTCGTTCTGGTCGACGACGAAGTGCAGGGAGAACATGCACAGGATGCCGGCGATCAGTCCGGGGACGAGGCAGAGCGCTGCACCGATGACGGTCAGGAGGAACGCCAACAGGGCGGTGATCAGCACATTGCCGGCGTTCACGAAACGGAAGTACGAACCGAAATGCGGTTTGTAGCCGTCGGTTTCATAGAGTGCGCCGCGTACCATGGCGGCCTGCAGCAGCCAGACGGCGGCGAGTACCGCGAGGAAGATCAGTAGTACCGGCAGCAACGTCGTGGGGTCGGTGAGTTGCACGACGAGCACGAAGCCGAGGTAGATGACCAACCCGCATGCGATCACTCCCATCCACGGCCCTGGATTCGAGCGGAACCGTTCCCAGCCGTAGCTGAGCGCCTGGCCCACATCGAGGGTGCCGGGTGCGGAAGCGGCGGCCTGCTGGTAGCCGTAGGTGGGTGGTGTTCCCGGCGGGGGCATCATGCCCGGCTGTTGCATGCCGCCTTGTGGTGGCGCACCGTAGGACGGCACGTTCCCTTGTGGCGGCATCGATCCCGGTGGCATGGTGCCTTGCTGCGGCATTGATCCGGGTGGCATGGTGCCGTGCTGCGGCATGGATCCGGGCGGCATAGAACCCGGTGGTGGTGATCCCGGAGGCATATCGCCTTGTGACGGCATCGATCCCGGTGGCATGGTTCCCTGTTGCGGCATCGACCCGGGCGGCATCGTCCCCTGTTCCGGCATGGCACCTGGCGGTACGTTTCCTTGGGACGGCATGGAACCCGACGGCATGTTTCCTTGTTGCGGTGATCCCGACGGCATGTTTCCTTGGGACGGCATCGATCCCGACGGCACGTTCCCCTGCGAGGGCATCGCGCCCTGCGGCCCGGTGCCTGCCGGTGGCGCAGTACCCGGAGGCATACCCGCGGGTTCCGCTCCCGGTCCGGTCCCTGGCGGACCGTAACTCGGCTGCGCCGTTTGCTCAGGATGTGCTGATGGCTGCGGCGGTGCGACCGGCGGCGGTGGCTCGACGGGTTCGCTGCCGTACTGCGCGGCACCCGGACCTTCGAACTGCGGGTACCCGGCCGACCCCGCCATCTCGTGCCTGCCGTGCTCGGCGCTCGCGCCCGGCGGCTGCGGTGGGTGACTCTCGTGCTGACCCTGCTGCGCCGCGCGGCGTTCGTCGTCTCCGTGCTCGGGAGGGTCGCCAGCTGATGCGTGGGGCGGGGGAGGCGGTGTGCCGGTCATGCCATAGACCTTTCCACTCAACTGGTTTGCGGTGTGGCGCAGAGCAGTTGACGATGAGAAAACCTGACGGGTGCAATCGTGTCAAGCAACGGCCGCCCGTCCCGTAACCTCGAGAGAGACACGCCGAACGACGCGGAAAGGTTGTGTATCCGCTCGCTAGAAGTGACCTGATGCGAGTAACTTGAAGGGCGATGACCGCACTATTGGCCGAACGCGCCGCCGAAGTCGTGTCCGCAGCGCAACAGTTGCTCACAAAGCGAATGGGTGCTCCGGTAAAGCTGAGCGATCCGATCGAACTCAGCGGTAGTGGTAGAACGACGGTTCTCCGTGTCCGTGTAGCGGAAAACCCCTACTCGTTGCCGCGAACTCTCATCGTCAAACAAGTTCGCGGACACTCGCAGGACCGCACCACGGGTGGTCTCGCGCCCGGAGTCGCCAGCATCGACTCCGCGTTCCTCCGTGAAGCGGTCTCGTACCAGTTCACCACCGCCCTGAGCCGCGAACAGCGACCGGGCGCGTACCTGATCGCGCACAGTTTGCCTGAGCGTTTGCTGATCCTCAGTGACCTCGGCGAGAATTCGCTGCTCACTCAGATGTTGCGGTCCGGCGCCGAACCGGCGACCAGGAACGGGATGATGGCGTTCGCGCAGGCGCTCGGCCGCATGCACGCCGCCACCGTCGGCCGCGAAGCCGATTTCGTCGCCCTGCTGCGCCGCGTCGACGTGGTGCATCGCGTGGACGGCATTGCCCAGCAGGCCGAATCCGCGATCGCCGAGGTGCCCGGACTGCTGCAGCGCGAACTCGGCATCGAGGTGCCCGGCGAGATCGCCGAACGGATCGTGCGCGGCAACCGGCTGTTCTCCGCCGGGCGATTCCGCGCGTTCAGTCCGTCGGATCTGTGCCCCGACAACGTGATTCTCAACGAGGAAGGCGCACGCTTCCTCGACTACGAGTGGGGCGGGTTCCGCGACGCCACCCTCGACATCGCCTACGCACTGGTGTCGTTCCCCGGCTGCCTGTGCGACTTCGAACTGTCCAGGGAACGCGCCAGGCAGATGGTTGAAGCATGGCGCTCCGAGGTGGTCGGCGTGTGGCCGGCCCTCGCCGACGACGAGCTGATGTCCGAGCGCATCCTCGAAGCTCGACTCATCTGGGTGTGGTTGTCCACCTACTGGTTCCTCCCCGCAGACCACGCCCGCATCGCCGCCGCGCGCGAACACGGCATGTCCGTCCCGCGCTCGGAAGCCTTGATCAACCGCTGGGCCGCACTGGCCGAAGACGCACGCTGCACCGGCGACGACATCATCGGCGACTTCGCCGAAGACGTCTCAGCGATGCTGGAAGAACGCTGGTCCGAGTAGCAGAACGCACCCACCGCGCCCCGCACCGCCGACTTGACGTAGATTCCGTGCTCTTGACTGAGGTTGCAGCATGCGTCAAGAGTGCGGAACTTGCGTCAAGTGAGATGAGCTGGGGTTTGGTGGTGAACCCTCTGCTGGAGTTGCGTTGGGGGTCTGTGGGTTTTGCGGTGGCGGTGGCGGCTTAGGGGGTCGCAACTGGCGGGTTGGTGCCACCATGTTGCGCTCGGTGGGATCGTCACGTTCGAGCCTGCGCAGAAGCTCGAGCGCCGAAGTATGGCGCACCTCGCACTGTCGAGCGATCGGTCGTTGGCCGCTCCGGTTGTCGAGCGATCGGTGGTTTGCGCTGTGGCTGTGGGGCGAGTGGCGCGTGACGGCGGGCTCGTCACGTTTTGCCACCACCAGCGCTACGCCGACGCCTTTCGGTCCGCGGTAGCAACGGCTTCGCTGGACGAGTTGTCGCCGAACGGGACAGCCTGGTGGGGTTCACTCGCGTTTGATGCCACCATTCCTGTTCGGCGGGCGGTGACCTCTAGGAGGTTGCCAGGAGTTGCAGCGTCACTGAATTGGGTTGGCGCTGCGGCGAATCACGCGGGTCGCCCCCCGAAAGTAGCGCTAGCGACGGGCCGATAGTAAATGGCACAATGCGTAAGAGTCCGACTTTAAGCGTCGGAATTGATCGAGGGGGCCATCATGGGTTACCTGCTATCAGCGATTGCCGTGCTGGCCATCCTTGCCGCCGCATTCACAATCCTGGTCATCCGCCGCCGCAACGCGGACCGCCACGACCCCGGAAACCCCCTCACCCGCGCCCAACAGGCAGGCACCCAGCTGAGCGGACAGTTCCCCGGTGGTGGCCGAAACCGTCGGCGCGGCAGGAAAGGCTCCCGCGGTTGGGCCGCCAGCGGCGCAGGCATCGGCATCGGTGGTGGTTGCGGCGGCGGCGACAGTGGTGGGGGCAGTGGCTGCGGAGGCGGCGGCGGTGGCGGGGGAGGCGGCGGCGAGTAGCTCGCCGCAGCCCAAACTCCCGGCCGTGGCGAATACATTGCCGCGCAACCCATCAGCTCGTGGTTGACTGCCTGGCCTTACCGCGCCGCCGACGCTCGGTTCGCGCCGCAGTCCGTCGCTCGTGGCCGGGTGCGATGGCTTTACCGCCGCAGTCCGTCGACCTTGTCGGTGCGACACGCCAATCGCCGCCCTAGTAGGTAGTTCTCGCCGCTATAGCCCGGCGAGTGGTCGCCGATCAGCATTGTCGCCGCAGCCCCGCTGGATAGTTTTGCCGCCGCAGTCGGCCAACCTTGCCGGTGCAGCAGGCCAATTACCGCCGTAGCAGGTAAGTCTGGTCGCCTGTCAGCTTGTCGCCATCGCTGTGCTCGCCGCAGCCGTCGCTTCCTGGCCGCGCTGGATAGCATTTGCCGCTGCGGCTCGTCACGCGGTTGGCGTGGCGCGCAGGCGTTGTGCGCTGAGCGCGGTTCGAGGCGTCCGCCGGATCAGAGGGCCGGCGAAGTAGCATCGCAGCGAGTTGGCTTGCCGCGCGGTCAGTCCGCACGCGGTCGCCGTGGTGCGCAGGCGGTCTGCTTGCGACCGCAGCTGTCACTTGCCGCGCGAACTGTCACTTTGCTGCGTGGACTGTGGCCTTGCTGCGTGGATGTGGCCTTGCTGCGTGGACTGCCACCCTGCTGCGCGGACTGCTATCTGCTGCGCGGACTGCTATCTGCCGCGCGGACTGCCACCTGCCGCGCGGACTGTCAGCTTGCCGGTGCGGAGCGGGGTTCGAGGCGGCCACCGGAACGGACGGCGAGCGAAGTTCCGTGGCGTACAGCGGAGTTCGGGTCGGTAACGTCGATGAGGTAGAACCAGTCCATTTGGGTCTGGTCTGGGGTTACCTCTAGTACGCCGTAGCCGTGGGAGTCCAGTTCGGTGTAGTGCAGGTGGCGGTTGACGCTTCTGATCGAGTCCGCGATGGGGGTCGAGTTGAGCTTCAGTAGGTCGCCGATGCTGGTGGAGGTGACCGAGGGGATGACGAATTCGGTGCCTGCGGTGGCGCCTGCGGGGTAGTTGGCGGCGTCGATGGGGAGGTCGGCGGCCCAAGAGGTGTGGATGTCGCCGGTCAGGAACACGACGTCGGAGATCTGCTGGTCGGTGATCGCGCGGAACAGGTGCTGGCGGTCGGCGGTGTAGCCGTCCCATTGGTCGCCGTTGATGGTGAGGCCGGACTGTGGGAGGCCGAGGGTGCTGGTGATGGCGGCGGTGGTGGCCGGTTCGAGCGGCGGGAAGACGAGTGGGGCGATCATCACCGAATTGCCGACCAGCTTCCAGCGCACCGGTGCGGACGCCAAACCGGCAGTGAGCCAGTCCATTTGGGCTTTGCCGGTGATCGTGCGCGCGGGGTTGTCCGCCTCGCGCCAGCCCGCGCCCGGCTTCGCCTCTTGGTCGCGATAGCTGCGCAGGTCCAGCATGGACAGCTCGGCCAGCGTGCCGAAACGGAGCCTGCGGTAGATCTGCACTTCCGCGCCGGAACCCTGCGCGCGCACCGGCATCCATTCGAGGTACGCCTGCGCGGACGCGGCCCGGCGGTCCTGCCAGCTGCCCTGGGTTGCCGGGTTGTGGTTGTTGGCGCCGCCGGACCACGAGTTGTCGGCGGATTCGTGGTCGTCCCAGGTGCAGATGAACGGCTGGCGGGCATGCAGTTCCAGCAGATCGGGGTCGGTCTTGTACTGCGCGTGCCGGATTCGATAGTCGGCCAGGCTGACGATCTCGTTCGCCGGATCATGCGGCCGCACAGTGCCATTGCGCCCGCCGTACTTGCCGCGGCCGTACTCGTAGATGTAATCGCCGAGGTGCACGATGGCGTCGAGATCGGTGCGGACGGCGAGATGCCGGTAGGCGCCGAAGTATCCGGCCTCCCAGTTCGCGCAGGAGACGATCCCGAAGCGGAGGCGCTCGGGCGAATCGCCGAGCGCCGGGGCGGTCCGGGTGCGGCCGATCGGCGAGGTTTCGCCGAGGGCAGTGAACCGGTAGAAGTACTCGCGACCCGGCGCGAGACCTGCGGCATCGACCTTCACGGTGTGATCGGAAGCCGCTGCGGCCGTGACGCTTCCGGACGCCGTGACGGTACCGAACCCCTCGTCCTCAGCGATTTCCCAACGCACACTTGCCGATTCGCCCACGCCGGAGGCGGGCGTCGCATCGTCGGACACGGTGACCCGGGTCCAGAGGATCACTCCGTTCGGCAACGGATCACCGGAGGCGACCCCATGCCGGAAAACCGCACTCGCCGCCCGCGCCGGAGCCGCGCTCAGCACCGCCGCCGCGGTAGCAGCCGCGCCACCTTTCAGCAGGGTGCGCCGCGCGAAGGGCCCGAACGGAGAATCTGAAACGACCGTGTTTTCAGCCACGAGTATTGATCCCATCCGATGTGCGGTCGACACGCAAATCGGCTCGCCGCGCGCCGCCCAGATCGCCGAACGGAACATGAAGGTCGCCTACGTGGCGTGTCCCCACCGTCTTGTCCCCGTCGACGGCTGCGGTGCGGTTGTTCGGGATCATGGTGGCGCGAACCAGCCTGTTGGCAGTGTGGTCGGCACGCAGCAGGTTCACCGACACTCTCGCGGGTCGCCGATCGAACACAGTGGCGGCCAACCTGGCTGGTCACAGCCGTCATGTCCCTATCGGCGATAGCGGTGCCGTCGAACGGGATATGGGGGTGGCCCACCCCGCGAATCTTCGTCGTCAAGTCCTGTCCGGCGGCAGCGATGGCGTTGGTCGGGGCGTGATGGCGGCCTTGGTCGAGGTGGCTCCACCGCGTGCCACCGCCGCTTTGTCTATAACGGATGGAGCGCTGTCGTAGGGCGGACTGGTCGGCCTTGTAACTGGGATCGCCCATTGCCAGCCGCGCGGCCCGGGCCGCGCAGGCCGTTCGTCCGCGCCGAGGCGGTAGGGGCGACATCGCCAGCGTATCGGCGGCCCGGCACGCGGTGATCACCGCGACTGAGACCGCGGCGCTTAGCGAGATCACGTCGTTCACACCCGCTCCGCGCGCCGCACAACCCGTCTATCGCCGTCGGGCCCTGGTGGCGACTTCTGAGGCGTTGTCTCCGCCACGATGCCGCTTTCGGCGGCGCTGCCGTGGTCCGGGACATGGTGGCGGCGGGGCGGCGTGTTGGCTGTGCGGCTGGCAGGGGATTGGTTCGGCGTACACCCGCCGGATCGTCAGACGGGACACGACGGCGCCCTACGCGGCGCTGCACCGCCGCCATGTCCCCTAAACCAACGGTCTTGCTGCCGAGCGGGACGTCGTAGCGGCCGACGCGGTGCGTCATCGCCGTGATGTCCCTTTCGGTGACGACTCTGCTGTCGAGCGGGACCTTGTGGCGGCCTGCGCGCGACGTGTCTTAGCCACCACGTCCCGCGGCAGCGTGCGGGTGGCGGTGCAGCGCGTTCGGTCTTGTCGGTGTACCTCGGTAACGTTGCCGGATGTGACCGATGGCTTGTTCGACGTGCCCGGCGACGGTGTGCCTGCAGAGCACAGCATCGACAATGTGGTGCGCCGTGATTCCGGGGCGCCGCTTGCGGTGCGGATGCGGCCTGCGTCGTTGGACGAGGTGGTCGGGCAGCAGCATTTGCTCGGGCCGGGGTCGCCGTTGCGGCGGTTGGTGGAGGGGTCGGGGGCGGCGTCGGTGCTGTTGTACGGTCCGCCCGGCACGGGTAAGACGACGTTGGCTTCGTTGATTTCGCATTCGACCGGGCGCCGGTTCGAGGCGCTGTCCGCCTTGTCGGCGGGCGTGAAGGAAGTGCGGGCGGTGATCGATGTCGCGCGGCGCAGGCTGTCGGCGGGCGAGCAGACCGTCCTGTTCATCGATGAGGTGCATCGCTTCTCGAAAACGCAGCAGGACGCGCTGCTCGCCGCGGTGGAGAATCGGATCGTGCTGCTCGTCGGCGCGACCACGGAGAACCCGTCGTTCTCGGTGGTGTCGCCGCTGCTGTCCCGCTCGCTGGTGCTGCAACTGCAATCGCTCACCGAGGACGACATCCGTCAGGTCCTCCTGCGCGCGATCCACGACAAACGCGGACTGGACGACCAGTACGCGGTCTCCGACGAGGCGCTCGACCACATCGTGCGCATCGCGGGCGGTGACGCACGCCGCGCGCTCACCGCACTGGAAGCCTCGGCCGAATCCTCGCTCGACGGCACCGTCGGCGTCGAACTCGTCGAGGCCAGCGTGGACAAGGCCGCCGTCCGCTACGACCGGGCAGGCGACCAGCACTACGACGTGATCAGCGCCTTCATCAAATCCATCCGCGGCTCCGACGTCGACGCCGCACTGCACTACCTGGCGCGGATGCTCACGGCGGGTGAGGACCCGCGCTTCATCGCGCGCAGGCTGATGATTCATGCCAGCGAGGACATCGGCATGGCCGACCCGACCGCCCTGCAAACCGCCACCGCTGCCGCGCAGGTCGTCCAGCTGGTCGGTCTGCCGGAAGCCCGCCTCGCCTTGGCGCAGGCCACCATCCACCTGGCCAGCGCACCCAAATCCGGCGCCGTGATCGCCGCACTCGGCGCCGCGATGGCCGACGTGGCTGCGGGCAAGGCGGGTGCAGTCCCGCAGCACCTGCGCGACGGGCACTACGCGGGCGCCGCGAAACTCGGCAACGCCCAGGGTTACAAATACCCGCACGACAACCGCGACGGCGTGCTCGCCCAGCAGTACCCGCCAGACCAGCTGGTCGGCGTCGACTACTACCAACCCACCGACCACGGCAACGAACGCGAGGTCGGTCCGCGGGTGGACAAGCTGCGCCGGATCATCCGCGGAAAGTAGTCGGAACCGGCGTACGTACCCGCGGGACGAGCTGGTCGGCGTCGACTACTACCAACCCACCGACCACGGCAACGAACGCGAGGTCGGTCCGCGGGTGGACAAGCTGCGCCGGATCATCCGCGGAAAGTAGGCGCAGATGAACCTCGACGGCCTGCCACCGAGACCGCACTGCGCCGGATCATGCGCAGAAAGTAGTAGGAGCTCGGCCTTCGCGCCCGCCGTCGATGGGCTGTCGGTGGGACCATGTTGTGCCGGATGAGCCGGGAAAGTTGGCGGCGCTCGGCCTTCGTGCCCGCCGTCGATGGCCTGCGGGCAGGGCCATGTTGTGCCGGATGAGCCGGGGAAAGTAGGCGGGGCGCGACTTTCGCACCCGCCGTCGACGGCAGCCTGCGAGACCACGCTGCGCCGGACCACCTGCGGGGCGTTGGCGGAGTTCGGCCTTCGCCTGCCGTCGATGTTTTGCCGACGGGACCATGTTGCGCCGGATCATCGGCGGAAGGGGCCGGAGTTCAGCCTTCGCACCCGCCTTCGATGGCCTATCGGCGAGACCATGCCGCGCCGGACCACCCGTGGAAGGTAGGCCGGGCTCGCACTTCGCGCCCGCCGTCGACGCCCCGCCAGCGGGACAAGGGCCAACAGCTCGTCAGAAAACTGACCGAATCGCCGCAAGGTTGCGGGCTTGCCCACAGCACCCCACTCGATGAAAAACCACGTGCACGGCACCGGTAGGCTGGATATCTGTGCAGACCCACGAGATTCGACGGCGCTTCCTGGACCATTTCGTCCGTGCCGGCCATACCGAGGTGCCGAGTGCCTCGCTGATCTTGGCCGACCCGAACCTGCTGTTCGTCAACGCAGGCATGGTCCAGTTCAAGCCGTACTTCCTGGGCCAGGAGGCTCCGCCGTACCCGCGCGCGACGAGCGTGCAGAAGTGTGTGCGCACCGGTGACATCGAAGAGGTCGGCGTCACCACGCGGCACAACACCTTCTTCCAGATGGCGGGCAACTTCTCCTTCGGTGACTACTTCAAGGAAGAGGCGATCCGCCTCGCCTGGGAGTTGATCAGCAAGTCGCAGGAGGACGGCGGTTTCGGCTTCGATCCCGACCGGATCTGGGTGACCGCGTACGAGTCCGATCCGGAGGCGGCCGAGATCTGGCGCCGGGTCGCGGGCATTCCCGAGGAGCGGATCCAGTTCCGCGACGGCAAGGACAACTACTGGGACATGGGCGTGCCCGGCCCCGGTGGACCGTGCTCGGAGATCTACTTCGATCGTGGCCCCGAGTACGGTCGCGACGGCGGCCCGGTGGCCGACGAGGATCGGTACCTCGAGATCTGGAATCTCGTGTTCATGCAGGACGTTCGCGGTGAGCTGAGCCCGAAGGAGGGCCACCCGCCGATCGGTTCGCTGCCGAAGAAGAACATCGACACCGGCATGGGCGTCGAGCGGGTCGCCATGCTGTTGCAGGGCGTCGAGAACGTCTACGAGACCGACCTGCTGCGCCCGATCATCGACAAGGCCGAGGAACTCACCGGCCGCTCCTACGGTGTCGAGCACGAGAACGATCGCCGCTTCCGGGTGATCGCCGACCACACCCGTTCCAGCGCCATGCTCATCGCCGACGGCGTGAACCCCGGCAACGACGGGCGAGGTTACGTCCTGCGCAGGCTGCTGCGCCGGATCGTGCGCTCGGCCCGACTGCTCGGCGCGGAGAAGCCGGTGATGGCGGAGTTCATGAAGGTCGTCAGCGACCTGATGGCGCCGTCGTACCCGGAGCTGGCCACCGATTTCCAGCGCATCGAGACCGTCGCCGTCGGCGAGGAGACGGCCTTCCTCAAGACGTTGAACACCGGCTCCGCGCTGTTCGACAACACCGCGAGCGCGGTGCAGGCCAAGGGCGGCAACACGATTCCCGGATCGGACGCCTTCAAGCTGCACGACACCTACGGCTTCCCGATCGAGCTGACGCTCGAGATGGCGGCCGAGGCCGGGCTGACGGTGGACGAGAACGGCTTCCGCGAGCTGATGGCCCAGCAGGTGGCCAACGCCAAGGAAGACGCGCGCAAACGCAAGCACGGCCACGCCGACCTGACCGTCTACAAGGAACTGGTCGACCGCGGTGCCACCGAGTTCACCGGCTTCGACGAGCTGACCTCCGAGGCGAACGTGCTCGCCCTGATCGCCGACGGTGTGCGGGTGCCCGTGGCCTCGGCGGGCCAGGACGTCGAGGTGATCCTCGATCGCAGCCCGCTCTACGCCGAGGCCGGCGGCCAGATCGCCGACCGCGGCGCCATCACGGCCTCGGGTGTGAAACTGCGCGTCAACGATGTGCAGAAGATCGCCAAGAAGCTGTGGGTGCACAAGACCACCGTCGAGCAGGGCCAGATCACCGAGGGCGATGTCGTTCTCGCGCAGGCGGATCCGGCGTGGCGTCGCGGTGCCACCCAGGGCCACTCCGGCACGCACATGGTGCATGCCGCGCTGCGGCAGATCCTCGGTCCGAACGCGGTGCAGGCGGGTTCGCTGAACAAGCCGGGCTACCTGCGGTTCGACTTCAACTGGCAGGGGCAGCTCTCCGAGAGCCAGAAGGCCGATATCGAGGCCGTGTCCAACGACGCGGTCGGCGCGGACTTCCCGGTCAACACCTTCGTGACCGACCTGACCAAGGCCAAGCAGATGGGCGCGATGGCGCTGTTCGGCGAGAACTACGGCGACGAGGTGCGCGTGGTGGAGATCGGCGGCCCGTTCTCGATGGAGCTGTGCGGTGGTACGCACGTGCAGCATTCCTCGCAGATCGGCCCGATCACCGTGCTCGGCGAGTCCTCGGTCGGGTCCGGCATCCGCCGCGTGGAGGCCTTCGTCGGCCTCGACTCCTACAAGTACCTGGCCAAGGAGCGCGCGCTGCTGGCCGGTGTGGCGTCCTCGCTGAAGGTGCCCTCGGAAGAGGTGCCCGCGCGGGTCGAGCAACTGGTGGAGCGGCTCAAGGTGGCCGAGAAGGAACTCGAGCGCACCAAGATGGCCGCCGTGCTGTCCTCGGCGGGCAAGTTCGTCGAGGAGGCTGAGCGGATCGGTGCCGTGCTGCTGGTCGCCGTCGCGGCGCCCGAGGGCGTTGCCGCCGGCGATCTGCGCACGCTGGCCACCGACATCCGCGGCCGGTTCGGCACGAATCCCGCCGTGGTGGTGCTGCTCGGCAATGCCGACGGCAAGGTGCCGTTCGTGGTGACCGTCAACAAGGGCGCTCAGGACCTCGGCTTCAAGGCCGGCGAACTGGTCGCCGCCTTCGGCCCGAGCATCGCGGGGCGCGGTGGTGGGAAGCCGGAAATGGCGCAGGGCGCCGGATCCGACCCGTCGGGGATTCCCGCCGGCCTCGCCGCGGTCCGCGCTCGGGTGGCCGAACTGGCCGGGTGATGGCTTCGCCGAGCGATTCCGAAGGGGGTGGCGGTCGGGCACGTGACGTGGCCGACCCCGACCATCCCGAGAGGTCGGCTGTGCACGGCGCCGATCGGCCCCATCCAGACACCGATCCGGGTCGCGGTCGGCGGATCGCCGTCGATGTCGGCAGTGTCCGTATCGGTGTCGCGTCGAGCGACCCCGACGGTGTCCTCGCCACGCCCGTGGAGACCGTGCCGCGGGCGAAGCCGAACAAGCGCTCGGCCGCGCCCGCACCCGATATCGCCAGAATTGCTGAAATTGTGCGGGAGTACGAGGCCGTCGAAGTGATCGTGGGTCTGCCCCGAACATTACGCGGGGAGAAGGGCACTGCCGCTACCATTGCCACCGCATTCGCCGATCAGTTGCGGGCCGCCGTGTCGCCGGTGCCTATACGACTTTCCGACGAACGTTTGACTACGGTGTCAGCTGCACGTGCATTGCGGGACAGTGGAGTTCGCGCACGTGGCCAGCGGCAAGTGATCGATCAGGCGGCGGCCGTCTCGATCCTGCAAGGATGGTTGGACGAACGGAGTGCGGTGTTGAGGTCGGTTGAAGCGGTGCGGCACGCGTCGTCCGAGGACGACGCATGACGGATCGATGGGCACGAGCCGAGGAACGGTACCGGCAGCGCGAAGCTGATCGGCGTTACCGGCGTGACGACCGAGCCTGGGGCGGGCAGAACAGCAGAGACACGCGCGGCAAAACGAACCGGGTGGTCGGCCGGGAGCAGGACGACTGGGACGACTACGAGGACGACACCACCGTCATCCCGCGCTACACCGACGACATGGAGCCGCCCGAACCCGCGCCACGCCCGCGAGCCGACGCGGAGCGCCCGCCGCGTAAGCGCGTCGGCCGCCGGGAAGCGGCCCGGCACGAGGACGACGAGCCGGAGGAGGGCAGCCGGCGGTCGCGCAGTGCGCAGCGCGGTAAACGCTCCCGTGCGGCCTCGCGCAAGGCGCAGGAGCGCAAGCGGCGCAGGCGCACCATGTGGCTGTTCGCCGGTGTCTTCGTGCTGCTGTTCGCCGGTGCCGCGGTGTTCGCGGGCATGAAGCTGATCGAGAAGCTCGGTCCGCCTGAGGATTTCGCCGGACCGGTCGGTCCGTTGGTCGTGGTGCAGGTGCACGACGGCGACACCTCGCAGCAGATCGCGGCCAGCATGAAGGAGAAGGGCGTCGTCGCCAGCACCGGCGCGTTCATCGAAGCGGCCGTGCGCAATACGAACATGAACTCGGTGCAGCCGGGCTTCTACGCGATACCGAGCCGCAGTCCCGCCGTGCAGGCGGTGTCCGCGTTGACCGGTAAGCAGGCCAGGGTCGGCAACCTCGTCATTCCCGAGGGACGGCTGCTGCACGACCAGTTCGAGGTGGGCTCCGGCAGGCGCACCGACGGCATCTACCGCATGATGGCCGAGGCCAGCTGCATCGGCACCGGCACCAACCAGAAGTGCGCGACCTACGAAGAACTCCAGGCCGCGGGTTCTAGCGTCGACCTCGCCGCGCTCGGCGTGCCCGCCTGGGCCGTGCAGGGTGTGCAGAACTGCCCGGACCGGACCAGGCAGCTGGAAGGCCTGATCGCCGCGGGCACTTTGGATTTCGACCCGAGCGGCACGCCGGAGCAGATGCTGCGGCAGGTCGTGACGGCCAGCGCCAAGGCCTATGAATCCACTGGACTGTTGCAGTCCGGCGGTGAGACCAAGCTGACGCCGTACCAGACGCTGATCGCCGCGTCGCTCGTCGAACGTGAGGCCAAGCCGCAGGACATGGGCAAGGTCGCGCGGGTGATCGTCAACCGGTTGCGGGTTCCGCAGATGCTGCAGTTCGACTCGACGGTGAACTACGCGCTCGACCGCACCGAGGTGCAGACCACCGATGCGGACCGCGCCCAGGAAACGCCGTGGAACACCTACGCGATGTCCGGCCTGCCCGCGACGCCGATCGCCGCGCCGTCGCTGAACGCGTTGCGCGCCATGGAGAATCCGGAACCCGGGCCGTGGTTGTACTTCGTGACGGTCGACAAGCAGGGCACCACGCTGTTCACCGACGACTACAACCAGCATCAGCGCTACATCCGGCAGGCGCAGGCGAGCGGAATCCTCGACAGTGGTCGCTGAACGCAAAGCGGCGGTGCTGGGTAAGCCCATCGCGCACTCCCGTTCGCCACAGTTGCATCTGGCCGCGTACCGCGCGCTCGGGCTCGACTGGAGTTACGAACGCATCGAGTGCACGGCCGAGCAGTTGCCCGGACTGGTCGATGGGCTCGGACCCGAATGGGTCGGGTTGTCGGTGACCATGCCCGGTAAAGAGGCGGCGCTGGCCTATGCCGCTGAGCGCACCGAGCGGGCGGTGCTGGTCGGGTCGGCCAACACGCTTGTCCGGCGTGACGGTGGGTGGCTGGCCGACTGCACCGATGTGAACGGTGTGCTCGGTGCGTTGCGTGGGGGTGGGGTTGCCGGTTTAGACGAGGCCGTCGTGCTCGGTGCCGGTGGTACCGCGCGGCCTGCGCTGCTCGCGTTGTCCGAACTCGGTGCGAAGACGGTGACCGTGATCGCTCGGGATGCCGGGCGGGCAAGTAGTGCGTTGGATCTCGCTGAACGACTCGGCATGAACGCGGCGGTGACTGCGTTCGATCCGGACGCGCTCGTCGGACTGTGCGAGCGGGCGAGCGTGGTGGTGAGCACGATTCCCGCCGAGGCTGCCGCGGTGGTTGCGGAGGCGGTGGCGAAGGCGCCGGTGGTGCTCGACGCGATCTACAACCCGTGGCCGACGCCGCTGGCCGAGGCGGTTACGCGGGCTGGGCATACGGTGGTCAGTGGGTTGCAGATGCTGTTGAACCAGGCGTATGGGCAGGTCGAGTTGTTTACTGGTCGTCCGGCTCCGCGCGCGGAAATGGCTGCGGCGTTGGAGAGTTCGGCCTGAAGCGCCTGGATCGGCGGAATACTCGCTGGTCCGGTGCCCCTTTCGCCCAATCACGAGTGAGCTAGCCATCATGTCCCGTCCGGATGTAGTCGTCGTGTCGAGGGGGACATGGTGGCGTCGAATTGCGGGTGAGGCCGCCGTCATGTCCCGTTCGCGGGTAGTCATTGTGTGGAGGGGGACATGGTGGTGCGGTTGCGCTTGGTGCTGGGGTGATCGATCGAGAAGGTGCCCTTGGTTTGTGTTATCAGGGTGGTCGCTGCAGACGACGGTTGTGCTGCAGACTCGGGCGGCGAACACAGGATGCCGGCGGACACGGGATGCACGGCTTACCTGAGCGGGATCGGCGGGCGGGCGGACCGCGTGCCAACGAGATGCCGGTAGACGCGAGGTGCTGTCGCCGTCGGCTCGCCAGCCCGCTCGACGGAAATGACTGCCACTGCAACCGCTGCCGACGTGGTGGCACGCACCGATCTTGCGCGGTCCCATGACCTACCTGGGCGGGAATGGCATGCAGCCCGCAGCGCGTGCTCGTGTGCTGTCGGCGAATGGCGTGCAGCAGGGAGTGCGTGCCCGTGTGCGGCCGACGAGCGTCGGCATAGTTCTGCTGCTGGAGTCGGGTCAGTCGGCGCTGCCGTCGGTAGGAGAACACTTCGTCAGAAACTGATACCGGTTCTAGTTTGGTTCGGCGAGGGGCAGGGTTATGGTGGTGCGCATGAATGCTTGGGTGTTGCGGGCCATCGTGCTCGGCGCGCTGGTCGTTTTCCTGCGTGCCGCGCTCGGGTTCGCGATGGTGAACTGGCCGACCCACGGGGTGTGGATGCGGATGTTCGGCCTGTTCCTGCTCGTCGCCGTCGTGCTGTACTGGGGATTGCTGGACGGACGCAAGGACCGGTCGGCCCAGCCCGATCCCGAACGCGGCACCGACCTGACCCTGCTCTGGTTGAAGGCCGCGGTGGCGGGTGGCGTCGGTAGCGGTCTCGGCGCATGGCTCCTCGACTGGCTGCCCAAGTTCGACCTCGGCGACAACGGCATTCTCTTCGAACTCACCGCTGGCTCCGCATTCATCGTCCTGCTCATCTTCATCCCCGCCCTCATCGGCGTCGGCCTCGGCCGAATCCTCGCGGACCGCGCCAACAACAAACAGCCCACCCCCGCACCCACACCGGTTTGATCCACGGCGCGAATTTGCTCGCCCTTGCCCGTTCTCGGCTGACCGGCGCGCCACCCCCCGCCCCAGCGCGACTTCCGCCCGCCTGTCCCGTGCTCGGCTCGAGCCGAGCACGCCCGGCTTGATCGGGCACCCGGGCGTGACCTGCGTCTGCCGGACCTGTGCGAGCCCGACCGGCCGCCGCCAGTCCGCGCCCGTCAAGGACCCGCAGCCCGCATGACCCGAAGCCTCAGCCAGCCGGGCCGTGCTTTTGTGGTCATCGACCGCCACTGCCGTCATTGCGCTGCCATGGTGACAAGGCTGCCAACCTTCGACCGTGGCACTGCCAACCTGCTGCACGGTGGCCTCGATGCTGCCCGGATCGCCGGTATTCTCTTGCTGTCCAATGAATTTCAATGGGAGGGGACATTGGTATGTTGATTCGACTTGGGGTTGCTGCGGCGATGGCGCTCGCCGCGTCGACGGTCGTGTTCGCCGGACAGGCGGCCGCGCAGAATGGCTGTTCGTCGAACCAGCCGAGATGGAACTACGTATGCGTAGCTTCGGCGTCGAACGTTTCGTGGGGAAGTTGCACAAAGGACGGGCCGAACTGGTCTCCCCATTTTGTCTGTGTCGAGCGAATGGACAATCACATTCGGTACGACCTTTGGATCCCGAACCCCTAAACGTCCCCCGGGCCCCGTTCACAGCGAGTAGCCCGCTTGCGCGAGGTACGAGAACGTCTACGACGTCTGCCTCGTGCCGCTGGCGTCTGTGGCTCGCTGATCGCGATCAGGCAGAGGTTCACGGAGACAGAAACGGCGCACCCGTAGGGGTGCGCCGTTTCTGCTGTGCGAGCGCGGATTACAGAAGGATGCCGGTGCTCGGGGTGCCTTCGCGGGCGATGGCGGAGTAGGCGGCGGCGAGGAGGGTGGGGTCGGGGCCTTCCAGGCGGCCGGGCTTGGCCAGGCCGTCCAGGACGACGAAACGCAGCACGCCCGAGCGGGTTTTCTTGTCGGTTTGCATGGTGTCGAGGAGCTGGGGGAGGGCGTCGGCGTCGTAGGTGGTCGGCAGGCCGACGCTTTCCAGGACGGCGCGGTGGCGGTCGGCGGTGGCGTCGTCGAGACGGCCTGCGAGGCGGCCGAGTTCGGCGGCGAAGACCAGGCCGACCGAGACAGCCGCGCCGTGACGCCAGCGGTAGCGCTCGCGGCGCTCGATCGCGTGGCCGAGGGTGTGGCCGTAGTTGAGGATCTCGCGGAGGCTGGCCTCTTTGAGGTCGGCGGCGACCACGTCGGCCTTCACCTGTATGGCGCGCCGGATCAGCTCGGGCAGCACGTCACCGGTCGGGTCGAGGGCGGCCTCGGGGTCGCGCTCCACCAGATCGAGGATCACCGGGTCGGCGATGAAACCGGCCTTGATGATCTCGGCCATGCCGGCCACGATCTCGTTGCGCGGCACGGTTTCCAGGGTCGCGAGGTCGACGAGCACGGCGGCGGGTTCGTGGAAGCAGCCGACCAGGTTCTTGCCCGCCTCGGTGTTGATGCCGGTCTTGCCGCCGACGGCCGCGTCCACCATGGCCAGCAGCGTGGTCGGCACGTGCACGATCTGCACGCCGCGCATCCAGGTGGCGGCCACGAAGCCGGCCAGATCGGTTGCGGCACCGCCGCCGAGGCTCACCACGACATCGTTGCGGGTCAGGCCGATCCGCCCGAGCACCTCCCAGCAGAAGCCCGCGACGGCGAGTTCCTTGCCCGCCTCGGCGTCCGGGATCTCGATGCGATGGGCGTCGATGCCGGTGTCGGCCAACGCCTTGCGCACTGCCTCGGCGGTCTCGGCGAGCGGCGGCTGATGGAAGATCGCCACCGACCGCACGCCTTTCGTCGCGCCGTTGACCGCCTCGACGAGCTCACCGAGCAGCCCACGGCCGATGATCACCGGATACGGGTCCGCGGTACGAACTTCGAGACGATTCGGCTCACTCACGTCTGCTGCTCCGATTCTGTTGATGCTTCCTGGTGTTTGCGTGCGCGAACGCGAGCCCGCCGCGCCCGGGCTCGTCTGGCCCGCCCGCTCGACGACTTGCCTTGGCCGGAATCTTCCGTGCCGTTCGACGGTGCTGTCGCGTCGGCCTCCGCGGCGGCCGACCGGCGAGCGCGCCAGCCTCTTCCAGTCGAGCCGGAAGATTTCGGCGCCGCGGTCTCAGTGGTGGACGGGCCGTTCGCAGCTGAGTTGGTCGCTGCGGACTCTGCGGTCGCCGGGGCATTCGCAGCTGAGTTGGTCGCTATCGCGGACTCGCTACCACCTCGCCGCGTGCGCCAGCTCCGTCCCGCGTTCGCAACGGACTTCTCCACCGCAGCGGACGTCTCCTGCTCGCCGGATCCCTCTGCGGCCTCCCGCGCGGCGGCTGCCCTGCGCGCGGCAGCACGCGCACGTGCGCGGCGCCGGGCCCGAGATCGACTGCTGCCCTGCGGCGTTGCGGTGTCTTCGGCGGTGGTCGGCGGAGTCGTGGTGTCGGTGAGCTCCGGACAGTCGCCGTCCGCGCCGGTGTCCGAGGTGACCGGTTCGAAACCGAGTTTGGCGAGCACCATTTTGACGACGCGTCCCGGGCTGCGGCCGTCGGTGCGCACCCGGACGGTGGCGACCTCGCGGTAGAGCGGGCGCCGCTTGCGCATCAGCTCGCGGTACTTGGCGGCGGGGTCGGCCCCGTTGAGCAGCGGCCGATTGGTGCTCGCCCCGGTGCGGCGGAGTCCTTCGCCGACACTGATTTCCAGGTAGACGACGGTGCGGTTGCGCAGCAGCGCCCTGGTGTCCTCGGACAGTACGGCGCCGCCGCCGAGCGAGACGACGCCGCGCTCGGCGAGGATGGCGCGGCGCACCACCCGCTCCTCGATCCGGCGGAACTCGGGTTCGCCGTCGGTGGCGAAGATTTCCGGAATGGTGCGCCCGGTCTCGCGTTCGATGCCCGCGTCGGTGTCGTACAGCTCGACGCCGAGTTCCTTGGCGAGCTTGCGGCCGATCGTCGTTTTCCCCGCGCCCGGCGGTCCGACCAGCACCACGCGCGGCGCGCGCGGATCGGTCTGCACGATCATGGCGTGCTGGTGTCAGCGGGCGCGTTGTGCGGGCGGGCGCTGATCCGCTTGACGTAGCTGGTGATGTTCTCCAGGGTCTCGCCGAGCGAGTCGCCGCCGAACTTCTCCAGCGCGGCCTGCGCGACGACCAGCGCGACCATGGACTCCGCGACGACGCCCGCGGCGGGCACTGCGCACACGTCCGAGCGCTGGTGGATGGCGACGGCTTCCTCGCCGGTGGTCATGTCGACGGTGGCCAGGGCGCGGGGCACGGTGGAGATCGGCTTCATCGCGGCACGCACGCGCAGCGCTTCGCCGTTGGTCATGCCGCCCTCCAGGCCGCCTGCCCGGTTCGTCGAGCGCAGCACGCCGTCGCTGCCGGGCCGCATCTCGTCGTGCGCCTGGCTGCCGCGTCGGCGCGCGGTCTCGAAACCGTCGCCGACCTCGACGCCCTTGATGGCCTGGATGCCCATGAGCGCGGCGGCGAGCCGGGAATCGAGACGGTTCTCGCCGCTGGTGAACGAGCCGAGTCCGACCGGAAGACCCTCGACGACCACCTCTACGACGCCACCGAGGGTGTCGCCGTCCTTCTTGGCCGCCTCGATCTCGGCGATCATCGCGGCCTCGGCGTCCTTGTCGAACGCGCGCACCGGGCTCTCGTCGATGGCGGCGAGGTCGGCGGCGGCCGGGATGACGCCCGTGGTGTTCTGGGCGGTGCCGATCGAGACGACGTGCGAGATCACCTCGACGCCGAACGCCTGCCGCAGGAAGTTCCGCGCCACGGTGCCCGCCGCGACGCGTGCCGCGGTTTCCCGGGCGCTGGCGCGTTCCAGCACGTTGCGTGCGTCGTCGAAGTCGTACTTGAGCATGCCGGAGTAGTCGGCGTGGCCGGGCCGCGGCCGGGTGAGCGGGGCATTGCGGGCCAGTTCGGCGAGTTCGTCCGGGTCGACCGGGTCGGCGGACATGACCGTCGTCCACTTGGGCCACTCGGAGTTGGCGATCTCGATGGCGACCGGTCCGCCCATGGTGCGGCCGTGCCGGACACCGCCGACGACCGTCACCTTGTCGGCCTCGAACTTCATCCTGGCGCCGCGGCCGTACCCGAGCCTGCGGCGCGCCAACTGCGCGGAGATCTCGTCGGACGTGACCTCGACACCGGCCACCATCCCCTCGAGGATGGTGACGAGAGCGGGACCGTGGGATTCTCCGGCAGTTATCCAGCGCAACACGTGCTCCATCTTCCCATGTCGGCGCGTCTGCTCCGGCACGCGGCCCGCAGTGATGACGGGCACGTTCGGCGCACCCACCGCGAGACGCATCATCCGGCACTCGCGGTGGCCAGCGCACACACTGTGGCTATACACATGGCAGGCCCGTGCGGTACCGCGATTCGGCCGGGCCTGTTGCGCTTGCCCGTGGCGACCAATTCGGCGCGCGGCGGCGCATTCGAAGGGCTCGGTGGAATCCGACCAAGGCGTGCTCGCGCTCGCTTCCACACCCCGTGCCGGTCATGAGCATCAGGCGCCGGTCGATCGGTGGGATCGCGGGTCAGGCGGCAGAAATCGATGCGACCACGAATCCGGCACAGAACAATCACGGCAATCCCCGCGCACGCCGTGAGCAACGGCGCGGCCACCGCCGCCTGAACCCACACGTCCCCACCACCGAGCGCCGCCGCCGCGCCCAACCCGACGGCAAGCTTCACATCTCCGGCACCGAACGCCGCGGGTAGCGCCAGATGCACCAGTAGATACGGCACCGCGAGCAGCGCCGCACCCACGAATGCGGCTGTGCATTGATCTGTGGACAAGGCATAACCGAACACCGCGACGGCACCCCCTCCGGTCAGCGAATTCGGCAATCTCCGCTGTCGAAAATCGATGACGCTCAACACAACACACCACGCGAGGAGGGCGGCGAAGGCAACATTCGGCATGCCGTCCACTCTCGTCCGATCGCGGAACGTGACAACCCCGCTCGACCCGAATGTGGATAGCTTTCCGACATGTGGACAACGATCGATCCCCATGCCGCCCGGTTCGTAAATCGGCAAGTACCAACAGCATCCGCGATCGCAGGCATGATCTTCCGCACGAGGTCAGCGCACTCGCGGCAGCCGGAGCACGTGTTGTATGCGGGCGATACGGCGTGTCAGCGGTAGCTTTGAACCATGTGTGCTGATCACGTGGGCCAGGCGCCCGACTACGCCGCGCGGCGTGGCGCGCTGCGGAGCCTGCTGGTGGAGAACGGGGTCGACGCTCTGCTGGTCACCGATCTGGTGAACCTCAGATACCTGACCGGGTTCACCGGATCCAACGCGGCGCTGCTCGTGCACTCCTGGGACATGCGCAATGCCGAGGAGCGCACGGTGATCGGCACCGACGGCCGCTATCGCACCCAGGTCGCCGAGCAGGTGCCGGATCTACGCGCCGAGATCGCCAGGGCGACCGCCCGCCGGATCCTCGAGTTGGCAGGGGAGTGGCAGCTCGGCCGCGTCGGCTACGAGAGCCACATCGTCACCGTCGAGCAACATCGCGGCTTCGTCGAGCAGCGCACCGGCCTGGATTTCGTCCCCACACCCGGCCTGGTCGAGCAGCTGCGCATGGTCAAGGACGCCTACGAGGTGGCCCAGCTCCGCGCGGCCTGTGCGGTGGGCGACGCCGGGCTCGCCACGCTGCTGGAACGCGGCCTGCTGCGCCCCGGCCGCACCGAACGGCAGGTCGCCAGGGACCTGGAGTGGGCGATGTACGAGCACGGCGCCGACGCGGTGTCGTTCGAGACCATCGTCGCGACCGGGGTGAATTCGGCTGTCCCGCATCATCGGCCGACCGAGGCGGTGCTGGCCGCCGGTGATTTCGTCAAACTCGACTTCGGCGCCACGATCGGCGGCTACCACTCGGACATGACCCGCACCTTCGTGCTCGGCACCCCCAGCGACTGGCAACGCGAGGTGTATGAGCTGGTCGAAGCCTCGCAGCGGGCGGGACGGGAAGCCCTGCGTCCGGGAGTGAAGGTCGCCGACGTGGACGCGGCGTCGCGCGCGGTGATCGAGGCGGCCGGACACGGCAAGCTGTTCGTGCACGGCCTCGGGCACGGGGTGGGATTGCAGATCCACGAAGCGCCGGGCATCGCGAAAAACGGAACCGGTACACTTCTTGCTGGCGTGGCGGTGACCGTCGAACCCGGTGTGTACTTTCCCGGCCGCGGCGGGGTCCGGATCGAGGACACGCTCGTGGTGCGCGAAGGGGGCCCGGAGTTGCTCACCAACACCAGCAAAGACCTGACCGTCGTCGATTGACGTCGGTCGACCACCATGTTGTTTACGAATTAGGAGATCCGAGGACAGTGGCGGACACCAGCGACTTCAAGAACGGCCTTGTGCTGAAGATCGACGGTCAGCTCCAGCAGATCGTCGAATTCCAGCACGTCAAGCCGGGCAAGGGTCCCGCCTTCGTGCGGACCAAGCTGAAGAACGTGCTGTCCGGCAAGGTCGTCGACAAGACCTTCAACGCGGGCGTCAAGGTGGAGACCGCGACGGTCGACCGCCGCGACATGACCTACCTGTACCACGACGGTTCGGACTACGTCTTCATGGACGGCGACACCTACGACCAGATCTCCATCACCGAGGAGACCATCGGCCCCGGCGCGCGCTTCCTGCTGGAGAACATGACCGTGCAGGTCGCCACGCACGAGGGCGCGCCGCTGTACGTCGAGCTCCCGGTCACCGTCGAGCTCGAGGTTCAGCACACCGACATCGGCCTGCAGGGCGACCGCTCCACCGGCGGCACCAAGCCCGCCAAACTGGAGACCGGCGCCGAGGTCCAGGTCCCGCTGTTCATCAACACCGGCGACAAGCTGCGCATCGACTCGCGTGATGGCAGCTACCTCGGCCGAGTCAACGCCTGATCGCCCCCCGCGGTGGGAGCGTCAGGCCCGGAGGCGGTAGCGCAGCGTAACCACGCAGGGCCCGCTCCGACCGCCATAGATACAGCGACTGGGATAATGGTGACTGTGGCTGAACAGCCGTTAGACAAAAAGTCGTTCAAGAAGCTCGGCACGCGGCACAAAGCCCGCCGCCGGGCCGTGGATCTGCTCTTCGAGGCAGAGGCACGCGACGTCGACCCGGCCGACCTGCTCGACGAGCGGGTCGAGCTGGCGGCCCGCGACCAAGCGGTCGCGCCAGTGCACGCCTACACGCACACGCTGGTCGAGGGCGTCGCCGACGACCTCGACCGGGTGGACGGCACCATCGAGTCCTACCTGAAGGACTGGGAGCTGTCCCGGCTGCCCGCCGTCGACCGCGCCATTCTGCGGATCGCGGTGTGGGAGTTGTTCCACGCCAACGATGTTCCGCCGGTCGTCGCGGTGGACGAGGCGGTGGAGCTGGCCAAGGAGCTGTCCACCGACGACTCCCCGTCGTTCGTGAACGGCGTGCTCGGCCAGGTCGTGCTGATCGCGCCGCAGGTGCGTGCCGCGGCGGCCGCCACCCGCGCGCCGCGCCCCGAGGCCGAGGCGTGAAGAAGTACCTGGTCCTGGCGATGCGCACGCCGCGCTTCGACCCGGCCGTGATCGAGCCGCACAAGCTCTTCCTGAAGCAGCTGAGCGAGCGCGGTCAACTGGTGGAGAGCGCGCGCTTCACCGACGGCACCGGTGGGGCGTACTTCATCACCGCCGAAAACCTCGACGCCGCAACGGAACTCGCGTTCGCCGACCCGGTGTACACCACCGGTTCTTCGACGGTGACCGTCCACGAGTGGGAACCAACCACCCCCAACTAACGCCCAGCCGCACACCTTCTGACTGAGCGCATACCGAATCGCATGCGATTCCCTATGCGGGACATCGGAAAGCGTGCGGCTGTCGCTTTTTGTGCGCCGACCCTTGCGCTCCCGCCGGGGGTGTACGGGACCGGCGGGAGCGGGATGCCGAGGCATCCGGGCCTGCTGCCGCCGAGTGCTCGGCGACCGGTTCCCATCCTGTTTCCTCAACCGCACTCGAGGTCAAGGGGACCGGATGTGGGCTGGAACACGCTGACCAGCAGGCGGGCTCGGTGCCTGGGCAACCACCAGCCCTGCCAACCTGTTGGCGCGGCACGACTTCCGCTTTCTTTCGCGACGGGTCGACGGCTGCCTCTATCCTGGGGGGAATAGAGGGGAGGCCGCATGGGGCGGTTGCTGATCTGGTTGCGTAACAACGTCGACGGTGTGGTCGCGTTGGTGCTCGCCGTGGTGGTCGGCCTGCTCGCGGTCCTCGACGTGATCAGCGTGGACAACGTCAACGCGGCGGTGCTGCTGGTGCTCGCGTTGCTGGCGACCACCCTGCTGCGCGATCGGCACCTGTCGGCTCAGGCTGTGCGCGACGCGAATTCGGTGCAGCTGCTGTACGGACCGGAGATCGGGCACGCGCACACGCTGGCCAGGCGCGGCACCGAGCAGTGGATCTTCAAGGGCGGCACCGGAACCTACATCCGCGCCGTGACGCTGCGCGAGTGTGTGGAGAACGCGCGGCGCGAACAACGCCCGCTGCGTGTGCAATTGGAGATTCTCGACCCGACCAACGAAGCGCTGTGCAAGACCTACGCCCAGTTCCGTTCGTCGCTGTCGCCCGAGGCCGACCGCACCGGCGAGTCGTGGACCACCGAACGCACCCGCAAGGAAGCCTTCGCCACCGTGCTGGCCGCCTGCTGGTACCGGCAGCGGTTCACCTTCCTGACCATCGACGTCGGCTTGTCGACGGTGATGACGACGTTCCGCTGGGATCTGTCGTCCAGCTGCGTGATCGTCACCCAGGACAATCCGAACACGCCCGCGCTGATGTTCGAGCGGGACAAACCGTATTACCGTGATTTCAACCGCGAACTGGTCGCCAGCTTCAAGCAGACCAAGCAGGTCCCGCTGAGCCGTAGCGAGGAACTGCCGCTGTCCGACGAGCCGACCGTCGACCAGGTCCGCAGCCTGTTCCAGTTGCTCTCGCTGGAACTCCCGGCCGCTTTCACCGATCGCGACGTCGCCGACATCGTGCGTCGCGCGCTCCAGCCGAGGAACCCGTATTAGTGAACGAATATGCCCGCGTCCGCACGTTGATCGGTTCCGATGCCACCGGCGCCGCGGTGCGCCGCTGGGCCCGCGACGTGCTCGCGGGTGTCGTCGACGGTAGCTCGGAGCTGGCCGCGGTCCGGCATCCGTTGGGGTTCTTGTGTTTTCCCGCGTGGCGCGGTGGCGGTCTCGGTATCTGCGTGCACGTCTGGACCGAGGGGGTGCGCGACGACTCGACCACCTCGAAGGTGCACGCGCACAGCTGGGACCTGCTCAGCACCGTGCTGTACGGCACCGTCGGCAACGAGATCATCGAGATAGACAGTGCGCCGGCTCGTCCCACGCATCGTCTGTTCGAGATCCAGAGCACCGCGGACGGCGACCTGGTGCGGGCGACACAGCGGCTGGTCAGCTACCGGACCCGCTCGCGCGAATACTTCCACTCGGGCGAGGTATACACCCTTCCGAACGGTGCGTTCCACGTGTCCGATGTGCACGGCGAGGCGGCGACGGTCGTGCTCGGCGAGGACAATCGCGACCGGCCGGACCTGTCGCTCGGTACGATCGCCACCAGCGACCACTGGGTGCATCGAACGCTGTGCACCCCCACCGAGACCCGGCGCGCAGCGCACACCGTGCTGGCCCACCTGCGGGATCAGCCGCTACGGAAGCAACTGGAGAACCGATGCGAGCGGGCGACGTAATGAACCTGGTACTCCCGGACACCTTGCTCGATGTCGCGGCCGAGGTGGCCGTCACGGCGGCGGTCGAAGCGGGCCGTGCGATCCGCGCCGGGCTGCTCGGCGCGCTGACCGTGCACACCAAGGACGCGACCGGCGACGTGGTCACCGACCTGGATCTGCGCGCGGAGCAGATCATCCTGGGCCATCTGCGTCGAGTCTTCCCGGACCATCGCATCCTCGCCGAGGAGTCCGGCGTCCTCGACAGCACCGACGACACCTGGTGCTGGGTCGTCGACCCGCTGGACGGCACCAACAACATCACCATCGGCCTGCCGGTCTGCACAGTCGGTATCGCGCTGTGCCACAACGGAACACCGGTCCTCGGCGTGGTGCACGAACCGATCGCCGACCACACCTGGACCGCCGTCCGCGGCCGCGGCGCCTTCGGCCCGAACGGCCCGCTCTGGCATCCGGCGCACCGTCCCGCGGCCGCCCCGGTGCTCGCGTGGCTTCAGGGCTACCCGGTCACCCGTGCCGACCCGACCGCCCGCGCCCTGCGCCTCACCCTGGAATCGGCTTCCCGCCGTCTGATCCAACTCTGGTCCCCGCTGCTGTGCTGGGTCATGCTGAGCAACGGTGACATCGACGGTTTCGTCGGCTACCGCGCCGGCCTCGTCGACCTCCCCGCCGGCGCCCTGCTCGCCCGCGAATCCGGCATGCACCTCACCGACTTCGACGGCACCACCCTCGACGAGCGCCTCGAATTACCCGTCGGCGAAGTGGATTTCATCGCAGGCAGCGCCGAGATGATCCCCGAACTGACGTTGCTGGTGAAGTCCGCGGCAGAGGTCACTGTCACCGGATTACCCGACTAGCCGAAGACGAGTAGGGCCGCGACGGCGCCGGTGGTGCCGACGACGGCGAGCCCGAGTCCGGTCAGCACGAAGCGCAGCATGGGGACTCGAACGTTGTGTGTGCGGCAGAATTCCAGGCAGAGCAGTGTCGCCAGCGACGCCCACGGGGTGACGATCGGACCGATATTGGTGCCGATGAGCAAGGCCAGCAGTTGATTGTGGTTCTCCGGCGGCACGACCGCTTCACCCGCGGTGTAGGCGGGGAGATTGTTGGCGATGTTCGACAGCGTCGCGCCCGCACCCGCCGCGCGGAAGGCACCGGCCGCGCCCGAGTCCGATCCGATCAACGTGTGCATCAGATCGGACAGGCCGAGGCGGCCGAGGGTGGGCACCACGAGGAATAGCCCGACGACGAAAACCAGTAGCCGCCAAGGGAACAGCGCCCAGCGCAGCGACGAGCGGTCGAAGACGACGAAGGCGAGCACCGCGATGGCGGCGGCGATGGTCGCGGCGATGCCGATGCGGTGGCCGACGAACGGGATAGCGAAGATGAACAGCAGGCAGGCCCCCGCAGTGGTGTACATCAACACCCGTTCCTTCGCATTCTGCGGCCGGATCGGCTCGGGCGGCAGGTAGCGGTCGTTGTCGCGGCGTCCGCGCCGCCAATACCAGACCCAGAGGCACAGCATCGTCGCCGCCAGCGAAACCAGCTGCGGTGCCCACATTTTCGCGGCGAATTCGGGCGCCGTCAGCGCGACCCGATCGGCGGCGAGCAGATTGGTCAGATTGGAGACCGGCAGCAGCAGGCTGGCCGTGTTGGCGAGCCAAATCGTCGTCATGGCCAGCGGGAGCGGTGGAATGCGCGCAGGTGCGGCCAGCGCGAGCATGACCGGGGTGATCAGCACGGCCGTCGTATCGAGGTTCAACAGTGTCGTGGTGGCGGCGGCGAACAGCACGCAGAGCACGAACAGCGCCGGGTAGTACCCCCGTCCGAGAATGGCCAGCCGGTGCGCGATCACGTCGAACACCTTGGCCTGCCGGGTGAGCTCGGCCAGCACGATCACGCTGCCGAGAAACAGCAGCAGCGGGCCGATCCTGCGCATGTTGTCCGCGGCCTCGTCGCGCGGCAACAGCCCGGTGAGCACGCACAACAGCCCGGCGAGCAGCAGCCCGACCCGGACCCAGTCCAGCACGCTCAAACCCCAGTACCGGCGTTCGGCCGACGCCGCGGCGCTCGCCGGAGGGTTCCGTTCGGAGGAGTCGACCTGTTCGGGCACAGCTGCCATGCTATTGGCCTGGGCCATACTGGGTGCGTGACACAGCAGGGTGGGCGGGCACGGGACTTCTTCATCAGCTATTCCCCGGCGGACGAACGATGGGCGACGTGGCTGGCCTGGCAGCTGGAGAGCGCCGGATATCGCACCCTGATCCAGGCCTGGGACTTCGTGCCCGGCACCAACTTCATCGACTTCATGGACCGCGGCGTGCGCGATTCGACCGTCGTGCTCGCGGTGCTCTCCGAGAACTACCTCCAATCGCGTTACGGGACAATGGAATGGCAGGCCGCGTTCCGCACCGACCCCGGCAAGCTGCTGCCGATCCGCGTCGCCGACTGCGTGCTGGAGGGGCTGCTCGCCACCATCACCTACATCGACCTGGTGGGTGTGCCGACCGACGAGGAAGCCCGCCGCATCCTGCTGGAGCGGGTGCGGCACTTGCTCGCGGGCCGGGGCAAACCGCACATCGAACCCCGCTTCCCGAACGAACTCGGTGTCGGCGCGCTACCGGACCGCTACGGCGAGGAAGACCCGGCAGGCACCGTCGAGTCCCCGATGAGCAGGCGCACTCCCGTTGCGGCCCCGGCCTTTCCGGGCGGCAAGCACCGGGACGAGCACCGTTCCGGAGTCAGCGTGCTGCACGTGGCCGGCCCTCGCTTCGGCCGTGGGCTGTTCGCGTCCGACGAGCCGAGCACCGCCCGCGAACTCCAGTCGCGCATCTACGCGAACGTCACCCAGCTGGTCGGTCAGGGTGTGCCGAAACCCGACTTGATCGTGGTGACCGGCGATGTGACCGAATCCGGCCGTCCGCGCGAGGTGGACGAGGCACTGACCTTCCTGACCGGGTTGCGCGTGTTGCTCGGACTCGAACCCGACCGGCTGATAGTGGTGCCGGGCAATCACGATGTCTCCAAGGTGGCCTGCCACGCCTACTTCCTGAATTGCGAAGCGCGCGACCGCAAACCGCAGCCGCCGTACTTCCCGAAACTCGAGCAGTACGCGCGGTTGTTCGCCGAGTTGTACCAGGGCCTGGACCATCTGGTGTTCGACGTCGGCCAGCCGTGGACGCTGTTCCCGATCCCCGAATTGCGGGTGGTGGTAGCGGGTTTGAACTCGACCATGGCGGCGACCCACCTGCCCGACGACGACTACGGGAGCATCGGCGAGCCCCAGGCCGCCTGGTTCGCCGAGCGGCTGCGGCAGTTCGAGGAGAGCGGCTGGCTCCGCCTCGGTGTGGTCCGGCACGACCCGCTGCCCGGCCCGGCCGCCTCGCCCCGCGATCCCGCGCTGCTGCGCGACGCGGACACGCTGTCGCGGCTGCTCGGCGGCCGGCTGAATCTGCTGCTGCACGGCCCGGGTCCCGGTGGGCCGCACCTGGATCGGCTGGACGGCAGGCTGCCCGTCATTCCCGGCGCCGCGGCCGGCCGCGACGAGATCATCCAGCTGACCCACGAGGGCCTCGCCCGTTTCTCCGCGACCGCAAAGGATCCCGCGGAGCCCACTGCACGGCTGGCCGAGCCATGGACGAATGCCGTTGCGGCACTGGCCTCGGACACCCCGGCCGAGCTCACCGGCCCGGACGAGCTCACCGAGCCCGCCGCCCTGGAGGCCCCCGCCGTGCTCGACCCGCACGGCCGGCTGCTGGAGCGGGTGGTCGAGGTATGCGAATCCCGGTATCCGGAAGCCAAGATCCGTCGCGTGGAGACCGACCCGCCGCACCTGCTGCTCACCCATCAGCGCGACGAGGTCACCGCGCAGTGGCGCGTCGGCGTGCACGTCGGCGACATGACCAGGCGGGTGGTCGAGGAATTCCTCGGCCACGACCCGGAATACGGCTCCGAACTCGTCTATCGCGGTGCGCCGCCGCCGCGTTCGCTGCGCGACGAAGCCGCCAGCCACGGCCTGCGGGTGCGCAGCTTCACCGAATTCCAGGGCCTGCTGGACCTGGACGAGTATCTGGCCAAGCAGGTGGAGCGGTTGCGCACCGACCGCCGCTACCCGCCGGATCTCTATGTGCCGCAGCGTTTCCGGCTGCTGGAGCACGGTGAACAACCGGTGCACGACGACCTAGTCGCCGAACTGCTGCGCCTGGTCGCCGTCGATCACGGCCGATTCGTGCTGGTGCTCGGCGATTTCGGCCGCGGCAAGACCTTCGCGCTGCACGAGGTGGCCCGCCGCATCACCGAGACCAGGCCCGCGCTGATCCCGATCCTGATCGACCTGCGCACCCTCGACAAAACGCATTCGGTGGACGCGCTGGTCGCCGCGCACCTGGCCAACCACGGCGAGGACCGGATCGACCTGAAAGCGTTGCGCTACATGCTCCGTGAGGGCCGGGTGGTGCTGCTGTTCGACGGCTTCGACGAACTCGTCACCCGGATCAGCTACGAGTTCGCCGCCGACCATCTGGAGACACTGCTGCAAGCCGCGGTCGGTAAGGCGAAAATCATTGTGGCGAGCCGCACTCAGCATTTCGAGTCCCGTGCGCAGGTGCTTACCGCGCTGGGGGAGCGGGTCGGGCTGCTCCAGGACCGGCAGATCCTCAGCATCGAGGAGTTCGCGCCCGCGCAGGTGCACGCCTTCCTCACCAACCGCTACGGCGGCGACGTGCCGCGCGCCGACGCCAGGATGCGACTGATCACCGGCATCCAGGATCTGCTCGGCCTGGCCCAGAACCCGCGCATGCTGAGCTTCATCGCCGATCTGGACGAGCGGCGGTTGCGGGCCGCGGCGGGCGCCCAGCAGACCGTCGGCGCGGCCGGACTGTATCGGGAGATCCTCGAATCCTGGCTGTCCTACGAGGCCGATCGCACCGCCGCGACGGCGGGCTCGCTGCCCGGTCTCGGCCTGCACGAATTGTGGCTCGCGGTCACCGAATTCGCGTTGCGCATCTGGGAGACCGGCGAGCCGTACCTGCGGCTGGCCGAATTGACCGAGGTGGCACAGCATTTGGTGGAGATGACCGGCGCCAACCGGATGTCGGTACAGCAGTCGACGCACGCCATCGGGTCCGGCAGCCTGCTGGTGCGGACCGAGGACAACCTGTTCGGCTTCATCCACTCGTCGGTGCCGGAATGGTTGGTGGCCAACCACATCGCCGAACAGTTCGCCGCGGGGGTCGCCGCGCCGCCGCAGCTCGGGCACGCGCCGCTGTCCCAGCTGTCCATCGACTTCCTGTGCGATCTGGCCGATATCCGGTTCGCGCGCACCTGGGCCGACGGCGTGCTCGACGACCCGGCCGCCGACGAGGTCTCCCGCACCAACGCGATCCGGCTGACCACCCGGCTGCGCACCGCGCCCACCGCCGACCTGCGCGGCGCGGTGCTGGCCGGCGAGGACCTGTCCTATCGCGATATGCAGCAGGTCGACCTGACCGGCGCGGATCTGTCCGGCGCCCGGCTGGTCGGGGTGAATCTGGACCGGGCGATCCTGCGTGGTGCCCGGCTGGTCGGCGCCCGCTTGGACGAGGCGAGCCTGGTCGGCGCGGATCTCACCGAGGCCGACTTCACCAGGGCGCGGCTGGCCCGCGCGGACCTGACCGGGTCCCGTGCGCCGGGTAGTCGCTGGAACCGCGCGGCACTGCTCGATGTCGTCGGCACCCCCGCGGGCACCGATCTGCGCGGCGCCGCCCTGGTGCCCGGCTCCGAGGCCAGGACCGAATTCGCTCCTGCGGCAATCGGTGTCCGGCACGGATTCCATGCCAGGCACGGCCGGTTGCCGCAGCCGGTCGCCTACAGCCCGGACGGCGGCACCCTGGCCATCGGCAGCGATGACGGCGGTGTGCTGATCTGTGACTCCGAGACCGGGCTGCCGCTGCGCACGCTGCAGGGGCACCGCAATCGCTCGTTCGCGGTCGCCTACACCGAGACCGTGCTGATCAGCGGGTCCAGCGACGGCACCGTCGGGCTCTGGGACGTGACGACCGGCGAGCTGCGCCGAATCCTGCACGGCCACAGCCAATGGCCGTGGCCGGTCATGCTGAGCCGCGCGGGTGATCTGCTGGCCACCGGCGATGCCGAGGGCATGCTGCGGCTGTGGTCGCTACCCGGCGGTGACCTGCGGCACGAATGCGTTCCCGCGGACGGCAGCCGGGAGTTGATCTACAGCTTGGCTTTTCACGACGGCGTGGTCGCCGCCGCGTACCGCGACGGTGTGGTGCGGCTGTGGGATGCCGAAACCGGTCGGGAGCGCGGCAAATTCGTCGGCGCGCCGGGTTCGGTGTTCCGGATCGCCTTCAACCCGGCCGGCGATCTGCTCGCGGTCGGCGATGTCCGTGGCCTGGTCGCACTCTGGGATCCGGTGCGCTGCACCTTGATTCGTGAGCTGCCCGGTCACACCGGACGGGTGTACACGCTGGCCTTCCATCCCCGGTTGCCGCTGCTGGCCAGCGGGGATACCGATGGGGGACTGCGCCTCTGGGATGTCGAGACCGGTCAGGTGCGGCACGCGCCGTCCGACCACAACGCGGCCATCTACTGGGTGGTCTTCGATCCGACCGGCGACCTGCTGGCCGCCGGTGACAGCGCGGGTCTGCTGACGCTGCGCGACAGCGCGACCGCCGAACTGCGGCACCGGATCACCGCGCACACCGGGTCGATCTGGCCGTTCGCCTTCCGGCCGGACGGCGGGCAGCTCGCGGTCACCGACGACCAATTCACCACGCGGCTCTGGGATCCCGTGACGGGCGGCTCCAGGCACGTGCTGACCGGGCACGGTCGGCAGGTCCGGTCGGTGACGTTCAACGCGGACGGCACGCTGCTGGCGGCCGGCGGCAACGACGGCGTGGTGCGGCTGTGGGATCCGGTGACGGCCAAGCAGATCCGGCGCCTGGCCGGCAGCGAGGACCGGCTGATCACCTTCGAAACGGCGCTGTTCAGTCCGGTGCAGCCGCAGCAGCTCGCGGTGGTCGGCAACGACGGGCGGTTGAGCCTGCTCAACCTCGACACCGGCCTGTTCCAGCGGCACATCAATGTCGAGGCCGCGCCGGTCTGGGCGATCGCCTTCGATCCCACCGATCAGTACGTGGCCACCGCGAACGACGACGACACGGTGATCATCTGGTCCCGGACCACCGGCGCGCTGCACATGGTGTGCTCGCAGCACCACGGACGAGTGCGGTCCATCGCCTTCGACGCCGAAGGCGCAACCATGGCCACCGGCTGCGACGATGCGGTGGTACGGCTCTGGGATGTCGAATCCGGCAGGCTGCTGCGCGAGTTGCACGGGCACCGCGATCGGGTGTACGCGGTCGTCCTGCACGGCGACCGGGTGGCCAGTGTCTCCTGGGACAAGACGGTGCGCATCTGGGACGCCGACTCCGGGGCCTGCCTGCACGAGCTCACCCGGCACACCGGTCGGGTGTGGGCGGCGGCGGTCGACCCGCAGAGCGGCATCCTGGCCACCGGCGGCGAAGATCTGGTGGTTCGCCTGTGGGACATGGCAACCGGGCGTCACCTGCACACCATGGAGGGGCACAAGCGGCAGGTGTGGTCGCTGGCCTTCCACCCGTCCGGGCGGCTGCTGGCCAGCGGCGGCGACGACGGCAACACGATCCTGTGGACCGTGCCCGGCGGCGACTATCCGGACCAGGAGACGGCACCGACCATTCGCGCGGAACTGCTCGGACTGTCCGAGGGGTGGGCGGCGCTCGCCCCCGACGGGCGGTACAAGTTCGAAGGCAATACCGCGGGTCAGTTCTGGCATGTGATCGGCATGGCACGGTTCGAATCCGGGGAGCTGGATCCGTATCTGCCCGAGGTCGGGCAGATACCGTTGGACGCGCCCTTCTGAGCTAGGCGACGCCGCGCGCGAGGTTGTCCCCGGCACCGCGCAGGAACGGATTGCTGTCGCGCAGCGCCTTTTCGATGATCACCTGGACATCGGCGTCGTCGTAATCGTCGGGGATGTCCAGGCCGAGGACCTCGAACAGCGTCCGTACCTCCGCCACGGTCGGCTCCTGATCGAGCGGCACCCGGGGCGCTCGTTCGATGGGCACGCGGCGGCATTCATGGAAGCTGGTCTGCAACTCGGTGCGCCACGAGTCGTAATAGGGCTGGCCGCGTTGCACGATCATCGCCGGAAAGCGCGGTCCGCGTTGGGTGACGATCAGATAGCGCGAGGACATGTCCCAGCGAAACATCGACACACTCGAGGTGAGCGCGATCTCGATATCGAGAAACTGGCGCAGCCGCTGTTTGTACCAGCAGACCGCGAGAATCGTTGCGTACAACTCGATTTGGGTGCCCTTGCCGGTCCAGGTGAGCGCGTCGTCGTTCTCGCCCTCGGCCAGCGTCCGATACAGCGCCGCATAGCGTTGGCAGACATCGAGATCGGTGGGATCGAGAATCTCGATGCGCGCGTGGAAATCCCGGCCGTCGTGATGGGCCTGTTTGAGGCAGTCCGGCAGCGTCACCACGCGGGTGTGCGCGCCGGTGCCGCCTTTGAACGTCCAGCGTTCGGTGCCCTGCCGCGCCTTGGCCAGGGCCTCGGAGACCTCGGTGCCGACGGCGAAGCGCACGGCGGCCAGGTCGTCGAGCGTGCGCTGGGTTCGTTCCAGCACGCCTTCGACGGGTGTCAGGGTGGCGACCCGCTCATGGAGATCGCGCAGAGTGCCTGCGACCTCGGTGATCGTCTGCCGGATTTCCGCGTTCACCGATTCCTGGCGCCACCGGTCCCGGAGCATCGCATAGGCGACCACGCCGAGCGTGAGCGGAATGACCTTGCTGACCAGATCGGTGGGAATGACGTCGACGAGGCCTAATACGCTCATGGTCACGGCTAGCGCCACCGCGACCACGCTTTCCGCATTGGATTTGATCCACTCGAGATCGGTTCGCAGCTGCGCTGAAAAACGCCCCATCTGCGCTCTCTTTCCACCCCGCGGGCCCCGACAGACGACCTCAGAGTAATCGTCTGCCAGTCGCTGTGCCCGGCGATTCGTGCAGCGGCACAACGGATAAACCCGACAGACCAGTCCTGTTCCGCCCTGCGCACGCAGGCGGTTCAGACACAGAGATAGAGTTAGTGTTGCATCATCGCAACAGTGAGGAGATCGGACATGGTCGACACGAACGGAACGGCAGCGGCCGAGCTGGCGGCACTCCGCGCTCATCGCTGCACCCCCGCGCAGGCCTCGGCGTTATTCGACAGCTTGCCCGCGGTGTCGTTCGACGAGATCACCACCGGACGCTGGCAGGGCGACGAGCTGGACACCGGGCATCCGTTCGCCGGGGTGCTGGTCGCGTCGGGGTGGTACGGCAAGCAGTTCGACGACGCGGATACCGTGCATCCGCTGCTGTTCGCCGCCGACGGCGTGGTGTTTCCGGTGGATCCGCGGCGGGTGCCGCTCGGTCTCGCGGGGCGGGTGCCGATGGCGGGTGTGCGGGCCGGGAAGAAGATGCTCGGCTACCTTCGGTTCGCCTTCCAAACGCACCGGCCGACAGCGCGTTTGCGCAATGTGGAGTATCGCGGCGTGCTCAGTGCGGCGATGATCTACGACCACCTGCCGATCATCGATCACTTCCGCCGGGTCGACGCGCACACGCTGCTCGGTGTGATGGATATGCGCGGGTTGGCCGAGCCGTACTTCTTCATCCTGCGGCAGGAACCCACGTCCTGAACGGGACGACCGAGTTTCGATCCGCGACAGCGCATCTCGGCCCGGCGCGCAGCCACAGGCAGTAGCATTTCCAGCACAGGCGATACCTTGCGGCACCGACCGAGGAGGGACAGTCGATGGAGCACACGACCTGCCTGGTGGTCGGCGGGGGACCGGCCGGGATGATCCTCGGACTGCTGCTCGCGCGGGCCGGCGTCGAGGTGACCGTGCTGGAGAAGCACAAGGACTTCCTGCGTGACTTCCGCGGCGACACCGTGCATCCCACCACCCTCGACCTGCTCGACGAGCTCGGGCTCGGTGCGGAGTTCGCGAAACTGCCGGCGCGCAAACTGGAACAGATACAGCTGGCCACCGCCTCCGGATTGCAGACGTTCGCCTCGCTGCGGGATCTGCCCGGCAAGCACAAGTACATCGCCATGGTGCCGCAGTGGGACCTGCTCGACCTGCTGGCGCGCGCCGCCAAGCAGGAGCCGAGCTTCCGGCTGCGGATGAATACCGAAGCGACCGAACTGATCTGGTCGGACGGCAAGGTCGCCGGTGTCGGCTATCGGACCACCGACGGTGGCACCGGGGAGATCCGCGCCGATCTCACTGTTGCCCGCGACGGGCGCGGTTCGGTGCTCCGCGCCGCCGCAGGCCTGGCGTCGCGGAATTGGCCGACGCCGATGGATGTGTGGTGGTTCCGCTTGCCGCGCACCGAGATCGACCCCGCCGGCGCGGTACCGATCGTCACCGCGCATCGTGCCGCGGTCCTGCTCGACCGCGGCGACTACTGGCAGTGCGCCACCCTCATCGCCAAGGGCACCGACCCGGCGGCGCGACGCGGCCCGGTCGAGGAGATCATGCGCACCATGGCCGACGCGGTGCCCTGGCTGAAGGACCGGGCCGACGCGCTCACCAGCTGGGACGAGGTGAAGCTGCTCGACGTCCAGCTCGACCGGCTGACCACCTGGTACACCGGGGGACTGCTGTTCATCGGCGATGCCGCGCACGCCATGTCCCCGGTCGGTGGTGTCGGCATCAACCTGGCCGTCCAGGACGCCGTCGCCGCCGCGAGAATCCTTGCCGCGCCGCTGCTCTCGAAAACCGTCAGCACCCGCGACCTGGCCAGGGTGCAGCGCCGCCGCACCCTGCCGACCGTGGTAACCCAAGGCATGCAACGGATTCTGCACGCCCGGGTGCTTCGTCCGGCGCTCGCGGGCGGCATCAATATCGCCAACGCCCCGCAGGCGCCGCTGCCGGTCCGTGTACTGCGCCGAATCCCTGTGGTGCGCAGCATCCCACCGTTCCTGGTCGCCCGCGGCATCCTCCCCGAGCACGCCCCCGACTTCGCCCGCCGCACCCCCAGTTGACGGTTGGTAGCCCGCTACGACTCGTGGTTCGGGCGGAGGATGATCCTGCCCAGGGGTGTGCGGCCCTCGATGAGCTGGTGAGCCCGTGCTGCTTGGTCCAGTGGGAGCACTGTTTCGACGAGCGGGTCCAGACCTCCTGTGGCGGCGCGGTCCAGGGTCGCGGTGTGGGCGGCGGCGACTCGGGCCAGCCAAGCCGGACCCGCGCAACCGGTAAGGGTCACGCCGCGGGTGATCAGGTCGGCGGCGGTCAGCTGGGCCGGGGTGCCGGAGAGCCAGCCGTAGCTGAGCATGCGGCCGTGCAGCGGCGTCATGAGGTCGAGGATGTCGCGGGTGGTGCTGCCGCCGATCGAGTCGAAGACGACGTCGAGTGTTGTGCCGCCGAGGATTTCGCGAAGTCGGTCCGGCCATTCGGGGTCGTTGTGATCGATCACCTCGTCGGCGCCGAGCTTGCGGGCCTGCTCGATCTTCGCGGGTCCGCCCGCTGTGGCGATGATGCGCGCGGCGCCGTACTCCTTGGCGAGCTGGGTGAGGTAGCTGCCGATACCCGTTGCGGCGGCTTCGATCAGCACCGTCTCGGTGCCGGTGAGCTCGGCCGTTTCCAGCAGTGGCAACGCCACCGACCCGCTCATCAGCACCGCCGCCGCGTCCACCGAGGACAGGCCGTCCGGGATCAGTGTGACGGAACCGGCTGGGGCGCTGACGAATTCGGCGTAGGAGCCAAAACCCATGGTGGCCACCGTCACCCGGCGTCCGATCAGTGCGGGATCCACCTCCGCCCCCACCTCGGTGACCACGCCGGCTGCCTGGAAACCGAAGACCAGCGGCGGCTCGACACCGAGCGGGAACTCCCCGGAGCGCAACTTGGTCTCCGGGAACAGGACCGGAATGGCCTCGGCGCGGATCACGATCTCCCCCGCACCGGCCTTCGGCCCCGCAACCTCCTCGAGGACCAAGACCTCGGGTCCGCCGGTCCCCGTCATTACGATTGCCTTCATCGTGAACTCCATAAGTTGACTATCGGTCCAGTTGCTTCCGCAACGATATGGACCGGCGGTCAAGTTTGTCAATGAAAGCGGGTGTGATGACCGACGGGCGTCCGAAGGAACGGGCCGACGCCGCGCGCAACCGGCGTGCGATTCTCGACGCGACGACCGCGCTGCTGGCCGAACACGGCGCCGAGGCGATCACCATGGACCGGGTCGCCGCCGCGGCCGGGGTGGGGAAGGGCACCATCTTTCACCGGTTCGGCAACCGCGCGGGACTGCTGCACGAGATGGTCGCCGAGAGCGCGCTCACGTTGATGGACGCCATCACCAGCGGGCCGCCGCCCTTGGGCCCCGGCGCACCGGCCGACGCGCGACTGCTCGCCTACTTCGACGCGATGACGCGTCTGGTGATCGAGAACTCGGAGCTGATGGTCGCCTACCGCACGGTGCCGCCGCACCCGCGCACCGGGGAGTTCCACGCGTTCTGGGACAACCACATCACCGCGCTACTGCACGAAGCGCGCCCCGATGTCGACGCCCAGGTGGTCGGCAGGTTGCTGCTCGCCGCGATCGGCGGCGAACTGGTGCCGACCATGGTCCGCTCCGGTGAGACCGACCGGCTGCTCGGCGCGGTGCGCGAACTGGTCGAATCCGTGCTGCGCCAACCCTGAAACATGGTGTGCGCTAGAACATTGCGGCAATCATCGCGATAGGCAGATTGATGATGCCGTGCACCAGGAACAGCAACCAGGGATTCCGGTACCGCGACCACAGGTAGCCGAGGAAGAGGCCGTAACCGCCGACGTGGACGAAGGTGGCGGCGAGGTCGATGCCGAAACCGTTGCCGCCGTGGATCTTTACGTGCCAGGCGGCGAATATCAACGAGGAGACCACGATCGCCGGCCAGCGCCCGACAGTGGCTTCCAGCCTGGTCTGCAACCAGACCCGGTAGAAGATCTCCTCCAGTACCGCGTTGAGGAGAAACACTCCGAGCACCGCGATGAGATCAGGTGGCGCACCGGTATACGGCCCCTTGAAGAGGGTGAACAAGGCCAGGAAGGTCACGACCGTGGGCATCGGGCGCAGCCATCGGCCTTGCGTATCGACCCGATACCACTCGCGCCCCGCCACCAACCGGAACAGCAGCGGAATGGCCACCAGTAGAAGCAGTTTCAAACCGGTGAACCACAGATGGTCGCCGGGGGAGAGGTAGAAGGCGACCGCGAAGCCGAGCCCGAGCGCGAGCAGCCACCACGCCTGACGTTCGATCGCACGCGAATCGGCGGTCGGCAAGAGGACGTCGTCGCGTCGCTTCGGCGGCACCAGCCAGGCGACCGCCAGCCCACCGGCCACCGTCAGGCCGGCCGTCCAGAGCGCCACGGTCTCGTCGGAGGTGGCCGAGACACGCATCATCGTGTGCCCCGTCGCGATCAGCGTCACCACCGCGGCCAGGTACACCGAGACTCCCGCTGTCAGCAGGAGGCCGCCGGTCCTTCGAAGTCGCATGCGCCTCACGATGCCATCGGCGCGCTACCTTGCCGACCCGGCGGCCCGGATGTCATCCGAAAGGGCTAGGCCCTGTGTCGAAGTCCCATCCAGCCCCCGGATGCATCCGGCCGGACTTCGACACAGAGCCTAGGCCGTCGATGTCACTCGGGAGCGAGGATGGCCTCGAAACGTTCGTCCGCACTGTCGAGTTGGCCGAGGATGTGCTGCTTCACCTCGTCGTCCAAGGGTGTGTCCGCTCGGGTGACGAGGTCACGGTAAATGGCGGTGAGGGGACGGTATTTGGCAGCGAGCTTGTGCATGGCGGGCTCGGTCGCATACAGGATGCCCACCCCGTTGTCGGTGAAGTCGGAGAGCTTGATGATCCTGGCCCACGGGGACTGCTCGAGATTGGCGGCGACATGTTCGCGGTATTGGAGGTGCCGGTCGATCGACGGGTCCGGCTCGGGATTGGTGACGGCCGCGACCAGCTCGGCCACCCGCTCGCCGAAGCGGTCGGCGAGTTCGGCGAGGGCCGCTGCGGTGGCCGGTCCCGGCCGGTCGCCGGCCAGTTCCACCGGATGATCCTCGACGGCATCGTGCAGCAGGCCCGCGGCGACCAGATCGCCGTCGCGGACCCGGTAGTGGCTGATGATCCGAATAGCCACGCGCAGTAGATGATTGAGATACGGCTCGCGCCCGTAGCGATCGTCGCGGTGGAGTTCGGTGGCCAGGTCCAGCGCGTCGGTGAGCCGGTCGGCGTCCGGCAGGTCCGCGATCTCCAGCAGTAATCGTTCGCGCAGCCCGGCCTCGCCGTAGACCTCGCTGATCGTGTGCAGCGGCATCACGGCCAAGACCCCCGCCCCAGGATTGCTCATGCTGTCAATCTAACGGCGCACCGCGCTCGGCGTCGCGGTAAAAATCCGTTGCCGCCGCCGGTAGCGCCGTGGTGTCCTGAATGGAACGCGAGGCAGGAACCGGAGGTACACGTGGCCGCGCAAGACAGGCGGCCGCGACACCGTTCGGCCACCGACGAGATGCTGAAGCTGCATCGGCGCACGATGGTGCTCGACGGACGGGTGTACACCGTCGTCAGCCTGCGCCCCGGCAGCGATTTCCGCTTCGCCACCAACCGTTTTCACGACACCTGGCATGTGCTGACCGACTGGCGCGGTGCGCGGGTGCTGGCGCGGTTGGTGTGGGGGCTGGCGTATCAGCGGCGGCCGGGCACCCTCGTCGTGCTCGATCCGGCGCAGCTGGACTCGAATCCGTTCGACGGGGCGCCGTCGGATCCGATCGTGTTCGTGCCGTCCGAGCTCACCGTCTTCACCAGGGCGGCGGCGGTGGCGTTGCGGCGCCGGTTGCCGTTCCGTGAACGTTCCGAAGGCACCGTGCGCTGGCAGACCTTCGGATTGAACGGGGCGGTCGAAGAGGTGCGGGCGTGGCGTGCCAAGGACGTCATCGAACGATACGACCACTACCTGCCGCAGCCCACCGGTTGGCTGCGGGTGGATCGGATCGGCGGCTTGGTCACCCTTTTCGGCGCGGCCGACCAATTGCGTGAGCTGGCGCAATCTCTCGCCACGCTGGGCACCTATGACTACTTCGGCATGGACTATCACTATCTGGATTACCCGGAGTGCAACGGTGAAGTGCAGATCTTTCGGGACTACCGCAGCCGCGTGACCACCGCCCGTCGCGCCCGCGTTGACGTCCTCGGGCCCGACCACCACGGACCGATCACCGAGGATGACGAATGCGCCATCTGGTCCCACGCCGCAGCCCTGCGTCGTAACCGCCTCCCGCGCCTCCCCGAACCCGCACCGAACTAGGGGCTGCCGCACAGTCCCACCCGGCGGGACTTGCGTGAGGCGCTGGCCCAACCGCCGCACCTGTTGTCGGAATCGGCACCCGATCGGGGCATCCCTACGAGGTGCGGCTCCCGAGAAAGAGTGCTGATCAGGCGAGCGGGTGCGGTCCCGCGATCTGTTCAGACCTACTGGCGCGGCGCTGGGCTGACGGTCGCACCGGTTGTCGGGATCGGCACCCCCTCGGGGCGTCTCTAGGAGGTGCGCGGTCCGTCCAGACGTACCGGCGCAGCGCCGCACCCCTCGGTGCTGTTGCGGCGCTGCGCCGTTGGGGGGAGGTGGTCATTCGCCCTGGGGAATCAGGGTGTTCTGCCTGGCCGCGGTCCACCAGCGCCCGTCCTCCTTGACCAGGACGTAGAGCGCGATCATCGCGTGGTCGATATCGATCAGCCCGCCGTCGGCCGTGGTCGCCCGCGCCACCTTGTGGGCGACTGCCACGTCGGGGCGCAGGAAGGTGATGTCGGTGACTTCGTAGCGGACGTACTGGTCCTTCAGGAAACCGGCCAGCCCACGACGATTCGCTTCGAGCAGTGTGTCGCGTCCGGTCAGCAGTGCGCCCACCGCATTGACGACTGTGGCGTTCGCGGTGAAGTCGGCGGTCATCAATTCGGCGTCGTTGGTGTTGTACGCGGTCTCGGCATTGCCGATGATCTGCTCGATGGCCGCGATATCGGCGGTGTGGTCGACGGTCGTGTCGCTGACCAGGGGCGGCTGAAAGGTGTCCGTGCTCATGGGGATCAGCCTCCAACCTCAACAATGGTTCATGTCAAGGCTTGCCGCGTGCACCCGTTTCAGCGCACGCCGCGGGTGCGGAACTGGATGCTGATCCGCGGCCCGGTCGGCTTCCGTGTTTTCGGCACGGCGTGCTCCCAGGTGCGCTGGCAGGAGCCGCCCATCACCAGCAGATCGCCGTGCCCCACCTGGTATCGAATGCTCTCGCCGCCCCCGCGCGGGCGCAGCAGCAGTGCGCGCGGCGCACCGATCGACACGATCGCGACCATGGTGTCCTGGGTCGCGCCGCGGCCGAAGTTGTCGCCGTGCCAGGCGACGCTGTCCTGTCCGTCGCGGTAATAGCACAGCCCGGCCGTGCGGAACGGCTCGCCGAGTTCACGCCGATAGTGCTCGCTCAACGCCCGTCGCGCGTCGGCCAGTGCCGGATCGGGGAGCGGCTCGTGCTCCTCGTAGAACTTGAGCAACCGCGGCACATCCACCACGCGGTCGTACATCGGCCGCCGTTCGGCCTTCCACGGCACATCGTCGACCAGCCGGTCGAACAGCGCGTCGGCGCCCGACAACCACCCGGGCAGCACATCCACCCAGGCGCCGTGGTCCAGCACCGTGCGCCGCGCGGCGCGAAGCGACCCGAATTCGGTATCACCGAACCCGTCGAGCAGTGATCCCTGCAGCGGTGTCGACATGCCAGCGAATCTACCTCTGATCGAACATATGTGCTAGCGCTAATCGGACGTGGTTTTCAGCCCGACGTCCCGACGCACTGGGTCGACGAAGGGGTACTCGGATACCTGTCCCGCGCGGATGCCCTGTGGCTCGCCGAAACACTGACCGAACTCTCCGCTCCGGCAAGCCGTTTCGACGTCGTCCGATTCGCGGTCGACGAAAACCCCGCCCAATACAGCGAACTCCGCCGGCTCGTCCGCGCCGGGCACGAGGGCGAAGACCGGCTCGCGGGCTTGGGTCCCGACGCCGCAGTCTGGCTCGCGGACCGCGGCTGGCACACCACCTTCCGCAGCCGGTCCGAACTCGTCGCCCCGCTCGACCGTCCGGTGGACAACCCCGGCGTCGGCTTGATCATCGCCGTCCGCGCATGATCTAGCGTGCCCCGCTCACAGCCGCTTCGGACGACGGCCCGTGTTTCGGAGGTGCGGTGTTCGCGACCGAACTGCCGATCCGCTGTTTCGACACGTCCGGACCCGGGTGAGGTCACCGCAGACCATTAGGCCTCCGCTCCAAGGGGGCGGGCCAGCTGAGTCGGCTCGCCGTTCATCCTGTTACTCGGACCTGAGAGCCGTCCAGCTTCACCGGGCTCAATATCGACCAGCTGACGGATGATCGTCGGGCATGTCACCAACGGAGCGGCGCTCCCTAGCCAAAGCCAGCATTTCGCGAGGCGCTGGTGCTGCGCTCGGCCTACCGGTTGAAGGAGGCCGACCCCACTCGTTCGCGATCCCGCGGCGGGAGAGCAGCACCCCATCCGCAGCGGGCGTGGCGACGAATACGGTTCTGGGCCGGTCGCTGTGGCTTGGCCATCAGACACGCTGATCCGAGGATGGCCGTGCATCTCGCGTTGCTGACACCCGAATGGTGGTACGAGGGCAGTCCCGGCGGGATCGCCACCTATTGTCATATCTTCGCCGACCAAGCCGCGAGCCTGGGCCACGACGTAACCGTGTTCGCGCCCGGTGGTGGCACCACACCCGCCTCGATCGACCGGGTTCGCGTCCTCACGGTCCCCGTCGCCGCACCCACTCCGCGGGGCTACGCCGAGGCGTTCCGCGACGCGGTGGGCTCCTGGATACAGCAGGGACACCCCATCGACTGTGTCGAAGCGGCAGACTATTTGGGGTTTGCCGCCCTGCTCGGCCGTTCGGTCCCGGTAGCCACCCGACTGCACACGCCCTACACATACCTCCTGGAACGCAGAGGGGGTGCGCCGAGCGTGACCGACCGCGACGTGCTCGCGCTGGAGGGCGAGCAGATTCGGCGTTCGGCCTTGGTGACCAGCCCGAGTATGTGGCTGGCCGAAATCGCCACCCGCCTGTGGGACTTGCCGCGCCAACCTCCGGTGATCCCCAATCCGATCCCGCGTCTGCCGGACATCGGTGCCTCCCCGAATGCGGAGAGCAACCCGCGCATGCCGCTGCGCGTGCTGTACTTCGGTCACCTGACCGAACACAAAGGTGTCTTCACACTCGCTCAGGCACTGCGGGACTGGTTCGATCAGGGCGCCGACGCTACGGTGAGCTTCGTCAGCCAGGAAGCACCATGGAAGAACCTGGCCGAAACACGAATACGGCAGATACTGGGCCGCCACGCTGATCCACCCCGATGCCGGTTGCTGCCCGAGCAGCGCGGCGAGCAGCTACAGCGCACTATCGCCGCCGCCGACCTGGTCGTCCTGCCGTCCCACCACGACAACCTGCCCTACACCGTGGTCGAGGCGATGACACACGCCAAACCCGTCATCTCCACCACCGGTAGCGGCTGTGCCGAAATCATCGACCACGGTCGTACCGGTTTTCTCGTTCCGCCCGGCGATGCCGCTGCTCTCACGGAGACCCTCACACTGCTCAGCACCGATCGCGCCGCACTGACCGCGATCGGTCGCCGAGCACAGGCATCACTGACGCGGTTCTCCAACCAGCACACCACCGCCCGACTCGCCGATCTCTACGCTCACGCCAGCGACGACCATCGCGATATCCCGCACCTGCGGTCGGACAAACCTGGGCATGTGAGGCCGACCGGTATGGCTTGACCATCGATAAACCGCGGCTCCGGGACTTGCCGCACGATCCGTGCTTCCATCCAGAAGATCCTCGGCTACGAATACTGATTCGGCAAAGACAGCACTTGTGACCGCAGCCCTGCGCGGACAGTCGCCGGGCGTCGAGCGTTCCATGAAAGGAACAAACGTGAATCGAACTGACCTGAACAAGCGAATCGCAGCTTTGGCTGGGGCGGTCACCCTCGCTTCCGGGCTCGGAGCGCTGCTTCCGGCATCGGCAACCGCCGCCGACGGAAAAATCAAGATCGACGACGGCAGGGAAACGATGACCTATGCGCTGGAGTCCGGCCCGTGTACCCGTGGCGACGTCGGCAGCGACGGGAAGGCCAAGATTCATAACGAAACGGATAAACCGTTGAAAGTGTATGAATCCACGGACTGCTCAGGCACCGCGATTACCGTCGCCCCGGGAGACACGAAAGAAGTCAGCGGCGAAGTCAATTACGGGTTCTCCTTCATTGCCCCGGGGTACCCGCAGCGCCGCTATCAGAACTGAGTCTCGAGGCCATCGGCATCAGCAGGCGGGAAGGAGAATGAGTGGAGCCGTCCGCACCCGGATCGCAGGCCGCCGGGACAGTAGTAGGCGCGGTAGCGGAACTGCGGTCGGGGCAGGCAGGTCCGGTGTTGGCCGCTCCGCTCTGTCGCTTCCATGACCTGCTCGGCGTCGCCGCAGCCGACCAGCTGCTGCAGCAGCTCATCGAGGGGCTCGGTGCGGACAACGGCCGGGAGCCTGGCGGCATCGACGGTCTGGCGGACGCTGTCGGCAGGCGCGCCGGCGTGGTCTGTGACCTCCTGGGTGTGCAACCGCCAGCCAGCCCCCGCCTTTCCTTCGCGCTGGTTACGGGCGACGACCGCGGGCGGCCCAGCGCAGAGGTGTCCGTGGATCCCGCTGGCGCCACAGACTCGGCCTGTGTGAGCTTCATCTATTGGCTGCATGCCAGGCCTCGCCGCTTCAGTGGCGGTCAGCTGCGCCTCTACGACGTCGGGATCGGTAATGGGCAGCCGATCATCGACGCCGGGTACCGCGACTGCCCGGTCGAGCACGACACGATCATGTTCTTCCCCTCCTCGTTCTGGTCCGAGCTGCGACCGGTAACTCGGCCCGTCGAACTGCAGCCCGTGCACGGCGCCGCCGACGATCCAGCGGGCGCTCGTTTCGCGTTGCGGGGGTGGATCAGATGACCGCTCTCGTGCGGGAGAGCAGCGCCTGCACCGTGGTAGCGGAGTCCGGGATCGACCGCCCGCAACTCACCGTCGGCATCGTGGCCGAGGACGATCAACTCCAGCAGACCTTGGTCACGCTGGGTGCGTTGGACGGGCTAGACCAGATCGAGATCGTGATCGTCGCCCGCGCAGCGCAAGATCAGGTCTTGCTCGATGCGGCGCGTTCGCAGACCAGCTCTCGCTGGGTACTGCGGTGGCTGACATGGCGGCCCGGGACCGCCGCCTTGAACTCGATTTTCGCTGAGGCGCGGGCCGATTGGGTCTTGTGCCTGAGCCCGGGAACGGTCCTGCAAGATTCGGCACTCACCGACCTGGCAGCGTTCGCGGCGGCACACCCGCAACACCGGGACTTACTGCAAGGCCCCCTGAACAGGAGCCCGGAACCAGACCTCACCCATCTCGAGCCGGTCTGGCACCGCGGCCGCTTCGGTGTTGCCAGCGGGGATCCGCACCCATCAGGGGAGGTCTCCGAGATCGGAATGCACGATCTGGGAGTCTTCGCCTGCCACAGGGACTGCTGGCCTGGCATCCATCCGCGGCTCGGCATGAGCTCAGGCCCACCCGGCTACCTACACAAGAAGTTCCGTAGCCGGGGCGGACGCAGCCTCTCGCTGCCCTTCTTGCGGTGGCGCAACGCGTTGGACGACGGCCCGGAGTCTGCCTGGTCGGCACAGCAGTTCTTCACATACCTGCTGTGCTGGGAAGACATCGGCGCTGCCGTCGAACCGATCCTCGAGCACTACACCGAAGGGCGAGGGGGCTTGTGGGTCGATCAACACCTCGCCACCTGGTTGGCCGAACGAAACGATCCCTTCGACGCATTCGGCGCCATCGTCTGCATCAACTCCGATCATCAACCCCAACGATGGACTCGCATCAGCGCGCGCTTCGTCTCCCTAGGGATCGCCGAAAAAGTCCAACGTCTGCCCGCGACCCTCACACCGGAGCGCTATCAACTCGGCTGCGCCTTGTCCCACCGGCGGGCCATAGAAATGGCGCGGGTGCAAAGTCTGGAGAGCATCCTGGTGTTCGAGGACGACGCTGTCTTCCTGAACGGCACTATCTGGGTCCTGCGCCACAGCGTGCGCGAACTGATGCGGGTGCCGTGGAAACTGTTCTACCTGGGTGGCTTCTACTCCGATCAAGAAAACCCACTCGGCATCGACAACCCAGCGCCGAACGCTGCGTTCCTACGCCACGCACCTGGCCTGGTTACTACGCACGCGATCGCCTATCACCGAAGCGTCTTCGATCAGATACTCGACGAACTACCCGCCGATCCCGAATCAATGCGCTGTTTCCTTGCCGATTACGACGGCCACGTCGACGTCTACTACTCCAAGGTCTTCAACGACGGCGTCTATCGTTGCTCCCCCACTGTCGCCAGTCAGGAAAGCTACATCCACCTCGAACACCCACACCTACGCGACCAATTCCGTGTCGCCCCTTAAGTATTTCGGCATCGAACACTCTTGCTGTCGCCTGATCGGCCGGGCGGTGGCGAGGGTGGGTTCCGGCTGCCTCGAGGACACGCACACATCGGCAGTACCGCGCGTTCTGTCAGCTGCCGCCCACGCGGCGATCGCGGCGGAGTCGGCGTCGGCGTCGTAACCGGGGACACCATCGGTGAAGCCGACGGCCTCGGCGGCGTACTCGGCGGTCGGGGCGGCATATAACGCGGCATCGCCAGGATCAACTGTGCTCAGCACTTCGTAAAGCAATCCGAGTTGTGATCGAACTCTTCGGAATATCGGCTCCGCGCGATCGGCAGACGTCTGATCGATGCAGCGCTGCCGACATTGCGCAGCGGCTCCGCGATACATTCGTCGCTGATGTCGGTTCCGGATGGAAAGCTCGCTGGGCGCACTGCAACGACCGCCCAGCCGACGGTTCCGCTCGACGCGGATTGTCAAAGGTGGTGCCGCCATCAGGTTTCCGGCGATGACCGTGCATCGTGCAGATGAGTCCCGAGCAACCGGTGGGACGGGCAGCCGACTCGATCATCGCGGTGCGCTCATGATCCAGCGTGGCCCCGCTCACAGCCCGGCCGTGGCCCCGCTCACACCGTGCTACACCTGGTGAAAGTCGGGTTTGGACCGCTGTTACGCTGCTTGCCGTAAGACATCCTTTAACGGACCGTCCGGTGAGGCGGGGAAGGAGGTCGGCATGGCCGTGCCCGAACGGGCCGCCAAGTCCGGCGCTGCCGAGTCATCGCAGCGACACACCCCCGAGGGGGTGGAGGCGGGGCGGGAGCTGTTGTCGGCTTCCGATGTGAGCCGGACCATCGCGCGTATCGCGCATCAGATCATCGAGAAGACCGCGCTGGACGCGGGTGAGCAAGGCGCGCCGCGCGTCGTGCTGATCGGCATCCCCACCCGGGGCACCTCGCTGGCCGCGCGGCTCACCGACAAGATCGAGGAGTTCTCCGGCGTCCGCCCGGCCCTCGGCTCGCTCGACATCACCCTCTACCGCGACGATCTGCGCACCCGGCCGCACCGGCCGCTGGAGCGCACCTCGGTCCCGGAGGGCGGCATCGAAGACGCGCTGGTCGTGCTGATCGACGACGTCCTCTTCTCCGGCCGCACCGTGCGCTCCGCCCTGGACGGGCTGCGCGACCTCGGCCGCCCGCGCGCCGTGCAACTCGCGGTGCTCATCGACCGCGGCCACCGCGAACTCCCGATCCGCGCCGACTACGTGGGCAAGAACGTGCCCACCTCGCGCTCCGAAGACATCTCGGTCCTGCTCACCGAACACGACGGCCGCGACGGCGTTTATCTGCGCCAGGAGGCGGACGCGTGAGGCACCTTTTGACTGTCGGCGATTTGGATCGCGCCACCGCGACGGAGTACTTGGACGAGGCCGAACGTTTCGAGCAGGCGCTGCTCGGCCGCGAGGTGCACAAGCTGCCGACCCTGCGCGGACGCACCGTGATGACGGTGTTCTACGAGAACTCCACCCGCACCAGGGTGTCGTTCGAGGTCGCGGGCAAGTGGATGAGCGCCGACGTGATCAACGTCAGCGCCAGCAGCTCCTCGGTCTCCAAGGGCGAATCCTTGCGCGACACCGCACTCACCCTGCACGCCGCGGGTGCCGACGCGCTGATCGTGCGGCATCCGGCTTCCGGTGCGGCACACCAGATCGCGCGCTGGATGGACGCCTGGGCGGTGCAGTCCGGCCGCACCTCCGGCCCGGCCATCATCAACGCGGGCGACGGCACGCACGAACACCCCACCCAGGCGCTGCTCGACGCGCTGACCCTGCGTCAGCGGCTCGGCGATATCGAGGGCAAGCGGGTCGTCATCGTCGGTGACATCCTGCACAGCCGGGTGGCCCGCTCGAACGTCTTCCTGCTGGCGACCCTCGGTGCGGAGGTGGTGCTGGTCGCGCCGCGGACCCTGCTGCCGGTCGGCGTGGACGCCTGGCCCGCCAGGATCGCGCACTCGCTGGACGCCGAATTGCCCGGCGCCGACGCGGTTCTCATGCTGCGTGTGCAGGCCGAGCGGATGAACGGCGGCTTCTTCCCGTCGGCCCGCGAATACTCGATCAATTACGGACTGTCCGAACGCAGGCTCGCGCTGCTGGACGAGCACGCGACGGTCCTGCATCCCGGCCCGATGCTGCGCGGCATGGAAATCGCCTCGCCGGTGGCCGATTCGGCGCAGGCCGCGATCTTGCAACAGGTGACGAACGGAGTACACATGCGCATGGCCGTCCTGTTCCGGCTGCTGGTCGGTACGCAGGAGGCGGTGGCATGACCGAGCTGTTGATCAAGGGCGCCTTGGTTTATGGCGAGGGCGAGCCGGTCGACGTGCTGGTCGCCGACGGTGTGATCCGGGAGATCGGCGCCGATCCCGCCGCAGGCGACGACGTGGAAGTCATCGACGCCGCCGGACAGATCCTGCTGCCCGGCTTCGTCGATCTGCACACGCATCTGCGCGAGCCCGGCCGCGAGGACACCGAAACCATCGAATCCGGTTCCGCCGCAGCCGCGTTGGGCGGTTACACGGCGGTGTTCGCGATGGCCAACACCAACCCGGTGGCCGACTCGGTGGTCGTCACCGATCACGTGTGGCGGCGCGGGCAAGAGGTCGGCCTGGTCGACGTGTACCCGGTGGGTGCGGTCACCGTCGGTCTCGAGGGCAAGCAGCTCGCCGAGATGGGCACGATGGCAGCCGGTGTCGGCGCGGTGCGGATGTTCTCCGACGACGGCCACTGCGTCTACGACCCGCTGCTGATGCGTCGCGCGCTGGAGTACGCGAACACTCTCGGCGTGCTGATCGCCCAGCACGCGGAGGAGCCGCGGCTCACCGTCGGCGCGATCGCGCACGAGGGCCCCACCGCGGCCCGGCTCGGCCTGGCCGGTTGGCCGCGCGCCGCCGAGGAGTCGATCGTGGCGCGCGACGCGCTGCTGGCCCGCGATGCCGGTGCGCGCGTGCACATCTGCCACGCCTCCACCGCGGGCACCGTCGAGCTGGTGAAATGGGCGAAGGCGCAAGGCATCTCGATCACCGCCGAGGTCACTCCGCACCACCTGCTGCTCGACGACTCGCGCCTGGAGACCTACGACGCGGTCAACAAGGTCAACCCGCCGCTGCGCGAGGCCTCCGACGCCGCCGCGCTGCGTCAGGCGCTGGCCGACGGCATCATCGACTGCGTCGCCACCGACCACGCCCCCCACGCCGAGCAGGACAAGTGCTGCGAGTTCGCCGCGGCCCGCCCCGGCATGCTCGGCCTGGAGACCGCCCTGTCGATCATCGTGCAGACAATGGTGCAGCCCGGTCTGCTGGACTGGCGCGGTGTCGCCAGGGTGATGAGCGAGCAGCCCGCCGCGATCGTCGGGCTCGACGAGCACGGCAGGCCGATCGAGGTCGGTGAGCCGGCGAACCTGACGCTGGTCGACCCCGAGGCCAGCTGGACGGTGCGCGCCAAGGAGCTCGCCAGCATCTCGAACAACACCCCGTTCGAGGACATGACGTTCCCGGCCCGAGTGACAACGACGTTGCTCAGGGGGCGGGTGACCGCCCGCGAGGGCAAGGCGGTGGGTAACCGAGGAGGTCCGTAAGTGGAGAGAACACTGTGGGTAATCGGGCTTGCCGCGCTGTTCGCCCTGTGCATCTGGCTGATGTATCGGGGCTGGCAGAACCGGGCCGCGCGCCAGGTGAGCAGCATCGGCGAACTGCCCGCCGTGCCCGCCGATCTCGGCGCCCAGCTGCTCGAGCCGACCACCGGACTGTATCTCGGCAGCACCATGGCGCCCAGCTGGCAGGACCGGATCGCGGTGGGCGACTTGGGTTTCCGGGCCACGGCGGAACTCACCCGGTTCGAACGAGGAATTCTGCTCGAGCGTGACGGCGCGACGGTGATCTGGATCCCGCAGGAATCCATCACCGCGGTGCGCACCGAGCGCGGGCATGCGGGCAAAGTGATGACAGAAGATGGTGTGCTGGTAGTTCGCTGGAAGCTGCCCACCGGAACCGAGATAGATACCGGTTTCCGCGGCGACGACAAGTCGGTGTACCCGGCTTGGACGCGTGGCCTGCAGGCGGACCAGACCAGCACGACGACGGGAGACGACGAATGACCGCAGTATCGCGCAGCGATTCCATGGGGGGTGGAGGTCGGGCGACGGGATGGGCGACGACGCAACAAGACGCTGCTCTGGTGCTGGAGGACGGCCGGGTATTCCGCGGCGCGGCCTACGGCGCCGTGGGCGAGACGCTCGGTGAGGCGGTGTTCTGCACCGCGATGACCGGGTACCAGGAGACCCTCACCGACCCCAGCTACCACCGCCAGATCGTGGTCGCCGCGGCACCGCAGATCGGCAACACCGGCTGGAACGACGAGGACGACGAGTCCGGCAAGATCTGGGTCGCCGGTTACGTGGTCCGCGACCCCGCCCGCCGCGCCTCCAACTGGCGCGCCACCAGCACGCTGCCCGAGGCGATGCAACGCCAGGACATCGTCGGCATCGCGGGCATCGACACCCGCGCCCTGGTGCGGCACCTGCGCACCCGCGGCTCGATGAAGGCGGGCATCTTCTCCGGCGCCGCCCTCGCCGACACCGACGAGCTGCTCGGCCGGGTCACCGGCCAGCCGTCCATGCTCGGCGCCGACCTGGCCGAGGAGGTGAGCACCGACTCGGTGTACACCATCGAGCCGACCGGCGATCCCCGATTCACCGTTGTCGCAGTCGATCTCGGCATCAAGACCAACACCCCGCGGATGTTCGCCGAGCGCGGCATGCGGGTGCACGTGGTGCCGTCGAACGCCTCGATCGAGCAGATCCTTGACCTGAAGCCGAACGGGGTCTTCCTCTCCAACGGCCCCGGCGACCCGGCCACCCAGGACGGCGCGGTCGCGCTGACCAGGAGCGTGCTGGAGCGGGGCGTGCCGCTGTTCGGCATCTGCTTCGGCAACCAGATCCTCGGCCGCGCGCTCGGCCGCGACACCTACAAGATGAAGTTCGGCCACCGCGGCATCAACATCCCGGTGATCGAGCACGGGACCGGTCGCATCGCGATCACGGCGCAGAACCACGGCTTCGCCCTGGAAGGCGAGCAGGGCGAACAGTTCGACACCCCGTTCGGCCGCGCCGAGGTCAGCCACGTCTGCGCCAACGACGGCACCGTCGAGGGCGTGCGCCTGATCGACGGCCGCGCGTTCTCGGTGCAGTACCACCCGGAGGCCGCCGCCGGACCCCACGACGCTGCTTATCTCTTCGACCGCTTCGCCGGTCTCATGGAAGGGGCCTGATGCCACGCCGCACCGATCTGAAGCACATCCTGGTGATCGGCTCCGGGCCGATCGTCATCGGCCAGGCCTGCGAGTTCGACTACTCCGGCACCCAGGCGTGCCGGGTCCTGCGGGCCGAGGGCCTGCGGGTTTCACTGGTGAACTCCAACCCGGCGACCATCATGACCGACCCCGAGTTCGCCGACGCCACCTACGTGGAGCCGATCACGCCGGAGTTCGTCGAGAAGGTCATCGCCAAGGAGCGCCCCGACGCCATTCTGGCCACCCTCGGCGGCCAGACCGCGCTGAACACCGCGGTCGCGCTGCACGAGAACGGCGTGCTGGAGAAGTACAACGTCGAGATGATCGGCGCCGACTTCGACGCCATCCAGCGCGGTGAGGACCGGCAGAAGTTCAAGGACATCGTCGCTAAGGTCGGCGGCGAAAGTGCCCGCTCCCGTGTCTGTTACACGATGGACGAGGTGCGCGAGACGGTCGCCGAGCTGGGATTCCCTGTCGTGGTGCGGCCTTCGTTCACCATGGGTGGGCTCGGCTCCGGAATGGCTTACAACGACGAGGATCTCGACCGCATCGCCGGCGGCGGCCTGGCCGCTTCGCCGACCGCGAACGTGCTCATCGAGGAATCCATCCTGGGCTGGAAGGAATTCGAGCTCGAGCTGATGCGCGACAGCCGCGACAACGTCGTGGTGGTCTGCTCCATCGAGAACGTCGACCCGATGGGCGTGCACACCGGCGACTCGATGACCGTGGCCCCGGCCATGACGCTCACCGACCGCGAATACCAGAAGATGCGTGACCTCGGCATCGCGATCCTGCGCGAGGTCGGCGTGGACACCGGCGGCTGCAACATCCAGTTCGCGGTGGACCCGGCCGACGGTCGCCTGATCGTCATCGAGATGAACCCGCGCGTCTCGCGCTCGTCCGCATTGGCTTCCAAGGCAACGGGATTCCCGATCGCCAAGATCGCCGCCAAGCTGGCCATCGGCTACACCCTCGACGAGATCGTCAACGACATCACCAAGGAGACCCCGGCCTGCTTCGAGCCGACCCTGGACTACGTGGTCGTCAAGGCGCCGCGGTTCGCGTTCGAGAAGTTCCCCGGTGCCGACCCGACGCTGACCACCACCATGAAGTCGGTCGGCGAGGCAATGTCGTTGGGCCGCAACTTCGCCGAGGCGCTCGGCAAGGTGCTGCGCTCACTGGAGACCAAGGCCGCGGGCTTCTGGACTCAGGCAGACGGCAAATGGACTGACGTCGAAGCGATTCTGGAAGACCTGCGTACCCCGATCGAGGGTCGCATCTACCAGGTCGAGCGGGCGCTGCGACTCGGCGCGAGCATCGAAGACGTCGCTGCCGCTTCGGGTGTCGACCCGTGGTTCGTCGCCGAGGTGGCCGGCCTGGTCGAGCTGCGCCAGGAGATCATGGACGCGCCGGTGCTCGACGAGACCTTGCTGCGCCGGTCCAAGCACTACGGCCTGTCCGACGGTCAGATCGCCGCGCTGCGCCCGGAGTTGGCGGGGGAGACCGGCGTTCGGTCGCTGCGGCACCGGCTCGGGGTCCGTCCGGTGTTCAAGACGGTCGATACCTGCGCCGCCGAGTTCGAGGCCAAGACGCCGTACCACTACTCGACCTACGAGCTCGATCCCGCCGCGGAATCCGAGGTAGCGCCGCAGCGTGAGCGCGACAAGGTGATCATCCTCGGCTCCGGTCCGAACCGGATCGGCCAGGGCATCGAGTTCGACTACTCGTGCGTGCATGCGGCGCAGACGCTGTCGCAGGCCGGGTACGAGACCGTCATGGTCAACTGCAACCCGGAGACCGTGTCCACCGACTACGACACCGCCGATCGGCTCTACTTCGAGCCGCTCACCTTCGAGGACGTGCTCGAGGTGTACCACGCGGAAACCGAGTCCGGGCACGTCACGGGCGTGATCGTGCAGCTGGGCGGGCAGACCCCGCTCGGCCTCGCGCAGCGGCTCACCGACGCGGGCGTCCCGGTGGTCGGCACCAGCGCCGCCGCCATCGACCTGGCCGAGGACCGCGGCGAGTTCGGCGACGTGCTGGTCGCGGCCGGACTGCCCGCACCGAAGTACGGCACCGCGACCACCTTCGCGCAGGCAAAGAAGATCGCCGCGAGCATCGGCTACCCGGTGCTGGTTCGCCCGTCCTACGTGCTCGGCGGACGCGGCATGGAGATCGTCTACGACGAGAACTCCTTGGAGGGCTACATCTCTCGGGCCACCGAGCTCAGCCCCGAGCATCCGGTGCTGGTCGACCGGTTCCTGGAGGACGCCATCGAGATCGACGTCGACGCACTGTGCGACGGCGAAGAGGTCTACCTCGGCGGTGTGATGGAACACATCGAAGAGGCGGGCATCCACTCCGGTGACTCCGCCTGCGCACTGCCCCCGATCACCCTGGGCCGCAGCGACATCGAGGCGGTCCGCCGCTCGACGGTCGCGCTGGCCAAGGGCATCGGCGTCAAGGGCCTGCTGAACGTGCAGTACGCGCTCAAGGACGACGTGCTCTACGTGCTCGAGGCGAATCCCCGGGCCAGCCGCACGGTTCCGTTCGTGTCCAAGGCCACCGCGGTGCCGCTGGCGAAGGCGGCCGCGCGGATCGCGCTGGGCGCCACCATCGCCGAGCTGCGCAAGGAAGGCATGCTGCCCAGCGAGGGCGACGGCGGGCACGTCCCGCTCGACGCACCGGTGGCGGTGAAGGAGGCCGTGCTGCCGTTCCACCGGTTCCGCAAGGCCGATGGCACCGGCGTGGATTCGCTGCTCTCCCCGGAGATGAAGTCCACCGGCGAGGTGATGGGCATCGACGCCGACTTCGGCACCGCCTTCGCCAAGAGCCAGACCGCGGCCTACGGTTCGCTGCCCACCGAGGGCACCGTGTTCGTCTCGATCGCCAACCGGGACAAGCGCGCCATGGTCTTCCCGGTCAAGCGCCTCAACGACCTCGGGTTCCGCATCCTGGCCACCGAGGGAACGGCGGAGATGTTGCGCCGCAACGGTATTCCGTGTGAGCGGGTGCGCAAGCACTCGGACCCGGAGACCGTGGGCGCCGACACCGACGCGCCGCAGCCGACCATCGTCGAGATGATCAGGGACGGCGAGATCGACATGGTGTTCAACACTCCGTACGGCAACTCCGGTCCGCGCGTGGACGGCTACGAAATCCGCAGCGCCGCGGTCGGGGTGAACATCCCGTGCATCACCACGGTGCAGGGCGCGGCCGCCGCGGTGCAGGGCATCGAGGCGAGCATCAACGGCGGGATCGGGGTGCGTTCGCTGCAGGAACTGCATTCGGTGCTGCGTGGCTGAGCCGAGGTCGACGGACGGAGTGGATGCGGTGCAGACCTTCGGTGACCGATTGCAGCACGCCATGGGGCAATTCGGCCCCGTGTGCGTCGGCATCGATCCGCACCCCGCCCTGCTGGAGTCCTGGGGCCTCGGCGCCGACGCGGACGGACTGGAGAAGTTCGCGGAGATCTGCGTCGAAGCCTTCGACGGCTGTGTCGCGCTGGTGAAGCCGCAGGTCGCGTTCTTCGAGACCTACGGCTCGGCCGGAATCGCGGTGCTGGAGCGCACGATCGAGGTGCTGCGCGGCTCAGGCACACTGGTGCTCGCCGACGCCAAGCGCGGCGACATCGGCTCCACCATGGACGCCTACGCGCAGGCCTGGCTCGCCGACGGCCCGCTCGGGTCGGACGCGGTGACGGTCTCGCCGTACCTCGGATTCGGCTCGCTGGCACCGGCTTTGGACCTGGCCGAGGCCAACGGCCGCGGGGTCTTCGTGCTCGCCGCCACCTCGAATCCCGAAGGGGCGCAGGTACAGCGGGTCGTCGCGGGGGACGGCCGCACCATCGCCCAGACGATGGTCGACGAGGCCGCCGCGCGGAACAAGGGCGCGGAATTCGGGTCCGTCGGCGTGGTGATCGGCGCGACGTTGACCGAGGCGCCGGACCTGTCCGCGCTCAACGGGCCGATCCTGATGCCCGGTGTCGGAGCCCAGGGCGGTGGCCCGGAAACCATCCGTGACCTGGTCTCGGAGGGGATGCTGGCGGCCGCGGTGCCTGCCGTCTCGCGGGAGGTGTTGCGCGACGGGCCGTCGGTTCCGGCCTTACGCGCCAGATTGAACGAACTGCAGGACGCGTTCGCGTTCCTGCGGAAATGACCAACGAGACCGGCGCATCCGCGCCGGTCTCGCTGCTTTTCCGGGGCTCATGTGCACGTGTGCATACGGCCCGTAGCGGGGCCTGTGTGCCCCGCTACGCCCGTTTCCGGGCCCGTTGGTGCCCGGGGTGAGCTGACGGGCCTGGATCAGCCCAGCGGGGCGATCTCCTGACCTGCCTCTCGACAACTCGGCCGGGCGGATCGACAATCGATCGGCGCTGCGGTGCTGCCGAATCGGTCATTCGACCTGTCTGTGGCCCACGACACGCTGACGGACAACGCGACACGCGGGCATTTCCGAGAAAGTTCCTGGTCGGCTGGGCGCAGGTTTGCTGGCGACACGTGTCACGTCATAGCAACCCTTCCGCTAACCTGTGTCAATCATGAAAACCCCCTGCTGACGAGGCATTTCGTGATTTCGGCGGTACGATCTGCGCAGCGACAGAGGAACGGTGCGGAACGTGCTGCTCTCGCGTCTACGGCATCCGGAATCATGCGCTGACCTGGGGGGTGGGTTCGCAATCGGCGGAGGTCGTGGGTACGGTCGCTGAGACTGCCGGGTTACCGGCAGGAGTTGATGCAATGAACGATGAGACGGAGGAACCGTGGCCCTTCCCCAGCTGACTGACGAGCAGCGCGCCGCTGCTTTGGAGAAGGCGGCTGCCGCTCGCCGCGCTCGGGCGGAGCTCAAGGAGCGCCTGAAGCGAGGCGGCACCAACCTGAAGCAGGTCCTCACCGATGCCGAATCCGATGAGATTCTCGGCAAGATGAAGGTGTCGGCGCTGCTGGAGGCCTTGCCGAAGGTGGGCAAGGTCAAGGCAGCGGAAATCATGAGCGAACTGGAGATCGCCCCCACCCGGCGTCTGCGCGGACTCGGCGATCGGCAGCGCAAGGCGCTGCTCGCCCGGTTCGACTTCGACGCCTGATAACGAGGGTGGTCGAACAAACGCGGAAGGGTCGGCTGGTTGTACTGGTCGGCCCCTCGGCCGTCGGAAAGTCGACCGTGGTCCGTTGTGTCCGCGAGCGACTGCCGCACCTGATCTTCAGTGTGTCGGCAACGACTCGGGCCCCTAGGCCCGGGGAGGTCGACGGTCTCGACTATCGATTCGTGTCCAGGGAAGAGTTCGACGCCATGATCACGGCGGGCGAACTACTCGAGTGGGCGGATATACACGGTGGTTTGCAACGTTCGGGCACCCCGGCCGCGCCGGTACGGGCCGCCCTCGCGGAGGGTCTGCCCGTACTGGTCGAGGTCGACCTCGAAGGCGCACGCGCGGTACGCAAGGCAATTCCCGAAGCCACGCTCGCCTTCCTCGCCCCGCCCAGCTGGGAGGAATTGGTATCCCGGCTCACGTCGCGCGGCACCGAATCACCCGAGGTGATCGCGCGCAGGCTGGAAACCGCCAGGACCGAATTGGCGGCCTGTGACGAGTTCGACATCGTCATCGTGAACGACGAGGTGACCACCGCCTGTGAGCAGTTGGTATCGTTGTTCGTTAGCACAAATTCGAGTTCGTAACCCTTCCAACGCGCAGGAGCCCCCCTAGTGAGCAGTACGGACAGCAAGACCGTTCCCGCATACGACACTCCGATCGGCCTGACCAACCCCCCGATCGATGAGCTGCTGGAGCGCACGTCGTCCAAGTACGCCCTGGTCATCTACGCAGCCAAGCGGGCGCGTCAGATCAACGACTACTACAACCAGCTCGGCGACGGCATCCTCGAATACGTCGGCCCGCTGGTCGAGCCCGGCCTGCAGGAGAAGCCCCTCTCGGTCGCGATGCGCGAGATCCACTCCGACCTGCTCGAGCACGTCGAAGGCGAGTAGCCGGACTGCTCGCAGTGAATTCAACTAGGCCGGAGGCGTCGTAGTGACCACACGGATCGTCGTCGGCGTCGGCGGAGGGATCGCCGCGTACAAGGCCTGCGCGCTTGTCCGGCGGTTCACCGAGACCGGGCACAAGGTCAGGGTGATCCCCACCGAGTCGGCGCTGCAGTTCGTCGGCAAGGCAACCTTCGAAGCGCTCTCCGGTAACCCGGTGCACACCGACGTGTTCACCGATGTGCCGGAGGTGCCGCACGTTCGGCTGGGCCAGGAGGCGGACCTCGTGGTCATCGCCCCGGCGACCGCCGACCTGATGGCGCGCGCGGCCGCCGGTCGCGCCGACGACCTGCTCACCGCCACGCTGCTGACGGCCCGATGTCCGATCGTGTTCGCGCCCGCGATGCACACCGAGATGTGGCAGCATCCGGCGACCGTGGCCAATGTCGCGACACTGCGCGCGCACGGCGCGATCGTCATGGAACCCGCAGCGGGCAGGCTCACCGGCACCGATACCGGACCGGGCAGGCTGCCCGAGCCGGAGGAGATCTTCGGGCTCACCACGCTGCTGCTCGAACGCGCCGACGCCATCCCGCGCGACCTGGAAGGCCGCCGGGTGGTCATCACCGCGGGCGGCACCAGGGAACCGCTGGATCCGGTGCGTTTTCTCGGCAACCGCAGCTCGGGCAAGCAGGGCTATGCCCTGGCCAGGGTCGCGGCCCAGCGCGGTGCGCACGTCACGCTGATCGCGGGCAACACCATCGAGATGGCCGCGCCCGCGGCGGTCGACCTGGTGCACATCACCACCGCCGAACAGCTCAAGACCGCGGTCGACAAGCACGCCGTCGGCGCGGACGCGGTGATCATGGCGGCGGCGGTGGCCGACTTCCGGCCCACCGATGTGGCCGCGGCCAAGATCAAGAAGGGCGCCGGCGAGCCGGACGTCATCGCGCTGACCAAGACCGACGACATTCTCGCCGGTCTGGTGCAGGCGCGCCGGGAAGGGCATCTGCCCGGCACCGCGATCGTCGGATTCGCCGCCGAGACCGGTGACGAGCACGGCGATGTGCTCACCTACGCGCGCGCCAAACTGGCCCGCAAGGGCTGTGACCTGCTGGTGGTCAACGCGGTCGGCGAGGGCAAGGCGTTCGAGGTCGACACCAACAACGGCTGGCTGCTCGGTGCGGACGGTACCGAACAGTCGCTCGACCACGGGTCGAAGGCGCTGCTCGCCAGCCGGGTGCTCGACGCGCTCGGGCCATTGTTGCGCTGAAATCGATTGCAAGACTGGATAATGATCCGAGTGGCAAGCCATCGGCACCGTGGTGCCCGGGGGGTCCGGGCGACGAACTGTCTGAGATAGAGGTCTCTCGGCGCTCGGAACGTCAGTGGTTTGCCATAGTCTGAGATGAAGGGTTGCGGGGTGACGGCATCGCGTTACTGTCGCAAACCAGAGGAATACCCGTTGAGGGAGAGGGAAGAACTGTGCGCACGTCCGGCAGCCGGCTATTCACCAGTGAGTCCGTGACCGAAGGTCACCCGGACAAGATCTGTGACGCCATCAGCGATTCCATTCTCGACGCGTTGCTTGCGGAAGACCCGCGCAGCCGGGTCGCGGTGGAAACTCTCGTAACCACAGGCCAGGTGCACGTCGCCGGTGAGGTCACCACCTCCGCCTACGCCGATATTCCCCGCATCGTCCGGGAAAAGGTGCTGGAGATCGGATACGACTCCTCGGCAAAGGGTTTCGACGGCAACTCCTGCGGTGTGAACATCGCGATCGGCGCGCAGTCGCCCGACATCGCCCAGGGTGTGGACACCTCGCACGAGGCGCGCGTCGGCGGGTCCGACGACGAGATCGAGAAGCAGGGCGCGGGCGATCAGGGCCTGATGTTCGGCTACGCGACCACCGATACCCCCGAACTCATGCCGCTGCCCATCGCGCTCGCGCACCGGCTCTCCCGCAGGCTCACCGAGGTTCGCAAATCGGGCGTGCTGCCCTACCTGCGGCCCGACGGCAAGACCCAGGTCACCATCGAATACGACGGCGACCGCCCGGTTCGGCTCGACACCGTCGTCATCTCCACCCAGCACGCCGCGGACATCGACCTGGACAACCTGCTCGCCCCCGACATCCGGGAAAAGGTCGTCGAGGCCGTGATCGCCGACCTCGAGCTGCCCTCGCTGGACACCTCGAACATCCGGCTGCTGGTCAACCCGACCGGCAAGTTCGTGCTCGGCGGCCCGATGGGTGACGCGGGCCTGACCGGCCGCAAGATCATCGTCGACACCTACGGCGGCATGGCCCGGCACGGCGGCGGCGCCTTCTCCGGCAAGGACCCGTCGAAGGTGGACCGCTCGGCCGCGTACGCCATGCGCTGGGTCGCCAAGAACGTCGTCGCGGCCGGCCTGTCCGACCGCGTCGAGGTCCAGGTGGCCTACGCCATCGGCAAGTCCGCGCCCGTCGGCCTGTTCGTGGAGACCTTCGGCACCGAGAAGGTCGACCCGGCCCGCATCTCGGCCGCCATCTCCGAGGTCTTCGACCTGCGCCCCGGCGCGATCATCCGCGACCTGGACCTGCTGCGCCCGATCTACGCACCGACCGCCGCCTACGGCCACTTCGGCCGCACCGACGTCGACCTGCCCTGGGAGCACACGGACAGGGCAGATAAATTGCGCGCAGCCGTCGGGCTGTAGGGATGGGGCCGGTGCCGGTGTGGGCGTGTCGTCCTGCCCTGGGAGGCTCCATCCGATTTGGGCGGACAAGCTGCGAGCGGCCGTCGGCCTGTAGGCCGACGCCACCCGAGTGAACAAACCCGCGGCGGACACCCCCGCCATCCCGGGGGTACCGCCAGCGGGCCCCGCAGCCGTGGAGCACCCGATCGCTCGGGTGCTCCCGTTGCTGTCTCCGGCGCATTTGGACCGGGACTTCGACTATCTGGTGCCGCCTGAACTGGATGCCCTTGCGCAGCCGGGTGTTCGGGTGCGCGTTCGGTTTGCGGGGCGGCTGGTCGACGGGTATCTGCTGGAGCGTCGTACGCACAGTGATCACGGTGGGAAGCTGGTCGCGCTGGAGCGGGTTGTTTCCGGTGAGCGGGTGCTGACGCCTGAGATTTTGCAGCTTGCTACCGCGGTGGCTGCCCGGTATGCGGGTACTCGTGCCGATGTGTTGCGGTTGGCGATTCCGCCGAGGCATGCGCGCACGGAAACCGGTGGGGCGAAGAAAAAATCTGCCGAAGCAGATGCCGCACAAGAGGATTCGTCGGCTGCGACGAAGGCTGGGAAGCGGCGCGGTGGTTCGGCTGCGAGTGTCCCGCTGAAGGTGAAGTCGGCGTCGGATGTGGGGGTTGCCGATTCGGCTGGGGTCGAAGCTGATTCGGTAGAGGATAAACCGGCGGTGGATTCGACTGCCTCAGCCGGTGCTGCCAGCGCGGTGAGCTCTGTTGCCGCGCAACGTGTCTCGACTACGCCAGCAGGCGTTAATGAGCCAGTGCAGTCGTCGGAGTCGGCATCCCCGACCACCGTTTCGGATCGAATCGAGACCGATTCCGTCGCGCTCGATCCGGCCGTCGCTCCGGAGTTTCGCGAGGGTGCTGTGACGGCCGCGGCCGATCCTGTAGCGACGCAAGATGTCTCGTCCGTGTCGTCCGGCACGGATGGTGCTACCCCTCCGATGCAGTCGTCCTCCGATGTGCCGCCGAATGCGAATTCCGCTGGTGGAGTGGCTGATTCGGTGAACGGTGATCGTGCGGCAGACGAGGGTAGCTCGGCCGACGCCCCCTCGGAGAAGGCTGAGTCCGCAGGGACGCAAGAAGATTCGTCCGTGTCATCGGGCACCGATGCCGCGCCGGAATCGAACGCCTCGAATGCCGCGGAAACAGCAGCGGATTCGGCGGCCGACCCGAGTCGAACCACAGCCGCAGCGGACGACAGTGCCGAGCCTGTGTCTGGGTCGGCGACAGCCCAGGACGACCAGCAGGTCACCGTCGACCACGGCCCGTGGGGACGGTATATCCACGGCCCGGCGTTCATGACCGCACTGGAGCAAGGCAAGGGACCACGGGCGGCGTGGCAGGCGTTGCCGGGGGAGGACTGGCCGCGCCGCTTGGCGGAACTGGCCGCCTCGGTGGTCGGGCGCGGACGTAGCGCGATTCTGATGGTGCCGGATCAGCGAGATCTGGATCGGGTGCTGGCGGAATGCACTCGGCTGATGGGGGATTCGGCGGTCGGCCTGTCCGCCGGCCTCGGACCTGCCGCACGGTATCGGCGCTGGCTCGCGGTGCTGCGCGGGACGGCACTGGTGGTGGTCGGTACCCGCAGTGCGGTGTTCGCACCCGCGAAAAACCTCGGACTGATCGCGATCTGGGACGACGGCGACGACACCTACGCCGAACCGCGCTCGCCGTATCCGCATGCGCGCGAGGTGGCGATGCTGCGCTCGCACGAGACGGGAGCGGCGTTCGTCGCGGCCGGTTTCGCGCGGACCGCCGAGATCCAGGCGGTCGTCGAGTCCGGCTGGGCGCACGACCTGGTCGCCGACCGGATGGTGGTGCGGGACGCGGCACCGCGGATCAGCGTGCCCGGCGATACCGATATCGCGCTGGAGCGGGATCCGGTCGCGCGTGCGGTCCGCATCCCCGGCGTGGCCTACGCGGCCGCGCGGTCGGCGCTGAAGGAGGGCGCAGGCGTGCTGGTGCAGGTGCCGCGGCGCGGATACGTCCCGTCGCTCGCCTGCGCGAAATGCCGGACCCCGGCCAGGTGCCGGCACTGCAACGGACCGCTCGCGCTCCCGGATGGTCGTGCGCGGCACAGTGATTCGCAAGGCGACGCCGCGCACAGTCCGAATTGCCGCTGGTGCGGCATCACCGAGGCCGCCTTCCGCTGCGCGTCCTGCGGGTCGCGCGCGTTGCGTGCCGTGGTGATCGGCGCGCAGCGCACCGCGGAGGAACTCGGCCGGGCGTTCCCCGGTGTGCCGATTCGCGGATCGGGCGGCGGTGCAATGCTCGACACGGTCGAACCCGGCCCGCAGGTCGTGGTCGCGACCGTCGGTGCCGAACCGGTACTGCCAGGTGGTTACGGCGTCGCGCTACTGCTCGACAGCTGGGCCCTGCTGGGCCGCGCGGACCTCCGCGCGTCCGAGGATGCGTTGCGCCGCTGGATGACCGCCGCGACCCTGGTCCGGTCGCGCGGTCAGGTCATCGTGATGGGCGACCCGGGTATCCCCACCGTGCAGGCCCTGGTCCGCTGGGACCCGGTCGGTCACGCGCGGGTCGAGCTGGCTTCCCGCGCCGAGGTCGGCTTCCCGCCCGCCGTGCGGATGGCCGCCGTCGACGGCACCTCCGAATCCATCAACGAATTGCTCACCGCCACCGACCTTCCGGACGACGTCGACGTCCTCGGCCCGGTCCCACTACCGGACGGCGCCCGCAAACCCTTCACCTCCGGCGATTCGCCCGCCGAAGTCGAACGCATCCTGCTGCGCGTCGACCGCAAGTCCGGCGCGGCACTGGCACGCGCGCTCACCGCCGCCCAGGCGATCCGCAGTACACATCGTTCGGACGCGCCACTGCGCGTGCAGATCGACCCGGTAGACATCGGCTGATCGAGGCTTCGCTCTCAGCGGCGGGATCGACTCTCGATTCCTGGTGCGGAAAGTGCGCCACAAAGTTGTGCGGCAACGGGCGACGGTGAGTTGTTGGCCGTAGGCGGCGCATGGCGGCGGCAAAGGAACAGACCCGCCGCCATGTCCCGTTCGACGTTCGGGTTGGGTGCGGGTGGGACATGGTGGCGGCAGGCGTCGAGTAGATCGGCCGCCATGTCCCGTTCGACGTTCGGGTTAGGTGCGGGTGGGACATTGGGGCGGCGAACGTCGGGGAGGCCCGCCGTAGTGCGCTACTCGCCGGAACGCCGGGGTGCGATCGGCTGAATCGACCGACTGCCCGTCACAACGGATGTCGGCCCAGCGTGCGGTGGGCCACTGCGCCGAATTCGGCACGCCCTGCGGCGAGTTCGCAGGCAGTTGACGGGAACGCGCTGCGCATCGTGATTGAGTGGACCGATGACGACCCCTTCGCTCCGCCGCACCTCAGCGTCCGTGTGCTTTGTGCTCGTCGCCCTGACTTCCACAGCCTGCACCGCCGACGACACGAATCCGGCGAAGTCGATCCTGACCTTGTCCGTTTCCCCGCAAGCTCCGGGCTCGGCCGGGACGCGCATCGCCCTCACCTGCGAGCCCACCGGCGGCGAGCATCCTGCCGCGGACGCGGCCTGCGCTGCGCTGACCGCGGCCGACGGCAACTTCGACAAGCTCGCGGGCGATCCCACCGCCGTCTGCGTGCAGGTCTACGAGCCGGTCACCGCCATGGCCACCGGCACCTGGCGGGGCAGGTCGGTCACCTGGGAGAAGACCTTCGGCAACAAGTGTGAACTGAGCGCCCGCACCACGCCCGTCTTCTAGCTCTCGGCGGTGCGCAGCGCCTCGATCTCCCGCTCGACCGCGGCGAGCAACTCGACCGGGCAGCCCCAATAGTCGTAGATGCCACCGCGGTCCCGGTTGCTGCCGCAGACGATGAACACCCCGGTGCCGAGTGCGCGTTTGAGGTGGCCCGCCAGCCAGCCGACGAAGCCGCTGTTGTCCAGCCCGGTGGGGAAGTGGAACGAGAACAGGCCGAACTTCTCCACCTCGGCGCCCTCGGCCTCGGCGAACGGGACGAGCGCGCTCCAGCTCTCCGCGTCACGGACCACGGCGAGCGTCCGCGGCGTCAACTGCGGCGGCTCGGCCAGTGGGCTCTCCCGGAAACACCACACGCCGTCGTGCACGTCGAGGTCCGCTTCCGCGATGACCCGCCGAAGTCGTTGGGCCGTTTGGGCTTCGGTCTCGATGCTGATATCCACCACCAGCCAACCGTAGCAATGGTCTCTCGTAGTTATTCTTTAACTGGCCGATCAGTTAATGATAAGATCTGACCATGGCCAGAACTGTCGATCCGAATCGTGTCGCCGAACGCCGGCACGCCATCACCCTGGCCGCCGCCGAGCAGTTCGCCACGCACGGCTACGAACGCACCACCGCCACACAGATCGCCCGCGCCGCAGGCCTGAGTTCGGGCAGCGTCTTCTACTACTTCAAGGACAAAGCCGCCGTCTTCCGCTCCATCTTCGAGCTGTCGATTCCCCAGCACGCCACGGTGATCGCCCGCCATATCGACCGAACCGATTGTCTCGCCGCCATTCTCGACATCGTCGAAGCGCTGGCCGCCGAGGCGCTGGACCCGGCGGCGCCCGGGTTGATGGTGGAGCTACTGCGTCGCCTCGGTCAGGACGTGGAGCTGACGAAGGTTGTTGTGGAGGATGCGCGATTGAGTGCCGAGGCGCTCGGCGCACTGGTCGAACGCGGCATCCGCACCGGGCAGATCGACCCGGGCTTCGAACCCATGGAGACCGCGCGCTGGATTCTCGCCGTCATCGACGGCGCCTTCCTCAATGCCGACCCCGATCACCCGCGTGACCCGCGCCCGCTGGTGCGCGCGACCGTATCCCGGCTGTTGCGGCCGATCGAAACGGAGCACCCATGACCACCACCTCCACACCCACTGTGCTGCGCTTCTCCTCGATGTGGCGCTGGCTGTTCGTGATCGGCGGACTGGCCGTCGGCTGCGGCCTCGGCTTCGCGGTACCGCCGGTCGGGCGCTGGGCGATCGGCATCGGCCTGGATCCCGGTCCGCTCCAGGTGGCAATGACCGTACCGCCGGTCTGGCTGGTGCCGGTCACAGCGTGCCTCGGAATCTGCGCGGGCCTGGTGCTTTTCGAGATCGGCCGCAAGGAGAGCCTGACCCTCACCGTCGCCGACGACCACGTCGAACTGGTCAAAGAGGGTCGCGCACAACACGTGCCGCGCAAACACGTCGCCGCCGTCTTCCGTGAGGACGCCGACCTGGTGCTCACCGATCACACCAACCGCCGGCTCGCACGGTTCCGCGCAAATGACCTGCGGCGCACCGATATCGAGAATGCGTTCCGCAATCACGACTATCCGTGGCTGACCCAGAACGACCCGTTCGGCGCGGATTTCATTCGCTGGGTCGACGGCCGACCCGAGACCGGAAAGGAAGCCGACGCCCTGCTGCGCGCTCGACGGCGCGCACTCGCCGACGAAAAGCCGCTCGCCGTCGAGGAACTCGACGAGGAACTGCTCGGCCTCGGCATCGACGTCCGAGACCGTCAGGGGGAACAGCACATTCGAACGTTCGGCCAGGTCGAGTAGAAGACCTCGTCCGGTGACGAGGCGAGTCTCGCCTGGTGGGCCCATGTGGCCCAAGCCGAAAGAACTCGCCGGCCTCATCAACACGGTGGCCAACCGAACGGCCCAATAGCCGCACCCTCACTCGGGATCCGCACTGATTAGGGGCTCCTGAAGCCAGTGCGGATCCCGAGAACAAGTGCGGGACTCAGCAGTCGGCGCCTACCTGACCAGGCAAACCGTGCCCGGTGACCATGCGAACCTTGCCCGGAGGCCAGGCGCACCGTGTCTGGTGGTCAGGCGAATCTTGGCCGGCGGTGAGGCGAACGTGCCCGGCGGTCAGGCGAACCGTGCCCGGCGGTCAGGTGAACCTTGCCCGGTGACCACGCGGACCGTGCCCGTTGGGCAGGCGAGTCTCGTCTGGTGGGCGCATGTGGTCCGAGCCGAAAGAACTCGCCGACCTCATCAACACGGTGGCCAACCGAACAGCCCAATAGCCGCACCCTCACTCGGGATCCGCACTGATTACGGGCTCCTAAAGTCAGTGCGGATCCCGAGAGCCAGTGCGGGACTCAGCAGGCGGCGCCTACCTGACCAGGCAAACCGTGCCGGTGACCAGGCGGACCGTGTTGGTGATCATGCGAATCTTGCTCGGTGACCATGCGAACGGTGTCTGGTGGTCAGGCGAATCTCACCCGGTGGCCAGATGAACCTTGCCCGGTGGCCCGGTGGCCCGGTGACCAGGCGACCCGTGCCCGGCGGCCAAGCGAACCGTGTCTGGTGGTCAGGCGAATCTCGGCCGCTGGTCAGGCAACCTCGCCCGGTAATCAGGCGAACACGTCTCGATTACGTTCGGCCCATTCGGCGTATGTCGCGGCCGCCCGGCCCAGCACTCGCCGCACGTCCTGGCCGACCTCCTGCTCGGCGGCGGTCGGTTCCCCCAGAATCGACAGCGTGTGCTCGACCACCGGCCCGGGCATGAACTGCGACATTCCCGTATATGCCTGCGCCCGAGTCAATTCCACGAATCGCACCGGTGCGTCGAGCGCGGCACCGATGGCCGCCGCCTGCTCCTGCGGTGTGCTGAGCTCGGGTCCGGTCAGGGTGTAGACCTGACCGGCGTGCCCGTCCTCGGTCAAGGCCGCAGCAGCGACAGCCGCGATATCGGCGGGATCGATGGACGGCAAGCCGACCGCACCGAAGGGCGCCGCGACCGTCCTTTCGGCTCGCACGGACTCTGCCCACGCGTACGTATTGCTGTAGAAACCCGCGGGCCGCAACATCGTCCACTCCAGCCCGGATCGCCGAATGGCCTCTTCGAAGGCGATCAACCGGGCATAGCCCTGGGCATCACTCCTGGTGGCAACCCCTTGCGACGACACGAACACCACCCGCCGCACACCACCGGCCTCAGCGACCTTCAGCGGCAGCTCGGGATCCGGGCCGCTGACCAGTTGCTCGCCGGTGATGAGCAGGAACAGCGCCTCGGCACCTGCGACGGCAGGGGCGAGGCTGTCCGGATCGCCGAGGTCGGCACGCACTGAGCGCACTCCGTCCGGTAGCGCGACATCCCCGCCGCCTCGCGAAATCGCGGTGACCTGCTGGCCTGCCTCGACGAGTGTCCGCACGAGGTGTGCGCCGATGTTTCCGGTTGCTCCGGTAACCACGATCATCTTGTTCTCCGTTTGAGTTAGTTGACTGACTAAATCGAACATAATCGACGAACGCCCAGCTTGTCTATAGTGAGTTACGTGACTAACTCAGCAGCCGACGAACGCCCGAAGGGTGGTAAACGCGAGCGGCTCGGCGCCGCCGCGGCCCGCGTCTTCCATGAGCAAGGCGTCGAAAAGACCACCATCGCCGACATCGCCCACGCCGCGGACGTGCCGGTCGGCAACGTCTACTACTACTTCAAAACCAAGGACCAGCTGGTCCGCGCCGCGATCGGCGCCCACGACCAAACGCTGAACGGCCTGATCGCCACGCTCGAGCAGTTGCCCGCGCCGCAGGACCGGCTCAAAGCCCTGATCGGCGGCTGGGTCGACGAACGTGAGACGGCCGCGCGATTCGGCTGCCCATCGGGCACCCTCGCCGCCGAACTGGACAAGCGCACCGACGGCCTGGACCGCGAACTCGCCGGTGTCATGCGGCAGCTGGTCGACTGGGTCGAGGCGCAGTTCGCGGCCATGGGTCGCGCAGATGCCGAGGAGCTTGCCGTCGCGTTGATCGCCGCCTACCAGGGAATCTCGTTGCTCACCAACACCTTCCGCGATCCGGAGCTGATGGTGACAGAAGGGGAGAGGCTGGCGCGCTGGATCGACTCGCTGGCCTCCTGAGCCCTCGATGCCACGGGAATACGCTCCCGGACTCTTGCGTTCGATGCATTGACGATATATCGTCGATAATATGAAACGAACACGAGAGCCTGAGGAGGCCTACATGGAACACCAAGGACATCGAGATTTCGGCCGACGTGGCCCCCGGCAGCGCCCGGGCGGCGAAGACTTCGACCCCCGTCAGCGGTTCCGTCGCGGCGGACGACACGGGCACGGACCCGACTTCGGACCGGGCTTCGGCCCAGGATTCGGGCCCGGTTTCGGACCGCACTTCGGTCGCGGTCGTGGCCGCGGCGGACGTGGCCGGCGCGGCGACGTGCGGGCGGCGGTGCTGCTGCTGCTCACCGAGCGGCCGATGCACGGTTATGAACTCATCCAGCAGATCCGCGAACGCAGCGACGACATCTGGCGTCCGAGCCCGGGGTCCATCTACCCCGCGCTGGCACAGCTGGAGGACGAGGGCCTGGTCCTCATCGAGAAGATCGCCGGGCGCAAGACGGCTCAGCTGACCGAGGCGGGCACCGCGTACGTCACCGAGCATCGGGACGACATCGGCGACCCGTGGGCCGACGTCAAGGAAGACGTCGGCGCGCAGGCCATCGACCTGCGTGAACTCGTGGGCCAGCTGATGGGCGCGGTCGCACAGGTCGCGGCGGCGGGCACACCGGCGCAGGCGGCCCGCGCGGCGGAGCTGCTCACCGAGACCAGAAAGTCTCTTTACCGAATTCTGGCTGAAGACGAGACCCCCGAAAAGTAACGGGGTGTGAAACACCGCGTCAGAGTGCACATTTGAGGCGGGTTCGGTAGATCATTGTGAGATGCGACAGTTTCGGGGTTTGTGGGTTTGGGGATTTTCACACTTGGGTAAGGCGGTGTTGGCCGCCGCGCTGGTTGCCGTAGCGATACTCGGCACCGGTGTGGCGCAGGCCGAGCCGTCCGGCTACCGGCCGCCCGAGGTCCCCACCCAGCCCGGCCCGCCGCAGACCGACCACCTGGGCGCGGCCCGCTATCTGAAGACCCACGACAACGTGGTCCCGTTGGGCACCAACAACTTCGGCTGCAAGCCGACCGCTGCCCACCCGCGCCCCGTCGTCCTCGCACACGGTACCGACTCCAGCGCCTACTCGGACTACTCGGCCATCGCGCCGCAACTCGCCGCCGCCGGATTCTGCGTCTTCGCGCTCAACTACGGCGGCACCCCGGGGGCCGAAAGCTACGGCACCGAGGACGTGGTGCTCAGCTCGCACCAGATCGGCGCGTTCGTCGACCAGGTGCTCGCGGCCACCGGTGCGAGCCAGGTCGACCTGGTCGGGTTCTCCCAGGGCGCCACGGTCACCCGCTTCTACGTCAACAAGCTCGGCGGTGCGCCGAAGGTCGGCCAGTGGGTCGGGCTGGCGTCGCCGAGCTACGGCGGGGTGATGTACGGACTGGTGCCCGTCGTGGACGCGGTGCCGGGCGGGATGATGGCGTTCGCCAGGGTGACCTCGCTCGCCGCGGTGCAGCAGGCGCAGGGCTCGCCGGTCATGGTCGAACTCAACGCGGGCGGCGACACCGTGCCCGGCCCGAAGTACACGACCATCGGCAGCAAGGTCGACGAGATGATCCAGCCGAACAGCAATATCGCGCTGCGCGGCCCCGGCGCGGTGAACATCTCGCTGCAGGACCGCTGCGCGATCGACCTGACCGGACACTTCCACATGGTGTACGACCCGTTCGTGCAGCAGCTGCTGCTGAACGTGCTGGACCCGAGCACCCCGGCGCCGGTCTGCAGTCCGGTGATGTTGGGCACCGGCATTCCCGAAGTGATCATCGCCGGAAACTCCTGACCAGGGCGGCCGGGCGGGGGACAGTTCACCCCGCCCGACCGCAATGGAGTTCTACCAGCTTCGGGCTGGTGGATCGGGGACATTCGGTCGTCTCACTAGAATGAGACGACCGTGTTCGTCCGCCTCCGGGAGTTTGCCGTGACCATTCAGTCAGTTCGCCTGTTCGGCGATCCCATCCTGCGCGCCCGCGCGGCGGAGGTCACCGTATTCGACCGGGAACTGCAGCAGCTGGTGACCGACCTGACCGACACCATGCACGACGATGGTGGCGTCGGCATGGCCGCACCGCAGATCGGAGTGGGGTTGCGTGTTTTCGTGTACGACACTCATGACGCCGCGGGGCATCTGGTGAACCCGCAGTGGGAAGTCGTCGGCGACGAAGAGCAGGTCGGGCCCGAGGGCTGCCTATCGATTCCGGGGGTGCGCTACGACACCCGGCGCGCGCTGCGGGTCAAGGCGACCGGCGTCGACATGCACGGCGCGCCGGTCGAATTCATCGCCGACGGGCTGCTGGCCCGCTGCGTGCAGCACGAGACCGACCACCTCGACGGGGTGCTGTTCATCGATCGGCTCGACCCGGCGGCGCGCAAGGACGCGATGCGGACCATTCGCGAATCCGACTGGTTCAGCGCGGGCGTCACCGTGCGTCCGTCGCGATCGGTGAGTGGAGCGGGCCAGGCCGGTCCGTTCGGACGGGGTCGCTGATGCGCATCGTCTTCGCGGGCACGCCGGAACCGGCCGTGCCGTCGCTGCGGCGCTTGATCGAATCCGAGCGCCACGAGGTGATCGCCGTGGTGACCAGGCCGGACGCGGTCGCCGGGCGCGGGCGCAAGGTGACCAGGTCGCCGGTCGGGTTGCTGGCCGACGAGCACGGGATCCCGGTACTGACACCGCGTCGTCCGTCCGAGCCCGAGTTCATCGAACAGCTCACCGCGCTGGCGCCCGACTGCTGCCCGGTCGTGGCCTACGGTGCGCTGCTGCCGCAGCAGGTGCTCGACATCCCCCGCTTCGGCTGGATCAACCTGCACTTCTCGCTGCTGCCCGCGTGGCGTGGCGCGGCGCCGGTGCAGGCCGCGATCGACGCGGGTGACGAGATCACCGGCGCGGCCACCTTCCAGATCGAAGCCGGGCTCGACACCGGTCCGGTATTCGGCACGGTGACCGAGAAGATCGCCGTCACCGACACCGCGGGCACCCTGCTCGACCGGCTCGCCGTGAGCGGCGCCAAGTTGCTCGAAGCGACCCTGGACGGCGTGGAAGACGGGACCCTGCAAGCGGTTCCGCAATCCAATGAAGGAATCTCGCACGCGCCCAAGATCACTGCCGAGGCCGCGCACATCCGCTGGGACCTGCCCGCGCTCGCCATCGCCCGCCGTATCCGTGCGGTTACTCCCGCGCCGGGAGCATGGACGGAAGTCGACGGCAATCGCCTGAAGATCGGTCCGGTCGAAATGGTGGAGGAAGAACTGCCGCTCCGGACCATCGAGGTTCGTAAGTCCGGTGTCTTTGTCGGCACCGCAACTACGGCGCTTCGCCTGAATCAGGTTCAGCCCCAAGGCAAACGCATGATGGCGGCCCTCGACTGGGCACGCGGCGCACGATTGCAGCCCGGCGCGGTGGTCGAGTGACGATTCGCGATCGTCCGGGAACATCGGTGCGGCGGAAGGTGGTCCGCGCTGAAATCGCCACGCTTTTGCCGCGGCGCGCGTTGGCAGCCCGGCGCGGTAGCCGAGTGACGATCCTCGATCGTCCGGGCAGGTCGATGCGGTGGGTGTTCGTCCACGGCGACGCCGCCCCGCATCTGGAGCAGCGTGCTTTCGCCGCCGGGCGTAGTGGTGGAACGCAGATCAACGAGCGCCCCAACAGCACAACCCCGGCGCGGCCGAAGATGGCCCGCCGCCCCCTTCCTATCCGTGGCGATGCGCCGCGACCTCAACGAGAGCGGTGGAGCATGACAGCACGGTGCAAGATCTCGCTAACCGACCGAGCTGTCGCAGCCGGCTCCGCGCAGGGGGCGATAGCTGGTTTCGCGCAGAGGGCGGCGGCCGGCTTCGCACACAGCGGGTCAACGCGGTTCGCACGGGGCGGGGCTGCTGGTTTCGCACAGGGCGGCGTGACCGGACTCGCGCAGGGCACAGCGGTTGAATTCGCGCAGGGCTCGGTGATCGCATGACGACGCCGGAGCGGAAGCGCGGCAACGAGTCTCGCGATTCCGGTCGACCGCGTAACGACCGGTCGGGCAGTGCTGAGTCCGCGCGGGGTGGATCGGCTCCGCGCGGTGCGCGCGCGGCCGATGGATCGGCCGGGCGGTCGGGCAGTGCTGAGTCCGCGCGGGGTGGATCGGCTCCGCGCGGTGCGCGCGCGGCCGATGGATCGGCCGGGCGGTCGGGCAGTGCTGAGTCCGCGCGGGGCGGGTCGGCTCCGCGCGGTGCGCGCGCGGCCGATGGGTCGGCCGGGCGGTCGGGCACTGGGCGAAGCGCGGGATCGGCTAAAGGTGGTGCGGGGACTGGCGCGGGCCGGTCGGCACCCGGTCGCGGCGGGCAGTCGACCCAGAGTGGTTCGCGGTCAACTGATCCGGCGGGGCGTGCAGCTGGATCGGCGAAACGTGGTGGCGGCCAGAAGGATCGGGGACCGAGCACGGGTGGGCGTCCGGGCGAGACCGCCGACGCCCCTCGGCTCGTCGCACGCGACGTCTTGCGGGCGGTGCGGGAGCGCGACGCGTACGCGAATCTCGTACTGCCGGGACTGCTTCGGGAGCGGCGGATCACCGGCCGGGATGCGGCGCTGGCCACCGAGCTGACCTACGGTGCGTGCCGTTCGCGCGGGCTGCTCGACGCGGTGATCGAGGCGGGCGCCGGTCGGCCGATCGCGGAGATCGATGGCCCGCTGCTGGATGTGTTGCGGCTCGGCGTGTATCAGCTGCTGCGGACCCGCATCGGTGCGCACGCGGCGGTGGATACCTCGGTGGCGCTCGCGCGCAGCGAATTCGGTGCCGGCAAGGCCGGTTTCGTGAACGCGGTGCTGCGGCGCGCCGGGGAGAAGACGGTCGAGGAATGGGTGGCGCAGCTCGCGCCGTCGGATCCGGTGGGGCGGTTGGCCTTCGAATTCGCGCATCCGGTGTGGATCGCGCAGGCCTTCGCGGACGCGCTCGGCGCCCGGGCGGGGGAGCTGCGCGATGCGCTGGCCGCCGATGACGCCCGGCCCGCAGTGCACCTGGTCGCCCGCCCCGGTGAAATCACCGCGGAGGAATTGGCGCTCGTCACCGGTGGCGAAGAAGGCCGCTGGTCGCCCTACGCGGTCTATCTGGACGGCGGCGATCCCGGAAAACTGGAGCCGGTGCGCGAAGGCATGGCCGGGGTGCAGGACGAGGGCAGTCAGCTCGTCGCCCTCGCGCTGACCCGCGCCCCGCTGAACGGACCGGACGGCGGCCGCTGGCTGGACCTCTGCGCCGGCCCGGGCGGTAAGGCCGCCCTGCTCGGTGCCCTCGCCGCGATCGACGGCTTCCGCGTCGACGCGGTCGAGCCCGCCGAGCACCGCGCCGAACTGGTCCGCAAGTCCGTGCACGGCCTGCCCGTCGACGTGCACGTCACCGACGGCCGCGACAGCGGACTGACCCCCGGCTACGACCGCATCCTGGTGGACGCCCCGTGCACCGGCCTCGGCGCACTGCGCCGTCGGCCCGAGGCCCGCTGGCGCCGCACCCCCGCCGACGTCGCCGAACTGGTCACCCTGCAGCGCGAATTGCTCACCGCCGCATGGGATCTGCTCCGCCCCGGCGGCGTCCTGCTGTACTCCACCTGCTCACCGCACCTGTCGGAAACGGTCGTGGTGGTAGCCGACGCGGTCCGCCGCCTCGGCGCCGAGCAACTCGACGCCCGCCCCCTCCTCCCCGGTGTGGACGACCTCGGCGACGGCCCGACCGCCCAACTCTGGCCACACCGCCACGGCACCGACGCAATGTTCATGGCCGCCCTCCGCAAACCCTGACCCGCAGGATCGAGGGGGAACTGATGCCGGCGGCTTCTCGCGATTCGCCAGCACCAGTTCCCCATGATCACTCGTCCAGCTCGGGTTCGCCCATCCCGCCGGTTCCATTCGTCCAATCCCTGCCCCGGCGCTTCGGGCAGACTGACGTTCATGGCACTGACGTGGCAAGACGTAGTCGCCCTCGCGACCGAACTCCCCGGCGTCGAAGAGTCGACATGGTGGAACAGTCCAGCCTTGAAGGTCGGCGGCAAGGGCTTCGGCCGGTTACGCGTCGACGCCGAGGGCGGGTTGGCGTTGGTGTGTGATCCCGCCGAGAAGGAGGCGCTGCTGGCCTCCGGCGATCCGGCGTTCTACACCACCCCGCACTACGACGGACACCCGTTCATCCTCATCGATCTCGAACGCGTCGCCCGCGAACAGCTCCGCGAAATGCTGGACGACGCATGGTGGCTCACCGCTCCGCCGAAGGTGCGCAAGCAGCGAGCGTCCGCCAAGGGTTGAGCCCGTTACTCCCGGCTCGACTGTTCCCGAAGCCGCGCAAGGGTTTTCGCGAGGATGCGCGACACGTGCATCTGCGAGATACCCATCTGCTGGGCGATCTGGGTCTGCGTCATCGATTCGAAGAACCGCATGGTGAGGATCCGGCGTTCCCGCTCGGGCAGTCCGGCCAGCAGCGGGCGGATCGCGACATACTCTTCCACCCGGTCGAATTGGGACTCTTCCTCGCCGAGGGTGTCCAGCAGGGAAGCGTCGGTGTCGCGGCCGAGGGTGGCCGCGTCGATGGAGCTCGGCTGGTAGGCGTTGCCCGCGATGACGGCCTGGGTCACCTCGTCCGGGTCCACGTCGAGTTCGGCGGCGATCTCCTTGGCCGTCGGTGACCGGCCGAGCCGCTGGGAGAGCGCGTCGATCGCCGCACCGATCCGCAGATGCGTCTCCTTGACCCGCCGCGGCACCCGCATGGCCCAGGTGTTGTCGCGGAAGTAGCGACGCACCTCGCCCATGATCGTCGGCACCGCGAAGGACAGGAAGTTCGAGCCGCGCTCGACGTCGAACCGGTCGACGGCGTGCACCAGCCCGACTCGCGCCACCTGCGTGAGGTCGTCGAACGGTTCACCGCGCCCGCTGAACTTGCGCGCGATGTGATCGGCCAGCGGGATGCAGCGACTGATCAGTTCGGCCCGGATCGCGCTGTGCCGCGCGGTCCCCGGCTTGCTCGCACCCAGCTGTTCGAAGAGCAGCCCGACGTCGTCATAGCTGGCGACCGTCTTGACCGCTTCGATGGTTTCGCTTTCCTCGACGGCATCCTCGGTGCTGACATCGTCCGCGTCTTCGGCGGCGCTCTCCGCGTCGTCGGCCTTCTCGGTGGCGGGATCCGTCTTGTCGGTAACGGTGTCGGCGTTGTCGTCGCGATCGGAGTCGAACACGGTGTCCTCGTCCGCCACTACGCTTTCCCCCGGACCCGACGGAACTCGACCGTCGTCGGATATCCGGAAACCGTCGAATCGAACGAATCCTGTGTTGCCTGTACCTCATCGGTGAGGGTGCGCAGTACATGCCAGCCGAAGCTGCGCTGATCGGGTAAACCCGCCTTGCCCGCGATTCCGCTGACGCGGACCAGCAACTCGGTCTCGCCCACGGTGAATCGACAGTTCAGGCTGGTGTCGGGTCCGGCGACGGCAATCAGGGTCGAGCAGACCTCGTCGACGGCCAGCCGGATGTCGGCCACCTCGTCCAGCGTGAAATCGCTTAGTAGGACGAGAGTTTCGGCGAGCCCACGAACGATGGGCAGCTGTGTGACCGATGCGGCCACCCGAATCTCCACCGGGGTGCTGTACAGCCCCTGTTCCGCCGAAATGTTGATCACCCTATGCAGGCTACCCACTCCCGCGCTGGGCAACCCACACTACCGATAGACTGCGACGTTGTGTCCACCCCGACTTACGCGCGCCCGGCCGCTCCGATGATCGCCCCCTCCATCCTGTCCGCCGACTTCGCCCACCTCGCGGACGAGGCCCAGGCGGTCGCGGGGGCCGACTGGCTACACGTCGATGTGATGGACGCGCATTTCGTGCCGAACCTGACGCTCGGCCTCCCCGTCGTGGAGAGCCTGCTGAAGGCGACCGACATCCCCCTCGACTGCCACTTGATGATCGAGGATCCGGGCCGGTGGGCGCCGCCGTACGCCGAGGCGGGCGCGCACAATGTGACCTTCCATGCCGAGGCGACCGACGACCCGATCGCGGTGGCCCGCGATATCCGCGCGGCCGGGGCCAAGGCCGGACTCTCGGTGAAGCCGAACACACCGATCGAGCCGTACTTGGAGATCCTGCGCTCGTTCGACACTCTCCTCGTGATGAGCGTCGAGCCCGGCTTCGGCGGACAGTCGTTCATCGCCGACGTGCTGGAGAAGGCGCGCACGGTGCGCAGGTTGGTGGACGCGGGCGAGCTGCGACTGCTGGTGGAGATCGACGGTGGGATCAACACCGACACGATCGAGGCCGCAGCGGAGGCGGGCATCGACTGCTTCGTCGCCGGGTCCGCGGTGTACAACACGGCCGATCCCCAGGCCGCCGTCGAGTCGCTGCGCAGGCAAGCCGCCGTGGTGCGCGCGGGCTGAGTGGTCGATCGCTAGCTGCGCGCAGTTTTGCGCAACGTTCGCGCGAGTGGCGTCGATCGGCCCGTGGAGCGGTGCCGGGGTGAGCGCGGTCTGTCCCGGCGAATTCGCTTACAGCGCGCGGGTTTTGCGGGCGCCGATCGCCCGGGTCGCCTCGATCACCGCGTTGAGCGGCGGTCGGGTGGTCGCGGTTGCGGGGGAGCGGATCCAGGTGCGGTAGCCGGTGTGCTCGTCGTCGGGCGAGGGGAGCACGATCTGGCTGCCGGTGCAGGCCACCGTCGCGTACAGCCGGAACAGCTCGGCGGAGACCGCGGCGGTCAGGGTGTCCGGCCGGTACGGTCCGGTCAGGAAGGTCCAGCGCTGGGCGCGGGGATGATCGAGGACCGGTCCCGCGATGGCGGCCTGTTCGAGCCGCTGCTGCACCCGTTCGCCGAGGTCGGCGGGCATGGTGAGGGCACCGTAATGACGGCCGATGTGCAACAGGATGCGTCGCGAGGTGGGATCGATCGAGGCGGGCAGGTGCAATTCGCGCTGGTATTGCACGCAGCGAACTTCCAGCGTCGAATCGAGCAGAGTGGTCACGCCGCGCCCCCAACTGTGTAGAACTTGATTAGACCCACTGTGGTTTCGTTGCTTCCGTGAGTGGTGGACAATCCTTCGGTCGAACTTCCCGGTGACATCACGTGCCTCACCAGGTCTAACGGTTCCTCGTCGAACTGTTCGGTGAACGATAGGAATCAGCTACATAACAATATTGCTGCTATTTCGGTCACGGCGCAAGCAAATGTTAAAAGTGAGCGGCAACTGGGTATGAACAGTGCTCGTGGGTTTGCCGGAAGTGTGCAAAACGCAAACTGGTGGTATCCATATCGCGGCTCATTAATCATTGTCGACCTGAAAAAGTCGAAATATCCGCACCATTGAATTGAATTCGGCATCAATTCTTTATTGATCGTTTGCCTACGCGCATGTCGCCCGGCTGACGGTCTGCTTCCTTCGGCGGTTGCCGGGACACGGTCTGCTGGCTCTTTGAGCGGAACCGTGCTGTCGGCTACGACCGACCGTCGTTAAGCTGAGCGAAGGGCATCGACCGGCGGGAATACCCGTCGCGGCCGGGCTGTTCCGCAACCGGGGACAACGACAGGGAGTCATGGCATGTTCACAGGCATCGTCGAGGAGCTGGGCGAGATCGTCGCCACCGAGCGGTTGGCCGACGCCGCCCGGCTGACGATCCGGGGCGGGCTGGTGACCTCCGATGCCGGGCACGGTGATTCGATCGCGGTGAACGGCGTATGCCTGACCGTCGTCGAGCTGGTGGGCGGCGATTCGTTCACCGTCGACGTGATGCAGGAGACGCTGGACCGCTCCAGCATCGGCAAGCTGGACACCGGATCGAAGGTCAACCTGGAACGGGCCGCCGCACTGAACAGCAGGCTCGGCGGACACCTCGTGCAGGGCCACGTCGACGGCACCGGCACCGTGCTCTCCCGCACCCCCTCGGAGAACTGGGACGTGGTGCGCATCTCGCTGCCCGACAAGATCGCCCGCTACGTGGTGGAGAAGGGCTCGATCACCGTCGACGGCATCTCGCTCACCGTCTCCGGCCTCGGCGTCGCCGACGAGCCCGCGGAGGCGGGCAGCGGCGACTGGTTCGAGGTCTCGCTCATCCCCACCACGCTTGCCCTGACAAATCTCGGCTTTGCCACCGTCGGCACCACCGTCAATCTGGAGGTGGACGTTATCGCGAAGTACGTGGAGCGCCTGCAGCAGCGCGGGTGAAAAGCATCGATCGTGCAGCTGGGATCGTTCGATGGCCAGCAAAGGTGACTGACACGCGCGAGGCTTTCGAGCGCCGTTCGCGGCCCGCCTTGCGTCCGAGTGGACGAAGCGCATGCGCCGCAGGCGCGAGTCTCGGCCGCTCGGACGTAAGGCTGAGGGGGCCGCGAACACGCAGCGCCGCAGGTGCTGCAGATCGACACAGTAGTGTAGGGGCGGACCTAATTCGAGATGGAGCACAACAGACGTGACCAGGTTCGACACCATCGAGCGCGCAGTCGCCGACATCGCCGCCGGTAAGGCCGTAGTCGTCGTCGACGACGAGGACCGCGAGAACGAGGGCGACCTCATCTTCGCGGCGGAGAAGGCCACCCCGGAGCTGGTGGCCTTCATGATTCGCTACACCTCCGGTTACATCTGTGTGCCACTGACGGGTGACGACTGCGATCGGCTGGGCCTGCCGCCGATGTATGCGATGAACCAGGACAAGCACGGCACCGCCTATACCGTGTCGGTCGACGCCCGCGAGGGCATCACCACCGGCATCTCGGGTGCTGACCGCGCCACCACCATGCGACTGCTCGCCTCCGACGAGGCGAAGGCCGACGACTTCACCCGCCCCGGCCACGTGGTGCCGTTGCGCGCGAAGGACGGCGGCGTGCTGCGCAGGCCGGGCCACACCGAGGCCGCGGTCGACCTGTCCCGCATGGCCGGACTGCGTCCCGCGGGCGTGATCTGCGAGATCGTCAGCCAGAAGGACGAGGGCCACATGGCCCGCACCGAGGAACTGCGCGTCTTCGCCGACGAGCACAACCTCGCGCTCATCTCCATCGCCGACATGATCGCGTGGCGCCGCAAGCACGAGAAGCACGTGGTGCGCGTCGCCGAGGCGCGGATCCCCACGGCGCACGGCGAATTCATGGCCGTCGGTTACCAGAGCATCTACGACGAGGTCGAGCATGTCGCGCTGGTGCGCGGCGATCTCGCCGACGGCGAGGACGTGCTGGTGCGGGTGCACTCCGAGTGCCTCACCGGCGATGTGTTCGGTTCGCTGCGCTGCGACTGCGGTCCGCAACTGGATGCTGCGCTGGAAATGGTGGCCCAGGAAGGCCGCGGCGTGGTGCTGTACATGCGCGGGCACGAGGGCCGCGGCATCGGGCTGATGCACAAGCTGCAGGCCTACCAGTTGCAGGATTCCGGCCACGACACGGTCGACGCGAACCTGGAACTCGGGCTGCCCGCCGACGCCCGCGACTACGGCACCGGCGCACAGATCCTGGTGGACCTCGGGATTCGGTCGATGCGGCTGCTCACCAACAACCCGGCCAAGCGGGTCGGCCTGGACGGCTACGGTCTGCGGATCACCGACCGGGTGCCGATGCCGTTGCGCGCCAACGCCGAAAACCTGCGCTACCTGCGGACCAAGCGCGACCGGATGGGCCACGATCTGATCGGGCTCGACGACATCGATCTGGGCGAGACCGCCCGCTAATTCACGGAGAGGCAGACATCGATGAGCGGTACCGGCGTACCGACTTTCGCGCTCGCGGATGCCAAGGATCTGAAACTGGGCATCGTCGCGTCGCGCTGGCACACCACAATCTGTGACACCCTGCTGGCGAACGCCGAACAGGTGGCCAAAGACGCCGGCGTCCTGCACGTCACGGTGGTGCGTTGCGCGGGCGCGATGGAGCTGCCGGTGGTGGCCCAGGAACTGGCGCGCACGCATGACGCGGTGGTCGCGCTCGGCGTGGTGATCCAGGGTGGCACACCGCATTTCGAGTACGTCTGCGATGCGGTCACCGCCGGGCTCACCCGGGTTTCGCTGGACGCGGGCACGCCCGTCGCGAACGGGGTGCTCACCACGAACAACGAGGAGCAGGCGCTGGATCGGGCCGGTCTGCCCGGGTCGGCCGAGAACAAGGGTGAGCAGGCGTGTGCCGCGGCGCTCGATGCCGCGCTGACGTTGCGTTCGCTGCGGCAGTCCGCGTAGTGGGTGCGGTCTGGTCTCACCGTGCAGCGGTCGGCCTGTGTTGTTCGGCGGCGGTTCCCCGTATCGGACCGGCGACTGTCGCGGACGTTTTGCGGCTCCATATCGGGCGCAGGGTCGCTTGGGGAGGCGCGGGTAACTGATGCCGGTCTCTCGCATTTTCCGAAGGAACGCTGAACCCGCCGCAGGACAAGGCGATACGTCCGAGTGGGAGCTCGAGATCCGGCCCCGCCGTGCCGTGCGCAATGCGCGAATCGTCGCCGTCGTGATCGCCGCTGCCTTTCTTGCGGGCGGTATCTGGCTGCGCACCGGGTCGACCGGCGTGAACTTCCGCGTCGTCGACCAGATAGCCATGATCGGCATCGGCCTGGTCATCGCCGCCGCGGTCCTGCTGCTCACCCGGCCGCGAGTGCGTGTCGGCGCCGCCGGCGTTTCGGTGCGAAACATCCTCGGCGACAACGACTTCTCCTGGGACACCGTCCGTGGCGTCACCTTCCCCGACCGGAAAGCCTGGGCCCGGCTCGAACTCGTCAACGACGACTACGTCCCCATGCTGGCCATCCGCTCCAACGACAAGGTGCGTGCCGCCGAAGCGATGGAACGGCTCCGCGAACTGGGCGTGAAGTACACCGCCGAGCAGAAATGAGCGGTGGCGCTCACATTGCGCCGTCCTGTGTCGAGGTTCAGCGGGATAGCAGCATCGGATAGACGATCGGGCCGTGGTCGATGGACAGCTCGCCCTGCCGCTTGAAGCCGAAGCGTTCGAAGAACGGGCAGGCCGCACGGGAATTGGAGATCAGGAAGCAGGGCTCGGTCGAGCCGGCCAGCCGCTGCTCGATCAGGGACGACGCGAAGCCCTGCCGCTGGCAATTCGGGTGCGTACCGACGGCAGCGAGATACAAATGGGGTGTATCGGGTCGGACGTCTTCGATCTGGCGGGAGGCCGCGAGTGCTCGAGGAAGACTGCCCTTCAACGCCCGGAACAGGGTGAAAGGCTTCGCGATCGAGGAGATAACCCCCGGCGGCTCCCACAGCGCGACACTGACAATGTTCCCATCCGCATCGCACGCCGCGTCAACCATGCCCGTTTCAGCGCGCGAGGCAATACGCGATTCCCAGAACGCCGGCAGCGCATGCTGCCGCAACCCGGGTCGCGGCCAGAAGTAAGTCATCAGCGGATCCTCGGCGAAAGCCTCCGCGAGGACGAACGCACCGGTCTGCATAACTGCAGGTTAACGGGCAACGGAAGCGCTACCGCGAGATAAACCCCCGACACGCGCGACGAGGACGGCGTCGAGCCTGCCCCGTTGGTCGTGAGATAACGACTCAGCGGGTGTCGCCGAGCACTGCTCCCTCGCGGCGGGGGTCTGCGCCGCCGATCCAGCCGTCGCCGTCGCGTTGGAGTGCGCTGAGGCCGCTGGATTGCGGGGCCACGGTGACCTGGTGGCCTAGTTCGCGGAGGCGGATGACCAGGGCATCGTTGTTGCCGTTGTCGGCGGTGTTGATGCTCGGGTGTTCGCCGCCGACCCCGGTGGACGGGGTGTTGCCTGCGCCGAACGACAGGGCGGAGACGGCCTGTTGCGGGTCGAGGCCCCAATCCAGCATGCCGATCAGGGTTTTCACGACGAACTGGATGATCACCGAACCGCCGGGGGAGCCGGCGATGTGGGTGAGGGCGCCGCGGGCACCGTCGGGGGCCTTGTCGAAGACGAGGGTGGGGGCCATCGAGCTGCGCGGGCGCTTGTTGGGCTGGATCCGGTTGGCGACGGGTGCGCCGTCGGTGCCGAGCGGGTCTGCGGAGAAGTCGGTGAGCTGGTTGTTCAGCACGAAACCGTTGACCAGGTGGAACGAGCCGAACGCGGATTCCACGGTGGTGGTCATGGCCGCGGCGTTGCCGTACTTGTCGACCACCGAGATGTGGCTGGTGCCGTGCTCGGGCGGCTGCGCGCCGACGCCGAGCGGGACGGGACCGAAATCGCCGGGCTGTGCGGTGCCCATGCTGCGGCCGCGGTCGATCAGTGCGGAGCGCTGCTTCAGGTAGTTCTTGTCCACCAGGGTCTGCGGCGAATTGCCCGGCAGCGGAATGAAGTCCGAGTCGGCCACGTACTTGTTGCGGTCCGCGTAGGCGAGGCGTTCGGCCTCGGCGATGAGATGGACGGCGTCGGCCTTCGGCTTGCCGCCGTTGCGGGCGTCGGAACCGGAACCGAGGTTGTCCGGCGGCAGCGCGGCGAGGTCGAAGTTCTCCAGGATGCCGAGGGTGGCGGCGACGGTGCTGCCGCCCGACGACGGGTTCGGCATGCCGCAGATTTCGTGCGCTCGATAGCTGGTGCACAGCGCGGTGCGCTTCTTCGCCTGGTAGTTCGCCAGGTCGGCGGTGGTCATCAGGCTCGGGGTGCGGCCGCCGGATGCGGAGGTGGCCGCTTCGACGATGTCGGCCGCGATGGCGCCGGTGTAGAAGGCTTGGGCGCCTTCGGTCGCGACGGCGCCCAAGGTCTTCGCCATCGCCGGGTTGGTCAACATGGTGTCCGCGGGCTTGGGCGTGCCGTCGGGATTCAGGAAGTACGCCTTCGCTGCCTCATCGAGCGCCAGATCCTTGGCGGACTCCGCGATCTGCCCGGCGAAGCGGGGGCTGATCGGGAACCCGCGATCGGCGAGGTCGATGGCCGGGTCGAACAGTTCCCGCCATCCGGTCTTGCCGTGGTCGCGGTGCGCCATCTCCAGCATCCGCAAAACCCCTGGCACGCCGATGGATCGGCCGCTGGCGCGCGTGTTCGGTTTCGGCTCGGTCCGCTCGGTGTCGCTGACCCAGCGCAGGTAGTTCTCGGTGGCAGCGGCGGGTGCGACCTCTCGCCCGTCATAGGCGTCCACGGTCTTGGTATTGGCGTCGTAGTACATCAGGAACGCGCCGCCACCGATGCCGGAAGCCTGCGGTTCGACCAGGCCGAGCACCGTTTGCGCGGCAATGAGCGCGTCCGCGGCGGTACCGCCCTCGCGCAGCACGCCACACGCGGCCTTCGTGGCCACCGGGTTCGCCGTCGCGACCGCATACGTTTTGGTGCGCACCGCCGTCATCCCCGACCGGTAGCCGGTGGAGATCTCCGGGTTGGTGCTGATGTCCTGGGTCTTGCCGCCTGTGGCGCCTGCCGAGGTCGCGGCCACCGGTGTCCCGTTCGGCACCGTGTCACAGACGGCTCCGGCCTTGTCCTCGTCGGACGAACAAGCCGTGACCGTCCCGAGGGCGAGCAGCACCACAGCCGCCACACCCGTCCACGTTCCTCGCGCGCGCCTCATGGGGGGACTCTAACGCTCGGCGCCGACACCGGGGGAGAGTTTGTCCGACCAACGCCGGGGGAGTCCGGCGATACCAGTGCCGGACGGGGATCGGCGCATCGAAGGGGTTCTTTCCGGCACAACGAGGCACGCGTGACGACGACGAACTCGATTGCGCGCCACCACATATCCGCCCGTCACCCTCGTGACCTGCGACGACTCCGGGCACGTCGGACCGGTCGGTAGGCTGATCCGGTGACCATCGAAGCGGTGCTCTTCGACTATTCCGGAACCTTGTTTCGACTGGAGGAGGACGAATCCTGGGGTGCGGATCTGGTCGCGGCCGACGGCCGCCCCTTCGATGTGCACGAGAAGGCCGAGATCCTGCGCAGGATGACCGCACCGGTCGGCCAGCTGGTGCACTTCGACGCCGACGGCCAGCACGCCTGGGACAACCGTGACCTGGACCCGAAGCTACATCGGCGCGCCTACCTCGAGGTCCTGCGCAAGTCCGGCGTACCGACCGACGACCAAGCCGCCGTCCTCTACGGCCGCCTGATCGATCCGATGTCCTGGACGCCCTACCCCGACGTCGACGAAGCGCTGACGTCGCTTGCGGCTCAAGGCATTCAGGTCGGCGTGGTGAGCAACATCGCGTTCGACATCCGCCCCGCCTTCACCACCCGGAACTGGGACCGATACATCGACGCGTTCGCCCTCTCCTTCGAGATCGGCGCGGTGAAACCCGATCCCCGAATTTTCGCCGCCACTCTCGACAAACTCGGCGTCGACCCGGCCGCAGCCCTGATGGTCGGTGACAGCGCCGAGGCGGACGGCGGCGCGACCGCGCTCGGCTGCCGATTCGCCCTGGTAGACCCGCTGCCCACCGCGGAACGCCCGTCCGGTCTGCTCGACGCATTGGACCAGCACGGACTGTCCTGATCGACCGGCGCGCCCGTGATCAAGACGGCATCATTTCCGGATAACCCCCGCCGCGCCCGAGTTGTCCGACTCTCTCCGGTGCTCTAGCGTCCTGCTGGCGCACCCGTTGATTCGGGTCGAGAGTGTTGATCGGGAGTGGGGAGCGCCGTGGGCGCGGACTTTTCGGACGAGGATTTAGCGGTCGCCGAGAGATTATGGGCGCTGACCGAGCTGCCCGAGGCGGCAAGGGAAGCACGGGAAGCCGCCTGGGGGCTGGCGGCATTCGGACTGGCCTATCCGGTGGTCATGGGCCTGACGCGCAGCGCCGAGGCCGCGGGCGGTGCGGCCATCCAGTTCCTGTTCAGCTGGCTGCTGGGCCTCGTCGCCTGGGGATTCACCCGCGGCGCGAGCGGCGTGCGGGTGCTGGCGGTCATCTTGGCGCTCGCGCAGGCTGTGGTCGGCTGGCGAACTCAACCCAACGACATCCCGTTCGAGCAGTGGATCGTGGCGGTGCTCTTTTCGCTCGGCACGTCGAGCGCGGTCGTCTACCAGCTGTGCCGCGCCGAAGCGAAGGAGTGGTTCGGCGCCGACGTATGACGTGCGCCCGTAACCTGGCCGCCGAACTCCCTGTCCAGCAATGTGTTTCGGCAAGAAGCAGCCGGTCGATCCGGGTCGAGATCCCGCACGAGAACCGAACCCGGATCGCCTTGCCGAGCTTGTCGGACGTGCTCGATAGGCTTGATGGGTGGCAGATCCAGCGACGTACCGGCCCAAGCCGGGCACGATTCCCGTCGAACCAGGGGTGTACAAGTTCCGGGACGCATATCGGCAGGTCATCTACGTCGGCAAGGCAAAGAGTCTGCGCAGCAGGCTGAACTCCTACTTCGCCGACGTGGCGTCGCTGCATCCGCGGACGCGGCAGATGGTCACCACGGCCGCGAGCGTCGAATGGACCGTGGTCTCCACCGAGGTGGAGGCGCTGCAGCTCGAATACAACTGGATCAAGGAGTTCGACCCCCGGTTCAACGTGCGCTACCGGGACGACAAGTCGTATCCGGTGCTCGCCGTGACGTTGAACGAGGAGTTCCCGCGCCTGTTCGTCTACCGCGGCGCGCGCAAGAAGGGCGTGCGGTACTTCGGCCCCTACGCGCACGCCTGGGCGATCCGGGAAACCCTGGACCTGCTGCTGCGGGTGTTCCCCGCGCGCACCTGCTCCAACGGAGTGTTCAAGCGGCACAACCAGATCGGGCGCCCCTGCCTGCTCGGCTACATCGACAAGTGTTCGGCGCCGTGCATCGGCCGGGTCAGCGCCGCCGAACACCGCCAGATCGTGGAGGACTTCTGCGACTTCCTGGCCGGGCGCACCGACCGCATGGTGCGCCAGCTCGAACGCCGCATGCAGGACGCCGCCGAGGACCTCGACTTCGAGAACGCCGCCCGCCTGCGCGACGACGTGCAGGCGCTGCGCCGCGCGCTGGAGAAGCAGGCCGTGGTGCTCGGCACCGGCACCGATGCCGACGTGATCGCCTTCGCCACCGACGAGCTGGAGGCGGCGGTGCAGATCTTCCACGTCCGCGACGGCCGGGTCCGCGGTCAGCGCGGCTGGGTGGTCGACAAATCCGGCGACGCCATCGACTCGCCGGAGGCGGGCAGCGAACTGGCCGTGCTGGTCGAGCAGTTCCTCACCCAGTTCTACGGCGAGCAGGTCGCGGTGGCGGAACTGGGCGAGGCCGAGCAGCCCGCCGCCGTGGTGCCCAGGGAGGTCCTGGTCCCCGAGCTCCCGGCCGACGCCGAGCAGTTGCAGGAGTGGCTGTCCAACCTGCGCGGCTCGGCCGTGCAGCTGCGCGTGCCACAGCGCGGCGACAAGAAGGCCCTCGCCGAGACCGTGCAGCGCAACGCGATGGAGGCCCTGCAGCAGCACAAGCTCAAGCGCGCGGGCGATCTGACGTCGAGATCGGCTGCGCTACAAGCCATCCAAGACGCGCTCGAACTCGACAGCGCCCCGCTGCGGATCGAGTGCGTGGACATCAGCCACGTGCAGGGCACCGATGTGGTCGCCTCGCTGGTGGTGTTCGAAGACGGCCTGGCCCGCAAATCCGAGTATCGGCACTACACCATCAAGGAGGCCGCGGGCGACGGCCGCTCGGACGACGTCGGCAGCATCAGGGAGGTGACCCGGCGGCGCTTCTACAAGCTGCAGAAAGAGCGCGAGCTGATGGTGAACGAGGACCTGGCGGCGGTCGAAGCCCTCGACGACACCGCCGAACTCGTGTCTCGCCCCGGCATCGACCCGCAGACCGGCCGTCCGCGTAAGTTCGCCTACCCGCCCAACCTCTACGTCGTCGACGGCGGCGCACCCCAGGTCGCGGCCGCCGCCGAGGTGCTCGACGAGCTCGGCATCACCGATGTCGCGGTGATCGGCCTGGCCAAACGCCTCGAAGAGGTGTGGGTGCCGGGGGAGAGCGACCCGGTGATCATGCCGCGCAACAGCGAGGCCTTGTTCCTGTTGCAGCGGATCCGCGACGAGGCGCACCGGTTCGCCATCACCTTCCATCGCAGCAAACGGTCTCGCCGGATGACCGCGTCCGCGCTGGACTCGGTGCCCGGGCTCGGCACGGCGCGCCGAACCGCGCTGGTTACCCATTTCGGTTCCGTCGCCAAGCTCAAGCAGGCCACGGTGGAGGAGATCACCGAGGTCCCCGGCATCGGATTGGCCACCGCCAAGGCCGTGCTCGCGGCACTACAGGAGGGCTGAGGACCATCGGAAACGGCGGCTTTGCTCCGATACACCTATATTCTCGGTACCAGTCGCTAGCCTTCCACGTGCACCACGGAAGGTGATTGCGCATGTCTGCGCCCGATACCGGAACCGGTGCGGGATGATTCGAGAGGTACCCAGAGAGCGAGCGCAGCGAGTGAACCGACAACACAGCGTGCCACGGCGCACGGCGGAGCCGAGCGCCCGCGCGGTGCAGTCGTGTGACGGATCCGGTAGGACATGACACGCGTCGAAGCGAACAACACTGCGGGTAATCCGCGACAGACCGAGGGGCGGGCCGGCCCCTCGAGCGCTGTCGCAGCGGCGAACCCACAGGTCGAAGTCGTCATCGTGACCGGACTATCCGGCGCGGGCCGCGGCACCGCCGCCCGCGTACTCGAGGATCTCGGCTGGTACGTCACCGACAACCTGCCGCCGGAGCTGATCGGCCGGATGGTCGAACTCGGCGCCTCCGCCGACCCGCCGATCCGCAGTCTGGCCCTGGTGATGGACGTGCGCAGCAGGTTCTTCACCGGTGATCTCTCGGTGGTCACCGAGCAGTTGCGCAAACTCGGCATCGAAACCAGGGTGCTGTTTCTCGAAGCCTCCGACGATGTCCTGATCCGGCGTTTCGGTTTCGCCCGGCGCCGCCACCCGCTGCAAAGCGAGAGCAAAGACGGCACGCTCTCCTCGGGCATCGCCGCGGAACGTATCCGGCTCTCGGCCGTGAAAACCGCGGCGGACCTGGTCATCGACACCACCGAACTGTCCATCCACCAGCTGCACCGCAAGTTGGAGGAGGCCTTCGGCGACGGTGCACCCAGTGCATTGCAGCTGACCGTGCAATCCTTCGGCTTCAAGCATGGGGTTCCACTGGACGCCGACATGGTGTTGGATGTGCGTTTTCTACCTAATCCACATTGGATACCGGAATTGCGGGAACACACTGGTCAGGAATCAGTGGTGAGCGAGTACGTGTTGTCGCGCCCCGGCGCGGCCGATTATCTGCGTACCTGCCACCACCTGGTCGAACTGACGATGAACGGTTACCGCCAAGAGGGGAAGCGATACATGACGGTGGCAGTGGGCTGCACCGGAGGCAGGCACCGCAGCGTGGCGATAGCCGAGGCTCTTGGCGAACTGATGAGCGAGGGCACCGGCGGCAGCGAGGGCCCCGCCGACGTGGTGCGCGTCGTGCATCGCGATCTGGGGCGCGAATGAGTGCGCGCGAGCCGGAGCCTTGCGTTAGCGAGGCGCAGGCATGACCGGATGGGAATCCGACCCGAATATCGTCGCGCTGGGCGGCGGGCACGGCCTGTACGCGACGTTGACCGCCGTCCGGCGGCTGACCAGAAAGATCTGCGCGGTCGTCACCGTCGCGGACGACGGCGGCTCGTCCGGTCGCCTACGCGCCGAGCTAGGCGTGCTACCGCCGGGTGACCTACGGATGGCGCTGGCCGCGCTGGCCGCGGACTCCGACGGCATCTGGACCAAGACCGTGCAACACCGCTTCGGCGGCACCGGCGCACTGGCCGGCCACTCGGTCGGCAATCTCATTCTGGCCGGCCTGACCGAGGTGCTCGGCGACCCGGTCGCCGCGCTCGACGAACTCGCGAAGATGTTGCGCATCACCGGACGGGTGCTGCCGATGTCGCCCATCGCGCTCGATATCGAAGCGGATGTGGCTGGGCTGGAAGCGGATCCGCGCGTCAGCCGCTGCATCCGCGGCCAGGTCGCCATCGCGACCACCCCAGGAAAAGTCCGGCGGGTGCGGTTGATTCCGTCCGATCCACCCGCCAGCCAGGAAGCCACCTCGGCCATCGAGCACGCCGACGTCGTCGTGCTCGGACCGGGCTCCTGGTTTACCAGCGTCATCCCCCATGTGCTCGTCCCCGAACTACGAGAGGCGCTGGTGTACACCCGAGCGAGAAAAGTTCTCGTGCTGAACCTGGCCGCCGAGCCCGGCGAAACGGCGGGTTTCTCCGCCGAACGGCACCTGCATGTATTGTCCCAGCACGCACCGGAATTCGTGGTCGACGAAGTTTTGGTCGATTCGGGGTCGGTGCCCGAGGGTCGCGAAAGAGAACATGTGGCGAGAGCTGCCGAACAGTTGCGGGCACGGGTAACCTTCTCCGATGTCGCCGAAGCGGGAACGGACCGGCATCACCCCGGAAAGCTTGCCGCCGCACTGGATCAACTGATCCGGCAACCTCGGCCACAAATGGCAGGGCTTCGAGTCGAGGGACGGCACATGGGTCAGGATGTGCGTTCCGGGTTGGGTGGAAAGGAGCGCGTCTCGTGGCGATGACAGCCGATGTGAAAGACGAGCTGAGCAGGCTCACGGTGTCGCAAGTCAGTTCCCGCAAGGCGGAACTGTCCGCGCTGCTGCGCTTTGCGGGCGGCCTGCACATCGTCGGCGGGCGGGTGATCGTCGAGGCCGAGGTGGACATGGGTTCCATCGCACGCAGGCTGCGCCGGGAGATCTTCGAGCTATACGGCTACGGCTCCGATGTGCACGTGCTCGGCGCGGGCGGTCTGCGCAAGACCTCCCGCTACGTGGTGCGCGTGTCCAAGGAGGGCGAGGCGCTGGCCCGGCAGACCGGGCTGCTCGATGTGCGCGGTCGTCCGGTGCGCGGCCTGCCCGCCCAGGTGGTCGGCGGCAGCATCGCCGATGCCGAAGCAGCTTGGCGCGGAGCGTTTCTCGCGCACGGCTCGCTCACCGAACCCGGTCGCTCCTCCGCACTGGAGGTCAGCTGCCCGGGTCCGGAGGCAGCGCTCGCGCTCGTCGGCGCGGCCCGCAGGCTCGGCATCACCGCCAAGGCGCGCGAGGTGCGCGGCACCGACCGGGTCGTGGTGCGTGACGGCGAGGCCATCGGCGCGCTGCTCACCAGGATGGGTGCGCACGGCACCCGCATCGTCTGGGAGGAGCGCAGGCTGCGCCGCGAGGTGCGGGCCACCGCCAACCGGCTGGCCAACTTCGACGACGCCAACCTGCGCCGTTCGGCCAGGGCCGCGGTCGCCGCGGCCGCCAGGGTGGAGCGGGCGCTGGAGATCCTCAGCGACGACGTGCCCGACCATCTCGCCGCCGCGGGCAAACTGCGCGTGCAGCATCGGCAGGCCTCGCTGGAGGAACTCGGCCAGCTCGCCGACCCGCCGATGACGAAAGACGCTGTGGCGGGCCGGATTCGGCGCTTGCTGTCGATGGCGGACCGGCGGGCCAAGGAGCTCGGCATCCCGGACACGGAATCCGCTGTCACGGCCGAATTGCTCGACGAAGCCTGAGTCGGGAGTTGTCATCCGGTCGGTCGGCCCTAGGGTCGACCGACCGGATGATCCCGCTACCGGGCTGGTGGTCGACGCGTGGCACAGCGGTGCGCGCTGAAGTCGAACGGGGACATGCGGTGGGGGCATTCGACGGCCGGCGCACCCCTGGCTCCCGGTCGAAGTCTCGGCGAACGTTGGAGACGAACTTCGGGGTCAGGTAGACACGTGTGCCGGAACCGCAACGGGGTAACCCCACCGCCGGAGACGTCAGAATGACCGGTGTGTCGGAATGCCAGGACTCTTGACGATGTTCCTGCGCTGGTCGGCGCGCCGGACTGTGAGGAAACAGACCAGTCGGTGATCGATTTCCCTGGTTACCGTAGTGAAGTGGTGACTCGGGAACGTTCGCACCCTGGTGGCCTGATGACCGCGTCGAGATCGCCAGTTCACAACGGACAGGTGCATGTCGGTGGGGTTACAGGCGGGCACTACTGTTACTAGACATCGGAATGATCCGCTTGAAAGCTGAGGAGCGATAACGTGACTGTCCGGGTAGGCATCAACGGCTTCGGTCGTATCGGACGTAACTTCTTCCGGGCGGTGGAGGCGCAGAAGGCGCTGGGCACCACCGACATCGAGATCGTCGCGGTCAACGACCTCACCGACAACGCGACTCTCGCGACCCTGCTCAAGTACGACTCGATCCTCGGCCGCCTGCCGCAGGATGTCTCGCTCGACGGCGACGACACCATCGTGGTCGGTGACCAGCGGATCAAGGCGCTGGCCATCAAGGAGGGCCCGGCGGCGCTGCCGTGGGGCGACCTGGGCGTCGACGTGGTGGTCGAGTCCACCGGCATCTTCACCGATGCCACCAAGGCGAAGGGTCACCTCGCCGCGGGCGCCAAGAAGGTCATCATCTCCGCGCCCGCCAAGGGCGAGGACCTGACGGTCGTCATGGGCGTCAACGACGACAAGTACGACGGCAGCCAGAACATCATCTCCAACGCCTCGTGCACCACCAACTGCCTCGGCCCGCTGGCGAAGGTGCTGAACGACAGCTTCGGCATCGAGCGTGGTCTGATGACCACCATCCACGCCTACACGCAGGACCAGAACCTGCAGGACGGCCCGCACAGCGACCTGCGTCGCGCCCGCGCGGCCGCGCTGAACATCGTGCCGACCGGCACCGGTGCGGCCAAGGCCATCGGCCTGGTGCTCCCGGAACTGCAGGGCAAGCTGGACGGTTACGCGCTGCGCGTGCCGGTTCCGACGGGCTCGGTCACCGACCTCACCGTCACCCTGCGCAAGTCGGCCTCGATCGACGACATCAACGCCGCGTACAAAGCCGCCGCCGAAGGACCGCTGAAGGGCATCCTGAAGTACAACGTCGACCCGATCGTGTCGAGCGACATCGTCACCGACCCGCACTCGTGCATCTACGACGCGCCGCTGATCAAGGTCATCGACGATCAGGTCAAGGTCGTCGGCTGGTACGACAACGAGTGGGGCTACTCCAACCGTGTCGCCGACCTCATCGGCCTCGTCGGCAAGTCGCTCTGAGGCCATGACAGTCAAAACTCTCGAGGATCTGCTGAACGAGGGTGTCGAAGGTCGGGGCGTCCTGGTGCGCTCCGACCTGAACGTCCCCCTCGACGACAACGGTCAGATCACCGATCCCGGTCGCATCATCGCCTCGGTGCCGACGCTGAAGGCGCTGGTCGAGGCCGGCGCGAAAGTGGTCGTCACCGCGCACCTCGGCCGCCCGAAAGGCGAGCCGGACCCGAAGCTCTCGCTGGCGCCGGTCGCCGCGAAGCTCGCCGAAGAGCTGGGCCGCAATGTTCAGCTCGCCGGTGACGTGGTCGGCGGGGACGCGCTCGCGCGCTCCGAGGGGCTGACCGACGGCGATGTGCTCCTGCTGGAGAACATCCGCTTCGATCCGCGGGAGACCAGCAAGGACGACGCGCAGCGGGCCAAGCTCGCCGCCGCGCTGGTCGAGCTGGTCGGCGACGACGGCGCGTTCGTCTCCGACGGTTTCGGTGTGGTGCACCGCAAGCAGGCGTCGGTGTACGACGTGGCGAAGCTGCTGCCGCATTACGCGGGCAAGCTGGTCGCGGCCGAGGTCGAGGTGCTGGCCAAGCTGACCCAGGACACCGAGCGGCCGTACGCGGTCGTGCTCGGCGGTTCCAAGGTCTCCGACAAGCTCGCGGTGATCGAGGCGCTCGCGCCGAAGGTCGACACGCTGGTCATCGGTGGCGGCATGTGCTTCACCTTCCTTGCCGCACAGGGTCTTTCGGTCGGCAGCTCGCTGCTGCAGGAAGAGATGATCGAGACCTGCAAGGGCCTGCTCGACCAGTACGCGGACGTCATCCACCTGCCGCGCGACATCGTGGCGGCGAGCAAGTTCGCCGCCGACGCCGACTCGAAGGTCGTGCCCGCGCACGAGATTCCGGACGGCTGGATGGGCCTGGACATCGGACCCGAATCCACCGACCGGTTCGCGGCGCTGCTGACCGAGGCGAAGACGGTGTTCTGGAACGGCCCGATGGGCGTGTTCGAGTTCGAGAACTTCGCGGCCGGTACCCGCGGCGTGGCCGAGGCCATCGTCACGGCCACCGGTAAGGGTGCGTTCACCGTCGTCGGCGGTGGCGATTCGGCCGCGGCCGTGCGTGCGCTCGGGCTGCCCGATGACGGTTTCTCGCATATCTCCACCGGCGGCGGCGCGTCGCTGGAATACCTGGAGGGCAAGGAACTTCCGGGCATCGCAGTGCTGGAAGATTGAGGAGTGCTGTGACGAAGTCCTATGCCAGGAAGCCGCTCATCGCGGGCAACTGGAAGCTGAACCTGAACCACCTCGAGGCGATCGCGCTGGTGCAGAAGATCGCTTTCGCGTTGCCGGAGAAGTACTTCGCCAAGGTGGACGTCGCGGTGCTGCCGCCGTTCACCGATCTGCGCAGTGTGCAGACGCTGGTGGAGGGCGACAAGCTGCTGCTCACCTATGGCGCGCAAGACGTTTCGATGCACGACTCGGGCGCCTACACCGGTGAGATCAGTGGTGCCATGCTGGCCAAGCTCGGCTGCACCTTCGTGGCGGTCGGGCACTCCGAGCGGCGGCAGTACCACCACGAGGACGACGCCACCGTGCTCGCCAAGGCCAAGCAGGCGCTCAAGCACGGGCTCACGCCGATCGTCTGCATCGGCGAGGGCCTGAACGTCCGCGAGGCGAAGACGCATGTCGAGTACAACCTCGAGCAGCTGCGTGGTTCGCTGAAAGGCCTGACGGCGGAGGAGATCTCGAAGGTCGTCATCGCCTACGAGCCGGTCTGGGCCATCGGCACCGGCAAGGTGGCGACCCCCGCCGACGCGCAGGAAGTCTGCGGCGCGATCCGCGCGGAACTGGCCGTGCTGGCCTCCCCGGAGATCGCCGCGGGCGTGCGCGTGCTCTACGGCGGCTCGGTCAACGCCAAGAACGTCGGGGAGCTCGTGGGTCAGACCGACATCGACGGCGCGTTGGTCGGCGGTGCTTCGCTCAAGGGTGACGAGTTCGCCACCCTTTCCGCGATTGCCGCGGGCGGTCCACTGCCGTAAGCGTTTTCACGGAGGAGAGCCGGGCATCGCGAGAGCGTTGCCCGGCTTTTCTGCGTTGTGCGCGGGACCCGATTTACTCCGCGTGCAGGGTGAGTCCGTTGCCGTTGGCATTGCGGAGGGTGAGGACATCGGCGTCGACGGTCGCGGTTGTCTTGCCGTCCAACACTTTCAGCACCGACTGCTCGACCTCCATCACCTCGGGCGAGCACAGCATCTTCGTGGTACCGACCTGGAAGGTGAGCTCGGTGTCGGGACCTGTTGCGCGACCGGTCATCCGGTTGCAGCCCGCGCTACCGGAGACGCTGCCGTCCTCGGCGATGGTGAGCGTGGGCTTCACCTCATCGATTGTCTGGGAACGCATTTGGGCGTCGGGGGTGATGAGGGCGGTGACGATCCAGGTGGTGCCCTTGACCGGCTTGTCCGGCCTGGCGACCTTCTTGTCCAGCAGGTGCACCGTGAGGTTGTCGTTCTTCACGGTGAGCTTCGCGCCGTCGAGCTGCCAGGTGGGGTCGGAATTCAGTAGCCCGCTGAGCCATTCGTCGGCGCCCTCCCGATCACCGGGGCAGGCCATCAGGGTGCTCGCCAGGCCGGACACGTGCAGCTTGTGATCGTCGAGCGCGACTACGCCGGAGTGCGAGTTGCAGCCCGCATCCGCGGCGATCCGGTCGTCTTTGAAGGTGAGCGTCAGCGGTCCGCCGCCGGGAATCGGCGCGCCCGCCACCTCGGTGGAGAGGAAGGTGCGGCCGACCAGGCCGGGGTCGGCCGGCTTGGAGTCGGAGTCGCCGCTCGAACAGGCAGTGACCGCGAGCAGTGCCAGGGCAACGATCGGGCCGAACCGCACGAAATTAGCCGCCATGACGGCGATGGTACCGATGTCGCGCGGTTCGGCCGGGTTTTCGGCAGGTCAGACCGGCATGCCGAGAGCCGACGCCAGGGTCTGGCCGAGGGCGTTGACGACTGTGGGGAACGCGCCGGGATCCAGGATCTGCAACGGCACGTCGCGGTTGCTGCAGCCCTGGGGTGCGGGAACACCGTTGAGCCGATCGTTGAGCCACATCACGGCCGAGCCCGCGCCGGAGACGGCGGCGATGCCGTGCTCGCTGATGATCTCCCTGGTGTAGGCGACCTGGGCGTTCGGGTCCTTGCAGTAGGTGTCGTACAGCTTGTTGACCGCGTTGATCGGCATCGCCTCGTCGAGCGGCGCCTCGTAGATGTAGAGCGGGAACGGGGGAGTACCGCGCCGGCCCAGGGTCATCTCGTCCAGCAGCGGCTGCAATTCGGGTGCGGTCATCGGATCGCCGCCGGGGTAGTTGAACAAGCCCTTGATGTTCACGAAGGGGAAGCCCGCGAATTGCAAAGCGACGCACTGACCTTCGTGCACGACCCGCACCGCCTTGCCGAGCGGGTTCATGTACTGGTCGATGAATTGGTTCAGCACCGGGTATTCCCGTGCGACACCGAACAATCCGCCGAGTACCGCGCCGCCGAAGGTCGACGTGCCGTTGTTGTAGTCGAGGCTCATCCGCAGATCGGCCAGCAGGCCACCGACCGCGGAACCCACGATGTTGAGCTCCGGTGCGTAGGTGGGTTGCAGCTCGGCCGCGTGCGCGGTCGGGATGGCGCCGCCCGAATAGCCCCACAGTGCGGTCCGGGTGGCCGCTCCGGACAGGCCCGCCTGGTCGAAGTTCTCGGCGGCCCGGATCGAATCCAAGGTGATGCGGGCGCCGAGCGGTCCGGCCGCGTAGGCCGCGTTCGGACCCTGGTGATCGGGCACCACGACCGCATGGCCGAGTTGCAGCATGGCCTGGACCTCGATGAACTCCGCGGAGATCACCGGGTTCGTCGGATTGGGGAGCGAACCCATCTGCAGTACATAGGACGGTGCGCAGTTGATCGACAACGAGTCCTCGGCGAACTGGAAGGCGACCAGATTCCGGTCCGGGGTGGGGGACGGGCGGTGCGGCACGATGACGGTGGCGACCGCCGCGATCGGTTCGCCGCGGGTGTTGGTGCTGCGGAAGGACAACTGCCAGGCCCGCACGTTGAGGGGGATCAGGAAGAAATTCGCGAGGTTGACCTGCCGCGCCGCCAGGATCTCGCCGGGCTGTGCCGCGGCGACCTTGCCTGGATCGGGGTTGTAGAAACCCGGATCGAGGTACGGCGGTGCGGGTGGCAGCGGGAAGGGTAGCGGCGGTGCGACCGCCACCGGCTCGGCCTGCGCGACGCCGGCCATCGCGGGGCACACCGCGACGGTCAAACCCGCGGTCAGTACCAGGCAAACGTGCGCGACCACCCTCTTGGTGCCCGTAGCGGTGCCCATCTTCATTTGGAACTCCTCGACATAACGCAGCGCTGCGCGCCGGCTCTCGGGCAGAAAAGAGAGCGACTGTTTCCTAACTGGCGGGTCGACTGTAGAGGGCGGTTCGACGCTGTGTCAACGATCACGCTGACCCGATGGCAGGGGTGGCCGGACCGGGCGGGCAGGATGGGTAATCATGACCGGGAGCGCCGAAATATCCCGTCCACGCCGGACGCAGCAGCAACGCCGCGCCGCCACCGTCGCCAAGCTGATCGACGCGACCATCGCCGCGATCGGCGAGGTGGGCTATCAGCGCACCACCGTGCAGGAGATCTGCGGGCGCGCCGGGCTGTCCGTCGGGGCCATGTTCCGGCAGTTCGACAGCAGGCTGGACCTGATCGTGCGCACCGCCGAGGAGATCGTCACGCGGCAGACCGCCGCTTTCACCGGGGTGATGGAACAGCTTGGGGAACAAGCGAATTCGCTCGATACGGCGTTGCGTTTCCTGCAGGCGGCGCAGTCGGACAACATCACTCACGCGCTGCGCGAGATCTACCTCGCGGCCCGCTCGGACGCCGAGCTGCGGGTCAGGATCGCGCCGACGGTGGAGGCCTACTACGACGAGATCGTGGCTGCGGTCGAGCGCACCGGAGTGCTGAGCCGGTATCCGCAGCGGCTGCGTGAGCCGATGTTCTTCCTTGTGCTGCATCTGTTTTCGGGTCAGTCGGTGGTGCGCGGGGTGTACCAGCGTCCCGAACTCGACGAAGCGGTCCTGCGGCTGATCGAGGACATGATGCAGACCTACGCCGACACGGTCGACGAGTAGGTCCACCGGATGAGGCTGTGGACGCTACAGGCGCCCGAAGTGGTCGCTGCCGTGCGGGCAAACGACTCGTATCGTGCGAGCTGGGAACTCATTTCGCCGAACCTGCGACCTGGCTTCGGGATCCTCGCTGCCGAAATGGCGAGGCGCGGAATCGATTGCGGGGACGCACCGCCGGTGTGGTGCTGGCCGGGCCGTGGTCTGCGCAGGTCCGCCATTCGGCGCACGGCCAATTCGCTGCTGGGAGATCATGAGTGGGCGCACGGTCGGTGGTTGCTCAAGCTCGACGTGCCGGATGAGCTGACGCTCGCCACCTCGTACGCGGTATGGAACGATTATCTCGGCTACACCTGCGGATTTCTCGACGGTCCCGAACAGATGGACTGGACCGGTCAGCTGACCTCGGAGTGGGACGAGCTCCAGGTGACCATCCCCGAGTTGCGTCGCGAGTGGATCGTTCGGGCCAAGCCCTATCCGCCGGACGCCGACACCGCCGCCCGGATCGCCGCTGACCCGCTGCTGCGCGAGTTCGGGAAATAACTCGAGCGACACGGTGCGCCGCCGGGCATTAGGATCGGCCGCGTGCACCGATGCTTTCCGATCACACCGCCGCCCGCCTCCTGAGCGAGGTGTAGCAGTCAGCGCGCCACCTGGATAGGTGAGTGCGTCTCTTCGGCATTCGTTGTGCACCTCGCTTCCGCGACCCCATCCCTCTCTGTCGCAGGAGCGCGAATCCTTCATGTCCATATCTCTGTCCAAGACCGGCCGTTCCGGGCTGGTCTTCCTTGTCGGCGCCGGAATGCTGTGGGGCACCGGCGGTTTGCTCGGCACGCTGCTCGGTCGTGCCACCGGGTTGTCACCCGTCGCGGTGGCCACCTGCCGACTTGCCGCCGGCGGGCTGCTGCTCGTTGCTCTACTCGCGCTGAGTCGCCGCCCGTGGCCGCGAAATCTGCTGGCCTGGCGCAGGATCGGCGCGGTCGCCGCTCTCGCCGCGACCTTCCAGGCGTGCTATTTCGGGGCGGTCGCGGCATCGTCGGTCAGCGTCGCCACCTTGATCACCATCGGTGCGTCGCCGGTGGTGGTCGCGCTGCTGGAGCAGGTCACCGGCCGCCGCGCCGTGGATCGCAGGCGCGCGGCGACGATCGGGCTCGCGCTCGCCGGATTGGCGCTGCTGGTCGGTGTGCCGTCCGATGACTTGGACGCCACCGGACTGCTTGCCGGTGCCGCCCTCGCCATCGCCGCGGCCGGCGCGTTCGCTGCGGTCACCGTGATCAGTGCCCGGCCGATACCGGGGCTCGATGCGATGACCACCACAGGCCTCGGATTCACTGGCGGCGCAGTAATACTCATGCCCCTGGCGCTGACCACCGGCATCACCTTCGAGCCGAACGCAGGCAGTCTCGCGCTGCTCGCAGCCCTCGGACTCGTGCCGACCGCGGTCGCCTACACGCTGTACTTCCGCGGCTTGCCGGACGCAGGCCCCGGCACCGCTGCGGTCCTCGCACTGCTCGAACCGCTGACCGGTGCAATGCTCGCGGCGATAGTCCTCGGCGAGCGATTGACCCCGCTGGGCATGATGGGCGGCGCGCTACTGACCGCCGCCCTCCTCCTCACGGCCAACGAGTCGCGGCCGAGGGACGTGGCATAGCGCGGATCCGCAGGTGCCAACTGATTTAGTGAGTACATGGGTAACTCACCGGGTACCGGCGGACGTGACGACGACATCACCGCCGGTCGCCGACGCTGCTCTCGCGGCACCATAGTCTGGCCTGAATACGCGGAGAGGCGGGGGAGCAAGTGATCACTGCGGCCAACACCCCTGTCTCCACCTGGGCACCACTGCGGTCGAAGGTGTATCGCGCCCTCTGGATCGCGCAACTGGTGTCCAACCTGGGCACCTGGATGCAGACGGTCGGCGCGCAGTGGATTCTGGTGGACGAGCCGAATGCCGCGGTGCTGGTCTCGTTCGTGCAGACGGCGATCACGCTGCCGGTGATGCTGCTGGCTATTCCGTCCGGCGTGATCGCCGATCTGGTGGATCGGCGCAGGCTGTTGCTCGGGGCGCAGTCGGCCATGGCGATTCTCGCGACGGTGCTCGCGGTCTCGACGGCGACGGGGCACACCACCCCGGCCGTGCTGCTCACCTTGCTGTTCCTGCTCGGCTGCGGTCAGGCGCTGACCGGGCCCGCGTGGCAGGCGATCCAGCCGGAACTGGTTCCGCGCGAACAGATTCCGTCGGCGGCCGCGCTGGGCAGCATGAGCATCAATATCGGGCGGGCGGTGGGGCCCGCGATCGCCGGTGTGCTGGTCTCGCTGTCCGGGCCGACGCTGGTGTTCGCGCTCAACGCGGTGTCGTTCATCGGCATCGTCGTGGTGCTCGGGGTCTGGCGCAGGCCGGCCACGGATCGGCAGCTGCCGAGCGAACGCCCGCTGGCGGCGTTGCAGGCCGGGACGCGGTTCATCAAGGCGGCGCCCGCGATCCGGCGGGTGCTGCTGCGTTCGATCCTGTTCATCGCCCCGGCCAGCGCGCTGTGGGCTTTGCTGCCGGTGATCGCGCGTGACGAGCTCGGGCTGTCCTCGTCCGGCTATGGCTTGATGCTCGCCGCGCTGGGTGTCGGCGCGGTGCTCGGGGCCGTCGGACTGTCGCGACTGCGCCTGCTGCTCACGCCCACCCAGCGATTGACCATGGCCGCCGTGCTGTTCGGCGTCGCAACGGCGGCCGCGGCGGTGCTGCATGTGGTGCCGGTCGTGCTGGTGTTGCTGGTGTTCGCGGGCTTCGCCTGGCTGCTGGCGATGTCCACGATGAACTCGACTATGCAGTTGCTGCTGCCCGCTTGGGTTCGGGCGCGTGGGCTGTCGGTTTATCTGCTGGTGTTCATGGGTGGGCAGGCGATGGGCTCGCTGGTCTGGGGTGTGGTCGCCGGCGCGGCCGGACCGGTCAAGGCCATGCTGATCGCCGCGGCACTGCTCGGGCTGTGTGCGGTGAGCACGGTCTGGCTGCCGATCAGCCATAACGCCGAGAACCTCGATCAGACCCCCTCGGCGTTCTGGCCGGAACCGCAGCTCGTTGTCGAACCCGAACCCGCCGACGGCCCGGTCATGGTGTTGCGCACCTACGACGTCCCGCCGGAGAACGTCGAGGAGTTCATGACCGCCATGGCGTTCGTCGGCCGTTCCCGGCAACGCACCGGCGCGATGGAGTGGCGGCTCTACCGCGACGTCGGCGTGCTGGACCGCTATGTCGAGGCGTTCGTCGTGCGTTCCTGGGCCGAACACATGCACCAGCACCAGGTCAGACTCACCGCTCAGGACCAGATCCGCGAGCAGGAGGCGTCGAAATTCACCATCGGCGAGGACGAGGTGACCCACCTGGTCGCGATCCTGCCACCGTAGGCCCTGTGTCGAAGTCCCATCCAGCCCCCGGATGCATCCGGCCGGACTTCGACACAGGGCCTGGGATCGACGTTTCCGAGTGCCTGATTCGGTGGGATTCGATCGTCCGCATACACTGTCGGGCATGCGGATGTTCCTCGATATCCTCCTGATCATCACCAGCTTGCTGCTGGTGCTGCTGGTGCTGCTGCACCGCGCCAAGGGTGGAGGTCTGTCCAGCCTGTTCGGCGGTGGTGTGCAGTCCAGCCTCTCCGGCTCGACCGTTGTGGAGAAGAACCTCGACCGAATCACTATTTTCACCGGCCTGGTCTGGGTCATCGCCATTCTCGGCATCGGCTTGGAGATCAAGTTCGCCTGATCAGGCGCGTCACCACACCGGCCGCGATCGTCGCAGCCGCCAGCACCAGGGCGGCGATGACGAACGCGGCCGGATAGCTGTCGCCGATCACCGGCGCCACCACCAACGGACCGAGCATCTGCCCAGCACCATAAACGGCGGTGAGCGGCGCCGCCGCGCCACCGTCGGACAACTCACCGCCGATCCGCATCGCCAGCATCACGATGCCGAGGAACGTCGCGCCGAACAGCGCCGCCGAGAGCACGGCGGGCCACACGGCGGTCGAGACGGCGGGCAGCACCGCCGAAACGCATTGCGCCACTAGGGCGATCGGCATGGCGATCGCTGGCGCCCAGCGGCGTGCCGCGACACCCCACAGCACCGTGGCGGGCACCGCGGCCACGCCGACCACCACCCAGATCGCCGAGCCGACCACCGGGCCGCGCTGGTCACTGACCGCGGCGACCAGGAATGTGCCGATCACGATGTAGCCGACACCCTCCAGGAAATACGCGACGAGCAGCGCCCGCCACGCGGCCCGCGACCGGATGGTGGCTTTGCCTGCACGTCGACCCGGCTGGATATCTAGCCGCAATGCGGGTGCGAGCAACACTGCGGTGAGCACGGCGGAGACCAGCCACATACTTTGCCAACCCAGGAACGGCCGCACCACCAACACCAGTATCCCGGTGAGCGCGATACCGAATCCGATTCCGCCGAAAGCGATTCCGGCCGCATCCCGGCTGCTGCCCGGCCGCGCGGCCACCCCGGCGCACGCGACGAAGACGACGGCGCTGGTGACGCCGGCGATCAGGCGCAGCGTGGCAGGGAACAGTGTCGGTGCGGGCACGGCCATCAAAACTTCGCTGATGATCAGTAGGGCGGCGGAGATGTGGAAAGTGTTGCGGCTGTTCAGTTCCGGCCATCGGGTGAGCAGGATGGCGCCGAGGAGATAGCCCGCGTAGTTGGCGGTCGCGATCACCGCGCCGTCATGGGTGCTGATCTGGTGCGCGTCCACCATGATCGGCAGCAGCGGGGTGTAGACGAATCGGCCGACGCCCATCGCGGCGGCTAATCCTGCTGCGGCGGCGAAAGCGGGGGCGAGACCGCTGCGCGGTGGGTGGGTGCGAGTAACGGTCACTCCGGCGACCGTACGGTCCGTTCCGGCGTCTGTTAAATGCTTTCTATGCACCATGTATACGCTTGATGCATGGACGAATCTGCGCTGCCGGACGGGACCGTTCCGACGGGTGCGGGCGAGCAGAGTCCGAGCGCATTCGGCCGGGGTGCGGGAGCGGCTGGCCAGGGTGCGGGCGTGGCGGACGCGAGTTCGGGCAGCGGGAGCGCAGGTGAGTCTGATCCGGGGGCGGACGATGGCGGTGCGGACGGTGGGGGTGCCAGCGGGGCGGATGCGAATGCCGGTGGGGGTGCTGGCGGGGTGGATCGGGGTGCAGGTGAGGCCGATGCGGGTGCCGGTGGGGCCGGTCGGGGTGCGGGCGGGGTTGATCGGGGTGCAGGTGAGGCGGATGCGGGTGCCTGTTCGGCTGGTCGGGGTGCGGGCGGGGCGGACCGCGGCCTAAGCGGGCATACCCAGATCGAGCTGCGGCATCTGCGCGCGTACGTCGCGCTGTGCGAGGAGTCGAACTACACCCGTGCCGCGGCCCGCCTGCACCTCAGCCAACCCGCGCTGACCAGGACGATTCAACAGTTGGAGCGGCACATCGAGTGCAGGCTCATCGAACGCACCTCCCGTCGCTTCGCACTGACCGACGAGGGCACCGAACTGCTGACGCACGCCCGCCGGATCCTCGCCGACGTCGACACGGTCGCCGCGCAACTGCGCTCACGGGCCGCCATCGAGGTGGGCTTCGCCTGGCTGCTGCCCACCAGCTGGCTCGCCGCCACCCGCCGCCGCTACGAGGCGCTCGGCGGCCGCATCACGCTGCACCGCGTCGACGATCCGCTGGCCGCCCTCGAAGCCCGAGCCATCGATATCGCCATATACCGCAGGGAAACTCAGCTGCCGAGCCATCTCGAGAGTCGGGTGATCGCGACCGAGCAGCGGATGCTCGCCGTCGCCGCGAACTCGCCACTGGCCGACGCGACCGACCTGCGCTGGGCCGACCTCGCCGGCTATCCGCTCGTGGTGAACGTGGTTTCCGGCACCACCCATGCGGGTTCGTGGGAACAGGGCGATCCGGACCGGCCGATCATCACCTGCCGGAACTTCGACGAATGGATCGAACTCGTCGCGGCGAACCGCGGTATCGGCGGCGTCCCCGCACTGGCCCGCAGCCGTGCACCGCATCCCGGCGTTGTCTACCTTGACATTCCGGACGCGCCACCGTCACACGTGTATCTCGCGTGGAACGCCAAGCCCGCGCCCTCGCGCGCGGTGCAACGGTTCTTGGGTGTTGCTTGAGCGTTGTCGGCGAGGGGGAATTGGTGTCGGCGGCTCTCGGCTGTTACCTACATCAGTTCCCCATGATCATCTGTCCAATCCGAGGTCAGTCCGCGCGTGGGACGCGTCCGTCGACGTCGGTGAAGCCGTAGGCGTCGGCGAGATCGGCTACCCGCCAGGGTGATCCGGTGCGGGAGCGGCGGTCAGGGTCGGTGGCGAGTGCGACGACCGCGCGGCCGGGGAACCGCGGGGTCTCTGCCTCGGCGAGATCGTAGGTGCCTTCGCCCGGCAGGGTGACCAACCGTTGGCCCTGTGCGTCGGCCGGAACCATTTGCAGCAGTTCGGTATCAACGATGCCCGGCCACAGCGAGACGACGGTGACGTCGGTGTCGGCCAGGTTGTGCGCCATGTCCGCGGTGAGCCGGTCCAGTGCGGTTTTCGCGACGCCGTACACAGCGTTGTGCATGTACCGCTGTGCACCCGGTGAGGAGATGTTGACGATCAAACCGCCGGATTCGATCAGGAGCGGCGCGGCGAAAGCGCTTGCCACGTAATGCGATCGGACGCCGATGTCGAAGGTCTCGTCCCACGCTTTCGGGGGCACCTCCCAGAACGGCTTGCCTAGCCAGCGCGCCGCGGCGGGGGAGTTGTACACGTTGTTCACCAGCACATCGAGGCGCTGGTGTGCGGCGCCGATCTGCTGGAACAGTTGTTGCACCGCGTCGTCGTCGTGGTGATCGCAGACGAAGGGAACGCCGACGCCGCCCGCCGCATCGATGGCCGCAGCGGTCTCCTGCACGGTGCCGGGCAAGCGACCCGGGGTGGCCGAGCGCCCGGTGACGTACACCGTCGCACCCGCCGCACCGAGTTCCAGTGCGATGCCCTTGCCGATGCCGCGACTCGCGCCGGTGACGACCGCGATCTTGCCGCTGAGTGCCTCAGGTATTCCGTTCACGACTTCAGGACACTACCGTGAAACGAGAACACGTTCTAGATTTTGGAGGCCGCAGTGGAGATCACGCATCGGTTCATCGCAACCAAGGGTGTGCGGATGCACGTCGCCGAGCAGGGCGCGGGGTATCCGGTGATCTTCTGCCACGGCTTTCCGCACACCTGGTTCATCTGGCACAACCAGCTGGCGTCGGTCGCCGCAGCGGGGTATCGCGCCATCGCGCCGGACCTGCGCGGTTACGGGCAGACCGACGTGCCGGCGGACGTCGAGTCGTACACGAACGAAGCCGTCATCGGTGACCTGCTCGCCCTGCTCGACGACATCGGCGCCGAGCAGGCGGTATTCGTCGGCTTGGACTTCGGCGCAGCCCTGGTGTGGGAGTTGGCATTACGCGCGTCCGAACGGGTGCGCGGTGTCATCGTCCTGAACAATCCCTTCGCACCACGCCCGCCTCGATCGCCGTCCCAACTGTGGGCAAAGGCCGCTGCGCGACACTTCCTGCACCTGGACTACTTTCAGAAGCCGGGCGTGGCCGACGCCGAATTGGAGGCGCGTCCAAGGGAATTCCTGGCCAACGTCTACTACTCACTCAGCGCCGACTACCACTACCTCGACACGTGGCAGTTCCCGGCCGAGGGCACCGGCTACCTCGATGTGCTTCCGACCGCACCGCCGCTGCCGTGGCGCTGGCTCACCCAGGCCGAATTCGACACCCTGGCACAGGATTTCGAACGCACCGGCTTCACCGGCGGCCTGAACTGGTACCGCGCCCTCGACCGCAACTGGGAACTCACCGCCGCCTATGCCGACGCGTCCGTCACCGTCCCCGCCTACTTCATGTACGGCGACCGCGATCCCGACATGGAGGGATTCAGCGGCCGCGACCCACTGACCACGCTGCGCACCTACGTCCCGGACCTGCGCGCGGTGACGAAGATCGCCGACGCGGGTCACCTCGTGCAACTGGAACGTGCGTCCGAAGTCGATACCTTGATCACCGCCCACTTGCGCGAACTCGTCCCGAACTCATCCGACGTGCCCGCGTAACCGCGGTTGATGTAGTCGGCGCTGGCTTGCCCCTGCCTGCCGCGTCACAGGTAGACGTTAGACCTGACCGATCCCGCGGCGAAACCAATCCGGCATGGCTTGATCTGACCGCGGAAACCATCGGTTTTCGGTCGCGAAGTGTTCAGCCGTCGGCGGAGTCGAGAAGGCCGGCATCAGATCTCGGTTGTATTGAATGGTGAAGTGGTTGGGCGGATCCAGAATGTACTCGAACTCGTGCCAGGACCCGCTGTCTTGGATGTACATTCCTTTCCTCAGTTGCTGAAATTTCCGCCAGACTTCGGGCGGAAAAGACCAGGCTCGCACCGTTCCATCGGGCATCCGCACTCCGGAATCGGACTCGGCATGCGTACCGATCATCCTGGCGCGCACCACAAGCCGAGTCCAGCCGATCGGCAGCGTGGGGAGCACTTCGCTCGTGATGTCGGTGAGCTTGTCATGTTGCTCGACCGGGTCGAGCGTCGGCCAGTTCGGCATCTAGTCGAATCCTCCTGCGGGAATGCGCCGTTGCGAGCGAAGATCAGCCTGCCCGCCCCCATCGCCCGTCGCAACTCGATGCCTCCGTTCGAAAGCCCGGCGCACCGAGGACGGGTATTCGGCCGCTCGCCAGTACCGGGCCGCCGCAACGACATCCGTAGAGTCATCCCATGGCATTGCAGCTCCACATCTACCCGGCCCCGCCGTTGCGGCTGACCCCGGACTGCACGATCCACACCGGGATTGTGCAGCTCGCCATGTCCGGCAGATTCCTCCAGTCGCTGCGCGGACAACCGGACGAGTTCGGCGTGTTCCTCCCCGATGCCGCGCCCCTGCTCGACGGCGCGACCGAGCCCAATCTGTGGGCCGAAGCGTTTGTCGCGAGCAGCGTTTCGACCCCGGCCAGCGGTTTTCCGTCCGGCGTCGCCCATGTGCGTGCTAGCTATCTGGTCGATCCACGCGAGGGCAGCAGCACCCGGCGGCTGCACCTCGGTGGTGCGGCCCACATCGCAAAGGGGATCAGTCTCGGCTATCGCGTCACCGTGCAGACCGCGTAGCGTCAAACGCCTTCCGTCGGTGCGGCGTTCGTGTCGGTGGGTGCCGCTAATGTTCGATCATGAGTTACAGCCTGAGCGTTTACGTCGTCGAACTGGATAGGGTCAGGGCCGCGATCGGCTCGCGGGACGACAAGCTCCGGCGCATGATCGGTGGCCGGTTCAAAGCCCAATTGGCGCACGCCGACGACTGGTTCGCCGAGGAGATCGCGAACGGCGCCCCGGCGCGCTACGACGCGGTGCGCGCCGTCATCGACGGCGGCCCGTTCGACGAGGCGTACGGCTTCCAATACGCCTACGCCTATCAAACGATCTGCCAGTTCTACGGCAGGTTCCTCGACAACCGCTACTTCTCCCCGTTCCGTGGCAGCTGGCTGGAGCAGGTCGACGAGGGCCTCGCCGAGTTGGGCATCAAGGCGATCAGCCTCGCCGACTTCGTCTACCACGCGCTGCCCGCCGCCCTACCCCAACCCGACGAGCTACCCGGCTACGGCGAATGGACGCCGGAACAGTGCGCGGAAGCCCTCGTGCAATGGGAATCGACCACGCCGAAACAGCGCGAGGACGTCGAACACGAGGTGCTCGCCGCGATCGAATCGTGTATGGAATGGATTCGCGAGGCGCAGGCGCGCCCGGGCTGGGGGATCGCCGGATTCTTCCTCTGACAGTGGGTGCAACTGTGACTCAACGGTATTCGTCGCCCAGCTTCGGGTAGTCGGCCCACTGCGGCAGCGGTTGGTAATCGAGGTACGCGGTGAGCCGATCCAGCAGGTACTGCCAGCGGGGGCCGATCGCACTCGCCTCAGCCGGGCTCACGTGGCGGCGGATCAGCTCGACATTGGTCACCACGCCGACCTGGGTCATCCGAACCTCGAGCAGGCAGCCGTCGACGTGCACGACCAGTTCGTGCGGCGCCTGGCAATGATCGACCCGCACCGCGACCGGTCGCGACACCGGTCCGTCCATCGGCTCGATGGTCAGATTGCCGTGGCCGCCGGACACCGCGCCGAGCCAGCGCGCCAACTGCGTACGGTCGGTCGCCGCCGACCACACGTCGAGCACCGGTTTGCGGAAGGAACGCAGATAGTGCAGGAGCACCAGATCGCCGTCCGCCGCGCGATCGTGCTCCGGCCGAACCTCACCGAGCATGGACATCATGGTCATCGCCGTGCCCTTCGCCGCTGGTTGTCGTCTCACCGCCACTGTATTTCCAGTATTCCCCCGTCGAATCCGAATCGCTGGGATACCGGTGCGGCGCGCCTCGGCGAGGTGGTAATCGAAGTTTGCGCCGACGCGGCCTGCGGACGGCGGCGGTGTGACCGCTGTGTGACGAAGTGGTGCGCTCGCGATTATCGAAGGCTCGTCGGCAAACCGCCAGCATGATTGAAAAATAAAGTAGCGCAATACAATACAACTACCGCGCAGATAGATGGTGGTGCAGGTATGTGCGTTCCGCCGAGATGCGGAACTGCTTGGTGGTCTGTACATTTGGTGCAGCCCGAACGCTGCAGGAGGGGTCGGGATCAGCCAGCATGCCTTCTTGGTGAACGTGAGTGCGGAAGTACGGAACTTGTCACAGTCATTGAACGCGCCGGAAGGCGAGCGTCGGGAACCGCTGTTTCGACGTCTGCGCATACCCCTGCTAGCGCTGTTGACCTGCGCCGCCGTCACCTCGGTTGTCGTGGTGGTCGCGGTGTATTACGCGCCGACCGACTTCCGCGTCCCGCTGACCATCGGCGCCGTCGCGGCGGCGATCGCGTTGTGCGCCACGGTAACCGCGGCGGTGCACTATCGCGGTGCGGCGATCCGCGCCCGCCAGGCTGCAGCGGCGGTGACAGCCGAGGCGTCGGCCAGGATGGCGGCCGCGAGCGAGGCCACCAACCTGCACGCGTGGGAAGCGAAGAACAGCGACAGCCGCCGGTCCGCCGCGATGGCCGCGTTCGCCGGCGCGGCAGGCCGCATGCAGGCGATGACCACCAGCATGCTCGCCGAGCTGCGCGAAATGGAGCATCGGCACGCCGACCCGAAGGTGCTCGCCGACCTGCTGCACCTGGACCACCGCACCGCGCAGGCCGGTCGCCTCGCCGACAGCATCGCCGTGCTCAGCGGCGCCCGCTCCGGTCGACGCTGGGCCAAACCCATTGCCATGGAGTCGATCCTGCGTGGCGCGATGGGGCGTGTCTCGGGCTACCAGCGGGTTCGGCTGCGGGCCATCGCCGAGATCGCCATCGCCGGGCACGCGGCCGAAGGTGTGATGCACACGCTGGCCGAGCTGCTCGACAACGCGTGTAATTTCTCCCCGCCGACCACCGAGGTGCACGTCTACGCCGCCGAGGTGCCCGCGGGCGTGGTGCTCACCATCGAAGACAGCGGACTGGTGATGAGCGAATCGGCGCTGCGCCGCGCCGAACAGACCGTGTCGAACGGGCCGGACGGGCGCGGACAGCGTGCCTCGGACCTGTCGTCGTTGAGCGGCACACGGTTGGGGCTCGCCGTTGTCGGGCACCTCGCGCGTAAGCACGGACTCACTGTGTCCTTCCGGCCCTCGGCCATCGGTGGCACGGCGGTGGTCGTGGTGGTGCCGCGGGATCTCACTGCGCGCGTTGATCGTTCGCAACCGTCGGCGCTCGGTACCATTCCCGCGATACCCACCGCTACGTTGCCCAGTGCTACGTCGCAGCTCACCGCGTTGTCGCAGCCGAAACCGGCGTCGGTCGCGCGAGTTGCGGCGTTGCCGGACTTCGCAACCGGGAACCCGGTCGGCGCAAACCCGGCCGCTGCTGCCGCGAACCTCACCGCCGGTGCGAACTCTGTTGGCGCGAACCCTGCCACTGGCGCGAACCCTGCGGCTGCCGGAAGCTCTCCGGTTGGCGCGAGCCCTGCGACTGCCGGAAATTCTGCGGGTGCCGTCAGCCCCGGGGTTGGCGCGAGCGCTGCGGTTGCCGGTAACTCTTCGGCCGACGCGAACTTCGCTGCTGGCGCTAGCCTTACGGATGCCGCGAACTTTGTGGGCGGCACGAGCCCTGCGGGTACCGGAAACTTCGCGGCTGGCGGGAAGTCCGAGGTTGGCGCGAGCGCTGCGGGTGCCGGAAACGTGGCGTCGGTGGGGAATCCTGCGGCTGACGTGAAGTTCGCGACTGGTGGGAATTCCGAGGTCGGCGCGGGCCCTGCGGGTACCGGAAACATTGCGGCTGGTGCGAATTCTCTGGCCGGCACGAGCGCTGCGGGTGCCGGAAACGTGGCGTCGGTCGGAAACCCTTCGGCTGACGTGAAGTTCGCGGCTGGCATGAGCTCCGAGGTCGGCGGAAGCCCTGCGGGTATCCGAAACGTGGCGTCGGTCGGGAACCCTACGGCTGACCTGAACTTCGCGTCTGCCGCGAACTCTGCGGCCGCCGCGACTTCCACCTCCGCTCCGAATTCTTCGACTCCAACCAACCCCACCGCGTGGACCCCTTCGGCCACCCCGAATTCCGCTCCGGATCTCTCGCCCACCGTCGAGCACACCAGCATGGGCTTACCCAAGCGCCGCCGCGGCAGCACCCTCGCCGCCGTCCACCCCGCCGGACTCTCGCTACCCACGCATGATGCGCCCGCCGCGGCCACCCCGCCGGTGTCGACGCCCGCGTCCTTCGGTGCGTTCCAGCGCGCGGTGTCCGGCCGCGACACCGATACCTCCGCTGCCGCAACACCTTCCCCGTCCCCTACCGTTGCCGTGGAGAATGATCGATGACAACGTCTGTGCCGTCGCAACTCAGCTGGCTGTTGGAGCAACTGCTCGCCCGCACTCCCGGCGCTCGCCACGCGCTGCTGCTCTCCGGTGACGGTCTCAAGATCTGCCACACGCCGGAATTGAGCATGGACAAGGCGGATCAGCTATCCGCCATCTCGGCGGGCATCCAAAGTCTTTCGCACGGTGCGTCTGTCGAGTTCGGTGACGGCAGAGGCGGTGTGCGCCAGTCGATGACGGAGTTCTACGGCGGCATCCTGTTCATCGTCGAGGCGGGTCTCGCCGCGCACATCGCGGTCGTGGCCGGCGAGGACGCGGACGCAGGTCTGGTCGGGCACAACATGCGGGAGCTGGTCGAACAGCTGAGTCATCATCTCGCGTCCGCGCCACGCGTCGGGGGAGCGAGCGTGTCGTGAAAAGGCCAGGCCGCGACGACGACCCCGACCGGCTCTACACACTGACCGGGGGACGCAGCAAACCGGACTCCGACAGCTTCGACCTGGTCACCCTGGTGGTCAGCGAGTGCGCGCCGACGCAGGGCATGCAGTCCGAACACGTTGCCATCCTGGACATGTGCCGCGCGCCGACCGCGGTCGTCGAGATCGCCGCCGAGCTGCGCATCCCGTTCGGCATCGCCACCATCCTGCTGTCGGACCTGCTGCACGCAGGCAAGATCACCGTCCGGCATCCCGACGTCGGCCCGGCTGCGCCGTGGAATTCGGTGCCCGACTCCACCACCCTCGAGAAGGTGCTCGTTGGACTCCGCAACCTTTGACGCTCGGCCCGCCCGCGCCGACGCCCCGCTGAACAGCGCGACCCGCCAGGGGCTGAAGATCGTCATCGTCGGCGGCTTCGGCGTCGGCAAGACCACCATGGTCCGCGCGGTCAGCGAGATCCGCCCGCTCGATACCGAGGCGACGATGACCAACGCGGGCGTCGGGATCGACGACCCGACCGGCGCCCCCGGCAAGTCCACGACCACGGTCGCCTTCGACTTCGGGCGCATCACCATCGACGCCGAGAACGTGCTGTACCTCTTCGGCGCCCCGGGACAGGAACGGTTCTTCTTCCTCTGGGACCGGTTGTTCGCCGGTGCGCTCGGCGCGATCGTGCTCGTCGACCAGCGCCGAATTGCCGACTCCTGGTACGCCATCGACCGGTTGGAAGCCCAGCGCACCCGATTCGTGGTGGCCTGCAACAACTTCGGCGGACCTTCTCAGCTCGCCGAGGTGCGCGACGCCCTCGACCTGGATCCGCATGTGCCGCTGGTGGATTGCGACGCCAGGTCGCGTGAGTCCAGCAAGCGCGTGCTGATCAGCCTGGTCGAGCACATCTATGCCGACGCCCGAGCGGAGACCGCATCATGACCACCTCGAGTGCCGCCGCGGCGGCCACCGGCGGCTGCCCGGTCCACCCGGAGACCGGCGCCGTGCCGCTGAGCGGTCCGCGCTTCCACACCGACCCGCAGCACCTGTACCGCGAGATGCGCCGCGAACACGGGCCCGTCGTGTCCGTCGAACTGCCCGGTGGTGTCCCGTCCTGGCTGGTCATCGGGTATCGGGAGTTGCATCAGGTCACCAGCGATCCGGAGCTGTTCCCGCGCGACGTCAGCCTGTGGAACCAGTGGCCCAACATCCCCGAGGACTGGCCGCTGCTGCCGATGGTCGGGCAGCCTCGCCCGTCGATCTACTTCACCGCGGGTGCCGAGCATCGCAGGCATGTGGCGATGGTCGAACCCGCGCTCGAATCGATCGATCCGTTCGAATTGCGCCGCACCTGTGAGGAATTGGCGGACCGGCTGATCGACGGCTTCTGCGGGCGGGGCGAGGCCGATCTGGTCGCCGAGTTCGCGGTGCCGATGCCGGTGCTCGCGCTCGCCTGGGCGCTCGGCTTCCCCGACGAGGACGGCGCGCGGCTGGCGTGGAGCATGAAGGCGCTCGCCGACGGTGGTGCCGACGCGCAGGCGGCGTACGGGCGTTTCTACGAGCAGATGCAGCAGGTGCTGGCCGCGAAGAAGGCGCGGCCGGGCAACGACCTGGTGTCGCGGATGCTCGCGCACCCGGCGCAGTTCAGCGACGAGGAGTACGTGCAGGATCTGATGGCGGTCACCGCCGCCGCGCACCTGCCGACCGCCGACTGGATCGGGAACTCGGTGCGGCTCATGCTCACCGACGACCGGTTCGCCGCGGCCCTCGGTGGTGGGCGGCGCAGCGTCGGCGAGGCGATGAACGAGGTGCTGTGGGAGGACACGCCCACGCAGATCCTCGCCGGTCGGTGGGCGGCGCGCGATACCCGGTTGGCCGACAAGGTGATTCGGGCCGGCGACATGCTGCTGCTCGGACTCGCGGCCGCCAACGCCGACCCGCATGTGCGTCAGCATCTCGTCGACGGCGTCGAACCCGCGCACGCAGGCAACAGCGCGCACTTCGCGTTCAGCTACGGCGAGTACCGGTGCCCGTTCCCGGCTCAGCAACTGGCCGAGATCATCGCGCGCACCAGCATCGAGGTGCTCCTCGACCGACTGCCCGACATCGATCTCATGGTTCCCGCGCAGAACCTGGTCCGGCGCCCGTCGGCGTTCCTGCGCGGCATGACTTCTTTGCCGGTTCGTTTCACCCCAGTTCGTGCAGTCGGAGGTCCCCAGTGACACAAACATGCCCTTTTGCCATCGATCCGATGGTCGGTGACCTCGCCGGCGAGACCGCCTACCTGCGTGCCGCGGGTCCGCTCACCCGCATCGAACTGCTCGGCGTGCCCGCCTGGACCGTCACCGAGCATGCGGTGGCCAGGCAGCTGCTCGTCGATCCGCGGCTGATCAAGGACATCAACGGCTGGTCGCTGTGGAACTCCGGTGTAGTGACGCGGCAGTGGCCGCTGATCGGCATGATCGATGCGGGACGTTCCATGTTCACCGTGGACGGTGCCGAGCATCGCAGACTGCGGATCAAGACCACGCAGGCTTTGTCGCCGCGTCGACTAGAGGACATCCGGCCCGTCATCGAGCGACTAACCGGCGAGCTCCTGGACGATCTCAGCGCTGCGGGTGATTCCGTGGTGGACCTCAAAGAGGTCTTCGCCTACCCCCTGCCGATGCGCGTCATCAGTGAGCTGATGGGCGTGGACCGCGCCGACCATCCGATGCTGCTCACCTGGTACAAAGCGTTCTTCTCGCTGCTCACCCCGCAGGACGAGCGGTTGCGGGTGATCGATGAAATGGACCGGTACTACACCGATCTGGTCCGCAAGAAGACCGCCGATCCCACCGACGACCTCACCAGCGCCCTCATCCTGGCCACCGACGGCGGTGAGCCGCTGACCGAAGAAGAAGTGGTCGGCAACCTCAAGGCACTCGTCGCCGCCGGTCACGAAACCACCGTCGGCCTCATCCTGAACGCCGTGCGCGCCCTGCTCACCCGTCCCGAACAACTGGACAAGGTCCGCTCCGGCGACATCGAGTGGAAGCAGGCCGTCGAGGAAACCCTGCGCTGGGACAGCCCGGTCACCCACCTGCTGATGCGCTTCGCCACCGAAGACATCACCATCGGTGACACCGTGATCGAAAAAGGCGAGGGTGTCGTCATGTCCTACCGCGCCATCGGCCGGGACACCGCCGTGCACGGCGAAGACTCCGACGAGTTCGACCTCACCCGCACCACCTCCCACCGCCACCTAACCTTCGGCCACGGTCCCCACATCTGCCCCGGGGCGGCCCTCTCCCGGCTCGAAGCAGGCATCGCCCTGCCAGCCCTCTTCGACCGTTTCCCGAACATTCGGCTTGCGGTTCCGGTGGAGGAAATCCGCAACCTTCCAGTACTCACGCAAAACGACCTGGCGGCGTTCCCCGTTCACCTCGGCTGATCCGCTTCGCAGATCCGCACCTTTCATCGGGATGCGCACGCTTTCTCGGGATGCGCACTCTTTGCGGACGCCCCGCAGCGGTGCGCTACCCAACAACTGGTGCGGATGCCGGTTTGCACTGTTTGTTGGGATGCGCACTGCTTGCGGACGCCCCGAAGCGGTGCGGATCCCAACAACTGGTGCGGATGTGCGTCCCGCTGGGTCAGAGCCGGTGGATGGTGAGCGGGGTCGGGGTGGGGAGGGCGGCTTGTTCGATGTGGCCGTCGTGGTGGGTGGTTCGGTCCCGGGCCAGTGCTGCGAGGATTCGGTGGGCAATGTTCTGTGTGGTGAGGTCTTGCCATGTCCAGCGGACCACTTGGAACCCGCAGGCGCGCATGGCATCCTCGCGAACTTTCTCGGCGAACACCGCGTCGCCGGGTTCTCGGCCCGGCCGGAGTAGCCGACCGTACTTGGTGCGCCCATCGAATTCGCCGAGCACGCCGGTACCTTCGAAGTAGAAGTCGACGCGCCCGAGGAACGCGCCGTCGGGACCATAGACGTTCCCCTGCGGAGTGGGTGTGGGCAGCCCGAGGTCGGCACACAGCACCCGGCTGCGTGATTCACCTGCGCTTTCGCTGTGCGCGTCCAGGAACGCGACCACCCGCTTCGCTGCCGCGACACCGTGCCGATTCTTTGCGATCGTGAGCTCCGCGACCAGATCTGTTTCTGCCACACCGAAGTCACGAATCAGCGCGTCGCCGCTGACAACAGCGGATTCGAAAGGCAAAGTCCGAGCAAGGTCGACAACAGTCCTGGCTGGGGTCGTGACCAGCATGTCGGCTATCTGAACCGCGGATTCCATTGGTGCACAATGCATCTTGACGTCCGATTTGATCCGGCCACCTGATCGTCGGTTTCGGGTGACGGCAACTCGTTCCAGCGGCGTGTGCCATAGGGGCGCCCGGTACATCACCACAGCGGACTGGTGACTTACCACCGTCCCGTCCGCCATAGTCGGAACCACAGCCTCGATCAGTAAGCGGTGCTTGGCAACCGGATCCAGTTCCGCGTACCCGCAGCGATCGACGTACGCACCTCGCCGAAGTCGACACCATTCGGTGCCGGTGTACCGCCGTCGAATCTCTTCGTCACTGAGCCCTCGACTCAACTCCGCGCTACGTCGGTGAACGCTCACGTGGTCCATGCCCTCATCCTCACCACCGGCCACCCCCCAAACCACCCACCACCGGTCGAATGTGCACAACTCAGCCTTGTGGATGAACCCCACGCCTGTACTGCCGGCTCAAGGCCCCAGCGCGGATTGACATGCGCACCGCTTCTCGGGTGGCGCACTCGATACGGGGCTCGTAGGTAGTGCGGATGCCAGGAAAGGGTGCGGCGTTTCGAGGGCGGGGTCAGGGGGTGGGGCGGTGCAAGCGGTTGTTGGCGGCGTTGCGGACTCGGCGTGTTCTGCCGTGTTCAGTCAGCAAGGTGAGGGCGTCGGGTGCGGTGACGGTGTTGGCGGCCTTGCGCTGGAGCCAGTCGGTGGCGGCGACAACATCCTCGGGAGTCCAGTTGTGGCCCAGGATGATCGATTTCAGCAGGGTCCATTCCCGAAGGCGGCGGGTGAGGAACTTACGCTCGGCGATAAGTGGGGACATGGTGGTGGCCCATTGGTCGAAGCGGGTGCTGCCGAGTTGCATCAGTTGGGGCGCACGCTGGTCGAAGTGGCCGGATATGGCGGCCTCGGCCATGACCTTGTCTGGGTCGCGTAAGACGGTGGCGACGAGCTCGGGTTCTGCCTTGTCGTCTACGGCGGCCAAGTCTCGCTGGTACTTCCAGTAACGCCGGTGCTCCTCCGGAACAGCTTGCTCGTCGGTGCCGACCATGATGTCTACTGTGCCAAGAGTTTTCCGGCGGCGGTTTCTATTTTGGCTTCGTCGAGCAGGACGGTGTCGGCGGCGGGGCCTAGGGGGATGAAGGTGTCTTCGCTGGTGACTCTGGCGATGTGGCCGTCGAAGCCGGCGTCGATGAGCGCGGCGCAGACGGATACGGAGACGCCGCCGCTGTGGCGGGTTTCGTCGGCGATGAGGACGCGGCCGGTGGCTCGGGCGTGTCGGAGGAGATCGTCGAGGGGGAGGGGGGAGAGCCAGCGGAGGTCGAGGACGCGGGGGCGGATGCCGCGGTCGGCCAGGCGGCGGGCTACGCGCAGGCTCATGGGGACGCCGTTGGCGAAGGTGACGATGGTGAGGTCGGTGCCGTCGCCGTAGATGCGGGCGCGGCCGATCTCGACGTGGTCGGTGTCGGAAGGTGTTGCGAGCCAAGCGTTGTCGCCTGGTTCGTGCAGGTCGCGGGTGTGGTAGAGGGCGATGGGTTCGAGGTAGATGCAGACGCGGCCGTCTACTCGGGCGGCGGAGACGCAGGTGCGCAGGAGGGCGGCGGCGTCGTCGGCGCGCGCGGGGGAGGCGATGACGAGGCCGGGGATGTCGCGCAAGGCGGCGATGGAGTTGTCGTTGTGGAAGTGGCCGCCGAAACCCTTCTGGTAGGCGTAGCCGGCGATGCGGACCACCATCGGATTGTGGTAGCGCCCATGGGAAAAGAAGGACAGGGTGGCGGCCTCGCCGCGCAGTTGGTCGGCGGCATTGTGCACGTAGGCCAGGTATTGGATCTCGGGGATCGGCACGAAACCGGCGAGCGCGGTGCCCAGGGCGGTGCCGAGGACGCTCTGCTCGTCGAGCAAGGTGTCGAAGACGCGTCGCTTGCCGAACTGCTTTTGCAGTCCTTTGGTCACGCCGTACACGCCGCCCTTGCGGCCGACGTCCTCGCCGAAGACGAGCACGTCCGGGTCGCGGGCGAGCAAGCTTGCCAGTGTGCGGTTGATCGCCTGCCCGAGCGTCAACGAATCATCGCTGCCTGCACCGGAGTTCGCGCTGGCGGTGGCGGGTGCCACGCGAGGTGCGCTGGCGGCTGTGGTTGTCGCGTCCAGCGAGGTGTCGGCCTGCGTTGTGCCGACGTGCGTCGGAGTGCCCCGCCCTGCTGCATCGCTCGCTGCTGCGGCAGAAGGCCCGATATCGTTGGGAGAGCTTGCCTGCCGTGCGTGGGAGGTCTGCGATGTCATTGCTGGGGCAGGGTCGGGACGCGCCGCATCATTCGCCGGGGATGCGGCGAGCTGGCCGGTGCGCAGGACATCGGCGCGTACCAGTGCCGGGCGCGACGGTGCGAGTGGTGCCATTACAGCGGTCGCGGAGGCCAATTTCGGCTCGCGCCAGACGAGTTCGGCTGTGCGGGTGACGCGGTGGGCGATGTCGTCGTAGCGCTCGAGTACCTCGGTGGGTGTCGCTACACCTGCGGCGACCAGCAGTCGGGCGGTTGCGGTGACCGGGTCGCGGAGGAGGTCGGCGGCGATGTCGGCGGGTCTGCGGTAGGCGGCTTCCACGTCGGAACCGGCGTGGCCCATCAGGCGGACCGTTCGCATGTGCAGGAACGCGGGCTTGCGGTGTTCGCGGACCCACGCGGCGGCTGCGGTCGAAGTGGTCAGTGCGTCGATGGGATCGCAGCCGTCGGCGCCGAAGTACTCCAGTCCGGGGCGGGAGCCGTAGGCCTGCTGGATCCAATCCGCGGGGGTGGGGACGCTGATCCCGATGCCGTTGTCCTCGCACAGGAACAGGATCGGCAGCGGAACACCTTGGCGGGCAGTGTGAATCGCCGCATTGATCGCGCCCGCTGCGGTGGAATGGTTGGCGGAGGCATCGCCGAAGCTGCACAGCACCACCGCATCCGACGGCCACTCGCTCGAAACGCCAAGTCGTGCAGCACGATCGATCGCGAACGCGAGACCTACCGCGCGGGGGAGATGTGAGGCGATGGTCGAGGTCTGCGGGATGATGGCGGCGGGCTTGCTGCCGAAAACCTTGTGCCGCCCACCGGATATCGGATCCGCCGCCGCGGCGACGACCCCGAGCAGCACGTCGCGGATCGGATCGAGACCAGGCACCTGCCGAGTGCGCTGCACGAAGAACGCCCCGGATCGGTAGTGCAGCAGCGCGGGATCGGTCACCCGCAACGCCACCCCGAGCGCCGCATTGCCCTCGTGTCCCGACGACCCGATGCTGTAATACCCCCGCTTGCTCGCCCCCAACTGCCGAGCCGCGAGATCCAACTGCCTGCTCGTCGCCTGCGCTTCGAACAGCTCCAGCAGAGTCGCACCGCTGATCCCGGGCGCGAAATCCTCCTCCGCCGCACGATCCAGCGCCGGTGTCAGCGCACCGACCGCCGCCCGAAACCGATCATCGAGAACCTGGCCCGGGCTGGATCCCGGGTTCGCTGCCCGCTCACTCACCGCCCCACCTTATCGGCAAACCCGATGATTATGCGCACCATATCCAGTTCGGCCGAATAAGTTCCGGCCAAACCCTCAGTCGGCCGGACATGAACCCTCGCCCGCCTGATTCGGCAACCAGCATTCCGCAGGGACACGATGGATCACGCACCAGACGTTCGCCAGCCACCATGTCCCCTCAGCACCCGAGGCAGGGCGGCGCGCACGTCCAACGGGGGGCACGGCAGCGCGCTCACTCGACATTGCCGCCACGATGTCCCGTTCGTGGGCGCGAGATGTGGCGGACGGGAAGTGGTGGTGTGCTTACTCGGCGATTGCCGCCGTCAGGTCCCGCACGGCGGCAAGACATGGCGGCGGTTGTGCCGGAAGGGACATGGTGGCGTGCGCACTCGACCCTCGCGACCGTCATGTCGCATGGCGGGCGAGACGCGCGGCGGGTGCATCGAATGGGACACAGCGGCGCGCACACAGTGATGCTCAGCCCCGTGATGTCCCGCCCGGCGGGCAAACATGGCCGCAGGTGCGCCGTAGGAATGTGCGCACTCGACGTTCACTCCATGTCGCGCACTGAGTGGCGCGCTGCGGCGCGTGGCACGCGAGATGGTCGCGTGCCTTGTGCGGGGGCGGCGGTTGCGCCAACGGGACGTGGTGGCTGTGCTCACTCGAGATTCGGCGCTGTGCCCCCCATTCCAGCAAGCCAGGAGGGCCAGCAGGTGTTGGTGGCGCGTCCACTCGGCGGTTGGCGCCGTGATTTCCCGTTCGGCGGGAAGGCGTAATGGCCGGTGCGCCAGAAGGGGGCATGGTGGCGTGCTTACTCGTCGTTGGCTCTATGTCGCGCACCGGATGGCACGCTGCGGCGCGTGGCACGCGAGATGGTCGCGTGCCTTGTCGGGGTGTTCGACGCGCCTGTCCTCGCCAGCATGTCCCGTTCGGCGCCCTGAGATGTGGCGGACGGGACATGGTGGTGTGCTTACTCGATGTTTGCCGCCGTCAGGTCCCGTTGGGAGCACCGAGACGTCGCGGACGGGACGTGGGGGCGCGGCGGCTCGATGTTCTGCGCCCTCATGTCCCCCGGGGCGAGCAACGTGTTGGCTGCCGGGGACATGAAGGATGAACGGTGACGTTCAGTCTGGCAACTGCAACGCTGACGCCGCGTCTTGGTCAAGCAACCACGTGGTGGACTCGAGCCCAACCGCGCCCGCGGAGGGGATGTCGACCGGGTCGGCCCCGGAGATTGCTTCGGCGACCGCGTCCGCCTTGGCCGCCCCACCGACGACCAGCACCACATGCCGCGTGCGGCGGATGGCGGGGATGGTGAGGGTGACTCGGACCGGGGGAGGTTTCGGCGAATTCGTTACGGCGACAACGAGTTCGTGTTCCTCGCGGACCGCGTCGGTGTGCGGGAACAGCGAATTGATGTGTCCCTCGCCGCCCATGCCGAGCAGGTGCAGGTCGAAGGAGCCGTGTTCGGCCAGGTAGGCGTGTACGGCGGCGGAGTATTCGGCGGCGGCCTCGATCGGGTCGGGATATTCGCCGTCGGAGGCGGCTACCGGGTGTATCCGGGCCGGGTCGACCGGGACGTGGTCGAGTAGGGCCTGGCGTGCCTGGAGGTCGTTGCGTTCCGCGTCGCCTGCGGGGACGAAACGCTCATCGCCCCAGAAGAAGTCGACGTTGGACCAATCGATGTCGCCGGGGGACTTGCGGACCAGTTCGAGCAGTCCGATGCCGGTGCCGCCGCCGGTCAGCACGACCGACGCTGTGCCGCGTTCTTCCTGTGCGGCGACGACGACCTCGACGAATCGGGCCGCCGCGGCGGCGATCAGCGAGTCGGTATCGATGTGGACTTCTACTGTGTCGCTGGCGGATTCACTCATAGGTCACCTTCTCGATTCCGGCGAGGGCCTCGGCGTAGATCTCGTCGGCGTCCAGCCTGCGCAGTTCTTCGGCGAGGCAGTCGCGAGTTTCCCGGCGGGCCAGCGCGATTCGCTGATCGGGGTCACCGGTGCGGGTCAGCGTCGCGGTGCGTCCGGTCTGCGGGCGTTCGATGGTGACCGAGACAGACGGCCGGTGCAGCTCCACGCGCAGCGCCCCGGAGCGGCGGATCACCGGGCAGCCGAGGCGGCCGGCGAGCCACCCGGCCAACGTGTCCAGGGCCGGTTCGTCGCGCAAACCGGATACCAGCACCGATTCCACCGGCTCGAAGGGCGGTTCGTCCAGCGCGGCGGCCAGCAGCGCACGCCAGTAGGTGATCCGGCTCCACGCCAGATCGGTGTCGCCCGCCGCGTAGGAGCCGAGCCGCTTCTTGATCGCGGCCTGCGGATCGGCGGCGTAGGTGGCGTCGGTGATGCGCCGAGTCGCCAAGCGGCCCACCGAATCCTTGGACGGGAACTCGGGAGCGCCCCGCGGCCACCAGGCCACCACGGGGGTGTCCGGCAGCAGGAACGGGATGACGACGCTGCTCTCGTGGTTGATCAGCTCGCCCTGCAACCGCAGCACGATCACCTCGGCCGCGCCCGCGTCCCCGCCGACCCGGATCTGGGCGTCGAGACGGGTCTCCGCGTCGCGGTCGCCACGCGCCAAAACGACCACCCGGCAAGGGTGTTCGCGGCTGGCATCGTTGGCGGCGTCGATCGCGTCCTCGGCCTCGGAGCTGTCCAGCGTGCACACGACCAGGGTGAGCACCCGCATCATGGTGATCACGCCGTTGCTCTCGCGCAGCTGCACGATGCGCTTGGTGACCTCGCCGGTGGTGGTGTGCGGAATGTCGATGATCATGGCCGCCGCCATTCGCGCCCGGTGCGGGCGAGCATCTCGTCGGCCGAGGAGGGACCCCAGGTGCCCGCCTCGTACGGTTCGGGTTTGCCTTCGGTGGCCCAGTGCTCGAGCACCGGATCGAGGATGCCCCAGGACAATTCGACCTCCGCGTTCACCGGGAACAGCGACGGCACCCCGAGCAGCACGTCGAGGATCAGGCGTTCGTAGGCCTCGGGGGAGGACTCGGTGAACGCCTCGCCGTAGCTGAAATCCATGTTGACGTCGCGCACTTCCATGCTCGACCCTGGCACTTTCGAGCCGAACCGGGTGGTGATGCCCTCGTCCGGCTGCACCCGGATGACCAGCGCGTTCTGCCCGAGATCCTCGGTCATGGTCTGGTCGAACGGCAGGTGCGGCGCCCGCTTGAACATCACCGCGATCTCGGTGACCCTGCGGCCCAGGCGTTTTCCGGTGCGCAGATAGAACGGCACCCCGGCCCAGCGGCGGGTGTCGACCTCGAGCGTGATCGCGGCGTAGGTCTCGGTGCGCGACTCCGGGTCGAAGCCCTCCTCGTTGAGCAGGCCGACCACCTGCTCGCCGCCCTGCCAGCCGTCGGCGTATTGTCCGCGCGCGGTGGTCTCGTCCAGCGGCTCGACCAGCTTCGTGGCCGAGAGCACCTTGATCTTCTCGGCCTGTAACTGCTTGGGCTGGAAGCTGATCGGCTCCTCCATCGCGGTGAGCGCGAGCAGCTGCAGCAGATGGTTCTGGATCACATCACGGGCCGCGCCGATGCCGTCGTAATAGCCTGCGCGACCGCCCAATCCGATGTCCTCGGCCATGGTGATCTGTACATGGTCGACGTAGTTGGCGTTCCAGATCGGGTCGTAGAGCTGATTGGCGAAGCGCAGCGCCAGAATGTTCTGCACTGTCTCTTTGCCGAGATAGTGGTCGATCCGGAAGACGGTCTCCTCCGGGAACACCCCGTTGACCAGCGCGTTGAGCTCCTGGGCGCTTTCCAGATCGTGGCCGAACGGCTTCTCGATCACCACCCGCCGCCACGGTTTACGACCCGCGGCGTCGGTGCTGTCCGGTTGCGCGAGTCCGTGTTCGGAGAGCTGATTGAGCACCACCGGAAACATGTTCGGCGGAATCGACAGGTAGAAGGCGTGATTGCCGCCGGTGCCGCGCTCCTTGTCCAGCGCCGCCAGGGTCTCGGCGAGGGTGGCGAAGGCCTTGTCGTCGTCGAAACTGCCCTGCACGAACCGGATTCCCTCGGCCAGATGGTCCCAGACCTCCTGCCGGAAAGGCGTGCGCGCGTGCGTCTTCACCGAGTCGAGCACGACCTTCGCGAAGTCCTCGTCCGCGTAGTCGCGCCGGGCGAAGCCGACCAGCGCGAAGCCCGGGGGCAGCAGCCCCCGGTTCGCGAGGTCGTAGATGGCCGGCATCAACTTCTTCCGGGACAGGTCGCCGGTGACACCGAAGATCACCATGCTGCACGGGCCCGCGATGCGCGGGACCCGCTTGTCCCGCTCGTCGCGCAGCGGGTTCTGCCAGGTCGGGTTCTTGGGGCCGGCCATCGGTGTCAGTTGGCCCCGGCCGCTTTGGACAGCTCCTCCGTCGTGGCGGAGATCAGTTCCGCCCACGACTTCTCGAACTTGTCCACGCCTTCGCGCTCGAGCACCTGGAACACGTCGTCGAGGTCGACGCCGACGGCCGAGAGCTTGTCGAAGACCTCCTGCGCGGCCGCGGCGGTGCCGCTGACCGTGTCGCCGCGGATCTCGGCGTGGTCGGCGACGGCCTCGAGGGTCTTCTCCGGCAACGTGTTCACCGTGTTCGGCGCGACCAGCTCGGTGACGTACATGACGTCGGAGTAGTCCGGGTTCTTCACGCCGGTCGAAGCCCACAGTGGCCGTTGGCGATTCGCGCCCGCGGCGGCCAGGTGGTTGTAGGTGGAGGTGTGCTTGCCGCCGTCGAACACGTCCTGATATTCGGCGTAGGCCAAGCGGGCGTTGGCGATTCCGGCCTGCCCGCGCAGCGCGAGGGCCTCGTCGGAGCCGATCGCCTCGAGCCGCTTGTCGATCTCGGTGTCCACCCGGGACACGAAGAACGAAGCGACGGAATGGATCTTGCCGAGGTCGTGGCCCGCGGTCTTGGCGCTGCGCAGTCCGTCGAGGTAGGCGCCCATCACGGCGCGGTAGCGCGCGACGGAGAAGATCAGCGTCACGTTCACGCTGATGCCCTCGGCGATCACCCGGGTGATCGCGGGCAGGCCCGCCTCGGTGGCCGGGATCTTGATGAACAGGTTGGGCCGGTCCACCGTCTTCCACAGGTCGATGGCCTGCGCGATGGTCTTGTCCGCGTCGAAGGCGAAGCGGGGGTCGACCTCGATGGAGACGCGGCCGTCCACCCCGTTGGACGCCTCGAACACGCCTGCGAAGACATCGCAGGCGGAGCGCACGTCGTCTGTGGTGATGGTGCGGATCGCGGCGTCGGCGTCCGCGCCCTGGGCGGCAAGCTCTTTGAGCTGTCCGTCGTAGGCGTGGCCCTTGCTGAGCGCACCCTGGAAGATGGTCGGGTTGGTGGTCACCCCGACGACGCTGCGGGTCTCGATCAGCTCGGCCAGGTTGCCGGACTGGATGCGGTCGCGCGACAGGTCGTCGAGCCACACCGAGACGCCGGCCGCGGACAGGGCGGCGGTATTCGCGTTCTGTGTCATGAGCGCTTATCCCTTCACGTTTTCGACGGCGCCGCTGTTCTCGAACGTGGTGAGCGCGGCGGCGACCACGGCTTCGGTGGTGATTCCGAACTCGCGGAACAGGGTCTTGTAGTCGGCGGACGCACCGAAGTGCTCGATCGAGACGATCTCGCCCGCGTCACCGGCGAACCGGTGCCACGGCATCGCGATACCCGCCTCGACCACCACGCGCGCGGTGATCGTCGGCGGCAGCACCTCGTTGCGGTAGGCCTGGTCCTGCGCGTCGAACCACTCCACGCACGGCATCGACACCACCCGGGTTCCGATGCCACGCTCCTCCAGGCTAATCCGCGCGCCGACGGCGAGCTGGAGCTCCGAGCCGGTAGCGATGAGGATCACCTGCGGGGTGTCGGTGGAGGATTCGGCCAGGATGTAGCCGCCCTTCTTGACGCCCTCGTAGCTGGTTCCCTCCTGGACCGGCAGATCCTGGCGGGTCAGCGCCAGCGCCGACGGCCCGTCCTGGTGCGGCATCTCCGAGACCGAGAAGTGCGAGGTGTGCTCGCTGCTGTCGCGCTCGAGGATGGTGCGCCACGCGTAGGTGGTCTCGTTGGCGTCGCCGGGGCGGACCACGTTGAGGCCCGGGATGGCGCGCAGCGCGGCGAGGTGCTCGATCGGCTGATGCGTCGGGCCGTCCTCGCCGAGGCCGATGGAGTCGTGCGTCCACACGTAGATGGCGGGCACGCGCATCAGCGCGGCCAGGCGCACCGCGGGACGCATGTAGTCGCTGAACACCAGGAAGGTGCCGCCGTACGGGCGGGTCGGGCCGTGCAGCGCAATGCCGTTGAGGATCGCGCCCATGGCGTGCTCGCGCACCCCGAAGTGCAGGGTGCGGCCGTACGGGTTGGCCTTCCACATGCCGGTCGAGATCGACTCGGGGCCGAAGCTCGCCTCACCGGACATGGTGGTGTTGTTGGACTCGGCGAGGTCGGCCGAGCCGCCCCACAGCTCCGGCAGCACCGGCGCCAGCGCGGCGAGCACCTTGCCGGAGGCCTTGCGGGTGGCGACGCCCTTGGGGTCCGGCTCGTAGCTCGGCAGGTTCTCGGCCCAGCCCTGCGGCAGGTCGCGCTTGGCGAGCCGGTCGAACAGGGTCTTGTTGTCCGGGTTGGCCTGCGCCCACGCGTCGAACTGCTGCTGCCACTGCGCGTGCGCCTGCTTGCCGCGATCGATGGCCTTGCGGGTGTGCGCGATCACCGCGTCGTCCACCTCGAAGGTCTGCTCCGGGTCGAAGCCGAGGATCTTCTTGGTGGCGGCCACCTCGTCCGCGCCCAGGGCGGCACCGTGCGCAGCGCCGGTGTTCATCTTGTTGGGCGCCGGGTAGCCGATGATGGTGCGCAGCACGATGATCGACGGCTTGCCGGTCTCGGCCTTGGCGGCGGCCAGCGCCGACTCGATGGCGACGACATCTTCGCCACCCTCGACCACCTGAACGTGCCAGCCATACGCCTCGTAGCGCTTGGCGACGTCCTCGTCGAAGGCGATGGTGGTGTCGTCCTCGATGGAGATCTTGTTGTCGTCGTAGATCAGCACGAGGTTGCCGAGCTGCTGGGTGCCCGCGAGCGAGGAGGCCTCGGAGGTGACGCCCTCCTCCATGTCACCGTCGGAGGCGATCACGTAGATGAAGTGGTCGAACGGGCTGGCGCCCGGCGCGGCGTTCGGATCGAACAGGCCGCGCTCGCGGCGGGCGGCCATCGCCATGCCGACCGCGGCGGCCAGGCCCTGGCCGAGCGGCCCGGTGGTGATCTCGACGCCGTCGGTGTGCCGGAACTCGGGGTGGCCCGGGGTGAGCGAGCCCCACTTGCGCAGGTTCTTCAGATCGTCCAGTTCCAGGCCGAAACCGGCCAGGTAGAGCTGGATGTACTGGGTGATACTGGAGTGACCGCAGGACAGCACGAACCGGTCCCGGCCGACCCAGCTCGGGTCGCTCGGGTCGATCCGCATGGTCCGCTGGTAGAGGGAGTACGCCAGCGGCGCCAGGCTCATCGCGGTGCCAGGGTGTCCGTTGCCGGCGTTCTGCACCGCGTCGGCGGCGAGCACCCGGATCGTGTCGACGGCCTTGGTGTCCAGATCCGTCCAGTCGTCCGGGTGATTCGGCTGAGTGAGGGCGCGGATGTCGTCTGTGACTGACACGACCGAGGTTCTCCTGACATTGGTTTGGTCGACGGCGGCTTTACTGGCGGCGATGAACGCACGGCAGCGGCGCGTGCATACCGGGTGTGTACCCAACCACCCTAGATGTGCCCATTGAGCGGGGTGCGGGGAACCCTGTCTTTGTTTGCCCCGCGAACGGCGCTCGAAACCCGCGTGCGGCCGGGGTTCTCCGGACCCGTGGCGCGCCGTCAGCTGGGTCACATTCCCAATGTTGTTGCGTGGGGCTATGCGAGGAGCATGCTCGGCGGGGTCTACCATCCTCTGTAGTAGTAGCCGCGCCGCACGGCTGAGGAGGCGCCGAGGCGGGCGAAGGTCCAGCTCTCGCGCATCCAGCTCAGCGGGATCGAGCGTGCTGCTTGGTCCATGCCGGATGCGATGCACAGCGTGCGAGGAGAAACAGTGCGGATTGGGCAACAGCCGGGTGGCAATGGCGCGCACGGCTCCGCTCCGACGGCGCTGGCGGACCGGTTCACCGGGCCAGGGCTGCCGTCCCGACTACTGCGACGAGTGCTCGCGTACATCGCGCTCACCAAGCCGCGGGTCATCGAATTGCTGCTCGTCGCGACGATTCCGACGATGCTGCTCGCCGATCGAGGGCACATCGACATCCGCCTCATCCTGGTCACCCTTTTCGGTGGCTGGATGGGCGCGGCCAGCGCGAACACGCTGAACTGTGTCGCCGACGCCGATATCGACAAGGTGATGAAGCGGACCGCGAAGCGCCCGCTGGCCAGGGAGGCGGTGCCGACCTCGCACGCCTTCGTGTTCGGTGTGGTGCTCGGCCTCGGCTCGTTCGCCTGGCTCTGGTGGCAGGCGAACCTGCTCAGCGGTGTCCTGGTGGTCGCGACGATCCTGTTCTACGTCTTCGTCTACACCCTCGGTCTCAAGCGCCGCACCTCGCAGAACGTGGTGTGGGGCGGCGCCGCGGGCTGCATGCCCGCCCTGGTCGGCTGGTCCGCGGCGACCGGCGGCATCGGCTGGCCCGCCGTCGTGCTGTTCGCTGTCATCTTCTTCTGGACACCGCCGCACACCTGGGCGCTGGCCATGCGCTACAAGGAGGACTACCGCGCGGCGGGCGTGCCGATGCTGCCCGTGGTGGCCACCGAGCAGGTGGTGACCAAGCAGATCGTCATCTACACCTGGCTCACCGTGCTCGCCACCTTGGCGCTGGTCCCCGCGACCGGCGTGGTCTACGCGGCCGTGGCGCTGGTGGCCGGAGCGTGGTTCCTGCTCATGGCGCACCAGCTGTACTCCGGCGTGCGGCGCGGCGAATCGGTGAAGCCGCTGCGACTGTTCCTGCAGTCGAACAACTATCTCGCCGTGGTGTTCTGCGGTCTCGCGGTCGATTCCGTGCTCGGCTGGGACACCGTCGGTAGCTTCCTCTGATCCACCTTCAGTTGCGGCGGGCCAGGTAGCCGTCGGGCCGGATCTCGACCCGGGTGCCGTCGACCGCGTGGTACGTGGCGAAGGCATGGCCCGCCACATCGATGACGTACCGTCCGGCCGCCGTGGTGCCGGGCCGGACTACCGCGTAGGCCTCGGTGCCGGTGGGGAGTTCGCCGGTCTCGCCGAAGCACAGCAGCGTCGAGTGCGGGCCGCGGAACAGGTCGAACAGGCGAATCGGGTTGCCCGCCATGTCCTTCAGCGGAGCATCGGGGGCGCGGTCACCGGCGACGAGCGGACCGAGGTCGGCCGGGTCGCGGTAGCTGATGTCCAACTGCTGGGTTTCCGGGCCGCGCCGCATCGCATCCTCGGCACCGTCGACCAGCTTGTCGAGCAGCGCGGAACTGATACCGAGGACGCGCGCGGCGACCGTCCTGCGCTCGGATTCGTAACTGTCCAGCAGTGATTCGTCACCGTGCATGGCCGCGGCCAGCTTCCAGCCGAGGTTGTACGCGTCCTGGATGCCGGTGTTCATGCCCTGCCCGCCGGTCGGCGGATGAACGTGCGCGGCGTCACCCGCGAGAAAGACGCGTCCGTCCCGGAATCGTTCGGCCAGGCGGATATTCGGCCGCCACACCGTCACCCAGGTCAGCTCGGACAGCGTGATGTCGGTGCGGCCGGAGTAGCGGTCGACGTACTCCTGCAGCACCGCGAGGGTCGGCTCGGCCTCGTCGGTCAGCGGCGCCGCGAACTGGAAGTGGCGCCCACCGGGCAAGGGGGACATGGCGATCCCCTCCATCGGCCGGTCGGCACCGGCGAACCAGTAGCCGAAGGCATGGTCGAGGGCGTCGGCCCGGACATCGCCGAGCAGCAGCCGCAGTGACTCGTCGGTGCTGCCCTCGAACGCGATACCGAGCGTCTTGCGCACCGTGCTGCGGCCACCGTCGGCGCCGATCAAATAGGCGGCGCGCACGGTCTCGTCGGTATCGCCGCACCGCAGGATCGCGGTGACGCCGGTCGGGTCCTGGGTGAACGTCCGCAGCGTCGTGCCGAGCTCGACCCGAACACCGAAGTCCGCGAGCCGATCGCGCAGGATTGCCTCGGTTCCGGCCTGCCCGAGCACCCAGCCATTCGGGTAGGGGACCGCGGGCGTCGGCTCGATCGGGTCCCACATCCGGTGCTCGCCGACGAACTCGCCACCGAGGTAGGCCAGCATGACCGGCCCGGTCGCGCCTGCCGCCAGCACGGCGTCGAGCACGCCGAGGTCGTCGAACACCTCGAGGGTGCGGGGTTGGATGCCGTCACCGCGGGAGCCCGCGAAGAACTCGGTGGCCTGGTCGATGATCCGCACCGGAATGTTCCGGCGGGCCAGCTCGAGGGCGAGGGTCAAGCCGGTGGGTCCGGCGCCCGTGATGAGTACCTGCTCGTGCACGTTCTTCTCCTGAATTGAGATTCAATGAATAATGATTCAGTATTGGAGTTGGTACCTTGCCTGTCAAGGAGGTGGGTGCGGGTGTCGATGAGTCGCAAAGAGAAGTCGGCCGAAACCGAGCACGCGCTGAAGGCGGCTGCGCTGCGCCTATTCGCCGAGCGCGGTTACCTGAACACGAAGATCGTCGACATCACGACGGCGGCGGGTCGCGCGGCCGGGTCGTTCTACAACCATTTCGCGGGTAAGGAAGAGCTACTCCAGGCGCTGCTGGACGACGTCGCGGCGGCGGGCGACGTGACGGCGGAGGGGCCGGACCACAACCCGGACTTCACCGATCCCGCGGCGATCCGCTTCCACGTGGAGCAGTACTGGATCTCGGCGCGCCAGCACTGGGCCGTGTACCGATCCATCCAGCAGGCGGCGCTGGTCAACGACGAATTCGCCAGGCAGGCCGGGCAGTTCGCCATTCAGCAGCGCCGCGACATCGTCAACCATCTGGACGGTTTCGGTCCGGACGGGCCGACGCTGCCGAGCACGCCCGACGCCAGCCTGGCGATGATGTTCCTGCTCGCCACCGGCATGGTGCAGGCGGTCGAGGAGGGCACGGTCGAGTTGACCGATAAGCAGGCCGTGGACGGCCTGACGCGCTTCATCTACCGCGGCCTGACCGGCCGCGATTACTGAACCGGTCTAGGAGCCGGGCAGCAGGACGATGGAGCCGGTGGTCTTGCGCGCCTCGAGATCGCGGTGCGCCTGTTCGGCCTCGGCGAGCGGGTAGGTCGCGCCGATCCGGATCCGCAGCGTGCCATTGTCGATGGCGTTGAGGATGTCCGTTGCGCGCCAGAGCAGTTCGGCGCGATCGCGGGTGTAGTGGGCCAGCGTCGGGCGGGTGACGAACAGCGAACCCGAGCCGGCGAGGCGCTGAAGGTCGAACGGGGGAACCGCGCCGCTGGCACCGCCGAAGAGGGCGAGCATGCCGCGGACCCGCAGCGACGCGAGGCTGGCCTCGAAGGTGGCCGCGCCGACACCGTCATACACCGCGGCCACGCCGACGCCATCCGTGAGTGCGCGCACCTGGTCGGCGAGGTCGTCGCCGTAACGCAGCACTTCGGCGGCACCGGCCTCGCGGGACAGCTTCTCCTTCGCATCGGTGGACACCGTGGTGATCACTCGCGCGCCGCGGGCCGCGGCGAGCTGGGTCAGCACCAGGCCGACGCCGCCCGCGCCCGCGTGTACCAGCACCGACTCGCCCGGCTGCGGGGTGTAGATCGATTCGAGCAGATAATGCGCGGTCATGCCCTGAAGTAGCGCGGAGGCGGCCACCTTCGGGTCGACCTCGCCGGGCACCTTGACGGCCACCGCGGCGTTCACCGCGACCCGCTCGGCGTAGCTGCCGGGTCCGGCCGCCCACGCGACGCGGTCGCCGACGGCGAACTCGGTGACGTTCGCGCCGACCTCGGCGACCACACCGGAGCCCTCCGCACCGGGCACGTAGGGCACGTCCTGCGGATAGCGGCCGGTGCGGATATAGGTGTCGATGAAGTTGATGCCGATGGCCTGGATGTCGACGAGCAGCTGATCGGGACCGAGCTGCGGGTCCGGCACCTCGACGTACTCCAGGACTTCGGGACCACCGTGTTCGGACACCTGAATCGCACGCATGAGATCTGTTCTACACCTTCGCGGTGCGCACGTCGGACCCGGCGGTGGCGGACAAATCCGGCAGGGGGACTGGACCGTTTGCTACTGGCCGGTAAACTCCGTGCCATGAGTGCTGATGTCGCCACGGCCCCGGTGAAGTTGTCGGGCGCCCTCGTGGAGTCCGTCAAGGGTTTCGTCGCCGATCACGACGGTTCGGCCACGGCCGTGCTGCAGCCGCTCGGCCGCGCCGGTGTCCGGGTGACGCTGGTCGGTGCCGACGGCATCCTCGGCGACCGGGTCGTCACCGATATGGCCACCGCGAAGGAACTCGTCGCCACGATCGACGGTCTCACCGAGGCCGACGAGTGGGACCGGGAACTGACCTCGATCGTCACCCCGCGCAAGTCGCACTGGGCACAGATGGCCGGTTGGGTGGCCAAACAGAAGCGATTCCCCAAGGCGCGCAACGAGAACTGAGCGGTGCGCGTGATGCGGCTGTTCGGCCGCCTCGGTGCGGTACTGCTTGCCGGGTGCATAGTCCTTGTGGCTCCGGCGATTCCGGCGAGTGCGCAGCAGAGTAATGCCCTGCGGGTGTGCACGCCCGGCGACTATCCGCCGTATTCGATCGCCGAGGATGCGGGCGAATATCGCGGTGTGGACATCGAACTGGCGCGCGGCTTCGCCGACCTGCTCCGCAGGCCGATCCAGTTCGTTCCGGTCACCTGGGCGACCCTGAAGACGGATTTCGCTGAGCGCCAGTGCGATATCGCGGTCGGCGGCATCTCCGACCAGCCCGCGCGCCGGGCCTTCGCCGACTTCTCGATCGTCTACGGCACCGACGGCAAGACGCCGATCACCCGCCGCGCCAGCGGCGCCGACTACTCGACGATCGAGCAGATCAACCGGCCCGAGGTGCGGGTGATCGCGAATCGCGGCGGCACGAACGAGGAGTTCGCTCGCAAGAACTTTCCCGACGCCCAACTCACCCTCTGGCCGGAGAATCTCACCATCTTCGACGAGGTCGAACAGGGCCGGGCCGACGTCTTCGTCACCGATGCCGTCGAGGGCCGCTACCGCGTCCGCCAGCACCAGGGCCTCCAGGTTCTGCACCCGGACAAGCCTTTCGACTCCTTCGGCAAGGTGCTGCTGATCCGCAAGGACGACCCGGTGCTGTCCACGCTGCTCAACGGGTACCTGACCACTCAGCTCGCCACCGGCACGGTGGACCGGCTGTTCGACCAGTGGATCGGGCCCAACACGACGGTTCCGGTCGGCTAGTCCGACGGTCTAGTGGTGGCAACGCAATTGGGGTAGTGGTCCATCCAGGTGTCGCAGGATAGGTCGTGCGGCTCCATCGCGAAACCATGGCCGCCGTGGCTCCCCTTATAAATTGCGTAAAGTCCTTGCGGCCAATATTCGGCGACCCGTGGCGAGCCGACCTGGCTCAATACTCCCCGCGCACCAGGTTCTTGGGTTCTTCACCAGCCACGAAGCGGAGGATCTCCGCACGGACCACGGCGTAGCCGCGTTCGTAACTGCCGGTGCTGTTCCCGCCGACGTGCGGGGTGAGCAGGAGATTCGGGGCGGTCCAGAGTGGATGGTCCGGCGGCAGGGGTTCGGGGTCGGTGACGTCCAGTGCCGCACGGAGCCGGCCCGATTGCAGCTCGGCCAGCAGGGCATCGGTCTGGACGATCGGCCCGCGGGCGATGTTGACGAGAATGGCGTTGTCGTCCATCGCGGCGAGGAAGGCGGCGTCGACCATTCCGGTGGTGCGAGTGGTGACCGGGACAGTCAGCACGACGACGTCTTTTCCGGGGAGTAGGTCGGGTAATTCATCGACGCTGTGCACCCCGTCGCGGGCCCGAGTGCCGACCAGCGTCACCTCGGTGTCGAAGCCGTCGAGCCTGCGGACGAGCTCGGCGGCGAGATCACCGGCGCCGATCACCAGAATCCGCTTGCCGACCAAGGTTCCGGTCTGATGGAAGGTCCACTGCTGGGCGCGCTGGGCGTCGGCGAAGCCGCCGAGTTCGCGATAGATGTGCAGCAGCGCGGCCATTACCCATTCGGCCGAGCTGCCGCCGTGCGCACCGCGTCCGGTGGACAGGCGCACCCCATCGGGTAACCGGCTGATCCAGCCCTCGGCGCCCGCGGTCATCATCTGCACCAGTCGCAGCTTGGGTAGCTGGGTCAGGTCGACAGTGTCGGCGCGGGAAAGGAACTTGGGCACCAGCACTTCCGCGTGTTCGGCGCCCTCGGGTAGCGGCTCGCCCGCTTCGTAGCGCAACGGCTGTATGCCGTCGATTCCGGACAGGACCTCGAAGCCGTAGTCATCCGGCACCAGAACAATGACCGCCATGCTGGCCAGGTTAGCGGTCCCGGCCGGGCGCGCATCCGGCCGGACTTTTTCCGGTCTCCCGCAGTGCGTAAGCGCAATCGTCCGCTCCAGCATGTACTGTCTGGGTCAGTTGAGCGAATCGAGCCAATTCGCCGCAGAGTGACATATCAGTCGGTTAAATTGAGCCCGGTCGGGGGTGGAGCCGGCGGAATCGAGGTAGCGGTGGTCGACAGGGTCGCTCGGGTGTCCGAGCCACTGGTGCGGTGGGGATTCGAGCTGGTCCTGACGAGTCTGCGGACCTTCGGCCGGACTCTCCAACTCGCCGTCGCCTCCTTCAGCTATCTCGTCGGGGACATCCTCAAGTTGCGCCATCCCTGGCGGGACACGCTGCAACAGGGCTGGTTCATCGTCAGCGTCACCGCGATTCCCGCGGTGCTGGTGGCGATTCCGTTCGGCGTGATCGTTTCGGTGCAGGTCGGCAGCCTGACCCAGCAGGTGGGCGCGACCTCGGTGGCGGGTGCGGCGGGCGGGCTCGGCGTCATCCGGCAGGGCGCGCCGATGGTGACCGCGCTGCTGCTCGGCGGCGCGGCCGGGTCGGCCATCGCGTCGGATCTGGGCGCGCGCACCATCCGCGAGGAGGTAGACGCGTTGCGCACCATGGGCATCGACCCGGTGCGGCGGCTGGTCGCCCCGCGGCTGGCGGCCATGATCGTGCTGACGCCGCTGCTGTGCCTGCTGGTCATCTTCATGGGCGTGTTCACCGGATATGTGGTGGCGGTCGGGTTCCAAGGGGTGACGCCGGGCAGCTATCTGTCCTCGTTCGCGGCCTTCGCGACCATGGCCGATCTCGCGGTGGCGATCGGCAAGTCGGTCATCTTCGGGGTGATCGTGCTGATCGTCGCCTGCCAGCGCGGGCTCGAAGCGACGCACGGGCCCAAGGGCGTCGCCAACGCGGTCAACGCCGCGGTGGTGATCGGGGTGATCGCCGCGTTCGGCGTGAATCTCGTGATCACCCAGCTGGTTTCGATGTTCCTGCCGCAGAAGGTGGGTTGATGACGGAAATACCGGCCCAGTATCGGCCGTTCGGCCGTGCCGGTCGCCTCGTCGAGCGCGGCACCCGCGGACCGCTGACCCTGTTCGAATCGCTGGGTCATCAGCTGACTTTCGCGGTCCAGGTGCTCGCCGCGATACCGCACACGCTGCGCGCGTACCGCCGCCAGACCATGCTGACGCTCACCGACATCACCTGGGGCAGCGGCAATATCATCGTCGGCGGCGGCACGGTGGCGGTGCTGATCTTCCTCGGGGTCGCGGTCGGCGGCTCGATCGGCGTGGAGGGTTTCACCGCGCTGAACATGGTCGGCATGGGGCCGCTGACCGGTTTCGTCTCCGCCTACGCCAACACCAGGGAGATGGCGCCGATGGTCGCCGCGATCGGTTTCGCGGCTCAGGCGGGCTGCCGGATGACCGCCGAGATCGGCGCGATGCGCATCTCCGAGGAGATCGACGCGCTGGAAGCCATTGGTATCCGGCCGATTCCGTTCGTGGTGACCACCAGGGTGATCGCGGGCATGATCACCATCGTCCCGCTCTACCTGCTGACGCTGATCCTCAGTTACCTCTCGTGCGCGGTCGTGGTGAACGTGCTGCACGGTCAGTCCTCGGGCACCTATTACCACTACTTCGACGCCTTCCTGCAACCCGGCGACGTGGTCGCGTCGCTGATCAAGGCGACGGTGTTCGTGGTGATGATCATCCTGATCCACGGCTACCAAGGCTTTTACGCGACCGGTGGGCCGGAGGGCGTCGGGCGGGCCTCCGGCCGGGCGATCCGCGCGAGCCTGGTGCTGGTGGTGGTCGCGGACATGATCATGACGATCGTCTTCTGGGGACTCGATGTCGGAATCAAGATTTCGGGGTGACTGATGCCGATATTCGTTGATCTCTCGGGCCGGGCCGCCGGACGGTGGATGCTGCGGCTGCGTGGGCTGGTGGTCGCCGCCGTCATCCTGGTGGTCGCCGTGGTCACCACGCAGTACGCGCAGGGAAAGTTCGCGGACCGGTTCACGCTCACCATCGATGCGGCCACCCTCGGCGAGGGACTCGCGCCGGGCGCGGAGGTGAAGTTCCGCGGCTTCGCGATCGGCACGGTGCGCACGGTGCAGACCGTCGACTACGGGCACCAGCGCATCGAGCTGGCGCTGGATCGGCACCAGGCCGGTGCGCTGACCGATGACGTGTCGGCGCGGTTCACCTCGTCGAACATCTTCGGCTCCAGCGCCATCGAATTGGTGAACACCGGCAAGGGCGGGCGGCTGCCGGAGAACACCACGCTGTTCATCGGCGCCAACGCGTCCAACGCGACGGTGTCGAGTGTGTTCCGCCGGGCAGCGCGACTGACCCAGGTGCTCGATTCCGACACCGTGCGCGCGCTGTTCGATCTGCTGCTGGACAACACCGCGTCGATGGGCCCGGCGGTGCGGTCGTTCTTCGCCACCGCCCGGGTGCTGGCCATGAATCAGCGTGCGCCGCTGGGGCATTACCTGGATATCGGCGCCGACGTCGGTGCGGGCGTCGCGCAGACCACGTCACCCGTGGTCGACGTGATCCTCGGCGTGCTGGACAACAGCGAGTACTTCGGCAGCCTCGAAAACCGCGAGCGGACAGAGCATTCGCTGGCCGGCCTGGACACCGAACTGCTGCTGCCGGTCACCGATCTGCTGCGCCGGAACAACCCGGATCTGGCCGTCACGATCGGCGGCGTCCTGGATCTGGTGGTGCCGATCAGCGCGTCGATCGGCACGGTCGCCCCCGCGTACAACCGGCTGCCCGCCTTGCTCGCCCGGATCGACAGCGCGTTCCCGATGGTCGACGGCCGGGTGCAGCTGCAGCTGGAGGTGATCGTGAAAAACATGCCCTACCTCGCCGATTCGATCATCGGGGTGCCGCGATGAACAGTGTGACCGCCGCGGCGGTGAAGCTCGGAGTGTTCGTCGCGATCGTCGCGGTGTGCTCGGCTTTCATTGTGGCCGCGCTGAATACGCCGGTGCCCGAGGACAAGGTCTCCTATGACGCTGTCTTCACCGATATCTCGGGGCTGTACGCCGGGGACGTGGTGCGCATGTCGGGCGTGGCCGTCGGGAAGGTCGACAGCGTCGAACTGGACGGCAAGCACGCACGCGTTCGGTTCACCGTGGACCGCCAGCGTCCCCTCTACGACAACACCGAAGCCGCTGTGCGCTACCAGGATCTGATCGGGCAGCGCTACATCGAAGTGATGACCGCGAAACCGGGCGGCGGACGGCTCGCACCCGGGGGCACTATTCCGGTGCAGCGCACCATCCCGAGTTTCGATGTGTCCACTCTGTTCAACGGTTTCAAGCCGCTGTTCGACACGCTGGATACCGCACAGCTCAACCAGTTCGGCACGAACATCCTGCGGGTGCTGCAGGGCGACGGCAGCGGCATCGGTCCCGCGCTGGCCGATCTCGACCGGCTCACCAAGCATGCCAAGAGCAGCGAGGCGGTGGTGGTGCTGCTGATCAACAACCTCGGCGCGATCTCCCGCTCGATCGGCGGAAAGTCCGCGGCGGTAGGCGATCTCGTCAAGCAGCTCAATGGCGTGCTCAACCAGTTCGGCAGCCGGACCACGATGATCGTCAACGCGGTCGAGCAGGCGAATCGCACGCTGGTGCCGCTCATTCCGCTGCTCGAAGAACTGCAAGGCGCCTACGACGACAGCTACCTGCCGTTGGACGGGCTGCTGCGCAGGTTGCTGCCGCAGACCGATCAGCTGGTCGAAATCCTGTCCCTGGTGCCGTCGTTGATCGCCGGGCTGAACCAGAACGTCCCCGCGAGCGGCACCGCGAAGACGTACTCCTGTGCCGGGGGCGAGCTCGGGCTACCGGGCATCGGCGATGTCGTGCTCGGCAATCAGAAGCTGGTGGTGTGCAAATGACCGGTGCGGCAAGGCAACTCGTCGGGCTGCCGTGGCGGCTGTTCGGCGAGGTCAGACAGTTACGCGCGGAGAAGTCGGACTCCTGGTCGCAGATGCGGTGGGGGATAGCCGGTGTGCTGGTGAGCGTGCTCGGTCTGCTCGCCGCCGCGGTGCTGTACGTGGTGCCCTTCGGCGAGCAGTCCTACACGGCGGACTTCCGCAACTCGGGCGGCGCCCGGACCGGCGACGAGGTGCGGATCGCGGGCATCAAAGTCGGCCAGGTCCGCTCGGTGGAGCTGGTCGGTGACCACGTGGAGGTGCGCTTCGGCGTGGATCGCGAGGTCCGGGTCGGCGACGCCTCGTCGGTGGCGGTGAAGATGCTGACGCCGATCGGCGGGCACTACCTGTCGCTCGCTCCGCAGGGGGAGCGAGCGCTGGGTAGCAAGCACATTCCGCCGGAACGGACCACCACCCCGTTCGAACTGACCGACATCATCGACGTCGCCACCCCGGTGCTCAGCCAGGTCGACGGAACCACCTTGCGCAGCACCATCGCCGAGGTGAACGCGGCGCTGGCCGGTCAGCCCGACGCGGTGCGCTCGATCATCGGCAACTTCAACGACCTGACCGGCGTGCTGGCCGAGCGGTCGACCCAGCTGGACTCCGCGGTGCAAGTGTCCGACGAATTCATCGGCGCGATCGCGACCGACCGGGCGGTGCTCGCCGACTTCGTGCGCGAACTCGGCGGCGTCGCCGTGGTGCTCGGCCAGCGCAGGGGCGAGGTCGTCCAGGTCTTCGAGCTGTTGAAGCGGTTCTTCGCGGTGCTGCACCGGCCGGTGATGGCCTACGGCGACTCGATCGAACCGTCGGTCGCCGAATTCGAGGAGCTGTTCAACAAACTCGTGCAGGATCCCGGCCGGCTCGACACGGTCATCGCGGGGATCAAGGACTTCATCGGGAAGATCTCGGCGATGCTCGGCGTGGACGGCGTGACCATCGACCAGTCCGCCAGCGTGATACGCGGTCCGGCGCTGTGCATTCCGTTCGAGGGGAGGGCTTGCTGATGCGTGCATGGGCGAGAGCGGGCGTGGTCATCGGCGCACTGCTGGTCACCGTCGCGGTGGTGGTCGGCGTGAGCGGCGCGTCCTGGTTGGAACGGGTGCAGCCGGCCAAGCAGCGTCTGTGTGCCGAATTCACCGACACCGTCGGGCTTTACGAGGGCAACAGCGTCACGATGCTGGGCGTGGAGGTCGGCACCGTCTCCGGCATCGAAGCGCTCGGCGATCGGATGCGGGTGACCATGACGATCGACGGCAAGCTGACGTTGCCCGCCGACATCGAGGCCGTCACCATGTCGAGCTCCATCGTCACCGACCGGCGCGTCGAGCTCACCAAGACATACACCGGCGGCCCGAAATTCGATACCGCACAGTGCGTTTCATTGGCGCGCACCAAGACACCGGTCGGCATCAGCGAGGCACTCGACGCGCTGGGCAAGCTGTCCGGTGACCTGCTCGGCGCGCAGCAGTCACCGACACCGGGCGCACCGTCGGACACGCTGCTCGACGACACCCTCACCGGCGCGGTCCGCACGCTCGACGGCACCGGCCCGCAGTGGAATTCGCTGCTGCAGCGCCTGTCCCAGGTGATCGGCGATCCGGCCGACCGGGACGTGGTGATCCGCAAGCTCGTCGACAACCTCGACCTGCTCACCACGATGTTCATCACCAACTGGCCGGATATGCAAGCGCTGCTGGACAACCTGAACAACGGCATCGATCTGGTCCACGGTTTCTCCGCGGAACTGTCCAGGGCGGTGGATCTCGCGCTCGAGTTCCTGCCGGTGATCGCCCGCAATGTCGGCAAGTACGACCAGCAGTCCTTCGAATTCCTGGATCGGATCGTGCCGGAGGTGCATCGCTACGCGGTGCTGGCGGGCAGCATCGTGGATCTGCTGGTGCAGTTGCCGCCGCTGGCAGGGCGGCTGGCCCAGGTGTACGACCCGGCCACGGGTGCGGTGCGGGTGAATTACCGTCCGCCGCACTACGAGTCGGCCGACGGTAGCCAGCCCGGTCTGGTCCGGGTGATCCTCGGCTCGCTGGGGGCGCCATGAAGCGGCTGATTCCGGTGCTCGCAGCGGTGGTTCTGGTGCTGACCGGCTGTGGCGTGCGCGCGACCGACGTACCGATTCCCGGCACGTATCTGGCGGGCGACACCTTCTCGATCCGCATCGAATTCGGCTCGGTGCTCAACCTGCCGGACCGGGCCAAGATCATCGCCGAGGGCGTCGAGGTCGGCATGCTCGACAAGATCGAGCTGATCGGCGATACCGCCGTCGCCACGGTCGACCTGAAAGCCGATGTGCGACTACCCAAGTCGACCACCGCGGAACTGCGGCAGAGCACCATCCTCGGTGACATCCACATCGCGTTGCAGGCACCGTCGAACGCCGGTCCGCCGTTCCTGGTGAACGGTGATGTCATCCCGCGCAGCCGCACGGTGCCCGCCGCCAATGTGGAGGACATCCTGCGGGCGATGTCGAACATCGTCACCGGCGGCCGCTTCGGTGAGATGCAGGAGCTCGTCGCCAGCGTCAACGCGGCCTTCCCGACCGACCCGGCGGATCTGTCCCGCATCCTGACCGGTGGCCGGAACGCGCTGCACGACCTCGCCACGCACACCAGCGAACTCGATCGGATCCTGGCCGCCGCCGCCAGCGTGACGACGACACTGGAGGCGAACAAGGACAACGTCGACCGCACCCTCACCCTCGGGCCCGGCCGCGCCGCCGGCCTGTCGGAGGTGCTGTTCGGCTTGGTCCAGCTGATCATCGACGGCGGCGAATTGGCCGTGTACGTGGGCGATCTCGCGCTGCCGCTGCGCGGCGACCTGCACGACATCATCAGCATTCTGGCACCGGCGGCCCGCACCATCGGCAGCGCCGACACCACGGTGCCGATGAACGCCGCCGCGATGAACCGGTTGTTGCGCGACAAGCTGATTCCGTTCTTCAGTGCGCCGCCCAACATCCGGGTGCAGCGGGTGACGCCCGAGGCGGTCGCGGCCGCCGCCTCGGCTCGCTCGGACGAGATGATCCAGGTGCTCCGGTCGATAGGAATGGTCCGATGAAGCTCTCCGGTCCGGTCTCGCTGGTGCTGCTGCTCGTGATGACCGTGGTGTGCGCGGCGTACATGGTTGTCGGCGTGCTCGACATCGACCCGCGCCGCAACACGAATACCGTGACGGTACTGATGGATTCGTCCGGCGGCCTGATGCAGACCTCCCACGTCGACCTGCGCGGCATGCAAATCGGCAAGGTGCGCGCCATCACCGCCACCGGCACCGGGCTCGCCGTGCGGATCGAGCTGGACGCGAAGTACCGGGTGCCGCTGGGCAGCGAGGTGCACGTCAGCAATCTGTCGGCGGCGGGCGAGCAGTTCATGGACTTCCGCCCGACCGGCACGGCGGGCCCGTACCTCACCGACGGCAGCGTCGTGCCCGCCCATCAGGTGCGCATCGCGACGACGGTCAGCGAGGCGCTGGCCAAGCTGGATGTGCTGAACGCGCAGATCGATCCGGTGAAGATCGAACAACTCGCCGCCATCCTGTCGCAGGGGTACGCGGGCCGGGAGCCGGAGATCGCCAACCTCACCCGGACGCTGACCATGACGGCACAGCTGCTGCACGACAAGCGCGACGCCATCACCCGGCTGTATCTGAACGGGCAGGACCTGGCCCAGAACTTCGACGGCTACGGACCGGTGATCGGTGGCTGGGCCGACGATTTCACCGACCTGCTGCCCGAGGTGGTGCACCTGATCGAGGCGTTTCGCGGCTATTCCTATGCGGGCGAACATGTCTGGGACGAGCCGATGGGGCCGCTGGTGCGCAAGATCGACCAGTACCTCACCACGCTCGGACCGGACCTGGCGCACATCGCCACCGCGTTGCGACCGGCCACGAGTGTGCTGAAACCCGTTCGGGTGGACGCCGGTTCGATCATCGACCTGCTGTCGGCGACCTTCCCGGAGCACGGGACCGCCCGAATCACGCTCGACATTCCGAAGTAGAGAGTTGAGGCCATCATGACCACGCCCGATTCCGCGGCCGAAACCGGCACCGAGGTGCCGGCGAAGGCTGCGCCAGAAGTGCAGCAGCGCAACACTATCGGTTACGTACTCGGCGGCCTGACCGTACTGCTCACGGTGCTCGGCATCGTGCTCGGCCTGTCCTGGCAGTCGGCCGCCGACGACCTCAGCGCGCTGCGGCAACAGAACGCCGACCGCGCGAAGGCCGCCGAGGTCGCCCAGGATTACACGCTGCGCTCGCTCACCTACGACCACAAGAACCTGCCCGCGTTCTTCGACGGCGTGCAGCGCGGCACCTCCGACGCGCTGCGCAAACGCTACGACGAGGTGCACGACACGCTGGCCAAGATCATGACCGAGGCACAGGTGGTGGCCACCGGGCAGGTGCTGGGCACCACGGTGGATGCCCAGGGCAACGACCAGTACTCGGTGACGGTGCTCGCCACCCAGAAGACGCAGAACATCCAGCAGCCGACGCCGGCCACGGTGCCCAACCTGCTGGTGGTGACCGTGGCCAAGAACGGCGGCGACTGGCAGGTGGTGGACTACGGCCCGAAGGGCGAGGCGCCGGGGCGTTGATAAGCTGACGCGCTAGCTGTCCTGGTTCCGTCGAGAGGGAGTGCTGTGCCGGACCAGTCCCGCGCGGCCCGCCGTGGTCGGCCGCCGCTTGCCGGTCTGCCGGAACGGCGCAGACAGCAGATCATCGAGTCGGCCTACGCCGTGTTCGCCGAACGCGGCTACGAAGCGACCGCGATCTCCGATGTGGCCGCGCATGCCGGCATCGGGCAGGGCACGGTGTACCGGTACTTCGCGAGTAAACGCGAAATCCTCGACCACGTGGTCGATTTCGGGGTCGAGAAGCTCGTCGAGGTGTTGCAGCCGCAGACCCTGCTGAGCCGTCCGACGTCGGCCGCGGAGATGCTCGCCGGTGTCCGGGCGGCCATCGCGCGGTTGTACGCGATGCTGGAGCACGACCCGAACTTCGTCCGGCTGGTGCTCGTCGAGGCCGGCGCCATCGACAAGGAGCTCAGCGACCGGCTGCTCGGCCTGGAGATGCTCGTCAGTACCTTTGTGGCGCAAGAACTTCGGCGCGGTGTCGCGGCGGGCTGGATCCGGGCCGACATCGACGTCGAGGTGACCGCGCACACCACCCTGACCCTGGTGGTGCCCGGGGTGTTGCAGGAGATGCGCGGCGACAACACGCCACAGGCGCGGGAACGGGCCACCGCCGGTGTGCTCACCGTGCTCGAAAAGGCCTTGCGGCCGCGGGCTCCCGTCGCAGACGGGTCGGCGCGGTGAATGCCGCGGATCGCAGCGCCAAACGCCGCGCCGAGCTCGTGTTCGCCGCGTACGAGCTGTTCGTTGACAAGGGGTATCGCACCGTCGTCGTCGCCGACATCGTGGCGCGGGCCGGCGTCAGTCACGGCACGTTCTACAACTACTTCACCAACAAGCGCGATGTGCTCGACGCCGTCATCGACCACTACTTCGCGTTGATCCGTGAGCGGGTCTTCGGCCGGGCGGTGACCGGGCAGCGTCCGCAGACGCTCGACGAATTCTGTGCGCTGTTCGGTCGGGTCGTCGATCACTGCTACGAGTTGGTCGCGGACGAGCCGGGTTTGGTGTCTTTCATTCTGCTCGAGGCGACTTCGATCGATGATCAGGTGGCGGAGCGTTCGATCCGTAACCTGACCGTGTACGGCGACGAGGCCACCTCCCGGCTCAAGAAGGGGATGGCACTCGGGTATCTGGATCCTGAGCTCGACCCGCGGTTGACCGGAGAGATCCTGCTGTCGATTCTGTTGTCCGCCTTGTTGTCCGCGCTTCGGGCCGGTGCCGACGGGCTGGACCAGAAACGGGTCCGCAACGACCTCGTCGCGTTCGTCCGTGCGGTGCTCGAGCCCTGACAGTGCTTTTTACTGGCGGCCGAAGCGGGCGATGGCTTCGAGGATCGTCGTCAACATTTCGGGGCTGCCGGTGTGGCCGGATTCGTCGATGACGTGCAATTCGGCGTCGGGCCAGGCCTGTGCCAGCTGCCAGGCGGTCTGCAAGGGGCTGCCGAGATCCAGGCGTCCGTGGATCAGTACGCCGGGGATGCCCGCGAGTTTGTGTGCGTCGGCGAGTAGTTGTCCGTCCGGCAGCCAGGCGTCATTGGCGAAGTAGTGCGTGCAGATCCGGACGAAGGCGAGCAGTGCCGCGTCGGGTTTGTTGCTGTATTGGCCGGGGTTGCCCTGAGTTTCGTGCGCGATGACGGCGTCCTCCCATGCGCACCAGTCACGGGCCGCCGTCGCGCGCACCGCCGGATCGGGGTTGTTCATCAAACGGTTGTATGCGGCAACGAGATTCCCGTCGCGCTCGGCTTCCGGCAGTGCGTTGCGGAACGTCTCCCATGGGCCCGGCAGGAAGCGGGCGACCCCGCGGTAGAGCCATTCCGTCTCTTCCGGCCGAGTCATCGTGACTCCGACCAGCACGATCTCCGAGACCCGCTCGGGAAACCGTTCGGCGTAGGCGAGAATCAGTGTCGACCCCCAAGATCCGCCGTACAGCAGCCACTTCTCGATACCGAGGTGCACCCGCAGCCGCTCCATATCGGCGATCAGGTGCTCAGTGGTGTTGTGCGACATATCGACTGTGGGATCCGAGGCATGCGGCAAGCTCTCACCGCAGCCGCGCTGGTCGAACAGTACGGTGCGATAGATCTGGGGATCGAAGTTCTTACGAGAACCCCGGCGACCCCCGCTACCCGGCCCGCCGTGCACCACCAAGGCGGGCTTTCCGTCGGGATTACCGCTGGTCTCCCAGTAGATCCGGTTACCGTCCCCGACGTCCAACAACCCGTGCGCGTAAGGGTCGTTCTCAGGAAACGGTTGCTGCCCAACATTTCCCGGCCGGCTCACGCTCATCGGTAAACCCCTCCTCGACGACCGGCCCGACGCAGATATTCTCCGAGCGTAGTCACCTCGGCCGACCATGATCGACGGGACGTGGTGGCGCGGACACACGCGGATTCGAGCGGTGGATGCAACACCTCTGATCAGGAGTGTCGATGAATCATCTGCCGTTGCAGTCGGTTGTGCGTAGTTTCTGGGATCTTGTGGGTGCGGGTGTTCCGGTCGAGTGTGTGGTGTGCCGGGAGGCTCGGCGCGGCGGTTGCTGGGCGCGACCGGTGGGCTGCGTCCGGAGTTCCCGGCGCCGGGGCCGCGGTGGCGGCCGAGGTTGAGTTCCGCTGAGCGGGAGGAGATCGCGGACTGGGAATCGTCAACCTGATCGCCCGGAGTACCGGTCGTGCGCCCTCGACGGTGATGCGTGAGATCGCCAAGGACGGGGCGTGCGTGGGAAACGGGCCGTTACCGGTGTCGGTATTGCTTCGGTGCCGACCCGGGCGGCTCTTACGCGGGTATCGCCTACCGGCCGAGTCTGGCCGAGGCCGCAGCGAGCGGCGTGCACGCGGTGGGAAGCCGGCGGGTAACTTGCTGCTGCGTGAGCGGGTGCAGGATCGGTTGACCGACAAGCTCAGTCCCGAATGGATCACCGGCTGGCTGGGCTTGACCTACCCGCACCGATCGGAGATGTGAGCGTCGCACGAGACGATCTACAAGGCGCTCTACGTCCAGAGCCGCGGGGAGTTGCGCCGCGAACTCCACACCGCGTTGCGCACCGGGCGCGCCCTGCGCAAGCCCCGGACCGACCGCGAAACGTGCCCTGCGTGAGGGACACTCACCGGCATGGTGGTGATCAGCGACCGCCCGTTTGGGGCCACCGGCCGCGCCGTGCCCGGCCATTGGGAAGGCGATCTGATCATCGGCGCCGACCAGTGATCTCAGAACGGCACCCTCGTCGAACGCGCCACCGGGTTCGTGATACTGCTGCACCTGCCCACCGTGATGCCCCACTCGGCAGGTAGCTGCTCACCCCGCAGGACATAGCGGCGGCGAACCGCACACTTTGGGGCCATTGGGTCCCGTTGATCATGAACGGAGCGCCAGAGGGTACGCGCAAGGCCGCCTTCATCTTTCGACGTAGGCGGCCTCGCGATTGACGATCTCTGGCCTGGCGTTGGAACCTCCGGCCTCCAAGGCCTTTCGGTTACCAACCGTCCGCACCGGCGGCGAACTCGGCAGAGACTAAACCCGACGACGCGTCTTCAGAAGATCGAGGCGCTCCTTCAGCAGCTCCTCCAACTCTTCCTTACTACGCCGCTCCAGCAGCATGTCCCAGTGGGTGCGCGGAGGCTTGACCTTCTTGGTCTCGACGGTGGTGCCTTCGATCAGCATGCCTTCCTGACCGTTGCGGCACAGCCACGTCGGGGGGATTTCGGCGTCGTCGGCGAACGGGACGTCGAATTCTTCACCGTTGTCGGTGCGGTACCGGGCGATCCGACGCGGAGCCAGGTCGTGGTCGCGATCGGTCTCGTAGCTCACCGCTCCGAGCCGACTGCCCCGGAGTACGCGATCTGCCATGGTGTGCCTCTCCCTGTGTGCTCGAGTCTTGTTGCTGCGACCGTACGAGCGTCTGGTGCTCGCTGGACCTTATGTGCAACGAACGGGCCTGCGCCGATAGTTCCCGACGGGCCACGGAACCGTTCCATTGTAGTGCCATCGGCGTGCCGACCTCGCCACGCCCGCCATCCGGCGGTTCAAGGGGGTCGTTGAGCGGCTGAGAGCGGTCGAAGCATTAAGGTTCTGCGTCATGTCGAGCCGCTTGTTGTCCTGCCTGACTTGCCGCTAGGGGGTGTGTTCCATCTCTGATCGTCGTCACTCTCGCCAACTGTCCTGCCTGTGGTGTGGGCGAGAGATCGTGGAGTCGGAGGCCGGGCGTCGCCGCCGGTACTGCCGCCAGTCCTGTCGTCAACGTGCCTACGAACACCGCAACAGCCTCAAGGGCACAGGAATCCCCGACGATTCCGTCGTCCTGAGCGCCCAAGAGGCCGCCGACCTGGCCGACCGCTGGTTCGCCGCCCGCTGCGCCGCCGAAGACGTCGCCATCGCCATCGAAGAGAACGCCAGCCCCGAAGAACTGGCAACCCTCGGCAAAACCCTCCTCGAACTAACCCGCGACGCTGAGCGGTTGCGTTGACCTGCGACGCCTTAGGGCGGTGCTGGCTGTCCGCCGAAAGCCGGTGCTGACCTCCGACGGTGAGCCCCGACCGTCGACGGCGAGCGCCTGCGTTGACCGATGCCGCCGAAGGGCAGTGCTGGTCGGCCACGGAAAGCCTGTGCTGACCTGTGACGCTGTACGCCTGCGTTGACGCGCGACGCTGTACGCCTGCACTGACCTGCGGCGGGCTGGGCTCGCCGGCAACGCGACGCCCACGTCGACCGGGCCCGCACCCGCTGACTTGACGTAGGTTCCGTGCTCCTGACTGTTGCTGCAGCTTGCGTCAAGAGCGCGGAACTTACGTCAGGTGGGGATGGCTCGGGTTTGCGGTCGAGCCTGCGGTCGGCTAGATGCGAGCACGGGGGGTATGGGTTGCCAACGGCGGGGTCAGTGGGAGCGGCATGGTGCCCGCAGCGGGATCGTCCGCATCGGGATGCGTGTTGGTGCGCGCTCGCCAGTAGACGGCGCCGAGGAGTAGGGCCACTCCCGCTGAGAGGCCGGCGAACGAAGCCAGGGTGGTTGCGTCTGGGTGGATGAGGGGCTGGGCGCGCATTGCCTGGGTGAAGACGATGGCGAGTAGGCCGGTGTAGCCGAGGGCGAGCACGCCGACTACTGCTGCTCTGGTGCGTTCGGCGCGCAGCCAGGGGTAGCGGGGGGCCAGCCAGGCCAGCACGATGACGGTTAGTAGCAGGATCTGGATGCCGTGTAGGCCGACGAAGTGTGGGACGCGGAGGTCGCCGCCGATGGTGCTCCAGTTGGTGATCGGCATGCCTGGTGCGGCGTCGCGGGGGGAGAGGTCGCGGCTGGCGGGGTCGATGACGGTGTGGCCTGCGATCAGTTCGACTACCTTGCCGTCGGTGTCACGCACCAGCTGCTTGCCGGTGTATCCCATCAGATAGCCCATGGCCATGCCTGCGACGGCGAGGGCCAGCCCGAAGTGGATCGCGCGGGCGGTCGGCCGGTCCACCAGGCGCTGCCACGACAGGATCACCACGATGACCAGGTTCGCGAGGAAGAGCCCCGGCACACCGGACATGAAGATGCGCTGACCGATCTCATTGACGGGATCGGTGTCGAAGTTGTTGAAATGACTGAACGTTCCGCGCGCCGCCTGCACAGCGATGAAGCCGACGTCGAGGACGCCGGCCACCGCGAACGTTGTGCCCAGCCACCAGGTCGCGCGACTTCCCTTGTGCGGCAACGACAGCAACCACGCCAGCGTGAGACCGTAAAGGGCGAAAGCGAAACCGAACTTCAACGGCTTCAACCAGACCGACTCGCCGAGCAGCATCCGGTCGTCGACGAGCAACCCCACCAGCGAGGTGACGGTCAGCGCGGTCATGACCAGCACCATCCAGGTCAGCGGCCGATGCAGGCGGGCAACGGAACCGATGCGGCGTCGATGCCGCACCTGCGCCGACCGGTCGGCGAGCGCGGCGGAATGTGATGTGGGCATGCATCGAAGGTAGGAATCGACACCCTCGGAACACGTCCCGCCGCAGCACTATTCGCGTCTAGTACCGGGGTACTGAGTTGGGTGACAACCCCCGGTGCCGTGGGATGAGCGTGCCGCTCTCCTGCGGCAAGCCGAGACCGCGGCCGGACGCTTCTCCGCCCGGCCGCGTAAAACTCAGACGGCGGGCAGGCTGGCGTCGGGGAACGAGTGGTGTTCGTGCGCGACGATCCACCGCTCGTTTTCCTTGCGCAGGCCGAGGGTGAGGCGAAGGCGTCGGCCCGGGTCCTTGGCGAAGTCCTCGGCCGTGCCGCACAGCAGCAGGGCGTGGGCGAATGCGACGTCGGCGCCTGCCGTGACGTCCAGGGAGACGATCTCGAACGTCGCCCCCTGCGCCTGCCACTCGAAGAAGTGGGGCCAGGCCGCCTGGTAGGCGTCGATGCCGCGCAGACCCTCGTCCGGCGGCGGCACATCGAACATGACGATGTCGGGGGCGTGATCGGCGAGAACGGCGGCCAGGTCGCCCGCGTGTACGGCGGCAGCCCACCGCTCGATCAGAACCCGGATCGTCTTCTCGTCGTCCGACATCGTTCATCGTCCCTTCATACGGCGCCTCACCAGTCCGTTCGGCATGCAGTGAGCCTGCCGAAAAGACGCATGGGGCGCAATGGATTCCGTGTCTTATGTGAGATATCCCGACCTCTACGGGCCGATTTTCGCTGCTAGGCGCGGTGACGAAGGTCCATTCGGGACCTGCGGGGGCTGGATCGCCGCGTTGTCATGCGACCGTCCGGCCCCCGGATGAGTCTGTCCGGACTACGGCACCAGGCCTAGCGGACGGCAGCAGGCTCGAGCATTCGCGCCCGTATCCCGACGTCCGGATTTTGACATCGCCCTAGCGGACGGCAACAGGCGCGAGCGTCGAGCGTTCGCGCCCGTATCCGACGTCCGGAGTTCGACACCGCCCTAGCGGACGGCAACAGGCGCGAGCGTCGAGCGTTTGCGCCCATATCCGAGGTAAACCGCGACACCAACCAGCACCCACACCGCGAACCGCACCCAGGTCAACCCGTCCAACGTGGTCGCCAGCAACACACACCCAACCAGCGCCAGCACCGGAACCACCGGCACGAACGGAGTGCGGAACGGCCGCTCCCGCTCGGGCTCCGCCTTCCGCAACACCAGCACCCCGATGCACACCACCGCGAACGCGGACAGCGCCCCGATATTCACCAGCTCCACCACGATGTCGATGGGCAGCAGCCCGGCGATCGCCGCACACACCGTGCCGAGCAGCAACGTCAGCCGCACGGGCGTGGACCGCTTGCCGGTCTGCGCCAACCCGAAGGGCAGCAACCGATCTCGGCACATCGCGAAACCCAGCCGTACCTGCGCATACACGATCATCAGCAGACCCTTGGTCAACGCGATGATCGAGGCGATCACGATGACGTTGCCGATCCAGCCGATCTTCAACCCGTCGAATGCGGTAGCGATCGGCGCCCCGTTGTTCAGCGTCGCGAACGGCGCCATACCGGTGAGCACGGCGCTGACCAGGGCATAGAGCACGGTCGCGATGAGCACCGTGCCGATGATGGCGAACGGAATATCCCGGCGCGGGTTGCGCGCCTCCTCCGCCGAGGCGGCGACGACATCGAAGCCGAGGAACGCGAAGAACGCGATCGCCGCACCCCCGATGATGCCGCTGACACCGAACGGCGCGAAGGGCGTCCAGTTCTGCACGTCGATGTGCGGCGCACCGACCGCGACCACCAGCACCAGCACGCCGATCGTCACGCCGACCAGCACCTTGGTGATCCGCGCGGTCAGCGACACCTCGCCGACCAGCACCGCGACGATCGCCCCGATGATCAGCATCGCGGGCAGGTTCACGATCCCGCCCTCGGTCGGCCCCGCCGCGATGGCCTTCGGAATGGTGATGCCGAACAACGAATCCAGCGCCGACACCGTGGTCCCGGACCAGCCGATCGCCACCGCGGCTCCGGCAATCACGAACTCCAGCAACAGATTCCAGCCGACCAGGAACGCGGGCCCCTCGCCGAGCGTGGCATAGGTGTAGGTGTAGGCACTGCCGGACACCGGCACCATCGCCGCCAGCTCGCTGTAGCAGAGCGCGACCAGCACACACACCGTGCCGGCCAGCACGAACGACAGCACGATCGAGGGCCCGGCCTTCTCCGCGGCGGCCACACCGGTGATCACGAAGATGCCCGCGCCGACAATGGTGCCGACACCCATCGCCGTGAGGTCGATGCGGCCGAGCCTGCGCGCCAGCGTGGGCGCTCCATCGGACATCGCGGTGTCGGGCAAACGGCGGCGCCATCGCTGAGCGGCTGGGGTGGTCATGACTCCCTTACGAACTCGTCCAGAGGTCCCGCCTGAGCGCCGAACCGACAGACCATTCTCGTAGGAGTGCGTGCGCCGCCGTCAACTGGGGGTCTGCTACCTGCACAAACGCACACCTATTGATTCTCCGCACACCGAATCGCATGCGAAACCGTGTGCGGGAAATCAGTGGGTGTGCGGTGGCGAGGTTCAGCAGCCGGGGCCGCGAAACGTGGGGAAGTTGGCGGGCGTGCTGTGGCGGTTCAGCTCCTGAATCGCCTGCGAAACGTTTGCCGGGAATCGTTGGGTGGGCGGTATCGGACTGGGCCGCCGGGTCGCCTTCGAAACATGTGCCGGGAATCAGCTGGTATGTGTATCGGGTTGGGCCGCCGGGTCATCTGCGAAACGTGCGCCGGAATCGGGGGGGGGGTATCGGGCTGGGCCGGCTGATCGCCTGCGAAACGTGCGCCGGAATCAGCGGGTGTGCGGTACCGGACTGGGCCAGCTGATCGCCTGCGAAACGGACGGGGAAGCGAAACGGGTGGGCAATCGAGGTCTGTGCGGTGTCGGGTCGAGGCGACTGGCAGCAGAATCGAGTGGGGTGCGGTTCTGAAGTGCTTGCTGTACGGAGGACTGGCGCCCGCGTCGCGGATTCCGCCATCACCCAGGCGGCTGGTTTCTCTTCCGGTTACCGCCAGCGGGCAGCAGTACTGCCCGCCGACGTCGGCCTCAGTGCACGAAATCAGCCCCGCGCGTCAGCTGCTGGACGACGCCGCGAACGGTGTCGCAACCGGCGCGGCGGCCGGTCGAGACGGATGCGTCCACAACCCCTTGCGCTCGAGAATCGGCAACACCCCCTCACCGAACCAGTACGCCTCCTCCAGATGCGGATACCCGGACAGAATGAAGTGGCTGATCCCCAACTTCGAGTACTCCACCAGCCGCTCGGCAACCTCGGCGTGCGAGCCGACCAGCGCCGTACCCGCCCCACCACGCACCAGCCCGACCCCGGCCCACAGGTTAGGTGCGATCTCCAGCCGATCGGTGGCACCCCCGTGCAACTCGGACATCCGACGCTGCCCCTCCGACTCGCTGCGCGCCAGGCTCGCCTGCACCCGCTCGATATCGGCCGGATCGATGCCTTGCAGCAGCCGATCTGCTTCGGCCCACGCCTCTTCCGAGGTATCGCGGCTGATCACGTGGATGCGCAGACCGTAGTCGAGAATGCGCCCCTGATCGACGGCGAGACGCCGGATCCACTCCAGCTTCCTGCTCACCGCGAGCAGCGGCTCACCCCAAGTGAGATAGGTGTCGGCGTAGCGGGCCGCGACCGGACCGGCCGGCGCGGAGGACCCACCGAAGAACACCGGCGGAATGGGATCGGGCCGGTTGCTCAGTAGCGCGTCGCGGACGTGAATGTGCTCGCCCTCGAAGGTGATCGGCTCCTGCGAGCGCCACAGCTCACGTACCACATGCAGGAACTCGCCGGTGCGGGTGTAGCGCTGTTCCTTGTCCAGGAAGTCGCCGTAGGCCTGCTGTTCGTGCGGCTCGCCGCCGGTGACGACGTTCAGCAGCAACCTGCCCTGCGAATGCCGCTGGAAGGTGCCCGCCATCTGCGCGGCCAGCGTCGGGCTGACCAAGCCGGGGCGCAGCGCGACCAGGAACTTCAGCGTCTCGGTGGTGTCCACCATCATCGCCGTGGTGAGCCACGCGTCCTCGCACCAGGCGCCGGTCGGGGTGAGAACGGCCTCGAAGCCGTTGTCCTCGGCGGCGGCCCCGATCTGGTTCAGGTAGCGCAGGGTTGCGGGGCGGTCGCCGGACATGAAGGTGCCGTGCCCGCCGGCGACCAGGCCGCGCGAATCACCGTAGGTGGGCAGGAACCAATGGAACGACAAACTCATGGAGCCAACTCCTCAGGAAGCGGGGAACAGGTCGTTGAAGCGGGTGTCGGTGTAGTCGGCGATGTGCACCTTGCGCGGGATCAGCCCGGCGTCGGCGAACGCGTCGGCGACGCCTTGCTCGGCGGCGATGGCGGCGGCGTCGAGCGGATGGTCTTGGTACGGGCCACGTTTCACGACGGTGAGCGCGACGTCGTAAGGCAGGCCGGTGAGTTCGGCGTAGGTCTTCGCCCACTGCTCCGGGTGCGTGTTGACCCAGGCGTGCGCCCGGGCGATGCGGGCGAGCAGGTCACGCAGCGCGGCGGCGGTCGCCTTGCTGCCCAGTGCTTTGTCACCGGCAACGTAGAAGGCGTCCCCGGTCACATAACCGTTGCCGCTCACCAGGATTCGCGCGTTGGCTTGCTGCTCGGCCTGGGCGGTGTACGGATCCCAGATGGCCCACGCGTCCACCCGGCCGGTGGTGAGTGCGGCCAATGCGTCCGGCGGCTGTAGGTATTGCGGCTCGATCTGGTCCCATTTGAGGCCTGCCTTGCTCAGCACCGCGAGCAGGTGGGCGTGCGCCGAGCTGCCCTTGGTGACAGCAATCTTCTTGCCGCGCAATTCTTCCGGGCTGCGCAACGGCGAATCCTTGGGCACCACAATGCCTTGACCCTCTTTGCCTGCCTGGTACGCGCTGACAATCTTGATCGCCGATTTGGCCGCCGCGGCGAAGATCGGCGGAGCGTTGCCGACGCCGCCGATATCGACGGCGCCGGAGTTGATCGCCTCCAACATCGGCGGGCCCGCCTGGTATTGCGACCAAGTGATCTTGTAGGGCGTCTCCACCTCGCCTGCCGCGGTGAGCAAGGCTTGCAACCCGGTGCCCTTCTGATCGCCCGCGCGAACCGTCACCTGGGACAGGTCCACCGAACCGTCCAGCCGCACCGCCGCGTCGTCGGACTTGTCGGACCCGCAGGCCGTGCCGACCGTGACGACCAGTGCGAGAGTCGTTGCGAGCAGCAGCCTTCTGGCTTTCATTCGGTTCCTTCCGGTGCGACGCCGAGTTCGGCGAGCAGGGTTTCGCGCAGGGAGAGCAGGAGCGGGTGATCGCTGCGGCGCGGACGCGGCAGCTCGATGCGGGACTCATGGGCGATGCGGCCGTCGCCGAGCACCAGCACCCGGTCGGCCAGGCGTAGGGCCTCGTCCACGTCGTGGGTGACCAGCAGGACGCCGGGACGGCGGCGCTGCCACAGGTCGATGACGAGGCGGTGGATGGTGATTCGGGTCAGCGCATCGAGGGCGCTGAAGGGTTCGTCGAGCAGCAGCAGATCCGGCTCGCGCACCAGGGCCCGAGCCAGGCTGGCACGTTGCGCCTCGCCACCGGAAAGCGTCAGCGGCCAGGCGTCAGCGCGCTCGGCCAGGCCGACCTCGGCCAGCGCGGCGCGTGCCGCAGCCTTGGGATCCGGGTGCCGCAAACCGAGTAATACGTTGGCCAGCACGCGTTTCCACGGCACCAGTCGCGGTTCCTGGAAGGCGACGGCAATGGTGCCGTGCGTGGTCAGCTCGCCCCGAACACCTCGATCGAGACCGGCGAGCGCGCGCAGCAGGGTGGACTTTCCCGAGCCGCTGCGACCGAGCAGAGCGACGAATTCGCCTGGGGCGATGTCGAGATCGAGACCGTCGAGCACGCGCCGGCCGTCGAAATCGCGCACCAGCCCGCGCACCCCGGCCACCGGAGTGTTCGCGGTCTCGCCCGCTGCCGGCGAGTTCGGATGGCGAGCAGTGTCTGGTGCCGATGGTTCGCTTGCCGTCGGCTGGGCCGAGATCACTGCCCCAAGAACCCGCGTCGCCATGCCAGCGCCTTCCTTTCGATCAGTCGGACGAACGCGTCGGTCAGCAGGCCGAGCACGCAGTACACCAGCAGGCCGACGACGATGACATCGGTGCGCAAGAATTCGCGGGCGTCATTGATCAGAAAACCAAGTCCCGCATCGGCATTGACCTGTTCGGCGACGATCAACGCCAGCCACGCGATACCCAGCGACTGGCGCAATCCGACGAGGGTCTGCGGCAGTGCCCCCGGCAGCACGATGTGCCCGAGCAGCGCGAGTCGGCCGAGCTGTTGCACCTCGGCCAGCTCGGCCAGTTTGCCGTCCACCCCGCGGATACCGGCGAAGGTGTTGAGATACAACGGAATTGCCGCGCCGAACGCGACGAGCACCACCTTCGGCAGCTCACCGATGCCGAACCACAGGATCAGCAGCGGGATCAGCCCGTAGAACGGCACGGTGCGCAGCATCTGCATCGGCGGATCGACCACGTATTCGCCGACCGTGCTCAAACCGGCCACCACGGCCAGGCCGATCCCCAGCACTGCACCGATCACGAATCCGGTCGCCGCACGGCCGAGCGACACCGTGATCGCTTCCTGCAACGTCCCATCCCGCAGCAGTTCCCAGGTGGTTTCCGCGATGGTGACCGGCGCGGCGAGCAACCGTTCCGGCAGCACGCCGGTGGCGCTGGCAACCTGCCATGCGACCACGAGGACCAGCGGGCTGACGACCCGCAGCCAGGTCTTGCGCGGCCGCCATCGAGCCGCCGACCGAACCCGAATCGGTGTCGGCTCCAAGACAATTGATGACACGCGACACCTCGGGTAGGGGACAGGGACGCGGATCGCCGCTGAGCGCGCCGCAGTTATCCATGCTGTGCGCGCCGCGGGTCGGAGTCACCGGTTGAAACCAACCCGGTTTTAATTGGGCGGCCCTCGTCAGCGTGTTTCCAGCAACCGCTACTAGACGTAACCTCAAATAACACGTAACCTCGACAAGGAGCTCTCGGTCGAAGGTGATCGAGGCGTGACCAGACGAAACGAGATCCTCAATGACGCGGCATGTCGACGTACTGATCATCGGCGCGGGCCTCTCCGGCATCGGCATGGCCTGCCACCTCACCCGTGAGCAGACCGGACGCAGCTACGCCATCCTGGAGCGCCGCACCGCCATCGGCGGGACTTGGGACCTGTTCCGGTACCCGGGCATCCGTTCCGACTCGGACATGTTCACCTTCGGCTACGGCTTCCGCCCGTGGATCGGCACCAAGGTGCTCGCCGACGGGCCGCACATCCGCCAGTACGTCGAGGACACCGCCGTCGAATACGGCGTCAAGGAGCACATCCACTTCGGGCGCAAGGTGACCACCGCCCGCTGGTCCAGCGAGGCAGGCATCTGGACCGTCGAGGCGCTGAATGAACAGACCGGCGACGTCGAGACCTTCACCAGCAACTTCCTGGTCGGTTGCACCGGCTACTACGACTACGACAACGGCTACCGGCCCGAATTTCCCGGCGAGGCGGACTTCGGCGGGCAGATCGTGCACCCGCAGCACTGGCCCGAGGACCTCGACTACCGCGGCAAGCGCGTCGTCGTCATCGGCAGCGGTGCCACCGCGATCACCCTCGTCCCCGCGATGAGCGGCGACGCAGCGCACGTCACCATGTTGCAGCGGTCGCCCACCTACATCACCGCGCTGCCCGCCGACGACCCCGTCGCCGTCGGCATGAAGCTCGCCCGCGTGCCCGCCAAGATCGCCTACCGGGCCGGCCGCGCGCGCAATATCGCGTTGCAGCGCGCCAGTTTTCAGCTGTCCCGCACCAATCCCGCCGCATCGCGCAAGCTGCTGCTCGCCGCGGTGCGGCTGCAACTCGGTCCGAACATCGACATGCGGCACTTCACGCCGTCCTACAACCCGTGGGACCAGCGGCTGTGCGTCGTGCCCAGCGGTGACCTGTTCAAGGTGCTGCGCAGCGGCAAGGCGTCCATCGTCACCGACCGCATCGAGAGTTTCACCGAGACCGGCATCCGGCTCGCCTCGGGCGAGGAACTGCCCGCCGACATCGTGATCAGTGCGACCGGCCTGCGGGTGCAGATGCTCGGCGGCACCACTCTCGAGGTGGACGGCGAACCCGTGGTCACCCGTGACCGGGTCGTCTACAAGGGCGCGTTGCTCGATGGTGTGCCGAACGCGCTCATGGTCCTCGGTTACACCAACGCTTCCTGGACGCTGAAGGCCGACCTCGCCGCCGAGTACTTCTGTCGGGTTCTCAACCACATGAAGGCGAAGGGTTACACGCGCATGGTCGCGGTGGCCGAAGAAGGCGACCGGTCGCCCGACTCGGTCATGGGTGGTGCGCTGACCTCCGGGTACATCCAGCGTGGTGACGCTGTTATGCCGCGGCAGGGTGTTCGAGGTCCCTGGCAGGTCATCAACAACTACTTCCGTGATCGCAAGATGCTCCGTAAGGGGCCGATCGAAGACGGTGTCCTCACCTTCGCGCGCGGCGCGAGCTCTGCTGGGGATGCATCCGAGGGTCGGCCGTTGGAAGCGACCCGTACCGCCTGAGCTTCGGTCGAGCTTTCGCGATGCGGTAGTGGCCCACGTTGATCAACGGCGCTAGCGACCGGGGCGTCTCGTCGCTAGCGACCGGGCCGTCTCCTTGTCGTCGTGTGCGCGCCCCGTCTACGCCAATCGGGACGCCGAGCGTGCGGTAGACGTGTCCACACTGAGCATCGAAGTAACGGTTCTCCGGTCGGAAAAATATCTTCCGAAATCGGGGAACCGATCCGCCGGGTCGGCCGTCAAACCCTGTGACAAAACAAGTTTCGGACCGGGGAGTGTCCGGAGCTGCTGCAGCTGTTCACAGCTCAGAACAACAGGGGGAGCAAGTCATGAACCTTTTCCGCACGGGTGATCCGGCCGCGTACGGCCGCTCTGCCGGATTCATCCGAACACTGCTCTTTGCCGTCGCATCGATGATCCTGATGATCACCGGTGTGCAGGCCGCTGGAGCCGCACAGGCGGACTACCAGCCGTGCACCAACTACCGCGTCACGACCAACTGGGGCAGGGTCGAAGTCGATACCAGGCCGGCCGGAACGGACTACATCGGCAACATCGCCTGGGCCATGTTCATCAACGACATCTCCCATGTGCCAGGCAGATACGACTACCAGATCCTGATCAACGGCTCGCCGCTGAAAACCGAGACGATCCACAAGGACGACAACCTGCACTTCACCATCCCTCGGTACCAAGGCGGAAACTATGTGTACGACTCCGGCGACGAAATCCAGGTGATCGCTTCGCACGCTGCCGGAAAGCACCTCTACGTGACCCCCATCAACCGTTGCACCGTCCCCTATTCGGGAGGATAGCCACATGGATCAGGCAACATCGAGGCGAGGCGCCGACTTGCTGGCGGCTGACATCGAGTCGGCTCTCGGCTTCGAGGTACACATCGACGAAACGATCCCTGAGCACCTCAGTCGGCAACCTTCTCCACCCGGATGGTGGATCGAGTTCACCATTCCGGCCTTGAACGTCCTAGTCGGCTGTACGCCGAGTGAGTCGACCCCGAGCGGTGTGGCGTGTGAACTCGCACAACGCATCCACGACGATGTCCTGGCCCGCAGCGGAAAGATCTGGCCCGCCGACGATGCGGGTGGAGACCAGCCGTTGCTCCCGACCTCGAGCGGGTGGCGGGGGCCGGGTGGCTCGGTGCCGTACGGGCAGGTCAAGGCGGCGAAGGAGCCCGATCCGAGCCTCGACGGGGTGGTTCGATGGTGGCTGCCGCACAGCTACGACGGTCTCATCGCCAGCCAGTCCGGCGACGATGTGTGGTTCTCGCGCTGGCAGTACGAGGGCGACGACCAACGCATCACGCCGGGGATGCCGGTGACGTGGCTCATCGGTGAAGGGCGACACGGGAAGTACCGCAAGGCAAGCGAAGTCCGGCCGGTTCAGCCGTAATGACAGGACCTGCTGTCGTCGGCGTCCGTAGCGCCGCAACAGATTCGGTGCTTCCGATCGGGCCAGCGGGGCGCAACCTCGCTATTCAACTCCGGCATGTCCCGCTCCTGTGTTGGAGACTGGGCGGGTGATAAACGTGCGGAGTGGAGGGGAGGGGGACCTGCCGTTGGTCGTCGTACATGGCGGCTCGGGTTCGTCACGGTTGTGCGAGGAGTTGCTGTCGGCGCTGCCGGATCGGATTCGGTGGTGGGCAGTGGATTTGCCCGGCCATGGCGAATCAACCTGGACGCCGGGAAGTTACGGCCTCGACATCGTCGGCGCGACTCTTGCCGAATGGGCGGAGCGCGAGATCCCGACCCCGGCTTGGTGGTACGGGCATTCGTACGGCGGTCAAGCCGTACTCGCTGCGGCCGGTGCGGTACCGCGGCTGTTCGCCGGACTGGTTCTCGGGGATACCCCGCTCATTCCAGAGCGGATGTATCGGATACTCGATCACAGCGTCGAGCGGCTGCGGCGATGGCGGGAATGGTGCGGCCGCCCAGAGGCGGAATTATTGGAGTTGCTCGGCGGGGAAGCCTACGGCGACGGGACCTTCGCGGACGCGCTCGGCCGGGATCATCCGTATCTGCTCGGGATGGCGGCGTCGCTGCGGCGCCACGACCCGGACTTCATCGGCGCGCTGCTCGATGACCGCGAAACGGTCTACGAATGCTTGGTTCACGCGGAGAGCTGGCTTGCCGCCATACCCGGACCTGTGTTGTTGCTGCGCGGTGATCCGGCGGTGATGACCATGACTTCCGAGGAGGACAGCGCGCTCGTTCGATCGACGGGCGGAACCGTCCGTAGCCTCGCCGGGGTCGGTCACGGCCTCCACCATTTCGCGCCGATAGCTGTCGCCGAAGCCCTGGACGGGTTCATCGTCTGAATCGACAGGTCGTGGCGGGTTTCTTCGCCTCGGTCGAGTGAGTGGACGTCGAGGGGCGAACCTCGCCTCCGGGTGTTCCGGCCGGTGTGGTGCTGGGCGGAATCGTCTTGGGCATGTCCCGGTCGGTGCTGGGGTGGGGCTGGGGGGAGACTGTCGGGATGCGCGTGGTGGTGGTTAATCGGGGGGAAGTGGCGGTTCGGGTTTTGCGGGCTGCTCGGGAGCGGGGGTATGCGACCGTGGCGGTGTGTACTGCTGAGGAGCGGGATGCGCTGCATGTTCGGTTGGCGGATGAGGTGGTGCGGCTGCCGGGGGACGGTGCTGGGGCGTACCTCGATGTGCAGGCTGTGGTGGGGGCGGCCCAGGTAGGTGGGGTGGGGGCGTTGGTGCATCCGGGGTATGGGTTTCTCAGTGAGAGTGCGGAGTTGGCGGCTGCTTGTGCGGCGGCGGGGCTGGTTTTCGTGGGGCCGGGGGTGGAGGTGTTGCGGACGTTCGGGGACAAGGTTGCGGCGCGGGCGGCGGCGGAGCGGGCTGGTGTGCGGGTGTTGGCGGCGACGTCGGCGGGGGCGGGGGTGGCGGAGATCGCGGAGTTGCTGGTCGCGCATCCGGACGGGGTGATGGTGAAGGCGGCTGCTGGGGGTGGCGGGCGCGGGATGCGGGTGGTGCGGGATTCGGCGGTGCTGGGGGAGGCGTATGAGCGGTGTCGGGCGGAGGCGTTGGCGGGGTTCGGGGACGACGCGGTGTATGCGGAAGCGTTGGTGGCCGATGCGCGGCATATCGAGGTGCAGGTGGTGGCTGATGGGGTGCGGGCGGTGGCTGTCGGGGATCGGGATTGCAGTGTGCAGCGGCGGCAGCAGAAGTTGATCGAGGTCGCGCCTGCGCCGAATCTTGCTGCGGTGCTGCGGGAACGGCTGCACGGTGATGCGGTGCGGTTGGCCGAATCGGTGGGGTGTCGCGGGGTGATCACCGTCGAGTTCCTGGTGCGTGGTGATGATGCGTGGTTCCTCGAGGTGAATCCGCGACTGCAAGTGGAGCATACGGTCACCGAGGAGGTGATGGGGGTGGATCTCGTTGCGATGCAACTGGATCTGGCGCAAGGGTGCAGTCTCGATGGACTTGCGGTGCCCGTTGGGGGTCCGCGTGGGTACGCCGTGCAGGCGCGGGTGAATGCCGAAATCGTCACTGCGGGTGGTGATGTGCTGCCGAGCACGGGCACGGTGGCACAATTCGCCGCGCCGACCGGGGTGGGTGTTCGGGTCGATACTGCCGCTTATGCGGGTATGCGGCAAGGGGCGCAGTTCGATTCGTTGCTGGCGAAGGTGATCGCGCGTGGTCCGTCGTATTCCGCTGCGCTGCGCCGGTGTTCGGACGCGTTGGCCGAAACCGTGGTGGTCGGTGTCGATACGAATGTGGCGTTGCTGCGAGCGGCGTTGGACGAGCTCGCCGACGGGGTCACCGTATCGACAGCGTGGTTCGAGGATAGTTTGATCGAACTATCCGCTTGGGCAAGGGATTACGCGCCTGCGGTGCATATCGAACCTGGCGTCATTGCAGACGTCTCGGATGCTGTTGTCCTGCAAGACGACGAACAGGCATTGCGCTCGCCGATGGGCGGGACCGTGGTCAGCCTGGTCGAACCGGGCACCGTCGTCGCCGCTGGTGCCGAGGTCGCTGTGCTGGAAGCTATGAAGATGCAGCACGTCTTGCGCGCCGAACAACCGCTGCGCATCCGACGGCACATCGCCGCACCGGGTACGACGGTGGATCCTCATGCGCCCCTGCTGGTCTGGGCCGAAGCCGACCATGACAGGACCGTCGCTGACATCGCAGCGGTCGACCTCGACACGATCCGCCCGGACCTGGCCGAGGTGCGCGACCGCCACCGCGTCACCCTCGACGAGTCCCGCCCCGATGCAGTCGCCAAACGCCACCGGCTCGGCAGGCGCACCGCCCGCGAGAACATCACCGACCTCGTCGACCAGGACAGCTTCGTGGAGTACGGCGCACTGGCGGTCGCCGCGCAACGCCTGCGCCGCAGTCCGGAAGACTTGATCGCAAATACCCCGGCCGACGGCCTGATCGGCGGCGTCGCGACGATCAACGCCGACCGGTTCGGCGCCGACCGCACCCGGGTGGTCGTCATGTCCTACGACTACACCGTGCTGGCGGGCACCCAGGGCATGCGCAATCACGCCAAGACCGACCGCATGCTCGAACTGGCCCGCGCACAACACCTTCCGGTGGTCTTCTTCACCGAGGGCGGTGGCGGACGTCCCGGCGACACCGACTACGGCGGCATCTCGGGCCTCGACGTCACCACCTTCCGTGCGATGGGCGCGCTGTCCGGCCGAGTCCCGTTGCTGGGCATCGTGTCCGGCCGCTGCTTCGCGGGCAACGCCGCGCTGCTCGGCATGTGCGACGTGGTGATCGCCACCCCCGACGCGAACATCGGCATGGGCGGCCCGGCCATGATCGAAGGCGGCGGCCTCGGCGTCTACGCGCCCGAGGACATCGGCCCGATCGAGGTCCAGCGCCGCAACGGTGTCGTGCACATCGTCGCCGCCGACGAAGCCGAGGCTGTCCGCGTCGCCCAGCGATACCTGGCGTACTTCCAAGGGCCGGTTGATGATTGGACCGCTCCGGACCCACGCCTGTCCCGCCACGTCGTCCCGGAGAACCGCTTACACGCCTTCGACATCCGCGCGGCCATCGAAGCCATCGCCGACCTCGACTCCATCCTCGAGCTGCGCCGCGACTGGGCCGTCGGCATCGTCACCGCCCTGATCCGCGTCGAGGGCCGCCCCTACGGCCTGATCGCCAACAACTGCCACCACCTCGGCGGCGCCATCGACGCCCCCGCCGCCGACAAACTCAGCAGCTTCCTGCGCCTGTGCGACGCCAACGACCTACCGATCGTCTCCCTCTGCGACACACCGGGTTTCATGGTCGGCCCCGAAGCCGAAAAAGACGCCACCGTCACCAAATTCAGCCGCCTGTTCATCGACGCGGGCGCACTGTCGGTCCCCTGGGGCACCATCATCCTGCGCAAGGGCTACGGCCTCGGCGCCCAAGCCATGGCCGCAGGCTCCTTCCGCGCACCCCACTTCGTCGTAGCCTGGCCCACCGGCGAAATCGGCGGCATGGGCCTGGAAGGAGCCGTCCGCCTAGGCTTCGCCAAAGAACTCGCCGCCATCGAAGACCCAATCAAACGCCAGGAAGCCTTCGACAACCTGGTCACCCTCGCCTACACCAACGGCAAAGCACTAACCGCCGCCACCGTCCTCGAACTGGACGACGTAATCGACCCAGCCGACACCCGCCGCTGGATCCGCACCCTCCACTAGCCCACCCTCAACCAAGCCACCACCACCCCACCTCAGCGGTCCAACGCTCCACCGAGCCAGACGACTTGACGTAAGCAGCATCCTCGTGACGCATGCTGCTGCCTACGTCAAGAGGATGCTTCGTGCGTCAGGTCAGCGGGCGACTTGGAGTTAGGTCCGCGGGCGACTTGGCAATAGCCGCAAGCGTTGAGCCGGACGACTTGGCGTAGGCAGCATCCTCGTGACGCATGCTGCTGCCTACGTCAAGAGGATCCTTCGTCCGTCAAGTCGGCGGGTGGGCTCGGTTCACGTCCGCGGCGGCTTTGTGCAGGTCAGCGGGTGACTTGAGGTTCAGTCAGCGCGCGGCTCGGGGTTAGGTCAGCTGGTGGCTTGGCGAACAGCCGCACTCCCTCTTGGGATCCGCACTGCTTTGGGGGCCCGAGAACGAGTGCGGATCCCGAGAAGTGTTGCGGCTGCTGGTTGGTGGCCGGGCGTAGGAGCCGGGAGCGGTGGGCTAGGCGAGGGCAGTTTCGGGCTTGGGCTAGGTCAGCGGGTGGCTTGGGCAATAGCCGCACTCGCTGAGCCAGACGACTTGACGTAGGCAGCACTCTCTTGGCGCATGCTGCTTCCTACGCCAAGAAGACGCTTCGTGTGTCAAGCCAGTGGGCGGTTTGGGGTCAAGTCCGCGGGCGACTTGGCAATAGCCGCACTCGCTGAGCCAGACGACTTGACGTAGGCAGCACCTTCTTGACGCATGCTGCTGCCTACGTCAAGAGGACATTTCGTGCGTCAAGTCAGCGGGCGGTTTGGGTAAGTTCAGTCAGCGTGCGACTTGGGGTTAGGTCAGGGGCGGCTTGGCGAACAGCCGCACTTGATCTCGGGGTCCGCACTGCTTTGGAGGCCCGAGAACCCAGTGCGGATCCTGAGAAGTGGTGCGGCTGTTGGTTGGTGGCCGGGTGCGGGAGTGGTGGGTTAGGTGAGGGCGGTTTCGAGGGCTTCGACCAGGTTGTGGGCGCGTAGGTCTAGGGCACCTTCGACGATGTGGTTGGTGACGTAGGCGAAGGAGAGGGTGCGTTCGGGGTCGGCGTAGCCGAGGGAACCGCCGCGGCCGGGGTGACCGAACGAATTCGGTCCGCCCAGGGTGAGATCGGCGATCGGGAGCATGAATCCGCTGGCGTAGCGGTCCGGCAGCATGATCACTCGATCGATGCCGCGGGTCTGCTCGCGGATTGCGGCGTCGAGGGTGTCCGGGGTCAGCAGCCGGTGCCCGTCGAGCTCGCCGACCAATGCGGCGTACAGGCGTGCCAGCCCGCGTGCGGTGCCGATGCCGTTGCTCGCGGGAATCTCCGCGGCGTGTACGGCGGGGGAGTTGAAGTCGATGTCGGGTGGGTCGGTGATCTGGAAGGCTCGGTTTGCCAACGATTCCGGGTCGCGTAGTGCCGCGACCATCGGCCGGAACTGTTCCGGTACCAGTTCGTCGGTTAGCGCCGTCAGGTCCGGTTTCGGCGCGAACATCAACCGGCTGACCCGATGTTGTTCGGCGGCAGGCAATCCGATGAAGAAATCGATATCGAAGGGTTCCGCGATGTCCTCGGCCAGGAACTGTCCGACGGTGCACCCGGTGATGCGCCGGATCACCTCGCCGACGAGCCATCCGTAGGTCCGGCCGTGGTACCCGTGGTCGGTGCCTGGTACCCAGTTCGGCGCTTGCGCGGCCAGCGCGTCCACCATCGGTGTCCACGCCAGCGCGTCGGCGAGCGGCACCGGCTTGTCGATCGCGGCAAGACCCGCCTGATGAGTCAGCAACCAGCGCACCGGAATCTCACCCTTGCCCGCCGCCGCGAACTCCGGCCAGTACCGGGCCACCGGTGCGTCCAAGTCGAGCTGACCGCGCTGGACCAGCAGATGGGCGGCGGCCGCCACCACCCCTTTGGTGGCCGAGTAGACCAGTTGCAGAGTGTCGCGCTCCCACGGCCGGCCGGTGTCAGGATCAGCCAGCCCACCCCACAGATCGACCACCGGCTTTCCGTCCCGATACACGCACACGGCCGCCCCGACCTCGCCCTGGTCAGCGAAGTTCGCCGCGAACGCGTCCCGAACCGCCGTGTATCCAGGAGCAACAGTTCCGTCGATGCGCATGCAGCCCAGCATGTCACGGCGACCGGTCGGTCAGGGCCTGGTGCGCTCGGCCCCACGTCCTGGTCGCGACGGTGACCGTGTGCGCAACAGTGGCGGCGCTGGCCGGTCGGCGGACTCATCAGTCGAACCTGGCTGGCAATGTGGATGCGCCTCCTCGTCCGCATCGAACGGGTGCCTGGTCGAGGCCGCGGGCTTACCGCGGGACTGATCTCTGTCAGTACCGCGCGATCATTGCGCTGTGAGCAGTCGGCATCCGAAAGGACGCTTTGGCGAGGCAGCGGCTGAGCACGGGACCGATCTCTGTCAGCGCCGCGCGATCATCGCCGTGTGCGCAGCCGACAATGGACCTGTCGGTGCCGGACGGAATACTCGACTGTTGTCGCACCACCAACCCGCACCGGAGGAATCGCATGCCGCACAAGCTCGAAGACCTGCCCTACGCGCGCCATCTCGCGGCATGGGAGGGCGACCTCGAGCCGGAGGGGGACTACGACTGCGTGCATCTGGACGGCGGTGAGTTCGAGGATGTCGAGGTGCAGAACGCTCGCTTCAGCGAGTCGGCGTTCACGTCGGTGGCGTTCACCCGGGGGAGTATGCGGCACACCAGGTTTGCCGACGTGTGGCTGCGCAATGTGCGCTGGGTGGGGACCGAGCTTGCCGACACCGGGTGGCTGGATGGCGAAGTGCTTGCTGGTGCTATGTCCGGTGTGGATTTGGCGGGTTCGAGTCTGCGTCGAGTGCGTTTCGAGGGCTGCAAATTCGACTCGGTCAATTTCCGCACCGCGAAATTGCGTGACGTGTCGTTCGTCGAATGTGTGCTGCGTGACTGCGATTTCGGTGACGCCACGCTCACCAACGTCACCTTCCCCGGATCCACCCTGGAAAGCCTCGTAGTGAACCGAGTCAAGTTGACCAAGGTCGACCTGCGGGGCGCCCGCGCGCTCGACATCACCGATGGCCTCGATTCCCTGCGCGGCGCAACCATCGACAACGGCCAATTGATGGAACTGGCCCCGGCCTTCGCCCGCCACCTCGGCGTCGTGGTCCGAGATTCCTGAACGTCCTGCCGAACCGGGACGCCGCGGCTGGCCGTCGTGCGGCTCCGGCGAACGCAGCGGGAGCCGCACCGATGTCCGCAGAGCGTCTTCCGCGACGCCTACCGCTGCGTCGTCGTGCGATCCTTCGACGCCCAGGAGTCAGGGCGGAACGCGTTGTGTCAGTCGGCCCTACGTGCCAGACCTGATACGAGCAACCGTCGCAGCCACACCGTCCAGCACCACCTCGAGCCCGAACTCGAAATCATCCTGACTCGGATCGGGTGTCGACGGCGGCGTCGCCGATTCGAACAGTCCGGACCCGAACAGCTCCGCCGCGTCCGGAAACCGCTCCGGATCGACCAGCCGCGCCATGTGCCGCCCATAGTCGCGGTTGATCTGCGTCTCATCGAGACCTGTTGTGCGCCTGCCTTGTTCGAGCTGCTGCGCCAGCAGATCGGCTTGCCGCACGTACCCGCTGACCACCATCACCACCCCGACCTTCGCTCCGGCGTCGAGTCCGGTGGGCCGCAGCGCGCGTAAACCCGCATCCATCCAGCCGATGGCGCCGGGCCCGCTGGGCGGTCCCGAGATCGGCAGCTGGGTGAGCCAGGGGCGCCGCCGGTGCACCGACCACAGGGCAACGGCCCACTCGCGCAACGCAGGTCGCCAATCATCCTGCGGCGCAGGGAACTCCGGGGGAAGTCCGGTCGCGGCGTCGGCCATCAGGACGAACAGCTCCTCCTTCGACCCGATATGCCGATAGAGCGACATCGGTGTGACACCCAGCTTTTCGGCGATCTTCGGCAGCGTCGCACCCGACAACCCGTCGCGGTCCGCCAGTTCCACCGCGGTGCGCACGACCTGATCGACATCGAGTCCGGCCGGTCGCCCGAGTTTCGGCCCGGTGGGCAGCCGCCACAGGCGGACCAGCTCGTCCGGCGGGGTGTCGTCGACCATGGTGCCTCCTCAGCGCTTGTGCACGAACGGCGGGAACATTAGCATGCGCCTTATAGTATAAGAGATATATTAATCAGAGAAGAGGGCATCATGAACAGCACCGTCATCCAGCGCACCACCGCCTCGGCGGGCCTGATCGCCACACTCCTGATGCTGGTCGAACTACCGCTCTATTTCGTCTACGGCGGCCCGCCACCGGACTGGAACATCCTCACCCGCAGCATGTTCGGACTCATCGGCAGCGCCCTGCTCGTCGTGTTCATGGTCGGTCTCCCGCACCTGCTGAAGGCGCACGGCCCGGTCTACGCCTGGCTCGGCTCGCTGAGCGCAGTCACCGGACTGATGTGGCTAACGGTCACCTCCATCTCCACCTGCCTCGAGGTCGGCGCCGCAATCGCCGCACCCGACCCCATCGATCCCACCATCGCCGTCACCGGCACCTACCTCCTCTACGGCTCGCTGTCGAAGCTGTTGATCGCCTTATTCCTCATCGCCTTCGGCACTGCCATCGCAGGCACCGCTCTGCTGCCACGCTGGACGGTGTGGTCCGCCTTCGGCTTGGCCGCAATCCACCTGGCCTTCGTGCCCTCGATGTACTTCGGCAACAACCCCGCCGACTTCTACGCGGCCAACGGCTGGGGCACCACGGCCACCACCGGCGGCCTGACCATCCTCTGGCTGCTCGCGGCGAGCGTCGCACTCTTGCGCGCACCGGCTATCCGGACCACCTGAACGTCCACCGCGAATCGACAGCGTCGCACGAAGATCGAGCCGACGCAGGCAACGACATTACGACCGCGCGCACCTCGATCAGTTTGTCGTTTTGCCCATCAGAGCGGCTCGGCATTGATAGATTTCGCCGAGTCGTCGGGGTATGGCGAATTCGATGAGGAATGCGAGTACATGTTCGACCGGGATTTTCGCCGCAGCACCGACGGTGTTCGGGTGCTGATCGGGCTCGCGGAGGAACGCGGAATGTCCGGTGCGGACTGCCTGTCCGGCGCGCGGCTGTCGCCTGCCGACACCGAGTGCACGGCGCAGCAGGAACTGCTCGCGGTGCGCACGCTGCTCGCCCGCTGCGGCGCCGAGCCGGGACTCGGGGCCGAAGCCGGTGGCCGGGCCGACATTCCGCCGTACAGCCCGTGGGGCCTGGCGCTGCTCAGCAGCCGTACGTTGCGCGACGCCATCGACGTCGCGGCCCGCTACCTCGACCGCGCCTCGGTGTCCGGCAGGCTCACCGTCGAGGAAACGGCGAGCTCGCTCCGCCTGCGCTTCGATGATTCCGAAAGCACACCGGAGGTGCGTGCTTTTCTGGCCGAGCGAATCCTGGCCGGTATCAAGACAATCGGCAGTGCCGCGGGCCGTACCGAAATAACGCCGACGCGAGTCGAATTCCGGCACCGCGCGCCGACGGACAACAGTAGGTATCGCGAGATCTTCGCTGTGGCTCCCCTTTTCGGCGCAGACGCCAATGCGATGTTCTTCGACGGCCGCACGCTCGACCAGGCCGTGCCGACCACCGACGAACGGGCGCGCAACACCTGCGCGCAATTCTGCCGTGACCTGCTGGATCGACAGCACACCCGTAACGGCGTCGCGGGCACCGTGCGCGAACTGCTCGTCCGCAACCCCGGCGATATTCCCGATCAGATCGCGGTCGCCAACGAACTGTTCATGAGCCCGCGCACCCTGTCGCGGCGGCTCAACGAGGAGCAGACCTCGTTCCGCGCGTTACTCGACGAGGTCCGGCAGCTGCTGTCGGAGCAACTGCTCGGGCACACCGATCTGACCACCGAACAGGTCGCCGCCCGCCTCGGCTATGCGGAAGCCGCGTCCTTCATCCGCGCGTTCCGGCGCTGGAAAGGGTGTCCGCCACAAGAGTTCCGGCTGCACGGCGGCCGATCACCGGCACCGACGCGTGCGCCTGTCCCGGTCGGTGCCCGCTAGGCGAACTCCTACCGAGCCTCCGTCTGCAAGGTCCGCACAGAGTTCCAAGTGGAACGACTGAGGTCGCCCGGTGTGTTGGGCACGGCAGACGCGCTGGATGCTGCAAGTATGCTGGCATGTCGATCAGCGCTCCCGTTGCGCCGAGTGTCCCGAAGACGATCCGCCAGGCCACGGTATTGGCCGTCTGCTGCACCGCCGTCGTGATGGCGAATGTGGACACCACCGCGGTCAACGTCGCGCTACCCGCGATCGGTCGCGGGCTGGACGGTTCGGTGGCGGGTGCGCAGTGGGTGGTCGCCGCCTACACGCTGACCTTGGCCTGCTTGCTGACGCTGTCCGGCTCGCTCGCCGACCGGATCGGCCGCAGGACCATCTTCCAAATCGGCCTCGCGATATTCGCTATGAGTTCGCTGGCGTGTAGTCTCGCACCCTCGATCGGCTGGCTCGTCGCGTTCCGGGTGCTGCAGGCGGTGGGCGGCTCGATGCTGACTCCGGTAGCGATGGCGATCATTTCGGCTGTGTTCACCGAGCCGGGGCAACGGGTGCGGGCGATCGGCATCTGGAGCGGATCGATCGGGATCGGCATGGCGGCCGGCCCGGTCATCGGCGGCTTACTGGTCGAGACGATCGGCTGGGAAGCGGTGTTCTGGATCAACGTGCCGATCGCGGCGACGGCGCTGGCGCTCACCTTCCTGGTGGTCCCGCAGTCGAAATCGGAGCGACCGCGCGCGCTCGACCCGATCGGGCAGCTGCTGGTGATCGGCGTGCTCGGTCTGCTGGTGTTCGCGATTATCGAAGGGCCACACCGAGGTTGGCTCGCACCGGAGACGCTGGGCAGCTTCGCCGGCTCGGCGGTGTGCCTCGCCGCGCTGCTGCGGTACGCGCCGCGCCACCCGCACCCGCTGATCGATCTGCGGGTGTTCCGTTCGGTCCCGTTCACCGGCGCGTTCGTGATCGCGATCCTCGCGTTCGCCGCGATGGGTGGCTTCCTGTTCCTGAATACGTTCTATCTCCAGGAGATTCGGCACGACTCGCCACTGGTGGCCGGGCTGGCGCTGGTGCCGATGGCGGCCGCCATGTTCGTCTTCGGACCGATGTCCGGCCGGATCGTGGCGAGCCGCGGCGCCCGCAGCGCGCTGAGCACGGGCGCGGTGGTGGCGACCGCCGCCGCGGCGGTGCTGACGCTGACCTTCGACGGCAGCGCAAACCTGTTGCTGCTCATCGGTTACGCGATGTTCGGCGCGGGCATCGGCCTGATCTACACGCCCATCACGGCGACTGCCGTGGCAGGGCTGCCACCCGCACAGGCCGGCGTCGCGGCCAGCTTGGCGAGCACCTCCCGCCAGATCGGGCAGTCGCTCGGCGTTGCCGTCATCGGTTCGCTGATCGCCAGCCATCCCGGAGCCCTGACCTCGGCCGCAGCCTTCCGACTGCCCGCCCATCTCGGCTGGCTCACCATCACCGGTCTGTGCGCCGCCGCCCTGGTGGCCGCCCGAATCAGCACCGCGCCCAAGGCGGTTCGCGCACGCTTCTGAAACCCCGATTGTCCACTACCTGGGCAATCGGTCGGCACACCGAATCCTGCTCCCGTACTATCGCGATCGGATACACCGGCCGGGGAGATGTTAGGAGGACGGTGTGGGACCTCGCATCCGCAACGGGACCCTGTGGTTGCGACGCTTCGCCGGAACGACGCCGGGGGTGGTCGCGGTTGTTGTCGTCGTTTCCGTTGTGCTGTGCCTGCTCGCCGGTTTCGCGTCCGCGAGCCAGCTGAGCGGTAAGAGCGAGCGCCGTGACGTCGCGCTCGAACGCACCGAGCCGCTCGCGTTCGCCGCCCAGCGGCTGTACGTGGCGCTGTCGGCCGCCGACGCCTCGGCGGCCACCGCCTTCCTGGCCCCCGGCGTCGAAGGACCGGCGTTGCGCAAGCAGTATCAGCAATCGCTCGCCGATGCCGCCGCCGCGCTGTCGGAGGCGACCGCAGGCGTCTCCGACGAGGAGACGAGGCAGATCGTGGCCAGGATCGCCGCCGATCTGCCCGCCTACACCGGCCTGGTCGAGACGGCGCGAGCGAACAACCGGCAAGGCTTCCCGGTGGGCTCGTCCTATCTGCGTGCGGCCTCGGAGGTGATGCAGAAGTCCCTGCTGCCCAACGCCGAACGGCTCACCGCCAGCCGGTTCGCCGCCGTGCACGAGGATCAGAAGGCCATCGCCGCGTTGCCGTGGTTGAGCATCGTGTTGATCGCACTGGTGCTGCTCACCTGCGTGGTGGGATCGTGGATCCTGTTGCAGCGCACCAACCGAATGGCCAACCTCGGCGTGCTGGCCGCGGCGGGCGCGGCGACATTGGCGCTGCTATGGGTGGTCGTCGCGACGAGCGTGGCGGCCGACGCCATGGACACCGGCGCGCAGGACCGCTTCGAAACCCTGGCGAAGGCGCGCATCTCGGCCCAGCAGGCCCGCACCGAGGAAACGTTGCAGCTGATCACCCGCGGCGACATCGCGGCGGGTGAAGAGAATTACAACAAGTACGCCACCGAGCTGCGCGGTCGGATCGGCGCGGTCGTCGGCCCGGAGTCCGTTGCCGCGCAAGAACTCACCAAGTGGACCGCGGGGCACCGCGCGCAGATCGCCGCGTACCAGGCGGCGAACTACCCGGCGGCGCTCGAGCAGGCCATCGGCACCGGCCCCACCTCGTCGGCCACCCAATTCGCCGCGCTGGACCGTTCGCTCAACGACAACCTGACGCAGGCCCGCCGCGACCTGCGCGACGGGCTGCGGACCGCGGGCACCGCGCTGTTCCTCAGTCCGCTGGGCACACTCGCGTTGCTGGTGCTGGCCGCGGCCGCCGTGGTGGCCGGGGTGTGGCCGCGGCTGAAGGAGTTCCTGTGAGTACACGCTTGCTGCTCGCCGCGCTACTGGTCGGGGCGAGCGTGCTGATGACGGGTTGCGGATCGGGCGAGCTGCCCGCACCGAGCACGCTCGCCGCGGTGGATCCGCTGCCCGCCGGCGCCGCGGAGATCACCGCCCCGCCGCAGGCCGAGGGCGACGGCGGCTGTGACACGGAGGCGACGCTGCGGCCCGGCCCGCTGCCGAGACCCGGTGCGATGCCTGCTGGTTCGGCGATGGCAGCGATCGTGGCGAACCAGCGGCTGCGCGTCGGCGTCGACCAGAACACCTACCTGTTCGGCTTCCGTAATCCGGGTACCGGCGAACTCGAGGGCTTCGACATCGACATCGCGCGCGAGATCGCCCGCGCGCTGTTCGGTGACCCGACCAAGATCGAGCTGCGCTCGGTGACGGCGGCTGAACGCATTCCCGCGCTGCGCGACAAGCAGGTCGACATGATCGTGCGGACCTTCTCGGCGACCTGCGAGCGGCGCAAGGAGGTCGACTTCTCGGCCGTCTATTACCGTGCGGCGCAACGCATCCTGGCGCCGCGCGACTCCGGCACCAAGTCCGGCGACGACCTCGGCGGCAAGCGCGTCTGCGTGGCTCGCGGCACCACCGCGCCTGCTCCGCTGTTCACGCTGGCGAAGCGGCCGACCGTCATCGGCGTGACCAACTGGACCGATTGCCTCGTCGCGTTGCAACAGGGCCAGGTGGACGCGATCAGCGGTGACGACCCGATCCTGTTCGGTCTGGTCGCCCAGGACCGCAACCTCGAGGTGGTCGGCCAGCCGATCGGCAGCGGCGCCTACGCCGTCGGCGTGCCCAAGGGCAGCGACGAACTGGTCCGCTTCGTCAACGGCGTGCTCGACCGGATGCGGACCGACGGCACGTGGCAGCGGATCTCCGCGGCGCGGCTCGCTTCCCTCGGCCAGGTTCAGGAGCCACCCGAGCCACGGTATGTGGGATGAGCAAGACCATCATGCCGCTACTCACCGTGCCCGAGATCGATCGTGAATTAGCCAGGCGCGCAACCGAAGTCGATACGATCGTGGCCACCCTGCTCGACCTCGACAAGCATCCGGGACTCACCCTGGTGCGGCGCTACCCGCCGTCCGGGGTGACCGAGGCGCGCTGGCTGCCGGTGCGCGACGCCCTCGCGCTGATGTGGGAGGACTTCGGCCGGATGCGCGCCATCCTGGATTCGGCGCGCACGGTGCGCGGCACCCGCGCCAAGCTGGACGACGGTCAGCGCGCGGAGCTGACCGAGCTGCTGCACGGACGCCCCTACGAGGTGTCGCGCACGCCGATCCCGCTGGCCGAACGCTCACTGACCGGTCCGAGCGAACACGTGTTGTTCGTCGGCCTCGCCGATACGCTCGAACGCATGCGGGCAACCTTCCCGGTGATTGCCGAATTCCTCGACGCGGTGGACAAGGTGAACACCCGCGTTATGTCGGGCCTCGCGCCGCTACAGAAGAGTCTGGACAAGGCCGGCGCGGTGACGCCGGAACTGCGCGCCATCGCCGACGGCATCGCCGATCTGCTGAGCCGCTCGGCCACCGACCCGCTCGCCCTCACCACCGCCGAAATCGACGCCCGCGTTGCCGAACTCGCTGCGGCCATGCGCCGGGAGGCGGCGGTGCTCGCCGAACTCGGTGCGATGGTGGCGAACTGGCCCGGCGCGATCGAGGCGGCACGCACAAAGCTGGACGCCTTGCATGCCACATGCGAGCGGGCCGCGGCGGCGAAAGCGAAGGTCGAGCGCACCATCGTATCGGGTCCGCTGCCGGTGCCCGCCGACAATGTCGGCCTGCTGCGCGCACAACTGGATACCCTCGCGGCCCAGACCGGTGCTGCGGCCGCCCTTTTGGCGCTCGGCCGGCGCATCGAGAGCGCGAGCGAGAGCGCCGCCACCGCGGAGCACCTGGCCCAGGGTCTGCTGGACCGGCGCGGCGAACTGCGCGGCAGGTTGGCCGCCTATCAGGCCAAGGCCGCCCGCCTCGGCATCAGCGAAGACCGTGATCTGCTCGCCTCCCAGCAGATCGCGGCCGGGCTGCTCGCCCGCACGCCGTGCGACCTGGCGGCGGCTACCCGCGCCGTCGCCGACTATCAGCAACTCATCGCGGAGAAATCGGGGAGGGGAACATGAGTATCTGCACGGAGCCAGGCTGTTCGGGCACGATCGAGGACGGCTACTGCGCCGTGTGCGGGACCGCCCCGGCGGAGGCGACGACGGTGCGGTCCGAATCGTCGGCGGCGGAAGTGACGACGGCGGCCGCGAGAGACCGGCGGTGCACCGAACCCGGTTGTGGTGGAACGATTGTCGATGGCTACTGCGAGGTATGCGGGACGGCTCCGGCGGAGGCGACAACGGTGCGGTCGGAATCGTCGCCGGCGGAGGTGACGACGGCTGCGGCGAAGGGTCGGCGGTGTACCGAACCGGGCTGTGGCGGAACGATTGTCGACGGCTACTGCGAAGTATGCGGGACGGCTCCGGCGGAGGCGACCACTGCTGAGGCGGCACCGCCGGCTGCCGAGGCGATCACGGTCGAGGCGGCATCGTCGCCTGCCGAGGTGACGACGGCGGCCGCGGCGCACCGGGTCTGCACCGAACCCGGTTGTGGCGGAACGATTATCGACGGTTACTGCGAGGTGTGCGGCACCGCGCCCGCGCCGGTCGAGGCGGCATCCGGGAGTACGCGCAGCACCCGGAGCAGTTCGCGCTCGGTGCGCACCGGCCGGTCGTCGTCGAGGTCGAGTCGCCGCGGGCGGCTGGGCGCGGGCATGGTCGAGGTGCCGCGCGTGCCGCGCATCGACCCGACCACCGCGATCATGGCCGACCCGGAAGTGCCGGAGAACAAGCGGTTCTGCGGCAAATGTGAGAAGCCGGTCGGCCGGGGGCGCGACGGTAAACCGGGCCGCACCTCGGGCTTCTGCGCCAACTGCGGCACCCGATTCTCCTTCGACCCCAAACTCGTCAAGGGTGATCTGGTCGCCGGCCAGTACGAGGTCGCGGGGTGTCTGGCGCACGGCGGGCTCGGCTGGATCTACCTGGCGATCGACCGCAATGTCAGCGACCGCTGGGTAGTGCTGAAGGGTCTGCTCAACGCGGGCGATACGGACGCGCTGCTGGCCGCGATGGCGGAGAAGCGCTTCCTCGCCGAGGTGGAGCATCCGAGCATCGTCAAGATCCACAACTTCGTCGAGCATGCCGGGTCGGACGGGGTGCCGGTCGGCTACATCGTGATGGAGTACGTCGGCGGCACCTCGCTCAAGCAGATCCTGCGCCGCCACCGCGACACCGCCGGGGGCTTCCTGCCGCCGGCCCAGGCGATCGCCTACGTGCTGGAGATGCTGCCCGCGCTCGGCTATCTGCACTCGCTCGGCCTGGCCTACTGTGATTTCAAGCCGGACAACGTGATGCAGACCGACGAGCAGCTCAAGCTCATCGATCTCGGCGCCGTGATCGCCATGGACGATCAGGACAGCCCCATCTACGGCACGATCGGATACCAGGCGCCCGAGATCGCCGAGACCGGGCCGACCGTCGCCACCGAGGTCTACACGGTCGGGCGCACGCTGGCCGTGCTGCTGCTGAATGTGCCGCAGCAGGGTGGTCATTTCGGCGCGCTCCCCGGCCCGGAGACCGAACCGCTGCTGGCGACCTACGATTCGCTGCACCGACTCCTGCTGCGCGCCACCGACGACGACCCCGACGCGCGGTTCGCCTCGATGGAGGAGATGACCGATCAGCTGACCGGGGTGCTGCGCGAGGTCCTGTCCCTCGATGACGGTGTGCCGCGTCCCGGCATGTCGACCTACTTCGGGCCGCCGCGTGGCGTCTTCGGTGTCGACGCTCCGGTGAGCGCGACGAATATTGTTGCTGCGCTACCTGTTCCGCTGGTCGATCCGACCGACAGTGCGGCCGCGCTGCTCGCCACCACGACCGGCACCACCCCGGCGGAGTTGGAGCACGCGTTCGAGGCGGGGCTGCGCTCGGTCGTCACGGGCAGGGCCGCGTCGACCGAGATTCCGTTGCGGCTCATCCGGGCCGCGCTGGAGGTGGGCGACACCGACGAGGCCGAGCGACGGCTCGCGGAGGCGGCCGCGACGCTGCCCGGGGACTGGCGCATTGCCTGGTATCGCGGCGAAAGCCGTTTGATCGCCGGTGATTTCGCGGCGGCGACGACTGAGTTCGATGGTGTTTACGCGGCGCTGCCGGGTGAAGCCGCGCCGAAGTTGGCACTTGCGGCCGTCGCAGAGCTGGCCGGTCAGCAGGCCCCTGATACGAACGGTTTCGATGCGGCGCAGGAAAAGCGCAGGGCGGCGCGGTATTACGAGACAGTGTGGCGCACCGATCGCACCTATCTCAGCGCGGTGTTCGGTCTGGCCAGGCTGCGCGCGGCGGCCGGTGATCGCGATGGCGCCGTCACCGTGCTCGATCAGGTCGACGCGGGTTCTTCGCTGTTCACCGAGGCGAGAATCGCTGCGGTGGAGACGATCCTGAACGGACGGTCGGCTGCTGAGCTGACCGAGCCGATCCTGCGCGACGCCGGCGATCGGGTGGCCCGGCTGCGGCTGGACTCCAAACACCGTGCCGCGCAAGTGCGTTTGCGCGTGCTGACAGCTGCACTGGACTGGCTGCGTGCCGGCAAGGTGCCGGATCGACCCGATCCGTTGCTCGGCGCCGAGCTGGATCACGACGGTGTGCGTACCGGATTGGAGCGTTGTTATCGGGACTTGGCCCGGGAAACCGACGACATGTGGGAGCGATTCGCGTTGGTAGAGCAGGCGAACACCGTGCGGCCGAGGACCAGGCTGTGAGCGCCGAGGTAGGGGTGCGCTGTCCGAAGTGCACCGCCGAGGTGCAGCCGCAGGATCGCTTCTGCGAGAACTGCGGACAGGAGCTGGGCGGCACACGCGTCGCGCTGCCGAACCACGAACCCGGTGCGCTGACTGCCTGTGCGGGCTGTGGCGGTGGGGACTACGACGTCGACGGTTACTGCGTGGGCTGCGGCCAATTGCGTGGAATGCCGGACCGATTCGACGCGGACCTCGGCGCTGTCGCGGTGGTCACCGATCGCGGTATCGCCCACGCGCGCAACGAGGATGCCGTCGCGGCGGCCGTCCTCAACGGCACCGATGGCGTGCCGAACGCGGTGGTGATCACGGTCGCCGACGGGGTGTCGACCTCCGAGGATCCCCAGGTGGCCTCGGGCGCGGCGGCCAGGGCAGGTGTCGATGCCGGTCGCACGGCGCTGCTGGACGGGCTGTCCGCGACCGACGCGGCGATGGCCGGTCTCGCGGCGGCCGCCCAGGCGGTGCGCGATATCGCGACGACCGACGGGCACGCGCCGTCGTGCACGTATGTGTCGGCGGTGGTGCGGACCGACGCCGCGGGCACTGAGATCACCGTCGCGAATGTCGGTGACAGCAGGGCCTATTGGCTGCACGCCGACGCACCCGACGGCCCGGACAATCCGCCGTCGCAGCGGTTGACCGTGGACGACTCGTGGGCCCAGGCGCTGGTCGACGCGGGCGCGCTGGACGAGCGGGCCGCCATGAACGATCCGCGGGCACACACCCTGATCCGCTGGCTCGGCGCGGACAGTCCGCCGAAACCGTGGGCCGACAACTGCATCCAGACGTTGCGCACCACCGGACCGGGTGTGCTGCTGCTGTGCAGCGACGGCCTCTGGAACTACCTCTCCGACGCGACCGCGCTGGCGGAGGTGGCCACCGCGACCGCCCCGGCCGTCGCCGCGCGCGAACTGGTCGAGTTCGCGCTGCGCTGCGGCGGCAGCGACAACATCACCGTCGCGATCGTTCCCGTACCGTGGTCCGTGAAGCCAGGAGAAGTACAGTGAGTTCCGTTGCAGGCAATGGTATTTCGGTAGCCGTCGATCAGAACGAGTATCTGGCCGACGGTGTCGGCACGGTCGACGCCGTGGTGACCGTGGAGACCGCGGCCGAGCTGGTGGTGGCCGCCGCGCCGCAGGAACGGCTGGAAGTTCTCATTCTCGACTGCTCCGGCTCGATGGCCACCGGTCGCAAGTTCCCGGGTGCCCGCCAGGCCGCCCTGGCCGCGCTCGACGTGATGGCCGACGGCACCAGGTTCGCGATCGTCGAGGGCACCGCGATGGCGCGGCTGATCTACCCCACCGAAGTGCCGTCTATCCCCGCGAATCGGGAGTCCAGGGCGGCCGCGCGGCGCGCGCTGGACAAGCTCAAGCCCGGCGGCGGCACCGCGATGGGCACCTGGCTCGGGCTGACCCGGCAACTGGCCAAGAAGCATGCCGGCGCCATGGTGCACGCCATTCTGCTCACCGACGGCAAGAACGAGCACGAGGAACCGGCGGCGCTCGCCGCGGAGATCAAGCAGTCCGAGGGTGTGTTCACCTGCGACTGCCGCGGCGTCGGAACCGATTGGCGGGTAGACGAATTGCGCGCCATCGCCTCCGCGCTGCACGGCACCGTCGACATCGTCGCCGACCCCGCCAAGCTGGCCGAGGACTTCGCCGCGATGATGCAAGGCTCGATGGCAAAAGCTATTCCTGAACTGACACTGCGGATCTGGACCCCGGCCGGCGCGAAGGTACGGTTCGTCAAGCAGGTCGCCCCGGCCATCCAGGATCTCACCGAGCAACGGGTGGACACCGCGGCGCAGGTGGGGGAGTACCCGCTCGGCGCGTGGGGCGCGGAAGATCGCGACTACCACGTGCAGGTCGAGGTGGAGCCCGCCGCGCCCGGCCGGGAGAAGCTCGCCGCGCGGGTCAGCGTGGTCAGCGGCGACGAGGTGCTAGGGCAGGGGCTGGTGAAGGCGGTGTGGACCACCGACACCGAGCTGTCGACCCGAATCAGCAGGAGAGTGGCGCATTACACCGGACAGGCCGAGTTGGCGCAGGTGGTGCAGGAGGGCTTGGCCGCGCGCAAGAGCGGCGACGCCGATACCGCCACGGCCAAACTGCGGCGCGCGGTCGAACTCGCGGCCGAGTCGGGCAACGAGAGCACGGCGAAGCTGTTGCGCGGTGTGGTCGAGGTCGACGAGCGCAGCGGGACCGTACGATTGCGGGCCAGCGTCGAGGCCGCCGACGAGATGGCGCTGGACGCGCGCTCGACGAAGACGGCCAGGGTACGGAAGGAGGGATAGTGGTTGCCAGCTGTCCCGACGGCCACCAGTCGGTCGCGACGGACTACTGCGATGTGTGCGGCGCGCCGATGGGAGCGGCCGCGCCGACTGCCGCAGTGGAGCCGGTCGCGCTGTGCCCGTCCTGCGGGGCGCCGAGCGCCGGGCGGTTCTGTGAAGTGTGCGGGCATGATTCGGCCTTGCCCGGACCTACGGCCAGGCCCGAGCCGGTAATCGAGAGTGAACCGACCCAGGCCGAATCGGTCGTACCGGACGTCGCGAGTGTTGTGCTGGACCCCGCACCTGCTGGCTCGTCGGCCACCTGGGTGGCCACTGTTTCGGCGGACCGCGAGTTCTACGATCGGGTGATCGCGCGCAAGGGGCCGGATGCCGACCAGGTCGGTTTTCCGCCGTTCTATCCGGAACGCCGAATCATTTTGCGCGGCAATGACATCTCGGTCGGCAAGCGTAGCGTCTCGCAGGGACTCACTCCCGATATCGACCTCGGTATCGCACCCGCCGATGTGGGCGTTTCCCGGACGCACGCGGTGCTCCACATCGACGGCGACACCCTCACCGTCACCGATCTCGGTTCGACCAACGGCACCAGCGTCAACGGCAGTGACGACCTCATTCCCGCGAAGGTGCCGGTGACGCTGCGCAGTGGCGACCGTATTCATCTGGGCGGCTGGACAACCATCGTGTTCACCCGCGAGCAGATCTGAACCCGCTTGACCGACAGGCTCTTTGCGTCTGGGACAGCATGGCCGGATTTGTGGACAACGTTGTTCATTTGCGCCTATCGTCGTGAGTTATGACGAAGTTCGGCGGCAAGAGCTGCCTGATCACCGGGGCGGCAAGCGGTCTGGGCCGCAGCACCGCCCTCGCCGTCGCGGCCAAGGGCGCCTCGCTGATCCTGACCGACATCGATGCCGAAGGTCTGCAACAGACCGCGACGCTGGCGCGGGCTGCGGGCGCGACGGTGCACCTCGCGGCCACCGCCGACGTCAGCGTGCACGACGAGGTGGTTGCCCTCGCGGCCAGGGTGCACGACGAGGTGGCCAGCGTCGACATCGTCATGAACGTGGCGGGGATCGCGACCTGGGGGACCGTGGACCGGCTGACCCACGCGCAATGGCGACGGACCATCGATATCGATCTCATGGGCCCGATCCACATCATCGAGGAGTTCTTGCCGCCGATGATCGCGGCGGGCCGCGGCGGCCATCTGGTGAACGTGTCCTCGGCCGCCCGCCTGTTCGGACTGCCGTGGCACGCGCCGTACAGCGCGGGCAAATTCGGGCTGCGCGGCGTCTCGGAGGTGCTGCGGTTCGATCTGCGTCAGCACGCCATCGGAGTGAGCCTGGTCTGTCCCGGGGCGATGGCGACGCCGATGGCCGACCGCGTGGATATCGCGGGCGTGGACCGGACCGGCGAGGCGGTGCAGCGGGCGATGGGCCTGTTCCTGCGGCACGCGGTGACGCCGGAGGCCGCCGCGCGCTCGATCGTGCGCGGGGTCGAGCGCAATACCTACCTGGTCTACACCTCGAACGACATTCGCCTCGGGCACTGGGCGCAGCGGTATTTCCCGCCCGCCTACAACCTCGCCATGCGCGGGCTGAACTGGGCGATGAGCCGCTATATCGATCAACCGGCCACGAAGACCATCGTGCGCTGATTCCGAGAGGACCCCAGCATGGCCCAGCCGCTGACCACCCCCGCGGCGACGGTGCCGCCGAATCATCGGTTCGATATCGGGCCCGTCCGATATCCGAAGTTGTTCGGCGCCAACACCGTTCCCATTCCGATGTCGGACGGGGCCATCCTCACGGCCGATATCCTGCGGCCCGGTGACGGCGTCGGGCCCGCCAAGGAGCCGCTGCCCGCCATCATCAACTTCACCCCGTACAACAAGATGCTCAACCGGCACGGCATGCGCTGGAACGACACGTTGCGCGCTTTCGGCCGGCGGGTGGGTTCTTCGGATCGCCGGCGGTTCACCGCGCGCGACGTACTGCACACGCCCGCGGGCGGCATCCTGGAACCGTTCGTGATCAACCGAACGGCGGTCCGCCGCGGCTATGTCGGGCTGATGATCGACGTGCGCGGCACCGGCACCTCGACGGGAAGCTGGGATTTCTTCCAGCCGCGGGAGCAGCAGGACTACCTGGAGGCGATCGCGTGGGTGCGCGAACAGCCCTGGTGCAACGGCGAATTCGCGGTGACCGGTATTTCGTACGGTGCCATCGCCGCACTGATCACCGCGGGCCTGCGACCGGAGGGCCTGCGCGCCGTGTTCGCCATCGAGGCGGGGGAGGACCCGATGCGCGAGCTCGGCCTGACCGGTGGCGTGCCGACGCCGGGAATGCTGCTGTGGATCCTCGCCGTCACCGGTTCGAAATGGCTACCGTCGGTGCCCGGCCTGCTGCGGGCGGGGATGACCGGCCAGTTCCTGCGCGACCGGATCGCCGACCCAGCGGGCTGGGTGCGGCACGCGATCGAGATCGGGCTCACCGAGCGACATCCCGACAGCTTCCTCAATCCGATGTGGGCGGGCAAGCTGGCGCGCTTCGAGGACATCACGGCACCGACCTGGATCCACGGCGGGTGGCACGATGTCTACAACCGCTCGAACTTCCGGATGTTCGATCGAATCCCGTTGTCCGGCGGGGCAAAACAGGTCGTGGTCGACGACTCCTACCATCTCACCGTCGGCTCGGGGCTGGGCGCGCCCGACAGTCCGCAGGCGATCGATGAACTGCAATGCGCCTGGTTCGACAGGTGGGTCAAGGACATCGACAACGGCATCGATCGCTACGGCCCGGTCACGGTGCGCAGGCAGGGCGACGGTCGGTGGCTGCGGCACCCGGTGTTCCCGGATCCTGCGGCCACGCGGCAACGCCTCTACTTGAACGCCGAGATCACCGGTGCGGCAGCGCATGCCGGTACCGACTCGGGCCTGTCCTCGGCGCCCACCGAGACCGGATCGCGACTACCGCTGCCCACCGGGCGAATTCGGATGGCGTCCAACAACACCGGCGTCATGAGCATGGGCGTGACACTGCTGTTCGGACGCCGGTTCGGCACCGACGACCGGCACGCCGAGGCGGGCGCCGTCACGTTCACCAGTGCACCGTTCACTGCGGACACCGTCCTGTCCGGCCCGATGAACCTACACCTGAACGTGGAAGCCGAAGGGACGGACGCCTTTTGGTCGGTGACCGTGTGCGACGTCGAGCCCGCCGGCGCCTCGGTGCCGCTCACCCGTGGCGCGTTGCTGTCGAGTTTGCGAGCGATCGATGCTGGGGGCAGTGAGTATGTCGACGGCGAGCTGTTGTTCCCGCTGCATACGCTCACCGCCGAGTCCGCCCTGCCGGTGGTGCCCGGCGTGCCGTTCGTGGTCGACATCGAGATCAACCCGACCGAAGCGCTGGTGCGGGCCGGCCATCGACTACGGGTTGCGGTGAGCCGCAGCAGCTTTCCCCGACACCTGATCCCGCCGTGGCTGCGACGCACGATCACCGGGCAGGCCATCGTGCTCGACCCCGAGCAGCCGAGCTACCTCACGTTCCGCGCGGCTCCTGTCGGCTGACACGCAGACGATCGGCCTCCCTGCAACAACTTTCGCCTGTGGCATTCGGCACGGTTCGCCGGGATTGTCCCGTTGGCGTACTTCGCTACTATGTACTACAAACCGTAGTAGCGGAGGGGAAGTCATGGGCAAGTTGCAGGGCAAAGTGGCCCTGGTCACCGGTTCCAGCCGTGGTATCGGACGCGGCATCGCCTGTCGTCTGGCGCGGGACGGTGCGCTGGTCGCGGTGCACTATTCGACCAACGAGGGGGCGGGTAAAGAGACCGTCCGGCTGATCGAGGCGGCAGGCGGCCATGCCTTTCTGGTGCGCGCCGAACTCGGTGCGCCGGAGGCGATCTCGGAGTTGTTCGCGCAGCTGGAACCGGAACTGCTCACCCGCACCGGCACCGTGCGGCTGGACATCCTGGTGAACAACGCTGCGCACGCCGGATTCACCGGCACGATGCCCGAGGACGTCACGCCGGAGATGTTCGATCGGCACATCGCGGTCAACACCAAGGCGCCGTTCTATCTCACCTTGCGCGCACTGAGCTCGATGACCTCCGGTGGCCGGATCATCAACATCTCCTCCGGCATGACCAGGACCTCGCTGCCGTCGCAGATCTGCTACGCGATGAGCAAGGGCGCCATGGAGCAGATCACCTTGCAACTGGCCCTGCACATCGCGCCCCGCGGCATCACCATCAACACGGTCGCCCCGGGCGTCACCAACAACGGTGATCCGGTCTTCGACGACCCGGACACCGTCGCCGAGATGTCCGCCTGGTCGGCCTTCAACCGGGTCGGCGAGGTATCCGATGTCGCAGATGTGGTGGCCTTCGTCGCGTCCGAGGACGCCCGCTGGATCACCGGTTCCTACATCGACGCCTCCGGCGGCACCCTGCTCTGACCGCCCTACCGCAGGGCGGCGTGTTCGGGCCAGCCGTACAGGCCGAAGTGTTCGTTGTTGCGGAACATGTCCAGCCCGGCGCGGGTGCTGAGGATGGTGTCGTCCGGGATGTCGTCGACGTCGAACCAGCGCAGTTCCGAGCAGCGCTCGGGTTCGCGGTTCCAGGGTTCGCCGGACCAGGTATCGGCCTGGAAGATGAACACGATCAAGGCCTGACCAGGCGGGGACTGGATGTGCATCGAGGCGACCATCCGGACGTGCTCGCGCGCCACCTGCACCCCGATCTCCTCCTCGGCCTCCCGGATGACCGCAGTGAGCACGTCCTCCCCGGCATCGAGCCGCCCGCCGGGAGCGTTCCATTCCCCGTCGCCGAACTCGGTGTTGCGCCGCCGCGCGAGCAGCACACGGTCACCCTTGGTCAGCAACAACTGCACTCCGATGACACTGCGGAAGATCGTCAACTGGCCTCCTGGTCGAGTTCGGGCAAGCGTACTATCCGCCATCTCACCCGATACTCACTTGCATCCAGTGCAATTATGATCAGCATGACACCTTCGGTCTTCCTCATTACTGGCATTCAGGCGGCGGGGAAGTCGACTGTGGCGCAGGCGTTAGCCGAGCGACTACCGCGGTCGGCGCATGTACGGGGTGACACTTTTCGAAGGTTCATCGTCGGCGGCCGGGACGAAATGAGCAGGGAGCCTTCGCAGGAGGCGCTGCGGCAGCTCTGTCTGCGGCATCGGCTCGCGGCGAACGCCGCCGACGCCTACGCGGAGGCCGGCTTCACCGCGGTGTTGCAGGACACCGTGCTCGGAGAGTTGTTGCAGTACACCATCGATCAGATCGAGACGCGGCCGTTGTATGTGGTGGTGCTCGCGCCGCGACCGTATGCCGTCGCCGCCCGTGAAGCCGCGCGGGGCAAGGACGCGTATGGCACGTTCAGCGTGGCCGACCTGGACGCGGCCTTGCGGCAGACCACTCCACGCATCGGATTATGGCTGGACACTTCCGATCTCACCGTCGAGCAGACCGTCGACCAGATTTTGACCCGCGCGGAACCGCTGCCGCAGTAACCCGCGCGGGCCTCCCCGCCGTTCAGTGGTGCTGTGCCACTGGGCGATCGGTCGAGGGAATGCAGCTGGTGGATCTGCCGCAGCGCCCTGAGCCGACCGTGTCAGCGTGACCACGTCTCCCACGCTAACCGCCGCGGGGCGGCTCGGGCCTCGTAGTTAGCCCGATAGGCAAGAATTTGCTACGTCCGGTCCGGCTGTCACGACGGCCGTGGCGGGCTCAGCGGAGTGAGCGGATTGGTGGCGGGCCCTTCCAGCAGGGTGCCGTCGGGGGCGAAGCGGGAACCGTGCAGCGGGCAGTCCCAGGAGCGCTCGGCGTCGTTCCAGCGCACGATTCCGTAGAGGTGCGGGCAGACGGCGGACAGCTCGGTGGTGGTGCCGTCGACCGTGCAGGTCGCGGTGGGGCGCAGGCCGTGTCGTTCGACGGTGCCGCAACCCTCCGCCGGAACCTGATCGGACGAGTGGGTGGTCACCCGCAGCCAGCCGGTCGTGAGTTGTTGCGCGACAGCACCGTTGGCGAGGGCGGCGGATGGCAGCGCCTTGATTTCGTTCGGCCGCCAGCTGGCGAGCGCATCCGCCCAGTGCGGTGACTTGCCGGTGATCCGACCGGCCAGCGCCAAGGCGGCGGCGACGCCATTTGTGAGGCCCCACTTCGCGTATCCGGTCCCGAGCAGGATGTTCTCCCGGCCCGGCAGCAGCGGCCCGACATAGGGCAGTTCGCCGACCGGTGAGTAGTCCTGCGCCGACCATTCCTGCATGGGTTGCGCGGTGGGGAACCAGGTCCGCGTCCAGCTGAGCAGATCGTCTACCTTCGCGCGCTCGGACTTCGTGCGTCCGACGGGGTGACCGTTGCCGCCGACCAGCAGCACGTCCCCGTCCGGCGTCGGTGCGTACCGCATCGAGCGGGTGGGTGGCCCCGCGCTGATGTACATGTCGCGCGGGATCGGCTCGTCCAACCGGAACGCGGCCAGGTAGGAACGCTGTGCGGTGAGCCTGGCGAAGAACCCGCCGCGATCGAGTATCGGTGTGCCCGTTGCCAAGACGACGGTGCGCGCGCCCAGGTCACCGTGTTCGGTCTCCACGGTGAGCTCGCCGTTGTGGCCACTGTGCACGCCGCGCACAGTGGTCGACTCGTAGATCGGCGCCGCATGCGACTCGACCTGGGCCGCGAGCGCGGCGAGGACGGCCATCGGGTCGGCCTGGGCCTGGTCGGCCAGCCGCACCGCACCGTGGTTCGGGAAGGGGGCGTCGAGTTCGTCGACGAGCTCGGTGGGTAAGCCCGCCGCCCGGGTCGCGTCGAATTCCGCACGCACCTTACCGATTTCGTCTTCGGACTGCGCGTAGGTGAGGGCCGCCTGATGCTGGACGGCGACGCCGTGCTCGGCGCAGAACCGCAACAACCATTGCTGCCCTTCACGATTCGCCGCCACATAGTCACGCAGCGTGCCCACGGAATGGCGTTTCCGGATCTGCTGTGCCCTGGTGCCCTGCAACAGGCTGATCTTGCCGGTGGTGGCGCCGGTGGTGCCCGCGCCGACCCGCTTGGCCTCGACGACCGCCACCTGGACGCCGCTCTCGGCGAGCAGCAACGCGGTCACCAGCCCGGTGAGACCGCCGCCGATCACGACGGTGTCGAAGCGCGATCCCGGCGTCAATCGCAACCGGGCGGGAACCTCGGCGTCGTTCAACCATAGTGGCGTCATAGTCCCGGCATAACCGGTCCGCGACCGGGCAAACCCGAGCTCGATGTTTGAAAACTGGCTAGATAACCGCGCGGCGGTCGGTTTCTTTCTTTAGGATCATCCCATGAATGTGCGTGCGCGGGAGCTCGGGCTGCAATTCCCCGGAGCCACTGGGGAATTGAACGCTATCACCGACGTGCCCGGCGTCGAGGTCGGTTACACCACCCTCATCCGCGGCGAGGACGTGCGCACCGGCGTCACGGCGATCCTGCCGCGCGGCCGCGAGCGGGTATTCACGCCGTGCGCCGCAGGCTGGTATTCGCTCAACGGCAACGGCGAGATGACCGGCACCGTCTGGCTCACCGAGACGGGCTCGCTGGCCTTGCCCATCCTGATCACCAACACCCATGCGGTCGGCACCTGTCACCGGGGGATCATCGACTGGCTGGTCGAGGCGTTTCCGGAGCTACCCGACGACTGGTCGCTGCCGGTGGTCGCCGAAACGTGGGACGGCTACCTCAATGACATCAACGGCGCGCACGTCACGTCGGCCGACGCGATGGCGGCCATCGAGACCGCTGCGGGTGGGCCGATCGCCGAGGGCAGCGTCGGCGGCGGCACCGGAATGAACTGTTACGGATTCAAAGGCGGCAGCGGCACCGCGTCGCGCCGCGTCGGGTACGGCAAGGACACCTACACCGTCGGTGCCTTCGTTCAAGCGAATTTCGGTGCCCGCAAGGAACTTACGATCCGCGGCGTGCCACTCGGGGAGGTGCTGGCCGAGGACGATCCGCTGGGGGAGTGGGCCGCCCCGGCGGGTTCGGGCTCCGTCATCGTCGTCGTCGCGACCGACGCACCGCTGCTGCCGGGCCAGCTGACCGCGATGTCGCGCCGGGTGCCGCTCGGCCTCGCGCGCACCGGCACCACCGGCTCGCACTTCTCCGGCGACATCTTCCTGACCTTCTCCACCGCCAACGAGGGCGCGCTCACCAGTGCCTTCCCTAATGGCGAAAGCCCTTACGAACAGCTGACATTCATCCCGTGGGGTCAGCTCAACCCGTTCTACGACGCGATCGTCCAGGTGGTCGAGGAGGCCGTGGTGAACGTGCTGTTCGCCGGCGAGACGATGGTCGGCCGGGACGGCCATCGCTCGCCGGCGCTGCCGGTGGACACGGTGCTGAAGTTGCTCACCACGACATAGCGGTGCCCTGCATCAACTCTGCCTCGGTGGCTTCGTGCACCGCGAGCCAGCGGACGAACTCCTCGAACGACTCCCTGCGCTCCGGGCCCGCCGTGGACAGCATCTCCTCTAACAGCTCGCGCATCCGATTGTGTTGCAGAACAAGCAGTTCCACAACGTTTCTATGATGACGCGATGTCATGTCCTCGCCTCGTTCGTGCCTGCGTGCTTACTTCGGGACCAGAATGCCGGTCAGGTCGGCCTTCTTGATCGGGGTATCCGGATTCGCCTGAGCCGTGCACATCAACTTGATCGCCGCGATCGACGCGTCGACGGACTGGTCCTGCGTGGACGGCGCGTCGCCGCCGCGTTCCTGCTCGAGGAACTTGGTGACGGTGATCCGCTGCTTGTCCGGATCCTGCGCGGTGAACTCGTTGCACGGCGTATCACCGCCCTTGTTGACGAGTTTCTCCGGCTCGTCACCGCAGCCACCCACGAAAAACGCGGTGGCCAGCGCGAACACGCAGAGCGAGGTGGTGGTTCTGCTCATCGTCAGCCTCCGAATCCGGCGAGCGCGCCTGCGAGATCAGACGTATCGAGTACTTCGAGCGCCTGCTGGCGCACGTCGGGGCAGTGCTGGGTGGTGATCTTGTCGATGACGCCGCGGTCCTTCAGCACGGTGTCGTTGAGGCCGCCGTTGCGGGCCGCCCAGTTGTGCACGGTGCCGTTGAAGGCCACCCGGCCCAGCGCCGCACCCTCGGTGCGCCACTTGTCGATGTCCGGGCGCATCATGTCGCAGAGCTGTTTTGCCGCCGCGTCGGACACTTGGTCGTCCGGGTCGGGCACCTGTGCCGTCGTCGACGGCATGGTCAGCATGATGGTGTTGTCGGGGGTGGCGGGGGCCGCCGGATCCTTGTTGTCGTCCGAACACGCGGCAAGCAACGGGGCCGCGGCGAGCGCACCGGAGAGCAGCAGTGCGCGCAGCATCGGCCGATGGCGATGTCGGGTCATGTTTTCTCCTCTGGCGATGGCCACCGCGGTCGGCGGCGTCACGGTGCGCAATACCCGGGCCCGATTTGCCCAATCAATGGCCGGCCTGGTCGGTGAGGCCGAGGCCCTCCTTGTTCTTGAGGCGGCGGTGCTCGAGCACGATGACGAGCACGCCGACCACCATGCAGGCCACCGTGGCGATGGCACCGATGATCGCCCAACCCTCGAAGCCGTATCCGGCGGCGGTCAGCGTCAACCCGAGGCCGACCAGTCCGAGCGCGACCAGGATGATCCCCGGCCAATTGCGGGCGTCCTCGATGGATTCACCGACATGGGCGCGTGAGGTCCTGGTGTAATCCGGGAAATTGTCGTCGGGACGTCCGTGGTGCTCGGCACCGCCGTGACCCGTGGTCGTTTCGTCCGGTCCGGGAAGCATAGGGGGGTCCTTTCTGGTCCAACCACCATCAAAGGGGGCATTGGAACGCATACCCGGACGAACAGGGCTCAATCGGCGGCGCGAAGCACCTGCTCGGTCGCGGAGACGATCGCGAAGTCCGGAATGGCGTCGAGCCCGTACCGGCCGCACGGCGCGGACTGATCGCCGAGCACCACGGTCGGCACGCCGTAAGGAGCCCAGCGGCGCGCTGGGACAACCGGCGCGAACAAGGAAACGACCGGCGTGGCCACGGCGGCGGCCAGCGGCGCGGCACCGGTGTTCGGGGCGACCACCGCGTCGGCATCGCGCAGCACGGCGGCCAGACCGGCTAGATCCGTGGCGCCGCCGAGATCACGGGCATGCCCGTCGGCGACGGCACCGGTGAGTGCCCGCTCGGCCGGACTGCCGGTCACCACCACGCGATGCCCCGCGTCGACCAGCGCCGCGGCCACCTGCCTGCTGCGCGTCGCCGACATCCGGCGAGAGGGTTCGGCGGCGCCCGGATGCAGCACCACATAGCCTGGGCCACCGGTCAATTCGTCGACCTCGGGCAGATCGTCGCGGACCCGCAGCCGGTGACCGGCGGGCGGGTAGCCCGCCGCGACAGCCAGCGACAAAGCCCGAATCTGTTCCGGCATATCGTCTTTCACCCGATGCCGGACGTCGAGCAGCGAACCGGCCTCGTCGGTGGTGATCGCGCTGATCCGCGGCACGCCCGCCATCCGCAGGATCAGCGCCAGCGGCAGCGGTGACTGGTGCTGGGAGGTACTGATGATCGCCTCGTCCGGCGCGAGCATGCGCAGGCATTCGATCAGGGCGCGCACGGACGCGTGGGTCAGCGGCGGCGGATCGGCGTCGAGCCAGGGGGCCTCGAACTGCAGGACCCGGTCGATGCCCGGCAGTAGTGCGGCGGCCGAGCTGCCGCGCGGGCCCGCGAGAAAGGTCACGGTGTCGGCGACCCGGGCGACCGCGCGCACGGCGGGTCCGGCGAGCAGGACATCACCGGCGCTGTCCAGCCGCGCCACCAGGACGTGCCGGCTCATCGCATCCGCAACGTCTGGTGCGCGGTGGCGCTCTCGGCGAGCACCGTGTCCCAGCGTTCGAGGAACTGTTCGATACCGAAATTGGCCTGCGCCCAATGCCGTGCGGCCTTACCGGTCAGCTCGGCGAACACCGGTTCGTGCAGGAACTGCCTGATCGCCTCGGCGAGAATGTCCGGCTCGGTGGAGACCACGCCCGCGTCGGCGGGGATCGACGCGGAGGCCTCGGTCGTGCCGAGCGCGACGATCGGCATCCCGAGGTACATCGCCTCGATCACCGACAAGCCCAGCGACGTCCAGCGCGGCGTGTGCACGAACACGCGGCGGCGCGTCAGCTCGGCGTGTAGCCGGCCCTGGGTGAAATCGCCTGCGCCGCAAACCCGTTCAGGCGGTACCTGGAGGGCGTCGGGCAGGTCTTCGGTGCCGGTGCCGAACACGTCGATCGGCGCGGCCAGCGAGAGCGGGGCGAGCAGGTCGGTGCCGGTGATCCGCCAGCGCGGGATCGGGTCGTTGATAATCGTTGCGGCTCTGGGTAGTTCGCCCGTGTAGAGCAGACCGGGGTCGCGTACGCCGTGCGGGATGACGGTGGTGGGACATCGGCCGTTGTCCCACATCAGCCGGTTGAAGGGGGTGACATGGACCAACGGTATATCGGTGCGGTCGGCCAGCGGATGCCGGGTGAGCGCCGCGTGCTCGCGCGGAGTTTCGTGCTCGACGTAGACCGCGGGCAGGTCGGCGCCGGGCGATCTGCCCAGCCATTCCGATACCAGGTCCAGTTCTCCGGGGCGTTGCAGCACAACGACATCGATGTCCTCGCCAGCGAGATCGGCCGGTGTGATCTCGTGGGCGCTGGGCCAGGGGCGACCGCACAGCCCGCGCGCCCATTCGCTTCCAGGCGCGCCGTCGCGACCGTCGTACGGCACCAGGTACCGATGCTTGCCCTGGACAAACGAGTTCAGCCAGGGGCCGTGCACATGCCAGACAAGAACGTTCAGCGGTTCGGCCGCCCCGTTCGTTTCAGTCGTCGGAGCTTCCATATTGCTCGGTTGCCCGCGTGCGGGTTTCCGAAACGCCCGCTCTCCATCAACTGCCGTTCAGCTGACAGCGGGGGCCGCGTCTCGTCGGACTCGGATGACCGGCTCGGCCGCCTTGCGCACCTGCCCATCGGTGGCGCCCAGCGGTGGTAGCTGGTTGATCTTCGCTGGACCGGGTACTCGTCTACCTGCGGAAACATCCCGCGGCCAGCTGGGACGGGGTGAGTAGGAGATGACCCGTGATGGACTCTACCCGGGGGCCTGGCAAGCGCGGGCCGTCCGTGCCCAGCAGTGATGCCGACTGGAACCGCACTGTCCGTGGCGAGACCGAAATCGAACGGCTGGACCGCAATTGGAGCAATCTCGTCCAGGAGCTGCGAGTGGTGCAGACCGGCGTCCAGTTCCTGATCTCGGCCCTGTTGATCGTGCCGTTCCAGCCCTCGTTCGCGACGTTGTCGCACGGGCTTCGGGTGCTTTACCTGGTGACCTTGTTCGCTGCGATCGGGGCGAATGTATTCCTGGTCGCGCCTGTCTCGTGGCATCGAATTCTTTTCCGGCGGCATCGGCTCGGCAACGTGGTCGCCGCCGCGCATCGCTGCGCCATGGCGGGCATCGGCCTGCTCGGCGTCGCGCTGATCGGGGCGACGGTGCTGGTGGTCACCATGGTCACCGGGGCGATCGACGCAGTGGTCGCGGGTGTGGTCCTCGCGGCGCTGTTCCTGGTGGCGTGGTTGATCGCGCCACTGTTCTGGCGCAGGACGAGCCGGCCCGCCGACAAGGATGGCTGAGCGGCAGTCAGCGGGCCGAGACGACCTCCCCCGCGTGCGCGGGCGCAGCCCGGTGATAGGCGGTCAGCGTTTCGAGGGCGACCTGATCCCAGGCATAGCGACTCGCGGCGCGCTGGTACCCGGCCGCACCCCAGGTGTCGCGCAGGGTCCGGTCTTCGAGCAGCTGGCGTACCGCCCTCGCCACGGTGAGCGGATCCGGCGGTGCGACGAGCCTGCCGGTGACCCCGTCGACGACGGTGTCGAGCTGACCGCCGACCGCGGTGGCCACCACCGGTTTCCGGCAGGCCATCGCCTCCAGCGCCACCATGCCGAACGGTTCGTACCACGGGGTGCTCAGCACCACATCTGCGGACCGATACCAGCGGGGCAGCTCGCTGCGGCGCAGTTGGCCGAGCATCCGAAGCCGGTCCTGCACACCGTATTCCATCGCCAGCCTGCGCAGTCGCCTGCCCTCGCTGTCGTCCTCGATGTCGTCACCGACCGGTCCGCCCGCGATCACCAGTTCGGTGTCCGGCAGCTCCTGTAGCGCCTTGATCGCGACGTCGAAACCCTTGCGCGGCACCAACCTGCCGACCGACAGCACGCGATGCATGCGGTGCCGCTGCCCGCGTTCGGCGACCGGCCCCTCCGGGGTGAAGGCGGACAGATCCACGCCGCTCGGCACGACCGAGATGCGGAACCGCGGGATGCCCATCCTGGTCAGCTCCATCACTTCGTCGGAGCTGGTCGCCACGATATGGGCGGCGCGCCCGGCGATCAGGCGCTCGAAGCGGATGCGCGAGCGCGGGCTGGTGTCGGCCAGTCCCTGATGGCGGCGCCGCACGGTGCCGAGCGCGTGGAAGGTGACCACCACCGGGATCCCGTGGGCGCGGGCGGCCAATTCCGCGGCGAGACCGGACATCCAGAAGTGGGCGTGCACGATGTCGGGGGTGTCCAGACCCCATTGGCGCTGGAGGAAGGTGCCGAAATCGCCTAGGTGCGGCAGACTTTGGTCTCTCGGCAGCGGTTCGGCCGGGCCTGCGTTCACGTGTACGACGCGGTAACCCGCGTCGGTGACCAACTCCGGCAACAGATTCGGATCATCGCGGCGGGTATAGACGGTGACTTCGTGTCCGCGCCGTACGTAGGCCGCCGCCAATTCCGCGACATGGATATGCTGGCCGGTCACCGCGGTTGCGCTGAGGGGGCTGGCGTTCTCGGAAACCATGGCAATTTTCACGATGTGCTCCGTTCTCACCACGACGGGCACAAGGCGGCGCTGCGCGGTGCCCGCGACCAGGCATCGCGTGACATGTGTGGAATTCGGCTATGTCACAGATATGCCCGTCGGCGCGCGAACGAAACCCCTGACCCCGCTGGGTGATACGCGACGGAGTCAGATCATCGATACGATGATGCCGAGTGCCGCAGCGGTGAACAGGACGACCAGCACGATCGTCACGATGATTGCGACGACGCCGGTGCCGGGGAAGTGATGGCTGGTCGACGGCTCGGGAGCGGACAGGCCGGAGGTCTGCGCGGTCTCCGGCGGGGTGGAGCCCGGCGATACGCCGCCGCGCTCCAGATCGGGGGTGGTTGCCGGGTCGGGGTCCATGGCGGCCATCACGCGCCTACTTTCCGTCGTTTCCCGGCGATTCCGGGGCGTTCGGTCGTCGGCCTTTCGATTTACGCGACAGGACTACGGCGCCGACGAGTACCGCGATTCCGATGATCACCAGTATTTCCATATGCAGGGGCCTACCCGCTCGCCACACCGTCAATCCGGGTAGTTTGCCCGTTCGGATTGTGGGCAGACGATCACCAAGAGATCTGCGGCGGCCACGCAACAGTGCCCCCGTGGACCTGCGGTGGTGCCTAAATTTGTGACATCGGCAACGGACCGTGCGACACTAGAGGAAGGTTGAGACTACAGCCGACCCCGGTTCGACGCCTGGCGCACCACACCCGCTGAAATCCGGTCGATGGGATCGTCGTGACGACCTATTCGCAACGTTGCGACAGTTGTTCGCCCCTTTCTCTCTTCGTCGACCGGACGTGTCGCGTGGAACTGGAATTTCCCCCCTTATACGGGAGGTTCAGTTATGTCCGTTAGTTCCGCTCTGCATGCGTACGCAGAGGGCGTCCACCGGAATGGGTCGGGCCCGAGCGCCCACGACAATCCCTCCTGGACACAGCGCGTAGACCGCCGCCACGAATGCGTGGTGGTCCGCGCCGAAGGCGAATTGGACGCAGCGGCCTGCCCCCAGTTCTTCGCCACGGTCGAACAGGCCGTTCGTTTCAACTGCCACGTCGTGGTGATCGATCTGCGCGCGGCCAGATTCCTCAGTCTCCGGGCCGCGAGCACCCTGGGCTCGGTCCGGCAGCGCGCCGCCTGCGACGGCACCGATATCCGCATCGTCGCCGGTCGGCCCGCGATCGAGCGGTCGCTCGAGGTCTCCGGCGTGCGGCCGCTGTTCAGTCATTATCCGTCGATGCGCGCCGCACTGGACGCGTGAGGAACGACCGACGCAGGAGCAGCGCCGATTCCGGCGTGGCGACGCCGGATCTGTTCGCGTGGCGTACGCCGGCGACGGATACTTGCGCTGTGACTGAAATGGGGCCGGTGCAGCCGGAGGATTCTCTGGCGCTGGACCGGGTGATCGGCTTGGGGACACCGCAGAGTGTCGGTAGTTTTCGTTTCTGGTTCGCCGATCAGCGCTGGGAATGGTCGGACGAGGTAGCCGTGATGCACGGCTATTCTCCGGGCACCGTGGTACCGACCACCGATTTGCTGCTGACCCATAAACATCCCGACGATCGCGCCCAGGTAGCCAACGCACTGGCCAAATCCATCGAGCACGGCGAGCCGTTCTCCAGCAGGCACCGGATCATCGACACGGCGGGCGAGATCCACCACATCATCGTCGTCGCCGACCATCTCTTCGACGACGGCGACCAGGTCGCGGGCACCGCCGGGTACTACGTCGACGTGACCGACACCCTCGAGCACCACCGGCAAGAAGCTCTCGACGACGCGCTGCCCGAACTGTGGGCCTCCCGTGCGGTGATCGAACAGGCCAAGGGCGCGCTGATGCTGGTCTACGGCGTCAGCTCCGAGCAGGCGTTCCGGGTGCTCAGCTGGCGCTCGCAGGAGACCAACATCAAGCTGCGCACCTTGGCTTCGCGCCTGGTCGCCGACCTCACCACACTCACCGCCGCGACCGCCGGCCTGCGCACCCGATTCGACCATCTCCTGCTGACCGCACACGAGCGCATCGACGCCGACTGAGCCCGCGCGCACGTTTCGTACCCGCTGCGGCGGGTACGACCGAAGCGATGAGGAGCGCTGCGGCCTCGAAGTGGTTGCCTGTCGCGGCGCTGGGTGCGGGCGGCCCGGAATAACTCGGATGGACGGTCACCGACGGCACCGGGTTCGGCTGCGAGAGCAAGGTGGTGATGGGCATGGGGGAATGGACTTCCCGATCCTCAACGGAAACAACAACGGTCGGCGTTCGAATCCCCGCGCAGCTGGAACAGTTGACGATGTTGCGCGCGCTCGCCGAGACCGTCGCCCTCATCGCGGACTTCGCCCTCGACGAGGTCACCGACATCCGCCTCGCACTCGACGAGGTCGCCACCTCGCTGATCTTGGACGCGGTGCCCGGATCCACCCTGGACTGCGACTTCACCTACGACAGCAGGCAAATGTTCGTCCACGTCGCCGCGGTGGCCACCTCGGAGTCGGTGGTGGGGCAGGCGGGGTTCGGCTGGCACATCGTGCGCACGCTGACCCATTCGATCGCCGCCGCACAAGCGCCGTTCGACGGCGTCCTATCCGGGTATCCCACTGTGGTCGACTTCAGTTGGATACGAGGGGCATCGGATGGCGGGTGAATCGAGATCACGCGGCGACAGCTACGACAACATCGAGCCGCTGTTCGAGAAGATCGCCGCACTGGACCAAGGGGACCCGCGTCGCGAGACGATGCGCGAAGAACTGATCGGCCGCTGTCTGCCGCTCGCCGAGCACATCGCGCGTAAATTCGCCGGGCGCGGTGAGAATTTCGATGATCTGCTGCAAGTCGCCCGGCTCGGCCTGGTGCAGGCGACGGACCGGTTCGACGTCACCCGCGGCTCATCATTTCTGGCCTTCGCGGTGCCCACCATCATGGGTGAGGTGCGCAGGCACTTCCGGGACAACACCTGGGCGGTGCGAGTACCGCGGCGCACCAAGGAGATTCAGCTCAGCATCGGGGCCACCGTGGAGGCGTTGTCGCAGCGGCTCGGCCGGATACCGCGCGCCCGCGAGATCGCCGACGAGCTGGACGTCGACATCGTCGAGGTCACCCAGGCGCTGATCGCGGGCAACGCCTACCAGTCCTCGTCCATCGACGCGGTGGCCGGCGACGATATCGAGAACGCGCCGTTGCCGCTGCTGGAAAGCCTTGGCGCGGAAGAGCCCTCCTACCATCTGGTGGAGGACTACCTCGCCGTCCGGCCACTCATCGAAGAACTGCCCGAGCGGGAGCGTCAGGTGCTGATCATGCGGTTCTTCGAGTCCAAGACGCAGTCGCAGATCGCGGACGTGCTGGGGGTTTCCCAGATGCACGTCTCGCGGATTCTGTCGAAAACTCTGAATCAGTTGCGCGATCAGGCATTACGCGACTGATCGCCGAATTACCGCGGCTCAGAAGGGATTCGGCGGGACCGGGTCAATCGGTGGCGGCACCGGGTCGGTCGGTGGGAACGGCGAACCGGGGTCAGGGATCGGCGGGAGCGGGTCGGGGCGGCCGGGATCCGGCGGAGACGGCGCCGGGTCGGGACCGGGCACCGGTGGTACCGGGTCCGGCGGGGCGGGTGCCGGATCAGGTCCGGGGACCGGCGGGACCGGATTGGGATTGGGGTTCGGGCTCGGCGGCACCGGATCAGGATTGGGCGTCGGCGGAACCGGATCGGGATTGGGGGCCGGGGGTACCGGACTGGGTTCGGGAGATACGGGACTCGTCATCTGTATGCCTCCTTCGTTCGGCGTTACCCAGTCGCGTCCCGCTGAATCAACTGCGATCGCCACCTCGTTGCGGGTGGCTCGGCTCACAGGCGCACTGGCGGTCAGTGCTTTTCGGGCCGAATGTGCCCGGTTCGACAGTGGAGTGCGCTACAGCCGGTTTGCCCGAAGCCGAGGTCGGGTACGTGAAAGGGAGCCGGACATACGATGCCGATGGCTCAGGGAGCTCGTTTATGAACGAACACCGACTAGGCACCCGGATTCCGTACGCCGGATCGGGGAGCTCGAGGTCGCCGAAATACTCGCAGGAAATCCAGTCGCCCGAGCGGATGGATCGCGTGCGCTTCGGAAATGTGGAGCGCACACGCGTCACCAGAAATCACGACATCATCCGGCAGTGGGCCGAGCGGCGCGGTGCGCGCCCGGCCACCATGCCGGGCAGTGAGGACAACGGTCAGCTCAGGGTGCTGCGCTTCGATTTCCCCGGGTACGGCGGAGCGGTGCTGCGGCCGGTGAATTGGGACGAATGGTTCGCCACCTTCGACGAGCGACACCTGCATTTTCGCTATCAGGATCGGCGCGCGGACGGGACACCCAGCAATTTCAACCGCCTGGAGCGCCCGACTCGCGAGGATCGCTGAGTTCGGGCCGACGAGCAGAAATCGCCCCTGATACACCCTCGCGGTGGAACGGGTGAATAGCTGGTGGCGGGAATGTGTCGGGAGTCACGTAACGGTTGCGTAACGGTGCGATTCCGACCATGGTGGATAACTAGTCAGACGCTGATCAGCTGGCCCGAAGGGGTCGTGGCAGCGCGAGTCGCGCCGTCCCCGGTGGGGCTCGATGGCTACTGATCGAGCGTCCAGTCGACGTTTACCGAACGGTCGGTTCGGGTACTCGAAATGTCGGCAAGGTGGCTCGAACAGCGGAATGTCGCGTTGGTCTGGGGATGCGAATTTCCGCACAGGCCGACGCGTGTCCGCGTGTCTGCAAAGGGATAGGTATTTGAGCGAGCGTAGCGAGCGAACAATAGGCGCAGCCGCCATCGCGGTCACGGCGGAGCCGAGCGTCAGCGAGGCGCAGTCGTGAGCGCGAACCTGATGATCGTTGAAGACGACGATAGGGTCCGTGGGGCGCTTCGGCTCGCCATGGAGGACGAGGGCTACGACGTCGAAGAGGCCGAAGAGGCCGAGGACGCGCTCACCCATCTGCGCAGCAACGGTGTGCCCGATGTCATGATCGTCGACCTGATGCTCGGCGGCATGGACGGTTTCGACTGCATCCGCGAGATCAGACGCGAGCACGACGTACCGATCATCGTGGTCAGCGCCCGCGACGATACCCACGATGTGGTGGCCGCACTGGAGGCCGGTGCCGACGATTTCGTCACGAAACCTTTTGAGATCAAAGAGATCACCGCGCGCATGCGTGCGGTCCGCCGCCGGGCCCGGCCCACCGTCGAGCGCGACGCACCACAGGAGATGGTGCTCGACGCCGACCCCGACGCCCCGCTGGTGCTCGCGCAGGACGGCGGCGTGGTCCGCCGCGGCGACGAGGAGATCCGGTTGACGCTCACCGAGTTCCGGCTGCTGTGCGAGCTGGCCGAGGCGCCGGGCCGGGTGCTGAGCCGCACCGTATTGCTCGAACGAGTCTGGGACCAAGGATTTTTCGGCGACGAGCGGATCGTCGACGTGCACATGCGCAGGCTGCGCACCAAGATCGAGAAGGACCCGTCCGATCCGCGCATCGTGGTGACCGTACGCGGGCTCGGCTACCGCCTCGATGTCCAGCGCTGAGCGCTGGTTCGATCCGAAACGCTGGAGTCTGCGCGGCCGGGTGACGGCCATGTTCGCGGCGATCACCGCGCTCATGTCGCTGGTGCTGGTCGTGTCGGTGTTCACCATCAGCCGCAGCTATCTGCAGCACGCGCAGGCCGGCGTCACCGACCTGGAGTCGAATCTGGATCTGCTGCGCAATGTGCTGATCGGCTGTGCCGTGGTGGTGACACTGATCGGCGCGGCCGTCGGCTGGTGGGCGAGCAGGCGGGTGCTGACGCCGCTGCACGAGCTGGCGGGCACGGCGGCCAGGATCGCCTCCGGTGATCTGGATCTGCGCCTGTCCACCACCCGCGACCAGGATCTGGCCATCACGGTGGAGTCGTTCAACAGCATGGTCGACTCGCTGCAGCGGCGGATCGAGCGCGAGCATCGGCTGTTCGGCGATGTCAGCCACGAGCTGCGCACGCCGCTGACCACCCTGACGGCCAGTGTCGACGTGCTCAACCGGCATCGCACGGATCTGCCGGAACGGTCGCAGCGGGCGCTCGGCCTGGTGAGCGACGAGGTCGATCATCTGCGGCGGCTGCTGGACGATCTGCTGGCCTTGGCGCGGGTCGAGGCGGGCATGCATCGCGGCGATATGGAGCCGCTGTCGGTGCGCGATCTGCTGACGCACACGCTGGCCGAGCGGCGGTATCCGCCGGAACTGCTGACGATCGACGAGGACGTCGTGGTGCGCGGCCGCAAGCTCGAGCTGGAGCGGGCGGTCGGCAATCTCCTGCGCAATGCGGATCTGCACGGCGGTGGCGTCGTCGCGGTCCGCGCCGATCGCACGGGCCGGGACGCGGTGATCGTGGTGGACGACGCGGGGCCCGGGGTGCCGTCGCCGGACCGGGTGCGCATCTTCGAACGTTTCGCGACCGCGCGCAGCGGACGCCGCTCGGCGACCGGTACCGGCATCGGGCTCGCGCTGGTGTCCGAGACCGTCACCAAGCACGGTGGCCAGGTCGAATGCACCGATCGGCCGGGCGGCGGCGCCCGGTTCGTCGTCACCGTGCCGGGGATCGACGCAATCGAGTCGTAACACAACCGTAATGAAGTCGACCAGGCCACCTCAAAGTTGGTTCGTAAGCCTGGATAAGTACTGCGGACCCGACCAGGGAGTTGTATGACACTGCCAACGTTGAACACCGCGGAGCTCGAACGCATCCGTGTCGAACAGGCTGCGGCCGCGCTCGGCTCCGCACCGGCGCGCAAGCAGACCGGGCCCGCCGTGGTGCTGCGCGCGCCGCGCGTCGCCGACGGCGCCCAGCTGTGGCGGATCGCGAAGGATTCGGAAGTGCTCGACACCAATTCGAGCTACGCCTACGTGCTGTGGTGTCGCGACTTCGCGACCACCTCGGTCGTCGCCGAGGTGAACGGCCGCGTCGTCGGCTTCGTGATCGGCTACGTCCGGCCGCAGGCGCCGGACACGGTGTTCGTCTGGCAGGTGGCCGTCGACCGCGCCCAGCAGGGCAAGGGGACCGGCGCGCAACTCCTGCATGCCTTGCTCAACAATGTTGCCGTCCAGGGAGTTTCGAAGCTGGAAACCACCATCTCACCGGACAACGCCGCATCGATCGCCCTGTTCACCTCGGTGGCACGGCGCCGCGACGCCCGAATCACCAAGCGCCCCTTGTTCGACGCGGGTGTCTTCCCGGACAGCCACGCGCCCGAGGATCTCTATCTCATCGCACCGACCGCTCGCACAACGCAGGAGGACCACCGATGATCAACGCTGACACGAGCATTTTCGAAAGTCTGGAATCCAATGTCCGCGGCTACTGCCGCAACTGGCCGACCGTGTTCACCAAGGCCAAGGGCAGCTGGTTACGCGACGAAGACGGCAACGACTATCTCGACTTCTTCGCGGGCGCGGGCGCGCTGAACTACGGCCACAACAACGACGTGCTCAAGCAGCCGCTGCTGGACTACATCGCCGGCGACGGCATCACGCACGGCCTCGACATGTCCACCTCGGCCAAGCGGGACCTGCTGGTCACCCTGCGCGACACCGTCTTCGCGCCCCGTGGCCTGGACTACAAGGTGCAGTTCCCCGGCCCGACGGGCGCCAACGCCGTCGAGGCCGCGCTCAAGCTCGCGCGCAAGATCACCGGCCGCGAGACGATCGTCAGCTTCACCAACGCCTTCCACGGCATGACCTTGGGCGCGCTGTCGGTCACCGGCAACGCCGCCAAGCGCGCGGGTGCCGGTGTGCCGCTGGTGCACGCGGCGCACATGCCCTACGACGGCTACTTCGACGGCACCACCGCCGACTTCCAGTGGATGGAAAAGGTTCTGGACGATACCTCGTCCGGCTTCGACCGTCCCGCCGCGGTGATCGTCGAGACCGTGCAGGGCGAGGGCGGCGTCAATGTCGCACGCGCCGAATGGCTTCGGCACCTGGCCGGGCTGTGCGCGGCCCGCGAGATCCTGCTGATCGTCGACGACGTGCAGATGGGCTGCGGCCGCACCGGCCCGTTCTTCTCCTTCGAGCTGGCCGGGATCACCCCGGACATCGTCACGCTGTCCAAGTCGATCGGCGGCTACGGCCTGCCGATGGCGCTGGTGCTGTTCAAGTCCGAGCTCGACCAGTGGTCGCCGGGCGAGCACAACGGCACCTTCCGCGGCAACAACCCGGCGTTCGTCACGGCGGGAGTCGCGTTGCGGCACTACTGGTCCGACGGCACGCTGCAGGCCTCGACGCTGGCCAAGGGCGAGCGGGTGGCCCGGGCGCTGACCGAGCTGGCCGACAATGTGCCCGGCCTGTCGACGCGCGGTCGCGGCCTGGTGCACGGCGTGGTGTTCGACGACGCCTCGCAGGCGAGCAAGGTCTGCCAGGTCGCCTTCGAGCGCGGCCTGCTGGTGGAGACCTCGGGTTCCACCGACGAGGTGGTGAAGTTGTTGCCGCCGTTGACGATTACCGACCAGGAGCTCGACCACGGCCTCGGCATCCTGACCGGCGCCGTGGACACCGTCTGCAGTGGCATGGGGGCGATCGCATGATCGTGCGCAGCACCGCGGAGATCACCGGCACCGATCGCGACGTGGCGGGGGAGGGCTGGCGCAGCAAGCGCATCATCCTCGGCGGCGACGGCGTCGGGTTCTCCTTCCACGAGACCACCATCGACGCGGGCACCACGCACGAGTTCCACTACCGCTACCACGTGGAAGCGGTGTGGCTGATCGAGGGCACCGGCACGCTCACCGACCTCGACAACAACGTGACGTATGTGCTCGAGCCCGGCTCGATGTACCTGCTCGACGAGCACGAACGGCACCGGCTCGAGGCGACGACGAAGATGCGCATGATGTGCGTGTTCAATCCTCCGGTCACCGGGCAGGAGGTCCACGACAGTACCGGCGCTTACCCGCTGGTGGCCGCGACGATCGGGGGATAGGCAGTAATGGTATTGCAGCACACTGAAACTCGGCCCGTGATCGACCGAGTCGATCGGTACCCGACTCGGCTGAGCACGCCCGCCACCCATCTGGATCGCAAGGATCCGACCGTGTGGGGCCGGGTCGAGAGCCCGGAGCTGGCGAACTTCGACGCCGACGGTTTCGCCAGCATCGACGAACTGCTCACGCCCACCGAGGTGGCCGACTTCAGCGCCGAGATCGGCCGTCTCGCAGGCGATCCGGCGTTGCGCGGCGACGAGCGGGTGATCGTGGAGAAGTCGTCGAACCGGGTTCGGTCGGTCTTCGAGGTGCACCGCCTCAGTGCGGCGATCGCCGACCTGGCGCGCGAGTCCCGGGTCGCCGGATTGGCCAGGCAGATCCTCGGTTCCGAGGTCTACATCCACCAAAGCCGGGTCAACTACATGCCCGGTTTCCGCGGTGCGGGCTTCTACTGGCACTCGGACTTCGAGACCTGGCACGCGGAGGACGGCATGCCCGTGCCGCGGGCGGTGAGCCTGTCCATCGCGCTGACCGACAACTATCCGATCAACGGCAGCCTGATGGTGATGCCCGGTTCGCACCGGACGTTCGTGCCCTGTCTGGGCAGCACGCCCGCCGAGCACTACCGGGAGTCGTTGCAGGAGCAGGAGATCGGGGTGCCCGCGCAGTCCGACATCACCACGCTGGCGAACACCTACGGCATCAGCCAGTTCACCGGCCGGGCCGGGTCCGCGCTGCTGTTCGACTCGAACCTGATGCACGGCTCGTCGAACAACATCACGCCGTTCCCGCGGTCGAACATCTTCCTGGTGTTCAACAGCGTGGAGAACACGCTGGTAGAACCGTTCGCGGCACCGGCGCCCCGGCCGGGCTACATCGGCAGTCGCGACTTCACGCCGTTGCCCGCCTGATTCGTCGCCGGAAGGCGCCCTTCGGTCCTCCTTGCCGGACCGGAGGGCGCTTTCGCGTCGGTGGTGGGCTTCGCCGAAGTGCACCTTCGGCCGAGGCCGGCGCTCGCCGCGCGCCCCGCACCTATCGGCGGTACGATCCTGTCGGCCATCCGCTGCTGCCGTCTACGCAGCCGGATTCGGACCCTATCCCCGGCGAGCCCCGCCAACTGTTCTTCTGGCGTGTGCAATGTCCTGGACAACACGACAGTGTTGGCGTTCGCCACAAGATCACTCAGCGCCCCGAAGCCGCGTCAGCGGGGCAGCGGTCCGCGCATATCGCCGTGCGCCTTTGCGCGCGTGGCCTTCTCGGTGCGATGCCCGATCGTGGCTGGTCCGGAAGCGTTTTCGCGCTCTTTGTGCAGAGTGCCGTCACCTATTGGCATCTCACACAAAAATGGGCGCTCGACCAGTTTTGTGGCAAATCCGAAGCAATCGACGAAGCACTTGACCTAATTGTTACCGCTGGGTACAACTACGTGACCATGCCGACGCATACCGCTCGGTCGGCCCATGAAGAAATGCAACGCAGTTGGTAACGGACGTCATCACTATCGATGCGGAGTTCTCGGCCGCACGCAAAGCCATGTGGGACTTTTTCATGGACCCGCAGACCTACACCCGGATGTTCCTGGGAATCGGAGATTGCGATCGCGCGGAAACCTCGGACTCGCACCCCGTTCTGCTGATCCGGGCCTGGCACGACGGCACCGAACTCGCCGTGCCCGCCGTACGGATGGTGATCGGCAAAGAGCTGGAAACCTTCGAGCTACAGTGCCCCGGCCTGGGCAGTTTCGCCGCGATCCGACTACGCGGCGAGCAGGAGCAGACCAGGGTCACCATCACCTACTTCGGCGCCGGCCGGATCCATCCGTGGATCGCCGCGCAGGACAACGCCGACGTGATCGCCTGGACCATGGCCGGGCTCGACCGGATCACCGACGCCATCCTCGGCACGCCGACGTCGGTGCTGGTCAACGGTGAGGAGTCGGCGGCGAAACAGCAGGTCGGCACGCTGAAGCAGATGGTGTCGACCGGTGTCGTGCGCACCTATCGGCCCGACCGCGCGCTCAAGCAGGTGGGCGGGCTGGCCAAATGGGGATTCACCCTGGCGGGCGGTTACGCGGCCGCCGCCGGGCACTCGCCGCATCGCCTTGCCGTCGTGGATGATGTGTCCGCTTACACGTTCGGTCAAATGCACGCGCGCACGCACAAACTCGCCTCGGCGCTGACCATGCTCGGCATCGGCGCGCGCGACAAAGTAGGGCTACTGTCCCGCAATCGCGTGGCAATGGTCGAATGCATGGTCGCCACCGGCAAACTCGGTGTGGACACGGTGCTGCTGAACACCGGACTGTCGGCCCGGCAGATCGAGGATGTCGCCGACCGGCACGGGCTGTCCGCGATCTTCCTGGACGACGAGTACGACGCGCTCACCAGGTACGTGGCGGCCGGCGTGCCGCGGTTCGCCACCGGCCAGCGCAGCGCGTTCGAGCGCTACACGGTCGACGATCTGATCGCCCTCGACGCACCGACCTTCGCGCGGCCGCCGCATCCCGGCCGGCTGATCGTGCTCACCTCCGGCACCAGCGGCACACCCAAGAGCGCACAACGCCCGCAGCCCAAGGGTTTCGGCACCGTTGCGGCGCTGCTGTCGCGGATTCCGATGCGGATGGACGAGACCATGCTCATCCCCGCGCCGCTGTTCCACACCTGGGGGTTGGCGGCCTTGCAGATCAGTACCCCGATCCGCGCGACCGTGGTGCTGCCGGAGCGGTTCGACGCCGAGGACTGCCTGCGACTGATCCAGGAGCACCGGGTCACCGCGCTCATCGTGGTGCCGGTGATGGTGAACCGAATCCTGGATCTGCCCGCGCACATTCGGGATCGATACGACACCTCCAGCCTGCGGGTCGTCGCGAGTTGTGGTGCGCCCCTTGCCGGTCCGACCGTGCTGAAGTTCATGGACACCTTCGGCGACGTGCTCTACAACGTCTACGGCTCGACCGAGGTGTCCTGGGCGACCATCGCCGATCCGGCGGATCTGCGCGCGGCGCCGACCACCGCGGGGCGCCCGCCGCTCGGCACGAAACTCGCTGTGCTGGACAAGGATCTGCGTCCGGTGCCGCGCGGCGTGACCGGCCGCATCTTCGTGCTCAACCACATGCTGTTCGACGGCTACACCGATGCCACACCGCCCACCGAGTGGGGCGGCCTGCTCGACACCGGCGACCTCGGTTACCTCGACGCCGACGGGCTGTTGTTCGTGGCGGGCCGGGACGACGAGATGATCATCTCCGGTGGCGAGAACGTCTTCCCGCGGCCGGTCGAGGAGGCGCTGTCGCATCTGCCGCAGGTGAGCGAGGTGGCGGTGGTCGGCGTGCCGGACAAGGAGTACGGCCAGCGGCTCGCCGCGTTCGTGGTGACGCGGGAGGGTTTCGGGCTGGACCGCGACATGGTCCGCAACTACATACGTCATCGGCTCAGCCGATTCTCCGTGCCGCGCGACGTGACCTTCCTGGAGGCGCTGCCGCGCAACGCGACCGGAAAGATCCTGAAGCGCACGCTGATTCAGCCGAGCTGAGCGTGTGCCCAGCCCGGCTGACGGCGTCAGCTCAACCGGCGAATCACGTCGGGGGTGAGCTCGGCGATCGCCGGATACCCGTCGACCGCCATCAGCAGGTCCGCCTCGGCGAGCAGGGCGCGCAGCACGTGCACGATGCCCTGGACTCCACCCAGTGCCAGCCCGTAGCAGTACGGGCGGCCGATGCCGACTGCGGTCGCACCGAGCGCCAGCGCCTTGACAATGTCGCTGCCGGAACGGATTCCGGAGTCGAACAGCACGGGCAGGCCGTCGGCGGCGGCCACCACCTCGGGCAGGTGCTCGATCGCCGGGATGCCGCCGTTCGCCTGCCTGCCACCGTGATTGGAGCAGTAGAGGCCGTCCACGCCCGCGTCTTTGGCGCGGCGGGCATCGTCGGGGTGGCAGATTCCCTTGAGCACCAACGGAAGATCGGTCAGCGAACGCAGCCAGGCCAGGTCGCCCCAGGTGATCGGATTGCCGAACTGCGAAACCCAGGTCAGCGTCGCGGTTTTCGGGTCTTCCTCGGGAGTTTTCGCGAGCATGCCGCGAAACACCGGGTCGCTGAAGTAGTTCGCCAGGCAGTGGCTGCGCAGCTGCGGGAAGTTCGAGGTGCTCAGGTCGCGGGGCCGCCAGCCGGGCACCCACGTATCCAGGGTCACCACAATGGCTTTGAAGCCCGCGGCTTCCGCGCGGCTCACCAGGCTCTGCGCCAGGTCGCGGTCGTTCGGGGTATAGAGCTGGAACATGCCGGGGGTGTCGCCGAATTCGGCGGCCACGTCTTCGAGTGGATCGACCGTCAGGGTGGAGGCCACCATCGGGACGCCGGTGCGCGCCGCGGCCTTGGCGGTCGCCAGGTCGCCGTGGCCGTCCTGCGCGCAGAGGCCGATCACGCCGACCGGGGCCATGAAGATCGGGGACGGCAGCTTCATCCCGAACAGGTCGACCGAGAGGTCGCGGTCCCTGGTCGCGCGGAGCATGCGGGGGATCAGGCCGAGTTTCTCGAAGGCGGTCGCATTGGTGCGCTGGGTGAGCTCGTCGCCCGCGCCGCCGGCCACGTAGGACCAGATTCCCGGCGGCAGCGCGGCCTGTGCCCGCGCTTCGAGGTCCGCGTAGGTCATCGGCAGGTCGGGCAGGACACCGCCGAGGCCCTGGAAGTAGATCTCGTACTGGTAGTCACCGAAGTTGCCGGTCACGGCACTCCCTTCCTCGTTTGATACATAAATGTATCCGATACATTTGTGTAGCGGAACGCTTATCCGGTCAATGTCCGGAAGAGAATCAGCCAGCGGTCGGGATCGACCAGCCCGACCGGTGTGTCCTGCGGCAGGTCCGCCGCGGCGCAGGCCGACCGGACCGCCCGCGTCGGGAACTGCGTGCGCAACGAGGTCGCCAGCGAGCCGCCCACCCCCGAGAAACCCAGTTCGACCATCCGCCGGTACTCGGCGCGCGCCGAGCTCGGCAGCAGCGGGCGCGGTCTGCGACGCAGGTGCAGGACCGCGGTGTCGACGCTCGGTACCGGATGGAAGCTGTGCCGTCCGATGCGCGCGCCCAATTCCATTGCGACGGTGGGCCAATGGGTGACCGTGAGTTTGGTCCATCGGCCGTAGTCGCCGGAATGCTTACGGGCGAACTCACATTGGGTGAGCAGGGTGGCCGAGGTGAGCCGCCGGGCGGCCAGGCACCAGCGCACCACGTCGGTGGTGACCGCGAAGGGCACATTGGCGACCACCGCGAACGGCTCGTCCGGTGCGTCCACTGCACGGAAATCGGTGTGGAACAGCCTTATTCGATCGTCGGCGGCGTAGCGCCTGCGCAGCCGCTCAGCGTAGTAGGCGTCCTTCTCGTAGGCGCGAATCCGGCCTGCCGTGCCGAGCAGCTGCCTGGTCAGCATGCCGTCGCCGGGACCGATCTCCAGCACGAGATCGGTGTCGGTGACGCCGGACAAGCGCACGATCAACCGGGCGGCCCCGGCGTCGACGAGGAAGTTCTGGGACAAATGTTTACGGGTGCCGGCCCGGGAATCGCGGGCGCGCGGCAGCGAACGATGACGGGACATGGGTATCCTCCGAACGGAGTGGTCGAATCAGAAAAAGTGATTCGCCTGGACCCATGCCAGAGCACAGAAAATCCGACGGTCATCGACCGCCGGCGCACATCCCGATCAGAACAGCCGGGACAACGGAGCACAACGGTGCACTGGCAGAGCCCAGGCCTCCGTGCGCAGCCGGATGTAGTACGCGCTGATCGCGTACCCGCCGTTCATCGCCGAACCGTTCATGGCCGCAAGATATCGCACCCCCGCGCCGACCCGCGACCGATTTTTCGCCCGCGGGTTCGCGCGGGTTACGCCGTTTCGAGCAAGCTCCGTCGCAGGGCCGCGATCACGTCGTCGTCGACGCCGAGCCGCTCCGTCGTATAGCCGCGCACCGAACCGTATTCGGCGACCAATGCCGCCAGGAACAACCGCATCACCTCGGCGGGTGCCCGCCCGTATCCCGGCCAGGTCAGCTCCTTGTCGGGATACGCCGCCCGCCAGTCCGCGATGAGACGGTCGGTAGCCAGCTCGGTCCGGGCGAAGTCCTCGATGATCCGCTCATCGGACACGCCCAGTAGATTCAGGACAAGAGCCGCGAGCAACCCGGTGCGGTCCTTGCCGGACGCGCAGTGGAAGACCGCCGGGCCGTCCGCGTTCGCAAGCACCTCGATGGCCTGGTGCAGTTCCTCGACACCGTCCGCGGCGACCTCCAGGAACCGCTCGGCGAGGTACGGTCCCACCTCGATGTCCGGACCGAGCGCCGCCTGATTGTACGGGCGATGCTCAATGCTGAGATTGTGGTAGACGAGCGACTCATGCTGCGGGACTCGGCCTTTCGCATCGATCTCCCAGGGGTAACGCAGGTCGATGACGGTCGTGATGCCCAGCTCGAGGAAGCGCTCCCAGTCCTGGTCGCGCAGCTTGCTCAGCGAGTCGGCGCGAAACAGCCGTCCCCAGCGCACGATCTGCCCGTTCGCGGTCGGGTAGCCGCCCAGATCGCGGAAGTTGTGTAGCCGTTCGAAGTCGATGTGTCTGTTCACTCGAGGAACTCTATGTTCGCCGCCCACAACGACCTTCGCGGATATTCGGTAGGCAGGAAGGGCGGACCATAGGGCACACTATGATCATGAACCTGCGTTCGGTAGGCGACCTGGTCGAGGCGACAGCCGCGGGCGAGAAGGTGGACTATCTGCTGTTCTGGGGGCATCAGCCGGAGCGCAGCGGCCGGATCGGGCCGAGCTGTTTGAGTCAGTGGTGGCCTGCGTCTTTCGTGCTGGACGGGGCGGAGTTCCGGTCGGCGGAGCACTACATGATGTGGGGTAAGGCGCGGCTGTTCGGCGATATGGACAACGCCGAGCGGGTATTGGCGGCGCCGACGCCGAAGGAGGCCAAAGCGCTCGGGCGGGAGGTCCGCGGCTTCGACGGGGGCGTGTGGAGCGCGCACCGGTACGAGATCGTGGTGCGCGGGAACGTGGCGAAGTTCGGGCAGCACGCGGAACTGGCGGAGTACCTGCTCGGGACGGGGGACCGGGTACTGGTGGAAGCCAGTCCGGTGGACCGGATCTGGGGGATCGGGCTCGCCGCCGACGATCCCCGCGCCGAGGATCCCGCGCAGTGGCCAGGGTTGAACCTGCTCGGCTTCGCGCTGATGGACGCGCGCGCGGCACTGCGTGGCGGTCAGCCGACGGACTGATCGGCGTTGGCGACGCGCTCCTCGTCCGCGCGGGCCCGCCAGACGCGGGCCTCGGCGTAGTCGCCTTGCCGGTCCAGGAGTTCGGCGAGGCCGGCCATGGCGCGCGGTTCGCGACGTTCGGCGGCAGCGTGCCACCAGCGTTGCGCGTCGTCCAAGTCGCCGCGGCGGAAGTGGACCACGCCCAGGTCGTAGGCGGCGCCCGCGTGGCCGGCGTCGGCGGCTTGCATCCACAGCCCGCAGGCCTGGTCTTCCTCACCGCGGCTGTACATGGCGACGCCGAGGTCGTAGAGGGCGGTCCGGTAGCCCGCGCCTGTGTCCGGTGCCGGGGACTCGTCGGCCGGTGGTTTGGACCGCATGGGGCGGGTGGGGGCCGATTGGACGCCGGGGCCGTACTGGGCGTCCGAGCCGAGCGGTGGTGTCGGAGTGGGCTGAGTATCGGCGTGCGGGTTCGGCGGCGGCTGTGCCACACCGGAATACGCGGGACTCGGCCGCGAGGGGTTCGCCGCGAATCCGCCGCCTGGGTTGTGGGTCGCCGGGTGCGTGGTCGGTGGGTGGTTGCTGGCTGGGAATCCGCCGCCTGGGTTGTGTGTGGCTGATTGCTTGGCAGGCGGGTGGTTGTTGGCTGCGAATCCGTCGCCTGGGTTGTGCGTGCCTGGTTGGTTGGTCGGCGGGCGGTTGTTCGTTGCGAAATCACCGCCGGGGTTGTGCTGAGCCGCGGGCATGGTCGGCGGGTGCGCCGTCGCTGGCTGCGTGGCCGCCGGCGCTGTGGTCCCAGGGGGCATGGCCGCAGGCTGGGTGGCCGCTGGGTGAGCGTTCGCGGTGAAGTCGCTGCCCGGGTTGTGTGGGCCCGGTTGTGTGGTCGGTGGGTTGCTGTTTGTCGCGAAGCCGCTGTCGGGGTTGTCTGGGGCCGGTTGTGTGGCGGGCGAGTTGGTGTCCGCGGCGAAGTCGCTGCCAGGGTTGTGTTGAGCCGGCTGTGTGGTCGGCCGGTGGCTGTTCGGTGCGACACCGCCGCCCAGGTTGTGCTCGGCAGGCGGGTTGGTGGTCGCAGCGAATCCGTCGCTCGCGTTGTATTGGGCCGACTGTGTGGTCGGCGGCGCTGTGCTCGCCGGGTGCGTAGCCGCAGGCTGGGCGAAGCTGCTGCCGGGGTTGTGTTGAGCTGGCTGCGTGGTCGGCGGGTTGGTGTGTGCCGCGAAGCCGTCGTCGGGGTGGTGTGGGGCCCATTGTGTGGCTGGCGGGGGGTTGTTCGCGGCGAAGCTGCTGCCCGGGTTGTGCTGGGCCGGTTGCGTGGCAGGCGGATTGGTGTTCGGGGCGAAGCTGCTACGCGGGTTGTCTTGGGCCGGTTGCGTAGCCGGCGGATTGGTGTTCGCGGTGAAGCTGCCGCGGGGGTTGTGTTGGGCTGGTTGCGTGGCCGGCGGGTGGTTGTTCGCCGCGAAGTCGCTGCCCGGGTTGTGTGGGGCTGGCTGTGTGGCTGTTGGGTTGGTGTGTGCCGCGAAGCCGTCGTCGGGGTGGTGTGGGGCTGGTTGCGTGGCCGGCGGGTGGTTGTTCGCCGCGAAGTCGCTGCCCGGGTTGTGCTGGGCTGGTTGCGTAGTCGGCGGATTGGTGTTCGCGGCGAAGCTGCTGCCGGGGCTGTGTGGGGCTGGCTGTGTGGTCGGCGGGTTGGTGTTCGCCGGGATAACCCCACCGGGGTTGTGCTGCGGCGAGTGCATGTTCTGCTGTGCAGCCGAGGGGTGCGTGCCGGTCGAAGTCGGCGGTAGGTTCGGCGGGCGCAGCGGATGGGTGGGTTGGGCGTCCACTGCGGGTTCTGGGCCAGCTGGGGCGGTTTGCACTTCGACCGGGGCGGTCTGTACCTCGACGACGAGGTTGGCGAAATTGGCGGGTCCCTCGCCGATGCTGCACCACAGCACCACGCGCCCGTCCGGGGTGTTCTCCACGACGATGCCGTAGTTGCCGACCCAGGACTTCTGTTCGCCGAATCCGTCCACCCAGACGGGTGTCAGCGTCACCAGCGTGCCGGGGGCGGTGCCGATGATGTCGAAGCTGATGCCGCCGACGAGGGCATCGGACCAGACATCGACCCCGTTGAGGCGGCGCCCGTTCAGGCCGACATAGCCGTCGACGACCGACAGCCCCATGCCGAGGCCGCGCAGCCCGGCCGGTGGCGCGGCGGACAGCAGCGTCACGGTGACTGCCGTCGGATCCGGCCCGACCTGCTCGGTGTACATCGGATAGACCTTGCTGCCACGCAAGACGATCGGTTCCGCGCTCTGGTATCGGGCGGCGAGCGGCCGATCATCGGGCGAATTCCGAGCGGCCCATGACGAATACGGCTCGTTCACGTGATGCCCGCCTTTCCGCCGAATGCGTCGTGCCGTCCCTGCGCTGTGCGGCGGGATATACCGTACTCGCCGAAGCCGGGAATGGCGCAGCAATCATGCGGCCCCTTGACGCGCCCGCGGCGGTGCTCAGGCGGAGCGGGCGACGATGCGTTCCAGCGCGGCGAGGTCCTGCTCCAGCATGCGGAACAGCCAGTACACGCCGATGAAGGCGAGGGCGCTGCCCACGCACAGCACCCGCAGCGCCACGATGACCGCCGGAATGTCCTCGGCCGGAATGAATGTGGCGCCCGCGACACCGAGCAGTGGAACGGCGGCGGCGATGGCGAGGAAGTAGGTGCTGCGGCGGTCGAGTCGGCGTAGCGCGCGTGCGTCCTGCGCGCCGAGTCCGCCATGACGCAGGAACATCGGGTACAGCGAGCGCACCGCGTAGAAGTTCACCATGAAGTACGGATACGCCATGGCGATGGCGCCGCACACGATCTGCGTGATGAAGAAGTGCAGGTACGACTCGGGCGTGATGTGGTTACCGGAGACCTGCACGGACACCGGCACCGCGACGCCCGCGATGACCCACAGCGCGAAGCAGGTCAGCACGTTTCGCTTGCCCAGTTGCAAGGTGTCGCCGCGTGCGCGGGCGAGGGTCGGCGCGTCGTAGGACTTTCCCTTGCGCAGTCCGCGCGAAATCGACCACAGGTTCGCGAGCAGCACGTTGGTGACCACGAAGCCGATCAGGAAGCACAGTCCGTAGGTGGTCACCGCGATCTGGTCGAAGCGATGCTGGGCTTGCTCGTCCAGCTTGCTGATGATGAGTGTCCGGTTGTGGTTGTAGCTGTACCAGATCGCGAGCGCGTTCGGCACGGCGATGGCGAGCGCCATGATCGGGTGCATCAGCTTGCGTGCCCGCAATCGCCAACTGGCGGGCGGCGGGTCGACGAGATCGCGGGCTCGGGCGTCGAGGCAGACCTCCAACTGCTGGGCCATGTCCGCCCCGCACGGCCACCGGTTGTCCGGCTCCGGATCGAGCGCGCGTACCAACGCGCGCTCCAGCGCCGCCGGGCAATCCGGCGGAAGGTCCTGGTAGGGAAGCGCTTTCGGACTGCCGGAGCGACGCTCCAGCATGCCGTCCAGCGCCGTGCGATCGCCGCCGGTCACCGAGTCGTCGTCGAAAGGCTTTCGGCCGGTGAGCAATTCCCACAGCACCACGGCGAGCGCGTACAGATCGCTGCGGGTGTCGAGATCCTCGGCTGTGCCCGGGCGGTCCGGGTGTACCGCCGCAAGCTGTTCGGGCGACATATAGGCGAGCGAGCCACCGAAGTAGGCGACCGGGCTGTCACCCGAAACATTGCCGCTGAAGCTGATATTGAAGTCGGCGAGCTTGGGAATGCCGTCCGCGGTGAGCAATACGTTCGCCGGTTTGATATCGCGGTGCAGCACACCGGCATTGCCCGCGTAATCGAGCGCCTCGGCCAGCCGCCGCCCCAGCCAGGCAATGGTTTCCGGCCAGGACAGCTGGGCCAGTCGTGCCCGCAGCGGCGATTCGCTCGGCCTGATCTCGCCCTTGCCCGCCAGCACCGAGTCGATGACGTCGAGCAGCAGCCGCCCGTCCCGGTGTTCCGGCGGCGTCACCCGAACCCGCTCCAGCACGGTGAACAGGGTGCCGCCCGGCACGTACTGCATGTACAGCAGCCGCAGCTTGCGGTGCTCCAGCACGCGCTGATCGAAGACCCGGACGATGTAGTCGTAATCCAGTTGCGCCAGCGTCTGCGGCTCGGTGCCCTTGTCGCGGAAGATCTTCACGGCGACCAGCCGCTGCATCGACCGCTGGCGCGCCAGGAATACTCGCGCGAAGGCCCCGCGGCCGAGGCCGGTCATCAGGTCGAAGTCGTCGATCTGCTGACCGGCGTCGAGGTCGTCGAGGTTCACCGGCTCGGCGGCCGACATCATCGTGCTGTGGTAGTCGTCGGTCGCCAGCATTTCCGAAAGTTGTTCGGCCTGTTCGGGATACGCCGCGGTGTACTCCGCGACCTGCACCGCGGTGCCTGCCCGCCGCCGGACGTGGAACTCCTCGTAGATGAGATCCGGTGGCAGCGGCCAGGTCCGCAGTTCCGGTAGATCCTCGACGTAGTCGGCCAGGCGTTTCGGCGCCGCGCCGCGTCCCCACCGATTGGCCAGATCGACCTTGATCAACTCGATCAACGACACCCGCCGGATACCGGGGGAGTCGGGGAGGTAGGCCCGCAGATCCGGCGGCTCGTCGCCGGCTCGCCACGCCTCGGTGAACTGCGCCACCACCTCCGCGACACCATTCCCGCGCGAGTTCGCGGGCGAACGGTCCGATGCGACCGTCGCCCCCGGAATCGGCGGGGCGGGGTGCGCCATCTGCGCATCGTATCCCCGTCGACGCGCGGAAGCCGGATGTTCGCCGGGTCGGTGGTCAGCCGTCGGCCTGGATCTGAGGGAAGGCCCAGCGGGCGTAGGTGTTCTCGGGTCGGACGGTGATAACGTCGCAGATCTCGACCAGTGGTTCGGCGGTGCCGTCCAGGTGCTCGAGGGTCGGTGTTATCAGCGCTTCGGCATCGTGGCGCCGAACGATGTCGCCGAGCTGACCGAGGCGGTCGGCGGTGTCCGCGCCGAAGACCACGTTCTCGATGAGTTCGTATCCGAGTCTTTTGGCGAGACTTCGGATTTGAGTCTCGTCCCAGGTTTGCTGCGCACCCGAGATATCGTGCCGCACGTAACCGATTGCGGCTGGTTGTGTCGTCATCACCACCCTCCTTGTCGTGGATGCCACCCCTGGCGCCGTGGATGGCCTCATCTGTAAGCCCCGAGCTTCCTCAAACTTAACCGCTGTTCGGTAGGGGCGGTAGGGCTCGGCAAACGATTGGGGAACTTTGTGGCCCAAGTTCCAGGCGGGAACATTCATATGATGCCGTCGGTCGCCATGATGTATTGCCTGGGAGCAGGATTCGTCGTTGTTTCAGCAACCGTCAAGCATCGATATCTACCTGAAAATGACATCGGTAGGCAGATCCAAATCCGGCGTGAGCAACATGGAGAGTTCCTGGATTTGCGCCGGAGTGTCGATCTGCCGGTGTCGAGAGGGCGTCGGCATCAGCCAGCTCGATTTATCTGTAACCGACGGTTACAGATACTTTGAGGAGGGATTCGGTGGGTATGGCGGAGAGTTCACGCGGACCGACCGCACATGATGCTACCTGCTGCGGTGATCTGGCGCTACAGGGACCCCGGCAAGCGCCGGCCAATTGGTGAAATATGGCCGGTGGTGCCGAGGGGCGAACCTCGGCATCACCGGCGCAGGCGCTCATCCGCAGTGTCCTGGTTGCGGTATCGGATCAGACGCCGACCAGTTCTTCCATCTCTTCCTCGGCTTCCCGATCATCATGCGGCGCAGCATGTTTCGGCCCGGCCGTGGTCTGCCGCTTCTCATAACTCCCCGCGACGATCATCAGCAACACGCCGGCGACGAGCCACAGGACCAGTGTGGTGATGTTGCCGCCGAACCCGGCTCCGCCGTCGAAATACAACAGATTGCGGGCACCCTCGACGAAACCGGCACCGTTCCAGAACGCATGCAGCGCGCCGAAGAACCCGTTCTGCAGCTCGGGGCTGTAGATACCGCCGGAGGTGGTGAAGTTCAGCATCACGAACAGCACCATCAGCACGAGCGTGGTCCAGTGCTTCAGGAAGGTGTGCAAACCGAGTCCGACCAGGATGACGCCCGCCGAATACAACCAGCACATCGCCCAGATCGCCGCGTAATCGTGGTCCACGACATGGAAGATGGGTGCGGCGACGGCGATGCCGATAAGGCTGACGAGCAGCGAGGTGAGCAGTGCGATCGCCGCACGAGCCCTGATCGGCAGCGCTCCGCCCGCGGCGCCGAGCACCGCGACGCAGCCGTAGGCGCCCACGCTCAAGGCCACGAGCAGGAAGAAGATGCCCTGACCGGTCGGGTCGCCCTCGGCGGTCGGCGCGACGTCGGTGATCTTCAGCGGCACGCCCTGCTGTGCGGCGACCTGCTGGAACACCTTCTCCACGGCCATCGCGGTGGTGTCGGAACCGGCCGTGGCCACCATCAATTCGGGATGCTGGGCATCCGGAAGATAAGCGCCGGCCAGCGAGCGGTCGAGCAGCCGAGAATTCGCCTCCTCACGGCTGGGCAGGGTGACGACCTCGAGCTTGTCGCCCGCCTTGTCCTTCAGGGTCTGCGCGAGCACCTTCACCTCCGGCGACGTGCCGACAACGGCCACCTCCAGATGATTCGGCTCGGGCTGGTGGAACGCGCCCAGGTAGGCCAGCGCCATGCCGAAGCACATCAGCAGCGGGGTGAGCAGATGGACGGCGAGGTGCCGGAGTTGCTGTGACTTCACGAATCGACTCCCAATGGTTGGTAAATACAACTATGCAATGGTTGTACTCTACAACCATGCAACGAGAGTCCTCCCGCACGGAGGCCATCCGGACCATTCAGCGCGAGATCACCGCCTTCGCGCGGCGGGCCCGCGGGCGGGCGGCGGAGTTGCACCCGAACCTGACGCTGGTCGCGTCGAGCATCCTCGATCTGGTCATCGAACGCGACGGCTGCCAGGCCGCCGATGTGGCGGACTACTACCTGCTCGACAAGTCAACGGTCAGTAGGCAACTCGCGACGCTGGAACGCGACGGCTATCTCGTCAAAGAGGTCGATCCGAACAATCGGCGCAATCACCTGCTACGTCCGACGGCGGCTGGCAGACGGGTGGCCGAGGAGGCCGAGCGCAGGCGCGAGGCCGCGTTCGCCGAACGGCTCGCCGCGTGGGACGACGCCGACGTGGCCCGGCTGGCCGAGTACCTGGCCCGGTACAACGAGCCAGGGTAGGTTCGCGATTACGCCGTAAAACCGACCAAGCGCTTGCTACGCTCCCGGTATGATCTCCACGGCGGTGTGGGGCACCGGCAATGTCGGCCGGGCGGCCATTCGAGCCGTCGAGGCCCATCCGGCGCTGACACTCACGAATGTCCTCGTCCACAATCCGGACAAGGTTGGTCGCGACGCCGGGGAGCTGAGCGATCTCGACCATCAGCTGGGCGTCGCAGCCACCGATGACATCGACGCGGTGCTGGCGACAAAACCGCGCGCAGTCGTATACGCGGCATCCGGCGACATCCGCCCTGACGACGCACTCGCCGACATCGTGCGGGCGATCCGCGCGGGTGCGATAGTCGTGACGCCCGCGCTGTACGCCCTCTACGACCCACGCAACGCACCGGCGGAGATCCGCGACCCGGTGCTCGCCGCGATCGCCGAGGGCGGCGGCTCGCTGTTCGTCTCGGGTGTGGACCCCGGTTGGGGCAACGATGTACTGCCCTTGTTGCTCAGCGGCCTCGGCGGCACCATCGACGTGCTCCGCTGCCAGGAGATCTTCGACTACTCGACCTACGACCAGCCGGACTCGGTGCGCTACCTCGTCGGCATGGGTCAGCCGATGGACTACCAGCCGCCCATGCTCGCGCCGACGGTGCCGACCATGGTGTGGGGCGGCCAGATTCGGCTGATGGCGCGGGCGCTCGGCGTCGAACTCGACGAGATCCGCGAGACGCTGGATCGGCGGCCGCTCGAAGCCACGATCACCACCGTGTCGATGGGGGAGTTCGCGGCGGGCACGCAGGGCGCGGTGCGCTTCGAGGTGCAGGGCATCGTGGCGGGCGAGCCGCGGATCGTCATCGAACACGTCACGCGGATTCACCCGTCCTGCGCGCCGGACTGGCCCGCGCCCGCCGACGGCGACGGTGCGCACCGGGTGATCGTCGAGGGTCGCCCGCGCATCGAGGTCATCATCGAGGCGACCGACGAGAACGGCAACCGTTCCGCGGGTGGAAATGCCACTGCCGTAGGTCGTTTGGTGAGCGCCATCGATTGGCTCGCCGCGGCCGAACCCGGGCTCTATGACGCGCTCGATATTCCACTGCGTCCGGCAGTCGGCAAACTCGGAAGGAAAAATCCATGATCATCGATATCCCCGAGGGCAAGGACCCGATCGGTTACGTCTGGGGCGAAATGGTGCCCGGTATCGGGGTCGCCGCCGCCCAGTTCTCGATGGCGGTGTATTCGCACAGCACGCTCGGTCTGCGCGAATTCGAGGCCGCCCGGCTGCGGATCGCGCAAATCAACGGCTGTATCTTCTGCCAGGACTGGCGCACCGAACGCGACGGCGCCAAGGTGGAGCCGGAATTCGCCGACGCCGTCACCGAGTGGCGCACCACCGCGGCTTTCGACGAACGCACCCGGCTGGCCGCCGAATACGCCGAGCGCTACGCCCTGGACCACCACGGTATCGATGACAAGTTCTGGACCCGCATGCTCGCCGAGTACACCCAGGTCGAAGTCGTGGAACTCAGCATGAGCATCGGTTCCTGGCTGGCTTTCGGTCGCTTGAATCGCGTGCTCGGACTCGACACCGCCTGTGTGCTGCCGGGACATTCGGCCGCGTAGCCGACCCCCGCACCCGGGCTGTCAGGCAACCTACGGTTTCGGCACCCAGGCAGGTTGACCGTCGACGAGTCCCGCCTCGAACAATTCCGGCGCGTCGACGACGGCCTGCAGGTGATCGTGGGCCTCCTCGCGCGACAGCGTCGCGGGGTAGCGGATGTATTCGAGGGTCGCCGCGATCTCGGCTTCGAATCGGTGCCGGAACTCGACGTCACCGGCATAGGTCAGCGCTATACGTCCGTGCCAGTCGATGTGGTGGCTGCCGTCCTGGCGCCGGGTGAAAGACACCTCCTGGTCGGCCACCGAATCGTGGCCGAGCAGGTAGATATTGAATGCGAGAAATTCGAGCTGATCGATATCGACGAGAGGTAGCGGATCGGCCGTTAAACGTTGCGGCGTCAACGATTTCAAATGGAATGGACTACCCGGCGTGGCGGCGAGAAATCCGGTGCCGTCGTCCTCCCCCCAGTAGGTGGACGACAGCGTGCAACTCCCGTAGTTGCGCCACACTTGCGGCGACGACCAATCCGCGCCGTCCGCAGCACTTTCCGGTACCCCGTCGGCACCGTACTCGGCCGACCGCAGGTGCAGGTCGAACCATAAATTGCCGTTCTCGTCGATCCGCCCGGACCACGCGAACTCGTCGATCGCGTGTCCGGCGGGCCACGGGTTTCCCGGAAACACAATCCGACCTACGGTCGCATTGTCCTCCGGGTCGATCCTTTCCATACTGTCGAACCTAGCGACCGGTACCGACAAGCCGCGAATCAGTAGTCGCTCCGAGCCGTTCATTCAGGCGTTGACCGCCGTTTCGTCGCCGGCCTCCGGCGCGTCCTCGACCGTGCGCCGAGGTCCGGTGAACCAGGTGCGCGCCGAAAGCACCCACCAGATGCCGATGGCGCCGACGACGCCGAGCAACGCGATCGGGGCGTAATTGACCGTGTTCCAGGTGAAGTCGCTGTGCCAGGGGTAGCCTCGGTCGTCCATCGGCAGGATGAACAGGAGACTGATCAGGGCGATCCAGGCCAGCGCGACGATACCGATCGGGCGGTACCAGCGGCCGAGTTGCCAAGGGCCGGTGCGGAATCGGGCCCCGTGCACCTGGCGCAGCAGAATCGGTATGCCGTAGGCGATGTAGAGGCCGATGGTGGCTACCGAGGTGGCGGCCGCGTAGGCGGTCGGCGCGTTCTCGGCGGGCACCAGCATCGAGGGAATCAGCAGTACGAATGCGAAGACCGAGATGAACAGCACCGCGTTGACCGGCACCTTCCTGGCCGAAAGTTTCGACCAGAGCGCCGATCCCGGCACCGCGCCGTCACGGGCGAACGCGAACAGCATGCGGGAGGCCGAGGTGACCGACGCGTATCCGCAGAACAACTGCGCGATCGCGGCGATGATCAGCAGCAGCCCCGACCAGAACGAGCTGAGCGAGGTCTCCAGGATGTAGATCACCGGGTAGCCGCTGTTCTTGGTCGGATCCAGCGCGTCGTCGAGGTTCGGGATCGCGAAGGTCACCGCCATGATGAGCAGATAGCCGGCGATCGCGGACACCACGATGGTGTTGATGATGCCCTTGGCCGCCATCCGGGAGGCGTCGTGGGTCTCCTCGGACATGTGCGCCGAGGCGTCGTAACCGGTGAACGTGTACTGCGCGTGCAACAGGCCGAGCAGGAAGCTGAAGGCCACCCCGCCGAACCCGACACCGCTGTTGTCGATGGTCTCGGTGAACACGAAATCGACGCTCTGATGGTTTTCGGCGCCGAAGGCGAGCACCAGCACGAAGATCGCCACACCGCCGACGTGCCACCAGGCGGAGATATTGTTGATCACCGCGGACAGATGCGGGCCGATCGCGTTCAACACCGCGTGCAGCACCAGGATCACCGTGAAAACCAGGAAGATCGCGGTGCGGTCGGTGCCGATCTCGATCCCGATCACATTGAGCACCGCGGTCGTGAAGATCGCCGCGCCGTAATCGATGGCCGCGGTCACCGCGATCTGGCCGATCAGGTTGAACCACCCGGTGAACCAGCCCCAGACCGGCCCGCCGAGCTGCGACGCCCACCAGTACAGGCCGCCGGAGGTGGGGTAGGCGGAGGCCAATTCCGCCATCGCCATGCCGACGAACAGCACCATGATCGAGACCAGCGGCCAGCCCCAGGCCATAGTGATCGGGCCGCCGTTGGCCAAACCGATTCCGTAACTGGCCAATCCGCCGGTCAGGATGGAGACGATGGTGAAACTGATGGCGAAGTTCGAGAATCCGGACCAGGATCGGGCCAATTCCTGTTTGTAGCCGAGTTCGGCGAGCCGACGTTCATCATCGGACGGAGACGGTTGTTCGCTCATATACAGCTCCCGGATGTAAACACTGCCCTCACACAGCGTTTGCCAGAAGATCAGTGTGGAGTAAACCCGAGTCAACCGCATGGCAACCGGAATACCGCGCGCAAATCGCGGCGACCCCTGCGTTCGGCGACCGGCGGTCGGCCGTAGCGTGAGCCGTATGGAGCGACTGGTGGTCATCGGTGGTGACGCGGCCGGGATGTCGGCGGCCTCGCAGGCACGCAGGCTGAAGGGCGCGAGCGAACTGGAGATCGTGGTATTCGAGCGCGGCCGGTTCGCCTCGTACTCCGCGTGCGGCATCCCGTACTGGGTCGGCGGCGACGTGCGCGAGCGGGACGCGCTGATCGCCCGCACCCCCGAGGAGCATCGCGCCCGCGACATCGATCTGCGGATGCGCACCGAGGTCACCGCGATCGATGTCGCGGGCGGCCGGGTGCGTGCCCGCGACATCGACGCAGGCACCGAATCCTGGACGGACTACGGCAAACTCGTCATCGCCACCGGCGCCCGCCCGAGCCGGCCGCCGCTGCCTGGCATAGACGCGACCGGCGTGCACGGCGTGCAGACCCTCGACGACGGGCAGGCGCTGATCGACACGCTCGAACGCACCGAGGGCAAGCGCGCGGTGGTCGTCGGTGCCGGGTATATCGGTGTGGAGATGGCGGAGGCGCTGATCAAACGCGGCTACGACGTCACGATGGTCCAGCGCGGCCCCGAGCCGATGTCGACGATGGACCCGGACATGGGTGCGCTGGTCCGAGATGCCATGTGCGGCATGGGTATCGAGGTGGTCAGTAATGCCGAGGTGACCGAGATCCGGACCGACGAGCAGGGCCGGGTCGGCGCGGTGGTCGCCGACGGCGTCGAATACCCCGCGGCTGTGGTGGTGCTCGGCATCGGCGTGCAGCCGAATACCGAGCTGGCCCGTGCGGCCGGTCTGCCACTGGGTGAATACGGCGGATTGCTCACCGACTTGGCCATGCGGGTGCGCGGTCACGAAAACATCTGGGCCGGTGGCGATTGCGTCGAGGTGCTCGATCTGGTGTCGGGTCGCGAACGCCATATCGCGCTCGGCACGCACGCCAACAAGCACGGCCAGATCATCGGCGCCGGTGTGGGCGGGAGCTACGCGACCTTCCCCGGCGTCGTCGGCACCGCGGTCAGCAAGGTCTGCGACCTGGAGGTCGCGCGAACCGGCCTGCGGGAGAAGGACGCTCGGGCCGCGGGCCTGCAATTCGTCACGGTCACCGTCGAATCGACCAGCCGCGCGGGCTATTACCCGGATGCCGCGCCGATGACCGTGAAGATGCTGGCCGAGCGGCGCACCGGCCGCCTGCTCGGCGTGCAGATCGTCGGCCGCGAGGGTGCGGGCAAGCGCGTCGACATCGCTGCCGTCGCGCTCACCGCGCGGATGACGGTCGAACAGATGACCGCCCTCGATCTCGGCTACGCGCCGCCGTTCTCCCCGGTGTGGGACCCCGTGCTGGTGGCCGCCCGCAAGGCGGTCAGCGCGGTGCGCGAGCGCGGGTAGCGCTCAAGCCGCGCTGCGGTACACCGCGAACACCGGGATCACCCGCGACGTCTTGGCCTGGTATTCGGCGAAGCCCGGCATGATCTCCACCATCCTGGCGTAGAGCTCGTCGCGCTCGGCACCCGAGACGACCTCGGCCTTGGCCGCGTACTGTTCGGTGCCGATCTCGACGGTGAGGTCGGGATCGGCGCGCAGGTTGTGGTACCAGGCCGGGTGCTTGTCGTTGCCGCCGTTGGAGGCGATCAGCACGACCCGGTCGCCGTCGGGCAGGTAGACCAGCGGGGTGGTGATGCGCCGTCCGGACTTGGCGCCGGTGGTGGTGATCAGCACCATCGCCGCGCCCTCGAACATGCCGCCGACCTTGCCCGCGTTGGCGCGGAACTCATCGATCACCTGCTGGTTGAAGCTCTTCGGTTCGGAGTCGGGGCTGTGGGGATCGGACACGTCATTGCCTCCAGTGGTTACGTTTTCACGGGCAGCAACCATGAAGTGGGCGGCGAAATTCCGCCGACGGTCAGTAGTCGGCGAACAGCTCCAGCAGTTCGGGCTTGCCGAACATCAACGCGGCGTCGCGGGCGGACGGGGAGCCCTGGTCCGGGTCGGCGCCGGATTCGAGGAGCAAGCGCGCGATCTCGTTCTCGCCCTTGAAGACCGCGCCGGCCAACGGGGTCTGCCCCTTGTCGTTGGCTTTGGTCGGGTCGGCGTCGCGGTCGAGCAGCGCGGCGACCGCATCGCGATGGCCGTGGTAGGTGGCGAGCATGAGCAGGGTGTCGCCCGCCTCGTTGGTCAGGTCCGCGGGCACGCCCGCGTCCACGTACGTGGCCAGCGCGGCGGCGTCACCCTGGCGCGCGAAGTCGAACACCTTGGTGGCCAGCTCGAGGAGTTTGGGGTCCATGTCAGCGTCCATCCGCCATTCCTACCAGGCCCCGGCGACTCATTTCGAGGTCGCGCGCTTCCCCATCTCGGCTCGCACCTTCTTCAGATCATCGACGAACGCCGCATAGGCCTCGGCCCGATCCGGCGCACGCAGCACCGCCGAGGGGTGCACGGTCGCGATCGCCCGATACTCGGGCCGCGAAACAACCTCGCCGCGTTGCTGACTCACCTTGAACGCCGGATCGATCACCGCCTGCGCGGCGACCGCACCGAGACACACCACCAGTCGCGGGCGGATGAGCGCCAGTTCGGCGTTGATCCAGGCCGAGCAGGCGACGATCTCGGTACGGCCGGGCGTTTTATGGATCCGCCGCTTGCCGCGCTCGACGAACTTGAAGTGTTTGACGGCGTTGGTGAGATAAACGGTGTCCCGGTCGATGCCTGCCTCGTCGAGCGCTTTGTCGAGCAGGTGTCCGGCGGGGCCGACGAACGGATGGCCCTGCCGATCCTCTTGATCGCCCGGTTGCTCGCCGACCACCACCACGGATGCGTCCGGGGGGCCTTCGCCGAAGACGGTCTGCGTCGCGTTCTGGTAGAGATCGCACCCCCGGCAGCGGCAGGACGCTTCTTGCAGGGTCGACAGGTCCGCGGTGTCGGGAACGAACTCGGCGGCACCCGGGGCCTCCATCACGCCTCCTGAGACTCGCGCGCGTAGGGCGGATACGCCTCGGCGCGCAGCAGCCCGGCCAGATGCGCGGCATTGCGGGCGACCGCGGCGGTCGTGCTTTCGACGGACTCCGGGACCTGGTACAGGTCTTTGTAATCGACCGTGCCCATCGCCTGCCCGTTCCAATAGGTGCCGCCCTGTGCGGGAATGGTGAAGCCGATGTCGTTCAGCGCCTGGAACAGATCCGCGATGATCTTGTGCGCGCCGTCCTCGTTGCCGACCACGGCGGCGATGCCGACCTTGCCGACCATGCTCGGCCTGCCCGCGTCGTCGGTCTCCGACAGCTCCGCGTCCAATCGCTCCAGCACGCGCTGCGCCACCGAGGACATGTGCCCGACCCAGGTCGGCGTCGCCATCAGCAGGATGTCGGCGGCGGCGATCATCTCGCGCAACGTCGGCCACACGTCGCCGTCGCCCTCGTCGGCGGTGACACCCGGCCGCACGTCGTAGTCGACCACCCGCACTACGCGGCCCCCCACTCCGTGTCGCTCCAGCTCGTCCATCACCTGCCCGGCCAGCAGTTCCGTGCTCGACGATTCGGGTGATTTCTTCAAACTGCACACCAGCGCTACGGCCGTCAACGCGGTCATCGGGTCGACCTCCTTCGGTTGGGGGACTGCTGTCGACGTACCCGTTTCGGTCGAGCTCACTCCATCGGCCGCCGAAGGCCCTCCCACCTGGTGTACCGGAGGCGATAGGTCGGTATAGTCGCCGCGGATGAGTAGTGTCGCCACCCACGTTGAGCCGGAAGCCAAGAATCGTCGACTCGGCGTCGCGATGTGGCTGGCACCGGTGCTCTGTATCGCGTTCTCCGCGTTCTGTCTGCTGCTGCCGACCTGGCCGTTCGACAAGATCACCGGCGGGTTCATCGACCTGCAGGTCTATCGCCTCGGAGTGGACGCGCTACGGCACGGCAACGACATGTACGGACAGCTGCCGCAGACCACCATCGGCGCCGGACTGCCGTTCATCTATCCGCCGTTCGCCGCGCTGGCACTGAGCCCGTTCGCGCTGCTGCCGTGGACCGCGGCCGCGTTCACCTTCTTCGTCTCCTCGGTGGCCGCGCTCGGGGTGACCCTGTACCTGGTCGCGCGGCGGGTATGGCCCGGCGCGGATCAGCGCAAGCTGGTGCTGATGGTGACCGGGTGCGCGACGCCGCTGGCCCTGCTGCTGGAGCCGGTGCACTCGACGCTGGGCTTCGGTCAGGTCAATCTGCTGCTGATGGCGTTGGTCGCGGCCGACTGCCTCGCGATCAAACCGCGCTGGCGGCGCGGCATGCTGATCGGCATCGCCGCGGCCATCAAGCTGACCCCGGCGGCGTTCGTGCTGTATTTCCTGGTGCGCAAGGACTACAAGTCGGCGGCGACGGCCGCGGCGACCGGCGCGGCCGCGACGCTGATCGGCTTCGCCGTGCTGCCGCGCGACTCGGTGAAGTACTGGTTCGGCGGTATGGGCAACGTGTCCGGGTTGAGCGGATCGGCATTCCATACCAATCAGTCGATTCAAGCGGTGCTGGCCCGGTTGCAAGTACCCGAGCCCGCGTTCACCGCGCTGTGGCTGATCCTCGGCGCCGCGCTGCTCGTGCTCGTGGTCGCGGCCATGCGGCGCGCGGTCGACTTCCCGCCGCTCGCGCTGGCCATCAACGCGGTGTTCACCCTGCTGCTCTCGCCGATCTCCTGGTCGCACCACTGGGTGTGGATCGCCCCGGCATTGCTGGCCACCATCGGTTACGCCACCCGGCTGCCGCGTCGTCAGGCGATCGGCTGGTCGGTGACCATCGCCGTCATCACCGCGGTCTTCGTGTACGGACCGCAGAACTGGCTGCCCGACGGCGAACATCGTGAAACGCAATGGACGCCATGGCAACACATCATCGGCAACACCTATGTGTGGTTCAGCGTGCTGCTCGTCGCGTTGTACTTCGTGTCGGGTCGCCGGGCCGCGCGGGCGCCGGCGCCGACCCCCGCGCTGGTGCCCCAACACTGAAATTCCGACCCCCTAGTGTTTGCTGCCGAGATCCCCGGGTAGGGCCGTCAGTGACGGCAAACCAGCCGTCGCCGACAAGTACTCGAGGCAAGGAGGGATTGCATGGCAGCCCAACGTGGTTTCGCCGCCATGGATCCGGAGCAGCAGCGCAAGATCGCCAGCCAGGGTGGCAAGGCGAGTAGCGGCAGCTTCGACAACGACCCCAAGCGCGCCAGCGAGGCGGGCAAGAAGGGTGCGGCGGCCCAACCGGTCGCGGCCAAACGTCTCGGCGGCGAACGCAGCCACCTGAACCGATAGCACGACAGCAGCCGATGGGCGAGGCGACTGCCTCGCCCATCGGCCGTCCCCAGCCGAGGATTCTCCGATGCGCCTACGCCGCAGCACTGTGTACGGCCCCGGCCTGACCCGAGTCGGACGCGGCCGCGGCTTCTCCTATGCCACGACCGACGGCGAAGCGGTGACCGACGCGGAAACCCTCGACCGGATCAAAACCCTGGTGATCCCGCCCGCGTGGCGCAAGGTGTGGATCTGCCCGCACGCCAACGGTCACGTGCAGGCGGTGGGCATCGACGCGGCCGGCCGGCGGCAGTACCTGTACCACGAGCAGTGGCGCAGGGAACGCGACGAGGAGAAGTTCGACCGGGTGCTCGAACTCGCGGCCCGGCTGCCGGAGGTGCGGCGGCAGGTCAGGGCGGATCTGGGGGAGCGGGGGCTGAGCAAGCATCGCGCCGAGGCGGTGGCGATCGATCTGCTGGACCGCGGCGTGTTCCGGGTGGGTGGCGAGGAGTACGCGGAGGAGAACGGCACCCGCGGGGTCGCCACGTTGCTACGCGAGCAGGTGCGTCTCTCCGGTGACGAGATGCTGTTCGACTACCCCGCCAAGGGTGGCATCCGGCGGCGGGTGCGGATCAGGGAACCGTTGGTGGCCAACGCCATTCGGGCCATGCGGCGTTGCCCGGCCGAGTCGTCGCGGTTGCTCGTCTATCGGAACGGGACCGGTTATCGCGAACTGCACGCCGACGACGTCAATCTGCGGTTCAAGGAACTCGCGTGCTGCGAATGCAGTGCCAAGGACTTACGCACCTGGCAGGCAACGGTATTGGCGGCCGCGGACTTCGCCACGGCCGAACGGCCCGAGTCGAAACGTGGTCGTAAAGCGGTGGAGAAGAAGGTGATGGAGGACGTCGCGGCGGCGCTCGGGAACACGCCGACGGTCGCGCGTAACTCCTACGTCGACCCGCGGGTGGTGACCGCCTGGGCGAACGGATCGACCATCGCCCCGGCGTTGCGTCGTGCGCGGAGCGCCGATTCCGACGACGAGCGGCGGGAGTTGGTCGATCGGGCGGTGATTCGGCTGTTGCGCAAGGTGAAGTGATTCCGTCCTTCGACGCGGTGCAAGTGCCGTGCAAGGGCGGCGCAATCGACGCGCGGCACTGTCGGATCCATGGACGAGACATATGACGTGGTGATCGCGGGCGCCGGGCCCGTGGGCTTGATGCTGGCGTGCGAACTTCGGCTCGCCGGGGTGGACGTGCTGGTGGTCGAGCGGCTGGACGAGATCGATCCGACGATGAAGGCGGGTGGGATCAATGTTCCTACCGCGCAGGCGTTGTACCGGCGTGGGTTGCTGCCGGAGCTCGTTGCCGAGAGTGCGCGGATGCGCGACCAGATGGCGAAATTCCTCACGGCAGGCAATGAGTCGGCCGATGAGCCGATAGCGCCGCCGTTTCTCGGGCATTTCGCGGGCATCATGATCGGGGCCGGCCTTGTCGACTTCGATCATTCCTCGTTCGCGGATCTGGGGCCTGCCGCCGAGGTCTATCTGGTGACGCAGCAGAGCATCGAGGCACTCCTCGGGCGACGTGCTGCCGAGTTGGGTGTCATCGTGCGGCGTGGTGTCGAGCTCACCGATTTCGCGGACGACGGCAGTGGGGTCACGATTCGCCTCGGCGACAACACTGTTCGCGCCGGCTGGCTGGTCGGTTGTGACGGTGGGCGCAGCATCGTGCGCAAGCTGGCCGGTTTCGACTTCCCCGGCCTCGACCCGGAGCTGACCGGGCATCAGGCCATCGTCGAGATGACCGGGGCCGAAGGGCTGAATCCGGGCTGGACAACGACCGACACCGGGATCTACGTGCACGGTCCGATGCCGGGCCGGATCCTGACCGTGGAGCTCGACGGGCCACCCGCCGACCGCGATGCACCGATCACCGCAGCGGAGTTGCAGGCGAGTCTGCGCAACGTGTCCGGTGTTCCGGTGGAGATCACCGCCGTGCACTCGGCCACCCGGTTCACCGACAACACCCGTCAGGTCACCGAATACCGGAAGGGACGGGTGCTGCTGGCAGGCGATGCGGCACACGTGCATTCACCGTTCGGCGGGCAGGGACTCAACCTCGGCATCGGTGACGCGGTGAACCTCGGCTGGAAACTGGCCGCGGTGGTGCGCGGCTGGGCGCGGCCGGACCTGCTCGACACCTACACCACCGAACGGCATCCGATCGGGGCGTGGGTGCTCGACTGGACCCGGGCTCAGGTGGCGTCGATGCGCACCGACCTGCGCAGCAGGAAACTGCGGGAAGTGATGACGGAACTGCTGGCCACGCGGGACGCGGCGACTGTCATCTTCAAGAAGATCTCCGGCGTGCTGCATCGTTACGACTTGGGTGGCGGGCACGAGCGCGTCGGCGCGGCTGTACCGGACTTCGAGTTGTCGGATGGGACCCGGCTCGGCAGGCACTTCGCCGATGGTGCTGCGGTTCTGTTCGATCTGGCTGATTCTGCGGAACTGCGTGCGGCGGTGGGGCCTTGGGCATCGCGGGTGCGGGTGGTCACGGCGAAGGCGGTTGAGCCGGGGGATTTGACGGGGATGCTGGTTCGCCCGGATGGGTTCGTGGCGTGGGCGGCCGATGGGGGCAGCTTGGAAGGGCTGGAAGCGGCGCTGGGTCGGTGGTTCGGCGCCGTGGGGTAATGCCGGGTGTGGCAGAGGCGCAGGCGGGGCTGGTGAATGCGCGAGGGGAGGTGCGGGGCAGCGGTGGTTGCAGAGGTGCGGGCGGGGGAGGTGCCGAGTGGCATGTGCGCCCGAGAGGGGCATAGCTGCCGAGGCCGGAACCCCATGCCCCAGAAGGGGTTCCGGCCTCATCGATTACTTCATTTCGTTGAGTTTCTCCACGCTAGCAGCACTTGGGGTCGGCCGACAGACCCGAAATGTGGCCGGAATTCGTCAGGCGCTGCGCGTTCATGCCAGCTCCAGTTGGGGGCCGATATGGATGGCGAGGTACACCTCGTTGCGGAGTGCGTTGGCCTCCTCGTCGGTGAGCGTGCGTGCCAACGGCCGGAGAACCAGCCGCACAACGGCATTCGTCTGTCCGGGCTCGATGCCGAGTCTGTCCCTGGCCTTTTCGGAGAGCTCGGCCCAGGGTGTCCGGGCGGTGACGAGCACCGACTCGATGTCGTCGGCCCGATCGTGCAGCACTTTTCGCACGGTGTCGCCGAGGGTTTCGTCGTCGGTGTCGTCGGTGATCACCACCGACAGGTCGCGGCGGATCGGCGGCAGCGTGGAGACCGGCCGCCATGGGGACAGGTCTTGCAGCTGGTCGGCGATGCGCGGGTTGTCGGATCGGAGGTAGCGGATATCGGGAATTCCCTTGCGCAGCATGAGGGCTCGGTCCAATCCCAGGCCGAGCGCAGTACCGGACCAGCGGGCGGGATCGAGCCCGGCACCGGCCAGCACATGGTCGGCGATGAGCCCGCATTCGGCGAGTTCCAGCCACTCCGTGCCGAGGCGCACGTCCACCTGTCTGCCGAGGGCGGTGTAGGGGTGCCGGGCCGGCGTGGTGCGCCACTCGGCACCCGGTAGTACTGCCTCCACCAGGTGCGCGACCATCTCGCGCACGTGGTGGTCGCCGGTGTCCGGGCTCGATCGGAGCCGCCACAGATCGACCTGATGGGGTTCGCCCACATGGATTCGGTCGACGACGTCCCTGCGGTAGACAAGGCCGGGCACCACGATGAGGTCGTCGACGTCACCCGACACCTCGGCGTAGCGCCGCAAGGTCGCGGGGATATCGGCCGTGGTGTGACTCCGCAACATGGTGGTCGGGCTGACGTATCGGGTGTAGCGCGCGTCGCGGGTGACGTCGGCCGGGTCGTAGCCGAGCTTGTCGTAGTTGTCGACGACGGCGACGAGCGGCGAGTTGCGCACGACGCGCACCTGCGACGCCCACGCATCGGCCAGGGCGCGCACCATCGCGTCCAGCAGCGCCTGCATGGCGTGCGGCCCCTGCGTGGCGTCGCTGAGGTCGCGCACGGTCAGCGCGCGCGACAGATCGAGTGGAGAGAGATAAGCAGGCATGAGTAATTCCTTTGGTAGCCAGTCGAATTCGGTAAAACCCCCGAACCGACGACGGCCACAGGAACTACGTGCTCGAACGCACGCGGCAGACCCCGTGGCCGACTGACGGCCCGGGGCGCAGAAATCGCCTGCACGCGTTCATGGATTCAGTGTACGAAATCCCCACCCGCGCCACACCCACCTGGCCGGAGGGTTCATGGCAGTCCACGGGGTGAAGGTTCCGGCGGGAGGACTGGCTGTGATGTCGTTTTCGAGATCGTCGAAGGCGGCCCCGATAAGAGCTGAGGCACGGCCAAGAGCAGGCGGAGGTCGTCGGAGGCACGCCCAGGAAGGTGGGGCGAGGGCGCACACCCTTTTCGTAAGCCGCACACCCGGCATAGCTGGTGTGCGGCTTAGGAAAAGGGTGTGCGGCTGGCCGAGTCGGTGCGGTTATGTGGTGGGTTCGGAGCCCGTCGACAAGCGCTGGGCGACATCGGGCAGGCGCTCGACCATCGAAATCGTGAAATCGGCGAGTAGGTCGATCAGGCCCGCGCGGTCGACGTCGAGACCGCCGTCGAGCCAGACCAGGACGAGTTCGGCGGCGCCGCCGGTGATCAGCTGGGAGGTCGCGGCGACGGCGGTGTCGTGGCCGGCGGGGAGGTCGAGCACCAGGCGGGTTTGTTCGATGATGACGTCGGCGACGCGGCGCATGCCGTCGAAGCGGCTGCGCATCAAGACCTCGTTGCCGTAGGCCTGGGCGAAGACGACCTGGGCGCGGCGCGGGTCGTCGGTGAGTTCGATGATGAGGGCGGCGACGCCGGCGCGGATCTTGTCCGCAGGTGAGCCCTCGGTGGTGGCGACGGCTGCGCGGGCGATGTCGAGAGCGGCGTCTTGGATTTCCAAGAGCATCGCGGATGCGAGGGCATCCAGATCGGGGAACGCCTCGTAGAAGAAGCGCGGTCCGACCCGGGCCTGTTCGCAGAGACCGCGCACGGTCAGCGCGGACAGGCCCTGGGTGCCGACGATGTCGAGAGCGGTGTCGAGTAGCCGCCTGCGCCGATCTTCTCGGCGCTCAGCGGTCGAGGTGCCGCGGTACGTGCCGGTGAATACGCGGGTCACGACCATGCCTCGCGGACGCTCGGCTCCGTAGCACCCCGGGGTGCTGTGCCGATGGCTCGCTCGTTCACGACTGCACCTCGCTGACTTGCGGCCTGGTCGCGCCCCGGGTACCGAGGGTTCGCTCGCTGTGCCCGCTCACGACCGGGCCTCGCCGGCACTCGGCACCGGCGTTCCTGGACGTTGCGTGCAGGGTTCGCTCGCTCACCCGAAGCAGCCTTGCACAAGACAAGTCAGGAAACAACTGTGTACGGAAACGTGTGTTTCCGATATGGTCGAGGGGTCGCAGCGTCGCGAAGGGACGGCCGTCATGAGTCTTCTGGTTTCCCCCAAGGTCACCGAGGTGCAAGGGGATGTCCGCCGCTTGCGGGCGCGCGTTGCGAAACACGCGCAGATGTGGGGCGCTCGCGTCGCCGGTCAGTACCCGTCGGCCGAGCGGCCGCTGGCCGAACCACCACCTGGGAGCGGATTGCGCCCGATGCCAGGCGATTTCGGCGCGCCGGGGATCGGGTACACACTGCACGCGCTGAGTGACCCGATCGGATTGACGCGCAAGCGATTTCAGCAGTACGGTCCGGTGAACTGGATGGGCGTGCTCGGCCGCAAGATGGTCGGTGTGAGCAGTCCGGCCGCCATCGAGGCGGTGCTGATGGAACGGAACAAGGTCTTCTCGGCGCAACGCGGCTGGGAGTTCTTGATCGGCCCGTTCTTTCGCGGTGGCCTGCTGCTGCGGGACTTCGACGAGCATCTGTTCCATCGCCGGATCATGCAGCAGGCGTTCACCCGGCCCCGGCTGGTCGGCTACCTGGACCTGACCACTCCGCGCATCACCCGCGGCGTCGCCGAGTGGCGGCCCGGCCCGCACTTCCCGGTCTTCGACGCGATCAAGCAGATCCTGCTCGCGCAGGCGACCGAGGTCTTCGCCGGTGCCGAGCTCGGGCCCGAAAGTGTGGTGCTGGAACGGGCTTTCGAGGACGCCGTACACGGCGCGACCGCGCTCATCCGCACCAATGTGCCCGGCGGGGTGTGGGCGCGTGGGGTGCGCGGGCGGCGCATTCTCGGCGACTATTTCCGGCGTGAGCTACCCGCCAAGCGGGCGGGCGCGGGCACCGATCTGTTCAGCGTGCTGTGCCATGCCGAGACCGAGGAGGGCCACGCGTTCTCGGACGAGGAGGTGATCGAGCACATGATCTTCGTGATGATGGCCGCGCACGACACCAGCACGATCGCCGCGTCCATGCTCGCCTACGAACTCGCCCGCCACCCGGAGTGGCAGGAGCGGTTGCGCGAGCAGTCCCGAGCGCTCGGCAAGCCTGCCCTCGACTACGGCGACCTCGACCGACTACCCGGTCTGGACCTGGCGTTCAAGGAAACGCTGCGCATGTATTCGCCGGTGGCACAGCAGATTCGCGAAACCATCGCCGACACCGACATTCTCGGCTACTACGTGCCGCAGGGCACGCTCGTCATGGTCGGCGCCTACCCGATGATGCGCACCGACGACTACTGGGCCGACCCCGACGTGTTCGACCCGGAGCGGTTCGCCGCCGACCGCCGCGAGGACAAATCGCACCGGCTCGCCTGGGCCCCGTTCGGCGGCGGCGCGCACAAATGCATCGGCCTGTACTTCGGCGGCATGACCGTCAAAGCCGTGCTGCACCAGATGTTGCTGCAATACCGCTGGTCGGTGCGCCCGGACTACCAGGTGCCACTCGTCGCGGGCACCGGACCGATGCCCGCCGACGGCCTGCCCATCCGGCTGGAACGGCTGCGGTGATGCGTGTCGTCGCCGACCGCGCCCGCTGCGAGGGGCACGGCATGTGTGAGGCGCTGGCACCCACCCTGTTCCGCGTCGGCGACGACGGCATCGTCACCCCCCTTGCCGACACCATCGACGAAACCGCGCACGACCTCGTCCAACTGGTCGTCGACAGCTGCCCCGTCGAAGCCTTGCGCCGTACCTGACCACACGCCGCACTCTTTCTCGGGATCCGCACTGATTGCGGGCTGCCGAAGCCGGTGCGGATCCCGAGTAAGGGTGCGGGTCTTCCGTGCGGAAACCGCTGGGCCTGCTGCGATCCCAGTGGGTGACATCGAAGCGTGATCAAGAGTTTGGAACCTCGGCGGCGAGGCATTACCTGTCCGAATACGACAGGCTCGGCGAGGAGGTTCCAGGTGTCGTCTGGAGTATTGATCACGGTAATCGTTCTGGTGGTACTGGCGGCGGTGGTCATCGCCCTGGTGGTGTGGCCGATGGTGCGCAGGCAGCGGCTACGCAGCCGCTTCGGCCCGGAGTACGACCGGACGGTCGAGGAACACGACGACCGGCGCGCGGCCGAACGTGAACTGGCCGAACGCGAACGCAGGCACGCCGAGCTCGAATTGCGCGCGCTGAGCCCGGAGCAGAAACAGCTCTACACCGCGCAGTGGGTCGAGGTGCAGGAGCGGTTCATCGACGACCCGGCCGAGGCGCTGCAATCCGCCGATCGGTTGCTTACCACGGTGATGGCCCAACGCGGTTACCCCACAGAGAATTTCGACCAGCAGGTCGCCGACCTGTCGGTGGAGCACGCGGAAGCGCTCGGTCACTACCGCGCCGCGCACGAGATCGCCACCCGGGCCACCGGTTCCGAGGTGTCCACCGAGGACCGTCGTACCGCCATCGTGCACTACCGGGACCTGTTCCAGGACTTGCTGAATGGCGCCACCGACGACAAGAAGCCCGAGCACGACAAGGACAAGAAGTCCGAGCACGACAAGAAAGCGCTGTCATGAGCACCGAATACGAACGCACCGTGCATTCCGACCGTTCCGCGACGCCGAGCGCGGATATCCCGATGAGCGAGCAGGAGGCGCGGTCTTCGTCCTGGCAGGAGGGCCGCGAAAACGACTGGGCCGCAGGCGAGTCGGGTAGCCGTTTCGCCGAAGGCACGACGGATGTCACCGACGCCGGACGCGCGGGCACGACAGCCGATGACGCCGACCATGCGCGCACGACCGACGTCGACGTCGAACCCGAGCACGTGCGCACCACGGAATACGACGCGGACCAATCCCGCACGGCCGACTACGACGCCGAGACGACCCAGGCGGGCACGGCGGACCACGACGCCGACACCGCACACTCGCGCACGGCGGACCACGACGCCGAGACCACCCAGGCGGACACTGCGGATTACGAAACCGCGCACCAGAGCATCAGGGATCACGACACCCAAAGTGCCTCTGCGGCAACCGACGCCGATCAGGTCCCCGCGACAAGCACCGCCGAGACCGACCAGGCGACCGCTGCGGACGAGACAACCACCGCAGGAAACGGCACTGAGCAGCAACGGATTTCACTCGACGACGTAGGTACCCCGCTCTTCGCCGACATCGACCTCGACCGCCTCCGCACCCAATGGCGTGAGGTACAGGGCGCTTTCGTCGACAGTCCGCGCGACGCCGTCACCCAGGCCGACAAGATCGTCGCGGACATCATCTACCAGCTGACCACCGCCTACGCCGAACGCAAGCGCGTCCTCGAGGAGCACTGCGCCGGCCTGCAAGACGGCGACACCGAGGAACTGCGGCAGGCCCTGCGTGGCTACCGCGGTTTCTTCCGCAGGCTCTTGGTGATCGAGTCGTGATCTAACGGAAAGCGTTGCCCATGAATTGGTTTCGATTGCCGACCGACCGGATCGACCAGGTGACCGACTGGGTCGCCCAGCAGGTGAACGCGCGCGTGCCCGCGCCCGACCCGGCCGACCGGGACCCCGAGTTCATCATCGACACGGTCGGTCCGGGCTGGTGGTTCGCGCGGCTGTACTTCCGCGCGGAGGTCCGGGGCCTGAACCGGATTCCGGAGGACGGCCCGGTCCTGTTGGTCGGCAATCATTCCGGGGGCAACGTGTCACCCGAGGTATTGGTCGCCACTTTGGCGTTCGTGCGGCGGTTCGGTCCGCATCGCCCGTTCTTCCAGTTGGCGCACGACATGGTGATGGCCTATCCGGTCATCGGTACGTTGCTGCGCCGCTTCGGCACGGTAGGTGCGGACCCGAACAGTGCACGGCAGGTATTGCGCGACGGCGCGGCGGTGCTCGTCTATCCCGGCGGTGACTGGGAGGTGCACCGGCCGACCTGGAAAGAAGACGAGATCGACTTCGCCGGCCGGACCGGCTTTCTCCGATTGGCCTGGGACGAGAAGGTTCCCATCGTGCCGATGGTCAATATCGGTGCGCAGCAGACCGCGCTGATGCTCTCGCGCGGGGATCGGCTGGCCAAGCTGCTGCGGCTGGATCGGATGTTGCGGCTGAAGGTATTTCCCATCTCGATCGCCCTCCCGTGGGGACTCAATATCGGCGATCTCGCCGGGCACATCCCGTTGCCCAGCAAGGTCACCGTCGAGTTCCTCGAGCCGATCGATCTGCATGCCGAACTGGGCCCGGAACTGGATGTCGACGCGGCCTACGAGCTCGTCACCGGCGTCATGCAGGACGCACTGTGCGAGCTCTCCGCAGAACGTGGGCTACCGATTGTCGGCTGATATCGGCTGGGCCGCAGCGCATTCAGCTCGCGCCCGGCACCGGCTGGGCGAGAAACATGTAGCTCTTCTCCTCGACCCGGCGCGCGATGCGCCACTGCCCGTCGACCCGTGCGAACGTGTCGAGGTACCACAGCCCGCACAGCATGAGGCTGGGCGGACCGTCCCCACCCGACAGCATCATCGGGTTATGACACATGGTCCGCCCGGTGGCGGTGTCGCCGTCGAGGGTGATCGAGGAGTTGCTGATCAGGTGCTGAAAGGCGGGAAAATTCGGCAACATGGTGGCGAGGAACTTCGCCGCCACGTCGCCGGCCGGTCCGCCCATCGCGGTGTAATCGATATGGGCGTCCTCGGTGAAGATGTCGTCGAGCAGGTCCCACTGTCCGGTGTCGACCGCGTGGGAATACCGGACCATCAGGTCCTGGATCTCCAGGCGGTCCGAAATCTCTGGAAGGGACAGCATGATGCCTCCGAATTGCGCCGACTCTGTTGGCGCTATGCCACCAGGCGCGAGTCCGGGAATCAAGAGCCGGACCTTAGAAGTCGCAGCGGTGGCGGAGGCGAGAAGGGTCAAGCCTTGTGCGGCAAGATGTTCAGTACGAGTACGAGTCCGGCCGCGATGCTGGCGCATGCGAGGACCGTGGTCACGGCAGACTGCGTGAGAGTGGCGATGCCGATCGAAAAGGCAAGGCACAGAGCGAATGCCAGTACCGCGGTCCCCGGCTCCACGCCAGCGATGCGGGCTGGTCGGTGATCCGTCGATGTCATAGTTCTTTTAGTACCCAGCGGGGCCCGTTACGAAACCGTGACTGTTGATTCTGTGCCTCGATCGCTGCTCAGGCGGTGTTGCCGGCGCAGCGGCCCGGCGCGAAAAACGGACGAGACGGACATCACACGCGCCGACGCGCGTTGACAAACTTAGGTATCGCTAACTTAAGCTCACGTCCCCGTGACCTCCGTCGACACCACCCGCACGGCCGCGTTATCGCGCCGCATCCCGATGCTGATGCTCGGGTTTGCCGCGTTGCTGCTGTGCGTCGTGTTGAGCCTGGCGCTCGGCGCCCGCTCGGTGCCGATCGGCACCGTCGTGCAGGCCTTGCTCGGCGATGCGGACGGCCGCGACGCCATGGTGGTCACCGGCATGCGATTGCCGCGCACCCTGGTGGGGCTGGCGGTGGGCGCCGCGCTCGGCCTCGCGGGCGCGCTCGTGCAAGGCATCACCCGCAACCCGCTCGCCGCGCCGACCACCCTCGGCATCAACGCCGGTGCCGGGCTCGCCGTGGTGATCGCCATCTACGCGCTGCGGTTGACCCGCCCGATCGAATACCTGGGCTTCGCCTTCGCGGGCGCTGCCGCCGCCGCGCTGTTCACGCTGACGCTCGGGCGCCGGGCCGGTGACCTCGATCCCGTTCGGCTGGTCCTCGGCGGCACCGTCCTGCAACTGGTGCTGGTCTCCTGGACCTCGGCTGTGCTGCTGTTCAGCGAACGCACTCTGGACGAGGCGCGCTTCTGGCTGGCCGGATCAATCGCCGAACGCGACCTCGACGTGCTGGTGCCGATGCTGCCGACGCTGATCATCGGAGCGGTGATCGGCCTGGTGATCGCGCCCGCGCTCAATACCCTCGCCCTCGGTGACGAAGCCGCGGAGGCGCTGGGCATGCCGGTGGGCCGCATCCGGCTGGCCGGGATGATCGCGGTGGTGTTGCTCGCCGGCTCCGCGGTGGCCGTGGCCGGGCCGATCGCGTTCATCGGACTGGCCGCGCCGCACCTGGTTCGCCTGGTGCTCGGCGGCGACCATCGGGTGCTGGTGCCCGGCTGCCTGATCGCGGGCCCGCTGCTGCTCCTGGCCGCCGACATCCTCGGCAGGCTCGTCGCCAGGCCTTCGGAACTGGAGGTCGGCATCGTCACCGCGTTCCTCGGTGCGCCGCTGCTCGCCGTGCTCGCTCGACGGGTGGGCTGATGATCGATGCTCCGCCGCCGCGCAATGGCCGAACACTATTGCGTGCCAAGCGTTCCGCTGATCAGGTCGGTGCGGCGTCGCTACGGCATGGTCTAAAACCATTGCGTTCCGGCGCGAATGTCCTGGTCCGGCAGCGCAGGCGCGCGATCCTGATCGGCGCGGTGTGCGCGGTGGCGATCGCCGTGCTGTCGACCGTGGCGCTCAGCGTCGGCGAGGTCGAGATGTCGGCGACTACTGCGTTGCGCGCCTTGTTCGGCTTCGGCGACCAGGGCGAGGTCTACGTCGTCCAGGAGTTCCGTGCGCCCCGGCTGGCCGCCGCGCTGCTCGCGGGCGCGGGCCTGGCCACCGCGGGTGCCGTGCTCCAGCGGCTGTTCCGTAACCCGCTCGCCTCGCCCGACGTCATGGGTGTGACCGGGGGCGCGTCCTTCGGGTCGGTGCTCGTGCTCGCCCTCGGCGCGAGCCAGTCGTTCATCCCACTGGGCGCGCTCGGTGGCGGGATGCTCGCCGCGCTGCTGCTCGGCATCCTGGGCTGGCGGTCCGGGCTCCCGGTCACGCGGCTGGTGCTGGTCGGATTGGCAGTGCAGGCAGGGTTGGCCGCGGCGGTGAATCTGATGGTGGTGCGTTTCCCGCTGGAACTCGCCGGGTCGGCGGTGCAGTGGACCACCGGTTCGCTCTACGGGCGCACCTGGCCCGAGATCCAGGCTGCCGCGGTCGCCTGTGTGCTGGTGCTGGCCTTGCTGTATCTGCAATACCGCACGCTGTCGGTGCTCGATCTCGGCGACGAGTCGGCAGGCACGCTCGGCGTCCGGGTGTCTCACTCCCGTTTGGCCTTGCTGGGCACCACCATCGCGCTCGCCGCGCTGGCCGCCGCCCTCACCGGCCCGATTTCCTTTGTGGCGCTGGCGGTTCCGCACCTAGTGCGGCGACTCGCCGGTCCGCCCACCGCCGTCACGCTCGCCGTCACCGGTCTGGCCGGGGCGACGTTGCTGCTCGTCTGCGACTTGATCGTGCAGCACGCGCTGCCGATCGAGGGGTTGCCCGTCGGCGTGGTCACCGCGACCGTCGGTGCTCCGTGGTTGCTCATCCTGATGCTCCGTGAGAGCGCGCCCGTCTCCAGGAGGACCGCATGAGTGACACACCGGACGACGTGGTCGGGCGCAACGAATTGGCCGCGCAGGCAGTCGATCTGCGGTACGGCGACCGCGTCGTGATCGACGGCCTCGACCTGGTGCTGCCGGGCGACTCGGTCACCGCCATCGTCGGCCCGAACGCCTGCGGCAAGTCCACGCTGCTGCGCGGACTCACCCGGCTGCTGCGCCCGTCCGGCGGCACGGTCACCCTCGACGGCGCCGACATCCATCGAATGTCCGCCCGCGCGTTGGCCTTACGGATGGGCCTGCTGCCGCAGCAGCCGATCACACCGGAGTCCATCACGGTCGAGGCGCTGGTGCGGCTCGGTCGCTATCCGCATCAGAAGTTGTTGCGGCCATGGTCGGCTACCGACCAGACGGCCGTCGAGGACGCGTTGCGGCGCACCGGCACCGTCGATCTGCGTGAACAGCCGGTCGACCAGCTCTCCGGCGGCCAACGCCAGCGGGCCTGGATCGCGCTGGCCCTGGCCCAGGACACCGACCTGCTGCTGCTCGACGAGCCGACCACCTTCCTCGACCTGCGCCACCAGCTCGACGTGCTCGACCTGGTTGCCGACCTGCACGCCGAGGCCGGGCGCACCGTCGTCATGGTGCTGCACGATCTCGGCCAGGCCGCCCGCTACGCCGACCACCTCGTGGTGCTGCACGAGGGCCGCCTCGCCGCGGCCGGGCCACCCGCCGAGGTGCTGGACGCCGAACTCGTCCGCACCGTCTTCGGGGTCGATGCCCTGGTGATACCCGACCCGGAAACCGGGACCCCGCTGGTGGTTCCGCGCAGCCGGGCCGCCCGACTGTCCGCCGCCGCTCCCGTCTGAGCGGACTACCCCCCCAGCGTCGCCTCGCTCGAGCTGATGCACCACCCACTCCCAAGAGATGAGGGACTGCTCATGTTTACCCGACTCCGCGGCCGCATCGGCATCGCGACACTTGTTGCGGCGGTAGGCCTGTCCTGCCTCGCGGCCTGTGGCAACAACTCCGCCGATACGGATTCCGCTGCCTCCCCGGCCGATTCGGCCAGCTTCCCGCGCACCCTGGACACCCTGATGGGTCAGGTGACCATTCCGAAGGTGCCCAAGCGCGTGGTGGTGCTCGACACCGCCGAGCTGGACTCGGTCACCCTGCTCGGCATCAAGCCGGTGGGTGCCGTTGTCCCGCATACCAAGACCAGGGGCGGGTTCCCGGAATACCTGGCGGGCAAGGTCGATGGGGTGACCGACGTCGGCCCGCTGCTCGAGCCGAACCTCGAGCGGATCGCCTCGCTGAAGCCCGACCTGATCCTGTCCTCGAAGGTCCGCCACGACAAGATCTACGACAAGCTCAGCGGCATCGCGCCGACCGTGTTCACCGAAACCACCGGTGGCCCTTGGAAAGCCAACCTCGCGGTGCACGGCAAGGCGCTCGGCCTCGAGCAGCAGGCCGCCGACGCGTTGAAGGGTTACGAGGACCGGGCCCGCGCGCTCGGCGACGCCATCAAGGCCAAGAACAACGGCGTGCTGCCCACCGTCTCGGTCGTCCGATTCCTGGCCGGCCCGACCCGGCTGTACCAGAGCAACTCCTTCAGCGGCGTGGTGCTGGCCGACATCGGCCTGCCGCGACCGGAGTCGCAGATCTCCACCGACCCGAAGAAGATCATGAAGGACGTCAGCCCCGAGCAGATCGATCAGGCCGACGCCGACCTGATCTTCGTCGCCACCATCGACGATCCGGGCAAGACCGAGAAGGGCGCCGTCACCACCAGCCCCGTCTGGCGTGACCTGCGCGCCGTCAAGAACGGCAAGGCCATCGACGTGCTGGACGAGACCTGGATGTCGGGCATCGGCGTGCAGGCCGCCGACCAGATGCTCACCGACGTCGCCAAGGCCACCGGCGTCCAGTAGCCGCACCCGCCCGAACGGGACATGACACGCTCGGTCATGTCCCGTTCGGCGTATCCAGGTACCGGTCAGCTACCTGGGCGGGGCGCAGATTCGGGCTGGTGTAAGTGGAGTACAGAAGTACTCGCGACCCGTTCAGCGCGGCGTCGAAGGATGAGAGGGCGCGGAAAACCGCGCGGTAGTTACCAAGAGCATGGAGTTCGCTCATGGCCGAAAGATTCACCCTTCCGCCTCCGGGATTTCTGCGCACCGAGATCATCGATCTCGGGCCCGTCATCGATCCGAAGTTTTCCGACGCGCGCGACTGGAGCGAACTGCTCCCGCCGGTGCAGACCACCCCGGTGTATTCCGAGGCGCGGGACCTTCGAGCGACCGACGAAGCGGCGGCCGTCGCACCCGAGGTAGCGCTGAGCCAGGCGGGCGTCAACGACCTGCTCGACGGCAAGCGGTACGAGATCATCAGCGTCGGAACCCGATTCCTGGACCGGGACACCGAATATCCGGTGGTCGTCATCTACAACTATTCCGACGATGTCGTCGTCGAGGCGATCGTCGACGTGACCACGCGGTCGCTCGTCGAGCTGCACGAGACGCTGAACCAGCCCGCCATGTCCGAGGTCGAGGAAGCTCGCGCCATCGAATTGGTGCGCCGGGACGGCCGGCTCGCCGAGCACGGCATCGACGTCGACACTGGCGCCGGGCTGATCGTCGAGGACGTGAATTTTCACAGTTCGCGCTATCGGCATCGACTCGTGGACCTGCGGTTCGGGCCCGCGGATCGGCGGGTGCCCACCGCCTTCGCGATCGTGGATCTGAGTGCGGAAGACGTGGCCGAGGTCGGCCTGATTTCCGGAGGCCGGTCATGAGTAGCTCAGGGACAGTCAGTTGGCCGCCCGAGGCTCCGGTCTGGCGGTTCTACTGGGAGGTGGTCGACGGGAAGAGCGAAGCCATCGCTTTCCGTGACGTCTTCTACAAGGGCATCAAGGTGCTGCACCGGGCCAGCCTGCCGATGATCCGCGTGCAATACGACGGCGGCGCGGGCGGACCGTACAAGGACCCGCTCAGCAGCGGCAATATGCAACGGCCCGTGGCGATCTACGAGGGCAGCGCTCCGGACCACCGGTTCCTGGTGGTGGAGAGCTACCACGTCATCGGGCGCTACCGCCTGCTGAACCGGTGGATCTTCCGCAGCGACGGCATCATCCTGCCGCAGCTCTACAGCGCCGGCCTGCAACATCCGGCCAATCATCGCCACCACACCTACTGGCGATTCGACTGGGACATCGACGGTGCCGCGAACAACCTTGCGCTGCAACACGCACTGACGAGCCAGGATTGGGGCTACGGTCCCGGCTGGATCCCACGGAAGAACGAGCTGTCCTCGATTCACATCGGCGACAATCGCTGGGCGGTCATCAACAAGGGCACCGGCCGCGGGTTCCTCATCGACAAGGGGCCGTTCGACGGTGCCAGCGACTGGTTCTCCCGGCTCGACGTCGCGATCACCGCCTATCACGGGCCCGAGGATCTCGGTGGTGCGCTGGGCAACGCGAACGACGACGAGCTCTGGCGGCACGTCAACGGTGAGAACACCGATGGTCAGGACATCGTGATGTGGTACGTCGCGCACCTCTATCATGAGGCGCACGACGGTGGCGATGAATGGCACGTGTGCGGGCCGATTTTGCGGCAGTTCGGTTACTGATCGACCGAATACGCGCCCCGGTTACCGATCGGGGCGCGTATTCGCCTGTCCGCGTTGGGATCTGCGTGGTGCCGTCTGGCCGGGTAACTGCGGTGCGCATTGTGTTGCTCGGCTGGGGTGCGCCTCGTCTGCCTGTTCGGGTACGCCTGCCAGTCCCAGTACGGCACACCTGCAGCTCGGCGGTTTAGTCCTCGATCCTCCGGCTGGCACGGAACGTCTTGGCCGCGCGGTAGGCGAGGCGCATACTCGTCTGGCCGCGTTCGGGGGTCCGCGTCGTGTCGCTGGGCCGGGTGCACGCTGGTCTTGCTCGTCGCCGGACTCCGCGCCTCGTCGCACCTGCGTCAAACAGGGAGGCCGCCGCGTAGTCGCGTGACGGCGGTGACGATCGCCATCGATTGCATCGTGACCAGGCGGTGCACCGGGATCGAGTGCCCGGGGGCGTTGGTTTCGATGTCGCCGCACCACTTTTCGAAGATCGCGGTGAACCGGGCGCGTTCCGCGGCGCAACGCTCGCGGTGCGGTGCGCTGTCGAGCAGGCGCAGCAGCATGCCGCCCGCGCGCAGGCGGGCGACGCCGACCCAGACGTACTCCTCGATGAAAACCTCGCCGCGGGTGGCGACGCGCGACTCGGTGGCGGAGCGTTTGGCGATGGCGTTGCCGCGCAGGGCGCGCACGGTATCGGTCAGTGCCCGCTCGAACGGCGACCGTCCGGCCAACTGCCCGGAGATTCGCTCGAGCACGCCGCTCACGATCTCGGCGATCTCCTCGTAAGCCGTTGCGGTGGAATGCAACACGCTCGCCAGCGTGTGGCCGCTCGGAGTGCCGTCGGTGACTCGCGCGTCGACCCACATCGGCAACTCGCACACCAGCAGCGCGGTCCCGTGGGCCGCCGCATAATCACGAATGCCACCGCCGTACATCATCGCCAGCGGCTCGACGCCCTCGGCGGTCAAGGTCTCGGCGATCCGCTGGAACGACGGCAGCTCGAACACGCCCGGCGCCCAGGTGCGTGCGCCGGGCACGTCGGGTGGCCCCTGGTAAATGGGCACGCCCGCCGCGGTCAGCTGGTCGGTGAGCGCGGTCCAGTAGTCGCGATCGCCGCCGGTGGCGTAGAAGAATCCGCCGCCGAAATCGGCGTTGTGCAGCGAAACGATCAGCGCGGGACGGGTCTGATCGATCAAGCCCATCAGCGCGAGCGTCTCCGGGAGTGGCGCACCGACCGCGGTGCCGAGCCAGTTGGTCGGAAAGCACCACTCCGGTTGCTCGGCCGCGGGCGGACGGTAGAAACCGCGCGCGACGCCGGATCTGCTGCGCGCACCGGCGAACCACCCTTCGTTCAACCGGGTGCCGTCGGGATCCAGACACAGCAGGAAATGCCAGGTAGCGCCGAGGGTTCGCGCGTCATCCCTGGTCAGCCTGCCGAGCAGGTGGCGGATCGTCGCCATGCCGATCGGCTCGTTCGGATGTGGATTGCCGATGATCACCACCTGCGGGGCACCCGCGCCGACCCGCACCGCCCGAATCGGATCGCCCCCACGCGATCTGCCGATCTCGGCGACCACCACCCGATCCGGCAGCGCGCCGGCGAGTTTGTCGACGTACTCGTTCAATTCGTCCACTGTCGGAAACGTGTCGATCCGCTCGACCACGCCGACGATTTCGCTGACCTCATCCACCGCCGAATAACCTCATCCTCCGCCCTCATCAATAGTGGCCGCGGTCGGCGTCGAATGGGTCGGTTTGCCGTCAGCGAAACGGCTTCCGCGGAATTGCTTTTCAACATCCGATGACCGTATGAATGGGCGCCTAGCGGGGCACACCGAATGAGGGCGGCGCGTCGGCTGCGGCGGTTCCGAACCGTGCGTCCGGTTCGGCGCCCATGGTGAAGTCGAGGCGGCCGCCGGACAGTGCGAAGGATTCGGGTAGCCAGGCCTTCGTGGTGTCCGCGCCGTTGACCCGCAATGCCCGGACGTACGGTGCGGCATCGGTGGCTTCGGGCGCGCTGATGGTGATGCGCTCGCCGGACGAGCGGCGGATCTCGGCGTTCGTGAAGGCCGGTCCGTGCACGAAAAGCTCAGCGCGGCCAGGGATTACGGGGTAGAGGCCGAGTGCGGCCCAGACGTACCAGGCCGACATGGTGCCGAGATCGTCGTTGCCTGCCAGGCCGTTCGGCGTCGGGCTGAAGAGTTCGGTGCGGGCGCGCCGGACGACCTCCTGAGTCCGGTAGGGCAGGCCGGCCCAGGCGTACAGCCACGGCGTTTGCAGCGTCGGCTCGTTGCCGAGGTACGCGAAGGGGGCGTGCGGGCCCGCGTTCAGCTGACTGAAGAAAGTGTCCAGCCGGCCTGCCGCCTCGGCGTTGCCGCCCATCATGTCGAAGAGGGCGCGGACATCGTGAAAGGTCATCCAATGGTATTGCGCGCCGTTGCCTTCCACGTATCCGTCGGTGCCCGCCGGGTCGAAGAAGGGATTGAAGATACCTTCGGCGGACCGGGGTTGCAGCCATTTCGTCATGGGGTTGTACAGGTGCTGCCAGCCATGAGAGCTGCGCAGGAACCTGTCGTGGATGCTGCGTTCGCCGAGGCGGTGCGCCAGCTGGGCGATGCCGAAGTCGGCGATGTTGTATTCGAGGGTGTCGGAGACCTGACCGGGCACCCAGCCGAGCCGCTGGTAATGCTCGTTGGCCGGTCGTTCGGTGTAGCCGGACTTCTCGCCGATGCGCTGCGCACCCTCGACCATCGAATCGAGTGCTTCCCGAGCGTCGAAGTCACGCGCTCCGAAGGCGTACGTGCTGGCGATGATCGAGTGGTACGGGTCGCCGTTCATCACGCCGGTGACGGTGTTCTGATGCGACCACCGGTCCCAGACGTTGCCGAGGACGCGCGCGTTGTCGTACATCGACTGGGCAATGTCGGAAGCGACATCGGGTGCCAACCAGGCGAGCAGCTGGGTCTCGCTGCGGTAGATGTCCCAACCGGAGAACGTGGCGTAGTAGTGGTGTCCCGGGCGCACCCGGTGTGTCTCGCCGTCGAAACCGGTGTAGCTGCCGTCGACGTCGTCGAAGATGTACGGCTGCAGGAACACGTGGTAGAGCGCGGAGTAGAAGGTGCGCAATCGATCCTGGTCGCCGCCGGTCACCTGGATCTGATCGAGCCTGCGCCGCCACGCTTCGCGCGCGTCCACCCGGACGGTGTCGAAATCCTTCGGGCCGATCTCGGCGGCGAGATTGGCGCGGGCGCCGTCGAGGCTGACGTAGGACAGGCCGGTGCGCATCTGGACCGGCTGAGCGGAATCGAATTGCAGGAAGAGGCCGGTGCCGAGGCCGTTGCTGGCGATCTCACCGGATTTCGTGCGCCGGGTCGGTGCCGCACCACGGGTGCTGGTCGTGCCCGGCTTGATCACGTTGTCCTGCCAGCTGCCCGACGCGGTGAACGGGCGGTCGAAGGTGGCGTGGAAGTAGACCCGGTAGCGGCCGCGCGAGCCGCAGAAACCGCCCGTGAGTGCCCAGCCGGAGACTGTGTTTCCGTCGATGGCGATCTCGGCGTCGTCGACTCCGTTCACCGAGCCGGTGACGTCGAGCAGCAGCGTGCCCGGCTTGTCCTTGGGGAAGCTGAAGCGGGCGACACCGGCCCTGGTCGACGCGGTCAGTTCGGTTTGCACGCCGCTGTCGGTGGTGACCCGGTAGTAGCCCGGGCTCGCCTGCTCGTCGGCGTGATCGAAGGTTTGCAGGTAACCCGCGCCGTCGACGGCCGGTGACCGGCCGATGATGCCGGAGATCGGCAGGACCGGAAAGTCCTGCGCGCCCGTGCAACCCGGGCCGGAAATGTGCGTCATCGAGAAGCCGTAGAGGCGGTTATCCTCGTACTTGTAGCCGCCGCCCGCGGTGCGCACCGTGTCCGGACTCCACTGCATCATCCCGAACGGTGCGACCGCGCCGGGAAAGGTCATGCCCGCGCCGCCGCCGTGGCCGAAATCGGGGCCGCCGTCCTGGGTCCCGACGAACGGGTTCACGTACCTGCTGGAATCGACCGCCGTCTCGGCGTGTGCGGCAACGGGAATGAAGGGGAGCAGCAAGGGAACAACGATGCCGGCAAGACGGCGACGCGACATACCTCTCCTCGGCGAGCTGGCGACAACGTTGCCTCTGTGCCCGTCCATCCTGGCATCGGGATGTTCGCCGGAACGACCGACACGCCGCTGATCTGCGCATTCGTTGTTTGCCGGTGGTGGTGGGCGGTGTGTCGGGGTTTTCGAGACCGCGCAGCCGGTTACGCAGCAGCAGTACAAGATCAGGCCGGGGCGCGGGCTGGATCGCGACGGCGGGAGGTATCGATCATGGGTGTGGGGGAACTACTGGCGTTGGCATCGGCGGTGTGCTTCGGCACTACGCACTTTCTGAGCGCGTTGCTTTCGCGTCGCGCCGATGCCACGGCGGTGGCGTTGTATGCGCAGATCGGCGGGAGTGTGTTGATTCTGGCTGCGGTTCCGTTGGTCGCGGCGCCGCACGTTACGGCGTCGGCGCTGGCGTGGGGGGCGTTGTCCGGGATCGGGACCGGGCTCGGGGTCACGTTCCTTTATCGCGGGGTCAGCGGGGGTCGGTTGAGTGTGGTGGTGCCGTTGAGCGACGTCGGTGCGTTGATGCTGCCGGTGATGGTGGGTGTGTTGCTGTTGGGAGAGCGGCCGTCGTTGCTGAGCTGGGTTGGGATTGCTGCCGCCGGGCCGGCGATGTGGTTGGTTTCCCGGTCTTGCGACGACGATGAACGCCTCAGTGGTGGCAGCGTCGATGGGCTGATCGCGGGCGCCGGGTTTGCTTTGCAATTCATCGCGTTGGCCCGGATCGACTCGGCGGCCGGGTTGTGGCCGCTGGTGGTCAGCCGGTTCGCCTCGGTGGTTGCGATCGTGCCGCTCGCGGTGGGCGTGCACGCGTCGCTGCGGATGCGTCCTCGGCTGCTGCTCGGGGCGGTCGGGACCGGGGCGCTCGGTACGGCGGGGGTGGTGCTCTATACCTGGGCCACTTGGCAGCAGTTGCTTGCGATCGCCGTGGTGCTGGCGGCGCTGTATCCCGTCATTCCAGTTGTGCTCGGGCTCACTGTGTTACGGGAGCGCGTGACTCGGACACAAGTGGTCGGGCTGGTTCTGGCGGCAGCTTCCATCGCGGGCATTGCGCTCGCTTGAGTCAGCTCTCGAGCTGGATTGCGCTGTCGTGCAGAGCATCCCGCAGGTCGGCGAGAGTGAGGATTTCGTGGATCCAGGTGGGTGCGGTGAGGGTTCTGTTGAGGACCGCCCGCACGACGGCGGCGGTGACCACGGCGGTGGCCAGGGATTGGCCACGGCCTGCCGCCCAGCGGGCCGAGCCGTCCGCCGCGCGGGCGAGTACCACCCAGCGGTCGCTGCCCGGCATGCGTTTCGGCGCAAGCGAACTCAGTGCAGGTGCCCGGGTGAGCAGGCCGAGACCCGCAGTGGCCGAGCGGGAATCGAGACGGAGGTAGGTGCGCACCGGCACTCCGAATTCTTCGGTGAGGCGGTGCTGGTCGGCGAAGTCGGCGCGCAGGGCTGCGGCGGGCTTGTAACCGGACTCTTTCGGTGTCTCGAAACGTGTTGGCTTGGTGAAGTTTCGGATGCTGGTGCCGTCGGGGTCGGGGAAGTGCTTGCCGAGTAAGCCGTAGGTCCAGGCCGTTGCGGCGGGGCCGTGCTTTTCGCCGGATCCGAGGCCGATCATGATGTCGACCGGGCCGCGGTGGTTGGCCAGGGTTTCCACCGCGAGCAGGGTGGTCAGGCCGGGGGCCAAACCGACGCCGAGGACGACCGGGCCCGCGATCTTCTCCAGGCTCTGCACGTATTCGCTTGTGGCCGAGATATCCAGGAACGGGATGCCGCGTTCGGCGCATATCTCGGCCAGTCGGATGTCCTCGGAGCCTGCGCAATTGACTACTGCGGCAACGTCGTTCAGTGCAGCAGTGAAACTGTCCGGAGTGGACAGGTCGAGTACGACGTCCGCTCGGGCCGGGTCTCGGCCGGCGGCCAGCGCGGTCAGACCGTCCGCTCGCAGTAGGCGGACGACGTGTGCGCCGACCGCTCCGTAGCCACCCAGTACCAGCACGTTCATCGAAAGACCTCCGGAAGTCGTTGCACCGTGAGGTCGTGGACCAGGCGCGCAATGCCACTGTAGTGAATCTTGCGCCCACCTATGCGAGCCGCACACCCTTCGTGTGAACCGCACATCCGGTATAGCGGGTGTGCAGCTCACAGAAAGGGTGTGCGGTTCTCGAGTCGACGTGTCAACTGGCGCGGGGGTGGATCGGCCGGACACCGGCGAGTGCGCGCAAGGCGTCGGCGCGGGAGATGGGTTGGTCGTCGGCGAGGGCGGCGAGTTCGACGGCGAGCCAGTCGCGGATGAGTTCGCTCATGGAGATGCCGCGGGCCTGCGCTTCGGCCTTGATGGATTGGTCCATGTCGAGGGGGAGGCGCAGGGAGCGCACCACCATGATGTCCTCGCCGGGCGTCATCGGCGGCGGCACGTCGGCATCGCGTACCGGTGCGTCATCGAAGACGAGGCTGTCCATCAACTCGTCCACGCCCTGCGGGGTGGCCGGAAAGTCGTTGTCGCCCATCACTGGTTCTCCTGTTCCCACTTTTCGAACTCGGCCACCTGCTCCGGGCTCATCGGTCGGGCGGCGACGATCTGCCATTGCCAAGGCTCGGCTTGGCGCAGGCCCACGATCAGCGGTCGGCCCGCGGCCGTGCGACCCCAGATCGTGAGCATCTCGATGCCCGTACTGCCGCGACCGCGGCGTGGCCATCGTCGCTGCTTGGTCAGCACCTGCATCACCTCGTTCGGAGAGATCCCGATGAGCATGTCCAACGCCCAATCAGGCCACTCGAAACCCACACTCCGCATAATACCCGCGTATTACGCCTGGTGGCTAGAGGTGCGGACCTGGCGCGTCCTGCCACGAAATCCAGCTGCGTCCCGATCCGCCGCGCTGGTAGAAGTAATGCGTGATCTACGTCGACCTGCCGCTGACCGAGGACATCCGATCCGCCGTTGCCGCCGAATGGGGGTACAAGGGTGACGGCGAGCGATTGCACGGCGGTGAGGAGTCCGCGGCCTACCGCGTCGGCGACGTGGTGGTGCGGATCGGCGCGCTGGATCGCGACCCGGCCGAGGTCGAATGGTGCAACAGCATTGCGGTCGCCACTGCCCGTACGGTGCCCGAGGCGGTGGCGCCGTTGCCGCGCGCGGACGGGTCGACGGTGCAGCTGGTGGCGGGCCGCCCGATCACCGTGTGGCCACTGATCGAGGGGCAGTGGGCCAGCAGCGAGGATCCGGTGCAGTTCGCCGAGGCGGCCCGGCTCTTGGCCCGCGTGCACCGTGCGCTGGCGGACCATCGACCGCCGCCGCGGCCCAAGCAGTCGTTTCTCGAGATCGGGCTCGACGGCGCGCCGTCCCCGGAACTGCCGGATCCCGACCTGGACCGGTGGCTCGCCGAGTTCAGTCGAACCGCCCGCCCGCACCCCCTGCACGGCGACTACTACGAGGGCAATCTGCTGGCTCGGGACGGTCATGTCACCGCTGTGCTCGACTGGGATGAGGCACTGGTCGCCGCCCCGGAGGTCGAACTGGCGTCCGCCGCATTGGAGTTCGCCGACGTTCTGGGTCGCGATCTCGCCGACGCGCGCGAGTTCGTCGACCATTACCACGCCGAAGGCGGGACAGTCGGGCAGCTGGACGATTTGGCGCTCGCGCAACTGATGCGGCACCGATTGCGCAGGGAGGCAGTCTATTTCGGCCTCGCGGTCGCGCGCGGCGTCGAGCACGACGAGGACGATCTCGAGTACCATCGAAAGCGTATGGATACGTTTCATCTGCTTCGTCCGTGAATCGAACGGGCCGCGATAAGGGATCACCGAAAACTCCAACATTCAACGGCTATTGCCGTATCCGGAGGACCGGCCGCCAATTATGTAGCGGCGGGGCAATTTACATATTTTCCCCAGTTCGGCTGGGGAGCTGCGGGCGGGTTTAAACGACTTACAGTGAGTTCCATCCGATCCCGGAGCACTGTGAGGCACCAAATGTACAAAAAAGCAACAATCCTCGGCGCAGCAATATTCGCGCTTGCTATTCCGCTGGCTGGCTCGCCGGCTTCTGGAGCGCCGACGCACGATCGGGACATGCCGACGCCCCCCGACAAGATTGTCATCGACGTGGTGACCGTCAATGGCACCGGCTGCCCACAAGGAACCGCGGCCGTCGCGGTATCGCCGGACAACACCGCCTTCACTGTCACCTACAGTGCGTACACCGCGCAGGTGGGTGTGGGGTCGAACCCGACCGACTTCCGTAAGAACTGCCAGATCAACCTGGATGTCCATGTCCCACAAGGCTTCACCTACGGGATCGCGCAGGCGGACTACCGCGGCTTCGCGCACTTGGAGAAGGGGGCGACGGCGCTGGAAAGGGCAAGATACTACTTCCAGGGCAACTCGCCGACCTCATTCATCGACCACACGTTCAAGGGTGGCATGAACGACGACTGGCAGGTGACCGACAAGACCGAGGTCGGCGCGATCGTCTACAAGCCGTGTGGCGAATACCGCAATTTCAATATCAACACCCAATTGCGGGTGGACGCCGGCACGTCGGACCCGAAGAAGACCACCAGTTTCATCACCATGGATTCTGTCGACGGAGCAATCAACACCACGTATCACTTCTCGTGGAAGAAATGCTGATACCTCGACAATAGCGATGCCCGCTTAGTATCCATTCAGTCGCGCAACACCTCTTCGAAATGGACCAGACCTCTGTCCGTGCCTCATTCACGGGTAGAGGTCTGGTCCATGTCCGAAATACGTCCCACCTTTTCCTGTAGCGGCGAACGCGCGAAGAAAACGCCCGTGCCGCCGCCAAGGGGGCATTGATCGCCGAAATCACTCAGCGGGCGGAAGCGTGGGCAGAGTCGATCGACTGGACTCCTGAGTGAGCTGGCATCGATGACGTGACCGCGCGAGAGCGCTATTCGACTGCGCCGACGCCATCAGGCCAGCGCCTCAGCAAGTGGCCGTTGCCAACTCTGGTGCGGCTGAGCGGTCCTTTCGAAGGTGAACAGGCACGGGCGAGCGTCGCTAGCTGGACGCCCGGCTGGGGATGGGTAGGTGGTTGGGGCGGTGGGCGGTCGGGGGAACATCCGGGCGGGTTTGCCACGGATGGGGGCCGTTGAGCGGCCGGTATTCGACGCCGAGCGCCGCAAGGCGGGGGAGGTGATGGTCGCGTAGCCGAGGGAGGAATTCGGTGTAACTGCGGCCCGGGGGGCTCCAAGCGACTTCGGCGACCGCGCAGAGGCGGGGGAAGGCGGCGTAGTCGACTCGCCGCACCGTGTCCAGGTGCTCGCTCCACAGCTGAGCTTGCATGCCGATGATTTGCGGTCCGTCGAGCGGCGGCTCGTAGCCGTACACGTCTTCCAGGGTGCGCAGGTAGCCCACGGGGATCGGTTCATCGGGGTGATCCGACTGACGGTGGTCGAGGTAGAGGTGGTCCTCCGGGCACAGCACCACCTCGTGGCCTGCCGCTACCGCGCGAGTGGCCGCGGCATCATCACGCCACGCACCGATCACCATGGGCGGCAACGTACCTGCGTCGAGCACCTCATCCCAGCCCAGCGCCCGTCGACCACGGGCGGCCAGATACGTGGCGAGCTCGGCGACGAGGCGAGCGTGCGCCGGTGTCGCGCCGGGAACCTCGTCGCCCCCGATTCCGATGACGGGCGCCGGGAACACGGACAGCACATGATCGAAGACCCGGCGGAAGAACTCGAGCGTATGCGCGGTGGGATCGAGCAGCGAGGTGCTGATACCCCAGGAAGTCCATACCTCCCAGGCATTTTCGGGTTTCGGTCCGAGTTCGGGATAGGCGGCGATCGCGGCACGGGCATGACCCGGCACATCGATCTCCGGCACCACGGTGATCGACCGCTCGGCCGCGTACGCGACGATCTCCCGAAGGTCGTCGGTTGTGTAGAAGCCACCGTGCGGCCGCCCGTCACGCTCGGGCCCGTCATGCCGTCCGACCATCGATCCCGTTCGCCACGAGCCGATTTCGGTCAGCTTCGGGAACTCGGGAACCTCGATGCGCCAGCCTTGATCGTCGGTCAGGTGCAGGTGCAGCACATTGAGTTTGTGCACGGCGAGCAGGTCGATGAATCGCAGGACTTCAGCTTTGGTGCGGAAATTGCGGGCGACGTCGAGCAAGCAACCGCGCCAACGGAACCGCGGATAGTCCTCGATCACACCGCATTGCACGGGGTGACCCTCGGCCCTGATCATCGCGGCCCGGAACGCATCCGGCCCGGCGAGTTGACGAAGGGTCTGCTGCGCGTGGTTCCGGCCTGCATCATCCGCGACGGTGAGCGTGATACCGCTGGTCGCGATCTCCAGCCGGTACCCCTCCGCCGGCAGGCCGTTGTCGATGCGCACGTCGAGCTCCGAAGGCCATGCGCAGACGCCGGCTTGCGGGATCGCCGAAACCGGCCGGGGGAGCAGCGTGTCGAATCCTGGCATGTCAGCCCTTCACCGCCCCGCCGAGCCCGGAGACCAGCTTGCGCTGCACGAGCACGAACAGCACGAGCGCCGGAATCGTCATCAGCGTCGAGGCCGCCATCACCGCGCCCCAATCGGTGTCCTCCGGTTTGAAGAACACCAGGATCGCCTGCGGCAGCGTCTGATTCTCGGTTTTGGAGATGATGAACGTCTTGGCGAACAGGAAGTCGTTCCACGCGTGGATGAACGACAGCACACTGACCGACACCAGCCCGGGCGCCACCAGCGGCAGCAGGATCTGCCAGGCGAACCGAAGCCGGCTCGCCCCATCGAGTTTCGCCGCCTCCTCCAACTCGACCGGCACCGCCGCGACGAACCCGCGCAGCAGCCAGATGGCCAGCGGCAGACTGAACACCAAGTCCACCAGCATGATCGAGCCGAGTTCGTTGAGCCCCAACGCCGGAACCGTACCGCCGACCGAGCGCATCAGGAAGAACAGCGGAATCGTCAGCGCTTCCACGGGAACCATCTGCGCCACCAGGATCATCACCAGCAGCACCGTCCGCCCGCGAAACCGGAAGCGGGTCAACGCCACTGCGGACAGGAACGACAACAGCAGCGAAAGAAACACCACGACAACGGCGATCAGCAAGCTGTTGAGGAAGAACCGCCCGAAACCGTTCATCGAGAGCACCCGGGTGAAACTGTCCAGGCTGGGCGCCAAGGTCCACGGCCTCGGGTCGGCCGACTGAATCTCGCCCGGTGGCTTGAGCGCCGACAGCGCCATCCAGTACAGCGGGAAGGCGACGAACCCGGCGATCACCACCGCGACTACCTCGGCGACGAGACGGGCCGGCTTGCGCGGGGCGCGCGGCATCATTTTCACTGCCATGGGGTGCTCCTGCGCTGGGACCGGACGTACAACCCGGTGATCGACAACAGCAACAGCGTCATCAGGACTCCGATCGCTGAGCCGAGCCCGTATTCCTGCCCGGCGAAGGCCTTTTGGTAGGCGTAGACATTGAGCACCAGGTTGCGCCCGGCGACACCGCCGCCATTGGTCATGACATAGATCTGGGTGAACACCTTGAAGTCCCAGATGATCGACTGGATCGTCGCGATCAGCAGCAGTGGCTTCAGTATCGGCAGGATCACCGAGCGAGCCGCCCGCCACGTCGACGCGCCGTCCAGCGCCGCGGCCTCCAGTACCTCCTCCGGGATCGCCTTGATGCCCGCGTACATGGTCACCATGACGAACGGGAACGAACACCAGATCACCTCGGCGGCAACCAGTGCGAACGCGCTGAGCGTGCCGAAGGTCCACGAGTGCCCGTCCATCGAACGGAACCCGAGACCGGACAGCGCTTCGTTGACGATGCCGAAGTCGGCGTCGAACAGGAAGAGCCAGACGTAGGAGCCGGCCATGGCCGGCGTCGCCCACGCGCCGAGCGCCGCGAGGAACAGGATCATCCGCGGTACCGCCCGGATGCGCGTCGCGAGGACCGCCAAGGCCGTGCCGACCACTAGTCCGCCGACCACGCACACCCCACCGAACACGAAGGTGTTGGCGAGCACGAGCCAGAACTGGCTGTCCGAGAGCAGTTCTCGGTAGTTGCCCAGCCCGATGAACTCCAGCGGTGCGGCACCGGTGGCCTGCGCCTGCCCATAGTCGTAGAACGAGATCAGGATGATCTGATAGATCGGATAGATCAGCACGGCGGCGAGCAGTAGCCCCGCGGGCGCAAGGTAGAGCCACGCGGTGAGCGTGTCCCGGCTGATGCGACGCGGTTTCGCCGGAGGCCGCGGCGCGGGAGTGATGATCGGTATTTCCTGGATTGCCATGTGCGCCTACCTGAATGCCTTGTTCATCGCGGCGGCCGCCGCGTTCAACGCCGCCGAGGGTTCCTTGGCCCCGGTGGCGATCTGCTGCACCGCGGTCGGCAGCAGGTTCTGGCTGTCGATCGTCGACCACGCCGGTGTGCTCGGCACGAACTTCGTTCCGGCACGCAGCGTTTCGACGAACGGTGCGAGGAAGGGATCGTTCGCCGCCAGTTGCCGCTGCACGCTGGTCAGCGTCGGCAGGTTCCCCATCGCCCGGTACATCTTTTCCTGATACTTTGCGCTACCGAGCAATTGGACGAAGTCGACGGCCAGACCGCGTCGCATGCTCGCGCGGAAGACGCCGAGCAGGTTCCCACCCGCGAAGGCCGGTGCGACCGAACCTGTTTCGGTGCCGGGCAGCGGGATCACCGCGTATTTGTCCTTGGACGCGCCCTGATCCATGGCCTTGCGACTGAAGTCGCCGCCGATCGTCATCGCGGCCTTGCCGCCCGCGAAGGCCTGCACGCTCTGGGTACCGGTGAAGTCCGCGCACTGCGCCGGCGGGCAGATGTCATCCTTGATCAGGTCCGCGTAGCGGGTGATCCCGTCCTTCGCCCGGTCGGCGTTGAGGGTGGCGTTCCACATCGTGCCGTCGTTCTCGGCGATCTCGCCGCCGTGCGCCCAGAGGAACGGCAGCATGGCGTAGGTGTACTTGCCGCCGACCGAAATGCCGTAGAGGTCAGGACGTTTCGCGCGGACACGGCGTGCCGTGTCGGTGAGTTCGGCCAGCGTCGTCGGCGGTCGCAGGCCGAGTTCGGTGAAGATGTCGGTGCGGTAGTACAGCGCGCGAATGCCGGTGTACCACGGCAGCCCGTAGACCTTTCCGCCGGACTTCGCGGTTTCCAGGACGGACGGGTCGATGTCCTTGCCCTCCGGCCACGCCGCGAGATCGGCGCCGAGATCGGCGAAAGCGCCGGTGACGGCGTACCCGGCGAGGTCGGTATTGCCGAACTCGGCGAGATCGGGCGCGCTGGCCGGGTCGTTGAACGCGCCCGCGAACTTCTCGGCGCGCGCGGCCACCGGCACCCACTGCACGTCGACCTCGACCTCAGGCCGCGTCGCCTTGAACTCCGCGATCGCCTCGTTGACCACCGCTTCCTTCGGCGCGCGGTTCGCCTCGTCGAATAGCCAGACCCGGACGGTGCCGGTCTTCTCGTCACCGCCCGAGCCCGCCGGGCCGGACTGCACCGGCGCGCACCCGGCGAGCAGGAACAGTGCGGCTCCGAGCGTCAGTGCGCGTCGCACGGCCCCGCCTGACCGGAATTCACGGTGCAGCATCAATCTTCGGTCCATTCATTCGTTGCATATAGTGCAACGTGTATTGCGTTGCGTGCCACAATGTTTAGCACCAAGCTGGGTCACATTCAATAGGCGAATGTGACGCGCATCGCAGTGGTGACCGTCGGTGGAAGTTTGCCTCGGGTAAGCCGGCTGAGGTCTATCGTCGGTAGTGGCCGAGTTGCCGCGCGGGAGGAGAGCCGACACTGCTGACCGTGATCGGGGCACCGTTCAACTCCGCCGGCACCACCGGTGGAGTGGCGAACGCGCCTGCCGAATTGCGAGAAGCCGGACTCCTCAGCGCATTACGAACTCGTCGCCCCGATGTACGCGATCGCGGCGACGTCGATGTCGGTGTGCCCCGGCCGGCACGCGACCCGGCGAGCGCCCTGCTGTCCCAAGAATCGCTCACTGCCACAACCAATTCCATCCGCACTGCGGTAGTCGAAAGCGTTGTGCTGGGGGAGTTCCCGGTGGTGCTCGGCGGTGACTGTCCCGTTCTGCTCGGCGCTCTGCGTGGTGCCCAAGACGCACTCGGCGACGTCGCACTGGTCTTCGTCGACGGACACGAAGACGCGTGGCCGCCGCACCGAAGCACTACCGGCGAAGCGGCCGACTGCGAACTCGGACTGATGCTGGCGCCCGCCGGCTTACCGGCCGAGCTGGCAACCCAGCTGCCCACCCTCGACCCCACCCGGGTCGTGGCCCTCGGCCCCCGCGACGCAGCAGAATTGTATGACGCTGGCGTGCCGTCGTTGGTCTCCACCATCGCACTGCTCACCGACCGCGAGTTGCATGGAAAAGCCGCCGTTCCCACGGAAATCGCCGTCGGTCGTTTCCGTCGCCGCGGCTTCCCGTGGTGGTTGCACGTGGATTTGGACGTGCTGTCCACCGCGGCGATGCCGGCCGTGGACTACCCGCAACCCGGCGGCCTGGACTGGTCGGACCTCACCGCCATCACCGGCGCCGCCATCCAACCCGGTTGTGTCGGAATGACATTGACGATCTACAACCCCGACCTCGACTCGGACGGCCTGCAGGCCCAACGCATTGTCAGCTACCTCGCAGATGCACTGACCGAAACCCCGGAAATGGCCTGACGCAAGCACATTCGCGCTTCCGGGTAACGAATTGAGCTCCGCTGCCGATCATCCGCATGTGCTCGTTTACTGGCGACCGATCCTCGGTGGGTCGGCGGCCCTGCTGCTCGTAATCCTCGCGCTATGGCTGATGCCCAAGGCCGAGCACCCGCTACCCGCGACCGATCAGCATGTGCGGACATTGCCCTACATCCCGACGCCCGCCGGTGAAAACCCGTCTACCGCAACAGTTCAGCCCGATTCCCAGCGTCAATAGGCGTCACGCGTTCACCGGATGGACCCGATCCGCACCGATCCGGTCTATGCGGTCCCGACCCCAGGAGCCGAGCGGTTCGAGCGCGCGGTTGAGTGCGGTACCCAGTTCGGTGAGCTGGTATTCCACCCGCGGCGGCACCTCGCGATAAACCTCCCGCGACACGATCCCGTCCTCCTCCAGCTCGCGCAGCTGCTGGATCAGCATCTTCTCCGAGACGCCCGGCAGGCCCCGGCGCAGCTCGCCGAAGCGGCGGATCCCATGCGCCTCCAGCTCCCACAGGATCAGCGCCTTCCACTTGCCACCGATCACATCCATCGCCGCGTCGATGCCGCAGAAGTATGGTCCGGATCTCTTTTCGCCCATCGTCCGACCTCGCTACCTGTTCACACACCCATGGGTAAGTACCGGACTAAATAGTAGGTACTTGTCGCCGCAGCGGGCAAAGAGCAGCCTTGGTTCCAGCGCGCTGACCCCCTGTTCGCAAACTTTCCAAGGAGTTGACCCCGCAATGGCGGAAACCACGAACACCCCCGCGACCGTCCTCGGACTCGGCGCCATGGGCCAGGCGCTGGCCGCAACCCTGCTGAAGGCCGGCCACCCGACCACCGTGTGGAACCGCACCCCCGGCAAGGACGCCGACCTCATCGCCGCCGGCGCCAACGGCACCGCCTCGGTCGCCGAAGCCGTCCAGGCCGGCGGCCCGATCATCGCCGTCCTCTTCGACCATGCCTCCGTGCACGCCACCCTCGACCCCGTCGCCGACCAGCTGTCCGGCAAACAGGTCATCAACCTCACCAGCACCGCCCCCGAGGAAGCCCGCGAACTCGCCGCCTGGGCAGCCGCACACGGCATCGACTACCTCGACGGCGGCATCATGGCAATCCCGCCCATGATCGGCCAGCCCGGCGCGTCCATCCTCTACAGCGGTTCCCGGACCCTCTTCGACCAGCACCGCGCAATCCTCGAATTGCTCGCCGCCGCAGAATATTTCGGCGACGACGCCGGACTGGCCTCCACCTACGACTTCGCCCTGCTCGCCAACATGTACGCCATGTTCGGCGGCTTCATGCACGGCGCCGCGATGATGCGCTCCGTAGGCGTCTCCGCCAGTGCCTTCGCCGAACGAGCCATGCCCTGGGTGACCGCCATGGCCCAGATGCTCCCCGCCTACGGCGAAATCATCGACAGCGGCGACTACACCACCCCCACCCAATCCCTCGCCTTCCACAAAGCCGCCCTCGACGCCATCAACCGCGCCACCCGAGACGCAGGAGTCACCGTCGACTTCGTCGCCCCCATCAAAAACCTCATCGACCGCCAAGTCGCCGACGGCCACGGAGCTATGGAGTTCGCCAGGACCATCGAAGAACTGCTCTGACGGGACCGGGCTCCCGACTCACACCCCGGGAGCCCACCAACCCCTCGATAAAACGCATGGTCAGCCCGCGATTTGGTCCACGCCGCCACATCCTATAATCTTGCTGAGCACCACCGGTCCGGGTGGCGGAATGGCAGACGCGCTAGCTTGAGGTGCTAGTGCCCTTTAACGGGCGTGGGGGTTCAAGTCCCCCTCCGGACACCAGTGCTAAACCCAGGGAGGCTGGCACTGACAACAGCGAGCTGTTGTCGGTGCTGGTATCGGACCTGGATGTTCAGGGCTTCGTAGAGAAGTTGCTTATCTTCCGGGGCTCCAGCTGTCAGTACGGCGCGGATGTCTCCTGCTGATTCGATCAGCTTGTGCATCTCGGTTTCGGTCAGTCGAATCGGCTTCGGTATTGCGTCGAGTTCGGCCCGCGCTGCGGCCTTCTCTGCCTGTGCTGCGTTCATCGAAGTCACGAAAGCGGCCGGGTCTACGCCTGCTTCGATGGCTCCGAGGTGGCGTTGTAACTTTGTGTCCGCGTCGGTAATTCGGCGACGTAGGAGCGTTCGAACGGCATCTGTGTCGTCGGTTTCCTGGGCCTCCAGGAGGGTCGCGATGGTCTGGTTTCGATGCTCGCGGTCGAAAAGGGTTGCGAGCCAACCATTCAGTGGGTCGACGAGTACTGATTCTCGCAGGTTGACCGTCTTCGGGTGCTCGGTCAGCGCATCGCTGCCGGGTGCGAGAGTTCTTGCGCGGCAACGGTAATAGACGTTCTGGCCGACCAGCTCGGCTTGCATCTTGCGGTTGCAGGCGTCGCAGCGGATGTGGCCGCGCAGCAGGTACGGGCGTGGGATCAGCGTTCTGGTGCGCTCGAGTTTGGCGCGGTCTCGGTTGGTGATGCCGGCCCGGCCTCGGCGGATTAGATGTGCCTCGGTGAATCCTTCGACGGAGACGATTTGAGGGTGGGCAGGGCGGCGGGAGCGGATGATGCGATCTGCGGTTGCTCGTACGAACCGGATCGCGTACCCGGCGGCGACGTCATCGGGGTCGATCAATTCTTCTCGCTTGGTCCATCGACCGAACACCGCGTAGCCGGTGTAGCGCGGGTTCTGCAGGATCGCGGCGACTGTGGGTGCTTGCCAGCCATCTCCGGAGCGGTGGCGGTTCTGTTCCGGGCGATGGGCTGACGGGCACGGTATCTGGTCGCGGTTGAGTCCTTCCGCGATCGCCTTATCGCCACGGCCGCCGATGTATTCGCGGAAGATGCGCTGAACAACCGGCGCCGCAGCCGCATCGATCGAGAGGATGCGGAGCTTCAGGCCGTCCGCTGCGCGGTGCGGATTGGGGTGCGGCGGTCCGTCGACCACGACGTATCCGTAGGGCGCGCGCCCACCCTGGTGACGCCCTTCATTGAGCACCTGCGCGTCCATGCTGGCGCGAGTGCGCTGCTGAACATGCTGGCGCTCAGACTCACTGAGCCCGCCCAGCATGCTCATCATCATGTTGTGCGTGGCGTTCTTCGCGTTGTACTTGCCGCCCAGCTCCGGCACCCAGATGTCGACGCCGTGAGCCTGAATTCGCGGGGCAACGAGACTGAACTGGTTGCCGAACCAGCAGCGTGTGCCCTCGCCGACGACGATCGCAGTCCAGCCTCGATTGGGATTCTTGAGATCGGCGAGCAGCTTCGCTGCCTGCGTCCGGCGATGCCACGGCACCGATCGCGACTGCCCAACGTCGAAGTACGAGGCGACGATTGAGCCTGGGGCGAACTTCTGTGCATTGCCGGACTGCCAGCCGTACGAGGTCTCGGGGTCCTGGTTGTCCTCGGTCGAGCAACGACCGTAGAACGCGAGCCGCTGACTCCCGTCGGATTCCGGGTCGGTGACTTCGATGCCGAGGAGCCCGTCGAGCACTGCCCATTCGTTGGTCTCGCTCGGCATCGCTTCCTCCTTGGCAGTCTGTTGGCGCGCGTACTCCATGATGCCCCCGGACATCATTCGCGATCACAGCTGGCGGCCGCGACGCAAAGGTGTGGCATCGCGACGGGATGCAAGGTACGGACGCTAGGAGTCCGCACGGTCGGCCGGTGTAGTCCGTCGTCGACGGGATCGTCGACCACCTGACTGCGGTGGCTTCTCAACGTTCTCGATCGCACGATTTGGTGGACGAGAAGACCGCCGGGAATCCGCCGATCGCTGGCGACCAGCGGGGTTGGGAGCGTCAGTGGGAGGTGGATGGCTCGCTCTATCAGTCTCAGACGATGCGGGCGACGCCCCCGGTTGGACATCTCCTGCGGCGTCGTGACGTTCGTCCGCAGAGCGCAGGATGAGTCGTAGGAGTGCCCTAGCCGCCGCCGGATTCAGGGCAGGCGGGTCCTCTGGACAGACCACGTCGACCTTTCGACGCCTGTCTTGGTCGGAACTGTCACGGCTGGAGCGATCGCGACGCGTCATACCGAGTCCCGGCCGAGAACGGGCTGGTGTGCTCCGCATCGGCTGTCGGGGACATTGCGATTCGCCTGAGCGTTCGATGACTGGGGGAGGCGGTTTTCGTGCAGGGGCATGAAGGACAGCTCCTCACCGTCCGCCTGATTCTCCCCTCACCATGAAACCTGATCTTCAGCATTCGCGCCACAGCCGAACGGTGAGCTGACACCTGTCGACACCTGTCGACACCTGTCGATAGGATGACTGAGTTAGGACTAAGTGTTAATTCCGTGGCGGTGCAATGCTGACCTCGGAAGATGGGGCCAGCGAACGTTGGCGCGAACGCTAGCCCCCCCAGGTCAGTGCATCAATAGCCAGACGATCAGAACCGTCAACAGCTGACCAGGACAAGAGATGAAGGCCCCAACTTCAACGGTTGGGGTCTTCGTCTTCTTCCGATGCATTTTCGGCACCGAATACCTCCCTATTCAGGATGCGGCGTCAGGCCATCCTGATGATGGACTGGACCACCGCATCCCTGAACAAGGAAGCGCCCCAAGGCTAACCGATCCCGAAGGCGACCAGTTCACACAAATTGTGTGAACCCGAGGTCTTGAAAACTATGCCGGGCATTAGTAGAATCCACGACCTTGCCTCGCGGGCAGATTCGGACGCTCGCTTCCGCTCGAAAGTCATCGAATCCGCCACGCGCACACGAGCAACCGGTGTTCGGTCGTAGAAACCTTCCGACCGCTCGACTTGCCGCCGACATCTCTGACGTGTCGATGGGCTTGGGGTGATAAGTTGCCCGGCATGTCTCGCCGCGATGAGAAGTCGGTCGGCCTTGTCCTGGTCACCTACGCAAGCGCAGAGGACCTGCCGCCGTTTCTGGAGTCGCTGCCTGCTGCGGTCGAGCCGCTGGTGCTCGAGGTCGTCGGCGTGGATAATGCGTCGACCGACGACAGTGTCGAGATACTTGAGAAGTTCGGGGCACGAGTGGTCCGCAACCGGGAGAACGTTGGCCTGACCCGCGCGATCAACCAGGGTGCCGCTGAGTTGGATACCGAGTGGCTGTTGATCGCAAATCCGGACACGCGGCTGGATCCTGGGGCGATTGCTGCGTTGGTGGAGACGGCGCGCGCGGACGACAAGATCGGATTGATCGGTCCCAGGGTGTCTCGGCTCGATGGCTCGCCCTATCCGACCGGTCGTCGGTTCCCGTCGATAGGCATCGGCATCGCCCACGCGGTCCTCGGGTCGGTGTGGCCTGAAAACCCGGCCACGCGTGCCTACTTCGGCAATGCCGTGACGTCGGTGAGCGATGTGGACTGGATCTCCGGGTGCTGCATGCTGTTCCGCCGCACCGCTTTTGACGCCGTCGGCGGATACGACGAGCGGTACTTCATGTACTTCGAGGAAACCAAGATCGCGCTGGACATGCACCGCGCCGGGTACCGCGTCGTGCTCGACCCTGCGGTCGAGATTCGGCATCGCGAGGGCGGGAGCACGCGGCACGCGCCGTTCCGGAAGGTCCGCAACCACCACCGCAGCGCCCTGCGGTTCTATGTCGACTACAACCGCGGGACGCCGTGGATCGTGCTCGCTCCGTTGGTGGCGGCCGGACTGGTTCTGCGTGGCGCGCTGTCGGTGCTGCGGACTGCACTGGCGCGCGGTCGCTAGTCGGGCGGCGGGCATTGACGCGACTGCCACGGGGACCTCACCGAGCTCGTCACGCCCGGCCGGACACTGAGCCCGCACCGCTTCCTGGATTGCGGATGTTCTAGAAATAGTCCCTCAGCATCTCCACGGACCACGGCGCTTGTCGGATGTCGCCGCGCGGGCCGAACTCCGCGAACCACGGTTTGATGTCCAGCACGGGTGTGCCGTCCACGGCGTCGAGCTCAGCTACGTGCAGATCCAGACCGTCAACCTTTATCAATCGCGTACGGGATACCCCAATCCAGTTGACGCGCCGCATGTTCCGATGCCCAAAGATGCCGACCTTCGGCCAGTCAGGGTTGTCACGTGCGCTGCGGGCACCGAAGTGCAAGTCTGTTGGATCGGTCAGATGGAACCGGAACACGATCTCGAGGTGGCTGAATGCGTCTAAGCCCTGCACAGACTCCTCGGTGAACCGACTGTCATCGATGCGGATGATCGTCTCGGTACCGCCCCAATGGTCGTCTGTGGGCTCGCGGCGACCACCTACCACGTGTGCGATCGGAACAACTTCGAACACCTCGTCAGTCATACGACCCCCTGTCCTAGTTCTCACTTGCGACGAGATAGCTCTCCGCCCGCACGTGAATATCATCCACACCCGCGATCTGCTTACCGCGATATGGTGCCACGGTAGCTCGGATATCGCGGGCAACATTCCTTGTCCGCGCTGACTGCACGCCATCCATCGCCGTCAGTGCGGATGTCCATGTGGCACAAGCCTGTTCGAGTTCCCCGCTTCGGGCCTGCACGGTTCCGAGATAGCCGAGTGTCACTGCGTGGGTCCGGGTGAATGTCGTTGCCTTGCGCTTGCGGACGCTGAGTTGGAACTGGTCGGCTGCTCCAGCCAGGTTGCCCGCATCGCGCAGCGCACATGCGGTCTCATGCGCAAGGCTCGCTTCGGAGAAGAAGAACACACGGGCAGGCTCGCAGTCGGATGCGGACGCAGCCCCAAGATCCTGCTCAGCTTTCAGAAGGGCCCTCGCTGAATCTGAGACCCGACCGGCCGCGCTTAATGCCTTCGCGTGAACAACTTTCAGTAGCGCCCGTTCGCGTGGACAGGCAGCGATATACCGATCGCCGGCCACGGAGGCTTCTGCCAGCCGAAGCCCTTGGTCGTAGTGTCCGAGGTCGATGGCCTGATGCGCCATTGCTCGAAGGACATGTCCAGTCAGGGGTGCGTCGTTTGCTTCGGCTGCGAGCTTGGTGGATGTCGTGAAGTAGCGCTGGGCTACAGAATGCTCGCCATTGTCGAACGCCATCCATCCGGCAAGGTAAGCCAATTCGCTTGCCGCTGAGAACATGTCACGCCGTACTGCCTCGCTGACATAGGATCCGTTGAGGTAGTCGGTCACCTCGGTCGTCAGATACTGCACGACTGCGGTCCGTCCATGGCCGCCGCCGAGTCGTTGGTCGATCTGGGAGAACAAGACCATTACGTCGCGTACGGCCGCCACGTCCGCTTCTCCGACGTAGCGGATGCCGGTCCCGGTGGATGGCAGCGAGGATGCCGTCGGGGCGAGCCAGTCGGGCAGCAACACGGATGCGCTCAGTGCTGTGGAGTAGCCGACTCGTAGAAATGAGCGCCGTTCCACATCAGCCCTTCCGAGATTGAGCAAAGTAGCGAGAGGGTTTCGGATGCTACCGAAGCACCTTTCGTACCACGCTATGACATCGGACGTCGCTGTGCGTTCTCCGGTCTCGTAGTAGGCGAGGACGGACTTGCTGTAGTGGATCTGGCGTGCGACTGCGGCTAGCGACAGTCCAGCAGCTTCGCGGGCTGCTCGAAGCTGCGCACCGACGATCGCGTCGCGACTGTCCATAACGTCGAATCTAACCGCTTTGTGGACGCGTTGTGGACAGGAATGTATATATCTCTCGGCTGCCCAGTGGTTGTCTGAATAGGCGCCCAGAGAACCAACTCTTCTTCGACAGTAGGAGTTGTTTCAGGGGCCAGGGCGCACCCATCCACCGCCGTGACTAGGGGGTCTCGATGATCAGCAGAACACAGGCCGCAGTGCTATCAGTGCTCGAGCCCGGCGGAATCTTGTCCATCGATTCAATGGTGCGCTCGACCGGGATCTCTGCGTTGCATGCCCGAGCCGCGGTGCTACGTCTCCAGTCGGTTGGGCTGATATTTCACGGCGGCGTACCCGGATGCGGCGGATACCAAATCACCAACAGAGGGCGGAACATGCTCTCGATCCACGGCCGGAACTCCTAACGAGGCGGCGAAAAATGTTGCACATCACGTCAACTGAGGATGGTGAGGCTAGCTGGCAGGTCGTCGGCCAGCGAATCTCGATGGAATCGTTCACCGATTTCCGCAGCTCGGCCGTGGCTTACCGGCTGCGGTTGGACGGCTCAATAGTCGACATCCCTAACGGTGGGCAGGGAGTCGTCTACTTCGGCGAAGCCGACGAGCGCCCTGACTTGCCGTTCGTTGAGGAGCGCTTTCCCGGACATCACGATCTTTGGGCCGCAGTAGAGGCTGCGTACTGGGATGTTGTTGCTCCGCTTGCCTATTCGCGCCTGGACCGCCTCGGCCGACCGGCCCTCGACTACTCCACCGGTGAATGGAGTGCCTCGGAGTTACGCGGATCATCTTCTTACGCAGGGCCTTCCGCGCAGGGGCGTCGATGAGCGCAAGGTAGCCAATCGGCGACCAAACCAACGAGGTGCGATCCATCTCCTGACTGTCGAGGCGCGTTGGCCGAGGTGCCAGCACGCCGCGCCGCGGCGTCGCGCTGCCACAAAGCGTGATGAACCGATCTCTTGCCGCACAGCGACGGCTGGAAGTCACTGGGCGGGCGGATTCCGCTGCCCGCGAACCGCATACCGATGTATCACTGATTGAAAGGTACCCAGGATGGCCGATCAGAAGCGGATAGTGACGCCACCGCGTGGCGGTCGAAGGCTGCCGATCCTCACAGCGGCACAGCAAGAACTCCTTCGGCCCGAGCTCCGGGATGTGATCGAGTACCGCAAATCCGGTCTGAGCGTGAACCACATCGTCGGTTGTCCGCTCGACTGTGGCTACTGCATCCGGCACGTGTTCGACAATTTCGAGATGAAGGTGGCCCGTGCGTTGATAACGGACGCGGAGGCGGCCACGATGCTGTTCGAGCACCCCTACTTCCAGCCGCACGTCACGCCGATCCAGCTGTTCAACCGGGCGACAGATCCGATGCTGCACACGGTCAAGCCGCACACGTTCGAGATGCTGCGGCTGCTCGATGAGCGAGGTCTGACCAACCATGTCCTCGTGATCATCCGGTGGCGCATCGACCCAAAGGATTGCGCAGTCCTCAACAGCTTCAACAATATTCGGCTCACCATGCTTGTCACACACTCCGGTATCGATGACGATCGGATCGAGCCGGTGAACTCGAACATAGCTGCCGCCTCGTTACGCACGGCCTTCGAGCACGCCAAGCGCTACCGCGTCATCTTGTACTGGCGGCCGATCGTGCCAGTGCTCAACGACTCCGACGAACACCTCCGGCGAGCGTTCGAACTGACCTACCACGCGCACGCAACGGTCTTCACCGGCCTGTTCTACAAGAACCAGATCCGCGACTACTACCAGGCGCAAGGGCTCCCCGAGCCATACCTGGAGGATGCACGGCGGAAGGTCTTCCCCGAAGATCTCGAAAAGCGAATCCTCACGGCGGCAACCGAACACGGGACCGGCTCGCCGCTGTTCCGCAAGACCAGCTGCGCGGTCACCTACGCCCACGGTGTTGCCGACTACAACGGCCATTACGGTATTCGCGAACTGTGCGACATCTGTCCGGCCGCACAGATCAACCGCTGCGCCACCGCTTGGCAGCGCCCCGAAACCGAGCGGGTTGCCGAGCTCGCCGCAGCGCTCGGCGGCAACTTGGTCGAGATCAACGACCGGGCGGTCGTCGTCGCCGGCCTGACCGAGCAGCCGCGCTACCTGATGCAACACAGCCTGGGATACCAGGTGCACGACGTGACCAAACCGCACCACCGCAACCGGCATGGCCGCGCAGACCTGGGCTGGCCCACGATAAAGGAGACGTTGTGAACGCGATCCCGAACACGCTGCGCGGCAAGAAAATCGCTGTTGTCGATGTCGAAGGAAATGGTCAGACGCCACCTGAGATCATCGAGATCGCCATCCTGGCCGTCTCCGGCGAGACGGTCGACATCGGCGATATGCGGGCGTGGCTGATCAAGCCACAGCAACCGATCACCCAGATCGTCACTCGAAAAGTGCACGGCATCAAGAACTCCGACGTCGAGTCTTGTCCGGGATGGGTCGAGATCGCGCCCGACATCGATGCTGCGTTGGCCGGGCGAACCCTCGTCGCGCACAACGCTGGAGTCGAACAACGAGTACTCGCCTCGCACTTGCCCGACTGGAGTCCGCCGATGGTTTTGGACACCTTGCGCCTGGCGAAGGCTGTGTGGCGTGATCTGCCCAGCTACAGCTTGGACAAACTCGTCGAACACGCGGGGCTGAACATGTCTGCGGTTGCCGAGCAGGGCTACCACCGCGCGGGATATGACGCGTGGGCTGCGTGGCGACTGCTGTGCAGGCTCGTCGAGGACAGTGGGTTGGATTGGACGGGGCTTGTGAGCGCAGCGGCGCCGAAGGAGTTCGTTCCGAAGGCCGAGCCGGAAGGCGGCCTGTGGTGAGCGAATCGCGCCCCGAGGTCGTACGTCCGGTCACGATCGCTCTGACCGGTACGCATTCGACTGGCAAGACCACGTGGATCAAGCGTCTGGCAAACGAGCTGCGCCGCAACAGGATCGACGTCGCCAAGGTCGCCGACCTCGGCCTGCAGGCGCAACAGAATGGGCTGCCGATCCTGTCTGACCACACCTGGGCATCGACGCTATGGATCATCACCCGTGGCATAAGCAATGAGATCGAAGCATGGTCCAAAGCTGACGTCGTCTTGATCGACCGCAGTGTGCCCGATGCGCTCGCCTATTACGAAGCCGCACTGGAATACCGCGGCCAGCCAGCCGACCCGCACCGCGTCGAACAGCTTGAAGATCTGGTCACTGGCCACAGTTTCAACTACGACTTGACCCTGCGAACCGTCCTCGACCCTTGCCTTCCATTGGGTATCTGCAAGCCGCGGGATACCGACATCGAGTTCCGTGCACTTGCTGACCGGCATGTGGAGAAGGTGCTCAACCGGTTGGACATCGAGCACGACACGCTCCCGGCGGATGGGCACGAGCGCGTCCTCGTCGAAACGGTGGCATTCATCAAAGGGCGGCTGACCAACGCGGACCAGGACTGAGAGCGGAGATCGCAGGACTATGACAGAACAGACCGACGTAGTGCCGGACCTCCCGCTGACCGAGCGGTTTCCGTGGCCGTCCAGTGACGAGTTGCTCGACGCCATGAAAGGGGTTGTGTCCGAGTCTCATCCCGCTGCGACGATCCTGCGAGCGGCGTGGCTATTGGCCACTGTCGAGGACTGGTGCACGCCCGATGCGGTCGTCACCAGCGAAGGTGAGGCGGGCTCTGAGACCATGCAGGAAATCGGCATCTACGACATATGCGATCTGGTGCGCTCGCACCTCGCCGACCGTATCAATCATGCAGCTGGACACGGTATCGCGATAACAATCGACGACATAGCGCGCGCGAGGCGGGAGTGGTGGCGGACCGGCCTCGACGATATGCCAGGTCGGCGAAAGGACCGGCAAGCAGTAGCAGGTCAGGCACTTTCGGGCGCATGCGCGATCTATGAACGGCTGTACAGAGAGCGCATGCAGGGGCACAGCAACGTCGCCGGGACTGCATCGGGCCACCAACCCCGCTGTATCTAGGCATGGGGAGTCCTGCGTGTCCGCTAGTCAGGTTCGAGTTGAAGGGACAGAGATTGATGTACGACAGCACGCTGTTGGAGACGCTGACCAGCGAAGCCGAACGTGACCAGGTGCAACAACTTGTCGTCGGCGCGGTCGTCGTACACGACGGTCGAGTGCTTCTGCTGCAACGACCGGCTGACGATTTCATGGGCGGCATCTGGGAACTGCCCAGCGGCAAGGTCGATCCGGGCGAAACCCTCGATGAGGCGCTGATCCGTGAGGTGAAGGAAGAGACCGGACTCGACGTCGCGAGTATCCGAAAGTACTTGGGCGAGTTCGACTACCGATCCGGCAGTGGCAAGACGAGTCGGCAGTTCAACTTCACCGTTGATGTGGTTGATCCTGAACCGGTCGAGCTGACCGAACACGATGCGTACACCTGGACCAGTCTGGCCGAAGAGCCGCCAGTCAGCGACGCCGTGAAGGAAGTACTGCACAGGCATCGGACTGTCTGATTGGAGTCGCAGGGGGAGCCCCCGGTGGCCGACCGTCACAGGCCCAAGTCGATGTCTGGGTGCCATGCGGTCCGGTCATCGTCGTCATGGAATCCGAGGTCTTCCTCGGTGCTCCAAACGTATTGTTGCTGTAGCTCGGCTGCCTCCACTGCTACCTGGTGGTGGACTGCGTCGTCGCGGTCAGTGTCGGTGCTCTGCATTTCGACAGACGGGCGGCAAGGGATTTCCTTGTTGTCGACCAGGTCGGGACGCGCTTCTGTTGGCGGAAATAGCGTGGTATCGAGGCCCGTTGGGTTCTCCGCGGAGGGGTTGTTGGTGTGCTCGTCGTCGGGTGAGTGGTCGAGTTCCAGTCGGGACCAGAGCGCGGCGGCCGGCATCTCATCGGGCAGCGGCCGTGTTCGGGCGGCGTCGGTGAGGCGGGATTCGATGTCGATTCCGGCGTGGTGAGCCGTCTCGATATTGGCGGCGATGCTCGGCCACCACGGGTCGGTGACGACTCGTGGTGCGATTCGTTTCACGACTGGTGCCCATCGGTTGGCGGGGAGATGTGAGTCGCCGAGGATGTCGGTGAGGCGTGTTTCGAGCAGTTGCTGGTGTTCTCGTTCGAGCGCTGTGTGCCGTGGTGGTCCGGTGGGGCGCAGGTCGCGGTCGTCGATATGTAGCGAAGCTCGCCACACTGCGAGTTCTTGGACGAGTTGTCGATCCGTGGCGGGGAGTGGGCGTGCCCACGGTGGAGCCGTCGCTGGTGTCCACGTCGCGGCGTCGGCGCGGATCTGGTCGGCGAGGTCTGTGATGATGCGGGCGCGGGCGGTGAGCTGTGTGGTGTCGTGTTCGGCGTCCAGGCCGTCAGGGACTCCGGTGGCCCAGGGTAGTGGTCCGTGTCCGGTGGAGTGGGCGCCGGTTGGATCCAGGCGCCAGTCCAGGACGGCGGCAACATCGTCGGCGGTGTCGAGTTCGCGTGCATTGATCGCGGCGCGCAACTCGGTGATCGGGTCGCGTCCTGAGAGCGCGATCACCGCCAAGTGTTGGCGCAGAACCGGGTAGGCGGGGCAGTCGGTGAGGTTCGCGAGCAGCGATTCGGCGTCGGCGTCGAGACGTTCCAGTCCTTCGGGACCGAGGGCGTTTTCGGCGGCGACGCCGATCGAGTCGAGGTAGATATCGAGCGCGCGGCCGATGCGCTGGTGTGGGTCGAGCGCGTCACGCAGCATCGAGTGCGCCGACTTCTGCGCACCATCGCGACCGAAAACGCGCAGCAGAACCTCGACGGCGGTGCGTGGGTTGACTGCGGGTTCGGACCAGAACGAGCCTTCTGAACCGTCCAAGGCGGTCGGGACGTAGACGTGGTTGGCGTAGATTCCGCGGGTGATTGCGACGTAAAGCTGTTGCAGTGATTCACTTCCGGTGAGTGCGACGTGGCAGGTTTCGGCGGTGATTCCTTGCGCGGAATCGATCGTTGTCGCGTACCCGAGGCGCACGTGTTCGCTCACGTAGTCGGCCGGCAGCCACACGCTGTGGCCTGGTTTTCGTCCGGGTTTGTGGTGGATGGCGGTGAGACTTCCGTCGTTGTGGACGGCGGTGACGGTCCAGGTGTAGCCGTTTCGGACCCAGTCGCGTTCGCCTAAACGCAGTCTCGGATTGTTGCGGCGGGTCCGGATCGTGTCACCGACCGACGCCGCCAGGCCGTCGCAGAGCACCGATTGCGCGCCCACCGGCGTCCCGGTGCGAGCGAGGCGCTCGGCGCGTGCGCGCGCGTTGAGTTCGGTCACCACGTCATGAGTGGCGGCCAACATGATGGTGTCGCGGCCCGCGAGATGATCCGCGGTCCACGCGACGAACGCGTCATCGTGAACCGCACCTTCGTGTCCGGCGTGGATGCGGCCGTTGTCCAGATACCAGCCCAGTGCGGTCGGATCTCCTTCGCGCAGTTGCAGACTCGCGGTCGCTTCAGCGCTGGAGTCGAACCGGACGACGTGGGTCAGGGTCAGTGTGGCATCGGGAGCCGCGGCGTTCATGTCGATGTCGGCGCCGCCGGCTTCGATCGATGCGAGCTGGTGCGGGTCACCGATACAACGGATCGCCGCGCCGCGATCGGCCAGAAATCGCAGCAGGCGTAGGCGTTTGCGGTTCCCGAGTTTGACGTGCTCGTCGACGATCACCAATGTATCTGGGTTGATATCGAGGACCCATTGCGGCAACGACGGTGGATACTCGCGGTCGAGATACGGGTTGTTCGGTGCGGGTGTGTGCCGGTTGAGGACGTCGAGGACTTTGTCGACGGTCTCGACTCGTTGGTTGATCGACTCGCCGAGTACCGCCGACGCGGCTGCGGTCGGGGCGAGCCCGAGGACGTGGCCGCCGCTGGCCGTCCACGCGTTTGCGAGCACTGCCATCGCGGTTGTCTTGCCGGAACCAGCGGGTGCGTTGGTGGTGCGGACGCGCAGATTCGATGCGGCGAAGCCTTCGATCACGCTGACTTGTCCGGCGTTGAGTGGCCGATCCGGGTGCGTGGCGTTGTAGTCGGCGACTGCGGCGGCGATGGATTCGGTGGGGAGTTGGCGGGCGCCGGGCTGGATCGAGAGATCGATCAGCTGCTGCTCGACAGACAGGATGCGCGCCGAGGTGTAGAGCTGGCGGTCCGCTGAGGTGTAGACGCTGGTGCCGTCGCGGCGCTGCAACACGATCGGAACGATGGCGAGTTGGGGTTCATCGGTCAGGTCCGGGTCCTGTTGGGCGACGGCGTGGGTGGGGGAGATGGTCTCGGCGAGCACGGCCTCGGCGACGTGTTCCCAGTCCGCGCCGGCCACTTGTCCGCGGAGTTGGCGTTCGATTTCGGCGCGCAGGTTGGTGGTCGTCCAGGTGGCGCGGTGTTCGGATACGACGTCGATGACGTGTTCGGCGGTGCGGGTGATCCAGTGCTCGGTGATCTGCGGGCGGGGCGCACGGCGCGGATTCAACGTCGTATGGATCATGCGTGACAACGATTCTCGACCTCCGAGTAGTCGCTCGGCTTCAGCGCGCCAGGTGCTGCGCTGCTCGGCAAGGGAGTGTGGGAGGTGTTTGGCGGGGCGGGTTTCGAGGGTGGCGCGCTCTGCCAGGTCGAACATTTCTCTTGGTGTTGGTTCGCGTCCGTGCTGGGTTTGGAACTGCGCGGTGAGATCGCCGAGGCGGGTGGTGATCGCGGTGTCGCGGCGCGACCAGGCGGTGATCAATGGTGTTGGGATGCCGACGATTTCCCGAATCGGGCGTTTGGCGGGGTCTTGGCCGGGGCGTTCGGTGAACTCGACTCCGATCAATCGTTCGAGGTGATGTTCGAGGCGGGTGTTGTAGATCTCCGAGACCGTCACCATCGCGCGGTAGATCGGGGTTCCGTCGAGGGTGCGCCACTTGCCGTCCAGGGTGCGCACGCGGTTGGCGATCAGCACGTGGGTGTGCAGGTCCGGGTCACCTGCGCGGCTGTCGCGGTGAGAAAATACGGCCGCGACGATCCCTTCGACGTCGACTTGCCGGACCCCGTGGCGGCCCAACCTGGTGTAGATCGCATGCTGCTCGAGCCAGCGCAGTGCGTCGGTGAGGGCGGCATGGTGTGCTGCCTCGATCTGCTCGGACACCGCTCGTGGCGCGACCGCCCACAGCACCGAGACCGACTTGACTGGTGAGAAGGTGATGTCGAAACCGGCGACCGCGGTGGTGTGCGGGCGCGAGTTCTTGGCCACCCACCCCGACAGTTCCCGCGCATCAATCGGTGGCCGGTCGTAGGTTTCGGTGAACATTTCGAACGCGACATCGGTGCGAATCTGCGCCCGATCCGCATCGGAAATAGCATCGCCGGGAGGTGAATCGTGCGCGATATTGTGTTGCTCGAACGCCTTCGCGCACCGTTTCCGGAACTCGGAAACATCGGCATAAAGCCGGAACGGATGACCCAAAAGGCTCGCCTTGTCGGCGGCTCGGGCGGCGTCCTTGTGCTTCGCTCCGAGTTCCATCTGCTCGTCGTAGACGCGGTCTTCGATCGGCTCGGCGTTCGGATGTCGACCCGACCCGAACAGAGACTTCATCTGGTCCTCGGTGACTTCCTCACCAGCTGGGATGCCCAGGCCGGCCAACCCGGAGCCGTGCCAGCGCCCTGGTGCCTCGCCTTGTGCGGAGTAGTAGTCGGCGAGGCTGGAGCGGCCCCGGGAAGTGACATCGTTCGCGGCGACATTGCGGAGATAATATTGATACCCATTGCCTGCCACGACTTTATGGATCGTCGCGGTCATACCTTTAGCAAGCGCCTCGGGCTCGGATTAGTCCAGGCGTCGGACCCATCTCATTAGTGGCAAATCCACCAAACTCCCTGGTCGTCATCGAATCGTTATCCTTGGTGCAAAAGGTCTGCTTGTGGATATGAGTGGAAGAGTAAGGGTGGGCGAGGAACAGTGGGATCGTGTGGGTTTGCGTGAAGTGCAGTGGGCGTGCGTGGTTGGGTTGGGTTGGAAGTAGGGAGACTTACGTATTGTCCGGAGCTGGTGCGACAGTGCCCTCACAACGGGACCTAACTCCGCCGCAGTCGAAGGCTGGGGTTCAGACCTTTGGGCCGATGTCGAAGACGACAACCTCGATGTGCTTGTTCGGGAGATGGCCCCGTGCCTTCTCTCGTAGTTCCTCGGCAAGTAGATCCGCATCCGAATGCTTCCTTCGCCACGACGCAGGGCGCAGGCTGGGTGCCGTCCAGTAGACGATGTAGATGCCGTGGCTGAACCCGGCTGGCTCCATGTACTGTCCGACGAGCTGGTTGTCGATCGCGGTCAGCAAACCTGTGTTGTTTACCAGCTTGGCTTCAAAGACCACCCGGCCAAGGTAAACGCCTCCGGACGTGGCTGTGATGTCCACGCGAGTTCCTATGCCCACGGCGTTGGGGCGAGTGACCTGAATCTCTCGATCTACGACGATGTGAGGTCGGAGCCGCAGGCCAAGCTCGTGCGCCAACCAATCGGAGATAGTGTCCTCGCCTTTAGGTTTGGCACCCTTGATGCCAGGTTCGCCGTCCCACAGGTGGCGAAAGGCAGCACGTTTGCAGACGTCGTGTTGGATCAGATCGAGCTGTTCGAGCAGGACTGTGAGCAGCCCCGCGCTGTCGCGCACCAGCCGAGCGTCCGCGGTAGCCAGAAAGGCCATGAGTGTGCTTGGTTGCAACAACTGCCAGTTCGCGAGCGCCTCACGAATGCGCGCCTCGTGCAACATGTGCCGGATCTGCTCGACGTCTGGTGCCGGGCGACCATGCTCAAGAGCGGCAAGACGAGTGGCCATGCCGCGACCAGCCATAGACTGAAGGAGATGCGTACGTAGCCTCCGAGCCGCTGACTCCGGGGTGACCTCTGAGAAGCCTTCGCTCTCTGCAGGATCCTCAGCAAAAGGCAGCTTGTCGAGCAGCAGGCCGGTCAGCGCAGCGAGTGAGGCGTCGGACAAACGCGTGGGATCGAGATCGCGTAGGTGTTCCAAGGGGCCGAGTTGCCCCTGCGTGATCCACTCTGCCACCACTTCGTCGGGCGCCAACGTCGCAAGCGCGACGAAGGCTGCGGAAGGAACGACTTCTTCGGTCATTGCCCCGCGAGCGACGTCGAGCGCGACATCGGGCGCGTGCTCGACGAGCGCGCTGATGGCCTCGGCGCGGTTGGCCGCGCTCTGGTCGGCACTACGTGCCACCTGCTCGACCGTTGCTATCAGGCGGCTGTCGGTGAAGTCGACAAGTGGGTGGTTCGAGAAAAAGGTGAGCGTGGCCTGCTGGATCTGCTCACGCAGCGCTTCGTCAATCGCGTCGCGTCCGGCGGGAGGCGCTGCGTCGCGGATCCGCCGCTGCCAGCTCTCCTGGCCCGCATGAGGCGGCATCCCGGTGATCGCCGGAGCCCACGAAGCCCAAGTAGCCGGTTCGACGTCGGCCAGCAAGACTGGGAAGTGCGCCAAGAGCGTCGCGAACAGAAACACGGCGGCCCAGTCGGGCATCGCGTCGCTGAGGGGCAATTGGTCCCGGCCCAACCATCGACTGATGTCAGGTTGTCTGGAGTTGAGGTAGTCCAGCCCGAGCCGCAGGAATTCCTCCTGCTCCGCGTCGGTCATCGTGGACCACATCGGCTTGCTCGTCAGGTCTCGGCGGATGAGAACCTCGGGTTCGACGGTCCAGTCACCGGCGAGCGCGATCGCGATCTTCCACCAGTCGTGAACGTCTTGGCGTGCGCCTGCGATGGCATCGCGAAGTAGTGCTTCGAGTTCAGTAGCGGAAGGTCCCTCGTCGGTTTCGGTGGGAGCGACCCAGTCGGGCCGCGAGCCGATCTCCTGATGTCCTTGGAAGGCTGCGAGTGCCTCATAAGCTGGGTGGTCGTCGCTGATGCTGAGAATTCGGTCGGCCGACGCGGCGTCGGCGACGTTCCAGGCCAGGTTTCGCAGAACGACACGGGCAGGCTCAAGTGCCTCAGTCGCGGCGGTGGGTAGCCAGTCGATGAGCCATCCCAGGTCTTCAGCTGTCAGCATGCGCAGATTGAGGACCTCGACGAAGGCATGCTCGTTGGCCGCCAATGCTGCGGAAGCCATGGAGCGGCGCATGTCCGGGTTGTCGTCTGTCTGCCAAGGAAGGTGTTCGCCGCGCAACGTATGGTGCAGCGCCAGCCGTTCACTGCCTAGCGCTGCACCGATTACTGCTGCGGTCTCCAGATCCCTGGTCTCCCACGCGCGCTGCAGCAGGCCGCTGATCAACCGGCCGAACGCGTCATCGCGGTGCTCGGGTCGATGGCATAGCGCACTAGTTAACGCGGAGAGGACGTCACTACTAGAAATGAGCGTGGGCAGTTCACCGAGCAGCCGGTAGTAGCCGCCAATGTAGTTCGATGTGCGTCTAGGCCTCAAGGCGACTTGGATGCGCGCGAAGTCCACGGCATTAGGCAGGACCGCTCGTAGGGCCGCCGCGAGGATCTCATCGTGAGGATCTTCCACGGAGCTCAGGTCAAGTAGCGGCGCCAACTCAGCCATTCGGTCTCGTGCTGAGACTTCGACAAAGGCTTTAACTGCTTCAGTCCGTACGAAGTCGGGCCACACCGAATTGAGGGCAATCTCAAGCAGCTCGTCGGCGGCCTCAGACACGGCACACTGTCGCGCGATGCGGCAGATCCAAAAGGCGACCCAGTGGTTACGTGTGCTCGCTGCGGCGTCGCGGAGCTGGGCGGCCAGTCCAGGATGGGACAGAACGGAGGTATCAGCGCGCCACCCTTCGTTGATCGTGTCGGATGCGGCTCCGTCCAGCAGAGCCTTGACGATGCGCTTCCGAAGCTCATCGTCGACCAATTCCAGTCCGGCCGTGGTCAGCAATTGCGACGCATTGTCAGCGATCAACGTGTCGGGAACTGATGAACCTGAGGCCAGAAGCCAACCGAGCACTTCAATCATCGGTCCGGGAACGAGACCGTTGACGTCGGCGCCGAGGATGGACATGAGCCGTCGCCCAGCGACACTGCGGCGCACGAGGTACGCCGCCGAAAGGAACTCCGCGTAGGACTGATGAACGAAGGCCACGTTGCCCTGCCCGACCGCTGTGAACAACGCGGTTCCAAGCACCTCTCGAAAATCGTTGACTGTCAAGCCAGATAGGTCGGGCTCGGCCTGGGTGGGCACAGAGCTGACTGCGAGTACGGACACGTTGGCGCCCTCGCTGGCCGTGGACCGCGTCGACCCAGTTGCGGGCCGCCGCGTGACTGTGCGTAGTGCGAAGTTGCCCACTCCGCAGAACATTGACGTCGCAGCCAGTCGCTCGGCGATAAGAAGTCGGCTGTGGTCATCGAGGTTCTCCGGCAGACGGGTGTGGCTGGTCTCGGCCAGCATGCCGGCGACGGCATGGTGCATGGCGTCTGATCGGGTCGCGGGGAGTCGGGCTGACATACGCCAGTGATCCAGGAGGTTTTGGGCATGCAATGGGTTGGCGAGCACACGCGTGAGACGAGCGTGTTCGACCGCCTCCAAGAAGTCGTCGGCGTCCGTGCCAGCCATTTCCCGGATCCCTGCCGCGGTGAGAGGAAGTAGCTCAAGCTCCTCGAAGCCAGGCAGGGCTGCATGCAACCCTTCGACCAAGTCGACTGTCCAGGAGCCGGGCCTGCAAGTGATCCGCCACGCGATTCGATCAGATCCAGTGCGGCCCGCAAGCTTGACCAACACGTATCCGATGTTGGGATCGACTTGGAGCGCCTCGTCGAGAGCATCGATGAAGATCGTGATGTTGGGACGGTCGAACGGCGAACGCTCGCTCGAAGATCGAAGGTCGAGCAGTTCGGTTAGGACTCGTTGGCCGTCTGACCGTAGATCGATCGAGATACTGCCAGGTTCGTGTCGCTTGAGGTCCTCGACCAGCGTGGTCTTGCCGGCTCCACCCGGCGCGAGCAGCGCATAGGAGCTGCGAATGCCGATCAGATCCTCGGCCCGCCGGGGCTGGTCTCCCACGTACCAGTCGCGGCTTAAGGTCGCGGAGTCGAGGAGCCCATGCTCGGTGCGCGGGATGTCGCTATCCACCCGCGCCACCCACCGGGACACCTGGGCGCTCTGACGCGGCTGGCCGTCGGTCGCCTCGTCATGTAGTGGCACGGCCTCTTCGGAGTCAGTCATGACACTCGCAGCCTAGAGACCGTCGCCCTGTCGTAGGGCGCGTTAGGGCAAAGTGTCTGGGGCCTGCCCGGACAAGTGCTCGCAATTGGAACCTCGTTAACAAATTGCGTGGAGCTTTGTTGTGTGCCAGTCGGAAGGCGTCGCTCGCTTCGCTTCATTCCTTATCTTCTTCGCCAAAATCTCTCGACGTGTGATACGTGACCTCAGAACGCCGTGAGCAAATCCCACGGCCACGAAGGTGGCGTTCATGGCACACAGCGAGACGTGCACACATGCTGGTGTTCCGGAACGTGTGGCAAGCCGTGCCCTAGCTGTGGAAAGTCTGTAGACGAACCAGCGGGGTACATGTCTTCGACCTTCTGACGCAACGCCTAGTCGGAGAGCACGGCGACGACGTAGGATTTGCTGACATGACAGATGTCAGTAGCTAACGGCGACACCGTGTTCAGGGCCTGATGCACAGCCGAGATCGGTGCGCTACCCGTATCCGAGTCCTCCGCGAGAGATGTATGTGCAAGTCGACGCTCCGATTCGGGCATCTGTCCAATCGGAGCGAAAGTGAACGTGCCGCTCGTGCCCACGCGAACCGGGCGTCAGGGCGGGCAACCCCCGGCAAAGCGATCGTCTCCGCGGGTCGAGTTGTAAATTGCGCGTGCAACCCTTGCCATTGCCATCTTCGGCCAAATCTAGTGTACGGCAACCGGATTAGCTATAACGTTATCTCGAAGCGACAGCTGTCGCACCTCGATAAGTTCTGGAGCGCCGGATGGATCTCAACATTTTCAAGATTCCACGAAATGTGTTGGCGACGCTACGTGCAACGCTGGAGGACAAGGGATACATAACTATTCGCACGCACGCAGAGAGCGAATGGCGTTCCGAATTCCTGTTTCTTGAAGGCAACGAGGACGTTGCGATTTGGCTACGAATGTATGAAGAGTTCTTCGAGGGTCGACAACTCCCCACCCGAAAGAATCATTCCGCAGTATATATATTCTTTACGGATTATGCTTGCTATGCCATCACGCATGGAGCGAGCCATTTCCATGTTCGCTCGCTTTGTGACTACGATTTCGGCACTAATTTGGCCAAGCGGATTGCGAATGAGAAAGATGTCCGACACACTGCGGCAAAGCGGTATCAAGGAAGTCGAAAGAAGGAGAACAGAACCTACAGAGTAAATACTCGCCTGGACGTCGACAGCGGCGAATCGATAGACATGATTCAATCAGCGATCATCGACACCAAACGGGACATATTCGGGCCGACAGGAAGGTTCGGCGCCTCGGCAATTCTCTCACCGCCCGTCGGCGTCAGCGGGATCGCGGGCTTATTGTCCGCGATCGAGGCCGAGTTGGACAATCCCGAGCTGTTCACGCTGCCACGAGACATGGAGGTTAAGGATAAGGCGGATATTGAGCTTTTCGATCGCCTTCTCATCGAGGAGATAACAGCGAAAGATGGCCTGACGGACTTCACTGCCAACAGCATGGATCTATGCGGAGTCGACTTCAACTTCATGTTCGGAAGTCCTGGGAGATTTTCACTCAAACATCCGCGTCGTAGATCCTCTGCCGATTTCTTGGATCGTCAAGGTCATGACCTTACCATCGATGACCTGCGGCTGTATATCGAAACGGAGGGATTGACTGGCAGCGACATCCTAAAGATCAAGGTAACCAGATACAACGATACCGACTGGGATCCGGATCTGACCCTAAAGGAATCATTAGACTACATCGCCGACTCTCATAGGGTGGTATTGACCGAGGGGAAATGGAGGTACTTCAACCAGGACTATCTGTCATTTCTGGATGAATACGTAAGAGGTATCCAAGTCGAGGAAACCGAAGATAATTTCAAAATCATATCGGAAACCGAGACCAAATTCAATGCGTCCGAAAGGGTTAGGCAGGCCGGTTACGAGATGGCCGACAAAGATTTTAGTATCGCGGCGATCAAATCGGGGACGCCGGTAGAGGCGTGGGATCTGAAAAAGGACGGCACCGTATACGCCGTTAAATTCGGGACGGCGCAGAAGTTGGGATACGTATGCGATCAAGCAAGGGCCCTACTGAAGCTAGTTCAGAATCGCGCCACGGTCAAAGAGATCCCCCAGTTTGACCGCTATTGCCTGTGGTTGGGGTACATGACCAAGGGGCTGCCAAGAAATATCGCTGACACAAACTCCATAATACTCAAACAGAAGATTAACGAATGGGCGAAGCTCTGCAGAGAAGTTGGCCCAACACCGGTAATCAAACTAAGTAGGCACACAGGAAGGCAATTGAGGTTATTCTGATGAGGTCACCTGTTGTCGCGTGCGCTATCGACACCTTCGTTCTGAAAACCGGCCCGGTGCCGACATTTCTACTGTAAGGAGCGGCGTCGGCGGCATCCGGCGACCCACGCAGGGCGGTGTTTCTAGACTCTCAAGACCGTCCACCGAAGCGCGATAGATGACGGTCTCCCATTCCTCCCAGTGTTGGTTGTTTCGAGTGCATTTTAACGATTAAAGCCGTCGGCAGTCTGCCGCCGTGTACCATTCGGGCAAAACTTCATCGGTTTCCGCAGCGTTGACTATCAGTCCCCACAGATCCGCCATCCGAGCGACAATCCGGCCGATACTTTCGGTCTGCACGACCATGGTCGGAGTCCCCGCCGGCACGCCTTTGAGTCGAACTGTTTGTGACGAGGATGGTTGCGCCGCTCGCTGACGTTGCCGGTAACCGACCGCATCGTCGATGGCTGCGGTCAAAGCCGCTCGGTCGTCGCGCGCCGAGATAAGTTGCGAGCCCATGGCTTTGAGGCGGTGATCTTCGATCGGCCAGTCGGTGAGTCGTTGCAGGGCTCGCCGGTACTGGCGCTGAGAGGTCACCAGGTCGACGGCGGCGTCGATGACGATGCTGCTGAGGATTGACCGCACACCCGCGAATGCCGCCAGCAATGTCTCACTGCACGGCAGCGGCGCGCCCGGCGCCCACTCGGGAATCAGGTCGGTCGAATCGACGCCCGATGCATCGTCTGGTGCTGGGGTCGGCTGGTCGGGTTCTGCGCCGTGATCAGGGGTTCGGCTTGGGGTCATCCGTGGTCACCGCGGCTTGCTCGTGGAGAGCACCAGGCGGCCGGCTGCGACCAGTGTATTGAGAGCAGCTTGCTTCCGGGGGCAGCGCTTGGCCCGGCAGGCCACGTGGCTGCGCATCACGGCGTGGGCTTGATCAACGGTGAACGGCACCGGCGGTACCTGATGGGTGGATTCATCGCACAAGGCGAGGAACTGGTACACAGCGAGGGATTGTGCGGCCATCGGTATTCATCTCCTGGTCAGACGGTTCAAACCGGAGGTGCCCGGCGCTGAGGGCGTTGCGCAAGGAAGACGGCGTTGGAACGGTGCCGGGTACCGATACCAGCGTTGTTGGCTGCACTGGGAGCAGGGAACGTAGCAACCCGTAGCAGCAGTTTGGTCGGGGCGGATCCCTCGCGTGGATTGGTAGCGTCAGCGGCATGGCTGATCCAGCGCCCACCGTCGTTCATGACCAGCAAACGGTCTACGAAGCTCGTCCCTGGCTGACCGTGACGGTGAACGACATCACCACCCCGGATGGCGTCCGCCGATCGCATCACTCCATTCACCTCGGCGAGGTAGCGCTGGTGACTGCTCTTGATGACCAAAACCGCGTGCTGATGATCCGCCGCCACCGCTGGATTGTCGGACAAGTCGGGTTGGAGACGCCGGGAGGCATCATCGAACCCGGTGAGGCGCCGGAAGCATGCGGTCGCCGAGAGTTGCTCGAAGAGACAGGTTTTAAACCAACCGAGCCACTCGAGCTTGTCGCAACGTTGGAGCCGATGCCAGGCCTCATCCAGACCAAGCATCACGTCTTCCTGACGCACAATCCGCGCCGAGTCGCCGAACCGAGCGATCTGGAAGAGGCGGGCCTTCTGGAGTGGGTGCCGGTAACTGATACTCCAGGGCTTCTCGCCCGCGGTCAGCTGCTTGGCGCCGGGACCGGTCTCGGCCTACTTCTCGCGCTCCGCACCATCCAGCAGTCGCCGTAGTTGAGCGTGGCGAGTGCCCAGCCGCGCTGATCCCACTGCTTGGATCTGCTCGGCGACTGTTGCGAGCAGGGTTTCGGCGGGCTCGTACTCGTTTCGATGCAGGGCATCCTCGACGAGGTCTAGATGCTGGGCGCATCGTGCGCGCACGAAATCTTCGGGTAGCCGATCGAGAGCATCGAGCGCCAACTGCCGACCAGCCGGATCGCCGATTTTGATCAAGATGTGGCCTTGCCAGCGCGCCAGATGAACTGGGTCGAGGAAAACGTACGGAAGATCAACCTCGTCACCGGAATGCACCTGAGAAAGGGCGTCTTCGGCTAAGCGCAGGCCAGATCTGACCGCATCCTGTTCACCAACCAGGGCTGCGGCAACCTGTGCCCGTGTTGCCGCCAGCCACGACCGCAGGAGCGGCGGTAGTCGTGGAAAGCCTTCGGCCCTCCGGATTTGAACGTAGGCGAGGCCGGGATGGCCAGTTTCAGCCAGCATGACCGAGTGCTCACCAACGGCGTGCGCCAGCAGGGTCGGGCTCCCGGCGCGGGAGGCGGCAATCCGAGCCAGGCGGTAGTGGTCGGCCGATTGCTTGTGGTCGCCGAGATCCAAGTCTTGCCACGCAACCAGCGAGGCGGCGTCGGCTTGGGCGCGGGCCACGCTGAGCTGATCGACACCAGTTCGGCTATGCCACAGCTGCTCTAACGACGCGACATGACTGGCTGTCTGCATCCGCACTACTGGCGCACCTAATCGCCGGTCCAGTAACCGCAGGCTGTTGGTGTGATGGGCCAGCACGGAGTAGAGGGAATCATCAGGAAGATCGGGCGATATCAGGACCGCTGAGTTGGTTGGTGCCGGCGACGGCGTCAACTCCAAGACCCGGCACAGTAGTTCCGTGTGTACGGCGTCCGGGTGGTGATGGTTGTTCTCCCACCGAGATAAGGCGATTCGCAGGCTGGCAGTGCTCATGAGGGAGACGCTGTCGATTTCGGCGCGTTCGCGCAGAGCGGCGAGAAGCCGAGACTGTGACCAGCCTCGTGCGCTGCGTGCCGCGCGGATCAGCTCGCCGTCGATGCCCACCCCGCCTTTCCCTGGTCTCGTAGCGATCGGTTCACCGTCGGGTCGGCATTATTGCGTGCGTGGCCCAATTTCGGGTGCGCGTGGGTCTCGCCCTTGTCCGGTACCGCCTCGTTCGACGCTGGGTGCTTGTCCGGGCGGAGTCTGTACAGCCGCCTCCGGTGCCTGTGCGTGCGACAGTCCTAGTCGGACATGCTCTGGCACCTGAGCTTGATTCAGCATCTCGCGATACGCCGCGTCCCGTGCCTGGTCCAACTCGGCCTTCGTTCGCGCGGCCTCTCGTGCTTCGGCTTCTCGCTGCTGTGCAGCTGTCTCGCGAGCCTTATCGGCGGCTTCACGCTCGGCTGTCGCACGTTCCCCCCTGGCAGCGTCGGCCGGCTCTGGGGTGGTCCGCTCCCCAATCTCGGCGCCTTGTTGCTCTCTGGGCTTATCGGGCACTGGGAATGGGAACTCCCGCGCCGCGAGACGGGCGGCGTCACGTTCCACTTTTTCGACTAGAGCCGCTTTCGCTGCTTCAGGTGATCCGCGTGCTTCGGCTCGGTTAGCCGCAGGTGCTTCGATTCGCTTGAGCTGATCAGGCGTAGGGAACTCCAGAGCTACTCGTCTGGCCGCTGCCTCGGTAGCAGCTCTGGCGCGGTCGGCTTCTTCCCGCGTCCTAACGATTTGACGAATGTTCGCGAGCCGTTCGCGGGCGCGTTCTTTACGATCGCGCACCTTGGCAATGTCGGCAATCTTGTCCCGACTCTTTTGTAGCTCTTGCGTCTTCGCTTCTCGCGCCTTGTCTGCGACGCCTGGCAATTCGAGCTGCTGTCCTGGGATTTGTTGCTTTCCCTTTTCGATGGCAGCTTTGATTACCTCACGATCAGGGGTGACGTACTTAAAATTCAGACCCTTGTCTCGTGCGGCTTGCACTAGGATTTGGAATTCCCTTGGCGTTCTCTCCAGTGGCGTTACCGAGACCCATTCGGCAGCACGATACAGGCCACGGTCCAACAGTTCTAAGTGCTTGCCCAGCTGTTCGACGCATCGTGCATCGATTCGGCCGGACTTGTACTCCGTAAATTGGCGCTCTGTCACGCTTACGTAGATGAGCGCCTGGTCCAGTCGTTGGTTGGTGGCTGGTTCTGGGTGCTCCCGCGTCCATCCGTTCTCGCGAGTCTCGCCACGAATCTCCGCCATTCCACGGTGGAAATATTCCCCGTGTTGGTTACTCTCAGCGGACACGCTGCCCCCCAGTGCTGCGCCTACAGCGAATTGAGATGTAGCTCGTGACTGATTACCATCGCACTCGTGAAAATTCGGCCATCGAGTTCGCGTCCGTGATCGAGTATGTCTTGAAGCAGCTCCGTCGCTGTAGTGTCTTTGGAGCCTCTGTATCGAAGTGCTGGGTTGATGTTCTCGTATATCGAATCTTCTCGCTTCACGGGCGAGTCATACCACTCGGCGTCGGCAAACTTGGTTAGGTATTCCCCGAGAAAGCATATAAAGGCGTCGACCAGCTCGGAGTAGTGTTCCGGAGTCGGCAACTCCATCTCAGGGAAGGTCTCGGACAATGCGTTATTCGCCGATTCCTCGACATCGCTGAACCATGAGAATTCATCTGGGATGCTCTGGATTCCGGTACGTTCCATGAATTTCTGAGCCTGCGCCGCACGGCGGTGAGGGTTGGCCCACTTACTCCACTCGGTCCGTTCGACAGGTACACCGAGGTCCATCGTCATCTGTTCGTTGTCATTCACGTCTACCCCTCTCGTCATGGCCGGAACGGGCCGGTGTCGCGCGTCCACGGGTCAAGGTACAAGCAGGTTGCATCATCCGGCGGGGCCTTGGGTGTGGTCGCTCCACCGTGTCGGGTTCAGAGACCAACGCGCGTAAGTCTCCTCGGGTGACACGGTGATCACGTCGACTACCTGTGTGAGTTCATCAGGGATGGCGTTGCGCTCGAAGTGGGTAACACTGGGAACGATTACTGCGTCGGACTTCGCCCGTCGAGCCGTTGCTATCAGTTCCGGTATCGGGTTGGCGGTCTTCGCACTGAAGACTACGGTCTTGGCGAGGTTGTAGCCGAGTCGCCTTGCCACACCACGAATTTGGGTTTCGTTCCAGCCCTGCGCTACTCCAGCGATGTCCCGACGGAGGTAGCCGACCGCTATAGGTTTGAGCGTCATCATGGCCCCTCGTAGAGTCGTTCATTCGGGAGCCGATCCAATCCGGTTGTGGCACCGGGGATCACGCTCACGCTGTCGATGTAGCGCCGCTGCTGTTGCTCCTGGACGAAGAACAGCGCCGAGGTCAGACTCGCGGCGAAGTCCAGCCATTGGCCGTGCAGCACCACGACTAGGTGCACGTCGGGCTCCTCCGGATGCGGGGATGTGTCGGCGTTCATCGGTTCCGCCGATCGCTGCCGCTGTCGGAGCACTCTGTCGCCCACTGCTCAGCCAGCCAGTTCTCCAGGTCATCCAGCGACCCCGACGCCAGCACACGCTTACGCCTAGGCGTGAACAACTCCCAGCCGTAGGGCTCATAGTGCTCTCGCCCAAGCGCATACCCGAACCGGCCCGCCTGGAGAAGCACCCGCTGACGCTGTCTCTCGAACTTGTTCGCCTCGAATTTGTTCATGGCTGTGCCTCGACCGTCGTGACGTCTCGGGGTGTGAAGTCGGCGCGGTCATCTATGACCCGCGTACCGATCCACGGGCACAGGCCCGGTATCACCCCGTCGTGCGGGCCGATCTTCCCGTCGACCAGCGGCACGAGGACGCGGTCGGAACAGTAGATCGAAGGGCAATATATTTTGAGCACTTCACCGGTGTTCTTGTCGAACATCGCACCGCCGTGTTTGCACTGGGACACCTTGATCCACGGGCCACACCCGCATCCACATCCGCAATCAGCCACGATGCACCGCCAACGAACGCGAATCGCGATGGATACCCGTACACGCGAGTATCGACTCCACTACGACCCTGCCCGAGGGACGGAATGTGTTGCAGGGTGGTTCTATCCACCATCTGCCACCACCTCCGGGTTCCGTTGACGGCAGCGGGATTGCTCCCTCTCGAACGATCATCACGTTCAGCCGGAACAGGTCGTTGAACACCCGTGTGTCGTCATCGGGCACGTCAGGCCGAACCAGGAAGCTCCACCGGTTCGAGCAGACGTGCGCCACGATCGGCCCGACCGCGACACCGTGGCGCTGCAAGTGGTGCCGTAGAACACTTCCCAACGGTCCGGGCATGGTCAGCGCGCCGGTACTCCCGGCAAGGAACGTGATGCGCTCGGAGCCCGGCGGGTCGATGTTGGCGGCCAGTCCACACACCAGGCGGTAGTAGACGCATCGAGAGACTGGTGTATCCCCAAACGAAATGTTCTTCATCGGCCTAGGCCCCCTGCTCGCGTGGAGTGGATTAGGTGGCCCGGCCCCTAGCGGTTTGGAAGGGTGAGGGTGACTCGGTCCGACTCGGGCCACCTACCGGGCACAAGTTCAGGCAACCACCTGGTACGTCTGACGGGGTACGAGTTCGCGTCTACATGCGTCTACAAGCCCCAACGGTCGTTAGGCTGGAACTGTGGAGTCCATACCCAACGGTGCCCAGCTCCGCGCTGCCCGTGAGGCAGCCGGGTTGAGCCTGTCGGCGCTTTCAGTTCGCACGCACTACAGCAAGCCACTGCTCGGAAAGATTGAGACTGGGAAGCGCGAGATCCACCCCGAACACATAATGGCGTACTCGCGAGCGCTGAACGTCCCTGTGGCGGCATTGATGGCACCTTTTGATGACCCACTCCGGATCGCGCACGAGTGGCTAGTGACCGAATCTGTAGCGACTACTCATTGCGCTGATGGACGGCGCATCGGGAATTCTCTTGCGACCAAGCTAGAGGAGCGAGTGATCGAGTTACGCCACTTGGACGACAGTGTCAGCGGCACGGACCTGCTCCCTGTGGTCGTTCGAGAGTTCGAGGACGTACGCCGCGTCATCAGCGAGTGTAGCTACACCAGCGAGATCGGTCGGCGACTCCGGACGAGTGCCGGAGAATTGGCGCAACTCGTGGGGTGGGTCGCCAGCGACGCTGGCCGGTACTTCCAGGCACAATGCGCCTACCTTGACGGAGCGAAGGTCGCGACGGAGGCAGGCAATCAAGTATTGGTAGGCCAGCTGTTCTCTAGCCTCGCCTACCAGCTTTCGAACATCGGTAACCCCTCAGACGCAACGCTTTTGGCAAAGACCGCAGTCGAGGGTGCGAAAGGTGCTACGCCTGTCGTCCAGGCACTTCTGACAGAGCGTGTTGCGTGGGCGTTGGCTAGGTCCCGTGATCGGGACGGAGCTATGCGCGCCTTGGACGCGGTCGATGACCTGTACGAGCGTCGGTCCTCCAGCATCGAAGAACCCGAATGGGTCTACTGGCTGGATCGCTCGGAGATCAATGTGATGGCTGGCCGCTGCTTTGTTGAGTTAGGCGAACCGGATCGTGCGAGTCCTCTACTTTTGTCGGCGATCGAGGGCTACCCCAAGGAGCGCACTCGGGAAGTAGCGCTGTACCAAACCTGGTTAGCGGAGTCGTATCTCCGCAACCGCGACATCGACGCGGCCGAAGCGACCATCGCTGCCGCTCGGCGAGCAGCAGACACCGTCCACTCCGCTCGTCTGGATCGCCGAGTCAACGAGATTGAATCCATGTTGAGCAAGTAGGACCCCTGCGTCCGAGCCCGGCCCCGAGGCAACGAGCCGGGCTCGAACTATGTCCTGGCTTCGCTGGAAGTCAGCACTTGATGCAATGGCCGGCGTGCAGTCGGGGCGCACCCGGAACGTTGCCCGTGGGATAGGCGCGCCAACCCTGCATGACGTGCACGAACGCGCGCCTAAGCGCTCTGGAGTCGAGCGGGTCGCGGAATGAGCGCTCACTACTGTTGTATGTAGTCAGCCCTGTGGATGGAGACGGGTCAGTCGCGGCCAATCGTGCCAGCATTGGCAGTCGACCGCACGGCAGTGCATCCAGCCGCCGCACTCCTCGTCCGGGTTCCACACCGTGTGTTCGGAGATCGGGTGCGGGCATAGACCACATACTTCGGGTGGTATCCACTGCGGGCTGGGCGCGCTCATGAGCAGCAATCATCGACGATCGACCGCAGTGCACGCCGGATTCGACACCTGGCGCGTTCTGCCGACGTACCCGGCTGGAACGCGGGGTCGCAGGCACTTGCGGACGTTCGCCTCTAGACGCGAACCGTGGACCTGTCGGCTGGTTAGTGACGGTTCGTTGTGGCTGTGTCGCCGTGGAATCAATCGGGTTGCGTGACTGCGGCTCTCAGGTGTGGGGTGGGGCTCATGACAGCGCTGGTGGTGCCGGTGATGGAGGGCAAGGGGATTCGGCTGCGCCCCTTCGTGACAGCGGACGTGAGCTTCATCATCGACGCAGGGCAGGATCCGTTGATTCCGTTGATTACGACGGTGGTTGCTCATGGAGACGAGGCCGACGGGCAGGCATTCATCCGGCGCCAGCACCAACGGGCAGCGACTGGGGAAGGGTGGTCCTTCGCCGTCGCGGATCTCGACACCGATTCGGCGGTAGGGCAGATCGGGCTCTGGCGGCGAGACATCCGTCATGGCAGAGCATCGGTCGGCTACTGGATCGGACCGGGCTATCGACGCTGTGGTTATGCAGGGCGGGCTCTGCGCCTGCTCAGCTCGTGGGCGGTGACTCTGGAGGAAGTATCGCGGCTCGAGCTATATGTCGAACCGTGGAACGAGGGATCATGGCGTGCCGCGCAGTCGGCCGGATACCAGCGTGAGGGTTTGCTTCGCAGATGGGAGAAGATCGCTGGCGAACCCCGCGACATGTACATGTATGCGCGCCTTTCCTGACAGTACACCGCGACGATCCAGGATCGCGGGCGGCCTACCCGACATCTGCATCTCGGCATTTGCGTGCGCTGGCAAGCCTTGTACGCCAATAGTTCTGGGCGATTGACCAACGCGCAGTATGCGGCTACTTAGCATTGGCGTCAGGGCTCGTTCCCGGCCAGGATCGGGTCCAGGTGCCCGGTGGGACGCTCTCTAAGCGGCTGCCCACCTGCGTCATTGGTGTGGCTCTCTGATGGCTTGCGTCCCAGCGGGTGCCGTGCGGGGTGTGGCTGGAAGGGGCGTGCCTTGGCTCGAAGTAGCGGTGCCTTCCCGCACGAACACCTATTCGTTTCGACGGAAGGATATCTGTGGGAGTGATCATCGGCATGGACCCGCACGAACGCTCGGCCACCATCGAAGTCATCGACAGCCACGAAAGAATCCTCGCGATCGGCCGCTACGGTACCGACGCCGTCGGCCATGCCGAAATGTTCGCCGCCGTTGCGGGTTTCGATGATCGTGTGTGGGCGATCGAGGGCTGTAACGGCATCGGCCGGCATCTCGCACCTCGCTTGTGCACGACGGGGAAACCGTGATCGATGTGCCGGCGAAGCTGTCGGCGCGGGTGCGGGTGTTCGCTACCGGCAACGGCCGAAAGGCCGATCCGGTGGACGCACACCCGGTCGCACACTCGGTCGCTGCGTTGCGGGCACCGAATCTGCGTCGACTGCAGGCCGATCCGCAGCTGGAAGCATTGGGGATCTGGTCGATCGCCGCGACGAACTCGGCCGTGCCCGCCCACCGAACTGATCAACCGGCTCCACCGGTTGCTGCTCGAGCTGGTGCCCGGTGGCGTGAAGCGCTGGCTGTCGGCTCGTCAGGCTCGGGCCATGGCCGCAGATGTCGTGCCCGCCGGTCTCGCGGTGCGGATGCGGCTGCGAGTGGTCGGCCGAACTGATCGACGACCTCGAGGTGGTCGATGCCCGGATCAAGACAGCGAACAAGGAGTTGCGGCAGTTGGTCGCCGCGACCGGGTCCACGCTGATGGAGCTGCCCGGCATCGGCCCGGCCGGAGCGGCCAGGCTGCTCGCCGACGTCGGCGATATCCGCCGTTTCGCCACCCGGGACCGGTTCGCGTCCTGGAACGGCACCGCACCTTTGGATGCGTCCTCGCGAGATCAGAAGCGGCATCGGCTCTCTCGTGCCGGGAACCGCAAAATCAACCGGGTGCTGCACATCATGGCGGTGGCCCAACAGGGCGGTTACGGTGATGGACGCGCCTATGTCAAGGTGCGTAAGGCCGAGGGCAAGACGCACAAGGGAGCGCTGCGCGCGCTGAAACGGCGCCTGTCCAATACCGTCTACACCCGGATGGTCGCCGACCAGCGGCGACGGGAGAAGGCAAGTCCGGGAGGGCAATCGGGGGCGTCTGCTGACTCCTGCGCGACCGGCTCGACCCCGAACACCGGTTCTTCGGATAAGCCACAGCCCGGACCTGCCACCTACCAGCCTAGCGAATTACACACTGCCCCTTGAGGCGAAAGGGGAGCCATGAGCGGATGTCGCTCGCGATCATCTACTGCAGCCGGTAGAACAGTCGCCCTGCTCAAGTGGACCCGGCGGGAAGCCGAATCACTTCGGACAAAAGGTCATGACAGGCCGGTGATTTCAGTCGGCGACGAATGGAATTCGATGAACTCGACCGGACCGAACTCCTCGGAGGCTTGCACGTGGGCTGCGGCAACACTGGCATGGTAGGTGTCGGTGATGACGTTCCAGTCCACGTCGCAATAGAACAAGTACACAGCAGAACTGGCGTCATACTGCGCGATCGCCAGTCCTGCGAAGTCATCGACAACGAGACCATCCACTACGTGCCGGGTCTGTCCGGACCGTATCGCACCCCCGATATCCGCAGTTGCCAGCACTCGTGCGCCATCGAGGAACTGCGGTATTTCCGTCACGAAACGAATTATCTCTCGGCGTGGATCGCGCGCGCTGGTCGCCCCCGCCATCTAAAGGTGTGCACCGGAATCGGCAATATCGTGCGTTCGGTCGGCCGCGCCGCCGCGCTGGTCCGGCTCGACCCGTAGCGGCGTTACCGTGCATCGGCGGAACGGTCGACCGATCTAGTTGACGGCCAACCTCAATCGCAGATCGGCCCTACCTGTAACTCGGCTTGGGGCAGTCGCACCGCGTGTCGGGATGTGCGGCATCGAGGATGAGAACTCAGATTGTTCGCGCTCGCTGCAGGGCATCGGCGGCGTCTTCACGACCGTCGGCGGTCAATCCCGAGATCACGCCGTCGATGTCGGTGGCTTGCCGATTCTGGCTGAGCTTGAACTTGGCCTCGATGCGGCTGATCGTCAGTTCGATTCCGACGATGGCGCGCAGCTGACCCGCAATGAACTGTGGCGGCGCGTCGTCAACGGACCATGGCTGTGGCCGCCCGGCCTCGTGACGTTCGGTCAGCTTACGGACAAGCCGTTCGACCCAGGCCGGATCGTCGTGCACGGTGAGCCGCCCGTAGATGTGCGCGGTGATGTAATTCCAGGTGGGCACCGCACGCCCGTGCTCGGCTTTGCTCGGATACCACGCCGGAGAGATGTACGCGTCCGGACCGCGCACAATGACCAGCGCCTCGTCGAGCACAGGCCGCCGCCACTGATCATTGTTGCGCGCGAGGTGACCACGAAGCGTCCTCGTACCGGGGTCGTAGACGAACGGCAGCATGGTGGCGACCATGCCGTCCTGTGTCACGGTGATCAGATCGGCGGCGCCGTGCTGGGTGAGCAGGTCGTGTACGGCCTGGTCGTCGGCAGCGAAGTGTCCGGGGATGTACATGTGCTCAGCATTGTCGGCCGCGTCGCTGTTCACCAAAGCCTTTTCGACCTGCGGGGCTGGGACGCGCGCAGGTTGCGATCGATTAGCTGTGCGGGCCGCCGCGACATCGGACGAGTGGCTGAAGCTGGCGAGCTGGTCGTCGGCTTAATAGGCACTGGAATCAGCATGAGCGCGCATACCCAGAGGCTGGAAGTCGTACGGCCCATTGATCTTCCACGCTCCGGCGCCAGCCGGTTCGAGACGCGGAGTCGCGGCTACAGTGCGTTCCGCTGTGCGAGAGTTGCTGTCATGCCAGCTGAAGTGACGCCGGGCCGCGAGGTTGT